>JBLXHN010000002.1:0-614716 GCA_048259585.1 Vibrio sp. | reverse complement strand
CATTATCCCATTTCACATGCCCAGTAAAACCCAAAGTATCGATGTAAAACTTAAGTGAACGCTCCAAGTCACTGACTGCGAGAGTGATATGATTTAATCCTGAAATCAACGTATTACTCCATTAAACATAACAGTTGTTATACAGAAACCTTCCACTAGAACGATTCCATATAATTAGCATTAACCTACGGCATACTACAACGTAACCTCATAAAATTAATGTGAAAGGTCTATCACTTACCTGATTTTCAGATTACAAATCGTGGAAACACTCCGCATAAATCTCACACCAAAACATAGTGTTTATCAACATGTCGACCCCAACTGATACATGTTTTACCTGGGTCTCTTAGACGAATAAAGCGATTGAATTGTTCTTGGTCCATATTGTCAAAGCAATCGACCAAGGACGTTTAACCGTTCCACCATTCGGCAAAAACTCTAAATCGAAAAATCCTGCTTCAATCATCACTTGATAGCGATAGTTTTCCTCACACTTGTATGCTTTTGGGTCACTGTGCCCTTCTCGCTTTTTCTTCGCATCAACGAGAACTAACACGGCAAAGTCAGTGCCGTATATCTAAACGCCCAACTAGCTGACAGAAACACTTCGCAGTTTCATGGGCAATGTAATACTTAATGTTTAAGGACTAAGTTTTGAACATACAGAATCTAGACTTTCAAAACCCTCAGACATTGCCTTTCCGATATTGAAGTAATACGCATGGACGTTGCGACTCTCCGACCACTATCACCTAGCTTGGAGCGTTGTGGTGAATTATTGGATTCAGCGAATGAGGCATGCCGACATTACGATGGTTGTTAAGGTTTACGGTAAATGACTTACTCAAACAAAAAGGAATCGGATAGGGTTTAGAAAGAGCTTATAGAATCATATAAATCCATTAGATATTAAATAAAATAAACACCAAAACCACGATATAAAGCGATCAATCAACGAGTCTACAAAATTTGCCACAAAGCTTATGTCCAAGATTAAGTAAACCTCAATTAGCTTTATCTCGTCAGCACATTGATACGATACTTAAATGGATCACCGATCACAAAAGCATCGCAATGGTATTGTATTGGTATTACATTAAATATTACCATCACTCCGTACCCTACAGTACCTAAGGATAAACAATGAAAACGACTAACATCAAACTATCTTCAATGATGTTCATTGAATGGTTTATATGGGGCGCTTGGTTCGTTCCTCTATGGCAGATACTCAGTACTAATGGATTTACGCCAACTGAGATTGCTTGGTCTTACGCTTGTACTGCTATTGCAGCGATATTATCGCCAATCTTAGTAGGCTCGATAACAGACCGATTTTTCCCTGCACAAAAAGTACTCTCTGTTATGTTGCTTGCTGGTGCAGTACTCATGTACTTAGCTGCACGACAAACTGAGTTTGCCACTTTCTTTCCGCTTTTACTTGGTTACTCACTAACGTATATGCCAACGATAGCGTTAACCAACAGTATCGCCTTTTCTAACGTAGATGATGTTGAACGTGACTTCCCACGTATCCGTGTAATGGGCACGATAGGTTGGATTGCGTCTGGCATCGCGATTGGATTTCTGCCATCTTGGTTAGGCTATGGCGATATTTCTTCAAGCAATATCCCGCTCGTTATTACCGCTCTAAGCTCAGCATTATTAGGCGTGTTCGCATTAACGTTGCCAAACACGCCACCTAAGAGTACTGGTAAGCTAAATCTAAAAGTATTACTTGGTCTCGATGCTATGGTGCTGCTAAAAGACAGAAACTTCTTAGCATTTTTTGTTTGTTCATTCATGTTTAGTATGCCGCTTGCGTTCTATTACATCTTTGCCAATGGCTACTTAACAGAAGTGGGAATGAGCAATGCGACAGGTTGGATGACGCTAGGTCAGTTCTCTGAAATCTTCTTTATGCTCGCATTGCCTTTCTTCACCAAACGACTTGGTATTAAAAAGGTTCTACTTCTTGGTCTTACTACAGCTGCAATTCGATATGGGTTCTTCGTCTACGGTAGCGCAGATACATGGTATCTATATTCATTATTGTTCTTGGGCATTTTGCTACATGGTGTTAGCTACGACTTCTACTTTGTAACTGCATACATTTATGTAGACAAGAAGGCACCAGCACACATGCGTACAGCAGCTCAAGGTTTGATTACTCTTGGCTGTCAAGGGATTGGTAGCTTATTAGGTTACCGCCTTGGTGGCGTACTCATGGAAAAAATGTTTGCCTACGACACTCCACAAAATGGATTGACTTTCGATTGGGCTGGTATGTGGGGGTTCGGTGGCATCATGATTGCCGTTATCTTAGCAATATTTATGTACTTCTTCCGAGAGCCTAGTGGCGAGATCAAACCGATTACAATTGGTGATCAGTCAGACTCATCTACAACACAAGAGAAAGCACAAGCTTAAGCTTTAACCCTGTCCAATCCTCTATCTCGGTTGGACAGGTTATTTAACTTCTATTTTGGTAAGTAAAATGATGATTTCAAAACAAGACAGAATCCTCGGTACATTTTATGGTCAAGCTCTTGGTGATTCAATGGGCATGCCTTCTGAGTTATGGCCACGCAGCCGAGTAAAAACACACTTTGGTTGGATTGATCGTTTTCTTGATGGTCCAAAAGAAAATAACGCAGCTTGTTATTTCACTGCTTGTCAGTTTACCGATGATACTTCTATGGCGCTTGCGCTCGCGGATGCAATCATTGAATGTGATGGTCAGATTATCCCTGAAGTGATTGCAAGGAATGTACTGACTTGGGCTGATGACTTTGACGCGTTTAATAAGAACATATTTGGCCCCAGCTCAAAAGCTGCAATGCGTGCAATAAAAGAAGGCGAGTCCATCAGCAAGTTAGAAAATAACGGTGTGACCAATGGTGCGGCAATGCGCGTGTCTCCAATGGGGTGTTTATTACCAACAAACAGCCTTGACGATTTCATAGATCAAGTGGCTTTGGCGTCTAGTCCTACACACAAATCTGATGTTGCTATTTCTGGCGCTGTTGTTATTGCTTGGGCGATATCTAAGGCAATTGAGGGGCACTCTTGGATAATGATTAAAGATCAATTACCTGCGGTTGCTCTTGCTGCTCAAACTAAGAATGTTACAACGTTTAGCGCATCTATGGCTGCCCGTGTGGAATTAGCCCTGATGGTGGCGAACGAAAATAGTGGTCTTGAAGAGCGTATGGATAAGATTTACAACCTAGTTGGCGCTGGTGTAAGTACGATTGAGTCCGTTCCAGCAGCGATAGCCATGGTGGAATTGGCTAACACCGATCCAAATCGTTGTGCCATTCTGTGTGCAAACTTAGGCGGCGACACAGATACTATTGGCGCGATGGCAACAGCCATTTGTGGCGCACTGAATGGTATTCAAGCAATCGATGTAAAATTGAAGCAGCAGTTAGACGATAAAAACCAACTAGACTTTGATACGTACGCTAGCAAATTCCTTTCTCTACGAGAATTTAAGGAGCAGGGCTATGCCTCATAATGCATTAATTGAATTAATCCCCACGCTTAGCAACAGACGTCAACTTTGCATAATTGGTGCAGCAGTTGTCGATATTGTCACGGAAACGCCATACTTACCTCAACGAGGTGGTGATCTTGAAATGCAAGAAAAGGGGATTCATGTTGGTGGCTGTGCGCTAAATATTGCGATTGCGGTAAAACGACTCGGTCTTCTATCTACTAATGCTCTACCTATTGGCAATGGTAAATGGGCAGATTTAATTCGCCACACTATGGAAGAAAAAGGTATTAATAGTAGCTTAGTTGATCCAAGCGGTGATAATGGCTGGTGCTTAGCTCTTGTTGAGCCAAGTGGAGAACGAACTTTCTTATCAGTCAGTGGCGTAGAAAACAACTGGAATCAAGAAAATTTAAGTCACCTATCCATCAATGATGATGCCATCATTTATCTCTCCGGTTATCAACTAGCATCAGATTGCGGAGTTGAAATCATAAGTTGGTTGGAAACCCTACCTAAGACAATCCAGTTATTTATCGACTTTGGACCACGTATTGCAGACATTGAAACAAGTTTGTTTAAGCGCTTACTTGCTCTTAAGCCAATCATTTCTCTTAATCGACAAGAAGCAGAATACCTCGGAATGCAGGACTGCCACAGCTTTGTAAAACAATGGTTCTTGCGCCATGCCTGCCCTTTGGTGCTGCGAATTGATAGTGACGGAGCATTGTTTAACAACGGCGAGTCTTATGGAATGGTTGCGCCATTTGCAGCAAAAATTGTCGACACAATTGGAGCGGGTGATACTCATGCAGGAGGAGTTCTTGCTGGGCTTTGTTCTGGATGGGAACTAGCAGATGCGGTGCTTCTTGGTAATGCCGTTGCATCGTATGTTGTTAGTCATGAAGGGGGGGATTGCGCGCCGAATGTTGAGGAAATTTCAAGTTACCTTCGCCAGTACTAATCATTTCTAACTCTATATGTGAGGTTTAGTCATTTATTAAACCTCATTATTTTTCGTTCAATCTAATATCGCTCATCTAGAGTGATTTTCCCAAGTAATGATCATGAACAATAAAGCTATTAGAATTCTTGCAGCAGGTTGTGGAATCAACCTATGCATCGGCGTGTTATATACATGGAGCGTATTTAAAAACGCCCTGATTGATTTGGGATGGACCCACACTCAAGCTTCATTACCATACACCATTACCATAGTCACTCTGTCACTTGCCCTGCTTGTGGCTGGGCGCATACAAGACCAATTCGGCCCCAAGAAAGTACTAATGTTGGGAACGCTCACGGCGGGGATCGGTATGATGTTATCAAGCCTCTCTGTAAGCCCTATAAATTTGTGTTTAAGTTTTGGAGTGTTAACAGGAACAGGTATTGGCTTTTCTTATGCTTGTTTAAACCCAACAGCAATGAAGTGGTTCCACGCTTCACGCAAAGGAATGGTGAATGGTACTCTAGCAACTGCTTTTGGTTTAGCAGCACTTTATCTTGCGCCTCTTACAAGCTTCCTGATTACTAAGTTTGATCTTCAGGTTAGCCTAAGAATCTTAGGTGTTGGCTTGATAGGAATTGCTTTTCCATTGGCATGCTTTTTTACTAATCCACCATTGGATTTCAAACCAACTGCGGCTAAAGCAAAACAAAAATCACAAGCCTCCAAACAGAGTGACGATATGGTGTGGCGAGACATGCTCGCCACACGTCCATTTTATTTGCTCTGGTTTGCTTATGCCTTTGGTGCTTCCGCAGGGCTGATGGTTATTGCCAACATCACAACAATAGCCGCGGAACAAGCGAGCATAATGAATGGTGCTTACTTGGTTGTTGCCTTAGCTATTTTTAACTCTGGTGGACGACTAGCAACAGGCTTATTGAGTGACAAGATTGGTGCACTTAAAACCCTTAGCTTTGCCATGTTACTACAAGCTGTAAACATGCTGCTGTTCTCCCAGTTTGACTCATCGTTTACCTTAATTATTGGAGCGGGTCTTGCGGGCATTGGATACGGTACTTTACTTGCGGTTTTTCCTTCAGTAATAGCCGACCTTTATGGATTGAAAAATTTCGGTACTAACTACGGCATTTTATATACCGCTTGGGGTATAGGAGGATTTATTGGTCCGATGCTCGCGGGGTGGTCGGTTGACACCTTTGGCCACTATGATCTAGCGTATTTTCTTTGTGCTGCCCTTGTTTTTGTCGCAGCGATACTGCTTTTGGGAGTTCAGCGTACAGAGAAGCCAGTACAAGCCACTAACCTAACATAAGGTTAAAAATCGAGCTGAAGCGCGAATGCTTCAGCTTTCTTCTTCACTCTATCTATCCCTTTCTAATATCAGGTATAATCTAGCAACTGCTGATAAAAATAAGAACCTTATGACAACCTACCAACCTCTTATCGAACTCATAAAGGCTCGCATCGAGCAAAAAGACAAATCGCCTCTGTACATGAAGATCTCTGAATCAGTAAAAACAGCAACTGAACAGAACATATTGAAAGGGGGCGATTTTATTCCTACAGAGCGTGAGTTTAGCGAATTGTTGAGCGTCTCTCGAATTACGATTCGCAAAGCGTTAGATGTCCTTAATAAAGAGGGAGTACTCGTTCGTTCTCGTGGATTAGGAACAATGATTAGTGACACGGTTGAGTACTCAGGTAAAACTGCGACAGGATTCTCTCAACAAGTCGTTTTAAAAGGGAAAAAGCCAGATACGCTTTGGATTAAGAAAGATACGATGCCTTGCGCTGCTGATATCGCAGAGATACTCAACCTCAAAGAAGGCGAGGAAGTGTTCCTACTTAAGCGCGTTCGTTATATCGATGAAGAAGCAGTGTCGATTGAAGAATCTTACGTGCCTTCGGAGTTGATTCATGACCCGGATGAAATCCAATTGTCGCTGTATGACTATTTTCACAGTCAAAACATCACACCTTCAAGAACACAAAGCCGCGTATCAGCAAAAATGCCAACGGAAGAGTCATTAGAAAAACTAAATATCGACTCGACTACTCCGGTACTTCTTATCGAGCAAACCGCGTTTGATAGCTCCGGTCGTCCAATCGAATACAGTATCAACCACTGTCGTGGTGACCTCTATGTATTTGTCAGCGAGTAACAATAAACAACTTAGTCATCATTAATGCGTTTCTAGCTTGGTTACACAAGATGGAATATTTAGACAAAGATCTGTCCAATGTACTTACGCGAGTCAAAGAAAGTGAGTCAGACATTCAGCCGTTTTCTATGGAAGAGATTAATAAAGCGTTATCGGTTTGCCACCAGTTGCAACACCGAAACATGATCACTCTATTGGTCTACTCAGGAATTCGCAGTGGAGAGCTTTGTGCTTTAGCGTGGGAAGATGTGGACTTTGAGAATAATACTATTCATATCCGCCGTTCTACCTATGACCATCGAGGACTCAAAACAACTAAGACAGACAAAGAACGCTTCGTTGATTTACTGCCACCAGCTGTAGAGGCTTTAAAATCACAACGTCACTTAACTTACTTGTATCCGGCAAATGAGCATGATGTCGAGTTGCCAGGGAAAACCTTCCGTAGAGAGAAGCTACGTTTTGTATTTAACCCTAAAGCCGTTCGAGAACAGAAAGGCAGTGATTACGATTACTACGGGAAACGAGCTCTAGGTAGGATTTGGACAACACTATGTGAGAAGGCTGGTATACCTCATCGAAACCAATACCAGCTACGCCACACCTACGCTAGTTGGATGATCACTCACGCTAACGTGAATGTAAGTTATCTAGCTCAGCAAATGGGCCATGCTGACATAACTATGGTAGCGAAGGTTTATGGTAAGTGGTTGAAGGAATCCAATAAGAAAGAGTCAGATAGGGTGTGGAACGAATTACAAAAAGTCCAACATCACAGATTAAACACCTAATAAAGATATACATAGTGTTTAAGATTTGTGTCCTGTAATGTAAAGGATAAAGTAAACAAAAAAGCAAATATTTTATGTTTAGTAAAAAATCTCAAGAAGTATTGAGAGCATTAAATTCCACACATCGTTTAGTCCAATCTGCAACTAACATTTGGTATACGCTAGTTCTCCCGCTAGGAATTGCAGTAATTGTGACCTACTTACTTGGCGTGGAAGACTTCGGGAAACTGAGTACTTTAAACTGGGTAATGATAGGGACCGTTTGTATTACTATAATTATCATTCACGTTTTTGCTGTCTCAGCCTCTATAGCAGCTTCCAATACAGATACAATGCTCCCAGAGTATAATGACATAAAACAAAAACTAGTTGAGATTGAACAAGAATTTAAGTCTATAAAAGAACTATATGATGCTGATTCAGTAACCTACACAAGTCAAATGGACGCCTTAAGAGTAACAAGTGAGGCATTAAGCTACGCTATAGGAAAAATTAGGAACCAGGAAACAGCACATACTAAAGTAACAAACGATACAATGGACGAAATGATTCATAGCTTACTATGGCCATTAGTTGTGTTTCGTGAGCGCCTATTTAACTTCCCTCAAGGATCTCTTTGGAATATAGCTTTATATGTATTAAACAAAGAGGGAAAGTTAGTGCCCAAATGGAGAATGAATGATAAACGTATTCAAGTACAGAATAGAGCTTGGGATCCTGGATTTGGAGTAGTTGGTTTATCGTTTCTACATAAAACTATAAAGTATTTAGGTGATGATGTAGAAGACCAAGCTTTTTCAAAAAACTCAGATCACGATAAAGAAACCTATAAAAGTATAATTGCGGTTCCTGTCATCCCATGTGAAGATAAATCAAGTCAAACTAACCACCTCCCGGTCGGTGTGTTAGTGTTAACAAGCGACCAATCTTTACAATTTAACCTTGATCGAGATGCTAAGTTCCTACAGACTCACGCTAACTTGGTTGCTATACTCATAGAAAAATATAGAACTTACACGGAACATGTAGCTGAAATAATGGAAAAACCTACAGTCGATTCAGGAGATCAAAGACCAAAAGACCCTGAAGATTCTTGTGATGAGAACAAGGAGTAAGTAATGAGTAAAAAAAATCCTCACTATATAATGGGGCAAGAAGTTAGAGGCTCTTCGAAAGATGGATATTCTCTTGAGATCATTAGATATCAATCAAGAAGTGAATCTGCATATATTCCATCTGCTACTGAAATGCTTGACGATTTGAACTCTGAACTTCAGCGCATGTCCCGTATGATTAATGCTCGCTCACACCGATTATCCAACAAGTTAGAAGAAGCGAAAGAACAATAGCTTTTAAGACAACTTAGTAAATACACTAAAATTAAAAGCCGCCGACAGGCGGTTTTTTTGATGGGACCAAAACAAGGTGGTCATGAGACTAAATTTTGGACCGATGGGACCAAAATGGGACCAAACGAATGGTTAAATATGGTCTTTTTTTCCATTTTACTGTTTATACAAACAGAGCTAGCAAAAAGAAAAAAGCGCCCCAATCGGAGCGCTTTTCTTATTTGAATGGATTATTCCCAATCAAGGATAACTTTACCGGAAGCCCCGCTGCGCATAGCGTCGAAGCCTTTTTGGAAATCATCAACCTTGTAGTGGTGAGTGATGATTGGAGACAAATCTAGGCCAGATTGAATCAGGCTTGCCATCTTGTACCAAGTTTCGAACATTTCACGGCCGTAGATGCCTTTGATCACTAATCCTTTGAAAATCACCTGATTCCAATCAATTGCCATGTCTGAAGGCGGAATACCGAGCAGTGCTACTCGCCCACCGTGATTCATGGTATTCAACATAGAGCTGAAAGCGCTCGGTACACCTGACATTTCAAGACCAACATCGAAGCCTTCTGTCATGCCAAGCTCCTCCATTACATCTTCTAATTTCTGCTCAGCAACGTTTACGGCGCGAGTTACGCCCATTTTGCGCGCTAATTCAAGGCGGTATTCGTTTACATCTGTAATCACTACGTGACGAGCACCAACGTGTTTTGCTACCGCCGCCGCCATAATACCGATTGGGCCAGCGCCAGTGATGAGTACATCTTCACCCACAAGGTCAAAAGACAATGCCGTGTGTACCGCGTTACCAAACGGGTCGAAAATAGATGCTAAATCATCAGAGATCTCATCTGGGATCTTAAACGCGTTAAACGCAGGAATAACCAGAAACTCAGAGAAAGAACCCGTACGGTTTACACCCACACCAACCGTGTTACGACACAAATGCGTACGACCACCACGACAGTTACGGCAGTGACCACAAGTAATGTGGCCTTCACCTGAAACTCGGTCACCCAGTTCGAAACCACGAACGCCTTCGCCAATTCCAACCACTTCACCCACGTATTCGTGGCCGACAACCATAGGCACAGGAATAGTCTTTTGTGACCACTCGTCCCAATTGTAGATATGAACGTCAGTACCGCAGATCGCGGTTTTCTTAATTCTAATCAGAAGATCGTTATAGCCCAATTCTGGCTTATCGACTTCTGTCATCCAAATGCCTTCTTCAGGCTTTAGCTTAGCTAATGCTTTAATTTTCATAGTGCTCACCAAATGAATCCCCCGTTATGGCGGATTCAAAAATACTTAGATAATGCCCATCTCTTTGCCCACTTCGATAAAGGCATCAATCGCTTTATCCAGCTGCTCACGAGTATGTGCCGCAGACATTTGAGTACGGATACGCGCCTGACCTTTTGGTACGACAGGGAATGAGAACCCAACCACGTAAATGCCTTTAGCTAAAGAACGCTCTGCAAATTCAGCAGCAACTTTTGCGTCACCCAGCATGATTGGAATGATCGCGTGATCCGCGCCAGCCATAGTGAAGCCAGCATCTGTCATACGAGCACGGAAATGCGCAGCGTTGTCCCATAGGCGGTCACGCAGTTCACCACTTTCAGCAAGCAGATCAAGAACACGCAGAGATGCAGAAACGATTGCTGGTGCAACAGAGTTAGAGAACAGGTATGGACGTGAACGCTGACGCAACCAGTCAATCACTTCTTTTTTACCAGAAGTGTAACCGCCTGAAGCGCCGCCCATCGCTTTACCCAGTGTACCTGTGACGATGTCGATACGGTCAATCACGTCATGATATTCATGCGTACCACGGCCGTTCTCACCCATGAAGCCGACAGCGTGAGAGTCATCAACCATCACCAATGCATTGTATTTATCTGCAAGGTCACAAATCGCTGGAAGATTAGCGACGACACCATCCATTGAGAACACGCCGTCAGTAACGATAAGCTTGTGACGAGCACCCGCTTTATCTGCTTCGATAAGCTGCTCTTCCAACTCTTGCATATTGTTGTTCGAGTAGCGGAAGCGCATCGCTTTACATAGACGCACACCGTCAATGATAGAAGCATGGTTTAGTGCGTCAGAAATAATCGCGTCTTCTTTATCGAGCAGAGTTTCAAACAAACCTGCGTTTGCATCGAAACATGAGGTGTAAAGAATCGTGTCTTCTTTGCCTAGGAATGTAGATAGTTTCTCTTCCAAAGCTTTGTGTGAATCTTGAGTACCACAGATAAAGCGCACTGAAGCCATACCAAAACCGTGCGAGTCCATCCCCTCTTTCGCCGCTTCAATCAGTGCAGGATGGTTAGCCAGACCAAGGTAGTTGTTCGCGCAGAAGTTTAAAACATCTTCGCCGGTTGAAATGTGCACAGAAGCTTCTTGCTGAGAGGTGATGATACGTTCTGATTTATAAAGACCTTCAGCTTTTACTTCGTCAATTTGATCACGAATTTGCTGGTAAAAAGCAGTCGACATTGCGTTTTCCTTCTTCGTTTTAGGTAGGGTAAACAACCTTGTCATTTACACTGTAAAAAGAGTGTCCTGAGTAACGACTAAAGCCGAATTTTCGTCGCTACTGAAATATCTTCTAAGTGTAATCCACCAAACGAAAAGGGATTATCCATCTCCGTGGAAAAACATTAGTGAAATTGAGGCACAAATAGAACTTATTAAGTGTGCAAAAGAAAAGCGCCCCTTGGGCGCTTGGATTGAGCTTGGTTTGCTTAGAAGAAACCTAATGGGTTCACATCGTAGCTAACCAGCAGGTTCTTCGTATTTTGGTAGTGATCCAGCATCATTTTGTGGGTTTCTCGACCAATACCTGATTTTTTATAGCCGCCGAACGCCGCATGCGCTGGGTAAGCGTGATAACAGTTGATCCATACACGCCCAGCTTCAATGTTACGGCCCATTCTGTACGCTAAGTTAGTATCACGCGTCCAAACACCGGCACCCAAGCCATATTCGGTGTCGTTAGCAATTTCCAACGCTTCGGCTTCATCTTTGAAACTGGTAATTGCGATAACTGGACCAAAGATTTCTTCCTGGAACACACGCATCTTATTGTGGCCAGCCAGCATAGTTGGTTGGATGTAGTAACCGTTGGAGATATCACCCTGCTGCGCTGACACTTCACCCCCAAACACCACTTGAGCCCCTTCTTGGCGACCAATTTCCAGATAACTTAAGATCTTATCGAACTGCTCTTGAGAGGCCTGAGCGCCAACCTGAGTATCAGTGTCCAACGGGTTACCCTGCTTAATGGTTTTCGCACGTTCACTAAGCTTAGCAACGAACTTGTCGTAAATGGATTCATGCACCAGTACACGTGAAGGACAAGTACAAACTTCACCTTGGTTGAAGAAACCAAGCAAAGTACCTTCAATACACTTATCCAGATAAGCATCTTCGTGGTCAAAAATATCACTGAAATAAATATTTGGTGATTTACCGCCAAGCTCAACAGTAGAAGGAATCAGGTTATCCGCTGCACATTTTAGAATGTGGTTACCCACTTCGGTCGAACCGGTAAATGCCAATTTCGCAATACGGTTGCTGGTTGCCAGTGCCTGACCCGCTTCGCTACCGAAACCGTTCACCACGTTCACTACACCCGCAGGGATAAGATCGCTGATGGTTTCCATCAGAATCAACACAGATGTTGGCGTTTGTTCTGCAGGTTTTAACACCACGCAACAGCCCGCAGCCATCGCAGGCGCAATTTTCCAAGCCGCCATTAACATTGGGAAGTTCCATGGGATGATCTGTCCTACTACACCAATAGGCTCAGGGAAGTGGTACGCCGCGGTAGTGGTATCTATCTCAGCGGCGCTTCCTTCTTGCGCACGGATACAACCTGCAAAGTAACGGAAATGGTCAACCATCAAAGGAATATCCGCCGCTAACGTTTCACGGATTGGTTTACCATTTTCCCATGACTCAACATAAGCCAGCTTTTCTAGGTTCTCTTCGATTCGGTCAGCAATTTTCAGTAACAAGTTCGATCGTTCCTGAACACTGGTTTTCGCCCATGTTGCGCGGACTTGATGTGCAGCATCTAAAGCAAGATTAATATCCTCTTCTGTCGATCGTGCAACTTGGCAGTAGGGTTGACCATTAATAGGGGAAGAGTTATCGAAATACTCGCCACGAACGGGCTTCACCCATTCACCACCAATAAAATTATCATACTGATTTTTAAAATTAAAAATGGCTTTTTCTGTTCCTGGTTGCGCATAAATCATAGTTCAGTCCTTGTTACTTCACATTCACGTTATTGTTATGGTCGGTTGACCTTTGGATGATTCTTGCAGTGGTACACATGCACACTGTCTACACTCCTTAACGCAAATCACAAGCCAAACTGATCAGCCTTGTTGTTAATAAATTGTAAAGCTATGATTAACAAAATGATAAACAACACTTAGTGGCGACGGAATGGATGTTTGGGTACTGCCACCCAATGTTCCAGTGTCCCAAAATGACACACTGCTACTGTGACAACATGGAACAGTTATGCAAATTCAATCAGTTAAAGATTGGCTATCGCTCTCATGGAATCGAAGCCAAGAAGCAGGACTGACACAAAGAAGTCGTCCTGACCACATCAAGCTGCCAAATTATGAGCTGAAGGAACGGAAATGGCTTGCCAATTCCCTGCTATCAGCCGTTGAAAAATATGCCCTGCCGCTGTTTAACCAAATGTGTGGGCACAGTGACAGTCATTTGGTGTTAACCGACAAAGAAGGCGTAATCTTAGCCACATGGGGGCAACCTCGTTTTAAAGAACGTTTAACTGAAATTGCATTAGAATCTGGAGCATGCTGGCAAGAAAAACTCAAAGGAACCAACGCCATTGGTACTGCCATCGTCGAGGCTCGACCTGTCACGGTTGTTGGCGATCAGCACTACATTCGTCAGCACCATTTCATTAGCTGCTCCTCGTGCCCTATTTTTAACCACCAAGGTGAACTGCTTGGTATTCTCGATATCACCAGCGAACAACAAAAGCACGATTTATCCACGCAGGTATTAGTACAGAACATGGTGCAATTAATCGAGAATCACCTGTTATCTGAAATCCCTCAAGGTTCGACTCGCTTTGATTTGGCATGTGAACGCTCACTACTAAATAGCGGATGGCAAGGTATAGTCATCGCTGACGAGAGCGGGAAAATTCTCGCCCACAATCACATTGCAGCTCAGCTCTTAGCTCAACCTACCGTTGTTGGGCACTCTATTGAAGAGGTATTCAATCAACGTCCTACAAATTTTGTATTTGAAAGACGTGAAATCAACAGTAAGCCACGCAACCCCCATCACTACACAGCTTCATGCGAGTTACATTATGGCGATACACAAATAGAACAGGCATGGCAGCAAGCCAATAAACTGATTGATAAAGACGTTACCATGATGATTCTAGGGGAAACCGGCGTCGGCAAAGGTGAGTTTGTTAAAGCCCTGCATAAACAAAATGCGCGTAAAGATAAACCGTTGGTCAGTGTCAACTGTGGTGCGCTGCCTAAAGACTTAATTGAATCTGAACTCTTTGGTTATGTTGCAGGAGCCTTCACCGGAGCCAACAGCAAAGGCTATCAAGGGAAAATTCGACAAGCTGACCATGGTATTCTGTTTCTGGACGAAATAGCTGATATGCCTCTTGATGCGCAATCGCGTCTGCTACATGTGATTCAAGATAAGGTGGTCATTCCCGTCGGCTCCAACCAAAGTCATCCGGTCGATATTCAGATTATTGCAGCAACCCATAAAGATTTGAATAAAGCCGTTGAAGAAGGCTTGTTCCGTCAGGATCTCTATTACCGATTAAACGGTTTAATTTTGCATCTACCTGCACTAAGAGAAAGACAAGATAAAGAAGCATTGATCGATAGTATCCACAAAACCTACCGCATTGGTGCTCAGTCTTTATCCCCTTCACTAAAATCATTGCTTGCGCAATACCACTGGCCCGGCAATATACGTGAGCTTGATAATCTCATGAAGGTGTCTTGCCTGCTGTCAAGTGATGATCCCGAACTCAATCTTGATCATGTACCGAGCCACATCAGTAAGTCATTGCTAAGTACACCTCCAGAGATTAGCGACTCAAAACCAATGGACCTGAAAACGGCAGTCGAGGATAAGCTTTTACAAACCTATCAAGCCAATCAGGGCAACATCAGTCGAACATCCAAAATGCTTGGGATCAGCCGAAATACACTATACCGTAAACTTAAGGCTATTGGTGTCCTTCATCAGGCGAGGTAATCCTCGATCTTTATCTCGTCAATCTGCTCAGGCAATAGGAACTCCTGAGCGTAGTTCATGTAGATACCTGAGTTCAAAAAAAGAGCAAACATGTCTGCGTCAATATGGTTGTCTTTCACCATAAATGACATGATTTTTAACGATTCAGACAAGGTTTTTGCTTTCTTATATGGTCGATCAGAGCTGGTTAACGCCTCAAAAATATCTGCTATTGCCATTGCTTTACCTGCCAACGGAATCTCTTGCTCTTCCAATCCTTGGGGATACCCTCGACCATCGAGCTTTTCATGATGACTACCAGCAATCCGTGGAATATCTTTCAGATTTGAAGGAAACGGTAAAGATTCCAACATGCGTATCGTTTCTACGATATGATCATTGATGATAAAGCGCTCTTCTTCGTTAAGTGTGCCTCGTTCTATACATAAGTTGTACACTTCACCCAAATCATTTTTATAAAGTTCAGGTTTTAAATTAAAACGCTCTTCATCGGGTTTATCAATAACCCAAGGAATCTTGTGCCATGACTTATCGGTCAACAGATGTTCCGTCACAGGTAGAGTTACAGGTTGTTGTTTATGGCGCAATGATTCCTCAGGTCCTAGCCCAAGTGAAGAATTCAGCGTTCTTTTCCACGTTCTGGAAGCAATTTGTTTTATACGAACTTTAGATTCATCATCTAAGAATTCCTTGCCTTCATTCATCTGAGCGACAAACTCAAACTCTTCATCAAGCTCATGCCACTTATCATTCACTTTAGCTTGAACGGGGTCCGGTAAGTCACCAAAATGCGCTTGGTACGCTTCAATTTGAGCATCTCTTTTCAGTACCTCGAATCGAGTTCTCACCTCATGGATGCGATTATAGATTGTCTCTAGTTTTGTTGATTTATCTACCACATATTCCGGTGTTGTCACCTTACCGCAGTCGTGTAGCCAAGACGCAATGTGTAACGCTTCTTGATCATCAGGCGAAAGCTCAAACTCTTTGAAAGGAGCAAGTTTCGAATTCGAAGCCGCAGTCACTAACTGTTCGGTTAATACCGGTACACGCTGACAGTGGTTACCAGTAAACGGGGATTTGGTATCGATAGCTCCGGCAATAACGCGGATAAAGGCCTCGAGTAACTCTTTTTGCTCTCTCAAGCGTGTCTTGGCCTCAATAGCCAACGATGTGTATCCGGTTAACACGACTATCAAAGGCAACACTTCATCAAGGATCTTTTGTTTCTGAGTCTCTTTATAAGCCAAATTTAGGCAGCCGATACAAACCTTTTCTCGATTATACAAAGGTACCATCAACCACCAAGTATCATCAGTTAAACGTAACTTATGCGAAAACTCCTTACTATTGTGGTAGACGACATATTCTTCATCAGTAACATTCGAAAACACCATCTTCAGTGTTTCATTTTCATCAATATATGAAAGCGATACATCATGCTTATCTTTAGTTTTTGCATCCCAATAAATGTGAGCTCCCAATGTGTGCAAACTTGGGTGAACTATCGACAAAAACGCCCCTTGCGCCTCTGTCGCTTTTACTAGTCCTTCACTAATTGCGGTTTGAATTCGATCCATATCCTTCTGCTGAGAAATGGTGCGAGTAAGCTGAAAAAAATTCCTTATCGTTATATTCATACCACTTAACGCAAAGTTCAAATCAACAATTTCTTTGATTCGACTTGGTTTATAGTTCGGGGAGTCAAACTTAAAATGACTGATGGATTGAGCATTCATCGTCGCATGACGAATTGGACGACTGATAAACTGCGCAGCAACATACACGATAGGTAGTACAATTAACGCCAGAATAAATGCTGTTGCTATCGCATGTTTTCTAATCGCGGCGGCTTTGTCGAGCAACTCCGTTTCTTTTATCGCAAACAGTAAGTAGAAATCTTTATCACCGATACGAGCAACGGGGAACACTTCTCCAAACCACTTGCTACCGTCAACCATTTCAGTTTTTAAACCATTACCAATCATGGTTTCGTCGAGAGCAGCTTCTCTTAAACGGCTGAATGGAAGATCATCGATCCTTTCTAATTTGTTCAGTGATAATCGGTGAGCGATACCTTCACTATAGGCATAGATATACCGTTGATTCTTTTCATATAACAAGCGGGTGGACGGATGATCTAAAGCCGTACGGGACAAGATATCGGCGACACTTGAAAGCAAGATTTCAGCGGCGACGACGGTGCCAGTTGCCGATTTCTTTTGTACTGTGACTCCAATTTCTTGCTGTACTCTGAAAAAACGTGGCTCAGCAAGAGTAAGTTCATTCTTTTTTGCCGCGGTGTACCAAGTTTCTTTACGAGCATCCAGATTGGTATTATTCAGTATTTGGGAACCGAGTAACTTTCCCTGTTCAGAAAAGAAAAATAACGTTGCGTAGCCACGACTGACTGATGATACAACACCAAACATTTCTGCATCATCAGGAACGGGAATATCTTTCATCCACGGTGAATTAGTATTTTTCATCGTAGCAATCAAATCACCATTACTGTATCCAATAAAATAAGCATTAACACCGGATTGCGTATGCAGCATTTTCTGCAGAATGGTGATGTAAGAGATTCGATCTTCTTCATACTGAGCATCAACCACGGGGGTCAATTCTAAAGTACTAATTGCGTCCATGGCTGGTTGAAAGACTTTTTCGAAGTCCCCGGTAGTGGTGTCTGCAATCTGTTCAAAAAGCGTTTGATTTGCTTCGAAAATGATTTCGTCAATACTGTTCGAGGATGCCCAAATCTGCAACAAACAAGACCCAGCGACCACTGAAACAAACAAAACAGACAAGTGAATGTGGAGCGGCATTACAAAAGATGAATACCACTTTTTCTTTGGTTTATTCATTCTGATTTTCCTAGCACAACATCCTGTAAAGATAGACTATTTTCCTTCTCATAAGTAGGAATAATGTCAGCATCGAAAATGATTATTGTGCTAGAGTACTGTTATTCATTTTAGCTGAGCACACTTTAATCTGAAAACGATATGCTGAATCCGAAGCTCATCGCCCTACTGCCTGATCTAGCGACCTTTATCTTGGTGGTTAACGAAGGTAGTTTTACCGCTGCGGCCCAAAAGTTAGGTGTAACACCCTCTGCATTAAGCAAATTGATTACCCGCTTAGAACAAGCACTGAGTGTTAAGCTGTTTGAACGCACCACGCGTAAACTTGTGATTACTCAGGCTGGACAGAAAATCTATGATCAATGCTTAGTCATGGTCAATGCTGCACAACAAGCCGTGGATCTTTCAAGTGCTGATCATACTGAGGCTTCAGGTACGCTGACCATTGCAGCCCCAGAAGCGTTTTTGAATTCGGTATTACAACCTTTGGTCGTGCCTTTTTTAAAGCAGTACCCTCACATCCAACTCCGGCTGCGTGGTGCTGATGGGGAGATCGACTTACTCAAACACAACGTCGATGTAGCATTTAAGCTCACAGACAAGCCTGACGAAAACCTGGTGCTCAAAGAACTCGGCAAGACTAACTTAGTGCTTTGTGCCAGTCCAGATTACCTTACAGATCGCGGCACACCTGTTCATCCGACGGAACTGGCATCCCATGATTGTCTTTACTTAGCTGAAACCGAATATGACCATATTTGGAGCTTTTTGAAAGACGACGAGTTCCATACGGTTGCGATTACAGGCCGCTATGCTGTTAATCAATCGCAAATGCGCTTAAACGGTACAAAAAACGGGTTAGGTATCGGAATATTCCATGACTTTGTCGTAAAAGATGCCATTGAAAAAGGTGAAGTGATCCAATTACTGGATGATTGGACTATCAAAAGTAATTATCACGGTGCGATTGCGATGCAGTATGCTCAAACCAAATATATGCCAGCGCGACTGCGTGTATTTATCGACTACGCATCGAAGCATTTGGGCTCAAAACTCAATAGTTAACTTCGTCGAACCAAGTAAAACAAAGGACCACCATGCTAAAACGTATTCACCACGCCGCAATTATTTGTTCAGATTACCCACGCTCAAAAGCTTTCTATGTTGACGTTTTAGGTTTAACGGTTGTGGCGGAAAATTATCGACAAGCGAGAGACTCGTACAAATTAGATTTAGCCCTTCCTGACGGTTCTCAAATAGAGCTTTTTTCTTTTCCTGATGCCCCTCAACGACCAAGCTACCCTGAAGCTCAAGGATTACGCCATCTGGCATTTTGTGTTGATGATGTAGAGCAGACAAAACGTGAGTTAGAAAACAAAGGAATTAAAGTGGAGCCTGTACGCATTGATGAGTTTACTGGCAAACAGTTCACCTTCTTCGCAGACCCAGATGGCTTACCGTTAGAGCTGTACCAAAACGCATAAAAAAACGCCAAGTGTTTTGACTTGGCGTTTTTATCATCCATGAAAGAGTTAAGCCGCTTTGACTGCTGGCTTCGATTGCTCGGATTTACCGGTAATTAGCAACTCATGCAGCGCACAAATCGCGGCATTGTAATCACTATCTTCAACCACAAACTGCACGTTTACATTTCGCATTGAAGAGTGTGCCGCCATAGGAGTAACGTCAGCTTTATCCAGTGCTTGCATACCATGGCTTAACGCTTTGTTGGTATTGATTTGCGCACCGATAGCTGAAATCAACGCCACCATTTTTCCTGAGATGGATGCGTTCGGATAACGCTTTTCCGCCTTGTATAGCACTTCATTCAGATTCTCAGTACTACCGCTCAAGAAATAGGTCATTGAGTTAGCATTCATCTCTTTTCCAACCAAGTGAACTTGCGCTTCGGCAATGATTTCCATGATATCGTAGCTCACGTTATCAACATTACCGACCATACTCTGGTCAAATACGTGCAGAGCAAACACCTTGTTACGACCTGCGATAATCTCAACTTTGTCCGCTTCTGGCTGATGCTCGTTAGAGATCAGCGTACCTTCATGATCCGGTTCAAATGTATTCTTAACGCGAAGCTCAATACCTTTGTTACGTAAACCCGCAGCTGCATTCGGGTGTATCGCTTCCATACCAAGGTTAGCAAGCTGGTCTGCCACATCAAAGTTGGTTAACCCCATTGGGCGTACTTTATCTGGACCAACAACGCGCGGGTCAGCAGAACTTAGGTGGTATTCCTTGTGAATGATCGCTTGGTCAGCATTCGTCAGTGCTGCAATACGGCTAAACGTCATCTCACTGTAGCCACGATCGTAGGTTTTCATTAAACCTTCATCACAATAAGCGTAACCCGTCACGATTGGCAGTTCTGTTTTGACATCAATGTCTTCAAACGCACGCAGAATCACTTCGTCAAGGGAACCACGGGTATCTTCGTTCCAACCCGATAGGTCAACAAAACGCGCATTCACACCCAATGCTTTTAATTTTAGAGACGTGTTGTAGGCACTGTGCGCTTCACCAATAGATGAAAGAAACTCTCTTACCTGTGGTAAGTAATGACGCAGAGAAAACTGGCCATACTGACACGTTTCTAAAATGTTGTTGATGCAGTTTACGGCTTCAGAAATACGTGAGCGAATAAACTTATCTGCGCGAATACGGCTCATTGGGTCAGCAAATAAGTTTTCGTTAATCATCAACATACGTTGTTCAAGTTCGTACATTGCTTCACGCCAATCATCATCTCGCTTGGCGATCATTTTGTAGATACCTGCTTTACCTGTGCGTTTACACTCCAGCAGTGCATCTGTCATTCCAGAGTAAGCCGATACAACAAACACTCGGCCATACGGGTTACTCGGTTTTAGCAGAATATTATCAAGGACTGCATCGAATGCAGACATAGAAGTACCACCGATTTTCTCTACGGTGTAATACATGATTTCTCCTTTGTTAATTTTGAATTTATACCCTTCCTACATACAGCTTTCTGCAGAAAGGGTATCGACAAGCGCTATTTTTGCTTGTTATTCCACGATTGGGTAAACACCATCTTTATCGTGAGTTTCTGCGCCTGTTAGCGGTGGATTAAATACACACGCCATCACCATATCAGCACCTTCGTATGCACGTAGGTAGTGCTCATCGTGCTTATCCAGAATATACAAAGTGCCTGGTTTAATTGGGTAAGTCTCACCACCAACAACTTCAATTTCACCTTCGCCAGACATGCAGTACACAGACTCAAGGTGGTTCTTGTAGTGAATGTGAGTTTCCGTTCCTTTATAGATAGTCGTGATATGGAACGAGAATCCCATTTGATCATCTTTCAGTAGCATGCGAACGCTTTCCCACGTTTCTGCTACTACACGACGTTCACTTTTTTGACATTCTTCTAATGTTCTTACAATCATGACTTTTCCTTATGAGGCTTTCTTGATGAATAGCGGTGCAACATTTTCAACCGCTTGAGAGAAAATACTTAAGCCTTGTTCTAGCTCAGACTCACTGATGGTCAGTGGACAGAAAAATTTAACCACTTCATCATCTGGACCCGCAGTTTCAATAACCATACCCAAACGGAAACATTCGCGTGCAATCTTGTCTGCAATTTCACCGTCCTGACACTCAATACCCTGCATCAAACCACGGCCTTTTAGCTGGGTAAACATGGTAGGGAAAGTACGCAGCGATTTTTGAATTGTTGCTGTTACTTGGTCTGCACGTTCTTTGATGTGCTCAGAAAACTCATCATTTGCCCAGTAGGTTTCAATCGCTTTGGCCGCTGTTACAAACGCATGGTTGTTACCACGGAAAGTACCGTTGTGCTCGCCTGGCTTCCATTGGTCTAACTCAGGTTTGAACAGCACAACCGCCATAGGTAAACCGTAGCCACCTATCGATTTTGATAGAGTAACGATGTCGGGTTTGATACCTGCTGGTTCAAAGCTGAAGAAAGTACCTGTACGACCACAACCAGCTTGAATATCATCAACGATAAGTAGAATGCCGTGTGATTTACAAATCTTAGCCAAGCGCTGTAACCACTCATTTGATGCCGCATTTAGGCCACCTTCACCCTGTACGGCTTCTACCAATACAGCGGCTGGTTTATCTAAACCAGAAGAGTTGTCACAAAGCATGGTTTCAAATAGCGCTAGGCCATCAATGTCTGCATAGCCTTCGTACGGTAAGCGTGTCACACCTGACAATCCCATACCCGCACCACCACGATGGTGTTGGTTACCCGTTGCCGCTAGTGCACCGTATGAACAACCGTGGAAACCGTTAGTAAACGCAACAACGTTGCTTCGACCTGTCACTTTACGCGCAAGCTTCATTGCCGCTTCCACGGCGTTGGTGCCGGTCGGTCCTGTAAACTGAACTTTGTAATCCAGAGAACGAGGCTCAAAAATGTGTTTTTGTAATGCACTTAGAAATTCAGCTTTCGCTTCTGAATGCATGTCTAGACCATGGGTAATGCCATCGCGATCAATGTAGTCAAGCAGTGCTTGCTTAAAGATCGCATTGTTATGACCATAGTTAAGTGAACCAGCGCCCGCTAAGAAATCGAGATAAGCGTCGCCATCTTTGGTGTATAGCCAGCTACCTTTCGCTGTCGAGAAGACAACTGGGAAGTTGTTAGCATAAGATTGAACGTTCGATTCTTTTTTCTTAAAGATATCCATAGCGAGGAATATTATCCTTTTGGTTAGTTCTTGACTAAATATCAGTAAATTACTGATTTCGTTTTAGGGGGATACGATACAAATATTCAGTGTCGTGTTTACCGTCAAAGTGACGCGTTTCATCAAGAAACGTTGACACTTCACCACGTTCACCATGAGCTTTATCTAATTTCTTAAATAGGCTCCATGACCCCTGATTGTCTTTAGTAATGGTTGTTTCCAACACGTTGATGTCTTGTAGATCATCACGTGTGAGTATTTCGTTCAGCATATGGAAAGCCAGACCCATACCTCGCGCACTTTCGTGCACGGCAACTTGCCAAATGAATAACTCACTTGGGTTATCCGGCTTGCGATAGGCTGAAACGAAGCCCACGATTTCGCCATTGCGTTCTGCAACCACACAAGTACTTTGAAAGTGTGTTGATTGCAGAAAATTGCAATATGCTGAGTTCTCATCAAGAGGTGAGCATTGGGCGATAAGTTCGTGCACTCGTGTTCCATCATTTCTTGTTGGTACTCGAAATACCCACTCATCCTGAGACTTTTGCATAGTTTCTGGGTATGCGACCCAAGGTGCTGCTGTAATCATTGCCTGCCACATAATCATTTAGAACTCTAAACAAATTCGAGACATAAATTAACAGCTCTAAATATTTTTTCAACCTAAAATCTTGATTGTTTTTACAAAAATAACAATAAAACACTGATATAAAACAAAAAATAAAATAATTATAAATTTATGAAGAATAGATTAATCTTTAGAAGTGAAAGTATAATTTGATTTATAAACGTAAAAATAAACTTTTGAACTAATGTTTTAATTATCACTAGCAAATTAGATAAGATTTTGCATATTGCATTTGCAAAATGCGATTAACAGGTGGCTTTTTAAACAAAAAATGGTCAAATTGACTATTTTCATCACAAATCAGCATATTACAAAGTTGGCACGCAACATGCTTAATATTAGGTGACCCTTATTAAGCCGAGGGTCACCTAGCCAACTGACGTTGTTAGTGAATGTATTTTGTTCACATGTTATATCAGCCAATCGTATTGATGACGGTTGGCTATTTTTTTATCTTCATTCCACAACTTAGTTTTACTCCTATCGCTACCCATCGCTTTATTCATCCATTTGATACCGCTTCCTATTGCTACTGTTTTTTCTTAAATATCAGCGATATGTTGTTTGACATAACCTAGATCAGAGTCAAAACTTGATTCATACCATTCTGATTGAGTTAGTGAGATTGATATCTTCACTGTTAACGAACAAACCTATAACCACGATTGGTTTAGCGGAGTGTGAGTACTTATATGTCTAATGTCAGTCCTTTATGGATACCGAGTGAAGATAGAGTTAACAACTCGAATATTCAGCAGTTTATCCAACATATCAATATGCAAGGTGAAGCTTTCGAAACCTACCAGCAACTGCATCAGTGGTCCGTTGAAGACAAAAAGAAGTTCTGGCTTGAGATATGGCAATACTGTGATGTTATTGGATTTTTCGGAGACTGTATTTACGGCGAGGGGATCGCTAGGTGGCAACAATTTATTCCGGCTCGAGACACCATTTGGTTTCCTCAAGCTCGGTTAAACTACGCAGAAAATTTACTCTCTTACGCATTCCAACAACCCGAAGGTACAGCGATTTGGTTCAAAAATGAAAATGGTCAAACCAAAAAGCTAACGTGGCAACAACTCAGTGATCAAGTTTCTATTGTGCAGCAGTGGCTTGTTCAGAACGGCATAAGCAAAGGTGACGTGGTTGCGGCACATTTACCACACATACCGGAAACGGTGGTCGCGATGCTTGCTGCCACCAGCTTAGGAGCGATCTGGACATCAACGTCACCACGAGACAATCCAGATCACGTCATTAGCCAATTACAACAAGTTAAACCAAAGATTTTGTTTTGTTGCAACGGGTACAGTTTTCATGGTCAGATTCACTTGATGGAAGAGTCCAATTCTAAAATCGTTTACGCCGTTGATAGCATAGAAAATACCTGCCAAATCGAATACTTACAGCAACGAGATTACAGTGTAAATTTCAATGACACCTTTTCTGACTGGCAAGCGATACTCGCGAGTTACCTTCCTAGAGGGCTGGCATATGAACGTATTGCTTTTAACGATCCGCTATTTATTGTTTACGAATACGTTGAAAGTGCTATTCGCTGTATTGTACACAGTGTTGGAGGAACGGTACTTAACCACTTAAAAGAGCATCAACTGCACTGTGATATCCAACCAGAGGACCGAGTGCTGATTAACACGCACACCGACTCAATGATGTGGAATTGGCACGTTTCAATATTAGCCAGCGGTGCGACAATGGTGATCTATGATGGATGCCCTCTCTATCCGCAGCCTACGGTATTATGGGATCTTGCGGACGAATCAGAAACGACGCTGTTCGGTAGTTGCGCAGAGTATATACAAGCCCTGCAGGAAGCGGCTTTTCCTCCGGGTAACTTTTATTCTTTAGCAGCGTTAAAAACATTATGCGTGGCTAATTCTATGTTATCGGAACAACAATTTGATTATGTTTTTGACCAAATTAAGCCAGATCTCCATTTGTGCTGCATGTCTGGAGACACAAATATCTTAGGTAGCTTCATTTTAGGCAACCCAATTTCTTCGGTTTACTATGGAGAGTGTCAGGCCGTTGGCTTAGGTTTTGATGTTGATGTTGTCGATGAAGAAGGTCATTCAATCACAGGTAAGCAAGGAAACCTTATTTGTCGCAACAGTTTCCCAAATCAGCCGCTTGGTTTTTGGCATGATGATGGTGAAGCCTATACCAAGACCTACTGGAGTACCTACTCAGGTTACTGGGATCAAAGAATAACCGTTGAACTCGGCAGTAATGGAAGAATAAAGTGTTTCCGCTAAGTGAAAGACTTGGGAGAGAGTCACTATTTAGGCAACACCACCAGCAGAGTATTACGTTCATCCTGACGAGGAAGCAGTTCAACAGTTCCTCCATGCAACTTAGCAATATCGCGCGTGATAGACATCCCTAGCCCTGCTCCGTCACCTTTTTCTGTATTGGCGCGATAGAAATTGTCAAACATCTTTTCTCTGGTCTCTGAGTTGATCGCCTTTCCGGTGTCACTAACAAACAGCTTCACCGAAGTCAGCTCTTCTTCAATGCGAACAATAATCTGCGCTTCATTACCCGAATAGCGTATCGCATTATCCACCAAATTGGTCAGTAGAACCCGGAGCAATGCTTCATCACCATGGACCGTGATATCTTCTGCTTCAAAAATAAACTCCTGATCGTTTCTCAAGGCTAAAGGTGCTCGTTCCGCAATAACAGACTGACTCAGTTTAGTTAAATCCAGCTTGTTGAAATGCATCTCTTGAATGCTTTCAACTTTCGCCAAGGTGAGTAACTGCTGAATCATACGGTCTGTTCTATCGATGCCCTTAAGAATATTATTCAAATCCTGATTCAGTTGTTCTTTGTTTTGGCTGTTCAGAGCATTTTCAGCATTGATTCGTAAAATAGTTAACGGTGTCTTAAGTTCATGTGCTGCCATTCGAGTAAAGCGCTTTTCCCTTTGCCAAGCTTGATCAAGCTCATTAAGCAAACCGTTTAACGCGCCGACAAGCGGTGAAAGTTCCTGAGTTGGGTTAGCAACATAGATACTATCTAACTTATTGGCATTTCGTTGTGCGATAGCAAACTTAAGCTCAGAAATAGGCTTGAAATGTTTATCGATCAAAAACACCATGATCACCGCTAAACAAGGAATCAAAATAAGCTGTGGCAAGGCCGAAGACAACGCCAACTCATGGATCATTTCATCACGAATCGACTCTTTCTCCGCCACAATAATGTACTCTTTTTGTGCCGTCAGTCCTTTCGGCAATGGCAACTGAAAATAGCGCCACTGAGCTCCATTAATTGTCATATTGCCGAAACCCGCATAATTTGGGTCATGCTGTAACTGTTTGATTCCTGGAATAGAGCTCCAGACAAAACTTTTTCCCAGATAAAACTGGACTAAAATATTCTGTTCATAAGGGTGTCCAAACGGAGTTGGATCATCATCCCCTTTGGCTTGTGCTGAAATTCTTTGTTCCCACACATCGAAGAGTTGCCGAGTCTGCTCGGTCTCCAAATTTTGTTCAGATATGGGCATACTTAGTAATAACATTTTGGCTGATTGCCCCAAACGAGCATCGTAAACTTCTTGAATCTCATGGCGAGAGGAGGAAAAGCTAAATAGAAGTGAAATCAGGATCAATATTGATGAAAGCAAAACAACCGACACTGTCAGCCGCTTTTTGATAGAAAAGGATTGTTCCGTATTATTTTTTTTCAATGATATACCCCACTCCGCGGATATTTTTTATGAGATTATTAGGAATCTTCTTCCTCAAATTATGTATGTGAACTTCAATCGCGTTGTCACTGGCGCCTTCATCCCAGCCATGCAATGATTGCTGCAATTGATCTTTACTTAACACTCGTCCCGCATGAGTCATCAAAGCCGTTAGCAGCTTAAACTCATTGTTCGTTAATTTTAGTCTGTTTCCCTCATAATCAACCGCTTGCTCAGCAAGAGACAATGAAAGTGGGCCTATTTCAATTCTAGTATCACAATGACCGGACTGACGACGAATTAAGACCCGTAATCGAGCCATAAGCTCTTCAAGTGCAAATGGCTTCACCAAATAATCATCCGCACCACCATCTAACCCTTTTACTCTGTCTTCAATATCATCGCGCGCAGTAAGAATCAGCACCGGAAGTGTATATCCTGCTTTGCGTATATTTTTTAGAACCACTAAGCCATCGATATCTGGGAGTGTCAGATCCAAAATAACCGCAGCAAACTGCTCTGTCTTCATCGCGGTAGCAACACCACCGCCACAATCGACCCAATCAACCGTATAGCCGTGGCGACTGAGTGAAGTCACCATGGATTGTCCGAGCAATGCATCGTCTTCAACCAAAAGTAGCCGCATATTTACTTGAGTTCTCCTAAAAGCTTAGCAATTTCGATCTGTCTGCCATGATCAGCTAACGGACGGTCAGCTCTTGGCAGCGCTTTTTGTGCTTTGGTTAAATACTCTTTCGCTTCTTTTTCACGCCCGTCTTGCGCTAAGAAGTCACCATAGAAATAGTTTGGGTCAATACCATCTGGATTGATTTCAAGCGCTTTAAGTAGCATTTGTTCCGCCATATCGTCATCACCGAAACCAATTGGCCACCCCGGTACTTGATAGTATAGCGAACCTAAACTGGTATACGCAGAGCCATTTAACGTTTTTGGCGCTTTTTCAATGACTTGTTCTAATAGCTGTTTAGCTTCTTTGACAAGAGAAAGTGCACCTAACCCTCCGTCAGCCCCCGCCAAAGAAGCTTTATTAATCGCTAGCCACACTTTGAGCTCCTGGCGATTGGGATCCTGTTTGAGCGCTTTTTCGTTTCTTTTTATCAAGTTTTCCAAACAGAATATTTGATGGTCAGTATCTTTAGATTCGTACTGACATACTGCCCACTTAGATTGAATGGTTTGCAATGGGTCCGCACCAGCGGCAGAAACAGGTGTTACAATAATCACCTGCAACGCAACCATTACTAAGATTAATGTACGTTTCATTGTCATTTCCCCTGTATTTGCTTGATAAAGTGATGAATCGTCTCTTGTTGCTTATAAATAGAGTGCGAAACAACCCCAGGTAAGATTTGGTTTATCCGAGCAAAAAGCTTTTCTGGCCAACCAATCCAGCGAGCTGTCGTTTCGCTTTCCAACATATCCACTACATACTTAGCAACCCGTTCTGGAGAATCACTTTTATTGCCCAACTGTTCATTCATTTGG
Organism: Vibrio sp.; assembly: GCA_048259585.1. Taxonomy (GTDB): domain Bacteria; phylum Pseudomonadota; class Gammaproteobacteria; order Enterobacterales; family Vibrionaceae; genus Vibrio. The sequence continues at coordinate 586,215 of JBLXHN010000002.1, read as the reverse complement.
TTAACAGAGCTACTGTTCAAGCCTGTATTGGTTGCTCTTGGAGCCAAATATAAGGAACGAATACCGGTGCCATTCAACTCTCTGTCTAAAGCTTCACTAAAACGTTGCAACCCTGATTTCGCTGCGCAATATGTGGTGTAACCCGGAAAACCAATGGAACCAAAGGTTGAACCAATATTAACAATGATGCCAGGACGACTGACCCAAGATACCGCCGCTTGAGATAGCAAAATCGGCACGGTGAGATTCAAGCGGATTTCTTGTTCAATCGAGGAGGTACTGCGTTGCGCCAGAAATGAAAACTGATTGCAGCCCGCGTTGTTAATCAAGACATCTATCTTGTTGTTTTCATGAATCAAGCTTAAACATTGGCTCCTGAGATTTTCTATCCCCTTTTCAGTAGCCAAATCTGCAGTGATAACTTTATGCTTTTCTGGGAATTGTAGGCTGTTTCTCAGTGCGTTTAACTTACTGTCGCTTCTGGAGACTAAAATCAAGTTAGTGCCTTTTTTCTCTAGCGCTTGAGCGATTTCTCTACCAATGCCACCGGAAGCGCCCGTCAACAACACTCGTTTATTGTGCAAGTTCATAGTAAATCCTTAGGCCGCATTCTCTAAAGAGGTTGAAGTTAAGTCATGCAACATCTGGCCATACAGGTGAAATACCATGTTAGCCGAATCAATGATTGCAGCCTGATCTCGCTCATCGGTAATCTGGTTCATTAACTTTTCAAACAACTGGATATGATCTTGGTCTAATTCACTGTGTGAGGTTAAGTAGCTCATCGCACTATCCGGTAAGTTCAGAGTTTGTTGAACCAACTTAGCAACTTGACCACCCACACCGACACTGGTTCCTTCAAGCACCCAAACCATTCCAAAGAAGGCGATAGAGTTGCGTCTGTCGATTTGGTGATACAGATAGGCCACCATCAATTCAATGGCAGAGCCCGCCTTGCCTTGACCCAAATTCGCTCTCACTAAATCTGCGTTAGCACCACAGGCTCGGATATCATTTAGAATCCATTCATGGTGGCCTTTTTCTTCTTCAATGTATTCACCAATCGCCTGACGTAACCATTCGTACTTTTCAGGCAATCGTCCACCACAAGCCATAAGCAGGGGAACAGTATGTTTAACGTGGTGAAACGCTTGAATAAGAAATGCGACGTAAGTATCTTTATCAATTTCACCTCGAGCACAGGCTGCAAAGATAGGTGCTTGCAACATCTGTTGCTGAGCTTGCTGAGTTTGCTTTTGTAGGGTTTCGAAAAAGGCTGTCATGGCAGTGTCCTCTATTCAATAAATTTTGTGGTGATGGTGCATGATTCGGACTGGCTTTTGTTACCAAATCGCGCCTCAAACTGCGCTCTAATTGGACGACCATTACTGGTGTATAGCCCTGATACGGTTCTTAACTCAGGAGCAATAATCACCCTACCAATGTGCGCATAATCAGGCAGTGTCGAATTAAGTTTTCTCAGTGACTCGGTCACTTGTTCAATATCTTGGCTTTCTAATACTGCGGTCAGCGTTTTATCGCCTTCTCCAAGCACAACCATACCAAGCAACTCAGTAAATGCTTGAGCTTCAGACTCAATCCATTCGGGAGAAATGTTGCGCCCAAAAGCGGTGATAATTTGGTTTTTCTTACGACCGCTAATAATCAGAAAACCATCGTCATCAAGATGACCTAAATCTCCTGTCGCCAGCCACTCTTGCTCAAAAGGTGCATTGACATAACCGAGTGCGATATTACCTGAGACCCAGATTTCACCATCACTGGCAATTTTGACATTCACATGTGATAACGGTTTGCCCGAAGTTCCAGCCTTATTTTCTGAAGGAGTGTTAAGGCTGACCACAGACGCATTTTCTGAAAGACCATACCCTTCGTAAGCTGGAATGTTTAAATGGTGAGCCAGTTCGATAAGTTGTGGCGAGACACGTGCACCACCAATAGCAACAAACTTAAGGTTCTTGGTAACCACAGGCATGAATTTGGCCACACCAACTAAAGCCATTAATAAGGCAGGTGTTAGCACCATGGTAGCGGGTAAATGTTGAGTGAGTACAAGTGCAAATTGTGAAGCATCAAAATGACTAGAGCCCGTCAAGCCTACTGACTTTCCACTTAAGACAACACTCTCTGCCCCTAGCAGAATCGGGACATAAATACCGGTTATGTTCTCTAATAAAGTGGAGAGAGGTAACAACACCATATGCTTATCGCAAGTTACGTCTGTCGCAATCGTGTCAGCCAATGTTCGGCTAATCTTCGCAATCTGATCTGAGCTCAAGCACACGCCTTTGGGCTGCCCGGTAGAACCAGAAGTGAACGTGATTTTACAGGTGTTAGGTAATAACTCTTGCACAGAAGGGTAAGGTAACTTCCATAGAAGTAAACGCTCCATTTCACCAATTAAAACTGGGTGCCACTGTTGCCAGTCACCAATCAATACGTCAGCACCAGATTCTGTGAGAGCATGATTAACCTGCTGTTGGGTAAAAAACATTGGCACAGGGACAATTGGAATACCAGCGTACATAGCGGCTAAATCGGTTATCACCCAATCAATACTGTTTTCCGCACGAAATGCTATACATTTAGGTGACATCTCAAGTAACTGCTCAGCAGTTTCTCTGACTTGTAGCCACAACTGTTGATAGGTTACTTCATTGTCATCATCGACAAATGCGATGCTGTCTGGCGAATGAGTCGCATGATAAACTAACGATTGTAAAACACCGTTCATAGCGCACCTCCACCATTGCGAAGTCGACGTTGTTCAAACAAAGCGTTTAGATGACACAGCCCATATTTTAAATTCCCAGCAACAATTCTTGGCTGATGCTGGTAATAACTCCCCCATATGTCTGCCGCATTAGCAATCCTAGATGGATCGGCTTGTGCTAAAGTGACCGTTTCAAGTCCTAAGCGAGACATCATGGCGTACAATGGATCTGTTGCGGTGAAGATACACCACTCATAACCACTGTGTACTAAGTACTCTGTCATCAATAAAAAATGGACGGCGGAGAAGCCTTTTGAGAATGACGCTAATTGACCAAATTCAATCAATTCACAGCGTTCGACTTTGGCTCCATAAACGTGACTCAATAATGTATCTGCTGAAAGATCCAAATACTGTTCAAGGAACAATGGCTCTTCACTCGCTACACGGACACCGCACAAAGAACGTATTTCCTCCCCTTCTACTAATGCCATAAACGTGGGCATAAAAGCATCCAGATGAGCATCGAAAGCAACGGAGTAACGTGCCGAGATATAGCTTTCAATCGCTTCTCTTTGACTATGAGTACGGTCTACAATTTCAAGCTTAAACGGATGAGATTGACGAACATCGGTCATACATAAGCCCTCTATATTTCCTATATTGAGAGCTTATTGGGGGAAACTTAAGGAATACTTAAGAACAACAACTTATCTTAAGAAAAAAGAAAACGCTGCTCGAGAACAGCGTTTAGAATGGGTTTTATTCGTCGTCCGTCTTCGGAGCGACTTTCTTTTTCGGGATAAACACGTTATCCCCAACCGCCACATTTTGATAGAAACTCTTGTCTCGCTGAGCTGGCTTTTTAACCACTTTTTTCGCTTTCGCCTTAGACACTTTTGCCGTTGATGCCTTACCTTTACTTATAGGTTGGCGCGGCTTGATGCCTTTGAATTTACCTTTAAGACCTTCTAGCACATCAAAGCTAATGTCTTGTTGTAAGAAAGCTTCAACACGTTTAAAACTATCCCAGTCTTTAGGTCCAACAAATGATACTGCATCACCTTTATTCCCCGCACGACCTGTACGACCGACTCGGTGAACGTACTCTTCAGTATGTTTGGGCATATCAAAGTTAATGACATGAGTTACGTTAGCAATATCTAAACCGCGAGAAGCCACATCAGTCGTCACCAGAATCTTAAATACCGCACGCTCAAATTGACTCATGATGGTATTACGCTGTGCCTGATTTAAGTTACCGCTTAACGCTACCGCTTTCAGTTTTTTCTCGTTGAGCTTAGCGGTCAGTCTCTCTGTATCAACACGAGTCGCAGTGAAAATAATCACTTGACGGTAATCCGATTGTTCCAGAACACGATCAAGCAACGCTTCTTTGTGGTCAAGGTGGTCACACAAATAGAAACGCTGGGTAATGTCTTTGTGCTGCTCATTAGATTCGCCAATAGAAATACGCTTTGGATCATTAAGCATTTCATAAGCAATATCGTTCACTTCACCATGATCAAGCGTTGCAGAAAACATCAATGTTTGACGACGGCGGTGCTTAGCCGCTTTATGAATATGACGTAACTGAGGCGCAAAACCTAAATCAAGCATACGGTCGGCTTCATCCAGAATCAGAGTGTCTACACCATCCAGGAACAAAGAGCGATGTTCTAGGTGGTCAGCCAAACGGCCAGGCGTAGCAACAATAAATCGAGGGTAGCGACGTAAAGCTTTCACCTGATCATTAAAGTTTTCACCACCAGTGATAAGCGTGCCTGTGTAACTTAAACCACCAAGCATCACGCGCAGTTCACCATAAACTTGTTTTGCTAACTCACGCGTTGGAAGCAGAATGACAGCACGAGGGTCTTTAGCTGAAAATGCTTTTGACTTTAACGCCTTGTGCAGAGTAGGAAGCAAAAAGGCCAAAGTTTTACCCGAACCAGTTTTTGACGACGCCAAGATATCTTTGCCGGCAATTGCGACAGGAATGGCAACTTTCTGGATTTCAGTCGCTTGTTTGAAATCGTAATGAGCTAGGTTTTTCAACAAGCGGTTATCTAAGCCTAAATCTTTAAACTGCAAAGGATTCTCCAAATCAGTGAGGTAGCCGAATCAAGTATGGCTATGCGAACAAAATAAAAACGCAGTATTATACCTAAGTAATAGATAGAGATCACAGAAAATAAACCAGTTGTGCTTATTAAATAGTATATGCACTAATGTCAGAAATAATGATAAAGTGTCTCTTAGATATAAGATTTCACACAATCATTTGATTCGCTGATAAAATTTTGGGTTATTTTGACTTTTCCCGATTAGGCGAAGCTTAAAATAGTGTCTACACTTTAACTCGTCACTATATCGTTTAGAAATGTATAGGGCGTTATTTGATACTTAATTAAAATCAAGGAGTTCAGTATGAACAAGATGTTAATCGCAGCAGCAGCGTCTTCTGTACTATTACTAGCAGGTTGTGCATCAGGTCCAGACGAAGAAACAACAGCAAAATTAGACGAGCTAAACAGCCAAGTTAGCCAACTTAACGATGAAGTTGCAATGCTTAAGAGTGAACACCAAACTCTAGATGCAAAAGCGTCTGCAGCGTCTGATTCAGCAATGGCTGCGCAAGAAGAAGCAGCACGTGCTAACGAGCGTATCGACAACATCGCTCAATCGTACACAAAATAAAATTTCTAAATTAGCGACTTCGGTAGTTGATTTTGTGAGCCTCCAATATGGAGGCTTTATTTTTTGTATTGAGCAAAGACAACCACTTAGTCAAAACATCCGTAAAATTTAGACCACTAACCCTCGGTAAACAATCACAACACCACCTGGTGGTGCTCTGCGAGTTGCCGTTTTTCAGCATAGATGGCCATCAATTGTTGCTGTGTTTTATCAGCATTGGCGTAGAACAAACCGCCATTCTCAGCAATATAGTCAAAGTTAGTCGCCAACACATTCTGCACCGCTTCAATCCGCTTTAATGTCAGAGGTGTACAGGATTTACCTTCTAAATCATCTTCAATATCTAATACATGCGAACGAAATGACTCCAGCTGAAACAAACTCACGAGATTAGATTGATTCACTATTGCCCACTGCCAGGTTGATAGAATTTTTTCAAAGTGTTCAATCACGGCAAAATCCGCACTGTGTTTTTTCAACCACTGCAATTTATTTTGATAAACTCGTATCGCTCGGGTTTTCAACATAAAGTAAAGCTCGAGTTGCTGTGCAACCGAAAGTGATTGTCCCAGTAACCAACCAAAGAAAAAGCGCGTTTCGAACCTCTCCACCATATGGAAAATCGGGTCAGAAAGTCCATTACTCTTAAAGTCTTGCTTGGGTTCATACGGATACATATAGCCAAAATCAAACAGCCAAATCTGCTGCTCTTTATCCACCAGTAAATTACCAGAACACAAATCCCATTCCATTAACCCATGCTCTTCACACGCTTGTAGCGTGTCAAACAGCTGATCAACTAACTCTGAAGTTAACTGTTGGATATGCCCTCCTTCAATCCAAGGAGACAGTATAATACCCAACCGATAATTGGCGTATATCGTGGGCACGATATGAGTAAAACGCCGTTGTGCTTGTGGATGCTGTTTTAATGCTTGCAAGTCGTGACGTCTTTGAACTTCATTGAGAAATGAAAACTGGCCATCAAGATTATTGACCTTCGCTTGCATCCGACGTTTCTTGAGATTGTAGTCCTGACCATCAATCCTCAGATGAAACACCTCCGCCGTTAAGCCTGAGCGTATAACGTCGACCACATGGACAGAGTGCTCGTTAATATCCGCTAACGCCTGAACTGAAATGGGACAGTCTTGCTCTTGACCGACGATTAAGTTTTCATCACTGGCATCGAAGTTTTGTTGTGCTTGTTGTCTAGAGTTCATATTCATATCTTTTGTTGTCTCATAGGTCAATACAACACCAAACAGGTAATAAAAACATCATACCTTTAGAACAAATTTTAGACGTATCTCTACGTGGCAGTTAGCCGCTGTAAAGGGATGAGAAAACCACTTTTACTTTATCCACCCCCTAGTTATATTAACCACATAACAACGACGCATATTGAGAAATTGGTTTGAAAATTATTATTCTTCATGGGCTATACATGCATGGAATCGCTATGTTGCCCCTAAGTCAGCGTATGGAGAAAATGGGCTACCAAACTGAAGTCATCAGTTACAACACCGTCTCGATAGATGAAGGTAAAGTCTTCCCTGCCATCGATAAAGCGCTTGACCCAAATCAGGTCAATGTTTTGGTCGGGCACAGCTTGGGTGGCGTGGTGATCAAGCGCTATCTTGCATCCAGAAAACCCGATGCGAGCACGATTTCACATGTCGTTGCGATTGGCTCACCAATTAATGGCGCTTCCATCGTTGGAAAAATTCAACAAATGGGACTGGGTGTTATCTTAGGTAACTCAGCAGAGTTTGGTCTAAGAAAGCATGATGATACTTGGGCTTTCCCACAAAAATTGGGCAGTTTAGCTGGCACGATTCCTGTTGGCGTTCGCTCAATATTGATGGGGAGAGGAGCGCATTCAGACGGTACTGTGACCGTAGATGAGACAAAAATTTCAGGCATGACCGATCACCAAAAGGTGAGAAATACGCATACGAGTATGATCTACAGCTCGAGCGTTGCTGAGCAAATCGACCATTTTATTCGTTTCGATCGGTTTTCATGATTCAAAGGAAAAAGCCCCGAATAAAAGCGGAATGAATAGGCAAGTGACTTTTATTCGGGGAAACACGCAGGGTTGTGAATAACTATGTTTGACGCAATAGCGATGTTTAAACAGTACGTCGCTATAACTTCTAGACGGTAAACGCTCCTATATATTGTTTTAGATTTTCAGTTTGAGCCTGCACCGCATGGTAAGTGTCGGTGGTCTCTCCAGCGATGCTTTCAATATCGGAAGACGATGTTGAAATCGCTTCAACACTGGCGCTGACATTTAATGACAACTGCTGCTGTGCCTGAGCTAATTGCGCTATTTTGCTGTCCATACTGGCAATATCTTCAGCCGCTTCGACGATTTGGTGGTAAGACTCACCGGCTTCTGTCACTTGTTGCAGGTTGTCACCAATTTGTTCCTGACACTGGCTCATTAACGCCTGAGCGTTAGTCGCTTGCTCCTGCAAGTTGCCAATAATTCCGGTAATTTCATCAATTGAACTTTGAGTTTGCTGCGCCAACTCACGAACCTGATCCGCAACAACAGCAAAGCCACGACCACTTTCTCCCGCTCTTGCGGCTTCAATAGCCGCGTTTAGTGCCAGTAAGTTGGTCTGCTTGGTGATGTTGCTAATCACATCGGAAATCACACCGATATCAAAACTACCTCGGTATAACCCTTCGATCACTTCACCAGTGTCGCCTACTAACTTCGACATTTGTTCAGTACGAGATATCGAACTGATGATGCTTTGTTCACCGATTTGAGCTTGCTGTTTGGCGGTGCTACTTTTCTCGGAAGCCTGCTGAGTCATATGTTCAATATGCTGAATGTTGTCAGCAAGATCAGCTGATGTTCCCACAATATGGTCGATTTCTTTCTTCTGAGCGTCCACGCTCTGCTGAGTATGAGCGACTTTGGCTGCTAACTCTTCTGAGACTAGATCTAAAGAGTGTGCACTGTCTTTCACCGCAACAATCAATTCCAATAGATTGGTTTGCATAGATGTGAACGTTTTTGCAGCCTGGCCAAATTCATCGTTATAGAAATCATTTGATGGAAGCGAAGCGTGTAATTGACCTTGGCCAACTAGTGACATGTGAGCTTTGAGTTTGGTTAGCGGTGACAACACGCGCTTACTCGTGTAGTAACCGCATGCGCAAAGCAGTATCACAACAATGGCAGCACCAATGATGGACCATTGTAGCGCCTGCTCAATCTCTGCCTGCTTGCTTTCTTTGATTGAGATAGCTTCTTGTTCAAGGTTATTTTGTAGCTGGGTGAGCCTGTCTACTATGACATTAAACGGAGCCAGCATAGGTCCAAGCATCTCTTTTCTTGCTTCATCCATTTGGCCTTGATCGATCAAATCAATATAACGCTGCTGCATGCGACGGTATTCTTCAATTCGACGTTCAATATCATAGACGGGGGTTTGAATTTCGCTGTCTTCCGCTAGTATTTTCATGCGTGAAAGAGATTCGTTCACTTTTTTGTCGTTGAGCTCAATGGTCGCAACGATCTGTTTATGCTGGCTTTCTTCATTCGTTAAGCCATAATCCAGCGCAAATCTACGATAAGTCACGGTGTAATAACGCAAATCAGAAATCGTGGTCATTAAACTCACGTTACGATCGACCACACTGCCAAATTGAAATTGCACTCTGGTTAAGGTGAGTAGTAGATAAAACGACAGCCCGATGATGGCAACCACCGCCAGTGCCGCGTTACCACGAACCAAGTTTGTAATTGAAAATGAACGCATGAAAAATTGCCCCCGTACCTAACGAGGGGCAAATTTAACAGAATCAAGTCTAAAAAGGTTTTAGGTTAATCCGATTAATTTGATAGGCAAAACCTATAATGAACCAAGAGTGAGTAAAACAACGTCTTTAGGCTGGAATACCAAACCCATACGCATCTAAAGCCAAAATGTCCAAATCAATGGCACGATGCAATACCTCACCAATTTCATCTTCATAACTTGTCCCCAAAATACAAGGAAGAGGTAAGTAATGATCAGGCGTTGGGTGATTAAAGCGCGCATGTGGTCCTTTATTCAGGTAATCCAATAGATGATCAACACGCCCCGTAGCAAGCTCTTCACTCACCCATTGCGTGAACTGATTCACCTTCTCGACTCGGTGTGGATCACGCATTGGAGCGAAAATCTCACGTAAATTATGACTAATACCGCCCGAGCCAACAAACATCACACCTTCTTCACGCAAAGGACGTAACCAGCGGCCAATTTCAAAGTGAAACACCGCATCCATCGCTGAATTTATCGAGACTTGAATAATCGGGATATTTTTATCCGGATACATATAGAGCATCGGAATCCAGGCACCATGATCTAAACCCTGAGTCGGATCTAACTGAGCAGGAATCCCCGCATCTTTAAGAAGGCCCGCCGCTTTTTGCGCCAGTTCTGGCGCACCGCTCGCAGAATAATTGACATCGTATAATGGCTGAGGAAATCCATAAAAGTCATGGATTGTTCCTAACATGTGGCCACTAGTTATAGTCACAGGACCACGACGATCATAGTGTGCTGAAAAAATGACAATCGCTTTAGGTTGTGGCAGTTTTTGGCCAAGTTGGTTAAAAAAGCGAGTAGTTTCAGATTGTTCTATCGCCATCATCGGAGACCCATGTGATAAAAACAATGATGGTGTACGTTGAATCGATTTCATTATATGTTTCTCCTAATCTGGCATTGATCAGTTCTAATGAGAGTGGAAATCTTACTAACATAGGCATACTATACCGATCAACCTGAGCGAGATAAAACGGCTCCCCATTGCTTAATTATAAACGTGGTGTTGTGAATATGGATAAGATACTGGCGATGCGTGCTTTTACCACCGTGGTGTCCGAAGGCAATTTCATCAAAGCGGCCAATAAGCTAGACCTGTCACCACAGCTCGTCAGTAAGTATGTCGCTCAACTGGAAGAGTCTTTAAAAATCCGTTTGCTCAATCGCACCACTCGACGAGTGCATCTTACCGAAGCAGGTCAAACCTATTTCGACCGCTGTCATCAAGTATTACTTGATATCGACGATATGGAAAATACGTTGACCAACTTGCAGTCGCAGGTATCAGGAACCTTACGTGTCAGTGCCCCAATGTCTTTTGGTGTTTACCATTTATCGACACCTGTCTCTGAGTTTCAAAAACATTACCCAGAAGTCAAAGTTGAATTATTTCTGACTGATCGAAAAGTCGACCTACTTGAAGAAGGGGTTGATATCGCACTAAGAATTGGGCATTTGAAAGATTCTACGTTAGTCGCTAAAAAGATAGCACCGATTAACTTATCGGTTAGCGCATCACCGAACTTTTGGAAACAATACGGTAAGCCAGATAATTTTGATGCTTTATCTAAACTCAACTATTTGCGTTTTGCCTATTCTGACCCGAGAAGTTTATTTACCGACTGGCCAAAGCATATGATGAATCAAGATCTTAGCAGTGATTTTTCGAGTAATAACGGCGATGTAATCGTGAAGTCTGCGATTCTTGACCGTGGCTATGCCATCCAGCCTACCTTCTTGACCGGGGCTGATATTGCAAAAGGAAACTTAGAAGTAGCCGAAGCTTTTTCTGTACAACCTCTCGGGCTATATGCGTTATACAGCCATAGAGAGTATTTGGCGTCTAAAGTTCGCCACTTTATTGATTTTCTTGCCCAATACTATGGCGATGTGCCTTATTGGGATAATTATTAAGACCGATTCGAACCTTGAAAAGTCACGCCTTGAAGCTACTCTTCTGGACTCATCATTAACGCTTTTCCATTCAACAAGCTGTCAGCGACTTTTTTCCGCGCGGCTTTGACTAAGTTGGCTAATGTTTGTCTGGAAACCCCCATTTTGACAGCTGCTTGTTGTTGCTGCATACCTTGATAATCCACCAACCGGATGGCTTCAAACTCATCGGCCTGTAAATAAACTCGATCAAGTTCAGCCATAGGAATACCATTGGGCTTAAAACAGCTTTGAGCCGGTGAACCACAAATTTGGCGAGGGATTTTAGGGCGAGCCATAGATTTCCTTGTTACTTTACATCTCTTAAACTATCAATAACCTAAAGTATCACAATATTAAATACCATACTGCAAATGCTGTTATCCTTTTCTTAGTGAGCGTTGCTACGACTCACTAACGCCATGGCCAATAAAAACGTCATCTTAGGGAAGATTTCATCCGGTACTTCGGTCTATATCTACTCGAAACAATTTTGGGTAGGACATTTAGCATTATTCACACCTATAATTGGTTACAGTATAAGTAATTTAATACTCTGAATTTATTATCAAATCTTCTGGAGACTGGGCATTTAGGTTTGCATAAAAGAGGGATTGAGTTGCTAACGCACGTTAGCTACTTTTTTGTTTTTAAAATAGACACGGATAATTTATGAAAAAGCTAATAAGCACTTTAAGCCTATTAACCTCTGTGATCACAACATCGGTATTCGCGACAACCTGGCAAGAGGTAGAACAAGAAGCTGATGGTGAAACGGTATATTTTCATGCTTGGGGAGGCAGTCAAGAGATTAACCGATACATTCAGTGGGCCGGCCAACAACTGCAAGCTCGCTATAATGTGACATTAAAGCATGTCAAAGTCACTGATATCTCCGAAACAACCACCCGTTTAATTGCCGAAAAAGCGGCCAATAAAAACAGTGGTGGTAGCGTCGATATGGTTTGGATAAATGGTGAAAACTTCAAATCCATGAAAGATAACAAGCTACTGTTTGGACCGTTTGCTGAAGAGTTACCAAACTGGCAATATGTCGACAAATCTTTACCAATAGATGTTGATTTTTCTGTGCCAACAGAAGGGTTAGAAGCTCCATGGGGCGTTGGTCAATTAGTCTTCATTCATGATACGCAGACTTTAAATAATCCACCTAAATCTTTCATGGAGATGCTTAACTATGCGAAAGCATTTCCTAACCGCCTAAGCTACCCTCGCCCTCCAGAGTTCCACGGCACCAGCTTCCTAAAAGCATTACTCATCGAGCTAACAGATAACGATGCATCGTTAATGAACCCTGTCAACGATGCTGATTTCCAGTTGGTTACTCAACCACTGTGGAACTACTTAGATCAGTTCCACCAAGTGGCTTGGCGCGGAGGTCAACAGTTCCCAGCAGGTACCGCTGAAACCATTCAACTACTGGATGATGGTCAAATCGATTTAGCCATCACTTTCAATCCTAATGCCGTTTACTCGGCTCAAGCGAATGGTAACCTTGAAGCGTCAACTACTGTATATGCGATGGACTCTGGTGCTCTTTCTAACATTCACTTTCTGGCGATACCATGGAACGCAAATGCTAGCGCAGCAGCACAAGTCGCAATCAATTTTTTGCTGAGCCCAGAAGCGCAATCACGTAAAGGAGACTTGAGCGTTTGGGGTGACCCTTCTGTATTAAGTAGTAAATACCTAACTGGTAGCGCAAAAAATACCAAGCAATTTAAATCGATTGCAGAGCCCCATCCAAGCTGGCAAGCCGCTCTTGAGCAAGAGTGGCTGAAACGTTACGGAAACTAAATGTTACGCGCGCTCTACCTAGGCATTATTGCCATTTGTATTTTACCCACTATCCCGGGGCTTCTCGGGGTGGTGGTTTCGGCCTTTGGTTACATTCCACCGGTTGGCTTATCGCAGTTTTCGTTGTCCGGATTCACCGCCGTGTTTGACTGGAGTGGCGTATGGCAATCAATCTGGCTAACGGTGTACTCAGCGGTTATTAGCAGCTACCTTGCTTGTTTTATAACATTTGCCATATTGCAATCGTGCTGGAACAGCAAATGGTGGCGTCAGATAGAAGTGATCCTATCTCCCCTATTAGCGATGCCGCACGTTGCTTTTGCTATCGGCTTTGCTTTCTTGTTCGCTCCAACCGGCATGGCTGCGCGAATTCTTTATGAAACGTTTGGTTATGATGCGAATGCTCAAACCGTTGATGACTTAGCTCTGTTGGTCAAAGACCCCTACGCATTAGGTTTGATTGTCATGCTAGCAATGAAAGAAGTACCATTTTTGCTGCTAATGAGTATACCAATTTTGCAGCAACTAAAAGTGAGGCAAGTTGAAAAAGTCAGCCACTCTTTAGGCTATAGCTCAAGCCACGTTTGGTGGAAAGCTATTTTTCCACAATGGTTTGCTAAACTTCGTTTCCCGATTCTCGCGGTGATATCTTACAGTCTATCCGTGGTTGATATTGCACTCATTATTGGCCCAACCAATCCCCCCACTTTTGCTGTACTCGTTTGGCAGTGGTTTAACGATCCGAACTTAACCCAACTTCCACGCGCTGCTGCTGGCGCTGTTGTTCTATTTATGCTCGCTAGCTTGTTGATTGGCTTTGTACGCGTTACTGAATGGGTTGTGACTCAAGGTTATAAGCGTTGGCAATATTCAGGTCGCTCAGGCATAGCACTGCCTGGTAAAAGTCTGTTTTCAGCGATAGCTTTACTGGCACTCATCATGCTGCCTTTAATTGTGCTTTGGAGTTTTGCTCAACGTTGGCGTTTTCCCGATCTCCTACCGTCCCGCTTCAGTATACGTTTTTGGGATTACGAGTGGTTTAGTATTGTTAATACATTAAATCAAAGTGTCAGCATCGCTTTAGTTTGTGCAAGCATTGCCTTAGTACTTGCCCTTATCGCCCACGAATATCGACTAAGATTCCGAATTCAGGTGCCCGGCTACATCATCGCGATTCCGATGCTGATACCTCAACTTTCACTGCTATTTGGTGTACAAATTGCCACTTTGTACACCAATAGCAACGCTTACCTATTTTGGGTTTGCTGGGCGCATGTTTTTTTTGCTTTCCCTTACGTCTATTTATCTTTGGATGGGCCTTGGCGAAGTTTTGATAACGGCTTAACCCGAGTGGCGCTGAGCTTAGGAAAATCACCGTTGCAAGTTTGGTTAAAGATCAAACTGCCGATTCTCCTGCCCGCAGTGGCATTCGCATGGGCGATAGGTATTAGCGTTAGTTTGGCTCAATATCTACCGACGCTCATTCTCGGTGCGGGAAGAGTCGCAACCATTACAACAGAAGCTGTGGCTCTTTCCAGTGGCCATGATCGCCGTGTAACGGCTATTTATGCGATTTGTCAGGCTTTATTACCACTACTGTTTTTTTCAATTGCGATATTACTCAGTCGAACTCACGGTAAATATCGTCGACTATCCATCAAAGGAATACTGACTCATGAGTCTTTGTCTCGAAAACCTCGCTATCCGTAAAAAACAAGGCGATGTGCTATTCAGCGATTTCAATCTTACAGTCGAGAAAGGGGAGATTGTGACACTTATGGGACCAAGTGGCTGTGGAAAATCTACCCTGCTCGACGCGATAGCCGGTCACTTGTCTGAAGAATTCAGCTATACAGGTGCTATCACTCTTGAACAGGAAAAACTAAATGACCAGCCCGCACACCTGCGTCACGTTGGCATTCTATTTCAAGATGATCTGCTTTTTCCACACCTTACCATCTGGGAAAACTTGGCATTTGCGCTGCCGGATTCGGTCAAAGGTGCCAAGCGTAAAGTTCAGGCGATGGACGCGTTAAAACACATCTCATTGAACAACCTAGCCGACTCATTTCCTGACCAAATTTCAGGCGGACAAAGAGCGCGTATCGCCTTAACCCGAATGTTGATCGCTAAACCGAAAGTGGCTCTACTAGATGAACCCTACAGCAAACTGGATAAAGATCTAAGATCACAATTTCGTAGCCTTGTCATCGAACAATTAAAAGCAGCAGATATCCCTGCGCTAATGGTCACTCATGATGAAGAAGATATTCCACAAGGAAGTCGATGTATCACTTGGCCATGGGAAACAAAACATGCTTGACCGGTTCAGTATTAAAGCGATCCGTTGGCCTTTGAGCCAATCTGCCCAGTTAATTGATCGCGCAGGCGTAACAGCCAATCAAACCACCCTATTCGGTTTTGTTGTTGGCTGCTTGGCGTTTCCAGCTCTGATTTGGGAACACTATTCTTTGGCATTGGCTTTAATTGTACTTAACCGAATATGTGACGGCTTAGACGGGGCGTTAGCACGCATTCAGGGCATTACTGATGCAGGCGGATTTCTCGACATCAGCTTAGATTTTCTGTTCTATTCGTTAATACCATTCGGTTTCATCCTCGCCAATCCGGATCAAAATGCCATCGCAGGTGCGTTTGTGATTTTTTCTTTTGTTGGAACCGGCTCAAGCTTTTTAGCCTTTGCCATTATGGCCAGTAAAAGAGGAATTAATAATCCTGTTTATAAAAGCAAATCGCTGTATTACATGAGTGGTTTAACGGAAGGTACAGAAACCATTTTATGTTTCGTCGCATTCTGTCTGCTGCCGGAACACTTTGCACTGATTGCTTACATTTTTGGTACTGCCTGTTGGTTCACCACATTTACACGCATTTATTCTGGGTTTCAGACGCTACGCAATGCTGACTAGTTTAATAGCACTTACGACAAAATCGCTGCAAAATACGTCAGCTTCGATATCTAAGGTCAAAAGTAGTTCTACGATTTTTTCATACTCCTGATTCCAATAAGCTGGCTCACTGCCGGCTTACTTTTTTATTTGAGCGATGAGTTTTCAACATGCTTGCTATACCAGTTAGCCAACGGCCGAGCAGAGAAACCATGAGCAATAATACTCATCAATACCGTTAAAGTGATGACAGCAAACAACTGCTCATAGCCCTGTATGGAACCAAAATCGTGAGCGACTAAAAGTGCATAAAGGATAGATGCAATACCTCGGGGCCCAAACCAAGCAATAAAACTCATGGTAGAAAAATCTAGTTTACTGCCCAATAAAGACAGGATGACCGGTAACATACGCAACACCGTTAAACTCAACACAGCATAGATCACCACTGGTAGCGAGATGTAATCCCACGTGGAAGGTATAAACGCTAATCCAAAAACAAAAAAGCTGATGAGAACAAACAATTCGCCTTCGCTCTCGGCAAAATCTTCAATATGCTCTCTAACACCTTGATTACTATTGCCAGCATACAAGCCGGCAAAGAAGGCGGCGATGAATCCATTTCCAGAGAACACTTCTGCACTGTAAAAAGAAAGAATAGCTAACGCGATGGGCACCAAGTTTCGGTACGTTTCCACCATCCAGCCACGTTGTAAACAAAGCACTTGTGCTCGAGCGCCGAAATAACCAATAGCTCCGCCGACGATGCCACCAAATACGATTTGCTTAGCGACGTAAACCATCCAGTGACTTTCCGCCTCGTGTCCAATACCGGCGCTGATGGCGGCGACCACAGTAATCAGTATCGGGAAAATAATGCCGTCATTTAAACCACTTTCCACATTGATGGTGGAACGAATCGTCTTTGGTACCTTCGGATCGGAGACCACCGCCTTGCCCAGTGCAGCATCGGTCGGTGTTAAAATAAGAGCAAGCAGCAAAAGATCCAATAATGGCATGTGAGGGAAGATAAACTTACCCGTGAAAGTCGCGGCGACAATCGTAATCGGTAAGCCGATAAACAGCAGCCGAGCGGGAAGCTTCCATTCGCGCTTAAGCAGTTTCAGATCAAGCAGGGCAGCGTCACTGAACAGCACTAATACCAGAGCAATTTCCACCAGCACCGTGACTAAGTTGGCATCCACATTCAGACGAGCGATGTCCATCCCTAAAGGAGATAACAATAACCCCAAGCCAGTAAACACCATTGGGCCCGATATATCATAACGAGCCAGCAAGTTTGAAATGTAGCCATAGCTTAAGATAACTAAAGCGATGACAAGAATGATGATGTGTTCTTCCACAGTCTATGCCTCTAGGGACGGATTCCATCCATTTTCATCAAAAAATTCTTTAGAAGAATAACGTAACCCTCTAACAATAGACGATAAATTCCCCTCGCATAAACGATTCACCAAACAAATAACCAGCGAAAATCACAAAAAGTTAATGTGATTTATATCACAAACCATTTACTTAGCATGCTAAGTAAATTATATTAGTTAGCACGCTAAGTAATTCAGAACCAATTATGATAAACGACATTTCAAGCCTTAAAGAACTCTCGTTAGCTGAGCAGTTTGCTCGTGTATCTCGCCTATGGAAAATGGTAGCAGATCGCGAACTTGCTCCGCTTGGTTTGACTCATCCTCGCTGGACAGCACTTTGGAAACTGCAACGTCTTGGTGATAACGTGAGTCAGAAAAAGCTCGCTGAGGCGCTTGAAATTGAATTGCCCTCTTTAATGCGAACACTCACTCAACTAGAGGAACAAGCTCTCGTGACTCGACATTGCTGTGAAAGTGATAAACGAGCCCGTATTGTGGGGCTCACTCCTACTGGGAAAGAGCTACTCAAACAGATGGAAGCTCGAATCATTCAGGTTCGTAGTCAATTACTGATCGATATAGAAGATGAAGAGATGATAAAGCTCTCACGCATACTCGACCAGATCGCTCACAACGCCCTTGATGCGCTTAGCCAAAAGTCAGAAACCTCAGAATAAAGAGAAGTTACACATTATGACCCCAGATCAAAAATTTGCCCGCTGGATTAAATATTCCTGCTTCGGGTTTGTTCTCGTTTTCGCTTATTTCCTTGTTGCCGACCTCAAAATGCCGCTAACGCCACAGGCGATGGCAACGCGAGTCGTGACTAAAATTGCACCTCAAGTCAGTGGACAAATTGCTCATGTCTACGTAAAGAATAATCAGGTTGTGCATAAAGGAGACCTGCTGTTCGAAATCGATCCTGCTTCCTATCAACTCGCTATCGAGCAAGCTCAATTAAATCTTGAGCAAGTGATTCAAAGTAACCAACAACTTGATGCTTCTATTGTTGCTGCGCAAGCGGACTTGAAAGCGAGTGTTATTGTCGCTGAACAACAAGTGCGTGAAGCAAAACGTTTAAACGATCTGTTTAGCCGTAACGGAACCTCGCAGAAACTTCGAGATGATGCGCAAAGCTCAGCAATAGCGGCCAAAGCCAACGTAGCCGCTGCAAAAGCTCGCCTAAAAGAGCTTGAAGTTAGCCGCGGCGCAACAACAGAAGACAATGTGAGTTTGCGCGTTGCACAAAACCAGTTAGATAAAGCAAAACTCAACCTTTCTTATACGCGTGTTGTTGCTAAAAATGAGGGGGTAGTGACGAACCTACAATTGGAAGCCGGTTCATACGCATCAGCAGGGAGCCCCCTTGTCGCATTGGTTTCTGATGATGTTGACGTTATTGCAGATTTTCGTGAAAAGAGCTTACGCCATTACACATCAAACAGTCAGGCTTTGGTTGCCTTTGACAGTAAACCAGGCCAAGTTTTCACAGCAAAAATCAGTACCTTAGATGCGGGCGTGAGTGCCGGTCAATTTAATGCCGATGGTAGTCTGGCAACACCGACATCCTCTACTCGATGGGTGAGAGATGCTCAACGTATGCGCGTTCATTTAGATGTTGACAATAGTACTATCAATCAACTGCCTTCTGGTGCTCGCGCGACCGTCCAACTGCTTCCTGATAGCACTCTGTTTTCACTATTAGCTAAAGCGCAGATCCATTTCCTCAGTGCCCTTCACTATATCTACTAGTTAAGGGGGGTTAGATGAAATTATGGGATCACCCAATGTCTGCGAATGACTTTAGACAATGTCTGCGTATCGCGACGGGTGCAACTTTGGGCTTCACCATAAGCAAACTGTTTGGCTGGGATTACGGTGTCTTCTTCACCGTAACACCAATGCTGCTGCTAGGTATGGTGCCAGTGATGAATCTACACGCAGCACGTCAGCTATTCGGCGCCGCTATGATTTGTGGATTAGAAGTTGGCATTCTAGGTGGGTTGTTTGGTGTCCACCCTGTCTTAATCACCATCATTGCATTCGGGCTATTTCTTAGTAAATTTGCTTGTATGTCGAAAGGCAGTTTATTTCTGTTTGGTGCCAACAGTGTAATTAGCTTGAGTATTATGCTGCACTTTGCCAGTTATCCGACAGCCGATATTAACAATCTGGTTTTTACCAATTTGTTAGCGAGCGTCCTTTCTGTCGTCATTGCCTATCTAATGACGTTCCTGATACCGGATGTAGAACCAAGACAACCGCCACCTAGACCAACAGAAGCTAAGAGAAACCACCGTATGCGTCACGAAGCGTTAATGGGTGCCAGTATCGCTACGTTGTCTTTCCTGGTGTTTCAGATTTTCGACTTAAATGATTCTCTATCAGCTCAGGCAACCACGATATTATTGCTGTTTCCAATGAACTGGAATGGCGCGATGGGCTATGCTCGTAAACGGGCAATGGGAACGCTGATGGGAGTCACTTTCGGTATTTTGGGTCAGCTGATACTTTATGATTGGTCGGACTTACTGCTGTTTGTCGTGCCACTGCTATGGATTGGGTCAATGATCTTTAGCTACATGCATGTCAAAGAATCCAGTGGTTCGGGTGCTGGTTTCGGTGGCCTGACAACTTTAGGAATTCTGTTTGGCCAATACTTATCGCCGGGCGGTGACCTTATCTATAGTGCGCTTTATCGGGTAAGCAGCATTTTATTTGCGATTGTTGTGACGCTATTCGTTACCTATTTAATACATAGAATCTTAAATAGTTTCGAGTCGACTCGCTTTAGCCACGAAGCAGGTTAAATAAGCAATTTTATGCTATGGTGCGGCGAAAATACTATAAATAAAGGATGATTAGCCGCTATGTCTCAACCCACCAATAGCTTTGTCGATTTGGGTATTCGCTACACGTCTCACTCATTTAGCGTCCCTCTCAATTACCAAGCCCCAAATAAGGGAAATATTGAACTATTTGCCCGTTCTGTCACTGCTGCAGACAACAGTGACCAAAACAAGCCTTGGTTAGTCTTTCTGCAAGGTGGCCCCGGTTTTCCGTCTCCAAGACCTGACGCTTCAACAGGTTGGATGAAACGTGCATTGCAACAGTTTAGAGTACTATTACTTGATCAACGTGGCACAGGTAATAGCAGCGTCATCAACCACCAAACGCTGGCTCATTTAAGTGCTGCACAACAAGCAGAATACCTCAGCCATTTTCGTGCCGATAACATCGTCAGAGATGCGGAGTGCATTCGCAAGCAATGGAAGATTAAACAGTGGGCAATACTGGGACAAAGCTTCGGCGGTTTTTGTTCTTTGACTTACTTATCTCTTTTCCCTGATAGCTTATTGCGCTCTTATATCACTGGTGGTGTTCCATCTTTAACCCGTCATCCAGATGATATTTATCGAGCAACGTTCCAGCGCACAGTAGACAAAAACAGAGCCTTCTTTAACCAGTTCCCGCAGGCTCAACCAATGTGTCAACGTATCGCTGATCACTTAGCCGAGAACGAGGTACTGTTACCTAACGGACAGCGATTCACCGTAGAGCAGTTTCAACAGATAGGTATAAACTTCGGTGTCAGTGACAGTTTCATGCCGACGTATTATTTATTGGAAAACGCATTTCTTTTAATCGAAGGCAAAGAGGAACTACGTTATGAATTCCTGCAATCGATGATGATGGAGCAAAACTTCCAAACCAATCCTATCTATGCCATTTTGCATGAATCGATCTACTGCCAGAGCTTTTCCTCTCGTTGGTCAGCACACAGAGTCAGAAATGAGTATTCCCAGTTCAATTACAGCAAAGGGAAAGAGTTCCTTTTCACTGGTGAAATGGTTTTCCCTTGGATGTTTGATTTGTATACCAATCTTCAGCCACTGCGCGATGCGGCTCAAATACTGGCAGAAAAAGCTGACTGGTGCGAACTCTATAGAACGGATGTACTTGCCAACAACACCGTTCCAGTAAGCTGTGCAGTTTATGCTGATGATATGTTTGTCGAAATGGACATTAGCCGTGAAACATTAAATCAGATTCCAAACAGTCGCGCTTGGATCACTAATCAATACGAACACAATGGGTTACGTGCCGATGGTGAACATATTCTTGATCAACTGATAAAAATGGGTGAACAAACAGCAGCCAATATCGGATTGGAGCTTCTATAAACAGTATGGGTTCAATCTTGATAGGGATTGAACCCGCTTAATACAATTAGCGCATTTAACGACATTCAATATTGCACTTTCAACACAGCTCTTGCCGACTCTAACAACAAACAATCAGATGAATATCTCTCACTCGCGTATACGATTTAATCACGCAGTCAGTGTAATGTTGTCTCATTTCTGCATATATATTCACCCGCATAATATCGAACATAATCGGCCAATACAGCGTATAAATAATAGGTGGCATATCGACTGCATATCGCTCAATCGGATCTTATTGACCAAAAAGCAACCACATTTGTTTCAAAAAGTTTCCAAGAGTGTTAATCAGCCGTTTCTTAGGCAAAAAATAACGAGATTGAGATCACACTCAAGTATTCCAGACAGTATTTTGTTTTTTGATATAACAATTCGACTGATACTCTGCCGCCCACTCTGAAAACAATCTTAGAGTGCATAACTATAAGGAGTGTTCTTCATGGATACCAAAAAGCCGTTATCCTTAACCAGCCGAGTTATTATCGGTATGATAACCGGTATTTTGACCGGATTTATTATTCGTGCCCTATTTGAAGGCAACGGATTTATTGACGCATATATTGTCAACGGACTATTTGAAGTTGGTGGAAAAATCTTTATCGCCAGCTTAAAAATGCTAGTGGTTCCACTGGTATTCGTATCACTGGTGTGTGGAACAAGTTCGCTAAAAGACATTACGACACTAGGCCGAATGGGTGGTAAAACGCTCGGCTTTTACATCATTACAACCGCCGTCGCTATTTCTCTAGCGCTATTTATGGGTATTGTGTTCCAGCCAGGTGCAGGCGCCGATTTAACCGCAGCTACCAGCTTTACTGCCGCTGAAGCCCCTTCTTTGGGTCAGGTGATCATCGATATGTTCCCGACTAACCCAATTCACTCTATGGCTGAAGGTAACACGCTGCAAATCATTGTGTTTGCACTGTTGTTTGGTATTGCAATTAGCGCTGCTGGTAAACCAGGTGAGCGTGTCGCTGTCATCTTTAATGATCTTAACGAAGTCATCATGAAGTTAGTGGCGATGCTGATGCAAGTTGCGCCATACGGTGTGTTCTTCCTAATGGCGAAGCTATTCACCGGTTTAGGTTTAAGCGCCATTGTAAACCTTGCAGAGTACTTCTTAGTGCTTGCTGCGACATTACTGATCCATGGCTTAATCACTTACAGTATTTTGCTGAAAGGTTTCACTGGCTTAAGCCCTGTAACCTTCCTACGTAAAATGGAAGATGCCGTCATGTTCGCGTTCTCTACCGCTTCCTCAAACGCGACCATTCCAGTAACGATGGAAACCGCTAAGTACCGCCTAGGAGTTGATAACAAAATCGCATCTTTCACTATCCCACTTGGGGCAACAGTGAATATGGACGGCACAGCTATCATGCAAGGTGTTGCGACCGCGTTTATTGCGCAAGCATTTAACATAGACCTAAGCATGGGCGATTACCTGACTGTTATCCTAACCGCGACGCTTGCTTCTATCGGTACCGCAGGTGTTCCTGGGGTTGGTTTGATTATGCTGGCAATGGTATTGAATCAGGTTGGTCTACCGCTTGAAGGTATCGCTTTGATTATGGGCGTCGACCGTCTACTGGATATGATCCGTACAGCGGTGAACATCACTGGTGACTGTTGTGTTACCTGTATAGTGGCCAAATCTGAAAACTCGCTGGATGTTGAAAGATTCAACGATCCGCATGCGGGTGAAGAACAAGAAGAAGTTCATCTTCATAAATAAGTAAATTTGTAGAAAGTTACTCATCCTATATCAAGTAGCTCCATGAAAATGGGGCTACTTTTCTAAGAGCAGTATACCTCTCCCAACCCCTTTAATTTCCTTAATCATGTACAATGGCTCTAAATCAGTATCAATTGAGCTTAATGATCACTCATCAAGTACTTTAGCTAAGGATTACCTTGCAGTTAACAAGCTTTAAATACAAAACGCGTAAAGGCCCAGACTATCGTCACGGCGAGCAGGTCTCGTTTATCGATATCAAACAAACTTTTGCAATCGGCAGTATTCGCATAGGTAAATGGGTTGATACTGAGGAAAAGAAGCTCGCGGCTAACTTGATATTCGACTCATTAGCCGATCTCGCCTACATCTTGGCTTTACCACCCAACGCAATTGGCCTTAGAGGCAATCTTAACCTCGCTTTTGGAACTGGCGGGCGTAAAGGTGTTCAAGCTCATTACGCCCCAAATCAGCGTGAATTGGCATTAGCAAAAAATGCCGGTGCGGGTGCGCTTGCCCATGAATTTTGGCACGCTTTCGACCACTATATTGCGGAAAAAGTGTTTGATATTGGTGATCGTTCTGGACCACAGCGACAAATATTCTTTGCCAGTGATTGTTGGCTGAAGAGTCTGGATCATTTCCCCCATCCTTTGAACGAGAAGTTACTCGAAGTTTTCGATACGACATTGCTTAGCAAGGACGGACAAGACAAACACAATTATGTCTCACGCAGCGTCAAAGCAGACAAAGCCATGGGTTCGCACTATTTTTCACAACCCACAGAGATGATGGCCAGAGCTTTTGAGGCTACGATAGAGTCATGCTCTGGTATCGATAATGCCTATTTAGTTTCTGGCACCACTCAATCAGATACCCTTGATTTATATCCAGACTTAGCTCATAGACATATCATCAAAGATGCTTTACTAGCCTATTTCCGCCCCCTTGGTAACGCATTAAGTCGCTAGTTTTGCGTTAATCCTCGAACCTTCGCTTCTTTGTTTGGGTAGGGAGGAGGTTAATTTAAACGAATCTAGGATGCTAAAAGCAGGAAGCTCAGCCTACAAAACTACTTTTTACCCAGATTCATAGGGCGGCAATACACGCGTGTTGGTCTTCCTACTTTACCGTGTTCTAAAAATGCCATCAGTTCACCGCGTTCAACCGCTTTATCCAAGTAACGGCGGGCGGTGCTTTTACTGATATTCATCATCTGCGCAATGCTGCTTGCAGTTTGCTCGATATGGGCGTGCGAAAACAGTTCAACGACCTGATTCAAAGTAAATTCATCGGTATTGTCCGGACTTTCAGCTGACATTGGCGCTTGATAGAACAAGTTATCAAGCTCGCTTTGTTGCAAGGTATTGTCACAGTTGAGGTGCTGTTTAACCTTTATAAATCGTTCAAGACTCTGTGACAAACGCTGATAATCGACGGGCTTAACCAAGTAATCAAACGCTCCATAGCGATGGGCTAAACTCACCGTTTGCGCGTCATTAGCAGCAGTAATCAGAATGCACTCAGGCTTATGCTCCAGACCAAGCCATTGATAGACCAGATCCACACCTTTACCATCAGGTAAATAGTTATCAACGATCACCAAATCCGGCTTCGCGATGTTCATCATCTGTTTCGCGATTTGAACAGACTCAGCAACACCCACTAGCTGTAACTTGGACTCTTTGGTAATGAAATGAGCGTGAAGCGCTGCGATTTCATGATCATCTTCAACAATTAAGACTTTTAACATCTCACCTATCCTTACTCGGAAAATAGAGCGTAAATGATGTTTCCAATGCATCACTATCCATTTCAATATGACCATTGGCGGATTCCACCATCGACTGAGTTAAGTACAAGCCAATGCCATGTTCTAACGACTCTTCCTTGGTGGTGTAACCGAGAGCAGCTAACTCTTCTAAAGAGCGCGCAATTTCAGGGCCATTGTTCGTCACAGATAAGCCAAATTCCGTTGATGATTGCCACATATCAAGCGCAATCCTTGGAGAATCGACATTCTCAACCGCATCCATGCTGTTATCCAACAGATTGCCAACAATGGCGCACAACTGCTCTTGATTGAGCCCATTAGGTAACCCCTGCCAATGCTCACTCCTTGGCAACAGCATCTCAATTTGACGCTCTTTTGCGGTTAGCAACTTCGCGAGTAACAAAGCTGATAATTGAGGAAATTGATGGTAAGGCTTAAGTTGATCTAACACTTGCTGATCGGTACGAGATTGATTTAGCACCACTTGAAGTGCTTGATCGCACTGCCCTAACTGTAGCAGTCCCGCTAAGATTGATAGCTTATTCTGGTACTCATGTCTGGTCACTCGCAAGCTTTCAATATACTGCCCTACTTGGCTTAGGGTATCAGACAAAGCCTGAAGTTCAACCGAAGCTCTTAAGCTGAACACCGCCGCTTTCGGCTCGTTTATGCCGGTAGGAATAGTGACACGAGTTATCACACAGTTTTGGCCGTTGACACGGACTAATTGATCTAAGAAGTCATCACCCTCTAAGCTGAACTGTTCTGAGCAGTCGACCCAATCCGCTATGTTGGTCGATAAGTTCCCGTCTACTACTCCCAAAAGCTTCTTAGCAGATTCATTGGCCACATACACTTGCTGGTTTTCATTCACCGCTAGAAGCCCTTCATGGGTGGCTTGCAACACCCCTTGCTGAGTGACTAACGCCTGTTTAAGCTGCCAGGGTTCCATATCCTGCATATTTTTCTTCACATAAGTAGAAAAACGTATCGCAAGGCTTATTGAAACTATGATGATAAAAATACCAAATACGCCCAGCCCCATTAAGCGTTTGCTGTTCCACATTTCTACCGTATCTAACAGGTAGCCGACTTTCACCATGCCGATGATGTTGTCATCGGCATCAAAAATTGCGGATATATAACGAACAGATGGGCCTAATGAACCAGAAGCGTAAGAAAGGTAAGACTTACCATCTTGTAAAGCCGCTTCTATATCACCACCCATAACAGGTAAACCAACACGTTCATTCACGGGATGAGCTAAGCGAATGCCCTGTCTATCGCTGACTGTAATAAAATCCGCATCGCTAACATTGGCAAAGTCATCAATCAAACTGGTCACCTGTGACGCGCTGTTTTTCTCTATCGCCGCTAGCAAACTTGGCATTTTTGCTAGCTGTTGCGATTGAACTTGTGCTCGCAACGCAATCTGTCGGGTCAATACGTCTTGAAGTTGATACGCGCTATATATCCATAACCCTGCGGCCACAGACAACAAAGCACCACTCAGCAACCAAAACAGATGCTTGGTAAAGGTATCGGAAATAAACCGTACTGTCATATTGTCACTCCACCGCAAAACAACGTTGAGAATAAATCGCTTTGCTTAAATGACATCAATATCACCTTGAAGATGGGATCAGATTCTCACGTCTGAATTTTATGATTTTTATGAATTTAACCCATTTTATTTCAACTCAGTTGCACGCAAAAAACGAGTTGCTATTCAACCTGAGAGTTAAACAAAAAACGTCTGCTTAGAAATTGATTTAACACAGTAAATCTCGCTCTAAAACCGATATGTTCACTCAAAACTAGGAGGTGTTTATGGTTTCTTCATCTAACTCTCGGTTACTCATTTTAGTATTGCTTGGCGCCATTTTGTGGTTCAGTCCAATACCAGAAGGTTTAACCGAAAACGCATGGCAAATGATGGTTATTTTCGTGGTAACCGTTTTGAGTTTAATTCTCGCACCATTACCTTTAGGGGCAATGGCGCTAATGGGACTATCTGCAAGTACGGTTTTAGGTGTCCTACCGATCAAAACCGCGCTGACAGGCTTTGCTCATCCAACCATTTGGATGATTGCAGCCGCATTCTTCATTTCACGAGGCTTCATTAGCACTGGCTTTGGCCGTCGTGTGGGTTACTGGTTCATCGCAAAGCTAGGACATAACTCACTTGGTTTGGCATACGGCTTGGTTCTGACCGATTTACTTTTTGCTCCAGCAACACCGAGTACGACAGCACGTTGCGGTGGTATCATCTCGCCTCTTTTCCGTTCAGTAGCCAGCGCCTATGACTCTGATCCTGAAAAAGGAACAGAAAACAAAATTGGTGCTTTCTTAGTTCAATGTATTTTCCAATGTAATGCGATTACTTGTGCGATGTTCTTAACATCGATGGCGGGTAACCCACTTGCAGCCAACTTTGCGAAAGAGCAAGGCGTTGAAATTACCTGGGGTGGCTGGGCATTAGCTGCGATTGTACCTGGTGCAATCTGTCTATTCCTGATTCCTCTTGTGATGTACTACGTGTTCCCACCTGAGTTGAAAAAGACACCTGAAATGCGTGCCATTGCGAAGAAAAACCTCGCAGACATGGGCGCAATGAGCCGTGCAGAATGGATGGTAGGTATTACCTTCGTAGGCATGGTGACACTTTGGGTTCTTGGTCCGACACTCGGTCTACACTCAACCGTAACGGCTCTACTAGGTTTGGTTTTCTTACTCATCACTCGTACCATCACATGGGATGCAGTACTTGGCGAAAAAGAAGCTTGGCACACCATTACTTGGTTTGCTGTGTTGGTCATGATGGCGGCACAACTTAACAAACTCGGTTTTATTCAATGGTTTGGTGATTGGGTAAGTACTTCGCTTTCTGGATTTGGTTGGGTCACAACCATCGCGATCCTGCTGCTTGTGTACTACTACAGCCACTACTTAATGGCGAGTGCAATGGCTCACATTAGTGCGATGTATTCCGCATTTCTTGCTATTGCAATTTCAGCGGGTGCACCACCGATGTTGGCTGCAATTGTACTCGGTATTTTCAGTAACCTTTACATGGCAACGACTCACTATTCTTCTGGACCCGCACCAATTCTGTTCGGTGCAGGTTATCACTCACTCAAGAATTGGTGGAAGATCGGCTTTGTTTTCTCGCTAATCGTGATTCCTATCTTCTTCTTCATTGGTGGAGCTTGGTGGAAAATGCTAGGTATGTGGTAAGAATTTTAACCCGATGATTAATAATGGCTGCTTACTATCGGTACGCAGCCATTTTTATTAACGACCCATTAGAATGTGATCGTTTTTTGCCCGCCTTCACACTCCCGCTATTAAATAAGTTTGTCTGCAACCAGAACCTACCCATCTCACACTCTGAATAATAAATCCTGCCTAAAATGAGCTACAACATTACAAATATGGAAGGATTCATAATGAAAAGAAAGCGTTGCTCCTCCTCTTGGCTTTTTATCATCCTTTGTTGCACTCTTTTTTCTTGGCCCAGTTTTGCATCTAACGGATCTTATACCCACTTTAATCTTACCCAATCAGGTTATGGCTATGCCGCTATACTCATCTTCTTCATCGCTTATGTATTGGTTACCCTCGAAGAGTATTTAAAATTAAGAAAATCCAAGCCGGTGCTACTCGCTGCAGGCCTGATCTGGGCAATGATTGGCTACGTCTACCAACAGCAAGGCGCAACAGAAATTGCCCGAGAAGCACTTGAGTACAACTTACTAGAATACGCAGAGCTATTGCTGTTTCTGTTAGTCGCGATGACTTATATCAGTGCGATGGAAGAACGCAGATTGTTTGATGCCCTTCAAGCTTGGATGGTAAGTAAGGGCTTTAACTACCGTTCATTATTCTGGATAACCGGTATTCTCGCTTTCTTTATTTCCCCCATTGCCGATAACTTAACGACAGCTTTGCTGATGTGTGCTGTGGTGATGAAAGTTGGCGGTAAACACACCCATTTTATCAACATTGCTTGTATCAATATCGTGGTTGCCGCCAACGCCGGCGGAGCGTTTAGTCCTTTTGGTGATATTACGACGTTAATGGTTTGGCAAGCCGGTCATGTGAGTTTTTCCCAATTTCTAACTTTATTTATCCCTTCGGTGGCGAACTACCTTGTCCCAGCCGTCATCATGTCATTTTTCATTCCGAAACAAACTCCGGATATTGTGCATCAACATGTCGAGCTTAAGCGGGGTGCTCGCCGCATTGTGCTACTGTTCATTCTCACCATAGTTACCGCAGTTGCCTTCCACGCTCTGTTCCATTTTCCACCCGTTATGGGCATGATGATGGGGTTAGCTTACCTACAATTTTTTGGTTATTTTCTTCGTAAAACTCTGGCTGGCTCGCTGGCAAAAAAAACCGCGCTGGCAATTGCCAACAATGACGAAGCCGCTTTGAAAAGGATAGGGTCGGTGGTGCCATTCGACGTATTCCGCCGAGTCTCTCATGCCGAATGGGACACCTTGCTGTTCTTCTATGGTATCGTAATGTGTGTCGGTGGATTGAGTTTACTCGGTTACTTAACCCTCATTTCAGAAGTGATCTATACCCAGTGGAATCCAATATGGGCCAACATATTGGTTGGGGTTCTCTCTTCAATTATCGATAATATCCCCGTCATGTTTGCGGTTCTCACCATGGAGCCATATATGTCACTGGGCAACTGGCTATTAGTGACCCTGACCGCGGGTGTCGGCGGTAGTTTACTGTCTGTGGGTTCTGCTGCTGGTGTGGCGTTAATGGGGGCATCTCACGGTAAATACACCTTCTTTGGTCACCTAAAATGGTCGCCGATAATCCTACTCGGTTATGTAAGCAGCATTGCGTTGCACCTGATGCTAAATGGCAAGTTATTCGACCAATTTCTTTAGTTAAGTCATCAACCGATGATCAAGAGCTGCTTATTCTAGCAGCTCTTTTTACACCTACAGTGTTTGTTCCAGTTCAAGCAACCTTTGCTTAGTTTCAACACCACCAGCGTAGCCGGTTAGTTTACCATTCTTACCAATCACACGATGGCAGGGCACAATAACTGAAATGGGGTTTTTGCCATTGGCCAGACCAACTGCCCTGACCGCTTTAGGGTTGCCAATTTCGTCCGCTAACTGTTGGTAGCTCCATGTTTCGCCGAACGGGATTCGACATAATGCCTGCCACACAGCTTGTTGGAAAGCCGTACCTTTGGCGGCTAGTGGCAATTCAAACTGTGTTCGTTTGCCTGAAAAGTACTCTTCAAGCTGACGGACTGCTTCGCTCAAAATTGGGTTATTGTCGCTATAAATACCTAACTGTTGTGGTTGTGTGGTCTGAATTTCAAACCACGCTCCCAGTAACCCGTGTTCATTGGCTTGTAACGTCATTTGCCCATAAGGACTTTGATAATAAGTAAATTGATTCATATTACTGATTCCAACAATGAAAAGTGGCATAACTGCCCCAAGGCGCAACATCTTGCACGCTTAGGTTCGGATAGTTTGCCAACGCTTTCTTAACCACTAAATCTGTTTCGAGAAAACAATTACTATCAGAGAGACCGCGCAGGCGAGCATAGTTTAGCGTCCAGGGGCCAACCCCTTTCAACGTTAGCCACTGCTCTACATCCGATTGCGGATTTTGCACCATAAATTGTGCGAACCGATGGAGGGTATCTTTTCGACTTTGTGGCATACGTAAAAAAGAGAGATCGGTATCAAATACCATCTGTGGAGTCGGGAAATAGTCGCTCTTTCCCTGATTAATGGTCGATACCAGCAAGTTAAGCTGACCTATCGCGGCTTTAATCGAAACCTGCTGACCCAAAATGGCTCTTACTCCTGCTTCCCATGCATTCCAAACGCCCGGAATACGAATACCAGGAGAAGTAACCAACCCTGGGGCCACCTGAGTTAAGTGCTGTTCCACCTGCACGATATCAACATTCAAATCAAACAGTCGTCTAAGTTGAACAACCAGTTGACGCAAGTCGCTCATAGATTCTAGGCTAAACTCAATATCCAGATGCGAGTTTGAATTCATGGTTGCTTTAAACCAGCCTCGTCCACCATTAAGAAATACATAGCGTGAATAGCTATTGTCATCGACAGCTTCGAGTCCCTCAATCGCTCTGAGGCGATAAAAAGATAACATGTGTTGCCAATCAAACGGCCCTCGAAATGCCAACGAGAGATGGTTACTCGCTGCGACAGAGACCTGCTGTTTACGCACTTGTGATGGGGTAAGTTTCAATATCTTTTGAAATGCATCATTAAAGCGTCGAGTGCTATTAAAACCACATGCGTAACCAATATCGGTAATCGACATTTTACTGTTGTGTAGCAACTGCTTAGCAAACATTAACTGGTGGTACTGGGCATATTGCTTAGGTGACATACCTAAATAATCTTGGAATAACTGACGTAAATAGCGATCACTGATTCCCAACCGTTCAGACAGCTCGGTAAGCCGACTTCCTTGCAGTTCGCCTTCATCAATCATTTTTAAAGCTCTAAGAAATGTCGTCTCTACACCTTTCCATGCCCATGAACTTGGAGCGCTATCCGGGCGACATCGTAAACAAGGGCGATACCCAGCCAGCAGCGCTTGAGCTTGGTTAACGAAATACTCTACATTTTCTTCTTTGGGTAAGTTGGCAGGACAAATCGGACGACAAAATATCCCTGTGGTTTTGACCGCAATATAAAACTGGCCGTCAAAACGGGCATCTCTACTTAATCGCGCCTGTTGACACTGTTCAACTGAGAGTAAACCATTGCTATCGAGTGTCACTGTGCCACCTTCTTGTTTATCGTTTATCGAACGCTATAGATATAGTGTACGTTGGATAGCCAGCAACACTAGTCATTTTCGGAACTCAATCATAACAACACGACTTCAACTTTGTATTTACCTTGCCAAGATTGTTCGATTTTTTCAAACATGAATATCAATCATACCCGATTACATGTTGTAACTTGCTCCTCTAAACTCCCTACAACTAATAACGAATCACCTAAAAACTTATTCCAAAGTTTTGAACATTGAGGAATTGAATATGTCTGTACTTAAAAAGGTTCTTGCTTCATCGGCAGGTTACGCCCCACTCGCTCTGCGTCTTCCTATCAGCATCATCTTTATGGCGCACGGCTCGCAAAAACTATTTGGTTGGTTTGGTGGCTACGGTCTCCAAGGTACAGGTCAGTGGATGGCATCTATTGGTATTGAACCCGGTGTATTAATGGCTTTCTTGGCTGGTAGTGGTGAATTTTTCGGTGGGTTACTACTTCTGATTGGTTTGCTGACTCGTCCAGCAGCGGTTGTCACTGCTTTCACAATGGTGGTCGCGATTCTTAGCGTGCATATTGGTAACGGCTTGTTCCTATCAAACAATGGCTACGAGTTTGGTTTGGCGCTGCTGGCGGCCACAGTTTCACTTGCAATATCAGGCGCAGGCAAGCTAAGTATTGACGAGATCTTAAGCAAATCGTTTAAATAAAATAGACGAAAGATAAGTAAAGGCGAGCATAAGCTCGCTTTTTATCTATTCTTCTCTCACAAGTTAAAGACTGGCTTCACCTGCTCGCTGGAGGCTATATGCGGTTAACGGATCAATGTTCTTAACCAACTCTTCAACTTGAGCAATCGCTTCTATTGTTGAACTGTTTTTACGATAGCTTAAATACACAGGTCGATGCCATTCTTCCACATCAGGGATCATAAACAGCTCTTTAGAAGCGATAAATGGCTCCACAACCGATGCTGGTAAATAAGCACTGCCACCTTTTTCTAAGATAAAATCAAGAGCGATACGCGCTGTTGAGGTGCGCAGAAATGGCGCAGGGGCTTTCGGGTGTCGATCAGCATGCTCTGCGGCAAACCGAGATCCCCAGTCAACGTAGACGTATCGGTTATGAAATACCGTATCTAACGAGTCTTGTTGAGTCGATACCAGCACCAACACTAAGTCTGCGACTTTCTTGCAGTTCAGCTCTTCCGCTTTAATAGGGTCAAACGCAAAAGCCATATCAAGAGTGCGTTCTAGCAGTTGTCGACTCAACTGCTCTCTTCCCATTACTTCCGCCATAAATGCATAACCACCAAATGAATCAGTGACAATACTCAAACAGTTTTGCAAGTACGCATCCCATATATTCGGAGTACCACCAAGAGTGAGCTGTAACGCTTGACCATTTTCAAGAGACAGTTCGAATTTGGCTTGCTGCAGTGTCGTCACCATCACTTCGGCATAACTGACCAATCTTTCTCCCGCAGATGTCAATTTGATATTGTTGCGATCACGGGTAAAAAGCTGAGTATCAAAATAGCTTTCTAATTGCTTAATACGAGCACTGACTGCCGCTTGAGTCAAATACAGATTTTCAGCAGCACGCCCAAAGTGCCGCACTTGAGCAACCTCAAGAAAAGTACGAAAGACTTTTACGTCCATAAAGAATCCTCTGAATTTATACCTAAGTAACCTCAAGATGCTGATTCAGCGAGAATTTATTCGTTCTTAGGCAAGGCACTGATTTGAAGACATAGCAATTCTACGTTGAAAATCAGTAACGCAGAATAAGAGCGAATAAAACTCGCCCTTATTCTGCATCTTGAGGTCACTTAGGTATACACCCGAAGATTAACAAGTAAGAACAATTATGACGATAAAAAATTTTTGTTTTTCTTTTCTATTATTTGCGCCTACCTTTCGCGTTAAACCAAAGCTACATAGTAGCCGCTCATATTTACACGAGGTTGATATGTTTGAGACTGCATTTCGTCTAGGAAAAAAACGTTTTTACGATACTAAGAAATTTCCACGTGGATTCGCAAAATCCGGTGATTTTACCCTTACAGAAGAAGATATCTTAACGCTTTACGGCGAAACTTTGTCTGGGCTTGAAGCTGGAACGCTTCAACCGGAAAACGCTGAAGAACATCAGTTCTTAAAAGTACTGGAGAACCCAGAATTAGCAGCAAGCAAAATTGAAAAAGCGTGGTTGAAATACGTTCGCCTAGCGCGTGGTCGCAAACGTTTCCACACGCTAAACGGCCGTAACAAGCTTGATGTGTCAGACGACTATAGTGACACTGACGACGAACCAAGCCTATCTGAAGAAAGCTAATTCATCGCTACCAAACAATGATTACTACGGTGTCATGAAGCACCGTAGTGATAGTGTGATGACACTCACCAATAAGGCTTTTTCAGTTACTTAGATAGCGTTGCAACTTTCTTGAGAAAGCTCTCTTTCAAGTGCTCCTGATCATATTCAAGGTGGTATGTATTGTGAAATCCCACTTTAAGCTCCACGCCATTACCTCTTAAATACACGCTATAACCATCATAATCTGAGAATGCTTCTACCCCCTCATAAATTTTGCCATGCTCAGTTGGCGTGCCATTTTCCATTATTGCTTCATAAGCATGTAAGATTTTGGTCGGATCAAGTTCATTTTTCATTTTCTTACTCCTTAACCTTACTTAGGGCAGCATGCTGATACCAATGTCCCCTTGAGTTATCTTCAGTATGGTTAACGAAGTTCAACATCGCCAATTCGCTCTGTGTTTCCAATCATAATTTTACTTAATTTTACGTGAGAAATTTGTCATCTAGCTCACCTATCAATAGAGCAGAAATCGTAAGAAATATTTTTTAATCTGGAAAATCTCTCTAATACCGACTTTTCAACTACTCTTATTCGTAGTTACTCAAACATTGATACAAAACAATGGCAGTAACACAAAACTTATTTTATAATGCAAATTAATAAAACATCCTGTGGTACACATAGTTTTTGTTGCTTGAATCATCAACTTCGGTGCCAAAGGGAAAGAAACATAAAATTCTAACTTTAAGGGCGAAACATGAGACTTATCCCACTGAATAATAAAGCACAAGTCGGTAAATGGGCTGCAGCACACATTGTTAAACGCATCAATGCGTTTAAACCGACTGCAGAACGCCCATTCGTTTTGGGACTACCTACCGGCAGTACTCCACTCGAAACCTACAAAGCACTTATCGCGCTTTATCAAGCAGGTGAAGTAAGCTTCAAACACGTAGTGACATTCAACATGGATGAATATGTTGGCCTACCTGCGGATCACCCTGAGTCATACCGTACTTTCATGTACACGAACTTCTTCAACCACATTGATATTCAAGATCAGAACATCAACTTGTTGAACGGTACCACTGATGACCACGATGCAGAGTGTAAGCGTTACGAAGATAAGATTAAGTCTTTTGGCAAAATCAATTTGTTCATGGGTGGTGTAGGCAATGACGGTCACATCGCATTTAACGAGCCAGCATCTTCTCTATCATCTCGCACACGTATCAAAACTCTAACTGAAGATACTCGTATTGCGAACTCTCGCTTCTTTGATGGAGACATTAACCAAGTTCCTAAGTATGCACTCACTATCGGTGTAGGCACACTACTAGACGCTGAAGAACTTCTAATCCTTGCTACAGGTCATAATAAAGCGCAAGCGGTTGAAGCAGCTGTAGAAGGAAGTGTAAACCACCTATGGACAGTTTCAGCACTTCAACTACACCCTAAGTCAGTGCTTGTGTGTGATGATCCAGCGACACAAGAGCTAAAAGTAAAAACCGTTCGTTACTTTACAGAATTAGAAGCTGAGAACATCAAAGGTTTCTAAACTAGAATCTAGCTAAATAAAAAATCCCCTGAGCCGCTTATGCCTCAGGGGATTTTTATTAATAACGACCTAAAAGTTAATGCTTATCCATCGTTGTATTCGTAAAATCCAACGCGGGATCTGTTAGTGGCTTGTTTGCAGAACTAGGTTGTTCACCGCTTGCTATTTCACTTTCAAGTTGAGCAATTTGATCATCCATCTCTAACTCTGATGCTAAAGCGTCAGGTGCATTGGTCGCAATTTCACTGTCATCCAATGCTTCGCCTTTGTTAGGAACTGGGATCCGACGCTTATACAGTTTGTTTAAAGCCCGAATGATAGAGTGCTTGTTCACTTTACCACTCGCGATTTTCTTTTGAAGTGGACGAGCAAGAGCCTGTAAGCCAACAACAGAATTCACCCCCATTTTGCTGCCCACCTTATCACGTAAAATTCTTGCTTCTTCGTAGCCAAAGTAGGCTGATAAATAGAGCCAAATATAAGCGACCGAATTACCATTTTCGCCCCTATCGATCCACACTTCTGCAGCGCGATACATCGATTCTGGATGTCCTTTTTCCGCCGCTCGCTCTAACCAGTAACATCCCTTTTCAAAGTTTGCAGGAACACCGACTCCCTTCAAATAGTTAAGCCCCAAGAGCATCATCCCTTTCAAGCTATTAAGTTTAGCAGCCTTGGAATACCAGTAAGTTGAATCTCCCGGGGACGGAGACAAATTGTCGTGAGATACGCACCAAGACCCCATAAAGATAATCGAATCAATATGATCGTTTTCAGCCGCTTCTTGAATGAGGTTGATGCCTTTGGCAACATTCACTTCAGTGCTATGACCATAGACAAGAGCTTTACCTGTTTCAAACTTTGCAGATAAGTCGCCTTCTAAAGCTTTAATAAAGAGTTCCCAAAACCGACTCTTTGCTCTTAGCACCATATCGTCACGCATACGGTTACAAATCCGTACCACACCATGCATACCCGTTATGTTGTCAAGAGAAGCCGCTTTCTCATACCAAAACAGTGCTTCACGCAGTTTTTTCTTCTCCGCCTCTTTGGCCAAATAAAGAATCGTTGGTACATGACCAGACTCCGCTTGAAACAAACGTTCTCTGCGCTCTTCTTCACGCGAACGCTCTAACGCCCTACGATAGGCTTCTTCACGTTCTTTTTTCTCTAATTCCAACCGTTTTTTCCGGACTGATAACGAAATCATCCAGATAAAAATGAGAATGAAGGATAGACCTAATACGCCAATGGCCATACCGATAATATTCATGCGATCTCGTTCTTAAATATCCTATTAGATCCTATACACCTTATTTCGGCAGAATCACAACTATTTAAAGTAAATTATCACGTTAGTAATGAAAACTGTTAACGACCAAATACAGGTCATCTAAATAAGTGACTAACAGTGTACCGTATTATTACCCGACGACTGCCTAAAATAAGTTCTTATAGCGACCCAAAGAGTGAAGTGAGAATTTATATTACATGGTTTTTGAACGGGAATCACACTCATGTAAAAGTAGAAACGCAATGAAAGATTGAAATCAATCATGGAGCTCAGGCGTTCCATGATTGATGTTGGAATGAAGCAGAGTTTAGTGGGGAACTATTTCGCGTTGACGGCTTTAACAAACACTTCTTGAGCGCCTTCAACACCGAGTGCCTTCGCTTCATCAAGCAAACTTAATGCCTTAGGAATATCACCCGCCTTTACTGCTTTTTCTATAGAAGCATGGTAATAAGATTGAGTTTCTGGCTGTATCTGTAATTTTTCTTGTATTGACCTTTCTGCGTATTTTGTACCTTTACTAATACCTCCAGAAACTGAAGTGGTCTCGACTTCAATATCAATAAAACCATTGGTTGAGACATAGTAACTAGGATCGGTAACAATAGGCAAAGGATCGCCAGTTTTCTCCGCCCTTAGCTTAGCTGGGTGTGGTACTACGACTTTTGCTCCTAAATTGGTGGTGTCAGCATAAACAATAAAATAAGGTGTTTTCTTAGCGTCTACCGTCAATTGCTTTTCATAACGATTCTTTGCAAAGGCATCTGAAAATTTAACTTCAAATTCATTCGAAGCTATCGTATCAACAACAGCGTAACTTGAATCCAGCAAAGCGATAGTAGGTTTTAACACTCGACCTTGAGCCATAACACTACGAATCGTGATATCAACCATACCAGAACGCTCATTAAACTTAAGGCCTGAAAAATAACTTTTGTTTGATTCAAACCTCCAAACAGGAGAACTCTGGTTAATAGCAAACTCCAAGCTATCATTTAACTCCAATGGTACCCAAGGTGCTGCAACCAAAGATTCACAACACAACTCAGCTTGATTCAATGTGGTATCTACGCTGTTTTGCACCGGACTGGTCGAAGAACAGCCAATCAAGCCAACAACTCCGAGTAAAGAAAACCAAAATTTTTTCATTAATAAGTCCTCAATAGTGACGACAAAAGGCAGTCAATAGACTGCCTTCAATTGTTGCTTATCTAGAAAATTAGAACCAAATTTCAGCTTCAATACCGAAACGTGTTTCATCACTATCTGATGCACCTTTGCTCCACTTGTATGAATCTTCGCTTGATGTCATATAAGTTACGTAAGGTTTAATTTGCGGACGGCCCCAGTAATCAGCATTAACTGTGAACACAGGAGCTAATGTTGCTGCATAGAAGTCTGTATCTGCAGATTGACGTCCCCAGTCAGAAGCGTTACCTAGGCTTTCTTGAGCATAAGTTAGTACCGCTTCCATACGGAAGTTGTCATTCACTTTGTATGAAGGTGTTAAGCCTACGAATAGACGAGATACACCACCTTCTGATCCCCAAACGTTACCTTTCGTATCATTCGATAGATCCCAGTAAGTTATTTCTGTACCTAACTGTAGATTTTCCGTCACATTCGCAACACCGTAAGAAGTAACGAAGATCGATTCGTCATCTTTGTCCCAGTCACCATTCCACTGACCAAAGTTAACACCTTTAGTACCAGCAATACCTTTACCGTAAGTAATACCCGTTAATGACCATCCATCAAAGCCATAGAAATCGCGAGAGTAAGTAATCGCCAAACCTAGACCATCTTTAGCTGAACTTGCTTCATCCACATTGGTACGAGACATAAGTTTAACGTCGAAATCAAAACGTCCACCTAGAGCTTCAGTACCATAGTAGTAAAAGTCAACTGACGTCATTGTTGTACTGCTATTGTTGCTATCTAGCTTAGTGTTCTTACAGCTAGTCGCATAGTCCTCTCCAGCTCCATTCGCTGTTACACATGAACCTTCGCCAGGGTCAGCAGAAACGACAGCAACACCCATATCGTTGTATTGGATACCACCACCAACACCAGAAGACTGTTTCCAAAACTCTTTGGTGATGATTCCCGACTGACGATTTAGGTAACGTTTACCAGCCCAAATACTCAGACCGTCAGTGAAATAAGAAAGATCACCAAGTTCGACATAAGCTTCTTTAAACTCAAGCTGCCCTGTTTCTAGATGACCTTCGTTGCCTGAAGACGAAGTATAGAAACCACGACCATTACCGCCTTCATTATTACCATATTCTGTTTTTAATACGTATTTAGACCATGCACCGCTGTCATAATTGTCACCTCGTGTTACGGTGAATTCTACTTGGTTAGGGTTGCCTGAAAAAGCTGCGCCAGCTGCACGGTAATCGCGGCGGTGATGCCAAGTTTCATCTGTATCTAAAGATTGGCCAACATTGTATAGCAGGTGACCGTAACCATTTACCTGCCAACCTTGATTTACTTTATCTTCAGCGAGAGCAGAACCCGCTGCTACTGTAGCAGCCACTGCGGCAGCAATTACACTAACTTTTTTCATTATTAACTCCAAATAGGATTTTATTTTAATTTCCTTAATTCTCTTTCTATTTAGAGCCTGGAAAGGCAGAACTAGGCCATAATAAAAAGAGGTAAGACGGGACACTAAGTCCCCAGTTGTTTCAACACCAGTTAGATTAAAGAAGTTGCTTAAGGGTGACTTCCTCCACCCTAACTTTATTTAGGGGGGATGATTGGGGATGAGAAAAATTAAGGTATGGTGTTTTTAAAACGCTGATCACGCATTTTAGGGGGAGTAGTGATCTAAAACTTCCAAACTATTGGAATACAAAATGCATCAGATCACTATTTGGTGGAAAAGCAGTCATATAATTGTAATAAAATTACAAATATATTTTATCGTACGATGCTTGACCTAATACCAGCTAAGTCTTTAACTAAAAGAGTGGGTAAAACTAAAACTGACAATAAGAACGAAAAATACGATGATTACAACAGCTTCTCGTCCGTACCCTTTAGGTGCAACACTTGATCCAAATGGATGCAACTTTTCTATCTATGCGCCAGAGAATGATGATTTGGTGCTCGCTTTTTTCAACTCAGACGGTAGCTATGAAACCCACCCTCTTGAAGGTGAATATGCCGGTATCAAGCACACTTATGTTGAAGGAATAAAGTCAGGTCAGAGATACGGCTATATCTCTCAACAAAATGAGCAACTGCAATATATCTCAGACCCCTACACCAAAGCCTTAGACAAAACGCTAACTTATCAGCCTCCATTTTCTGCATCAGACAGCTTTCAATTGGCAAAATGTGTCGTTGTCGACAACGACTTTGATTGGCAAGATTCCAAGCAACTAAAACGTCCCAGAGATGAGATGGTATTGTTTGAAACACATGTCAAAGGCATAACAAAACTGAACTCCGATGTTGATAAAGAAATCCGTGGTACTTACCTTGGCTTGATCAGCAAACCTATGCTCAAGTTTTATCGCCAACAACACATCAACACCTTACAGCTATTGCCTATTGCCGCCTGCATGCATGAACCCCATTTATTGGATATGGAAAAAGTGAACTACTGGGGTTACAACCCTTACGTTTTCATGGCTCCTGATCCGCGCTATGCCTTAAAAGACGCCGTTACTGAGCTGAAAACCGTTGTGCGCGAGCTACATAAAAACGGCATTGAGGTGATTTTAGATGTGGTATACAACCATACCGCTGAAGGTGGGAAAGATGGCCCAATATTTAACTTAAAAGCGTTAGATCCTCGGTACTACCTTCGTCATGGTTGCCACTATGCAAATTTCACAGGCTGTGGGAACACCGTTGATCTCTCTTATCAGCCTTCGTTAAATTTAGTGATGGATACGCTAAGGTATTGGGTAGAAGAATTCCATATCGATGGCTTTCGTTTTGACTTAGCAGCCACATTAGGGCGTAACGGTGATGACTTTAATCGTGATGCCGCTTTTTTTAAAGCAGTAGCGCAAGACCCCGTCCTACGAGAAGTTAAGTTGATTGCCGAGCCTTGGGATATTGGTCCTAATGGGTATCAAGTCGGAAACTTCCCATTTGGTTGGAACGAAACTAATGACAAATTAAGGGATATCAGTCGTAGCTTCTGGCGCGGCGATCAAGGTTACTTAAAAGAGTTTGCAACGCGTATCATGGGTTCTCGAGACCTTTATAGTGCCGCAAACTGGCCCTATAAACTCACCGTCAACTACATCACCTACCATGATGGCTACACATTACAGGACTTAGTCTCGTACAAGCATAAACACAATGAAGCCAACGGTGAACAAAATCGTGACGGCCATGGTGACAACCGCTCTGACAATTACGGTCAAGAGGGGGAAACAGAAAACCTAGTCATTATCGCCACTCGCGAACGTCAGAAACGCAACTTCATGGCAACTCTGCTGTTCTCATTCGGTATACCTCATCTACTCACAGCTGATTTGCTTTCACACACCCAAAAAGGCAACAACAATGCCTACTGCCAAGACAATGAAATCAGTTGGATTAATTGGAATAGTTCAGAAAGAAAAGCTTTTTTTGCTGAATGGTTAGCAGATATGGTCGCCGCTCGCCAAACTTATATGGTGCCATTTATTCGAGCATTTAGCGGTGACGAACGTAATTTCAACCGTATATTCTGGCGCAGGGTGGATGGCTCGCTCATGGAACATGATGATTGGAACCGAGTAAACTGTGTTGCCCTACATATGGGTATAGGAAAAGATGAACAAGAGCTGTTGTATCTCATTAACCAAACCAATGCACCAGCACGCTTTAAGCTGCCAAATGACCGAAAGCAAGACTGGAAAATAATATGTGATACGAATCAACGTCATACTCTACCAGGGCACGCTGAAGGAGAGCTACTACAGCTTCCTACCTCAATGACTATCTTGTACTGGCAACCTAAAAAGAAAGGTAAGTAATTAATCTCTTAATTAACAAGATAAAGGAGAGCCAATGGCTCTCCTTTACATTTATACCTTTTCCATTAAGCGACATATCCACCATTCGTGGCTTTTGAAAGCGTCCGTTGGACAACCGTCTGGTAAATGTCTATCAATGTGGGAGAAATTTTCGAACATAGCGAAAACAGTGTCTGCTGATACTCTTCTGTTGGCATCTTAACCGTCAAGTATCGACTTAATTCATCGATACAATCATTAAGGTCAGAGTGATACTCGTCAAACACAACATCTATTTTTTCCAATTTTAGATGTAGCAAGCTAGCCTGTTTAGCCAACAACTCTGGCTTCAACCCGAGATTCATCGACATGATACATAAACGATATTGGGTTAAAGCTTCGATACCTGACATAACAGCCTGCCACTGATCGTTGTAACCACCTGTTAACTCCAATTTATTCGCTTTATCTAAAAAATGAACTACTTGGTTGTCTATCTGAAAGATAAGCTGGCGGATCATTTTACCGTGCTCAACTAAGTTGGTTGAAACCGAGCGACTTTTACAGTCACTCGTGAGCTGAAACAGCTTATTACGCAACGAAATTCTTTCTACAGAATTACCAACATATCGATCGCGGCCAAGCTCTTTCGCAGCTCTAACGATAGATAGGTCAAGCAATTCAATCTCATTCATTACATCTTTTTTGTGGAATAGATACTGATGTGTTAAAGAACGATGCTGACGAACCATTTCAATCATGTCGATCAAACTTTTTATCGAGGCTCTATGTTTTAGCAAGCTGCGGCTAGAGCTTTTACTTATCACAGCCGAAACATCACCCAATAAACCAAGAAATAGATTATTACTGAACGCTTCCATAATTTTGAACTCCTGAATAACTGACCACAACAGAAGCTGCATAAGGGATGCCAAAACATAACTTATTGATATTAAATAAATTACACTAAAAAAGGCTCACATCACCGCACAATAAATGTGACACAGCGCACTTTTTTGGTGATTTTTTATCCAATTAAAAATACAAGATTGAATTCATTGAACCATCGTCAAAGGCAGAATTGATAGGCGATTGACTAATATAATCCGCCTCGCCTATAACAGATATTCATTTAGTGGTGAAAACAGGAGCGAACACGTTCACTCCTGTTTTACTATCATTGCACTGATTTAATACAAACTTCTCGACAATTTAAATGATTTAAACAAGCGGTCTGTAAAAGGATTCGCGTCCGATTCAGAGTGAATACGATAGATCATATCGCCATCATCGACAGAAAACTTGTAGTCGACAGAAGTTGGGCTGGCTGCAATCACATCACTAGAATCGAGCAAACGGAAGAACGCCCATGGCCCCTGAATGTTAATACTACGCGGGGAAATATTCTGCTTAATCGGAACTAAAGTCACTTTAGATATTGCCGTATCTCTCAGAGTATTAGGCCAGATAAATTCGACCCGCTCTCTAGAGCCATGACTATATGACAAATATTGACCATCAACGTTTAGAACACTACGTCGTTTATTGCTACTCAACCTTAAAGGTTCGACTGAGAAATTCACATCTAAGATCCCTTTACGGTTGAAGAAGGCCGAACGAATCTTCTGCGCTTGATCAAACTGAGCAAGAACTTTAGGACTTACCAATGCAGACGTTTGGTCATCAATACCAATCTGAATGTTTTCTTCAACAAACAGCTTAAGCTGGTTGTTATAGAAGCTATTTAAACTGCCATTAGGGCCGAAGAAAGCTTCGAAGTCATTCAGTGAGACGTCTTTGCTAGAGTGGTCACTGAATGGGTAGCGGTTTGCTAACTTCTCTTGGAATACTTTGTATACATCTTCATTCCATCTAACATCAAGATGGTGAATTGCTGCTTGTTTAACAACATACCAACTTTCATCAGCAAGCTTATTGAACATAGAATCCAATGGGCTTGGAAGTCCCGAAGAAATACGTTTCAGGGTAAAGATTGGGTCTGAATCTAACAGCTTCATACGTGACTTAGTCACATCCAATGCAGCCATTCCTGAATCAGGCGCGCCCTGAATCGATTTCAATACATCTCTCAGCTCTTCAACCGAAGTCAGTACTTCACTTAAGTAGGCAGGCTTGTTCCCAACCGGTTCAATGATACTACTCAGCTCAAAGAATGGGACTTCAATCATAGAAGCAACCTTAAACTTAGGTGTCTTAACCAATTCCTCATTCGCATCTTCAGAGACATTCAATCCTTCAATCAACTGAGTATGATCATTCACCATGTGCAATAAACGAGCGATAGGATCCATATTTCCAGTTAAGGCATTCAACACCGTTACCGCATCATCGATATCGCTCAAGTATTTAATATCCACATCGTTCAACGCTGTCTGCCAAGTATTAACATAATCAGCAACGTACAGCTGTCTGATCTTATCTTTCAGTTCTCGTTTATCGGCTTCACTAAAGTTCGCTGACTTGACTTGGCCGAGAACCCAACTGTCAATCAACGCAAGTTTAGAAACCGATTCTGACTGAGGAAGAAAATAATCTTCAAAGCCTTGTTTTGTGAGGAACTGAGGAATATAGATTCCATTGCTATCCAACGACTTTTGCACAAAAACAACGTCAAACACTGGACCAATCAAGTTCCTTAAGTTCACCGAAGGGCCAAGTACTGATTGAGCCTGAAGCTTAAGATTTCGATAT
Organism: Vibrio sp.; assembly: GCA_048259585.1. Lineage (GTDB taxonomy): Bacteria > Pseudomonadota > Gammaproteobacteria > Enterobacterales > Vibrionaceae > Vibrio. Next base: position 541,503 of record JBLXHN010000002.1, on the reverse strand, counting down.
ACACGTTGATCATTAGGCATATTGCCAAGTTCTGATTGCGCTTTGGCGATAACATTATCGTACGGATGTAAAACTTTATCTGCCTGAGGCTGGTTGCTTAAACGCTCCCCGGTTAAGTCAGTGTGCAACATTGCATAATCTAAGTGCACCAACAGCTCTTCCTGCACTTGGCGATTACCAGTGAACTCTCTCTGCCAACGATTTGAAAAGTAGTCCATGACATATCGGTTCATACGACCGCTTTTATCAACCATCATCCGGTACACGCGAAGAACCGCGAGTTTTGCATCTTCCGTTTCGGCTTGTTGCAAATCGACGATTAAGTCGGCCATTAATTTAGGTAAGAAGCGATATTTCAAAAGGCTTAGATACGTTTCTTCAACTTTAGGCCCAATCGTGTGCCCTTGGTAAAGTCCCATATCAGACACGTATTGCGGCTTATCACGGAAGAACCCGAACTCCAGCGTTGCTTCTCGAATTCGATTAAGCGACATCAACATTTCTTTCTGAGAAGTGAGTTCTTTATTAGTAGGGTACTGCTCTTTAAAACGATTCACTTTGCTTAACACAGCGTCAGTATGTTTTACATTGAGCTGATAATAATGGTGCCAAGAACCGATGAGTAAGGCACTCGCTAAACAACCAGTAAACACCGTCAGCCCCATTAAACGTTTATTCGCTTTTGCAACTCTGCGGTTGTCTGAGGCTAAGCCAGCTTCAGGATAAATGAACTTAGTAAACAAATTCTGAGTGAAATAAGCCGTCGAGTTACTTGCTTTTTGCGCAGAATTCACTTTATGAGACAAACCATATCGGCGTGATGCTGCATCATCAAAGGCGTTAGTAGGAACCCCCTGTTGATAGACCGAAGTCAGATAGACACCACGAACGAGTGGAGCAGTAGAAAACTGGTCACTCTTCAGCGATCGCTGCAAGAACTGAGACAAAATATCTTTTAGACCTGAAAGTTGGCGCACAAAGCTATAAATAGCTTTGCGATCTTCAAGCGACATTGGCTCACTGACTATATGAGGCATATTAGCGTTAATGCGTTCCACAAACAGTGAATATTCTGTAACAAACTCATCGAGCCACTTATCTACGTTGTCGACAGAATCAAGCGTAAAGGTAAAGCCTAATACTTCATCACGTTGGCTCTTGGTATAATTCTTAAAGAACGCCTCAAAGCCGTAAAGTAAATCTAACTTAGTCAGTGTGATGTAAACCGGTAAACGAGTCGATAGCGACTCCATTAACTCGCGCAGTCGAGCGCGTATTAAGTCCGCATAAGCTAAACGTTCAGTAGAAGTTCCGATTGCTAACTGGGAAATATCCACCGCTAACACGATACCGTTTAATGGTCGACGATTCCTTGTTTTTTCCAGCCAATTAACAAAATGTAGCCACAATCGACGCTCTAATTGACTGTCACTCTCTTGATCTAAAGCCCCCTGCGATAACAACTCGCCATCAGGGTCAATCAATACTGAATCGTCACCGATCCACCAATCAAAAGAAAAGGGGTTTTCACTCTTCTGTCCTGAAGCTCTCAACGCTGAAGAAAAACTAAAATTTTGCCCCGAACGATTAATAAGACTTGTCTTACCCGCATTTTCTAACCCCAGCACCAAATACCAAGGTAGCGAATAGAGGTAATTTTTGCTGTTCAAATTCTGCTTCAGGTTATCCATCACTTGGTTAAGTTCAGTTTCCTGACGCTTCTCATAAACCAGAATGGGATCTAAACGAATTTGCTCTTCATTTTTCTGCTCAACTTGAAAACGTCGGATTTTTTTCCATTGCCAAACTAGCCACACGGCTAGTGAACCCAACGTCAACAATCCGCTCGCTAAGATACGAGAATATACTGGTGCTAACGGTTTGATATCAAACAGTTCCAACTTTGGACCTGCCCACCAAATAGCGACATTCAATAAAATAAAGCAACCAAAAAGTAAAATAGGAAGCGCAGTTAAAACCCCTGGCCTCAGTTTCCTTAATAGCCCTATGATAAAATTCCACATGGATCGCGTCCTTTATTTGCTCTGACGTTGTGTTGTTTGTAATCGATGAATTAAATGCGGTTCCCAATCCGAAACCTGCATATTGGATGCTTGTTGATAAAGCAATCGATATTGTTCTTGTGCTAGTGCGGTGAGATGATTGTCGTTCATAATATCTGCTGAAATCAGACGCCAATAAAACTGTTCTCGCGGCTCTTGTGCTGAAGCTAAACCGTCATTGAGCATCGACAAAGCATAAGCAATACCTTTTTCCTCAACCGTTGTGATGGCCTCGTTCTGTATCCTCTGCCATTCGCCATGCTGAGTATCAGCAGACTCAGTGCACTTCTCTAACCACTGCCTGACTTCATCACTGACAAATGGCTCACCGCCTTTAAACTTGAGTTCATTCAGTAAAGGGATTCTGCTTAAGAAATTCGCTGTCTCTGCGGCAATCACTGAGCACCATTCCGGTTTTTCCATTCGTTCAGCAACGACATAACTCATCAACTGGCCATCAAACCAAAATGGAGCAAGAGTTAAGCTCTGTTCAATTTGTTGCCAAAGTTGCAAAGTTGGTTGGTTGAGTTGATCGCGATACTCTTTCAAGCGCTCCTGATTCATACCACGCAACATAGTTTCACCATTGGCCTGATGTTCTGGTGGTGAAGAGATCGCCCCCCAGATAGCAAAACGCCGCAATCGAATAGAAAGAGCATCCCCTGAATCTTGTTCGAATATACGTCCAGCGATATCGAGCAGTGTTTTTTTTGAAACCTGATTGTCTGAGGTTGAGCGACCTTCAGTGAAAGAAGACACTTTATGACTTTGGTTGCTCACCACTTCAGCCGTTTGAACCGGCTTAGGTTGTTCAGACACTTTCAGTCGGTTTTCAACCAGTTGATGAAGGCTATCCACCTCATCAATACAAATATCGAGTACCCGTGTCACTTGATGCCAATGATCCGTCGCTTCCCTCAACTCATGACCGAGATCGGCATGAATCAATGAAAAGTCCAGCTTATCTACCGCGAGTGAAAGTCGCTGCAACATTAAACTTAAGAACTTCTTACGGCTAACTTTCCCTTTGTTTCCTGGAATAGGAAAGCTATTGTCCCAATAGAGCTCGATAAAATCCGCCATCACTAGAAATGAGAGTGTTAGACGTTCTGTTGACACCTGAGAATGAAAACACTGCATCAAGAAAACCAATAATCGGATATCTTTGGATTTAGTGCTCAAGAGTTGCAGAGTACTCGTTTCGACTTCACGCCATTTCACTTCCCCATGCGCAAGCGAGCCAACTTTCATCATTTGTTGCTCAACAAAATCGAAGACTGGATCGTCACTGAGCAATTCGCCGCAAGGTGAATCTTGTGATATTGCCACTTTAATTTTGTGGCGATAATCTAATCTTTCATTTTCCATACATCACCACCCACACCGATCACGTAATAAATGAAGGTGCTCGTTCAAAGAGTCAGTGTGAAACAACAGCCCATCTATCGCTGTAGAGTTAGAGCGAATCACAACAAAAGGTTGCCGTGACATACTCTTCATTAAATCAATCGCGGGAATCCCCCTAGCAGAAGACAGCAAGACGCCGCTATCATCACTACGCCACATCTGCTGCGGATGATTTGCAATCGACACTCTCACCCTCGCATCTTCGATACTGGTTGGTAGCGCCAACTCAATACGGCTCAAATTATCGATACAGCTCATCAGTAATACCGGCTGTTCTCGTCCATCTGACTTGTCATTATTCGCTTTCAAAGCGATCCAGGCGTTACTGTTGTCTCCCTCTCCATCCACAACAGGAGAGGTATTTGAAGTGCTTGATTTAGCTGCATTCATCGCACGAACCCAGGATAGTGGAAGAGTCTTCTTAGTTGTTAACGCCTCACTAAGCGTCACACCAAAAACGTTATCAAAACAGTTGAGACGATCGAGCCGACCAATGATATTTGTGCATTGCTGAGCTTGCTCGATTTGCTGTTGACTGACCTCAGCATTCGAGTTCAATGAGACAAGAACGATCAAACCTAGCCCCTTGCAACATAATTTCGGCAGACTAAATTTCATCATTTGATATCCAGCTTATGGCATTTATAAGCCAGCGTTCGTTTAGGAACACTTAAGCTTTGTGCAGCTTTCGCTCGGTCACCACCGTACAAATCTAGACGCTGTTGAATGATTTTCTTTTCATAATCATTAAGCGCGACTCTAAGATCACCAATAGTAGATAAGTCATGCTGAAAGCCATTGACTGTTGATTGAACATCGTCTTCATAGCCATCAAACTGATTGCGATTCATCGGTTGCAGGCTGCGAGTGACAATTCGAGCCTTCAAACACTCTTCTTCGATCTGATTCCCATCCAATGTTTGGGCACAACCAAATTCAATCAGGTGTTTGAGTTCCCTGATGTTTCCCGGGAAGGCATGTTGTTTTAAACGATCCAGTGCCTTGTAGTGGATACCACGAATATTCTTGCCGTGAGCCTTGTTATACAAATCAATAAAATGCTGACTCAGTTGCTCGATATCTTCACGACGAGAAGATAAGTTAGGCAGACTGATCGGGTATTGAAACAAGCGGTAATACAAATCCTGACGGAAGTTCTTCAGGCGAACCTGCTCAAGCAAATTAACGTGCGTTGCAGAGACTAATCGAAAGTCTGAAGACTGCTCTTCTTTACCACCGATCGGACGAAACGAACGAGATTCTAGTACGCGTAACAACTTCGCCTGAAGTGCCAATGGCATATCACCAATTTCATCCAAGAACAGGGTTCCGCCATTGGCTTGTGCGATCAGTCCTTGTTTATCACTATCAGCACCAGAAAAAGCCCCTTTGCAGTAACCAAACAGTTCGCTTTCTAGTAAGTTGTCTGGAATGGCCGCACAGTTAATCGCAATGAATGGCTCATGTTTACGTGGTGAGAAATCATGGATAGCTTGCGCGGCTAACTCTTTACCTGTACCTGTATCACCTTGCACGATGACGGATAAATGAGATTCGGCCGCACTGACTATCTGTTTTCTCAATTTCTGCATCACGCTACTGCGTCCGATTAATTGATTCGCCAAAGTCGCCTCTTGAGTATGATGCAATGAATCTCTTTCGATATCGTACAAAGACTCTTTAAGCAGTCGTCTGCTCTCCTCTTCTCTTTCAATCGAATTCAACAATTCCCATTGCTTAGTAAACACATCAACGAATTTCGAAAACTCAGACTGCTTAAAAGCCTTGTTTAAAGCACTATGATCGCCAACCAACAGCAATATATGTTTAGTATGACCTCCACCGATTTTTAGCGGCTGAAGCCAAACACTACCAAACATACCAACATCCGCGACAAGCTGGTTAAAGGTTCGGTTTGACTGCCAAAAAATAAGCTCTTCAGCCATTAAGCACATCTTGTTTTCAGATTGGATAACATGAGCAAACGGAGCATCAAAATCGGTAACAGACCATGAGTATCCGCTGCGATTATCATGAGGGATCACTAAGCGACCATCTGATGTTGGGATCAGAAACATCGCATTTAACAAACCTAATTCTTCAATGATGTTGTCGACAAACTTGTCTGCGAGGGCGGAAGAACTTTTAACACCTATCAGCTCTGTAGCATAGGAAAGCCAAATACTCATCGTTAGCTTACCTCTCCCACAAACTCGCCATTTTGAGCATCAAGATATACACGTTGAATCGGCTCCTGATTAGCAAGCTTGTTCAGTAAGGCTAATGATACGGTTGGCAATAACTGTCCTTCGATGATCGCTTCTAGCATTCGAGCACCATTCTCTGAATGTGTAGAACGATTTAAGATTTCTTCCACCAAACGATCTTCAATGACGGCTTCAGCTCCATAGCGCTGCATAAACAGTCGCTCTAAACGCACTAACTTACCGCGGATGACAAGTGCCAGTGTTTCATGGCTCAATGGGAAGTAAGGAATGATTTCCATACGAGCTAACAGTGCGGGTTTGAAAAATGCGGCCAGCTCTTTATATAGTGGCTCATCCAGCAGTTCGGGTTGTTCCGCATGATCAACGATCGTTTGGTAGCCAAGATTAGATGTAAAGAAAAACACCACATTCTTACAATCAATCAAGCGACCTTCACCATCAGCCAACTCGCCCTTATCGAACGCTTGATAGAAAATGTTGAGCACCTCTGGATGCGCTTTTTCCACTTCATCAAGTAGCACCACCGAATACGGTGTTTTACGTATCGCCTCGGTTAGAACACCACCTTCACCATAACCCACGTAACCTGGAGGGGAACCGATTAAGCGAGATACCGTATGTTTCTCTTGATACTCCGACATATTGATCGTAGTTAAGAACTGCTTACCGCCGTATAACTGCTCCGCTAACTGCACGACGGTTTCTGTTTTACCAACCCCACTCGGGCCAACCAGTAAAAAGGCCCCTTTAGGTCGCCCTGGTCGACGTAAGTCTGCTCTCGCAGTCAACAGATAGCGGTGAATACGTTCAATCGCATTGTCTTGCCCTTTGATTTCTTCACCCAAAATCGAACTAAGGTGAGTAATTTTATGCAGTTCATCACTGTCCATCTGATCAACTGGCACACCCGTCCAGTCGGCGACCACTTCAGCAATCTGTTGAGCGTCAACTTGGGCATACATTAATCGTTCATTGTGAGGAATGGCCTCTAACGCCTGATAATGACGATGAAGTTGTTCCATCACATCGCTTGCAGTATCAGTATCAGTATCAGTATCAGTATCAGTATCAGTATCAGTATCAGTATCGGATGATATTGGCTGCTCTCTGCTTTCCAACAACTCAGTGCGTAAACGGATGATTTCCTCGATATGGGATTTTTGCTCTAACCAACGCTCAGTGAGTTCAGACTTTTCAGCTTCATCCTTACGCTCTTTTTCCAGCAGCTCTTCTAGCCACTGCAAATCGACTTCATGCCCTAAAAATTGAGATCTTTCTATCATCTCGATCTCAGCTTTTCTCTGATGATGAGCTGACTCAAGTGATGCAATGCGCTTTGGTGGAGTTGAGATATTTATTGCGATACGCGCACATGCCGTATCCAGAACATCGATAGCTTTATCAGGCAATTGACTCCCAGGAATGTATCGAGCAGAAAGCTCCGCAGCGGCGGTTAAAGCGTCATCGGTAATAATGACCTGATGCGCTTTTTCGTAGACAGGATAGAGACCACGAAGAATATCTACGGCCTGTTCAATACTGGGTTCATTTAGCTTAACTAACTGGAAACGACGCGCCAGCGCTGGATCTTTTTCAAAATACTTTTTGTATTCTTTCCATGTGGTCGCAGCAACTGTGCTTAGCTCACCTCGAGCTAATGCTGGTTTAAGCAGGTTGGCGGCATCACTCCCCCCTTCTTGATTACCAGCGCCGATAAGCGTGTGTGCTTCATCAATAAATAAGATGATTGGTTTTGGTGACTGTTTGATCGCTTCAATGACACTATTTAAACGTTTTTCAAACTCACCTTTGACCGAAGCTCCGGCTTGAAGTAACCCTAAGTCAAGAGACCACAACTCAACGTTTTTTAACTGCGTAGGGACAGCGCCGGACTCAACACGTAAAGCAAGCCCTTCAAACATGGCACTCTTACCAACACCAGCATCACCCACAACAATCGGATTGTTTTTTCTTCGACGACACAGAATGTCAATCATTAAGTTCAGCTCTTCATCACGACAGAGTACAGGATCTAAAGCTCCATCTCGCGCTTGAGCCGAGACGTGGGTACAGTACTTCTCAAGCACTGATTCATTTTTGTGGCTTGCTACAACGGTAGACTTATTAGAAGAGGAGGCAACCTGAGTCTCAGAAGAGTTTTCCACAATAGCTGCAAAATTTTTCTTTAACCCTTCGCGGTTAATATCTGAAAAGATCCTCGCTAAAGATTCGGATAAGTAACGATTAGGATTGATGAGAGCCGCCAATAATAGGGCTCCTGACCTAAGTTCTGTCTGTTCCAACTCTGTGGTTGAAAGTAACCACGCTTCTTGCAGTAGCTCTACCAACAATGGAGAAAACGCTGGGTAAGTATCGAGAGACTGCTCATACAGATATGACTTTGCAATGGCTTGCTTTAACGCCTCTGAATCAATATCCGCCAACTTAAGAATCATTCGAATATCCGATAAGGGATTATCAAGTAGCACTTCTAAATAGTGCTGCAAAGTAACTTCTGAATGTTGACGTTCAATACAAAGAGAAGCGGCTTGTTCAAGCGCAAGCTTACTTTGATCATTTAATTTAGATATAAGTGTGGGCAATTCAATACGGATCACTGTGTTAACCTAGCCTAGTTTATAGTTATTTAAAGTATTTGATTTAGTTGTATTAATATGTCGCTGGATTTGCTGTGGAGAAAATAACTGTACGTAAGAAACGCACCACCACACAGAGCTGTAAACCCAGCGAGTACAGCCCAGATTGGTATCTGATAAGACAAATTATATTTTGACTTAACGGCTTTATTTGATGAGTTGGTGAGCACTTCATGCTCGGTACCATTGACCTCTTTAAGCCGTTCATACAAATGAACAATGACCTTTTCTCTTTCAGCCGCCCCCCCATCCATCACTCGATATTTGCCTTCAAAACCTAAGATCAAACAGTGATAAATGAATTCCAGTAACTCCCTGTATCTTTGAACATCCGTTTCCAGCCGTCCTAAGATAGAGAACACTTTCTCTCCCCCCCAGGTTTCATTGTGGAAACGAGAAAGCATAGAGTGTTCAGCCCACTCACTTGACGCTCCCCAATCGGTTCCCATCACCGCTTCGTCTAAAAACGCACAGAGCACGTAGCGGTAAGCCATCAAGGTAGCAGGATCGATACCTTGTTCAGTCAGCGAAATTTCGATCGCTTTCACTTCATTTACTGCTTGATGATAAATCTCGCCAACGGTTTCACAGTGGGAGAGCGTCCTCACTCTCATAGACAAGCCGAATAGCGGGGTCGCAGCATCAATAAAGACATTAGACAAATTGTCACGAAGTTGAAACCAGTAGTCTTGATCCGCATTGATTTTCTCTACGTCATCAAATAGCAGTTGGCTAAATTGGCCAGTTTTTTTACTTGCTACCATGGTTAATCCCTAATTGCCCAAAACTGAATATCTAGATCATCAAATGCAGCCGCAATATGGAATGCGAATCCAGTTGATTTAAGAAGCATCGCCCAAGAAGAGCTGGTTTTATCAAGTTGGTAGTAAATATATCCGGCATGATACGGTAAATGACGCGGTGCTACCGGAAGTGGCAGCAATGGAATACCTGGAAGCTGGAGAGAAATAAGCTCTCGAATCTTCTCAACGGAAGACACTTTGGTCTGCTGAACAAACTGGCGACGTAGCTCATCAAGAGGAAGTCGCGCTTTAACCGAAATAATAAACTCAGCACTATCTATCAGCTGTAGGTCGTGGATAGGGGCAACATACAAACCGTACTTACGTTTTTCTATCTGTATCGATACAGCTTTCGGCTCAATAACCACACTCAAACTTTGACGTAAATGACGAATGAGCGGCCCAAAAGATTCACTGGGCATTTCATGGTTATAGCTTGGCAATTTAGGCGGTAAACGGCTTTCATCGGTAAACGTCGCCAACTCACCACTAATCAAAGATAAACATTCAAATAATCGTTCTGGATGTAAACTTGATAGCTGGGCTAAATGCTGCATCTGAGGCTGTAAGCGGTTAAGAGTTTGTAACAACATAAAATCAGCAACATCAGCAACAGAGCCTTGCGAAGGTACGCTAATACGTTGAGCGATATTTTTTGCCCGCTCCTTCAATAAACCCGACATTTCATTAATAAAACGATGTAGGGCGTCATTCCTTACAACATTGTAATGACAAGGGATGAAATCTGGATCAAGTACCACGCTACCATCTGGGCGTTTTTCCAAAATACGAGCAATAGCAATCGACGCATACGCACTACGATCATCTTTGTGTAACATTAACTTAATTTTTGCAGGCGATACGTCGATGTTTGTGGTATCGCCTTGTACGGTATGGATATCAACCACTTCCAACGACCGACTCGCATAACGTCCTGTACCATGCTCTTCCGGCCAACTGACTTCCATCAAAGCTTCACTTTTCAGTGGCACAGCTAAATACACAATCTGATTAGCAAGCGATGAGTCAACGATTTCTAGAGCTTCTGGGATCAAATCCTCTTGAGGGATGCGAAACGTTAAGCCATCAGGCATTACACCTACAGCTCGATCGATTGCAATTCTTCCAAACGACAAATACTCAGGGTTCAAAGATAACTCTGAAACCCCATACAAATAATGACCAACTGACCGAATTCGTTCATCAATATGGTATTCAATATGACGTTGTTGCTGCTGGAAATGCTGAGGTTTGATAAACAAACCTTCTTTCCAAATCACACGATTTCGTGCATACATTATTTTTATTCCACCTTATCCAATTTGACTTCGTAGTCTTTAAACAACATTAATAGGTGATACTCTCTGCCTGGGTTAAGGACCTTTACGGATTGCTTCCATTCGCTTATTTCAGGATCGGAGAAGTGAGCAATTACTCCGATATAATTCGTGTCTTCATCCACCTCTATCTCATTGACAAACTTAAATTGATTCGGTGTAAGTACGTAGTCGTAGTTCTTAATGAAATTGCTACGCAACGCTTTCTCATAGTCCGATTTCAACTGGTCATAACCCGCTGACATAAACATTGAGTCGTCTTTTAATTCAATCACTTGAACTTCAACAGGAGATGACTCTCCCCATACATTTGGATTGACTCGGGTATCCGCGACTAAACTAAAAGTCACTTTTGTGGGCAGCTTTGCGGGAGGAAGTTGTTCATTTGAACTACAGGCCACCAGCAATAAAACACTGACATGTAATAACCACTTTTGAATCACAGTTATAACTCCTGTTGTTTCTCACGAATTTTTCCGTCATATGATTGTTCAAAAATCTCCCAAAAGAGCTTTTCAAAACCACTTTGACGATCTGAAATTAGTTCTTGGTAATAGCTGCAATACATGTCCCAAGCCCATGCCTGCTCTGACTGAGCATCTATGTCGGTATTACGCTTGTAATTGTAAAACCGACGCAGTAAAACCTGAGGCGAAAACGCTTTTAATATTTGCCTTAATGCTTCAGAGGTCGCGTGTTGAACTGCATCGTTATGATCACAAACGCTCTTGAGGCTTTCTGAAATAGCGGCAGGAGCAGACAAGTGAACTAGACTTTTGTCCTTGTCATACATGGTTCCAATGGTTTGCTCGTAACTGAGTCCAAGCCTTAGAGGATTGTCTTCAATAGGCTGAAGCTTACGGCTCATTGAACCACTTCTATTTTTACTAACCTGCTGATTAATCTCTAGTATTCCTTTGATACAAGCCTGTAAAGATAAACCGAACTCTTGTGACAGAAAATGCATTCGCTTCATATCATGGCTATCACTGATATGAGCGCCCAAACCTTCCATAATTGGTCCTGTCAGTAGGTGGTTCGCCCTCCCCTCTACACTTTGCTGCTGTGATATCGCTTTGGTAACTTCATCTTCGACGAAGCTCAGTTCATTCTCATCCATTTCTGGGCCCTTAAATGCATCATTATTAAATTCAAAACTTGGTGGTTGAATATGCTTGTGCTGGGGCATGTCCTTACCAGTTTCGGTTGAAATCTCAAGAGCAGCCTCGTGGGAACCACTCGCTATACTTGTTAAATAAATCGAACAAGATATTTCGGATCCTTGGTCTAAATTTGGCGCAAACGTTTCGATGTTTTTAGCGTGCCCACCTTCCGTTAGTAAGTCATTACTAACGCTTACCTTCGCTTCTTCTCCATCAGGTTTCGAGATAAAGTCAATTTCACTGTCAGAACGAATGACATCATCAAGCATAGCTACGGGATCTGAAGAGATTGGGTCACAATCAATATCCATCACATCATCTTCCAACTCGATATCTACCAGAGTGTCATGTGAAAAACTCAACAAGCCATTTAACTGAGAATCTAAGCTGTCATGAATATAGGAGTGACCTAATATTGCTCTAACCCGATAGCGCCCAATACGAATTTCATCATTGTGCTGTAACTTCGCTAACCTTCCCTTACCAACTGGCATTGAAGCACTATTGATGTATGTAAATCCCGACAAGTCTCTGAGACAAACATAGTTATCTATTTCAACCAGTTCACAGTGATGTTCTGCAATCCTCACTTTACTGTCTTTCAACCGCCAATCAGCATAGCGGCTCGAGCCGATAACTGTGCCTGAATGACGGCATATAAACTGAGGGGTGATTCCAGCTTCCAGTTGTTCAGGATTAACAACTAACAAAGTGAGTGTTTTTTTTATCTGTTCCATCGTTACTGCCTCACTTGAATCAGGACTTGTTTCTCTCTATCTTGGCAGCCAAGGAAAGACGTCCAACCAAGCGCAGTTCCATTACCACGGCTAATTGAAAAATCTTGATATTCACCGTCATCAAGGACCAGTTCTAAATCAAATGCCAATTGGTCACGCAGCATAAGTTCCACCAATTTACACAGTGATTGAAACTCTTTGCCCATAGGTAAGAAATCGATAAATCGCTCTCGTGACAATTTTTCAATTCGAATCGCAAACTTACCTTTACAGTCCATGACTGATTCGCCGATGACCGTGTCCACTCCTAAAAAGGAGCCGTTCATACCCAGAGATAAACGTTGGGACTGATCAATTTTAACTTTACGTTTAACCCATTGACGAATACGAACGTTAGGCAGATCAAAGCAGTGTGCAAGTACCCCGGCAATGACTTGCGGAGATCGGTTTCGTCCCGCAAGCATCCCTGAATACGCAAGCATCTTGCACCAATTGATTGGTGTTTCACCTCGAAGTTCAACGTCGCCCAATCCAACTAGAGCAAACAACTGTGAGGAAAACTTATCTTGAGCGTCGGGTTGAAAACGAACGTAGTAACGATACTTACGCCAAATTCGATAGATCAGATTGATCAGTCGATTATTAAAAAAATTAAAGAAAGGTTGCTTTAACCCATCGAACTCTTCATTGACTAACTGCTCAGTAATAAACCCTGGCAATGGAGATTGAGCACCCGATAACCCAAAAAAATTGGTCAATAAAGTCATTCTATTGTTTTCGAGTAACTCAAAAGAAACCACATCTGATCGAGCGAAACCTAGACTGGTATTAGCGCCAAACACAAGCTGACAATACCGTTCCCATTCGTCAGAATCAGCATTGAGCCTTCTCGATTTTTGTATAAGTTCGACCAGTTGATAAAAATTATAAGTGTGTGCTGTTGTAGACAGCTCTGGATGTAACACCGCCACACTTTCTTCTAGATCAACGGCTGCATTCCTACTTGGCTGTCCCATGTATATTTCTCTTTATTAGTAACGTTAATAAGTTCCAGCTGATGAAATGAGTTAATGCTGGCGTACAACGCAAAGAAGTGGTTTAAAACGGTTCCAAATAAGAACAACTCTCCTTCAGATCCAAATCCATCTTGATCAATATAGAGAGAAGAACACAAACCTCGTGCGGGAAGACCTTGTACTAACTTATCAATAGGGCGAGACTCAACTTTGACAATCGCTTGTAAACGACGCTTAGCGATTCTTTCAGCCTGACGATCGTATAAGGCACGAAAATCATAAGCCCTCAATACTGAACTCAGCGCATCTTTAGATAGCAACGACAAATAGTTCAAGGACAAATTTGATATCAGAGTCCATAACAAACTGCCATCGAGAATTGGCCTCAATGGCTGGGAAGGAACAGTAATATTCTCAAAAGTTGCAAAATTAGGAGAAGTATCTGTAGCTTGACAAATATCACCAATACCAAGCTCTAACGGGAGTAAACGATTTGAGCAGGTCAGCTTTATCGATATTGTTTCATCGACTCCAATTGATTGAGTCTCATCACTACGCATAAACGAAATGAACGATTCAAAACCATCACCACGAATACTGTCCTTGAGACGCGTGCGGTAATATAGTGCTTTACGATCTCGAACCCTTTCAATCTCATGCTGAAAACTTTCGAATGCCGAATAGACACGTTTCTCATTGCGTCCATTGTGCAAGGTGTCACTTCTATCCTTCCAACCTTCCACTCGGTCGACACTAAACACTTCATAATGTTTTGGATAACGGGTCGAAGGTATCAGTGGGTATTCAGGCTTGCGGCCATGCAAATCAATGGGTTCCGCATCATGCTCAAACAAATTGATCACAGGCGTACAGTAAAGTTGAAAACTATCGCGTCCAATGTGCATGTTTTGTGGCAGCGTTTTCGTAAACTTAATCGCCAACACAAACTCACGCTGCTCGGTATCAAAAGTGACGCTGTCAAAACCTTTTACATCAAAAAAATGAAAGGCTTCGGGAAAAGAAAGGTACTCTTGCAATACGCGATAACCTTCATAAACATTGGTGGGATATGGCAAAAGAGCTTGCTCTTTTTCAAAACCAACGTTTGTAAAAGCTCCCTTAGCAAGTCTTTGCTCTTTACCGTCGTTCTCAACACTTAAACAGTCGAGATAGTGATTGAGCCACAAATACAAGGTTTGCGAAGTGTAAGTATCGCCCCCCAAATAGAAACGTAGGCTATCTAACTGAACATCTTTAATTGAGACGTTCTTGTCAAACCTCATGGTCAACTTCAGCAATGAGGTTTCGCGAGTATGCTCAACACGCACATCTACACAATTAAGGGGATAAACATTAACATCACGACAGGTTCTGAAATGACATCTTGTCCCCATGACAGCGTTGCTATCTAATTGAGTTCCACGCTTGATCAGTGACTTCTCACTCAATCCTTTATGGGGTTTGAAAGAGACAATACTCATACTCGGAACGGGCCGTAAATAGTTCGGCCAAAGCATATTGATCATAGAATGAGTCAGTTCAGGAAACTCATCGTCGACCTTCTCTCTTAAGCGAGCAGTAAGGAACGCAAAACCTTCAAGTAAGCGTTCCACGTCAGGATCTACCGTACGTCCATGTAAAAAACGGGAAAGTTGAGGATGAATTTCACAAAACTCTTTGCCCTGTTCTTTAAGAAAAGAAAGCTCTTCTCTAAAGTATTTATTTTGGGTCATTTCAACTAATACACTCGATATTTTCCGTTATTATCCAACAACAGACTTAAGCAGATCTGCTTACTCAAAGCGGCACTGTTAATATCAGCCGTAATATAAAACCTAAGGATCATTGAGTTATGCAAATCACTATCAGCCTTAACGTATATATTTTTCAACCGAGGTTCATAGCGCTCGAGACAATGCTGAATCGCTAACTTAATCCTCACAGATAAGTCCATCGACTCTAGCGTTGCATCATTAAAATCTATTAACCCCAGTAGGGGAGCACTTTCTGCTCCTCCGACTCTACTGTTTAGGATATGGGAGACGTTACGTTTGATTGACTCCAGAACGTCATTGACGTCTGGAGCCTGAGTTAACATCCTAGGTTGGGCGTCAGCTTTTAGACGATCTAAAAAACCAACACCAAACACACTATCTTCAGGAGCTATGTACGCCATGATTAAGCCTGATCCAAACGCCCTACTAGAGATAACTCAAAGTTAGCCCCCATGTACTTAAAGTGAGGACGCACTGCCAAAGAAACCTGATACCAACCTGGGTTCCCTTCCACATCCATTACTTCAATTCTTGCAGAACGTAATGGACGACGACTACGTACATCTGCTGGCGGGTTTTCCTGATCCGCAACATACTGCTTAATCCATGAATTCAGTTCGCGCTCGAGATCTTGCCTCTCTTTCCAAGCCCCAATTTGCTCACGCTGTAGTACTTTTACGTAGTGAGCTAAGCGATTAATGATCATCATGTACGGCAACTGCGTACCCAACTTGTAGTTGGTTTCCGCTTCTTTACCTTCTTTGGTATTCGGGAACACTTTCGCTTTTTGAATGGAGTTTGCCGAAAAGAATGCTGCATTATCACTGCCTTTACGCATAGTAAGCGCAATAAAGCCTTCTTCTGCTAATTCAAATTCCTTACGATCGGTAATCAACACTTCTGTCGGGATCTTGCTCTGCAGTGCACCCATCGATTCAAACAGGTGGACGGGTAAATCTTCTACCGCACCGCCACTTTGAGGACCGATGATATTCGGACACCAACGGTATTTTGCAAAGCTGTCCGTCAATCTTGTCGCAAATGCAAAAGCCGTGTTACCCCACAAGTAGTGCTCGTGTGATTCTTTTACATTCTCACTGTAATTGAATGATTTGATCGGATTGTCGACTGAATCATAGGGGACTCGTAATAGAAAACGAGGCGCGGTCAGACCTAAGTAACGCGCATCTTCAGACTCTCTTAGAGAGCGCCATTTCGTATATTTAGGGCTCTCAAAAATCGCCTTGATATCTTTGATATTTGGGAGTTCTTCAAACGAAGAAATACCAAAGAATTCAGGTCCTACACTTGAGATAACCGGCGCATGAGACATCGCACCCAATGATCCTAAATATTGCAGCAACTTGATATCTGGAGTGGAAGGCGTAAAAGTAAAGTTACCGATAATCGCCCCTGTTGGTTCACCACCAAACTGGCCATAGCCGGCTGAATATACATGCTTGTATAAACCTGACTGAGTGGTTTCAGGAGCGAACTCGAAATCTTCCAGTAATTCATCTTTTGTTACATGAAGCAGTTCAACTTTATTGTTCTCTCTGAAATCAGTTCTATCAACAAAAAGTTTTAAACCTCGCCATGCCGATTCCATCTGTTGGAACTTCTGATCATGCAAGATTTCATCAACTTGCGAGCTAATCTTTTTGTCCAGTTCCACCAGCATCTTATCAACTAAAGCCTTGTTGACTGGTTCTGATTCTTGATTAGAGCTAATAAGGTTTTCGATAAAAGCAGCGATGCCCTTTTTCGCAACATCATAGCTTTCTTCATTAGGAGCGATGCGAGTTTGCGCCATCACTTCATCGAGTAGCCCTGTGGCTGCTACCGTATTACTTTGTTCTGATATGGTTTCCGTCGTTGACATTGAATGCTTATCCTAAGATAGATGTGACAAATGTATAAAGTCTATTTTTCAGATTCGGTTTCTGACCCACTAACGAGATTCAGCTCTGATAGGAGCTGGTCGCGAGACTGCTCAGAATTAATCAAGTCTTGCAGACGATCGCGAAACGCCGGGATATTTCCTAATGGGCCTTTCAATGCAACTAAGGCTTCTCGAAGTTCAATCAGTTTTTGTAATTCAGGAACCTGAGTAACGATAGCGTCGGGTGAAAAGTCTTCTAATGATTTAAACGAAAGTTCTACTGGTAGTTCAGCGCCATCGTCATCATCGGTTAACTTGTTTGCCACTGTTGCAGATAATTTCAGTTCACTCTCACGCATGACCGATTGAAAATTATTTTTATCAACAGATACTGTACTTCTTTCCTCAATAGGAGAATCTTCCGCATGCCCTTTAAAGTCACCGATAACTAAAGTTTTCAAAGGTAATTCTACTTCTGCTTGAGAATCACCAGTTGCGGGGATGTATTTAATATTAATGCGCTCTTTAGGAGCGACACTTCCTTCCTTTGCCATAAAGAATCACCAAGCCTATAAATTATTATTGCTTTCAGATAACCAACATCAAAAATTGGTGTTAATTATAATTTGAAAACTTTCCTATTAGATATACTAATTAAATTAGATGTGGACTAACAAACGATCACCTTACAAAGTAAGATTGCATCACGTCAGTTTAAAAATGGTAACAATTAAATAATAAAATTTTACTTAACTCTCAAAAATACATTCATCAATAATACGTTTAAAACTCCCAATACAAATCATAATTATAAAAAATAGTTTCTTTTAACTTCTTCTCTAGTAGTAAAGATTTAGGTATTTGCTCTTCTGTCATAGTACTAACTACGTAGAAATAACTATCTTCAACTTTTTTATATAAAGAAGAGAATTGATTATTGCCAGCGTTTTCCAAATATAAACTTAGATAGGCTTTTGCTAAAATATCATCTTCAGTGACAAAACTATAATCACTGTTCGTTAATCCAGAGTAGATTAATCCCAAAGAGGCTAGAGAAGTAATATCACCTTGTTGCAAGGCTTTGTTTCTCCACTCAAACGCAGATTCAAACTTTCCCTGACCTTCTAGTATCTGAATATATTTTCTAATCGCAGGAATATACCCAAGCTCCGCAGCCTTTAAGTATTCCTTTCTCACTGAAGTTTCACGCTCGCCTGGAACATAGTAACTACCGCTACCTTCTGCTAATGCTTCAGCTTGCTCCATATAGGCTGGTGCATAATCCATTTGCATAGCCTTGCCAAGGTAGTACTTGGAAAGGTCTGGCTCCATAGTCTCAAAGTACTTAGCTAACTCATAAAATGCAGTGTCGGGCTCTTCCTTACCTAAGGTAATAACCGCATTATAGTATTTAACTCGCCATTGCTTTTTTTGGTTCTCTGATAACCAATCACCTGACTCATATAGATGCTTCATCGCATGTCTGTTTCCATCATGAGCCGCTTGTAAAACGTACTGACGACTCTCTTCAATAGTACGCAAACTGCGATTGGAATTGAGTATGACTATGGAATACAGATAGGCTGCATCACTATTCCCCTTTTGGGAGGAATAACGTAAAAATTGCAGAGACTCTCTATTTTTGAACTGTGCTCTCAACAACTTGCCTTTCTGATATGCCTCTTCAGCACTCAAATTCTCAAAATCATAGCTATCATCAGCACTGTATGTGTTATGAGAAATAACAATGAGTAGCAATGAAATAGCTCTCAACTTAGCCAACATTGACACTGCTCGCTCCTACTAAAACACCACCACAATCTACCGCATCCCCAGAGCGAGCTGCAGGTTTGCCATCAATCATTACTGTCGATGAGCCACCAGCAATACTTCTGGGATGGGGGGGATGTTTGGGTTTACTGTGCGCGGCTAATGCGTCACCTTGGCGCGCAGCGGGGCTTCCGTCAACAACAACCGTTGATGAGCCAGAAATGACAGCTGTAGGTGGAAAACCATCATGGTCAGTTCCAATATCCCCAACGACTATTGCTTTCGCCACAATCACAATCCCTAAACTAATTAAACGTGACCAGGGGATAAGCAAATAGCATTCCTAATTTTTAAGCAATAAATTGAATAATTTCTTGCCCAAAAAAGCAAATACTTGCCCAGCACAAGTAAATAATTGCCAATAATTGCAATTACCTGCCTAAATATAATGAACCGTCAGAGAAATATCAGAAGAGTAAATTTAATAACAATTTTGAAATATAGCACTATATACAATATTGTCAAAATAAAACATGTAAAAACAAATCATACATTTACTTTAACAGAATAATCATTTAATGAGTTTTTCCTATTCTTAACTTAAAATTGTGGACGATAAGATTCTTAAATTTGATCATGACTTTTTCGTCAGTATTAATGACAAAAATGTAGAAATGTAGCTCTAGTAACATTATTCATCATAAAACGAAGCCCGTTCAAATACTGAGCATTCCGTGAGCTTATTAGACATCTATCAATAACTATCCATACCGGATGATGGAGGTCGGTCCCCTCTCAGTTTAACACTGCTGTCCTTATTGATTAGAGTGAGGAATAAAAGCTAAGTGGTCCCCTCCCACGCCAACTTTGCCTTACAGACTCATCGAAGAATAATCGAACAGTAAACCAAGTAACAATAGCGATAACAGAATGTTGCCCACCTGTTACTGCGACAACAAAAAATTGCGATCTGAGGCCGTTCACTTTTTATCTATTTTCCTTATACTCAGTAGCAGTAACCACATTTTTATTACCGTTATTTCTTGCAAATGTTTATAGCAATGCTAACCGGAAAAATTTGCAGAATCTCTTGGCTTGTAGAACCAGAGTAAAACGGACTGTTGAACGACATAACAACGAGAGAAATAACCGAAGATCTGTAGAACACCTTCTATGAACAGATCTTTTTTCCCTATGGGGTTAATGAGGTAAATATGAATGTGGTTATTAATGGTGTTTCCTATACCTATCAGGCTGGGACCACTGTATTCGAATTTCTGAAATCTGAAGGGATAGATGTCCCTAGCCTATGTGCCCAAAGCCATCAACAAAACAAGCAGCCTTGCGGACTTTGCGTTGTTGAAGTCGAAGGTTTAGGTATTGTGCGAGCGTGTGAGCAAGCACTTAATCCAAACATGGCAATTCAAACTCATACCGAAGCTTTATATCAGCGGCGTCATCAAGCGCTTAAACACATCCTGTCCGATCACAATGCAGACTGTGAAGCACCTTGTCAGATAGCATGCCCCGCTCATGTCGATATTCAGACTTACCTTAATCACATTGCCGAAGGCGAACCACAACAAGCCGTAGAGGTGATTAAAAAGCATCTCCCTCTTCCAGCGTCTATAGGCCGCGTCTGCCCTGCCTTTTGTGAAACAGAGTGTCGACGCAGCGTAGTGGATGAGCCGATAGCCATTCGTCATTTAAAACGCCATGCCGCAGATATCGATTTGACATCCACTCCATATAAAGCAGAACAACTCCCAACGAATGGAAAAAAAGTGGCTATTGTGGGTGCAGGCCCAGGAGGGTTAGCTTGCGGTTACTATTTAAGTCTGCTTGGCTTCGCCACAACAGTCTATGAAGAAATGCCGAAAGCTGGCGGCTGGTTACAATACGGCATTCCTGCGTATCGTCTACCAAAAGATGTGCTTGATAAAGAGATAGAGCTCCTTACTCACAGCGGTATGCAAATTCACTGTAATCAGAAGATTGGTGAAGACTACACGCTTCATCAATTAGAGCACGACTTCGATGCTGTATGTCTCGCCATTGGTGCAAGCCTAGCAGTCAGTTCTGAATACCCTGGCAGTGATCTTAAAGGCTGTTACCTTGGTGTTGATTACTTAAAAGATGCCGCAACGGAACGTAAATATGTAACCGGTAAACATGTTGCCATTATCGGTGGTGGCAACACCGCGATTGATTGTGCACGCACTGCCCTGCGTTTGGGAGCTCACGTCACCCTAATTTATCGTCGAACCATGGCAGAAATGCCTGCGGAGGAGTATGAAATTGAAGAAGCGAAGAATGAAGGCGTTAAGTTCAAATTTCTAGTCAATCCAATTGAAAACCTTGCTGATAGCAAGGGGCGAGTCCGCGCGGTTAAACTCGAAAAGATGATGTTAGGTAAGCCGGACGCTTCGGGTCGCAGACAACCAATTCCAACCGGTGAAATTGTCGAATTACAATTTGATACCGTCATTTCTGCTCTTTCTCAAAGATCAGATACCGTTGTCATTGCTGGCGCCGATTTGCCCCTAACTCGTCGCGGTACCGCTGATGTTACTGAAGACTCACTCCATCACGCCAGAAACGTCTTCTCAATTGGTGATTTCCGCCGTGGACCAGCTACGGCTATTGAAGCCATTGCTGATGGGAAGCGCGCTGCTGAAGCGATTGCACAAAAACTGTTGCTTGGCACCATTGAAGCTAAACCCTATCAGTTCACTAGCCGCAAAGAACCCTCTATCAGCCGAGTTAAGCAAGTGGAATACCGCTTGGAAGCGGTTAAACGCAGAATGCAGTTTCCACATTTAGACGAATCTGAATCAACCACCAGTTTTAAAGAAGTAGAAATGGATGGCGGTGTCACCGCTTCAATGCTAGAAGCACAGCGCTGTCTAGAGTGTGGTTGCCAGGAAAACACTCAGTGCCAACTGCGTAATTACGCCACTGAATTTGAAGTCAGAACAGAAGAAGTGGAAACATCAAACAAACACCGTTTTGCAGTAGATAAAAGCAGTGAATTTATCGTATTTGATGCAAACCGATGTATTAGTTGTGGTTTATGTGTACAGACTTGTCAGGAAGATACGCAGCATGGCGTGCTTCAATTTACTCAAGGCGCACTTCGTCCTAGCTTCGCCAATAGCGACTCTATGCAAGGTTCAAACTGTGTTCAATGTGGCGCTTGTGTTCAAGTCTGTCCTACAGGAGCTTTGGCTGATAAGCGTGACAAATCGTACTCTCGAGTTGAAGTACTCAAACCGGTGAAAACAGTTTGTACCTACTGTGGAGTCGGTTGTAACGTGGTAATGTATGTGGATGAAACCGCCAACAAAGTCCGCTACGTTGAAGGCGATAAAAACTCTCCAGTAAACCAAGGTATGTTGTGTGTTAAAGGGCGTTTTGGCTTTGATTTCATTCATAGTCCAGAGCGTTTAACTCACCCTCTCATTCGAAAAGGTGGCCGACTTGTTGCCACTTCTTGGGAAAATGCGATTGAAGTCATTGCCCAGCGATTCACCTCTATTAAGCAACATTATGGTAGTAACGCTTTGGGTGGTTTTTCATCCGCAAAAACAACCAATCAAGATAACTATTTGTTCCAGAAATTGATTCGTCGAGAATTCGGTACTAATAACGTCGATCACTGTGCACGCTTATGTCATGCCTCCACCGTCACTGGACTTGAGGCAGCTATTGGCAGTGGTGCTATGACTAATGACATCGCCAGTATTCAGCATTCAGATGTAATATTTGTGATTGGTTCTGATACCACCTCTGCTCACCCGATTATTGCTTCGCATCTAAAGCAAGCAGTGCAAAAAGGAGCTCGACTTATCGTTGCCGATCCAAAACGCATTGGTATGGCCGACGTTGCGACTATACACGTCCAACAACGCCCGGGTACGGATGTCATGTTACTGAACGGTATCATGCAGCAAATCATCCAAAACAACTGGTATGACGATGTCTACATTCGTGAGCGCGTTGATGGTTTCGAGGACTTAGTCATGGAAGTGATGTCTGACGCCTATCAAGCTGAAAAAGTTGAGTTGGTGTCGGGTGTAAAAGCGGAAGAGATTAAGCAAATAGCACAAATGATAGGAACAGCGAGCGTCACTTCGGTTTACTACGCGATGGGCATCACCCAACATACCACGGGGCATGATAATGTTCGTTCTATCGCCAACCTGCAGATGCTATGCGGTAACATCGGCATTGAAGGTGGCGGCATTAACCCACTGCGTGGTCAATCGAATGTACAGGGTGCATGCGACATGGGTGCTCTACCGACAGACTATCCTGGCTATCAAAAAGTGAGCAATCCACTAGTACAAACCAAGTTTGCCAAAGCTTGGGATGCAGAGCATCTTTCGACAGAAGTTGGTTTAACCCTGACAGAAATGATTGATGCTGCACATCATAAAGACCTTCGTGGGTTATACGTTATGGGCGAAAACCCCGTGCTCAGCGATCCTAATCAAGCCCATGTCATAGAAGCGCTTAAAGCTCTCGATTTCCTTGTTGTACAAGATATCTTCTTGTCGGAAACAGCAGAGTTTGCCGATGTCGTACTGCCGTCGGCTTCATTTGCTGAGAAACAAGGTCACTTCACCAACACAGAAAGACGCGTTCAAGCACTCTCACCAGCGATTACCTCACCTGGAGAAGCGAAAGAAGACTGGTGGATCATCACCCAAATTGCCAATGCTATGGGGGGTAACTGGCACTATCAAAACGTTGAACAAATTAACGCCGAGATGTGCGAAGTCACCCCACAATACGCTGGTATTACATGGGAAAAAGTAACAAGCGACAGTATTCAATGGCCTTGCAATGAACAAGCACCTAACGGCACCCGCATCATGCACCAAACGACCTTTAAACGTGGTCGTGGGGAGATGGTGGCCGTGCCTTTCATTTATGCTGCAGAAATGCCAGATGAAAAATACCCATTGATATTAACCACGGGCCGCTTGTTAGAACAATTCCATACTGGCACTATGACGCGAAAAACCAAAGGTCTCGATAAGCTTGCTGGACCGAGGATTATGATCAGCGTAGAAGATGCTGAAAAACTTGGTATTAAAAACAGCGAGATGGTCCGGTTACATTCCCGTCGAGGGACCATAGAAGCACCTGCGTTTGTAACCAAACGAATGCAGGCTGGGGTGGTTTTTGTGCCATTCCATTTCGCAGAAGCTCCAGCAAACAGGCTAACGTCAGAAGCTCGAGATCCTTATGCGAAAATTCCTGAGTTCAAGGTCTCAGCGGTTAAGCTAGAAAAAGTGCAAACCTCAACCAAGAGAAAATCGCAAAAAATTAAGATAACGGCGATCAAGTAATCACTAATTAGAAACGTAAAAACCACTCTCTTCAGAGTGGTTTTTTATTGAGTGCTATCATTAAGAGCACTAATCCGCGAGGAACACATCAGGAGAGAGTGCACAAAGTTCATCCACAATCTCTTTCGTTTGCTTGGAATAAATCAGTTTGTCTTTTGCACCAACAAGTTGCACTAACTTAACTTTCTTTGATAACACCACTTGTCTCAGTATACGCATAACTATCTGGGTATCTAACACACCTTCATTACTGAGTCCTAAGCTTGGAACTAAAGATGCCAAATCAATGTTAAGTACAAGCTGGTCACAGTGATCAATGTAGTGACTTAACCGATTTTTCAACTGGCTACGATGGCGAAAACTACATTCGTCCGCACCTAACCAATCACAACCCAGATCTTCAGCATAGTCGATTACTTGAGATTGAGTGTTTTCAATATCAACTCCAATAAAAAAAGCTCGGATATTCGAAAAACTCGACAGCATGAAATGAAACACAGAACCCTGCGTCACCGCCAACGACTGCTTAAGTTCAAACCTGTGTCCAATATGTATAACACCTATATCTTCATTATCTAGAGCCAATATCGGCATCGCTTTGAGTAATGTTTCGTGATTATTGGACAACACAATAGGGACAGAACACAAAGTAAACAAACGTGTTAATAGTTCTTCGTAGCGACATTCGCCACTGTCCGAAACCACAAAATGCCCAGCATCACTATAGCTAGGACTAGTGTGTCCCTTATACAACCACTCAGAAGAAAGTTCTAAACTCTGTTGAGAAAATTCAAACTCTACCTGTGTCATTGGCTGTACGCGTTCACATACAGTTAAAAAGGTAAACGGAGAAATCGAGTGAGTCACACTGCGATTTAAACGGTAGCGTTTGAATAAGCTAAACATGATATTTACCTCTCTGGTGGTAATGCTCTCGCTGCCTGTACAACATGTAAAATGATTTTTTGCTTATGGGATTCAACGCGATGAGCCGGAGTCATCACCGTTACGGCACCAATCAATTTACTTCCTTTCATCACCGGAGCACTGATCCCTGAGACACCGGGATCAATTTCAGAAGTACTCACGGCATAACCTCGCTGGCGTATTTTCTCCAACTCAACCTGCCACTTTTCTAGCTGTTCTTGTTGACCGAAGTGGCGAAGTATTTTTTCACAACGTTGAGCTGGCATAAACGCCAACATCGCTTTAGATGATGCGCCTCGAAGCAGGGGTTGACTTTGACCCTGGACGTAGCTGCATCGCAGCGCCTGCATACTTTCTTTCTGGCTAACGCACAAAGCTCGATATCCTACCGGAACCATGTACGCAGCCATTTCACCCGTTTGTTTTTGTAACCGAGTGAGGACAGCATCTACCTCATCGAGATTATGTTGACTCGTCTCATAACTATGCATGAGTAGCAAAGCCGCAGGGCCAATGATTAACGTCTTGTCGTATGGACTCTCTTCAATCAAACTCCACTCTTTAAGCAGTTTTAGATGACGGTACAGACTACTTAATGGCACTTGCAGTTGTTCACTCAACGTTTTTGCTGAAACGGGCTCACTATTCACCGCTACCTGCATCAAAAGTTGCAATGACTTCTCATTAACTTGATTTGTAGACAGTTTTAATTCTTTCATAACAGTTGTTTTAGCCTTTATTTATACGCCACTCAAACATGATTTCTTATATAGCGAGAATTAACTATAAATAAAAGCATTACATTCTCACCCAATGAGAAAAGCAATAAATAAAACACTTATGTGTACACATTGAGTTTGACAGGAAAATCACAAACACATTGGAGTTATGAGTAACATCTTAAAAATAACTCAAGGAAATGCATCGCAGTTATGGTACGCAGGCCCCTAGAAGCTTGATTTTTGTGATATATGTCGGCAACCTCTATCATCAGTTGGCATCAAAGGATAAATACCCATGAATTTAATCAAACCCTTATCATTCGCTTTAGCCGTTGTTTTCAGTGTCTCTGCCGCAGCTAAAGTCACTGTGGAAGTCCCGAATAGCATAGACCTGTTGGTAGTCAATGGTGAAAAGCCGAAAACCTCTGGCAGTCTGTTTTCTTCAAGTGAGACACTAGAGCTAGAAGATGGGGAAAACCAAATCGTATTCCGCTTTGAACCATTTTTTACTCAAGGTGACGATCGCGTAGGTGTATCAAGTGATGTGGTTATCGCGAAGTTTACTGCACAAGATAAAGAACTGATTTTCTCAGTACCTGAGTATCGAGATGCGAAAGCTGCGCAAAAAGATATAAAGAATTTCAAATGGTCATTAGTCGATACCAACCAACAGGCAGTAGAGATTAAACAGGACCGTTTAACTAAAAGCGGTATGCAACTTGGACGAAATTACGCTCAAGAAACCATAGAATACAATCGTTCCGGCGCTATCGCATCGATAGCGACCGCTGGGTCATCAATGCTAATGCCAACCAACGCAAACAGTGATACCGCAGAAGAGATGCTGCACTTTTGGTACAACAAAGCTGACAAAGAGACTCAGCAGCGTTTCAAAAAGTTCATCAATGCTCAGTAATCCACTGATAAGAGCTCTCTGCAATAGAGAGCTCGTAACACTCTTCAGCATTTTGTAACACCACATCAAACACATCATTATCCATGCGCCCACAACTGACCTCATGGGTCATAATATTCATCACCTCTTCCAAAGACATTCGGCCCCGGTAAGGACGAGCCTGAGTCAAAGCCTGGAACACATCCGCAACAGCAATGATTCTAGAAGGTAAATCTAATTCGTTTGCATGCAGGCCACGTGGATAACCCGAACCATCTAATCGTTCATGATGGTTACTCGCCCATTCGCAAATAGTGGAGTCGCCAAACATCATCCGAAGCGTATAAAGTGAATCGGTTGAATGTCGCTGGATACATAAATATTCACTTTCGTTTAGCTTTCCAGGCTTATGTAAAATGTCTTCGGGTGTATGAAGTTTACCGATGTCATGGACCAAACCGGTCAAATAGAGTGCTTTTTGCAGCTCGCCATCCAAACCCAGCTGCTCTGCCAAGTAATGACACAGCTCTGCCACTTTCTGTGAGTGAGAAAAAGTAAACGTACTTTTGGCGTCAACGATGTTTGCCATCAACATGGCGATAGCAAACACATCATTGATATCTTGCGACTGTTCAAAGAAAGGAACGGAAGGGAAGAGATTACCTATCGATTCAACATGATGGGCTTCCATCGAAAACCAGAGAAACTCTTGATTCAATAAGTGCTGCATTTCCCGAACGAAATCTGGTTCAAATAAGGTACCACTCAACCGACCGATTTCTAGACAGACTTCATTTCTAGCCTCTTTGGTCACGTTACCAAACTGATCTCTCTCATAAAGTTCTTTGAGATAATCCACTCTATCCGCGAGGAAAACCATAGCAGCGAAGCGTTTTGCTTGGTCAGGAATCTTAATAGATTTTAACTCTTCCCATGGCGTGTGGTGATAAAGGATGGCATCAGCAAAGATTGAGAAAGGGGGACACTGAGAGAGAAGTTGGTGGCCGCGGATGCAATGCTGTCGAACATTCTCTGGCTGCATAGCATCCAGTAGGTTATAAAAGTCTCTTTTTTGAGCAACGCCGCAATCGTGAATCAAGCCAAAAGCGAAAACAAGCTGACACTCCTCTTCACTCCACTCCATAGCTCTGGCGCAAGAGTACGCCATATAAGCAACCCTATGACCATGGTTTATATCATCGATACCAATAGAATCAAGGGCTCGAGCAATACAAAAAAGGGTTTGACGTATATTTACTCGCCATTCGAGTTTGACTGGTTTCATAGTCTGGCTCTATCCACACACCGTACTAATAATGTAGTATTGCTTCAGTAGATTGCTAAACTATCCTATGATTAATTTTCACCAACTGTTAACCCTTGCACATATTGAGTATTCTCAGAATTCTCACCGATAGACAGCTTGTAGCAATAATGAACATTGCGCACCAAGCATTCAAATATTTCTCTATCAAGCTGATTATTCTCAACTAAAGCCCCTACAATTTCTAATGCTTGATGTAACGAAACGCCAGGGCGATATGGACGAGATTGAGTTAGCGCCTGAAAAACATCTGAAACGGCAATAATTCGGCTTGGTCGGTCCAACTGATGAGCGAGTTTTCCCAGTGGATAGCCAGAACCATCCAATCGCTCATGGTGATTTGCAGCCCACTCAAGAACACACTGTGAACGAAATATATTCTGCAGTACAAAGCGTGTATCCGTCGCATGCCGCTTTATACAGTTGTACTCTTCATCTGTTAATTTACCAGGTTTATGCAGTATCGAATCGGGAGTATGTAGTTTCCCAATATCGTGAATAAGTCCAGCCAGATACAACATTTTCTGCATTTTAGGTGAATAACCTAAATCTTTCGCTATAAACTGTGCGAGCTGCGCGACTTTTAGTGAATGCTGAAAAGTGAACGAACTTTTCGCATCGACAATCTTGGCAAAAAATTCTGCAATAGCAATCGTACCTTCAAGTCCTATGCGTCCAGAGAAAAATGGAACTGGCTGCATATCAAAATACATTTGCTCAATATATTTCGGCTTCATTGCAAACCAAAAATCATCTCGACTCGCAAGCTGAGTTAAATTCTCGACCATGCTCGGCTCAAACACATTTCCGGCCTGAGCTTGCAACTCTTCGCAGATTTTTTGCTTACTTTCAGGAAACAGATTGCCAAAGGAATCTTTTCGCCCTTTTCTCACCAGATGGTCAAAGCGGTTAGCAAGAAAAATCATTGCCGACAGCAGTTTATCCGTCTCGGAAATTTCGAAATCTTTCAGCTCTCGCCACATTGTATGATGGTAAAGGACAGGTGTTGCAAAGCATGATAATGGCTGACACTCTTTCAATAAGGTGTAACCTTTTTCACAATGGCGAGAAAAGCTGCCTGTTAAACATTGAGGGAAAAGCGGTAGCAGATTTCGTGACTGAGCACCTCCACAGTCATGGAGTAAGCCAATTGAAAAGGCGAGCTGAGCTTGCTCCTCATCCCATCCCATAAACACTGCACAACGATAGGCGACATAAGCGACGTGATAACCATGATAGGGTGCTTCCAATTCTACTGCATCAATCGCTTGAGCAATCCCCAGTAGTGCTTGACGCAAATTGACTCGCGCGTCTGCATCTATTACTTCCATTTTGCCAACTAAACTATCTTATTATCATAATGGCTGAAAATATAAATCATACTCATTAGTTTGTCCGCTTTATATTTGGGGTTACTCTCCCATTACTTAAAAAATGTGACAAACGTAATAAATAGAATGCCATATTGTCAATTATGGAAACTTAATTAGCGAAAGTTGTGAACAATACCCAACTCAGTGCTTATTGATAATAAATAAAAAAGCGCTGAACCTAAGTTCAACGCTTTCAATCAGATACTGATTGTTATTCTTACTTCAATTATCTCTAAGCTCAAATTACCACAGTGTCATAGCAATAACACTTAGTAGCCCGATGCACGCTATATTCAGCACCAATCCGACTCTCATCATCTCACTTTGTTGAATGTGTCCAGTACCAAATACAATCGCATTAGGAGGCGTTGCTACAGGTAACATAAAAGCACACGAAGCCGACACAGCAATAAGAACCGAAAGTAGCACTGGTGAAACGCCGAATACTTCGGCAACACTCGCGAATACAGGAACAAGTAATGCGGCACTTGCGGTATTGCTTGCAAACTCGGTCAGAAAAACCACGAATAAAGCAATAACAACCACAATGAAAAATAGCCCGAAATGAGAAATTAACTGACTAAGTTCATTCGCTAGAAATACACTGGTACCCGTTTGCTTCAATACATTACTCAAGCAAATGCCGCCACCAAACAATAGCAGAACACCCCAATCGGCAGTTTTCTCGATGTCTTTCCAATGAACAACACGGGCGAAACTCACCATGATAATCGCAGACAATGCGATAAGGGTGTCAAAGCTTTTGAAACCGCCTAACATTGCATTTACTGGTTTACTAAAAATCCATAGGAATACAACCAGTGAAAAAATACCGAGAGTAACGACTTTCCCTTTATCCCAATCAACAGGTTCAGAATGAGTTTCAAAATGACCACTAAGATCGGGTTTTAGCATGAAGTAAAGGATTGCCAAACAAACAGGCAACATAATTAACGAGGTCGGTAAGCCAAACTTCATCCAATCAACGAAAGTTAAACCCACTTCTGCTGCTGCAATAGCGTTGGGAGGACTACCCACAACCGTCGCGATCCCACCGATACTGGCACTATAGGCAATACCGAGTAGAACAAAGACATAAGTACTGTGTCCACGATCATCATCGACCTTACTTAGCACGCCAAGAACTAAAGGAAGCATCATTGCCGTGGTTGCAGTGTTACTGATCCACATAGATAAGCCAGCGGAGACACCAAACAACATAAATATGGCGACACTCATTCGCCCTTGAGCCAAAACTAACACTTTGTCCGCGATCACTTTGTCTAAGCCTTGACG
Source organism: Vibrio sp. (assembly GCA_048259585.1). Taxonomy (GTDB): domain Bacteria; phylum Pseudomonadota; class Gammaproteobacteria; order Enterobacterales; family Vibrionaceae; genus Vibrio. Next base: position 510,771 of record JBLXHN010000002.1, on the reverse strand, counting down.
GTGCATAGCAGCAGCCAGCGCAAAACCACCTAAGAACAAAAAGATGATGGAATTAGCAAAGTTGTTGAGTGCTGACTGAGTATCAAAAACCCCAAGCAATACAGCCATAACCGGCACGAGGATCGCTGTTACCGTGACATGTAACGCTTCGGTCAACCAAAGAATGGCGATGAACGCGAGCATACTTATGCCAAGAACAATATTGTGATCAAAAGGTAGGGTAAAATACAAAACACAAAACAGTGCGATATCAGCTAAAACGATCAGACTGTTTCGATTAAGTAACCATTCTCGAGTGTTACTGGGTAGAGGGACACTATCATTTCTATTCATTATTATTTTCCTTATAAGAAGCCTTGTGCCAGCTCTGTAAAAGTTGAGCAAGAGCTGGTACCGACAGCGCTATGTTCGCATACAATCAAACAAGGAAATAATAATAATTTGTCAATTCGTTAACGTAACCACAAACAAGTTTTACAAAATAACATCTTGATAACTATTGCATTATCAGGACGAATAATCCCCTATATCAAACAAGTGAAACTACTGTTTAAAACATGACAAAACAACAACTAATCATTGATGAGTACGTCGAACGCCTCCATCACCTCAGGACACATCATCACTCTGCCATGTCCCTGCCCTTTCGTTGGATAAAGCGTGACTCGCTCCATTTCCTGCGAAGCCTGAAGCGCAACAGAGAACTTAGCAAACTTGTCTCCCTCGTCATGGACAATGATCGTCGCAACATCACGCGATTTTAATTTCTGATAGGGATCGACAGATTGAATCGGATAACGATACTCATCTTGTACTTCATTCACTACCTCTTCAAACAGACGCATCGAATAACCCGAGCGGGCAACGGTACTAAATAAGTTGTCAACATAATCTAGGACGGGTGCGATTAACACCATCGGTCGATCAACAATTTTTGCGTGGCGACACTCCAATGCCGTAGCACAGCCCATACTGTGTCCCACCAAACCAACGACATCGTCTTCACTGTCCAAAATCGTTTCTAGGCCCCGAATGAATGCTGGAATATGACCAAATACCCCCTCACTCTCACCATGTGCCGGGTGATCATAAGCCAGTGCAGTAAAACCTTGGGCCGCGATATGCTCCATTAACGGATAAAACTGATTTGACGATCCTGACCAACCATGAGTTAACACCCAAACAGGACCTGTGCCTAATCGATAAGTTGTTAACTTACCTTCCGGACAATCAACTTGCGACTTAATGATCCCTTTCGGCTGCTGGTTTTTATCCTTCATGCGAGATGGCGTTAAGAACAACTTTTTAGCGGTTTTTTTCGCATGCCTAGGAGAAATTGAGTGGTGCAGTCGAGTGGTGACACTGACTAAACTCCGGCGCCAATTGAAACGTTGTGACGTATTAAAATAAATTTTCTCACTCATGATTATCCTTAAAAGCGAACGGTCGTGCTTTTTATAAATAAATTTTTAATTTTTCCAACGGCTAAGCAGGTCACTAACGCCTTGCCAGAAATGTTGATAACTCTGATCTTGTCCATAAATGGAGTAAAAAAGATGCGCGCTTAAGTACAAACCATACAGCTCATAAGCTGCTTGATATGTATCTAGCCCTGAACGAAATTGACCACTACTCACACCTTTACCAATTTGTATCTGCAAATACTGAATCCATGAAGAAATGGTCTGCTTTAATTTTTGCTGCAATGGACATTCAGTTTTAGCGGATTCTTTCCATGCATCCAAAAACATACAGCTTCCCTGAAATGAATGATTCCACCCAAGCCAGTTATCAAGAATAGACCGCAGTTTGTTTTCTATGTTTTCATCCCCCTGCTCTCTGGCAGGTGCGATCACACGAGAAATAAAGACTTCATTTGCAAAACCCACTACCGATATTTGCAGGTTTTCTTTCGAGTTAAAGTGCGCAAACAGTCCGCTTTTAGACATACCACAATGCTTAGCCAGTTCTCCAATGGTCAAACTCTCCAAACCATTTTCACTTGCTAGCTCAAATGCCTTAGCCAGAATATTATCGCGGGTAACTTTGCCTTTACTCATCATTCTTCAAATTCAATAGTGATTAACAGATATTAGTACGATCGTTCTATTTTTTAAAGACACTTTTAACAAATTTATTGTTCTCAAATAACCCCTTGACCCTGTACTAAGATACAATGTTTATACTTTAACCATCATCCACCATAAAAGGTTTAAGCATGGCGTTTTTAACTCGTGGTCAGCTCGCTAGACAGCTGAATTTAACGACCGAAGCAATACGCTTTTACGAGAAACAAGGACTTATCAATCCGCAGCGAGCCGACAATGGTTATCGCATTTATGATTTAAATTGTATTGAACGATTAAGGTTCATTTTGCATGCTAAAGAAGTGGGTTTAGCGCTCAGCGATATTCAGGAACTGCTTTCGATTCAGATAGAGCCCGATCAGCATACCTGTCAGGAAGTGAAAGATATTACTCAGGCAAAGCTTGCCAGTATCAAGCAACGTATTGCCCAACTTCAACATATGCATGATGCGTTAACCGTGATTAACGAGCGCTGCTGTGGCGGTGCTCATTCAGCAGAGCACTGCACAATCCTCACTGCATTATCCGAAACTCAGCCAAGCGAGGTTTAACATGCAAACCATGACTCTCTTTCTGGAAACACTACTTGACCTGTGGCTAGATGCTTCCTTTTGGTTGATTATTGGCCTCGTCATCGCAGGTGTCCTTAAGGCCACATTGAGCAATGATAAACTCGGGCATCACCTTGCCGGAAAAGGAATGTGGCCAAGTATCAAAGCCGCAATTTTAGGCATTCCTCTCCCACTCTGTTCTTGTGGTGTTATTCCTGCTGCCGTGGGTTTACGTCGTGGTGGTGCTTCTAAAAGTGCCACTACCGCATTTTTAATTTCCACTCCCGAAACAGGTGTGGATTCCATTGCTATATCCTATGCCTTATTGGGTCCATTTATGGCTGTCATCCGTCCTATTGCAGCAACGGCTTCTGCTATTAGTGCGGCATTTTTGGTACTCATTACAGACAGAGAAGATTCATATCCAGTTCCCGTAGCACCAAAAACTACCTCTTGCTGCTCAGGTAGCAGTGGGTGCAGTAGCAGCCAAAATCAGACAAGTGACAAAGCCGAATCTTGGCTAAATAAGATATGGCAAGGACAACGCTATGCATTCACTGATTTAATAAAAGATCTGTCACTTTGGTTAATTGCTGGCATCCTAATTTCCGCTCTGGTGGTAACGTTTGTTCCTTCCGAGGCCTTGGTAGAAATCAGTCGAAGCCCTTGGGCTATGATATTGATGGCACTGATTGGCGTGCCTATGTACATTTGTGCATCCGCATCAACGCCAATTGCAGCAGGTTTAATGCTTGCAGGCGTTTCACCCGGCGCTGTTTTAGTCTTTTTGTTAGCAGGTCCAGCGACAAATATGGCGACATTAGGCATTGTTCAAAAAGAACTTGGCACTCGAACACTGGTGAGTTATTTGGTTGGTGTTATCGGTGTTGCTATCATGTTTGGATATTTGACCAATTTTCTGGTGGACAGTTTATCGATCAATATTCAGGCTCAATTAGCCGCCAGCAACCAGATCCTTCCCGACGCTCTTGCGTGGGCAAGCGGTATCTTTTTAGCTGCAATTATTATGGCGGACTTGTGGAAACGATTCTCACCTAAAGCGAAACACGAAAATTGTTGTTCATAGCGTAGGTCTTCATTCCCATTAACTTAAACAACCTGTAGAGTATACAAATAATGTCGAACACGGCCAGTTAACGCTTTGATTCCGTGTTCGGCATCCCCCAAATTGCATTCGTTATCGCGCTCTATCAAGTTCAAGGAATGAACGTGGAAGGTATTTTTCAACTCTTGATATTTTCGGCCTCAATCACTGGGCCTATCTGCTTAATGCTTGTCCTCGGAGTGTTCCTCAAACGTATTAACCTGATCAACGATAACTTTATTGAAGTGGCTTCTAAGATTGTTTTCGAAGTCACATTGCCGACAATGCTATTTTTAAGTATCGTCAGTTCCAACCATGATTTCTCATCCAGCACACCTCTAATCGTTTATGGTGTAATTGCCAACTTTTTGTTTTACCTTTTCACTACTTTTATCACGAAAAAAACCTTTAAACGGCCGCAAGACCAAGGTGTGATCATCCAAGGCGCTTTTCGCGCTAATACCGCCATTATTGCCATTGCCTATGTCGCCAATGCGTATGGAAATAACGGGGTTGCTCTGGCTGCCATTTATGTGGCGAGCATGACTTTACTCTATAATATCCAAGCGGTTATCGCTTTAACCACCAAAAGTGACACTAAAGGTACACCAACCTCTAAGATTATCTTTCGTACATTGACCAAAAACCCTCTAATCATCGCGATTTTGTTTGGTCTGCTTTGTTACGGACTATCCGTTCCAATTCCAAAAATGGTAACTGACGCCGGACGCTATTTAGCCAATATGACACTGCCACTTGCTTTACTATGCACGGGTGGTTCACTTGATTTAAAAGCGTTACGAGAAGACAACGCTCCGGCTTGGTACGCAACCGGATTTAAGTTAGTGCTAGCCCCGCTGCTAACCACATTAGGAGCAATTGTGTTTGGATTTAGAGGTATGGAACTGGGGCTGATATTTTTAATGAGTTCAGCACCAACGGCAGCAGCAAGTTATGTGATGGCTAGAGCGATGGGGGGCAACTCAACCCTAGCGGCCAACATCATTGCGTTAACAACAATATTCTCATTGTTCTCTTGCACTATTGGCATCTTCACTCTTTCTGCTTTTGGTTTGATGTAATCAAAAGCCCAAGCGTCAAGTCACAAACTCTGTCGTGCTAAAACTGCAGCTTTGCTAGCGGCTTTGGCCATGGTGCTGCATGGATTCAATCTTTTGCTAGCAGTGCGCAGGGTATTTACGTGACTCATTTGCTGGTAGCCATTGCAATAATGAATATAGCAGGCATGATGGAGTTAGGTACGGTAAGTCACTACTTCGCAGTATATTCACTGACAACGCTCCTCACCCTACTATTAGTCAAAGGGTTAGAACGAACGCCTCTGAAAAAAGCACTACTACGATAACTGCCGAAATATAACAAGGAAGATATTTATGGTTGCTCGAATTGCTACTATCACACTGCTTTTCATCCAATGCATCGTTTGGGCAAAAAGCGATAATACAGAACAAGCGTGGAAGCTAGCGAAAAGTGACAGTGGCATACGAGTACATACTCGTGAGCATCAAGGTGGACTCGTTGAAATACGCTCACAAATGTTTGCTGAAACGAGCTATGCAGCATTTTTGGTCCTGCTAGAAGATAGCAACAACGTGCCGAATTGGGTCGATAATGTCAGTGAAAGTCGCGTACTCAAACAAATCTCTCCAACCGAAAATCTTGTCTACACAAAATTTGCTGCGCCTTGGCCAGCAAAAGACCGAGATATGGTGACGTACTCTCGCTATCAACTTATCGATGGCGCGTTTCAGCTTGAGATTAACGATGCATCACAGCAATATCCTGAACAGCCTGGTTTTATCAGAATTAAAGCTGTTGAGGCCACATGGACTTTACAAAAACTAACTAATGGCCTCACTCATATTGACTATACCGCTTATGCCGATCCAGGAGGAGTGCTACCCGACTGGCTTACCAACAAACTGTCGGTATCGGGGGCTTTGAATACCTTTTCAGCCCTAAAGACGCAACTGCCCAAGTACCAACACCGCTCCCATAAAAATATTCAGGAATAAGTTCAACGCTGTGGATGTAAATGCAAACTCATTAAGCCCAACGTAGAATTCTAACCTCATTCCCTTCTTCAGGTTTTCTCGGAATATTCATAGATAGCAGTAACGATATTCCAGCCATCGCTGCACCAATATAAAATACCGCCGCCGGGGATATTAACCACAAAAAGCCAAAACTGACGGGAATAATCACTGCCGCAATATGGTTAATAGTAAATGCCACCCCAGCGGTTGACGCCATGTCTGCAGGGTCTGCGATTTTTTGGAAGTAGGTTTTAACCGCTAAAGCTAAAGCAAAGAACAGATGATCAACAACATACAGACCCGCGGCCCAATGGGCATCGGTCACTAATGCATAACCAACAAACACACCAATCAAGCCAACATACTCCAAAACCAGCGCTGTTCGTTCACCAACCACGCCGATAAATCTGCCAATACGTTTAGCAAACAAGAAGTTAAATCCATAGTTAATTAAAAACAGTAGAGTAATATCCGCCGCTGTATAGCCAAATTTTTCCACCATTAAGAAACCTGCGAATACGGTGAAAATCTGACGACGCGCACCACTCATAAAGGTCAGTGCGTAATAAAGCCAATAACGTTTACGTAAAACCAATTTTTTTGTTTGCGGCGTATGTGATTTAAATTCAGGGAAAGCAAAAGCAGCAACTAAAACCAATACTAGAGCGATTCCACCAGTTATGCCATAAACCCATTGATAACTCATACTGAACTGCTCAAGCATCAACCACAGAGCGCTGTAAGTAATTAAAGAGGCCAAGGCGCCAATGGAAATCATTTTTCCTAGCATTTCTGGCGCTTCATCTTTAGAGAGCCATTGTAAAGAAAGAGATTGCTTTAATGTTTCGAAGTAGTGAAACCCGATTGACATCAACAATGTTGTCAATAAAAGTCCAATCAATGACGGAAACAGCCCTGTAATTGCAGTACCTAGAGTCAACATCACTAAAGCAATCAACATGAAACGTTGCTCACGAATAAACAGTAAAACGAATACTGCAGTAAACGCCAAGAACCCAGGGATTTCACGCACACTTTGCAATAATCCAATGTCCGAACCATCAAAGTTTGCTTTCTCGATAACAAAATTGTTGAGAAGTGCCATCCAGCTAGCAAAAGCAATAGGGACAATAGCAGAAATAACTAATAGAAAAGTTTGTGGCGTGCGCCAAGTATTTGTGTCCATTACAATCTTATTATCCTTAGTATCAAGAAGTCGCAGTTTAAACAATCTCGCTTTCACTGTAACCTTGTATTATTTCCAAGCAGGAACCATTTATGCAGGTTCGTTTTACAACGGCAAACCTATTTAATTATCTCGCGCCGCCTAATGCTTTTTATGACTTCGAAAACATCTATGAAGCACCTCAATGGCACAAGAAGCAGCAATGGCTATCGCGAAACTTTGCCGTGCTCGATGCGGATGTCATCGGCTTCCAGGAAATTTTCAGTGCTCAAGAATTAGCGACTCAAGTCGCTGAGCTGGGTTATCACTACTTCTACGTTGTCGATCAACCGAAAGTTTCCCATAGCTACATTTATACCCACCCCGTGGTTGGTATTGCCTCTCGCTATGAGCTGACAGATGTACAGGCGGTTTCCGCTCAAACACCCCACAACAATGAACCTTTTACGTTTAATCGCAAACCATTAAGGGCAACACTTATCCACCCTGCGTTAGGCAACGTCGATATTTATGTGGTGCACTTTAAATCTCAACGTCCAACGTTGGTAAATGAGTTAACAACCAACGAAGCGTTTGAACACTGGCAACACGAAAATTTTGGTCGTTGGTTATCAACCGTCCAAAGAGGTTTTGAAGCACATGTTTTACACAATGTAATCATGGAGAGAAAAAAAGCAACAGGAAACCCTGTTGTACTGATGGGAGATTTCAACCAGTTGTTAGTCAGTCAGGAATTTTCATGCTTACGTTCAACACACCGATTTAGACAGCCAGAGTCATACGCGCCATTGTTACCCTATCATTTAATCGATAGCTGGGAGCTATACTGCCACAGTAACGAAATCACGCGCACGCCAACCCACTATACTGGTGCTGCAGGGCAAGTACTGGACTACATCCTATTATCGAGCGACTTTAGTGATGAAGCTGATCACCCTATTGCCAAAGTGGTTGACTACTACGTCCACGACCAGCATCTTGTTAACCCAAGTTTTGAGTTGGACAGTTATTCAAGCGATCACGCTTTTGTTTCTGTCACCCTAGAATGTGCAAAATCTTCACTGTAAATTTCTATGCTATGGAAAAAACACTAAGCACGTAAATGCTGCCATTCAGGGTGACGGTTCAAATAATGTTCAACGTAACTACATTTAGGGACTATTTTAAAACCTTGAACTTCAATCAAAGGTAATACACTTTCCATCATTACTTTGCCGTATCCCATGCCCTGCAAAGCATCGGGCACACGTGTAGAAGTGATATGCATAGTTTGGTCAACAAATTGATATTGCACCTTCGCGTAATATTCATCTTTTAAATGGACTCGGAAACACTCCTTATCCCTATCAATAATAACTTCATTTTCCATGTTCATTCTCAATTTGAAAAATAAGTTCTGGAATTATAGTTTATGTAAATTGAAAATCTGCACGTATATTCATAAAATATTAATTTACAATTATATTAATTCGGAGTTCATGGATGAGCGTATCGCAAACCGCGAAAAAAACCGCTACTCACGCATCTGCAAACAGACCCAGTAAGTCAGTGGTCACTCTCAATAGCACCGATGCGTTAGCCATGGTAGAACACAGTAGTGAACTAAAACTAAATATTACTACCCCAGTTGGAACCACTTTCGTTTGTCGAACTCCGTTTATTGGAACTCACTCAGATCGTTACCTATTAGCCGAAATCCCAAATATTTCTTCAGATGATATGGAATTTTACTTTCAGGAAGGATTTTGGATTAACCTTCGTGCTATCTCTGCGCGCGGAGAAGGTGCAATGATTCATTTCCGCAGCCAGCTACTGCATGTCATCCGAGAGCCTATTCCGTTTGTAATGCTTTCAATCCCAAATACCATGCAGGTCACTCAGTTGAGAAAAGAGCCTCGATTCGAAGTTAACCTACCAGGCAAGGTGATCGTTGGAGAACATAAAGCCGATTGTGAAGTGCGTGATTTGTCAAAAAGTGGCTGTCGTTTTATATCAGCACCGGTAGGGCGTACCTATCAAGTTGGCGATACTGTTTCGATTGAAATATTTGCCGATCAACGTGGTACGCGAGTTTTTGCTCCGCTAACAGGCAAGGTATGCAATCTTCAACGCTCCACTCACTATGCACGCTATGGTATGGAGTTTGACCCACTCGGTCAGGCGAATGCTAAAAACCTACTAAGCCAACTTAAGTTTAATGGGACAAAACTAACGCTCAATATTGAACGAACTTAAACGCTATTGACCTTTTGCGATGACAGTTGAAAAGGTCAATAGCAGATGAATTCTTTTCACTATCCATCACCGTTTTTCGCTATACTCCTCCGAAAAATATCCATTTTAAGGTTAGGAATGAACTACTTTAGTACGTTTATAAAAGGCATGGCGATGGGCGCTGCGGACGTGGTTCCCGGTGTTTCAGGTGGAACCATCGCTTTCATTACAGGTATCTATGACACTCTTTTAGAGAGTATTCGCCGAGTGAACCCAAGCTTATTGGGCATCTGGAAGCGAGAAGGCTTCGCTGCTGCGTTTCAATACATCAACGGTTTCTTTCTTATCTCGTTATTTGCTGGCATCCTTACCAGCATTGCGACTTTAGCCAAAGTTATCTCTTGGTCTCTGGTGACACACCCAATTCCAACTTGGTCATTTTTCTTCGGCCTCATCCTAGTTTCAGTTTTTCATATGTTAAAGCAAGTTGAGCATAAAACGCTTTCACGCTGGGTATGCTTACTGCTCGGGGTCGCTTTCGCTTACTGTATTACCGTATTAAAACCACTTAACTTAGAGCCAAGTAGCATTAATGTTGTCATTGCTGGCGCAATAGCCATTTGTGCCATGATCTTACCGGGTATCTCAGGCAGCTTCATATTACTGCTTATCGGCATGTACGCTACCGTACTCGGCGCGGTAAAAGGAATGCAGATCGATATTCTATTGTTGTTCATTTTAGGCTGTGTGATTGGCCTACTGACCTTTTCTCACGTACTCTCATGGCTATTGAAGCGCTTCCGTGAAGTGACGCTAATGTTCTTAACCGGGTTGATGCTTGGAACATTACCTAAGATTTGGCCTTGGAAAGAAACCATCTCATGGCGAACGAATTCTCACGGCGAACAAGTGCCTCTTGTACAGCACAACTTGTCTCCCTTTGAGTTTGAAGCAATAACATCACAACCTTCTCAGATCGTAATCGCCTTGATATTGATGCTTTGTGCCATTGCATTAGTACTCGGTTTAGAAAAATATGCGCAAAACCATGACGTATAGTTTTTCCAGTTAAAGACTCTAAAGGCGGCTTATTAGCCGCCTTTTTGCTGCAATGCGCATGGCCACATTTTGTCATTATATTCCTACAGCTAACATTAGCTTATGGTAAACTGCGCCCGTTTAATTTCATTCAGCACTATGAGTCAATCATGCGATCGTTATTGAAACCCATTGTTATCATCATCGCGCTTGGCGCAGGCTTTTTTGCTAGTGATTTAATAAAAGCCATATATCAACAGGCTCCATCGATAGATTTATCGCAATACTGCCTACTATCGACTCAGAGTTGTACTCAGAGCAACGCTTCCATGTCTCTTAGTCAGGACACCGCTCACCCATTGGTAGCAAATAAAATCTCTGTTACTTGGCCAAACACAGAAGCGCAACAGTTGGAACTGACGCTAAAGGGAGTGGAGATGGATATGGGTGTCCTAAAATTTGTACTTAAACCAACATCATCCGGTCAATTCGAAACTGATCTGGTTCTTCCTGTCTGTACCACGGATTCTATGACTTGGGCTGGAGAATTAACCGATGGTGAAAACACTGTCTTACCAGCAATAAGGATGCAACGATGAGCAAGAATTGGTCGCTGATTTTAATAATCGCGTTTGTATGTGGGTTTGGCTTTAAAAGCTACCTTGATGCTCAAAATGAACTAAAAGCCTCTTCTACCACACAGGAAACCGGTACTGATGTCACTCTGTTTGGTGAGGATGATAAACCGGTTCATATTTTCGATACTGCTGATACACGCATTCGTATCGTCTATTTTGGCTTCACACGCTGCCCAGATGTTTGTCCAACTTCGCTAGCGATGTTAGCTGGTGCTCTGAATCAAATTGATGATGAAACAAAGCAAAAATTGCGACCAATGTTTGTTTCTCTTGATCCTGAACGTGACGATGGCGCACTATCCTCTCAATATGCGCACTACTTTCATAACATGATTGAAGGAGTCTCTGCGCCTCTGGATGTCACAACACCACTGGCACATCGCTATGGGGTGATTTTCCGTAAAACAGAATTACCTGATTCAGAGCTGAAGTACACATTAGATCACAGCTCGTATTTTTATTTTTTACAGCCCGATGGCACGCTTATCACTAAAGTTCCACATACACAAAGTCCTGCCCCGATTGTGGCAGCAATAAAAGAAGTGATAACACCTTCAAAAGGATAAGAAGCATGAAAACCAAATTACTACTATTGGCAAGCCTACTCATTAGCCCACTCAGTTTTGCAAAAATGGATGTGATGGCACATGCCGCTTATGCTCGCGCAATGGCTCCAGGCGCAGTAACCAGTGCCGTATTTGGTGACATAGTAAACCGCAGTGACACTGACCGCTACATCGTATCAGCAACCACCAGTGCAGCAGGCAAAGTAGAACTTCACGATGTGATTATGGATGGCGAAGTGATGAAAATGCGTCAAGTCACTGAATTGACAGTGCCAGCAAAAGACAAGTTGGTACTCAAACCTGGCAGCTACCACATCATGCTATTCAATGTGGTTAAGCCACTGAATGAAGGAGACGAAATTGAAGTCCAGGTCACCTTCAAAGATGGTCAGCAATATACCTTCTCTGCACCGGTTAAAAAGGTGATGAGTGGCATGCAAATGAAACATCACTAAGTTGCCTAAAAGAGGTGGGTTTTACCGCCTCTTCTGCTATTATTCGCTGAGTATTAATAAAAAAGTCACAGGAGATATTAATGATTGTATTCCACACCCACCGCGCAACTTCAGAGAAGAAAGCTTAACCTCCAACTTCTTTCTTCCCCAAGAATTGCCCGGTGTTGTTCAACAACCGGGGTCACACCTTTGTATTCGGCCCTAGTCATATTTATTGCGTTATAGACAGCGTACTTGTATCCGCACGGATAGTCGCGTGTCTGGGGTAACCAAATGAGTTTAAACGAAACTTTATCACTTTCCTTGCCACAACTAGGATGGCGTCCATTTTACCAACAACAACTCGATTGGGATGAAATGGAAACTACTTTTCCTGCTCGTATCAGCGAACACCACAGAAGTGGCTACATATGCTGGACAGAAAATGGCGAGATTCATCTAGATATCCACACCAAACTACCACCAATGACGGTCGGTGACTGGATTCTACTTAATCGTGACAACAACCAGTTTGTTCGTCTACTTGAGCGTCAAGCGCTGTTTAGCAGAAAAGCCGCTGGTGCAAAAGTCTATGAACAGCTGATATCGGCCAACGTTGACACAGTATTCATCGTCTCTTCTCTTAACCTCGACTTTAATCTAAGTCGCATTGAACGCTATTTGGCACTCGCGAAAGAAGCTCAGGTTGAAGCAGTGATCGTACTGACCAAAGCCGATCTCTGTGATGACGTTGAGGAAAAATGCCAACAAGTACAGGCTCTCAATCCACTACTGAGCGTCGAAGCGATTAATGCACTTTCTACCGAAAGCTGCCAGCGCTTAGAACCTTGGTGCAAAGTGGGCAGAACCGTCGCTGTGATGGGCTCTTCCGGTGTCGGTAAATCAACATTAGTCAACACACTGATGGGCAATGACGTACAGGATACTTCCGGTATCCGTGAGCAAGACAGTAAAGGGCGACATACTACGACCTCTCGTTCATTGCTGGCAACGCCATCTGGCGCTCTACTACTCGATACTCCGGGAATGCGAGAGCTGCAAATAGCCGATTGTGAGCAAGGTATTAGCGAAGTGTTTGCTGACGTTGCAGTTCTTGCTGATCAATGCCGATTTAACGACTGTCAGCATCTCAGTGAACCCGGATGTGCAGTACAAAAAGCCGTAAAACGTGGTGACTTGGATGAGAGAAGACTTAAAAACTACCGCAAGCTTCTGGCAGAACAGGAACGGAATAGCCATTCTCTCGCCGAACGGCGCGCTAAAGAGAAAAACTTTCATAAACACGTGAAATCAGTGATGAAAGAGAAAACCGCAAACAAACAAGGATATTAATCCACCAAGCCCCCAAAGGGCGATATATCGCCCTTTATATTTAATCAACATTAGAATCTACAATTTGATAACAAATCCTCAAAAATGTGTCGAATTTCAACAAATTTTATAAATATTATTCTTATAAAAAATAAATTATAGACACATCTCTCTATAGCGTTAATATTACGACCCTACAGTGATAAACGCTGTAATTACAACTATTCGAACAATTTATTCATCCAGGGATAATTATGCAAAGCAACAATCTTTTTGCCCGTTTCGCGCGTGGCAATTTGGTGCTACAGATCCTCGTAGGTATCGTATTAGGTGCCCTCGTAGCGACTGTATCTCCAGATTTAGCACACAAAGTTTCACTATTAGGTAGCCTGTTTGTTGGAGCGCTTAAAGCCGTTGCTCCAATCTTGGTCTTCATCTTAGTTGCAGCGTCTATTGCAAACCAGAAGAAAAACCAACACACATACATGCGCCCAATCGTCGTACTGTACCTAATTGGTACACTAACAGCAGCACTTACAGCCGTTGTTCTTAGTTTCCTTTTCCCAACCACTCTGACGCTAGTTGCAGGTGCAGAAGGTGCAACACCTCCACAAGGTATTGCAGAAGTTCTAAACACACTACTGTTTAAGTTGGTTGATAACCCTGTAAACGCACTCATGAGCGCGAATTACATCGGTATTCTTGCATGGGGTGTGGGCCTAGGTTTAGCTTTACATCACGCATCAGCAACAACAAAAGCGGTGTTTGAAGATCTAAGCCACGGCGTATCTCAAATCGTTCGCTTCATTATTCGTCTAGCACCGTTTGGTATCTTCGGCCTTGTTGCTTCAACGTTCGCAACAACTGGTTTCAGCGCATTAGCGGGCTATGCTCAACTTCTAGCGGTACTACTAGGTGCAATGGCGATCATCGCGCTAGTGGTCAACCCTATCATTGTTTACATTAAAACTGGCGAAAACCCATACCCGCTAGTTCTTCAATGTTTACGTGAAAGTGGTGTAACAGCATTCTTTACCCGTTCAAGTGCTGCAAACATCCCAGTAAACATGGCGCTATGTGAAAAGCTAGAGCTAGATGAAGATACTTACTCTGTATCAATCCCACTAGGTGCAACCATCAACATGGCTGGCGCAGCAATTACGATCACCGTACTAACGCTTGCTGCTGTTCATACTATGGGTATTGAAGTTGATCTACTTACAGCGGTACTTCTAAGCGTTGTGGCGGCAGTTTCAGCGTGTGGCGCTTCAGGTGTTGCGGGTGGTTCACTGCTACTTATCCCACTAGCGTGTGGCCTATTCGGTATCTCTAACGACGTAGCAATGCAGGTTGTCGCAGTCGGCTTCATCATCGGTGTGATTCAAGACTCGGCTGAGACAGCACTAAACAGCTCAACTGACGTTGTGTTCACCGCTGCTGTATGTCGTGCAGAGCACAAAAAATCTCAAGGCTAATTTTTTAGCCCTAATGTGAAAAAACCGCCAATCGGCGGTTTTTTTATTTACTCTGAATACCAAATGTTATTTCTTAGCCGCAACTTTCGCTTCCTGAACCTTTGCTTCTTGAACTTCCGCTAGCTCTACAACCGATTTATCTGTTACTTTGTTTTCAGTTTGATATGGGTAAGTCACACCATTAAAGCGACCACCTTGCTCAATGCTTAAGTCATCACTATAGATAGTACCGTTAACTTTACCGTTGCTTAGTATCTCAATTTTCGCAGCGTGGCAGGTGCCTTCAAACTCACCGTTAATCACTAGATGGTCAGCAAAGATATCGCCTGTGGCTTGGCCACTTTCACTAATAACCAGTGTTTTATTCACGTGAATTTCGCCTTCAACAGAGCCATCCACCTGCATGTTGCTTTCTACCCTGAGCTGTCCGCTGATAGTGCAACCTTTTGCGATGAGAGTTGTAGCTGAGTGCTGACTCTTAGCTCGACTTTTTGTACTAAAGATTCCCATCGAATACCTCTTACCTTGCTAAATATCGTCTCAAAGTCATTCACACCCCAGTCCACAAATGGTCTTGGATCTAATGACCGACCGACAAATCGAATCTCATAATGTAAATGTGGTCCTGATGACAGGCCACTATTGCCTGAATAACCAATCAAATCGCCTTTTTGAATAAAATCACCGCTTTTCACAGCAAATTTCTTCATGTGCGAATACGAGCTGGTAAAACCATATGAATGCTGTAAACGTAAAAAGTTACCCGAACCTTTGTTACTGGCTCTTGTTACTTCTACAACCCCATCTGCAGGCGCATAAATTGGCGTTCCGGTATTGACTGCAAAGTCTTGACCACGGTGAAACTTAACCTTTCCAGTCACCGGATGTGTTCTTTTACCGTATCCTGACGAAATTCTTGCATTATGAACAGGCGAACCACTAGGTATTTGGGTTAGCATCACCATTCTGACAGAAGAAGTGATGGCTGCCGTATCTAAACGTGATTCCAATTCAGAACCTGTGTCTTCCATACCAAGAACTTTTTCAAGGTCACCCAAGCGGTCTGAGACCACCTGAATTTTTTCTTCGCGTTCAAGCAAGTCACCTTCTAAGCTCGTTTTTAACTGCTTAAGAGAAGTGACTTCTTCAGTCAAAGTTAGAGACTTGTTCTCTAATTCGACTTGCTTGAGCTTTGCAAAGTACACATCGTTTGCCAGCTTGTATATGTAGGCACCTGTAGCAACAATACTGGCTAGAATAAGGTAGCCAAAAGCTTTTAAACAAAAGCGATATATTTTTCCTACATGAAAGTACCGTGTTCCGTTAATTGATGAAACGGAAACAATAACGTTTTCTTTCATTCAAAAATGTCTAAATGTCTAGATTGAAAGTTGACGAATTCTAGCAGGGAAAGCGAACTGGCTAAACCACTTACGTAAAAAGATGGCTTCTCGCTCGCGAGACTAATGTCAACTTTGTGAATTGAGCCATAGTCCTTAAATAGATTCTAACTAGCCACTTTTTCACTAACTGTCTGATTTTATGTACTACTTATCAACACCTGCGATAGCTCTCATTCAGTGCATACGTTTTTTATTCGGAATAAGCCGACAATAAAATCAGCCTCTCAACTCTGTAATTTCATCGCAATGATGTAAAAACACAGCACTGTCCCGTCTATATTTCTTATTCCTTTTGACTCTGTTTAACGATTTTTCTCAACGTGTTAGCCTTTAGGCACATGATGGTTAATGAGAATAGTCCATGAAAATAGGCATTATCGGTTTAGGCGATATCGCGCAGAAAGCGTATCTTCCTGTTATAACAACATTACCTAATGTTGAATTGGTTTTGTGCACTCGAAACAGCGATATTGTCCGCCAATTAGCGCAGCAGTATCGAATCCCAGAAACATGCACCGATTACAGGCAACTGCTCCACTACCATGTTGATGCTGTTATGGTACATGCTGCAACGTCAGTCCATCCAGAAATCGCCGAGTTCTTCCTAAAAAATGGGATTCCCACTTTTGTCGATAAACCTCTGGCTGACAGTGCTCAAGCTTGTGAAGTCCTTTATGAGCTTGCGGAAAAATATCATCAACCTCTATACGTAGGCTTTAATCGCCGCCATATTCCGCTATTTAATCACCATTTGCCTCAATTACAGCACAACCAGTTAGCTAACCTTCGTTCGCTACGCTGGGAAAAAAACCGCTACAACCTAACGGGTGATGCGCGTACTTTCATTTTTGATGATTTCATCCACCCGCTCGACAGTGTGAACTTATGCGCGAAAACAGATTTACAAGATGTGTACGTTACCCACCAGCGTAATGCTGACCAGTTGGCTCGCCTAGATGTGCAGTGGCAAGCCGGAGAAACGATCCTGCATGCATCGATGAACCGTCAGTTTGGGAACACAGGCGAGCGTGTTCAGGTGACTTTAATCAATGAAGCGTATGAGTTTGATTCATTTGTCGCTGGCCAATGTTGGAAAGAAAATCAACAGCAGTCATTAACACTCAAAGACTGGACCCCAATGCTCGAAAGCAAAGGCTTTAAGCATATGATTCTTGATTGGTTTTCTGTGGTACAAGCAGGAGTACTTCCCCAGCAAATTATTGACCGTAATATTGCTAGTCACCAATTAGCCGAAGCCATATGTAATAAAATTTCTGGTTCGATGCGTTAAACCTGTCCGATCACCTATACTTACACTGTTCGATTCAGAACATGGCTATAGGAGGCAACATGGAGCTACGTAACAAAGCTGGCCAAGTCACTCAATTAGCGGACAACCTCACCCTAAAAGAAGTTCAGGACATGGGTTTTAGTATTGATTTGTGTGATGAAGCCTATGACCCAAATGAGCACTGGCAAGCAGAGCAAAATCGTCGAGGTACAGAAAAAAGCTATCCCGAAGAATAGTAACCTGATCTTGGGATAATCTAAGCCTCGCAACCTAATGCTTTGGGTTCAATCAGGTCCAAATGGCCAAGTCAGATATAGGGTGGCTTATCTCAAGTTACAGTTACAATAAAGCCGAGCTTCTTTGCTCGGCTTTTCAATACATACTTATGATTAATGGAATACTTGAGCACCAAACCGTAAACACTTACCCGTGCTCATTAATTGCCTAAACGCCTTTTTATCCAACTTAATCAACGTCTCATGATCACCGGCTTCGATATAAACATGGTCTAACTCAGTTAAAAATTGATCGCACACCATCGGCATATGATAAATACTGCCAACAGGTGGCACTGCACCATGTTCACAATCTTTAAAAAGTTTATAGACTTCCTGCTCTTTCACCAGATGGTATTTCGCTTGCATCTCATCATTCAACACCGACAAACTCACTTTTGCATTTGCTGGTAATACTGCCATTAAATGTTTGCCGTCATGATCTTCCAAAATGACACCCTTTGCTAAACTCATGGGTAAAATATTCGCTTTCTGCGCACTCTGCCAAGAGCTACTACTGTGAGTGTGACTTACTGTTTTATAGCGGATATTTTGCTCATTCAAATAGCGATCTAAGCGGCTTACTGTGGTCATCATCAACCTCCGCATCCTTGATACCCGATTTAAAGTATAGGATCGATAGCGGAGTTTCTCCTTGTCCTACTAGTCAATTTGAGGACTAAACCATAACTTAAACTCTTGTAGCAGTTCGGCATATTGAGGATATTCACCCGCCACAGAGTTGATACACGGTTCAATACTCGCTTTATTGTAAGCGCAGTTGGTGAGCCTTAAAGCAAGTTGCTCCATTGGATATGGGTCAAGCATATCGCTAAAAATCTTGGCTTCGCGCACACACCCTTTTTCAACATCGAGATACACATCGACACCTCCCCAAACAAATCTCTCGTCCATTCGGTGAGTAAAAGGCGGTGTTTGACCAAAGTTCCAATCCCAGCTCTTCTGGATCGCAAACTTCTCGGTGAAATTGGGTAAATCATGGAAATGTTCCGGCGAGATAAACTCAGCAGCGACTGTCTCATCATAATACTCTTGGTACGCTTGCATGATCGCTTCACATACTTGGTGATGATCAATATCTTGTTTAACCGTGTTTAGATTAATCACACGTGACTTAACTGAGGTGATCCCTTTCGCCTGAAGTTTTTTCTGATCAGGGTTTAAATAATCGGCAAGGCGGGTTAAATCAGCACTTAATAATAATGTGCCGTGATGGAAACCACGGTCAATAGTTTCACGGTAAGCCGAGCCAGAAAACTTTTTAATACCCGACTCATCTTCAATCACCAGGTCGTTGCGACCATTTGCCACGCCCTGAATACCCAATTTGGCAAGTGCAGACAGAACAATATTGGTAGAGACTTCTTTATCGTATTCCGGCTTCGCCGCCATAAAAGTGAAGTTGGTGTTACCTAAGTCATGAAACACCGCACCACCGCCCGTCTGCCTGCGGGCCAGCTTGACGTTATCCTGATCCATTCGTTCAGTTTTACATTCACGCCACGGGTTTTGTGCACGGCCAATCACAACCGTGTCGGCGTTACGCCATAAGAACAAAACCCTTTGGTCCGAAGGCATGGATCGAAAAATCGTATCTTCAACCGCTAAGTTGAACCAAGGGTTAGTTGAATCAGAGATAAGAATGCGGGTTTTGCTCATCGATGTAGGGTCCTCACCAAAGGGTAGTGAACACATCTTACTGATTCCACGTGGTTAAAACGAGCCGTTAATGCCTATTAATGTGATTGTTCTTACTCAAAGCAAACTTTCGCCCAACGAGCTAAACCCGCAGTCACGGAACCAAAGTAGTTACCACTCACAACAGGAACACTTGGCAATGCCTGCTCTACTGCGCTACGTAAAATCGGCGAACGGGCTGAACCTCCCGTCATAAAGATAACATCGGGCTTTACGCCACCTAAAGAGACCGCTTCAGTCACTAACTCAACCATTTTATTTTTAGGCGCTTCAATCGCTTCTACCATCTGCTCAAAACTAATGTCGACGGCTATTCGTTCAGCTGCCACATTAAGTTGTGCTTGAGTAATCGTACAATCAGACAGAGCTATTTTCGTCTCTTCTGCTTTTTTGACCAAGCTATAACCTAAAGTGTCATGGTAAACCGTCAAAAGGCGAGCCAGTTTTTCTGGTTCCGCCGCTTCTTTATACAAACGGGTTAAATCCGCCAAATTCTGTTTAGCAAAGAACTTCGCTTGCGCGCTAACATCGTTGATCGCGATAGGATTCCAGAACTGAGTGATGGGCATTTCTAACCCAGAAAGCGTTTTACTGCCATAACCAAACGGGGTCATGAGCTGTTTAAAGGTCAGGTGAATATCCAGATCATTACCACCCACTCGCTGACCTGTATGAGCGATTAAGCTTTCTGTACGGTCGGCCTTTCCTTTCCAAGAAGGGCCCATTTTAATGAGAGAGCAGTCGGTTGTACCACCACCGATATCGACCACCAACACCGTTTTATCCTCACTTAGAGTGGCCTCATACTCCAATCCAGCCGCGACTGGCTCGAACTGAAACTCAATGTGACGAAAACCTGCGCGTGTCGCGGCTCGGCGCAGAATGCTTTCAGCCTGCAGGTTAGACGCTTCACCACCTCGCCCCTGAAAGTTAACCGGACGGCCGATAACCGCATCAACAATGCTTTGCTGAGTTGAAGCTTCTGCTTGTGTCTTGATGTTGCTCATCATAGCGCAAACCAGATCTTCAAAAAAACCTAACTGTGCGTCACGTAAGCCAACTGCGCCCAAAAATGACTTAGGAGACTTCACATAATAAACTTCATGGGGATCTGAGAGGTACAACTCTAAAGCCGCTTGACCAAACACCACGTCATCAAATTGAAGGTCAATGTCTTCTTCTCGGTTGGCTGCAATCGCTCGGCGCAAACGCTGTTCACCAACATTATCGAGTGGCGATAAATTGCGATGGCGAAACAAGTGTTCTGCCACTGAGTCTCGAGTGGGCGCAGCTAGAGTGGAGGGAATATAGAGGTTGTCTTGTTCTAATGTGTGCAACTGAGGAGTATCTCCTTGCATCGTTGCCACTGAACAATTTGCGGTACCGTAGTCAAAACCGATGTACATATACGCTCTCCAACTCGTTTTTCGAAAAAGGTTGGAGATGCTACATCAAGCTTGCTTGTAACTCTACAAAAAAGCCGCAGCTTTTTTACGGCTACGGCTTTATCAATCGATAACGATAGAAACGGTTACTTACGGCCAACACCCATAATGACAGGTTTAACACCTTGAGGCGTGTTTACTTCGAAGGCAATACTGGTATCTACCGAAGAGAAACCCGCTTGAGCAAAAACCAGCTCAATATCTAATTGACTCAAACCATATTCAGGATCGTCATCATCGACTAACCAGTCCCAAATAACAAACAAACCATCTTCTTCAAGCAAGGTCGCAACAATTTCAACGATTTTAGGAAGATCCGAAACAAAACCACATACTGAAGAAGCAACGACAAGATCAAACTGTTTTCTAAACGCTGGATGCTGTGCCACCAAACCACGTGATAAGTAATCAACCACAGGCTCGACATTGGCGAGCTCTTTTTTGTCTAACTCTTCAATCATTGCCTCAGAGCCATCAAGAGCGACAATATCTTTGGCCAAAGGAGACATCAGTTGAGTCAGTAAACCAGTACCACACCCAAAATCTAAAATATGCTTACCTTCAACACGGGTAACATTTTGAAGTTGTTGGAATACGTTTTGTGCAAAAACCGTTGTTGTTTCGTCTTTTTCCCAATTTGGAGCGTATTCGTCCCAATCGTGTGCCATCATGGCCTCCGTATTACTTCTTGTATGCGGCTATAACGACAAGATTAAACCAAAATGGTGCTAAGTTCATAGCACTACAGCATAATCTTGTTGAAGAATTTGCGTTTCTTTCCCATTTTCACTTTGCATCCACCCCTTACAAGCTGTTTTTTACAACAATTTGTGAATTTTTTAATAGCTATGTAACTAATAAAGAGAGACCCATACGGTTAAAGTTCAATCGCACTGGCATAATAGGCACAAGCCGTAAAATTGTATATGATTCTGATACTTTTACTCGTTTAAGAACGTTATGAACCTATCGCAAATTGAAGCTTTTTGTACCATCGCTGATACTGGCTCAGTTTCAGAGGCAGCCCGTCAACTTGAGTGTAATCGCACCAAACTCAGTATGGCGATCAAAGCATTAGAGAAAGAGCTGGAAGTTGAGCTTTTTCAACGTACTGGAAACAATTTAACGCTTTCTGAAGCGGGTAAAGCCATCTACAAAGATTGTGAAAACATTCTGATCACAGCGTCAAGAATCAAACACACCTGCTCACAGGTGTCTAACGAGTTTGCCGCAGAAATGTGGATAGCGCGTGATGATTCTTTGCCGGATGTATTCTGGCAAGATTTAGCGCATAAGCTTAATAATCTGTTCCCCAACACCTCATTTAACATGTTCCTCGCATCCAGTGGCGATTTAGCCAACATGGTGGCCACCCAGCAAGTTGATTTCGCGTTTGGCGTTGACTACGAGCGTTTGGACGACCCGCGTATTCGTTATCAGCCATTAGGCAAAATACGTATGATGTCGGTATGTAAGTCCTCTCACCCACTCGCCAAATTAAAACGTGTTGCGGATGAGGAACTGCGTAAGTCAATGCAAGCGGTAATGGTGTACCTCAACGAAAAAGATAACCCAAGCTTAGAGCCATTCTCCCGCCGCTATATTGGCTTTTCGAGCTTTGAGTACATCCTCAATACCATTCTGAATGAGAATGCCTGGGGCGTACTGCCAGAACCCATCATTCGTCATTATCTACGTGAACAGAAACTGTCCGTTATCAAACACACCTATGGTTTAACTCAAGAAGATTACTGTATGTTTACCGCCGCGGGTATGGAAGAAAACCCGGCAATGGTTTTGTTAGCGGACAAAATAAATGACTACTTATTCGATTTCTAATCACGGAAAAGCCAGTCAGCGTCAAAAATACTGACACAAAATAAATAGCATAAGTAATTGAATTTAAACACAAAAAACAAAACAGCCTAATTATCAACCAACCCAAATATCATTTAGTGATTGTCAAAGATTTATTCGGGGTCAAAATATCAGCAGATTTTTTACTGGTATTCCCATTATGTGTGCAAAAACAAGTTTCAACGAAAAACGCGTCCTAACGCTTTCAGCCATTATCTCATCAGGGTTTGCGTTGGGCGGATTGATCGTTGGCTTACTTGTTAGTTCACTGGTCATCCTGTTTGACGGTATGTACTCTTTAGTGAGTTTACTGTTAACTATTTTGTCGCTAATTGCTTCACGCTATATCCATAAGCCATCTGACGACACCTTTCAGTTTGGTCGAGCAGCACTAGAACCTGCTGTGATTGCGATCAAAGGTGCCGTTATCCTGCTAGTTGTCGGTTACTCTTTATACAACGCAGTCCTCGCTATGTTTACAGGCGGACGTGAAGTAGACGCGTCAATCGCAACTCTATTTGGCGTGATAAACGTGGTGGGTTGTGGTTTAGCTTGGCTGTACATGGCAAAACTGCACAAGAAAACCGCTTCAGGCCTTATCGATGCTGAAGTTAAACAATGGAAAATGGACACATTACTCAGTGTGGCAGTGACGGCAGGCTTTGTGTCAGCATGGTTAGTAACACTTTCACCACTGGCAGAGTACTCAGTTTATGCTGACCCTATGATGATGTTAGCCATGTCGTTCTACTTTATTAAGGTGCCTTACGATATGCTGCGCTCTTCTCTGCGAGAGCTATTTATGATGGCTCCGAGCAAAGAAATCTGTCACACCGTTGATCAAGGGATTGTGGCTGCGGGCGAAGAATCAGAACAGGTCGTTGAGCTATCAGCGGTGACAAAAATCGGCCGCGAACTGTGGGTTGATGTTGATATTCGAGCGGACGATAGCAAGGTGATTGCTATCGAGGATATCGAAACCACGCGTCGAACGCTGAAGAACAAGTTGTCTAAACTTCCGTTTGAACTTCAACTCAGTGTCAATATCGCCACTTAAAACAGACACAATAAAGCCCCGCATTATCGACGACGGGGCTTTTCAAGCTGATTACAAATTGTCACTCGCGACCGAACTTGCACTCAATGCTTTGTTCTTATCCGTTTTACTTCGAGTCACCCACCAGCAAATGAGTGACCCAGTGGTGACCATGACCACCCCCTGCCAGAAAGAAGCCCCCAACACTACACCTAGTATCACAGATGAAAGTAACGTAGAGATCACAGGCGTAAAGTAAGAAAGTGTAGCGAGTAACATCATGTTGCCACGCAAAATTGCGATGTTCCACAACGCATAGCCACTGCCCATAACGATCCCCGTTAACAGCAGATTCAAGACAGAAGGCAAAGAGAAAACCAGCGCTTCTTCATCACTCACCACATATTTCACCCACAGCGCGAGCGCCGTCATAATAAAAAACACGGTAATAGCATTTTGCCCATTGGCTAAGCTTTTAGTGACATTGCAATACACAGCCCAAATTATGGCACCAAAAAACGCCATCGCGTAAGTCACAGGGTTGGTTGCGACGTTAGCGGCAATGCTTGCAACAGAAAGACCATTGTCGCCAGTAATCGTCCATGCAACGCCAATAAAAGCTAACAGTATGCTGGGATAAACCAACCAATTCACGGGCTTTCGGCTAAGAATAACGGCGAGCAGTACCGTTAAAGCTGGCCACAAATAGTTCACCACGGCCATCTCTAATGCCTGATGACGGGAATTTGCCATCCCTAACGCCAGTGCCAAGCAGATCTCGTAGCTAACAAACAATACACCACCGATCATTAAGTACTTAGGTGAAAAAGACTTAACTTTCGGTGGCCCCATAACCAATACAAGGAAAACGGATGCGACAGTATAGATCAACGCAGCGCCACCAATTGGACTAAACTGCTCTGCAACAGTCCGTGTCAGCCCCATAAGACAAGCCCAAAGCAAAATAGCCGCCACACCAAATAATGTATGTTTATGATTAGTCAAACATCTACTCCTCAAAAAGAGATAAAACAGAAACGCTTATTCCTCGAGAAGAGAGCGAATAATACGAGCAGGCGTACCACCCACTAGAGTATCAGGTGGAACATCACTGTTCACAACAGAGTTTGCCGCAACCACGGAGCGAGCACCAATAGTGACACCTTGGTTAATCACAGCATTGCCACCGATCCACACATCATCTTCAACAGTAATGGGTTTGCAGGTGGTTTCCCAACGACGTCTTGCTTGATAATCGAGCGGGTGCGTCGGTGTATAAAACTGAGCGCTAGGGCCAATTAACACATTGTTGCCAATAGTAATCGGCGCGTTGTCCAGCATCACAACATTCATGTTGATGAATGTTGACTCACCAATAGAAATTGTTTTACCGAACTCACAGTGGAAAGGAGCCTGAACTAAGCTATAGCCAATGCTTCCAAACAGTTGAGCTTGCAATTGAAGTCGCTCTTCGTCATCAAAGCATTGGTTAATTTCAAATTTCAGCTTGGCAGCATTCTTACGTACGGCGATGATTTCAGGATCGAACCCATCAAAATCTAACCCGTTCATCATTTTTTCTAGTTCTGTCATGGCGTTCTTCTGCTGGTCGATTGATACGACTCCGAATCTTAAACGCTTTCAGTAAAAAAAATAGTGCAAAATACTAATTTTCACTTTCCTAATTTATCCACTGGTTAAGAGTGGTAGCTCCCTCCGGGGTTAGCGTCCAACCAACAAAGCTAATATGGAAAACCATGACAAAAAAGAACAGCAACTGAAAAACAAAAGATTTCGGATTGAGGTTCAGCACATACTGCCCTACCACGGCACCAGGCCAACCTCCTAATAGAGATAGAAACAGCAAAGCTGATTCACCTGTCACAGCCTTATTACGTTTTTCGCTACGCTTATCAAACCAGTAAACGACGAGCAGCACAAAACTTACTGCGAAGTAGTAATATGGAACGAGTACTGGATATTGCCAGAAGTAAACACAGCCAATCAGTGTCGCGGTAAACCAAACCACGATTAACGTCATCCAAGGGAATGGTCGCGTTCCCTCCACACGGGTTGCGCGTCGATTACCATTTTCATCTTGATTGATCACGAATCGCACAGGCTGCTTTATTTCACCAATATTGACTGAGTTGCGAACTTCCGACAAAAGAAACTTAATTCTTAACGCTCCAGTATCGGGAATAATATAACCATACCCTTTGTCCACATACCACTCTGTAATTTTCCCTTTAAGTACCATAAAGAAATAATTTTAGGAGTTAATCATCCTTTAATAATAGGTAACGTTAGCTCATTAAGGCCAACAATAAAAAACGCCTTTGAATACTCAAAGGCGCTTCTACTTTCAGATTTATACCACGTGTCATTAACGCATGGTGACGGGGAAATATTAATGAAAATCAGGTGCGACGACCTCAACAGGTACACCGTTTTGAGCCAGAATCACGGCTCTGGCTTTCGCATCGGATTTATTAAACTCACTTAACCACCACTCTAATTCCATTGGGATAGCTAGAGACTTTTTACTGCCATCACTACGGGTTAATGGTTCATGTGCTTCCAAGAACACGCTTCGGTCCGGTTCAAGAGCCACTTTGATCGGTTCATCAATAATACGAACCTTTTCCCCTTTCTTAACTTGACTAAACAGCCACTCAATGTCTTTTGGTTCCATGCGAATACAACCTGAACTCACGCGAAGACCGATACCAAAGTCTTTGTTTGTTCCATGAATCAAATAATCGCCTACACCGTAAGCAAGGCGCAAAGCGTATTCACCTAATGGGTTTTCAGGTCCCGCAGGAACCACTGTCGGTAACTCAATCCCCTTTTTAAGGTATTCGTTTCGTATCGATTGAGGAGGCGTCCAGGTTGGGTTGGGTCTTTTTTGGCTGATACTAGTTTCCATTTCTGGCGTGTCGCGTCCTATGCGTCCAATACCAACAGGGAAAATATGCACTTTTCGTTCGTCGGGCTTAAAGTAGTAAAGACGAAGTTCAGCTAAATTAACCACAATACCTTCATACGGAACCATCGGCAGAATAACCTGCGAAGGGATGGTCAAAACAAAGCCTTCTTGTGGAAGAAAAGGATCGACGCCTTTATTCGCTGCCATCAAAGCTAAAAAGCCAACATCATACTTTTTCGCAATTTGAGCCAATGTTTCACCTTTCTCAATTTCATGAAATTGAGTGCTTCCTACCATGCTGCTCCCACTCATCGGCCAGTCATAGGTTGCTGCAAATACATTGGTGACGTAACTGGACGCCACAATACAGCCAATCAGTAAAAACTTACGCAACATGTAAATTGTTATCCTTAGCTTCTTTATACATCTGTAAGGTTACTTCTCTTTCTGCTTTGTGATCAACTATTGGCGATGGATATAACACGGAGTTAACACCAGACCAAAGCCAAGGTGCATGAATATACTTATCTGGAACAGAAGCGAGTTCTGGAATCCATTGGCGAATAAACTTACCTTTGGCATCAAATTTTTCACCCTGTGTGATGGGGTTAAAGATTCGAAAGTAAGGCTGGCCATCACACCCCGTTGATGCACACCACTGCCAACCGCCATTGTTTGCAGCGTAGTCTCCATCAATCAGTTGACTCATAAAATAGCGTTCACCCCAACGCCAATCGATATGCAAATCTTTGGTCAGGAAGCTGGCGACAATCATTCTTAATCGATTATGCATCCAACCGGTTTGATTCAGTTGGCGCATCGCAGCATCCACAATAGGGTAACCCGTTGCCCCGTTGCACCAACGTGTAAATAACTCGTCATCCTTCCACCAACGAATTTTTGCTCCCCAAGGTAAAAAGTCTTTGCTTTTGCATAGTTTGGGTTCAAAAGTGAGTAAATGCTGATAAAACTCTCGCCAGATTAACTCGCTCAACCAAGTTTGAGCGCCTTCAGACAAATTTCCCATATCAGACTCAGCATATAACCTTGCCATACACTGTCTGGCGGAAAGTGCGCCAATGGCTAAATAAGGCGAAAGAACACTCGTGCCATCAACCGCCGGAAAATCTCGCTGTTGTTGGTAATCGTCGGCACGCTCCTGACAAAAAGCCCGTAAATGGTCGCGAATGGATTCGAAATCACTTACCCATTGCTCACTGCTTTCTCGCGGATAACTGAATGGTTGTTGCTCATCCCATTCCAAAAATTGCAAATTAGCACTGAGTTCAACATTTGGCGCTTTTGCCGTAGGTGAGATTTGAGGAATAGTGGCGAGTTTAAGCCACGCTTTTTTGAATGGGGTAAAAACTTTAAAATAGTGACCTTGCTTGTTCAGTAAGCTTCCCGCAGGAATAATGCATTTATCATGAAATGCCTGCCAACCTATACCTAGGCTCTTTAGTGTTTGATAAGCACGTATATCTCGTTGCTGTTCGTTAATCTCATACTCTTGGTTGACCAAAACTTCATTAACCGAAAATCGCTGCGCTAACTCTGCCACACAGCTTACAGCCTGACTAAACGCCTCTACTTCGCTGTACAACAGAGGGATGTTCAACGCACGCAGTTCATCCTTTAACGCGTTGAGGCGACGATAGATGAGGTCTGCTTGTTTCGGTGACATATGATGCTGCTGCCACTGCTTCGGTGTTGCGATATAAAGAGCCACAACTGCTTCACCACTTTGAATCGCAGCGTTTAGAGCCGTATTATCTACCGCTCTCAAATCTCGTCGTAACCAAACTAGCTTCACGATTTTAACCCACTCAACGTATTCAATACATTCGACAGATGACAATGATCATCAAACTGGTCTCGAAGAGCTTCAATCGCTTTCGTTTGAGCATCAGAAAGCGCTTTGTGCGAGAAAATGGCTAGCGAACCGTATGCTTCTAAAGCTTCGCTTTCCACAAGCCCAGAAACATCTTCGACTCCGTCCAAAAACGTTACGTTATAGCCTTTTTCTGCCCAAGTGACTGCCCACAGCCAAGCCAAAATACTCCCCACTGGATCAAAGCTAATACACAAACATTTTCCTTTGGTCGCGGCTTTGTTTTCAGACTCGAGAACATACGAGAGCTTGTTGATCATAATACTTTGAAAGAGCCCTTTCTGTATTGAACGCCATGGACCTTTCACGCGCTCTAAAGCATCAATGACAGGAAACACAAACTGGGTTTCTACGTTATCTAAAGGATACTCTTTCATCACAGTAGAAATTAACTGTTCAGCCTTTCCTTTATTCAGTTTAGAAAGTGCAGTTAGTAAGTGTTCACACTCTTCAAGCTGAGCACTGACCTTTTCGTTTAAGTTTGTGTCTGCATTTGAACCTTTAAGCAATTCGCTAACTTTGCCGATAGACACACCTTTAGCGAGCCAACCTTGAATTTCTCTTATCGTTTCAATGTTATGCTGATTAAACAGACGATGACCTTTTTCTGTTCTCTGTGGTTGGACCAAATTGTATCTGCGTTGCCATGCGCGCAACGTCACAGGTTTTACACCAGTAATTTCCGCCACTTCACGGATGGCGTATAGCTTTTGTTCATAAGCCATAGCGTAGTTTTAACTCCTGAGGATGAGGATCTAGGTATCGCTGTTGCATCAGATATGCATCGGGATACAGGGTTAAATAGTGTTTAATCAGAGTTAAAGGAGCCAGCAAAGGTAATACACCATTACGGTAGTCGTGAATAACTTGCGCAAGTTCCATTTTCTGCGATTTATCCAATGAGCGCTTAAAATACCCCTGAATATGCATAAGAACATTAGTATGGTTCTTACGGCTCGCTTTGGTTTTGAGAGCTTGCATTAACTGCAACCGATAAGTCTCAATAAACTCTTGAGTAGAATATTTTGCCACATTAGCAACTAGACCACCTAAAGCTCTGTACGAAAGTGGATGATGAGCCATCAAAGTTAGCTTATATCGAGAGTGGAACTCGACCACCTTTCCAGGTGTTGGGTTAGTCCCAAGTGTCTGATGAAAATCATATAAACAGTAAACTCGTGTAAAGAAGTTTTCTTTTATAACCGCGTCGTTGAGTCGTCCATCTTCTTCAATTGGCAACCATGGGATCTGCTCCATGAGTTTTTGGGTATAAAGGCCCACGCCAGTTTTTTCAGCATGATGCTCACTGTAAACTTTCACTTTTTCCATGCCGCAAGTTGGAGATTTCGCGCACACGATATAACCACATAATGCTTGCTGTTTGAGTTCAGATATTACCTCATTGGAGTACTCGACCAACTTGTCTGTATGATCTTTGGTTCGATCTTTTGTTTCAACCAATGCGATACGCTCTTGGTCAGTGATCAATCGAATAGCCGGACGAGGTACAGGTAACCCCATACCAACCTCTGGACATACAGGTACAAACTCAAAATGAGGCATCAGTTCTTTGATCACAAACTGACTAGCTTTATGTCCGCCATCAAATCGAACTTTCTCACCAAGAACACAAGAACTAATACCAAGGCGAATTGCTTTTTTGTCCATTTCGGCCTCCAGTTGTACAAATTTAAACCTTGTACAAGTTATAGCACACCAAACCGATCTTGTACAAATTAAAAAAACGTACAATTAATGTTAACGTTTGCTCTAATCGATTGCTCTAGCACTTTCAACATATTTGGTTACCAAAGCCCAACCAATATGCTATCGTCGTTTTTTTTGTGACCATAGTCTCAAGAAACCCGTTAGTGACTCACTATTATGACCCCAACAGACAAGTTCACAGTCAACACAAATAGTAATTACTAATCATCTACTATTAAACGGGCTGATTTTTTGGAGAGTACTTATGGCAACCCCACATATTAACGCGCAACCTGGTGATTTCGCTGAAACCGTCCTAATGCCTGGTGACCCTTTACGTGCAAAATTTATTGCTGATACATACCTTGAGGATGTAAAGCAAGTGTGTGATGTTCGTAATATGTTCGGTTACACGGGGACTTATAAAGGTAAAAAAGTATCGGTAATGGGCCACGGCATGGGTATCCCATCATGCTGTATTTACGTTCACGAACTCATTGCCGAATACGGTGTAAAGAACGTAATCCGTGTGGGTAGCTGTGGCGCAGTGCGTGATGACGTTAAATTAATGGACGTTGTTATTGGTATGGGTGCATCAACGGATTCTAAAGTTAACCGTATCCGTTTCGGCAACCACGATTTTGCAGCAATTGCTGACTTCGACCTGCTAGAAACTGCGGTAGCACAAGCTCGAGCACAAGATGTTTCAATTAAAGTGGGTAACGTATTTTCTGCAGATTTGTTCTACACTCCTGAGCCAGAAATTTTCGAGAAAATGAAGAACCTAGGTATTCTGGGTGTTGATATGGAAGCGGCCGGTATCTACGGTGTTGCTGCGGATCTCGGTGCGCGTGCACTAACAATTCTAACCGTATCTGATCATATTCTACGCGGTGAGAAACTGAGCGCAGAAGATCGTCAAAAATCATTCCACGAAATGATGCAAGTCGCTCTTGAAACAGCGATCAACGTGTAATTCTTTTCATACTAGGTTGCTAAGATCCGCCCTTAGCAACCACTTAATTTCCCGAGGGGGCGATCGTGTCGACCGACCAACTACCTGCGGATGCTGATGGTTTGCAGCTCAACTTTTGTAAAACATTGGCGTGTGACAACTTTGGTTTGAGTGATGCCGAACGGTATGTTCTGCAACATGCAAATCCTAAGCGTCCAACGATGGTTTGTCGTGAATGCGGTGCTTTCCCCCCCTTACTTAACAATCAAGAAGTTCTCAATGAACTTGTTCGCTTACGCCAGCTGCACAGTGATGGCTTACCCGCCTGTCGTAACTCAGAGTGTGAAAACTCCGGGCAATCTGTTCATACCCACAAACATCTTTATCACGCGTTTGGCTATAGTGGCGACCGTCAGCGCTATCGCTGTAAGAATTGCCACTCTACATTTGTCGACAAATGGTCTGGAGTAAATAAGAAACTGGTATTCCAAGAGAATCTTTTTGGTTTACTTTTTATGGGTTACTCCGTCAGAGAGGTATGCAGAAAGCTCCATATTAATCCTAAGACTTTCTATGATCATATCGACCATATTGCGAGTCGCTGCCGTCGCAAACTGGCGATGGTAGATGCTCGCTGGGTTAATCATGCCAAAAGCTTTGAGTTCTCTTCCCAGTACATGTCTCTGCAACCGAAAAGTAATAATGGTGTTTTTTGGATTGCCACAGGTGAAACGCATACGGGTTACATTTTGTGCCAACACGTCAACTACTCTGCAGCAGAAGAACCCATTGGTCCCGTTGATCACAACCCATATCAAACACCCGCAAGATATGTTTCTCGTGACTACAGTGCTGAGACACGATCGCCTCAAGCAGCGCCTTCTCCAGTGCTAAGGGAAAGAATAGATCAACAATATCAAACCATTCTTGCTCGAGGAAATGTCGAGGATCCATTAGGCAATTTAACGCGCTTTAATTATCCATCTAAAGGCGCTTTAATCCGTCCCCCATATACTTCTTACGCACATTACCTCCACGTATTAGATATGTGTGATGAGTCGAAACCTATCGCGATCTCTATGCCTCAAGATCCGCTACTACGCTCAGCGGCATTAAGCGTCTGTTTACCGAGAATCAAACGTCAAAATGTTGACTTAATGTATGTCGAGGAAGATGAAAGCTGGGATAATGATCAAACTTTCGACAAAACAGATATTGTCCATATGGGATGGTGGAGAGACCGTTGGGCTATTGCCCATCAAAAGAATGGCGCGAAAGGCATCTGCCACTTGGCTGGCCCTACCCCGGCTCCGGAACATTGGCTACACAAAGCATCCGTGAAGCAAATTGAATTCTATCAGCAACGTTTCCAAGTTTTATTTGAGTCATTTATCAACGAGCCTAGACGGAAATTACGCCCCGGTGGGATACAACCCTTGCTGGACATTTATCGCGCATGGCACAATCTATGCTACCAAGATAAATATGGCACCACTGCGGCACAGAATTTGGGCTTAACTCAAGCCCCTTTAACACTAAAAGAGCTGTTATCTTAGCTCTGTTGTCGTCGGAGTGTGAAGCAGCACAAATTGTTTACAAGCGAATGCTAAAAAACATATGGTTTGTTATTCAAATAGTGCTTAATTAAACTGATGCAGCACAATAAATTACTGTATCAGTCGGATAAGCTTAGGGAATTTGAGTTGGACCAAAGCCAGTACCTTTTATTATCAGAGATTAATCAGCTTAGAAGTCGCGTCGAATCTGAGCCGGATTTGGTGTTGGCGCTCGCTGCAAAATCTCTTACCCATGCCAAGCAAATTCAATTCCCCAATGGTGTCATTCAGTCTTTGATTGTTATGTCGCGTGCAGCTTGGTGCAATATGGACTATCGTCGCGGCCTCAAGTACATCAAAGAAGCTCACCAGTACCAAAATAGCTTAGAAACCGATGAATCCTTACCGGAAATACTACATCTCTACGCTTTAAACTATTGGGGGCAAGCCAAATACTACACTGCCCAGCAATATTGGATTAATGCACTCGAACAGTCAGCGCTGGTTGATGAAGTTGAAATCCAAGTTGAGAGCCTTATTGGCTTAGGTAATGTCTGGCGTATCACTAAGCATTATGATCTTGCCTGCTCAACCCACCAGTTAGCGGCAAAAGTGGCTCGTAATGTACGTATTGCCTGGTTAGAGGGCAAAGCACGTATTTTGTGGTCGTGGGACTTATACTTGCTGGAGCAGTACGTCGACATGCTCACGGTACTTGACGGAGCGGACGAAGCACTGGTTGGCCACCCTGACAAAACCTGGCATGCAGAAGTTTGGGATTTTCGAGGTCTTGCCTTATTAGGCTTAGAACGAGTCGAAGATGCGGAAGCTGCGACTCAAAAAGCCCACAATTTGGCAGTCGCACATAATTTATCTTGGATGAAAGCGCACTCCTACATCAGCCGAGCAAGAATCGAGCTATTGAGAAAAAATCTCAATAAGGCGTCAAGTTTATTGGCTAGAGCCGAACAAACCGCCAAAAATTTTGATAACGGCGAACTGCTTTCACAAATCTGCTACCAACAATCTCTGGTAGCGGAAGAAAACGGCGATGACAAAACCGCATTAGATGCTTTTAAAAAATATCGACAGTACTCAATTGATATTCTGCACGAACAAACCATGCGATTGGGATCAGATAAAGCTCGCTCGTCTAAACGCCAACTTGATCAACGCGCCCGTAAACTGATTAACCGCATCCGTAACCAACACGAATACAGCCCAGAGAAGAACCTATCCAATGTTGTTCCTGAAAACTACTGGTGGGAACAGATGGTGCTGCATAAAGTCGAACTGACCAAATCAACCCATTCGGTCATTGCTATTCGCCACGCAAATCCTTTATTTTTGGATGCTTGCACGGAGTTAGTACACTCTTTGTGTTCTGCTCAAGATCTTTTGTCTCGTCTTAGTCCAAATACATTAGGATTACTCATTGGCGAACGTTCAGACAGAGTACAGCCGATATTTGATGTGTTAGTGAAGATGCTTGAAATCTATCCATGGGAAAGGAGGAAGCTCTTCGGCCCTCCACCAAAAGCATTGCTTTATACTATCGTAAGTTTTCCGTTCACTCTTGAACAACTTGAAGAAACTGATTTAGAGGAAGAGTTCGATGGAAACGCTACTGAATAAAATTCAAGAAGCAGGACTTGACCCCACTTCAGTCAACGGTGAACAAGCGATTGAGTTCTGGAACAATATTCGTAAAAAGATTGCCAAAAGCAACAATGAAAAAGCCATGTGTTTAATCGTGAGTGCAGAGTACCATGCGGAAATGTACAAGTTGGCCGATAGCATTGCTGAACTTCGCTCTGCACTTAATCTCCTTTCTCCAGATGACCCAGGGCTTGTGTTGTCGGTCAAACATAGCTTGAGTGAAAGACTGGTCGACAACGGTGATTATACCGAGGCGCTGCACGAGTATGTTTCTACTTCTCAATTAGCTGTTGAGTACCGATTAATTGACGACTATGTTTTAGCTGTTTTGGGGATGGGCAACCTCTGTGACGCCTATGGCGATCACCGTCGTGCAATGAGCTATTACCTCAAAATAGACACTCTCAATAATGCGATAAGCAGCCGTTCGCTTCGATTACGTTATAAGCTCTATATGCTCGCCTGCTATGTCAATATGGGGCGATTCAACCAAGCCCGTGAACTGGTGAATGAGTGTGAAGAGCTCAGTATATTAGTGAGCGATAAGATACTTGCTGGACAGACGATTTTATACGATTCGAAAATTCTTCGTCATCAAGGTAAGTATCAAGAAGCACTCAATAACTTATCAAATGTTCAGTATTTGGCTGGCAACATACAGTCATTTTGGTTGGCCAATATGGTTCGAGTTGAACAAGCAAAATGTTTGTTAGAAATGGGCAAACCGCTCTTTTCTAACATGTTGCTGTTTAGCACTGAAAAAAGGCTCAAACGTTACCCATCACCGATTTGGGAAAAAGGGTTATATCAAACATTTAGCCGTATTTTCGAGCGCCAAGAAATGTATAAAGAAGCACTCTACTATGAGCGCCAAGCGTTCAATGTGGAGTCAGAATTAATCCAAACCATACCGATTGCTGAGCTAGGAGCGACCCAACTACGCCGTCTTTCACGTTTTGAATTGCAACTTAAGTTGATTGTTTCTGAACAAGAAAATCAAGAGCTAAAAGAGACCACCGAACACCATAAAAACGCCGTGGCTCGCCTACAGCAAGACGTGTTCACTGATCCTCTAACGAAACTTCACAACCGACGCTGGTTAGACGGAAAGCTGAAAGACCTACTCCATAGTGACGCACCTTTCGCATTTCTAGTGATTGATATTGACCACTTTAAATCCATTAACGATGAACTGAGCCATTTAGTCGGTGATAAAGCGATTGTTAATGTCTCTAGTGAACTTGCAGACCATTTCAACTTCCCTCAAGCATCCTGTGTTCGATACGGTGGCGAAGAATTTTTGGTTATTCTAGAAAAAACCTCACTGAAAGAAGCTCAAACCTGCGCTGAAGCGTTTAGAGAGCGAATATTTAAGTATCATTGGGCCGATATTTTAGGTGAACGAGGCCTGACCGTAAGTGTCGGTATTACGCTCAGCATCGCAGGAGAAAATACCCAACGGACCTTCTACCGAGCAGATAAAGCACTCTACAGAGCAAAGGCCAATGGACGAAATCAAGTTTGTTCTGAATAATCATTTGATTTAAATAATAATATTGCTAAATTCATGGGTATGGTTGTTATGCAACATGTGTATATGTACCCAAGCCAAAGCATATGAGTGTTCAGATAGCATTTCA
Organism: Vibrio sp.; assembly: GCA_048259585.1. Taxonomy (GTDB): domain Bacteria; phylum Pseudomonadota; class Gammaproteobacteria; order Enterobacterales; family Vibrionaceae; genus Vibrio. The sequence continues at coordinate 474,725 of JBLXHN010000002.1, read as the reverse complement.
TCGCTTTTATCCAGCACTTTAAGCCCGCTTAGGTCATTAGGCGTTTTTTAAAAACGTACTATGCTTAACATGGCATTCTACCAATAGCTTCTCGCACGATAAGTATCCAGTTTATATAGGAACACTCTATGTTTTTAGATTATTTTGCCCTAGTAATGTTGATATTCGTTGCTTTGGTGCTTTTTTACGGCGTTATTGTCATTCACGATATTCCGTATGAAATTGCCAAAGAGCGCAATCACCCGCACCAAGACGCCATCCATGTGGCAGGTTGGGTCAGCCTTTTCACCCTACACGTTCTTTGGCCTCTCCTGTGGATTTGGGCAACATTATGGCGTTCTGACCGTGGTTGGGGTTTCCATAAACTTCAAGAAGAACAACACGATATCCATGTTAGAGTCGATCAACTCACGGAACAAGTCGCAACACTCAAAGCAGAAATAGAAAAACTCAATCAAAACAAAGCTAATACTACGGCGAATAGCGCTCAAGCGGAGGAGCAAAAATAATGGATTTATTACTTATTTTGACCTACACCGCCATCTGTATTGCTATTTTTAAAATTTTTAAAATTCCGCTCAATAAATGGTCAGTACCAACAGCTGTACTGGGCGGTGTTGTTCTGATTGGTACCTTGATACTGTTAATGAACTACAACCACCCATTTACGGCTATTGGTGGTCAAGTATTTAACACCACACCTATTGTATCAGGCGTTCGAGGTAAAGTTATTGAGGTTAATGTCGTACCGAACCAACCACTGCGTAAGGGCGACATATTATTTAAAATCGATCCGACGCCATTTGAAGCCGCTGTGGTTCAAAAACAAGCAGCCGTAGCTGAAGCTGAACAACAAGTACTACAGTTGGAATCGGTTTACAAAGGTGCGGTATCTAATACCGCTAAAGCTGCCGCTGAACGTGACAAAGCCAAGCGCGAATTTGAACGTTATGAGAAAGGCTACAAACGTGGCGCATTCACAGCTCAACAATTGGATACGACCAGACAAGCTTACAAAGGTGCTCAAGCAGCACTGGAAGCTGCGCAAGCAAGCGAAGAATCGTCGCGTTTAGCTTACGAGTCAGAAATCAACGGTGAAAATACAACCGTTGCTCGCGTTCAAGCAGAGTTAGAACAAGCGCAATTTAACTTGGAACAAACTGTAGTAGAGGCACCAACAGACGGTTTTGTGACTCAGTTAGCTCTGCGTCCGGGTATGATGGCCGTTCCACTACCTTTAGCCCCTGTGATGACATTCGTCCATACCGAAGATAAGTTCTACGCTGCGGCTTTCCGTCAAAACTCCCTGCAACGCTTAGAAGCGGGTTTTGAAGCGGAGTTTGTATTCCGAGCGCTCCCAGGACGAGTATTTAAAGGCGAAGTAGTAGAAGTGATACCAGCGATTGCTGAGGGTCAAATACAGGCTGGTGGTGCACTGCTCGGTACTCAAGCTTTAACAACTCAAGGTCGTGTGATGGTTAAGCTGAAAATTAATGATGACATGAGCCAATACAACTTACCACTTGGCTCTAATGCAGAAGTTGCGGTGTACTCAGATAGCTTTGAACATGTCTCCGTGATGCGTAAAGTATTAATTCGCATGAAGAGCTGGCAAAACTACCTATACCTAGATCATTAATACTGATTTAGATAACTCAAAAAGCCCCGATTTATAGTGTAAATCGGGGCTTTTTATTGGTTGGAACATTACGCTTTAAGCTTGTAGTACAACGTAGATAGAGGCGGCAACCTCACAGATATTGATTGAGGTAAGCCTTCACTTTTCACTTTGGTGGTAGCCACCGATTGAATCACCTCAAAGTCACTGCCTGCGTACTGACTACTGTCTGTATTCAGTATTAGCTCGTACTGCCCATGATTTGGAACCCCCAAACAAAACTTTTCATGAGGAACAGGAGTAAAGTTGGTAATCGCTAGGATTCTCTCACCGTTATCACTAATACGTTCATGAGCAATCACGCTGGCATCGGCGCAATCTTGTAAACGCCATTCAAAACCGGATGGCTCACAATCACGTTCATGTAATGCAGCTTCACCTTTGTATATATGGTTAAGGTCGCGGATCAAATTCTGAATACCACGATGGCGTTCGAACTCGGTTAAGAACCACTGTAACTGATCATCATGGTTCCACTCTGCTGTTTGACCAAATTCCGCTCCCATAAAATTCAGTTTTTTACCCGGCTGAGCATACATGTAACCAAAGTAAGCACGCATATTCGCCGTTTGTTGCCACTCATCACCCGGCATTTTGTAGATCAATGACTGTTTTCCATAAACCACTTCATCATGCGAAAGTGACAACACGTAGTTTTCACTGAACGCATAAATTAATGGGAAGGTTAGAGTGTTGTGGTGATACTTCCGATGAATAGGGTCTTCTTTAATATATGAAAGGCTGTCATGCATCCAACCCATATTCCATTTAAAACCAAAGCCTAAACCGCCCATAAAGGTTGGCGCAGACACGCCCGGAAACGCTGTCGATTCCTCAGCAATAGTCATCGCATTCGGGAAGAACTTGTAAACCTCTTCATTCATCCATTTGAAAGTTGCAATCGCTTCGTAGTTTTCACGACCACCATCAACGTTAGGAATCCATTGGTCGTGACTACGTGAGTAGTCTAGATACAACATCGAAGCAACCGCATCGACACGAATACCATCAATGTGGAACATATCAAACCAATACAGCGCATTGGATACGAGGAAACGACGTACATGTTCACGGCCTACATCATAAATGTACGAGTTCCAATCCTGATGCCAGCCGCGGCGAGGGTCTGGATCATGAAACAAAGGCGTTCCATCAAAGTTGGCTAAGCCATGGTCATCTGACGGGAAATGTGCTGGAACCCAGTCCAATACCACACCAATGCCAGCCTGATGGCACTGATCGACAAAATATTTGAAATCGTCTGGTGAACCATAACGGCTGGTTGGCGCAAACATGCCCACTGGCTGATAACCCCAAGAACCATAAAATGGGTGCTCAGAAACTGGCATCAATTCGACATGGGTATATCCCATGTCCGTCAAATACGGTATCAATTGATCGGCTAATTCACGGTAGTTCAAGAAGCGATTATCTTCACCACGTTTCCAGGAGCCTGCGTGTAACTCATAAAAAGATAATGCCTCTTTACGCTTTTGCGTCACTGGGCGATTTTGCCATGCGCTGTCTTGCCACTGGTAACGGCTATGGTCATAGGTTACGGAAGCAAATGAAGGGTGTTGCTCGGCATAACATCCCCACGGGTCAGCTTTATGCGGAAGCCCTTCACCATGAGGCCCTTTCAACTCAAACTTGTATTGAACCCCCTCCTCCAAGCCCGGAACAAATAATCCCCATATGCCATAATCGAGACGCTGCATTGGATGACGACGGCCGTCCCATTGGTTGAATGAGCCCACTAGGCTACACGCAGATGCATGAGGTGCGTAAACAAGAAATCGAATACCGGAGATTTGTTTTCCATCACGTTCCAAAGTGACAAATTGCGACCCCAGATGACGATACATTTCTTTGGGGGTATGCAATTCATCATATTCAGCGTAAATACCATGATATTGGTAAGGATCATCCATTAAATGCTCAGTGCCAGACCAGTCAACGGCCAACTGGTAATGAGTAAATCTTAAATCGCGCTCAGATTTGAGAATAAAGCCAGAATCGAGTTCTCTTTCAAGCTCGATTCTCGGTTCGCCTTCAACGACAAGTTCTACTTTATCTGCCCCTGGCATCCATACTCTTAGAGCTTGAGCTGGGGTTTTAAGAAAGGGGCCTAAAAAAGCGAATGGATCAGCATAGGCTGCGTGTGAGAGTTGATTATAAGTGGTTTGCAATTTTGAGGGCTTTTTTACTTTTTTCAAATTCCTTCTCCTAGCGCGAAAGAGAGAATAAAAATGCCCGCTACAGTGGCGGGCATACTAGCGTTAATTCATATTACAGAACTCAGGTATGAGTTAGAGTGACACAACTTAAATTTCTTAGTGCAAATATAAGAAACCACTAAAATTCTCCCTGAGTGTAAGGTCTATTTTTCGCTTGCTTTAGCTCGAGTTTCCGTCAAGCGAGCTGAAATACGATTAACATCTTCACGAGCGAAGATTTCATCTAAGTTCATTGACAACTTACGACGCCAGTTCGGATACTCATCAACCGTACCCGGAATATTTACTGGTTTGTCCATCTCTAACCAGTCTTCAAGCTGAACACTAAGTAATGATGACGAGCCTGCAGCCACATGTAATTGTAACGCTTCACTCAAATAAGAATCCATTGGAACTAAACTTGCGTCACGACCGACACCTTCAGGAAGATAACCATGCCAAGCTACTGAGTCTAATATACCTTGTTTACATTTCAATCGGTCATCAAACAGAGTCGCCAACTGCTCTTTATCTGGATAAAGACCAATCTCGCCGCCCATTTTCAAATCATCGCAATGCCAGAAACCACGCAGGGTTGGCATATCATGCGTACACAACGCCGACATAGATTGGGGCGCATAGTGTTCAGGTGATATAAATCCACCATCTTGTTTTGATGTTTCGAAGAAGAACACCTTGTAAGAGTGCACACCAGCATCACGCAATAACTCAACGATTTCATCAGGAACGGTGCCCAAATCTTCACCAATAACGCTACATTGATGACGGTGAGATTCAAGTGCCAGAATCGCTAACATGTCTTTTACTGGGTAGTAGATGTAAGCACCTTGAGTCGCACTTTCACCCTTCGGAATCCACCATAAACGCAGCAAACCAAGTACGTGGTCAATACGCAAAGAGCCACAGTGTTTCATGTTAGCACGCAGCAGCTTAATAAATGCGTCATACCCTGTTGCTTGCAAGACTTGTGGGTTGAGTGGTGGTAAGCCCCAGTTTTGACCTAAAGGACCTAAAATATCTGGTGGTGCTCCAATACTTGCGTCTAGAATCAAATTACCGTCGTCAGCCCAGGTTTCAGAACCTGAATCAGCCACACCAACCGCTAAATCACGATACAAACCTACAGACATGCCTTTCTCTTCAGCCAATGCCTGAGCTTCGTTGATCTGTGTATCAGCAACCCATTGTAAATACATGTATAAATGTACTAAATCCTGATTGTCTTCAATGAACTTCTGTACTGCTGCGTTTTCAAACCGACGGTATTTTTCAGGGAATACCGGCCAGCCCCAAACATTGCTATCTTCTTTATGCAGTGTTGCGTGCAATGCGTCAAACGTAGCTTGATGAAGCAGGCTATCTCCACCTTCTTCAACAAAATCCAAGAATGCACGAGCACGATCACTGTTTTTATCTAAATGACGTAGCTTAAACTCGTCGAACAACAGCGGTAAAACGCTCATTTTCATCTGAGCAACTTCGGTATAGTTTACCCAATGAGATTCTCGTGCTTTTTGCAGACGTTGTTGGAACTCAGCGCTGCCTACTTGCTGCTGCGCTTGAGCACTCAATGCAAATTCTGGAACTGAACTGACATCAATATATAGAATATTTAACCAACGGCGAGAAGATGGGCTGTATGGGCTCGCACCCTCAGGGTTTGCAGGAAATAATGAATGAATTGGGTTGAGCCCGACAAAGTCACCACCTCGAGATGCGATATCAGCAACCAATTGTTTTAAATCACCAAAATCACCAATCCCCCAGTTATGCTGAGTGCGTAGTGTGTAAAGCTGGACGCTCGGTCCCCAAAGCTTTTTACCTTGCGCTAATGCTGGTTGCTTGTAACAAGCCGTTGGCGTCACAATCACAGTCATTTCATAAGGAGCTTTGCGACGTTTACGCGAAACAAATAGCTTGTGATAACCCAACGCCAAATCTTTAGCTAGCGCGAAAACCAGTGGGCCGCCTTCAGCTCGCTCATCACGTACAATCTGCGATTGTAAGTAACCTTCGAACACTTCACCTTGTTCAGTTTCTAAACGCCAATCGAACTCGCTTTCTCTCGCGCTGGTACCTAAGTTCAATTCAACTTCAACAGGTTTGCCCTGATGAACCACTAACACTGGATTTAGTACATCGGCTTTATGTTTTTTCTCTGCTGATTTTAACAAAGCCTTATCGCTGGTTGTGTCATAGCCTAAAGAAGCCAGTAAGCGACGAATCGTTTCATCATCAACTTTTGCTTCATCTCCCCAAGCGCTCACATAGCTGTCGGCAATTTTTGCCATTTCAGCGACTTGTTTTAATGCATTTTGTTCTTTCATCGCTCTCTCCGAAGGGACTGCTTAACCCTTCAAATCGTGTAAGTTGTGTAGGGTGTCATTTTTAACGGTTATGTAATTTGACTTAAAAGCCATTCAGCCAAGGCTTTCGCCTTGGCTGTTTGGTATCACTAATTAACGGTGAACCGGTTCTAACTGCCAAATGTTATTTACGTAATCGCGAATACTGCGGTCGGAACTGAATTTACCCACCAATGCGGTATTGAGGATGGCTTTTTTAGCCCAGCCCGCTTGATCTCGGTACTGCTTATCCATGTCTTCATGCGCTTTCACGTAAGAAGCAAAATCCGCCAGTACTAAGTAAGGGTCACCACCGTCGAGCAAGCTGTCGTAGGTTGCTCGTAACTTCGCAGGTTCACCCGGCGTAAACTCATCGGTCATCAATAGATCCATGGATGCTTTAAGCAGTGGATCTGCGTGGTAGTAATCGTATGGGTTGTAACCACTGGCTTTTAGTGATTCAACACCGTCAACTTCAAGGCCGAAGATATAGATGTTTTCGTCACCCACCTCTTCACGAATCTCAACGTTCGCACCATCCATAGTACCGATAGTCAATGCACCGTTAAGTGCCATTTTCATGTTACCTGTACCTGATGCTTCTTTACCTGCAGTAGAGATTTGCTCAGAAACATCGGCTGCCGGGATGATGATCTCAGCCATGCTTACACGGTAGTCAGGGATGAATACCACTTTAAGCTTGTTGCCCACGCGAGGATCGTTATTCACTTTCTCGGCAATCTTGTTAAGTGCATAGATGATCTCTTTCGCTAGGTGGTAACCCGGTGCTGCTTTCGCTGCGAAGAACACAACGCGAGGATGCACATCGAAAGATGGATCATTAATAATGCGGTGGTACAGAGACAGAATGTGCAGCATATTGAGATGCTGACGTTTGTACTCGTGCAGACGTTTGATTTGAACATCAAAGATTGCGTTGGTATCCAACTCAATACCCATATTCTCTTTTACCCAATCCGCCAGACGCTGTTTGTTCTCTTTCTTAACAGCCATGAACTGTTTCTGGAACTTAGCATCACCCGCATACTGAGAAATTGCTTCAAGCTGGTCCAAGTGTGCTGGCCACTCATCACCAATTTTCTCAGAGATTAGGTTAGACAAACCTGGGTTACAGAACTTCAACCAACGACGAGGTGTAATACCGTTAGTCACGTTTTGTAGACGAGTTGGGTACAGTTCGTGGAACTCAGGAAACAAGTCACGTTTCACCAAATCAGAGTGAAGTGCCGCTACACCGTTAACCGCGTATGAGCCCACAACACTGAGGTTTGCCATACGAACCATGCGGTGGAAACCTTCTTCGATAATCGATAGTTTCTGCTGTTTCGCGACATCACCTGGCCACTTAGCACGAACTTCTTGCAAGAAGCGGTGGTTGATTTCGTAAATGATTTCCATATGACGTGGAAGCAGACGCTGAATCAAAGATTCGCTCCATGTTTCCAACGCTTCTGGCAGCAACGTGTGGTTAGTGTAAGCAAATGTCTTCGAGCTGATACCCCAAGCTTCTTCCCAAGATAAGCCGCGCTCATCCACCAAAATACGCATCAATTCAGGAATGGCGATGGTTGGGTGAGTATCGTTTAACTGGATAGTTTCTTGCTTAGGTAGATCCGCTAGAGAGAAACCCGCGCCTTCGTGACGGCGTAAAATATCGCGTACCGATGCTGCGCTGTGGAAGTACTGTTGCATCAAACGCAGTGTTTTGCCCTTCTCGTGGTTATCGTTCGGGTAAAGCACTTTGGTAATGTTACCAGCATCGATTAACGAGTGCTGAGCTTCAAAGTAGTTACCGTTGTTAAAGCTTTCCAGAGAGAAAGGAGCAATAGCGCGACATTCCCACAGACGTAGCGGATAAACCGTTTCACTTTGGTAGCCAACAATGGGTAGATCCCACGGCATAGCTTGAACAACCATGCCAGGAACCCATTTACGGACTTCTTTACCGTTTTCATTAATTACTTCAACGTGACCGTAAAAACCGATTTCCTGCTTCAGTTCAGGACGAGCGATCTCCCAAGGGTAACCTTCAACGCCACACCATGCGTCAGGCGCTTCTTTCTGATGACCTTGCTCAAAAGATTGTTTGAATAAGCCGTACTCGTAGTGCAGACCGTAACCCACTGTTGGGTATTCTTGCGCCGCACATGAGTCCATAAAACACGCAGCCAAACGACCTAAACCACCGTTACCCAATGAAGGGTCACGTTCTTCTTCAAGAAGATCCGTAAGATTCTGACCCAGCTCAGCCATTGCTTCCGAGATTTGCTCGTATAAGCCCATGCTGATTAGGTTATTACCTGTCAAACGACCAATAAGGAACTCAAGTGACAAGTAGTTCAAACTTTTTGCGTTTACGATACGTTCGTCCTGCTCGGTTTCAAGCATATCGAACGTGGTTAATTCTGCTAGAGCGTGACCCATGGCTAAATACCAAGAACGGCTTGAAGCATGTTCAACCGTGGTCGCATAAGTTGCAGTAAGGTTGCGTTTTACGTTCTCTTGGAACGCTGCCTTATCAAACTTTTTTTGTTGCGTAGGTTTCATTGAGAAATCTCACTTATCAGTTCTAATCCATCTGAGACATATCCTGCCCCGACAATGCAATGTGAACATCCTCCTATCAGCAGCTGTGTTTAGGAGGAGGAGTTAGGGCGTAGAAGGTATCACTCGGAAGTTGTAGTGATCTATCTCCCATTGCTTTACGGTAGACAAAAGCTAACAGTGATTGAGATCACAGCAACACCCTCAATAACCTTAGTCTTGGATTATTGAACCCGTTATTACATCTCCTATTTCTTTTACTCATATTGAATGATGGATCACACTATTTATTCGTCTATTACTCAATTTTCACTATTTCTCGTATACCCCTTAGGCTTGTAGAGCCAACTTACTGCAATTTTTGTTGATACGCTTCACACTTCTAGGGCGTAGTTGGCTAAATAGTGTGAATGATGTGAGATTCGAGAAAAGGATCAATAAACGTAGTGAAATACATCATGTAACATCATCGCCACAAAGGTGACAGAGATCTCTGTTTAAACCGCAAATAAGAAATTGAAGGAAAGTCGAGAATGTGGATACCTTCTAAACTGACACGCCCAGGCCGCTTACATAATGCGATTGTTCGTCCAAGGGTGTTAGATATTTTACAAAATGCTACTTGTTACAAACTGGTACTGTTTCGTTCACCTGCTGGTTATGGTAAAACCACCATGGCTGCTCAATGGTTAGCAGATAAGCCAAATGTAGGCTGGTATAGCATTGATGACAGCGACAACGACCCTTTCCGCTTTCTGAACTATTTCCTGCAAGCCATTAACAAAGCCACCGATCAGAGTTGCCCGAATGCGCAAAAGTTAGTAGAAAAACGTCAATTTTCTTCTATCCACTCTCTGTTTAGCGAAGTGTTCACTGAAATGGCTCACTACCACCAAGAGTGCTACGTCGTCCTTGATGACTACCATGTGCTGTCTGATGATGAAATTCACGAAGCAATGCGCTTTTTCATCAAGCATATGCCGGACAATATGACACTGGTAGTGACTAGCCGTGCGGCACCACCTCTGGGCACCGCAAACCTTCGTGTACGTGATTTAATGATCGAAATAGGTAACGAACTGCTCGCCTTTGATATTGAAGAAACCACCCGTTTCTTTAATCAGCGTGTCACTGATGGTGTGGATGATACGACAGCTAATAGTTTGCGTGATTACGTTGAAGGCTGGCCATCAGCTTTGCAACTAATCGCACTTCAGGCTCAATACCAAAAGCGAACTTTAGAGCAAAGTGCAGAGTCTGTTTCCCACTTCAATCATGCCCACCTTTGGGATTACTTAGTCGAAGAAGTCTTTGATCTTCTCGACAACGAAACTCGCCAATTCTTAATGCAGTGCTCAGTACTGGAACATTTCAATGACTCACTCGTCACAACCCTGACCAAGCGTGACGATGCATTGAGCATGATCGAATCACTTAATCGCTTTGGCTTATTTATTTATCCACTTGAGGGTGAGCAAAACTGGTATCGATTCCATAACTTATTTGGAGAGTTCCTAGCCCACCAGCGCTTATCACGAATGCCACAACAAGAACATGACCTACACCGTGAAGCTGCCCACGCATGGCTAGAAATGAACAATCCTCATCAGGCATTACGCCATGCAAAAATCGCTCAAGACACCGAACTGTTGGCAACAATTTTAAGCCAACATGGCTGGAAGATGTTCAATCAGGGCGAACTGGACATGTTGGAATCTTCCATCAATCTACTTGCACCCAATCAGCTCTATCGCGAACCTAAACTTTGTATGCTGCAAGCTTGGTTAGCACAAAGTCAGCACCGCTATAATGATGTGGGTGACTTGTTAGCCAAAGCTGATGAGGAGATGGCCAAGCTTAACGTCGAGCTAACCAGTAAAGAACAAGGTGAGTTTAATGCGCTTCGAGCCCAGGTAGCGATCAACAAAAACGAACCAGAAAAAGCCCTAGAGTTGGCTGAGTTAGCTTTGAGCCAATTGGATACCACCATTTACAGAAGTAGAATTGTGGCCACTTCAGTCGTCGGTGAAGTTAATCACGTCTTAGGTCAACTCAGCCGAGCTCTGCCTATGATGCAGCAAACCGAAAAACTGGCACGCCAGTATCAGGTCTACCATCAAGCACTTTGGGCTTTGCTACAACAAAGTGAGATTTTGATTGCGCAAGGTTACGTTCAAGCCGCTTACGAGGTTCAAGACAACGCTTTTAGACTGATCGAAGAGCATCAGTTGCATCAGGTGCCACTACATGAGTTTTTACTACGTATCCGCGCACAAATATTATGGTGCTGGAACCGATTAGACGAAGCAGAAGAGTGTGCCTACAAAGGTCTTGATGTGCTGGGTAACCACTCTCCAAGTAAACACTTACACAGTTACTCTATGTTGGCGCGTATCTCAGTTGGCCGAGGTGAACTGGATAAAGCTAGCCGCTTCATTGAACAGATTCTCCATTTAATGAAACAATCCACCTACCACGTAGACTGGACCGCCAATGCTTCACTGTCTTTGCTACTCTATTGGCAGGCTCGCGGTGATATAGATGCTATTCAAAGTTGGTTAACGACCTCGATTCGCCCTGAGAAAGCGTGTAACCATTTTTCTCAATTACAATGGCGCAATATTGCACGCGCTCAAATCAACCTAGGCTTGCTGGAAGAAGCTCAACAAACGCTTGAGTTTATGCAACAAGAAGCCAGACAGTATCACTTACTGACTGATATCAACCGTAACCTGATTGTAGAATCCATTCTTGCGACCACGTTAGGTGACGATCAGAAAGCAAGCGAAAAATTAAAAGAAGCGTTAACGCTCACTAACCAAACAGGCATGGTGGGGAACTTCCTAATCGACGGTGCGAAAATTGGCAATGTCCTAGAAAAGTTGATCCACCGAGGCGAACTGGGTGATTTAGAGCGTCATCGCGCTCAACAACTGATGAAAGAAATTTCCACGACTCAACGTAGCCGTTCGGTTCACTTTGACGAGGAATTTGTCGAGAAACTGATCAATCACCCGAACATTCCGGAGTTAGTTCGTACTAGCCCACTAACCCAACGTGAATGGCAGGTACTTGGATTAATTTATTCTGGATTCAGTAACGAACAAATTGCCCAAGAATTAGATGTCGCAGGAACAACGATTAAAACTCATATCCGTAACCTGTACCAGAAACTCAATATTGCTAACCGCAAAGAAGCGGTACATACCGCTGAAAATCTGTTGCAGTTGATGGGATATTAAGTATAAAAATACCGCTCATTGATGAAGTGACCCCCAATAGTTGAACACCAATTATTGGGGGTATTTTTATTAACCCTTATTTATGTTCACTTGATGCTTAGTGTTGTCTTTCCCATGAGAGACCCACAGACGCTTGGTTTGATACCCCGGAGCACTAACCTGAACATCGTAGTTCCCCGCTGGCAACATCATTCCCGGCTTGTAGGTAGGCTTAATGTTCATTACTCTAATCGTCGCCTGTTTAGCGTTAGTCAACACCTCAAATGGCATATCTTTCAATTGACCTGTACTGCTAATCGCTTGCTTCTGCTCTTCAAATCCTTTGCGCATTTCAGCCGAAGCTAACGCTTTAGGTGGATTCAATTTAGCCATCACATGCTTGTCTAATTCACCTATTGAATGCTCTAGCGTATTCTTAAACAACTGGGTAATCATCATGTTTTGATCAAGTTTAGCCCCCACAGGTTGCACTATCGGTTGAGTATGTAACACCCATTTAAGCGCCACGGAGCCCACAGGAGAGACAGTTTCATCGAACTTGTCTAAAAAGTACGATGTGGTAGATTTCTCTTCAGTGAATTTTGAGCTTCCAACCAGAAGTGGAACCGCAAACACCGCAACAATGAGTAGTGCAGATAACACAGGCCCTATGTACTTTTCTGCTGGATGTTGCTGTTCAGAAAAGTCTTTGTCGTAATCAATCAATGCCCAGAACTTAAATGGCAGTTTCACTACCGTAAGCAAAACAAGCAGCAAAGAGAGCGACATAGAAATTGGCGGCACAATAATCGAACGTAACGCAGATTTACCATTTTCAGCCAATGGCGCACCATCTTCAAACTGAGAGCGAGCCGATTCAATATAACGAAGCCAGTACTCTGTCTCACGCTGAATATTAACCTTGATAACCTTGTCATGGAACTGACGGTTGTTCCAGTCAGCCATCATTGGCTTAACGTAATTACGCTCTCCCATTTTCGCCAGAATACGCTCCTGAATCTGAGGATCTGTTTGAAATTGACGCCACGAAAGGTTCGGTTTTAGATCTAAACCTCGTTGCGCCATTTCGACTTTCCACTGGCGTTTGGTCTCTTCTCTTACTCGACTTCTCACCGCATTTTTAAACTTGGTGATCTGTGCGACCTGCCAGTTAGACGGAAGGTTGATACCTTTACTAGCAACGCGCTTACGTACTTTACTTGCTGTTGTCGGGTGTGAGCGGAAAGTTTGGATTCGATCGATCCCCATAGGATAGCCAGTTTCTTTTTGAAACTTATCTTTCCAAAGCACCAAAATACGAGGGCGATATTCAGCAACATCATCGGTATACACCATGCGAATATTTTGTTCGCCACCTTGGCCAGTCACCAACTCTAAACCAGCCACCACCGCAGAGAGCCCCAAACTCCAAGCGGTATCTGACAACGTTGTGGTTCCTTTAGTTCTTCCCACTTCACGAACCAACCAGTAATCCATTTCCTTATATGGTAAACCCGCGTTCTTTAAAGTTTTGACATAACTCTTCTCAACGTCTGTAATACAACGATTCAAACGCTCTTGTCTGTTTTTCTTACCACCGTAGCGATCAATACATTTGTTTCTCTTTTCAAAATGATTGAAGATTTTCGGTGCTATTTTTTGTGCCCTTGCTTCCGCTCGAGCCATATAGGCTTTTTCAGCGTTTTTATAATCTTTCCAGCCTTGAGAAATCTGCGTTTCAACATCTTCCCATGCTTTGTTGGCTCTTGATGAAGCACTATTCATCGAAGCGTTATAACGATCGACACCAGTCATATACTGTTTGTAAGAGTCCGCGATTTGCACGCGCATTTTCTTATAATCATTAAAATAATCATCAAACTGCGAGTTCGCTTTATTCTCAATATAACGACTTAAGATATCGCGCTTTTTAGACTCGACATGCTGAATAAACTCATCATTAGCATACACAAGCCCCCCCATCATCGCGAGGAACGTCATTTCACTCGGAGAAGATGCATAATCAGACTGATACGGAATTCCTTTAATTTGAACCGCATTGGCGGCCAAACTGGAACGCAGGACGGAGGCAAAAAAGGCTTCTTGCCGCTGCTGTGAGGTTGACGGTTCAACCAGCCATTTGTCGATCAATAGCTTCTGACCGAAGAACACAGTAGGCCACACCAGTACTGCCACCAGTATTAAGCTACCAATGGCTCTTGGTGCCGTGCTGACTAACTTACCTTTAAGTAGCAAGTCGGCAATCAACAGAGTGACACCTAAACCGGAAATCGAGCGTCCAAACAGCTCAACCAAGTGGAGCGTTTGATCGTCAACATTCACGCCACCAGCCACTTCAACTAACTTGGCATTGAACACCATCTCCGGAATAAGATAGACAAGAGACAACACAAACAAGGTAATGGCAAACCATTTCGGTTTTGGCCTAGTCGCTATCGAAGTAGCCGTTTTTTTATTACTTTCTGACATTGTTATGTACTTAGTTTGGAATTTCTAAAGTGATCGACGTTTGTTCTAAGTCAAATACCTCGTCCGCCGGTATGAGAACAGTAGTTCCAGCTGGTCGATGAGGCGTGTTTTGTTTAGCTTCTGAAGATGTCGAAGCGTTGCTTAGCCCATAGGAATTTAATAGGCGAACCTTACCGCTTGCAGTGAGGTAATGGTTATCGGCCAAATACATTCGTTGCTGATCTAGGCGAGTAAAGTCAGCATCTTTCGGTAATTGCATGATAGCTCGACCATACGCGGTCGTTGGCTGATACAAGTTCGACGTTGAAACCAACTCAGGATACAAACGGTGGCAAAACTCGAATTTCGACGTATCCATAATCACTTCATCAGGAAGAGAGCGGCCAGCGCGGCTTAATCCTTGCAACTGTGACTGATGATACTCAGTACCATTGATGCTATAGGTAGCCACCCGTGCTAAACCCGCCGCTTTTGAACGGGTGTAAATGGTGGAAGCTTTAACGAAGCTACGAATATCAACATGCAAGCCACTGTTGGCTCCTAGCGCATTACGAACTGTCATAGCGGAGTACTTATTCGACTTAGAGCGTGAACGTCTTCTTGCTTCGTAATCAGAAACCCAGTTAATTGAGCGACTGTATTTCTGATAAAGAACATCCGACTTAGCCGCCCGACGTGCGACTTTTTTAACTTCATTGATCGACTTTGCGTCAGGCTCCCATACATAACCCAGATACACGCTCGAATTCACTTCTCGCATCGATTTAAGAACTTTAAACTCTAATGAACTGTAGAAGTAACTTCCTTGAGGCAATACGGAAACAACCATACGGTTAAGCTGCGCAAGCTCGACTAGGTCAGCGTCTTCTTTAATTTCGATGTTCAATTGCTGCCCTGGCAGACGAGTTTTAGCCCATTGCTCAAACACATCAATCGCGTAAGGTGCACGTTCATTGGTCAAATTGCCATCTTTGTCCCGCACCACCAAAGTATTCCAATCTTGACCTTTAACGCGAGAAATACGTAAGTTCTTACCATCTCTACGCCCCGTAGCACGTCCACTGACGCTGTCATGGTGCACGACCCAGTAGCCGTCTCGAGTCATCATCACGTCTATTTCAACGCCGTCGAAACCACCTAGAGCGCCCATCAGAACCGATGTCAGCGAATTTTCAGGGTAGTTGTAATGGCCTCGATGAGCATAAACATTAATAGGGCATTGTTCAGAGTTTAAATAAGCTGGTGTCTGACCCGCGGTCCAGTACAAGCCTCGTGTATTAAGCGCATATTGAATGTCTTTCACTTCTTCTGGGGTGTAGTGAGACATTTTTAACACACGCCCTTCAGCTCCGAGTGGCAGTGCCTCTAGTCCTGCCACCTCATCACTGTAATCCACGCTTTTATTCGCACAGCCCGCAAGCAGCACCAGAGAAGCGACACAAAGTAGTTTGGTTATCCGTTTTCCTATCATTCGTTTAACCTTCCAGTGGAGTTACATGACGGTTAGCGGCATTGATTTGCGCCGAAATGCTTTGCTGCTGCTCCTCAACCTGCAGAGTCAGATTGGTACTACTTCTCAAACCTCTCTCTCTCTCTTCAGCTTGCACGCTCATTTCAGCCATCACTTGATTGAAGTGTTCGTGATGATGCGCCGAATCAATCAGCAGACGTTGTAACGATTCAAAACGTGAAGCACTGGTATTTTTTATATCGAGATACTGCTGACCCAATTTCAACAGCTGACCATACCCTTCACATAAGGGAGACATATTGCGAGTGTTCACATTGCGGCCAGCATTATCGTTCCAACGCAGTCGTAGATTTTCCCAATTCTCTTCGAAATGGCTTTTAGCATAGGAAGTGTTTTCTTTGTCTTCCTCTAACTGCTTCAACTTTGTCCTGTAATAGCTAGGTTCAAATGAAGGCATATTTCTCGTATTCCGTTATTGTTTAGCGACTGAGCGGTTGATCGTAGGCGATGAGCAGCGACACTTTATCCTGTAGCGTGTATTTCAAACTGAACGCTTCGCCTTGAATCGACTCCTGTTGGCCTTCAACATCTCTCAGGTGTAAAAAAGATTGATGAACATCCGCATCCAGCTCAGCAACCACTTGGCTCTGTTGTTCACAAGTTTGTTTAAACTGAGCCAACAAATGCTTCACTTGATCGAGCAGTTCAAGACACTTCTGTGCCTGAGATTGACCATAATCTGCCTGGCGTTTGCCATCGGTAGCGGTATCAACCGACTCAGCGGCCATCTCCGATGCCTTGTTTGCATCAGCTTCTGCCAACTTGGTTCCGTGCAGTTGTTCGCGAGCTTGATTAAGTTCATTTCTCGCCGCCCTTTCTTCGGCCTGAGCACGTTGTAATGCATGACGTGCTCGCGACACGACTGACTGTGCTCTTGCTACCGCTGCTTCTTCATAACTGGTATCAGCAGGAACCGTAACGTATTGATCTCGACCTTTAGAATCGGTACCAACATATTTTCTTTCCGTTCTTCTTCTGGCAATACTTAACGCACTTTCAGCTCTAGAGAGCTCAGATTCGGCACTGGATAAGTCGTTTTGAGCAACTCGAGTGGCATGTTCACATTGTTGGAGGTAGTGAATGGCTTGTTCCACCCAAGACTCTGCTAATTTTTTTTGATGTTGCCAGAACTGAACCAGCTCACCCGTTTTCTGCTGATAGTCTTGGCTATGACTGAGCGCCGTTTGAGCAGCATCCACCTGTTCATTCGCTCTATGAGCACGACTTAAAGCATGCTCTTGCGCGCTGTTGTAATGTTTCACCAACGACTGGTATAACTCATCCACTGCGCGTACATCATTTTTCGCAAAACCGACATAATCCTCGGTTAAGCGGCTCATCGTTTGAACTTGATAAAGCAGCGAGTTGACGAGCTCGACCTGAAAATCCGTCTGATAATCCAGCTCTTCTAATTGCGCAACTAACCATCTAGGTTGCATCAGTAACCTCCTGATTAACATCAAGACGAGACTGACATCGATCATTCAAATCGGTTACTTTGCCCACAAGTTGCTCAGTTTGAGAAAATAAGTTAAGCAATTCGCTTTCTACATCATCAGCACCGATACCCAAATAGTGTTCACGTAGCGCTGACCAACGGGCTTGTAGACTATCCAACGCATTTTCTAGTTGCCCCTGGGTTTGATGGGAGCAACTGATTAGCTCATTAAGAGCCTCATGAGCACGAAGATGATCACTCATGTAAATAACTCCTTATTTGAGCTAACTTTTGTAGCAAATGTTCAGACATTTCACTACAACGGACTTTAGATATCACACCGGCCAAATCTTCAATTTCGACCAATGTGCGTTCTAACTCGAGTTGTAATTCTTCATCTAGTTGAGGCAGAACAGCCTCTGCCTCAGTTGCTAAAAAACCGATTTGTTTGCTCACGTGATTGCTGAATGTTTCCAGCTCAGCAATCAATAGTGGCAACTGTTCTTCTACAAAATCTAATGACATGCATTAACCCCATTTAGCGTACAGTTCTGCTAAATGAACCAGATTGCTGGTTAAGTTTTCCTGTTGCGTGTAGCAATAAGGCTTGAACTTCACTGGACGGTTTTGCATCTGATCAATATGAAGCGCATAAATCGGCTTTTTACCATCCGCTTGCAGTTTCGCTGCATCACGAGTTTTTAGCAGACGGAAGCTGTCTTCCTCAGACATCTGCAACGCGATTTTATGACGGAAGCTTTCAATTTCATTACGCTCAAACGCTTTCGCTACGGAGCGTACGTTATCGAAGCTTAAGATAATATGGATTCCGTAATCTGAGCCCTGATCGAGTAGTGTTGCAAACTCGGCTCCACCCTCTTCGGCATGCACTCTCATTCCGTATGAGTTATCTTGCTTGGTCAGCTCCTTAACGCGCTGGGCTTCATTGATCACAATGAAGATAGATGGTTCGGATAACATATCTTCTTCATCCATCGTGCGTCGCTTTTCAAACTCAGACATGATTTGAGCAAGATGAGGTTCAAACGATTTGTAGTTTTCAGAAACGGTCGCTTGATTACCCAGCGCTTGTTCATTCGCTGTCGACATCACGCCATACCATTGAGAGCCTTTGATGCTACGATCTAAGATATGAAGCTGGTAGCCTGATGATGAAGCATTAACGCCCATCTGTGCCACCATGTAACCTAACATACCGCTGCGAGCCTCATTACTGTCACCCACAATCAGCATATGTTCGTGCGAACGACGGCGTAAGATCACTTTTGCTTGACCATGAATGTTCATTTCTTTACCGAGCCAGAACACCGACGGTTTCTCAACTGGATACCACTCGTTTTCACCCAAACCACCTAAATGTTGAGGGCGATTCGCATACTCAATCCATTGATCCTCATTTGGCCGCTGCTGATGTCGCTCAAACAAAGTATGAAGCTGAACGTTATCTTGAAGTTGAGGCTGTTCAGAACCATCCAGCAGAACCGTGTGACTTAAACCACCTTGGCTATGCCATTTCTCAACCAATTGCTCCAGTAAATCATGGCGCTGTTTCTCATCAATGTAAGCAACACGACCAGTATCACAAGGAACTTCGTCCACACCGCCGTTATGGCTGATAACCACTTGCCCCGTCTCCGTACAACCACGAATCAATTGTTTACCTTTCGAACCAAACTCTTGTAGCGCGGTAATTTCTTCGCCACTCATTTTCATCGCAACACGCAAGTTGATGTTACTGAACGTTGCTTGCGGCTGTGACATTCCCGGCACAACGAACTTTTGAGAACCCACAAACATATGGATACCCGCGCTTCGGCTCTGCGAAGCAATGCTGATCATCAGTTGAGAGCCTAAGCCCGTCTTATCATCTTCAAACAGCGTTTGGTATTCATCGATAATGAGCATGAGTCGTGGTAGTTTACCGTTCGGTGAACCCGCTTTTCGGTAGCTAATAAAGTCAGAGAAGCCGAGGTCTTTAAACATGTCATTACGGCGGTTCATTTCATCCAACAGCTCCTGCAATACGCTACGCGCAAGTTGTGGGCTGGTATTGAGAGAAACTACACGCGCATGGGGGAGTTTTGGATAGTTTTGAAACTCTACCCCTTGTTTACCATCGATGAGGTAAAACTGTAGATCATCAGGGCTATATCGACTTGCCATCGAAAGAATAACCGCATGGTAAAGGTTTGACTTACCCGCACCTGTCATCGCCGCTAGCATACCGTGAGAAGAAGGCTGTTTGTTGCGTTCACCAAACCACAAATCGAGGTCGTTTTTGCGACTCCCTGAACCGCCAATCGGAGCTGAAATCACCTCGGTTGCGCTTTCTTGCCACCAAAGTTCTGGATTGGTTTCGATAACATCAGAAAAACCTAATTTGGTCTCTTTCGGTTTCGCTCTGCTTAACCCTTCAAGAATAGAATTAATCGTTTCAGGGGTAAGATCGGCATCACGGTAACCTTTCCCTAAGTTCCAAACTGCTTGGTTTTTATTGTCATAAATATGCCGTAAGTCTGGGAACAAGGTTTTCAGGTTAAGCCCATTAGGAAGCTCTGCTTGTGAATCCAGATCGAGCAATAGCATCTTACCCACTTTAGGTCCGGTGCTCGCAATCTTAGCTAATAATTCAATAGAACGACGATCATAAGCTTGTGGGAAGTCCTTCGCGACAATTAACTCAAACTTAGCGTTACCTAAAATGTCTTCATCTACATCAACCAAACGTTGGATATTGTTATCCAAGTAGCTGTTTTGGATTCGAACGATATCAGTCAGGATTTCTTCCAACACGCGAGATACATCATTATCCACCATTCGCTTGGCGGGTAAACGCTTAGTATATGGGAAGCTTTGTCCCATCTTGATCGGGTCTAATAAGGTAAACTGAGACGAGTAAGGCAGCATCACCGCGAGACGGAACACAATAATATTAATCAGTTCAACGGATTGATCATTTTGGGTAATGCAGTAACAGTGATCCGCGCTATAAAACGGAACTTCTTTAGGCGCAAGAAACTCATACACACCTAAAGGTCCAAAATCATGATTGATGGCTTCGAAACCAATAACCAGGTTACGTGGTAAGTAATTGTGGTCAAAAGCATACTCATCCCAGTTGAAGTCGTTCAACATCGGTTGCAATGGACCGGGAACCCGCGCCTGTACTTCTTTCAATCGAGCGACCGCTTGTTTCGCTTGTTCTGTCTGCTCACTTGCTGAATTTTGAGCATTTTGTAATGCGTTTGGTAACACACTCTCAGATAGATACTTAATCGCGTTGTTATTGATTTCTTTTTGCGAGTTAATAAGAGGACGTAACTCTTCGTGGCGCTCAATCCGCTGCTGAGCAGCCTGATTCAAATCTACATCTTGTTCAAACATCTTTTAAAACCTTAAACCATCTGACTTTTCAGGAAACCCACCAAAAGAAGGACGAAACCTCCTGTCCAAATAAGCTTTTTCTGCAAACTTTTACGACGTAGTGCAGCGGCCTTTTCAGCCTCTTCAGCGCGTTGTTTCTCTATGCGAGCTTGCTCTTGGCGTTCTTTCTCTTGTTGTTCCAGAACACTTTTACGCTGATAAAAAGCCTCTTCTGAGCTGCGGAGTTTGGAGAATATTTGTTTGATTTCTTTTGCTTGAAGCTGGGTGTTTAAGCGAATTTTTTCCAGTTCATCAGCAACAGATGAGTCCAGGTGGTATAAGTTGGTAATCGAAGATAGTTTTTCAATATTCTTTAAATTAGCATCAAATAAGGATGATGCTTTACGCTCTGCATCAACCTGTTGTCTTGATACCTGATTGACGAGGGATTCTGATAACATTGGTCCATGGTTATCAATGTATTGATTTATTTTCGCCACATCGGCTTTCAATGTATCAATACGTTTTTGAATATCTTTTTTTACATCTGTGATTTGTTGACCTTTCTGTTTAACACTTTGCGCAGCGTTAGCGCACTCATCATGGAGTGGCAAAAAGGCATGTTTGAATTCTTCGATAGACCCGAAGTGGTTTAAGCCATTTTCTTGCATCGTTATCCTAACTAACTTGAAAAGGTTGATATTATTCTGAACGTATTTATTCCCTACTCATTGACTCAGAGAGGATATACCTAAAGTCTATCGTCCACGTTGTAGGTAAAAAGGAAGCTATCATGTAGGCTATTTCCGTTCAATGACACAGGAACCGTCCTACAAAGTTACATTTGGTTTAACTAAGATATATGTGAAGTCAAACACATATTTTTGTGACTCGGGTTCAGATGTTAAGAGATAAGAAATGCAAATTGTATCGAGAAAGAGAGGTTAATGAGTTTATCAACGAAATAATTCGGCAAGGTTAGCGGTGCAAACATTCTAGGTACAAGTACCTAGAATGTAGATAATAGCTAGATTAGAGTGGCAAGCGGTGTAAGAGAAGATCAAAAAGGTTTTGGAGCAAAACCTGTCATCACTTCCAGACGCAATGCTTTACCAATTTTTGTCATCGGGTGAACCACGACTAAGCCTTTCACTTTTTTCTTAAGCTTACCAAGATCTGCTTGTTCCTCTTTAGTAATTTCGCGAGAGAAAGCCATATCCGATAACTCTTTGCGCTCTTTATTAAGATCGTATTCAGCTTTGTGCTTCAAGCTTTTTAGCTGCTTAGTCAATCTATCAATATCATCGGTAAACTTAGTGATCATTGCACTATCACCGCGAGTCTTTGCTGCATCCAACTTGTGACGGCAAGTATCGATGCGATTGTTAAGTTGTTGGATGTCGTTCTTCAGACTCATTTGGTTTAGTCCTTACTAAAATTTTTTGGAGGCGGAGTATAGCATAGCTGCTCTCTTACACCCTATCGAAAATATTGGCAAACAATCAGCCGTAACGTCGATTCCTAATTAATATTGTTTGCTCGTTTTATAATTGTTGCTCACCCATCAGAACTTTGCGTAATAAATTGGCCAACTGGTCTTGCTCTTTGTCCGTTAAAACGTTCAGCATGTTATCGAGATTGTTCACATGCGCATCAACCGCGGCATCAATCATTTCAACGCCCTCTGGGGTTAATATGACTTTGCAACTTCTTCGGTCTTGTTCGCTAGATACACGCTCTACCCAACCCACTTTAACTAGCTGCTCTAAACGCGTACTCACAGCACCAGAAGAAAGCATCAGTGTTTTATACAACTCCGTTGGCGTTATCCCAGTAGGGTCACTTCGGCGCATGGTGGCTAATAGATCAAACTCGACACTGCTCAAGCCATGCTGTTTAAACACTTCTGCCATTTTGCTCTGCCACTGATTACTGGTACGTCGCAACCGGCCCACCACTCCCATCGAAGAACAATCCAAATCTGGCCTGACACTTTTCCATTGAGCCAGAATGGCATCCACACTGTCCGACGTCATCTTTATCTCCTCAAGTAAATATCTTTCCAAAAAGATACTTGATCTTAAATTAAATACCAATTACTTTATAAAAAGTATCTTTTATGAGAGATACTTTTTATAAAGATTAATGAGGCGTAAGAATGAAAGGATTACATCAGCTAATAACCATAGGTTTAACCGCAGTAGCGCCTATCGTTTGGGGAAGCACTTATATAGTAACGACAGAGTTACTCCCACCAGAAAGCCCGTTACTGGCATCGACTCTACGAGCGCTGCCTGCTGGCTTATTACTGGTATTAATGAGCAAACTTTTACCCAACGGAAAATGGTTAGTAAGACTTGCACTGCTGGGAGTGTTAAACATTGGTTTGTTCTTCTATTGCTTGTTCTTTGCTGCTACTTATCTACCTGGCGGTACCGCATCGATGGTGATGTCACTTCAACCCGTAGTTGTGATCCTACTCAGTTGGAAATGGCTTAATTCCGAGCTTTCATCTCACCAGTGGGTAGCAAGTGGAATAGGAATACTAGGTATCATTTTGCTGGTAACGAGCAGCTCAACCCAACTCAACTTAGTGGGAATCGTGGTCGCTTTGATTGGCACGTTGAGCATGGCTAGTGGTGTGGTACTCACCAAAAAATGGGGTCGACCACCGCAAATGACATTGCTGGGCTTTACTGGTTGGCAGCTGCTTTTTGGTGGAATCTTATTGCTGCCTATCGCGTTATCGGTTGAAGGATTGCCTGATCATTTAAGTTTGCCCAATTACCTTGGTTATCTGTACCTGAGTGTTATCGGCGCAATCGTCGGCTACTCATTGTGGTTTCGTGGCATCGAAAAACTCCCACCCATTACTGTGTCGTTTCTTGGCTTTTTAAGCAGCGTTTCAGCTTGTGTGCTGGGCTACTTCGTACTCGATCAGACGCTGACTTGGCTACAGATTGTCGGTGCACTCTTTGTCTTAATCGCTATCGTCCTTGCGGCTCCTCGCTCAACTCAAGCACCCAAGGAACAAACAACCCAATCTCTTTCTACACCTTAAATAGGAACTCATATTATGAAAATTACCATTGTCTCTGGAAGCCAACGTGCAAACTCGCAAAGTCTATCTGTGGCTCACTACTTAAAGTCCCTGTGTTCGACATCTTTTGATACCGTCAACGTTCTTGATTTGTATGAGCTTAACCTACCATTCTGGAATGAAGGCGTTTGGCAGAATACCGAAGAGTGGCAACAATGGACGCCAATTGCTGACTTACTCAAACAATCAGACGCTGTAGTTCTGATAACCCCCGAGTGGCATGGCATGGCTACACCAGTACTGAAAAACTTTCTGCTACTCACGACTGATGAAGAACTCGCTCACAAACCGGTGCTATTGGTCAGTGTTTCGGCAAGCGTGAATGGGGTTTACCCCATTAGCGAGCTACGCATGACGGGCAACAAAAACAACCACGCCTGTTTCTTGCCCGATCACCTTATCTTTCGCAATATCGAGCAGTTACTGACAGATAACAATCAGTGTACGGATTCCCATATGCACGAGCGAAGCCAGTACACTATCAATTTACTGGCGGGTTACGCACAAGCTCTCGCTCCGGTACACCGTGATATGGTTTCTGTTGGTAAACCGTTTCGTTACGGCATGTAACGGCACACTGCTTGAGTCATTATCTATTTTTACTTGCTGACTTTTCTTGGCTTACCAAACTGGGTAAGTTCAGATGAGTCAGCCAGCCGTTGTTAGTCACGCTTTTGCACTGTCAGTCGTAAAAAAGCAAAGAGCAGAAGCCATTCCCTCCCCTTTTCTGTAACTTGTCATTATTCAAAACAGACCGTTAGCCAAGCACAACGTTTTCATCACAGCGTAAAATTACGAAATAGGATGTTTACGTTGAATCGTGTCAATAATGGAGTCAATGTGTTTCAAGTAGTCTACCGTTTAGTGGCAAGCCGTAACTCATTCGTCACTATCCTACTGCCATCAATCATCTATTTGCTCACCTATCAGTACTTGGGTTTAACTGCAGCCGTAGTAGCAACTTCCGTTTATGGCTTGCTGACACTCTTGATTTGCAAAGAGATGGGATTAATCGCTCTGGCCTTTGCTTTATCAGGCATCATTGAACTCACCATCGTGGCTTTTGTACCTCAAGATTTTTTGGTTGAAGCCGTGGCGTTTAAGCTAGCGTTGAGCTCATTAAGTTCTGCAAGTGTGTTTTTCATTTTTGCTTTACTTAAAAAACCAATCCCAATGGTAGTGGCCGAAGCAACCACGCCAAAGTTAAAACAAAGCAGAATTGACTTGGATATACCTAATGTCACCACTTGGCAACGCGTCAACGGTATTTGGATACTGAGTTATTTGGGTAAGTCTCTTTTCCTACTCAACACTGGCTCGATTTCTGAATCGGCACTGGTGAAGTACACACTGATACTAGGCTGGCCATTACACCTTGGCTTAATCATCCTATCCGTCTGGTATATCAATATGAGCAGTAAACAAGCCTCTCCCCCAACCAATAAAGGAACAACACAATAATGCAGATGGTAAAAAAGAAAAAAACCAGTAGCTTCATTCGATTCTTTTTCTGGCTCAGTTGTTTGGTACTCCTAATCCAAGTCGCGGACCTTTTTATTGATTTCACGGCAGAAGAGGTGTTCAAAACGTTAGTAAAGATTGGTTGTGTTTGGGTATTTTGGAGCCAATTAAAGAAGGATTAAACTTGCTCACCACGACCAACTTTTTGCCTACGGTGAAACAAAGCAAGACTTAGCAACGCTAAGTCTTGCAGATGAAGCTTACTTAAATTACGGCCATATCAACAAGATAAGGCTATCTAAAATGAGTGATATTGAAACAACTCGTCATAGCTATAACCAGATGCAAAGCGCGCATTGAATCTTAGTCCTGCAACACATTGATAAATGAACACCCACTTTGAGGGGAGCTTGCACCAAAGAACTCGGTAACACTGGCACCAACATCCGCAAGAGAACTACGCAAACCTAAATATCGCCCTTCTATACCCTGCTTAACCAGCATCAACGGCACTTGCTCCCGCGTATGTCGGCTATGGCCAATAAATGGGTCATTGCCATGATCCGCCATAACAATAAGCACATCTTCTGCGTTCATCATTTCGAGCACTTGATTAATCCCTCGATCAGCGCGTTCCAGAACTTTCCAATACTGACGCGGATCCTGTTGATGACCTGACAAATCTGTTTCCTGAACATTCAAGCAAAAGAAGCCATCATCAAAACGACTAAGATCAGCAACTAACAGAGAAAACAAGCTATCGGTATCGACAACCGAACAGTAAGAAGTCCCCTCAGGGTTTTGCACTATGTCTGCGACTTTTCCATATAACCAGGTATCGACATTCTGCTGCTTGAGCAAATGAGGAACCTGAGTAAACCGATCGACGCCATAGCCAAGGTGAACCACTTCAAACCCTTGCTCATAGACCCCAGTATCTGGTGTGTTGGTGCCGATAAATGCCGGAGCTCCACTTGGATCATTACGCGTTTCTATCGCGTTGGTGATCTGCTCAAAATTGCCCACATGTCCACCGAAGACAATATTACGCCCTGCATTATTGGCACCCCGAACGACTTCCGCGATCTGTTTTAGGCGCTCAAAGCTTATCTGATCGAAGTTGGCGCAAAGGTTATACACCTGTCCCAAATCCGCTTCTAAATTATCTCCAATAAAAATAGCGTCTTCGACCACCAGCGCGGCGAGTTCATCGCGCCACACTCTTTGATGTTTGATACCCGCTGTTGAAAGCGCATCTTCAATCTGAGCGATGACTTGTTGAAACGGTGCTTCAAGCGGCTTTTGCGGCAGCGTGCCCATAATCTCCTGATGGCCCATAAAGGTATCGCCACCAAAATGGGCAAGTTGAGCCATACCATAGTTCGCCGTTGAGCTTTGGGCCATAATGCTATTGGTTCCGGGAACCAAATTAATTAGCCCAAGCTTTTCTAGCGTAGGTAAACGTTTCAAGGGGAAATGATTCAATAGCTTGGCGGCTGTGTTTGCGCCGCAATCAAACGGCCTGACCATAGCCACATCAGGCATTTCTCCCACGCCAAAGCCATCAAGCACAACAACGATAAATCTAGCCATGCTCCACCTCATTGCCTAGTGAATCCCAGACACCAATTACTCTAGGCTTGCCATGATGTATTCCAGAAACAATGACAACATCGCTTCGGGTAACAAAAACCTGAGTTCGAAATGCCGTGACCACGGGTGAGCCAACAGGAGCGATGCCTGATAAACGCAAGTGGTAGTCAATACTGGCTTGATTATCATTGTGCACTTGACACTTAACGGCGGGAGATCCCAGCTGCGGCCAAATCAAGGCGTTTTCCATATGACCACGTCGATAATAGCCACCGCCGAAGCAATAACTCTTTCCTTGATGATGATGCGACACTTCGCTCAAGTACAACATCGCAATTGTTTCTGGCTGAGGTTGCTCAAATTGATGCAGTGGCGTTGTTCCGGTTAGAGCATGACCAGGTTCACCATGAGTTGCACCTAACTGAGAAAGCGTTGCCATTGACGAACAGCAGGTCATTGAAGGCAAATTAAGTTGCTCTACCTCAATCCCTAAATCTCTGCACTGTTGGGCCGCAATTGCGGCGGTATGTGCATTGGGTGTTGGCATCACTTGTTCTTTATCCGCCAATAAGCAAGGAAAATGAGTTAATCCCGCAATACGAATACCGGGCAATTTCTCAATTTCTGCAACGACAGACGATAACGCTGTCAAAGGAAAACCGGTTTCCTGATTGGTATAGAACACATCTTCCGAATCATAGAACTTCAACAGCACTTTCTGAACACGGTTAGCTTTGATTGCGGCTTGTGATAACGCGATGGCTTTCTCCATCGTCACCACAGTCACCACTTCGGGCTGAACATCACTTATTAATTGCTCTAACATCGCCTGAGGTGGCTGAACCAGATGACCAACATTCGCTATCTTGATGCCGTGACGAGAAAACAATCTTGCTTCTTTGTAATCCACGCACACGATGCCTTGATACCCCAAATCCTCAACCAATAAACGGGCAAGGTATGGATTACGACCAAATTGCTTGGTCATGGCATAAAGAGCAATTCCATATTTATCTGCTTCCGCTTTAATCTTTTTGGCATTATCGACAAAGGTATCTAGGTCTATTAAGTAGCTATCTGGTAGAACTTTTCCCTCTGCGTGTAACAACAATGCAGCATCAATCAAAGCAGGATTATGCTTCTGTAAGGCGTTAACAAACATAACGATATTCCGACTGAAAAGAGTGCCAGCCCAAATTGAAAGGGGGATTAGACTGACACTAGAAAATGACTAGACGGCAAACAGTCCGACTACATACAGCAGATTGAGAATAATACCGGTTAATATCGCCGCCACTGCTGGAGCTGCGATCTTGAGCACAGGACGTCCCATCACTTCGTTTAAGAAGTAGAGCATGGCGAAAATGGTGAAACCTGTTGTGGAGCCCATCTTCATCACCGCAAGGACGCCACCGATCAACAGTGCGAATTCCATCAATGTATTCATTGAGTTACGGATATTGTCTGATGCATTACGAATCGATGGGAACTGCTCCAACACTCGCCCAACACTACGAAGCAAGAGCACTTCAAGGCAAATCGTTACCGCACCTAAAGCGGCTGCAACAGCAATGTTGGGAGACAAGTAGCCCACAACAAATACAAAGGTCATTCCGACTACGCCGTAAACCCCTGTCGCAAGCGCAGTTGTAGCAATCAATGGAATAAACCCAAGCCCGCGCATAAATTCAGACAGTGCAACCTGCTGGAGTGCAGCATCCTGTTCCGCCGGATCGGTAATCTTGTACGCTTCTGCTAGTGAGTAGATAGACACTTCAGAGCCAGCAAATATGCCAGCGTTACAAACCGCAGCAATTAATGCACCAGTGAACGCTAAGAAAGGTAAATGTTTAACAATACGTTTTGTACGCTCATCAAAGATACTATGCATGCCGGACATATCCGGAGGACTAATACCATTGCTTCTATCACTCAAGTCTTTACGTACCGCGATTAAAATCAGCATCACCATACCGACAAAAATCTGAATAGACTCTGGGTAGATACCGGTAAATTTCATTATTAAAAGGCGAGAGAGAAGCACCACAGCCGCAGCTACAGCTCCTGCTTTCCAACCAAACTGATATAAGATTGCCAGCAGAGGGAAAAGAGCGAAAGCTGACATCACTGGCGTGCCCAGCTCACCTAAAGCACCCAAAGCATCAACGGGTAAACCCGTCAATACAGTATTAACAGCCGTTAATGAAGTAACAACTAGAATTCCCCAAACAGCACCACCAACAGCGGCAAGGATACGACTACCGATCATGACACCGATAATGTCAGTCGGTAGAAATAGCAACCAAGGATTCAGCAGGCCAGTAGAAAGAGTAAAAGAGATACCCACAGAAGCGACAAAGCCAATAGATAAACCAAACGCAACTGAACCTGCATCACGGCGTGTCATATTGCCTTCGAACAACTGAGGTAATATCGGACGAATACCGTCGTGGAAAACGGCTGCGCTCATGTTCGCGATAAGTGCTGTCGTAGCACACAGTAGCGCAACGAGTCCTAAATTCATGATATCCATGTCTGTTCCTTACGCATTGAGCAATGACTGAGTCAACATTGGGATGGCATGTTCAACATGCTCAACGGAAAGGCCGAAAGCAACTCGCCCTTCTTCAATAAAACGGGTCACTTCGGTTTGTTTTGCCCGAATAGATGGTTTGGCAATGGTGCAGCTTTTGTCGTATCCGATAATAGCTATCGCTATCGATAGTGCAGCACCTGCACCGGTATTACAGCAACCAATGTAGTAATCAAGTTGCCCAGCTTTAACCTTCATCGCCGCATCCATGTCATTGAGGATATGAAGTTCAAATTGTCCGGGAGCAACTTGCTCTATTTGTTGCTTTATTTGTTCACGTTGAAGTCCTGCTATTCCGATTCTTTTCATAATCGTGCCTATTTGAATAATTGGTATGGGTTTTGTTTCATCATGATGTCTATTTCATTCTCACTAATGCCAGCGTCACGAAGCCTTGGTAAAAAATCAGTAATCAAGTAACTGAAGCCAAGGCCACCATTGGCTTTTAAGTGAGAACGGCGAGTAATGTCCATCGAGAGCATCACTCGCTCTAGGAGGCCACGCTTTGATAATTCCACCAGCATGGCTATCCGTTGTTCATCGGGGAAGTAACTGTTCTTGCCTATGGTGTCGAACTGTACATAACAGCCCTGGTCAATCATCCATAAGATCTCAGTTAAGTTACTTTTCAAGTCACAATGCCCGATCGTGACTCGTTCTAAATTGACTTGGTGTTTAAGGAAGAAAGTGACTTGCTCACGCCCCATGGTACTCATCGACTGATGGGTTGATATCGGTCTTCCCGTTTCTTTATGAGCGATCACAGCCGCTTCAAACACTTTTTGTTCAAGAGGAGTAAAGGTGTTTTCACTACTACCTACTTCACCAATCACACTGGCTTTGAGCTGGCTTTCCCCCAGCCCAACTTCCAGTTCTGCAATCATTCGATTGGCTAACTGCTGAGCCGTTTCATTCTCAACTTCTGGAGGGAAAAATCCTTCCATGTAGTAACCTGTTGAAAGTAATACATTAATACCGCTATCTTTGATTAAATCTTCAATAAATTGAGGATTTCTCCCCATAAAAGAGTTGGTTACCTCAATAATGTTAGAGACGCCCAACTGTTTCAGTTCACGCATTTCGTCAGCAATTTTTTCATAGTGATCGAGACGACAATCCAGTTCCTGTTTAACCGCAGAAAGATCAATATGAAGATGTTCATGGCAATAGGTATAACCAGCAGGATCGATCAACATAATTGTGCCTCACCTTGAGCTGCATAGCTCAGCGCAAACAAATTACTGACCAGAAAACGAGTTTCCGCCTGATTCGCTTCATCAATACCATACAGTGCCAATAACTTAGCATTGAGCTCTAGCAACTCATTGAATTGCTCGTCTTGCTCAATATCCAACCAAACTTCATCATCAAGACATTCCTCAACTTGTTCACCATTGAGCACTCTGTCAGCAGCCCTTGCCATATGAGTCACTAGCATCTGGTATTGCTGATTGTCTTCATCAACGCCAAAACGAGCCTCTAGCAACGGCAAAGCATTAAGCGTGGCTTGATAACTCCGTTCGCTGATCACATTGCTCTGTTTTAGCAGTAATAATCTCTGTTCCATAGGGATACCACCTAGGGTCTAATGACCTAATAATTGGGATAAATGTCTCCATCTATCACGGCTTGTTGGTGCTGGCGAAGCGCCTGTATGTTTAACAGCTTCCGTAATAATATCCGTATATGTGGACTATCGTTGTTCACCAGTATTACCGCTTCAGAAGCTTGTTGGCACTCTTCAAACTGATCTAAGGATTTCTCTTCCAGCTTAAGTTGCACCATATCTGTTGCTTCGGGTAACCACACGACTGCATCAATCGTTTTGTTTTTTAGAAGGTTGATACCTTCACTATATCGAATCTCTACTAACTCAATATCTTTGCCAGCAAACGCCAGCTCAGTGAGTAATTTTTGGTCAGGAGAATCAAAATCGACGCCTACTCTTCGGATTTGTTCATATTCTCCTTGACGAAAAATTAATCGGTGCGGATTTGAATACGAATGTGGTCCTAAATCTAATACCGTAACTAACCCTTCAGCGTACTCATTTGCCGCTAAGCGAGACATAATCGCAATATCGTAAGTTCCAGACTTTAGGCACTCAGCACGAACATTCGCTCCGCGCATATGAGCAAAAAATACCGGCAGTGTATTCATTTGCGCCTTAATGCCACTCGCAAGCCCTTCGTAATGCTTGGTATACGGAAGTGGCATTGCACACACCATATGAGCAATACCTGCGAGCTGAACAAGCTTCGACTCATTAAGTGACTCGATGACCGTTCCATTGCGCCCTTGGCGACGAAGATGCACAGCTTCGTGCTCTTCAATCGTGGTCAGCGCCTTTTGAATAAATCCAATGGAAACACCATACTCTGTGGATAAAGCATCGATGGTTTTTACCCTATCGCCGACACGTGTTGACAATAAATACTTGGCAACATTAATTACGGCAGAACCTTCTCGGCTAATGTATTGCATAGTCACTAATATATCTTCAATATTTTGAAGATATATTAGTGAGCAATTTTCAATTTAGATATAGCAAGAAGATAAAAGTGTGAATTAGGTCAGTAAAAACTTGTTTATTAAACAACCATCACTAACGTATAAAAAACTTAAAATATTTAATTTCATATAGTTATCTAAAGGATAAACTTAACCGCTAAGGAAAGAAGGATGATCCAAACCGAACGTTTAGAGCTGAGAAAATTTCACCCTCAAGACCGAGAGTTGATGTTGCCACTGCTACAAGATGCCGAATTTATGGCTTTTTCTCCAAATGGTGCAATGACCGCAGAACAAGCAGAAATCCGCTTTCAACAGCTGGTGGACGCATTCCCAGAAAAAGGGGTGGGTAAGTTTTGTGTCATTGAGCGTTCTAGCGGCGAGCTAATTGGTTATTGTGGAATTGAGAGTTTTACCTATCAAAACAAACAAGTCGTCGAGCACGGCTACCGACTCAAGACCTCAGCCAGAGGAAATGGCTATGCTACAGAGGCCAGTAAAGCAGTAATGTCATACGCAAAAGAAGCTGGATATACAAGAATCTATGCGTTTACAGAATCGAGCCATTCGCAATCTCAACATATTCTCGAAAAACTCGGTTTCAAGCCATGCGGCTCTGGAGAATACCAAAACATGCCGGTGAACTACTTTATCAAAAGGCTCTAACCAAAAGAAAAGGCACCGTAAAGGTGCCTTTGAGCTTGTGACGGGTTTTCTAGATAGAAAAACTTAAATTGAGAGTGGGATAAGCTCTATACCCAGTACGGTACTGATGCCCATGACAACCAGTAGCGACACTTTGAATACCGCTTTTGACCATTCAACATAGTTTTCTTCAGTAACCTTTTTGAAGGTCACTTGTGTCCACATGAAACATACGCCTGCAGCCACAACCAAGTATTCATAACCACCATTTCCAAGCAGAAACAGAGCTAACGCTACAAGGTTGAACGCAACCACATACGCGATCATGTGTTTACGAGCCTTTTCGATACCAGACACTACAGGCAACACAGGGATACCTGCATTTTTGTAGTCTTGCATGCGAAACATGGCAATCGCGTAGGAATGCGGCATCTGCCATAAACAGAACAATGCAAATAGAAGAACCGCTTCCAGGCTGATGTAGTTTGTCACTGCAAGGTAGCCGACCAATGGCGGTACAGCCCCAGATACGCTGCCGACCAAAGTTCCATACACTGAGTTGCGTTTGTACCACATGGTGTAAAAGAATACGTAGAACACGTAACCCAATAGCACTACCACAGCTGATAGAGGATTTGCCATGCTATAGAGCAAGGCTGTTCCCGCTAGCAGCAGTACAATGGCAAACACGAACGCATGATCAATGTTGATGTCACCCTGAGCCAGTAAACGTCCACGTGTTCTGTCCATTTTCAAATCAATATCGCGATCGAAAATATTGTTCACCACGCAGCCTGATGCGATCACCATTGCCACACCCGCTAAGGTGCACAACAGTAATAATCCATCCGCAGCTTCTGATTTGGCTGCGAGGAAATACCCCGCAGCAACAGAAATCAAATTGCCGATGATAATCCCCGGCTTAGTGATTGATAGGTAACCTCTGATCATTTCAACCTACATCGACATGTTGACGTTAAGGTTCCACATGATCCAGATAGACCCAACAATCAGTATCAAAACAACCAATACGGTGAACATCAGTGAAACAAAGTTCCACTTACCTTCATCAGTCTTAATTTCCATGTGTAGGAAGTAGATGAAATGAACAATCACCTGAATCACCGCACACCCAAACAGGATTGCGTATGTGATGTCTTTTGGCAGACTTTGAGTCGCAACAAAGTAAAACGGAATAATGGTCAGGATCAGTGACGCAATAAAACCTTTTACGTAGTCGCTCTTCGCGCTATCTAAATGTTGGTTGCTCATTACATAACCCCCACTAGGTAAACGATGGTAAATACACAGATCCAAACGATATCGAGGAAGTGCCAGAACAAGCTCAAGCAGTTAAAGCGAGTTTCCATCATGTCGTTCAAGCCTTTGGTTGATAGCTGCCAGTAGCACACTGCCAACCAGATCAAACCAAAGCTCACGTGTAGACCGTGTGTACCAACTAGCGTGAAGAACGCAGATAGGAACGCGCTGCGTTGAGGGCTTGCGCCTTCAGCGATCAAGTGGTGGAACTCGTACAGCTCCATCGCAATAAAGCCAGCACCGAGAACGAAAGTAATCGCTAACCAACGTTTAAGCGCCGCAATGTCTTTGCGCTTCATTGCAATCATGCCGAAACCGAAAGTGATACTACTGAACAGCAGCATCATGGTTTCTACAAATACGAATGGCAGTTCAAACAGCTCTTTCGCATCTGGGCCACCAGCGGTCGCGTTGGCAAGGACTGCGTACGTTGCAAACAAGCTCGCAAACAACACGCAGTCGCTCATCAGGTAAATCCAAAAACCAAACAGTTTCAGACCACCAGTATCGTGGTGATCATGTGCATCATGAGTATTAGCGTGCATATGTCACCTCCATATCGCTGTCGTCTTCGTTCTGAGCCGGTACTTGACCTCTCGCTTCTAGAACACGTTTACGGTGCGCTTCTTCAATCGCTTTGATTTCATCAACTTGTACGTAGTAATCGATGTCTTCATTGAAGCTGTGCTTGATAGCCGTTACGACAACACCGATAAAACCAACAGCGGCCAGCCACCAGATGTACCAAATCATTGCGAAACCGAAAATCAGTGCAAAGGCAGAGATATACATACCTGTCGCCGTATTCTTTGGCATATGGATTGGCTGATATTCCACTTCTTTAGTGATGTCGTGTTCGCCACGCTCTTTCTGGTACCAGAAAGCATCTAACTCGTTGCCTTTTGGAATCACGGCAAAGTTATAGAATGGAGGTGGAGAAGAAGTCGCCCACTCTAACGTACGGCCATCCCAAGGGTCACCAGTAACATCAGGGTTCAAGTGACGGTCACGAACACTGACGTAGATCTGAATGAACTGACACAGTACGCCTAGCGCGATAATCGCAGTACCGAATGCTGCCACTGCAAGCAGCGGGAAGAATTCAGGATCGAGATTTTGGCTGATACGACGAGTCATCCCCATGAAGCCCAGCGCGTAAAGTGGCAGGAACGCTAGGATGAAACCTGTAATCCAACACCAGTAAGCGCGTTTGCCCCAAGTTTCATCAAGCATGAATCCTGTTGCTTTCGGGAACCAGTATGTAATTGCCGCGAAACAACCAAATACCACACCACCGATGATGACGTTATGGAAGTGCGCAATTAGGAATACAGAGTTATGCAGAACGAAGTCTGCACCCGGAACGGCCATCAGTACGCCTGTCATGCCACCAATCGTGAATGAGATCAGGAAGCCAACCGTCCACATCATAGGGGTGGTAAACGTAATACGGCCTTTGTACATGGTGAACAACCAGTTGAAAATCTTAACCCCTGTTGGAATTGAGATGATCATAGTTGCGATACCAAAGAAAGCGTTAACGTTCGCACCACCACCCATAGTGAAGAAGTGATGTAGCCATACAACGAAAGCAAGGATGGTAATAACGATCGTTGCCCAAACCAGTGACGTGTAGCCAAACAGTTTCTTACGAGAGAAGGTTGCCGTCACTTCTGAGAACACACCGAATACAGGTAGTACAAGGATGTAAACCTCTGGGTGACCCCATGCCCAAATCAGGTTGACATACATCATCATGTTGCCGCCCATGTCATTGGTGAAGAAGTGCATACCCAAGTAACGATCAAGCGTTAGCAGCGCGATGGTCACAGTTAAAATTGGGAAAGAAATAATGATCAAGATGTTTGAACACAACGAAGCCCAAGTGAACACTGGCATCTTCATCAATGGCATGCTTGGTGTACGCATACGTAGAATGGTCGCGAAGAAGTTCACGCCGGATAACGTCGTACCCACACCCGAGATTTGCAGCGCCCAAATCCAGTAATCGACCCCTACTCCCGGACTGGCATCAATGCCAGAAAGCGGTGGATACGCAAGCCAACCAGTACGGCCAAACTCACCCACAGCCAGAGACATATTGGTCAGGATAATACCCACAACAAACAACCAAAAACTGAGGTTGTTCAAAAACGGATACGCAACATCGCGAGCACCGATTTGCAGTGGGACAATAATGTTCATCAAACCAATGACGAGCGGCATTGCCACAAAGAAAATCATGATCACGCCATGCGCAGTAAAGATTTGATCATAGTGGTGTTGAGGCAGATAACCTGCTTCACCCGCTGATGAAAGTAGCTGTTGGCTACGCATCATTACTGCATCTGCAAAACCACGAAGTAACATGATCATCGCTGCCGCAATATACATAAAGCCAAGCTTTTTATGGTCTACCGATGTAAACCACTCATTCCAAAGATACTGCCATTTACCCATGCGAGTAATAGCCGTAACAACAGCAAGGCCAACGATCGCAATCACAGCAAGCGTGATCATGATAATTGGCTCATGGTATGGAATGGAGTCTAAAGTAAGTCTTCCAAACATCGTCTGTTACCCTTTATGTTCTGCCATGTCCATGTGACTGTGTTGTGTCTCTCCTTCACTCATATTGAGTGAACCCATGTGTTGCATAACAACCGACTCGAATAAGTCTTGTGGGATGTGAGAGTAGTAAGTCACCGGAACGTTTTCACTTGGCTCTGCAAGCGCTTGGTAATCACTGAAAGCGTGTAGCATTGATGGCTGCTTTTTCACTTCACTAACCCACTCTTCAAAGCTTTGCTCATCAGGTAGTGCATTCGCGACAAATTTCATGTGTGAAAAGCCTTCGCCGCTATAACTTGACGATATACCTTTGTACTCTCCCTCATGGTTCGCAATCAGATGTAGACGAGTCACCATGCCGGGCATAGCGTAAATTTGACTGCCTAAACGAGGAATGAAGAAAGAGTTCATGATGTTGTCAGACGTAATTTTGAACGTCACAGGAACATCTTTAGGGAAGGCAACGTAGTTAACCGTAGCGATTTTTTGTTCTGGATAGATGAACAACCATTTCCAATCCAGTGAAACCACTTCAATCGTGACGGGTTTGATGTCACTTTTCAGCGGCACAGACGGTTCTAACTCGTGAGTTGAACGCCAAGTAATCACAGCCAAAATCGCAATGATGATGATTGGAATCGTCCAAACAACCAACTCGATCTTAGTTGAGTGAGACCACTCAGGAGCATATTCAACTTCGGTATTACTAGCACGGTACTTATAGGCGAAGTAAATTGTCATTAAAATCACAGGGATAACAACAATCAACATCAAGAGAAGAGAGGTAATGATCAACTCTTTCTCGCGCACTCCTACTAGGCCCTTGGGATCCAGCAAAGCAGATTGACATCCAGACAGGAGCAAAATTGCACAAAACAATCCCACTCGCGACAAGATGCTTTTATATCTTGAGGCTTCCATTGACTTTCTCGATTATGTTTACGGAATTCCTTAGCAAAAGTTGGCACTTTAAGAATCCGTATGAATTTATATGAGTTTTTTATTGTGTTGAGCGTGTAGCAAAGAAACGGGAAGAAGTTGAACGCAATAAAGCCGCAAGAACAGAGATTTACACTATCAAAACGCTAAATATACTAAAAACTTACAACCAGAAACACTTTGTTACATCCGGCGCATTATGCTTACATTGAACTGGCTTTCAAAGTGGATCAAAATGAAATATAACCTTCCATAAATGAAATTTAATATAAAAATTAACCACTTATAGAAAAAGGTTAATTGAGTTAACCTTTTGTAATTGTAAGTTTTATGTTTATTGATCTAAATCAATAAGTTTTACAGTTTTAATGATTAACTCCCCAACCAAAATTGCTAATTTTTTTTTGAATATTGACAACTAATCTTTTTTCTAGGTCAAAGCATTAAATAGCAAAGAATTTTCATGCAAAAAAGTAATATTTGCATTGTATCCAAGCTCTATAGCAAAAATCCTTATCAAACAACGACCAAATAAACGTGGAAATGCAGAGTTTCTACAACTTCTGGACTAGTCTTAAACAAACAACAATAACAACTAGCAAACCATTTAATTTAGGTCTCCGACTAAAGGGATGTAG
The DNA here is from genome assembly GCA_048259585.1 of Vibrio sp. Taxonomy (GTDB): domain Bacteria; phylum Pseudomonadota; class Gammaproteobacteria; order Enterobacterales; family Vibrionaceae; genus Vibrio. Next base: position 436,465 of record JBLXHN010000002.1, on the reverse strand, counting down.
CCATGAACTTAACCATTCGTTCTAGACTTTATATTCTGTCCATTGTTCCTGTACTTTTTATCGCCGCCAGCTTGATGTTTATGAACTTCACTCAGTCCACAAACCTGAATGATCAGCAGATGGCTTCAATCCATAAATCCATGATGGCGATGAAACGCGCTGAACTTAAATCATATTTAGAGATTGCCGAAACGGCATTAGCGCCTCTAAAAAACAGTAACGCTTCTTTAGATCAGGCACGGGAAGTGCTCAAGGAGATTCAATTTGGCCAAAGCGGCTATATATTTGGTTATGATTCGAAAGGCAATCGTCTTCTTTTAGGTAAAAGTGATGCAGGAATAGGAGATAACTTTTGGAATCTTCAAGATACTCAAGGTAATTATCTAGTTCAGGATATAATCCGCAACTCAAAAACCAAAGAATTCACCACTTACTACTTCCCTAAACCCGGTGAAACAACCCCACTACCTAAATTAAGCTACTCCGTTTATTTAGCTCAATGGGATCTGGTTATTGGAACAGGTTTTTATACTGACGATATTGACGCTGAAATCGCGCTAATGGCTCAAACAGCCCATGACCAGTTAATGAAAAGCTTGTGGTACTTAACCACAGTAACGATCGTTATCATTCTCGTTGTGGGTGTTGCCACATTATTTTTCAATCGAACAATCATGCGTCCAATCGAAACCCTCGATACATCTATTCGATCATTTGCTAGTGGAGATGCGGATTTAACAGCTCGGATGGAAGCATTCACTGTTCCGGAATTTGCCGAGCTCAGTAAAAACTTCAACACCTTCGTTGCAAGCTTGCAAGAAATAATCAAACAAGTAAACGATACTGGTCTTCAAGTTGTTGATGAAACTAACTCTATGTCTCAGCGAGCGGCTAAAGTTGATGAGTTAGCCATGAAGCAACGTGGTGAAACAGAACAAGTTGCTACAGCAATGACGGAAATGACCACAACAGCGAACGAAATTTCAAACAATGCTCATCAAGCAGCAAACTCAGCGAAAGAAGCCGATGATAACGCGTTAGAAGCACATAATATCGTTAACTCTGCGGCCCAATCTGTCGAAGCGTTGGCGGGGGAAGTGGCACAAGCAAGTAATGTAATATCGAAGCTGGAAGGCGACGTGAAAAATATTTCTGTTTCACTAGAGGTCATTCAAGATATTGCAGAGCAAACTAATTTACTGGCCCTCAACGCTGCAATAGAAGCTGCTCGAGCTGGAGATCAAGGGCGTGGCTTTGCCGTCGTCGCTGACGAAGTGCGTAAATTGGCCAGTCGCACTCAGCAAAGTACCGGTGAAATACATGCAGTAATCGATCAACTTAAAAAGGCATCAGACGCTGCCGTACATGCAATGAACTCGAGCCAAACTCAAAGTGAATCAGCAGTAAATGAAGCCAATGCAGCGGCTCAAGCTTTAGAAAAAATACAGCAATCGATCAGTATGATCATGGATATGAACTCTCTCATAGCAACGGCAACAGAAGAACAAAGCATTGTTGGGCAGGAAATCTCTGAACGTATTGTTGTTATCTCTGATCAAAGCAGCCAATCGGCAGGCTTAGCCAATGAAAACCACCAAGGAAGCCAGAGCCTTAACGGAAGAGCGCATGAACTATACGAGTTAGTTGCTAGATTTAAGGTTTAGAAATTTACACTGTAAAACAGGAATTAATCGCTCATCGTACCATGCCAAATACGGTAGCTTTTAAGGTAACAATGTAAGAATATCCCTACAAGATGCCATTCTTAATTATAAAGAATGACTCTTGGCTTGGTGTTAAAGCCATTGAACCACTCATGTCACAAAGGTCCGTCTATGTTTAAAAATCTATCTCTAAAAAACAAACTTGCGATATCAGCAAGTGCTGCCATCATTCTTGGCGGGGTATTGGTGGAGGCCCTATCTTACAATGCGGCTTTAGACCGACTTGATATTGAAGTCGAACAACGACTGCAAAGTTCCACTGCATCTTATAACCAGTATGTTAGCGACTGGCTACTCTCAAAAGAGCGAGCTTTAAAAGCTCTATCAGAAGAATCAGAAAAAGACGCGATTGTTACCCATCTTAAACAAGTCCGAGATTCTGCCAGTTTTGACAACGTATTCTTAGCATACCCAGATGGTTCCCAGGACAACGCAAATGGTGTCACGTTACCACAAGGTAATAATGACCCTCGTAAATGGGGCTGGTACATCAACGCTAAGGCTAATCCTGAAAAAGTGTTTATGGATAACCCAACAACTGCCGCAGCAACTGGTGCGAATGTGGTTTCCTTGGGTAAGGCACTAAACCTCTATGGACAACAAGTTGTCCTAGGTGCAGATGTCGAAATAACAGACGTTGTGAACAACATAAAACAAGTTATCTTGCCTGGCGAAGGATATATGTTCATTGCTAACGAACAAGGCAACATCTTTACTCATAGCAATACGAAACTACTCAATAAAAGTGTTTCTGAGCTGGGAATAAACTACAAAGACATTCAAAAAGCAATTAAAGAGCAAACCGACCTCACCATTTCTATCGCCGGTGAAAAGTATGTACTTTACGCGCGGAAAATTGGCGATACTAGATTAACCACTGTAACGGTCATCAATTATGAGTCTCTCGTTAGTCCTCTATTTGATGCTATTTTGGGTCAACTGTTAGTTACCGCGATTGTCGTTATTCTTTGTACCATTCTGTTTAACCTTCTATGCAATATCCTATTTCGTCCACTTAATAATGTCTCGGCTGCACTGGCACAAATCGCCAACGGTAATGGTGATTTGACTCAGCGAATTGAAGTAGAAAACAACGATGAAGTGGGTGAACTTGCCAATAACTTCAATATATTTATTAGTAGCCTACGTGAATTAATCGAGCATATTCGTCAACAAGCACTCAATCTATCTGAACAGTCAGAGCAGGGAGCGCATCGAGCAAATCATTCAGCCTCTGAACTCAACCAGCAGCATCAAGAAGTCGTTATGGTAGCGACAGCTGTGACCGAAATGGCATCTGCAACACATGAAATCGCGTCACATGCAGAACAAACAGCTCAAGCCGCTCAAGACTCAGCCACCAGCACCAACAATGGTCATGCATTAGTTATTAAGACGAAAGAGTCTATCAACAATCTGGCGGATTCAGTAACAGAAGCGAGCAGTGTCATTTCAGTACTCAATCAGCATGCTCTGGAAATTTCAACCGTGTTGGCAACCATTCAAGGTATTGCTGAGCAAACCAACTTGTTAGCGCTTAACGCTGCCATTGAAGCTGCTCGAGCAGGAGAACAAGGCAGAGGGTTCGCCGTGGTTGCCGATGAAGTACGCGTGCTGTCACAGCGCACTCATACCTCAACGGAAGAAATTAAAGCAACGATTGAGACACTACAAGAAACCACTAAACGTGCAGTTAACCTAATGGAACATAGCTCCACATTGGCAACAAACTCGGTCACAGATGCAGACCAAGCGACCGCAGCCCTTGAGGAAATTAATTCTGCAGTTGCACTAATCAGTGATATGGCGACACAAATTGCAACAGCAGCTGAAGAACAAACACATGTAACGAGTGAGATAACTCAAAACGTTACCTCAATTAAAGATGTAACAGATCAACTGGTTGTTGGTTCGGAAGAAAGCTTAAACCAGTCAAATGATTTAAAACATCAGGCTGAAGAGCTGAGTGCTAAAGTAGCAACATTCAAACTCACCTAATTTAAGCGCTCACACACAATAAAAAAGCCGACTCCTCATACAGAGTTCGGCTTTTTTAGTATTAGAACGTTAGCTTATTGCTCGGATTCATGTTTAATTGCTTTGAATAAAATAGATGTGTCCATACGGCCATTACCTTGCTCAGACAAAGCTTGATAAGCTTTGATTGTTTTCTCAGTCATTGGCAATTTAATACCTTGTCGCTCCGCTTCATCGAGGCAGAAACCAAGATCTTTGATCATCCAATCAATAGCAAAACCAAAATCAAACTTGTTCTGTGACATGGTCAGCGCACGGTTTTCCATCTGCCAAGAACCAGCAGCACCATTTTTCAGACATGAAATTAGAGTATCAACATCCAGACCTGCTTTTTCCGCTAAGACTAGACCTTCAGAAATACCGGTTAATGCGCCAGCAATACAGATTTGGTTAACCATCTTCGCTCGTTGCCCCTGCCCGACTTTACCCATTAGTACTGATGAACGGCCATAGGCGTTAAACACAGGTTGAAGGGCATCAAAGTCTTGCTGTCTGCCACCGCACATAATCGTCAGTACGCCATTTTCAGCCCCTGCTTGACCACCAGATACTGGCGCATCGACAAAACTTACACCAGCAGCTTGAGCAGCATCTGAGAGCTGTTCTGCTAACTGGGCAGAGGTCGTAGTATGGTCAACCAGAATTGCCCCCTTCTTCATGAAGGCCAACGCACCTGTTTCGCTGGTAGTCATACTGCGCACGTCATCGTCATTACCGACACATACCAACACGACATCCGCTTCTTTAACACAATCTGATACCGTAGCAGCGTATGAACTTTGGTACTCTTCCGCCCACGCTTGAGCTTTTGCTGTAGTACGGTTAAACACCGTCACTTCGAAACCGGCTTTAACTAAATGTCCTGCCATCGGGTAGCCCATGACACCTAAACCTATAAAACTGACTTTCATTTTACATCTCCTTTAACGAGGGGGTTTCATCTCTTAGCCGATCTGATGCTTCCTATAAACCCCAACTAGAAGGCCGATACCTTAGGCTGATATTTACACTCTTTGTAAGCCAAGAACGAAAAAAGTTCTAGTTTACCGCAAACAAAAAAACCGAGCTTAAAGCTCGGTTTTTTTCATCACTAGACTTATTGGAGCTCAGCGTTGTGGTATACCTGCTGAACATCATCACAATCATCTAGCATATCCAAGAATTTTTGGAATTTCTCTGCATCTTCACCTGAGATTGGACTTTGGTTTTGAGGAACAAAAGTAATCTCTTCAACATCAACGGTTAAATCAGGGAAAGCTGCTGCTAACGCTGTTTTCACTTTAAAGAACTCAGTATTTGGTGCAAATACAGTAATCACACCATCTTCAAGCTCTATATCAGTAACGTCTGCATCTTCCATCATCAGAGCTTCAAGTACCGCTTCTTCGTCTTCACCTTTAAACTGGAAAACAGCTTGGTGATCGAACATGTGTGCTACCACACCTGGAGTACCGATTTTTGCACCCGTTTTAACGAAACATTGGCGTACATCTTGGAAAGTGCGGTTACCGTTATCTGTTAAACAATCAACGATTACGCTTACACCACCAGGGCCGAAACCTTCGTAACGCGCTGGCTGGTAATCTTCACCGCCGCCGCCGCTTGCTTTATCGATAGCTTTATCGATAACGTGAGCTGGAACCTGGTCTTTCTTCGCTTTACTGATAAGGTGACGAAGCGACAAGTTCATGTCTGGGTCAGAACCACCGTTCTTCGCACACATGTAAATTTCTTTACCGTATTTTGAGTAAACTTTGATTTTTGCGCCTTGAGTTTTCGCCATAGAGGCTTTGCGCACTTCGAAACTTCTTCCCATCGGGATGTTCTCTCTAGTTCAATTTAATGCGACGGATGTGCAGGAAGATACGATTCCGCACAGAGTTGAGCTACATTACGCCCATGACTCTTTTATATTTGTCCACCGACTGTTGAAACCACTCTTTATCTTGTTCAGAAGTAAGATTGGTTAGCTGCTTAGTAATCTCTTCCGGACCACCTTTTGCCTGCTTCATCTTCCAAACCAAAAAAGAAGCCTGTTTATCCAGTTCTATTTTGTTTTTTTCGTTCACATCAAGCAGAGCAAGGTTGAAAGACATTAGTAAACCCACAGTCGGTAAAAACATGGTGCGAAATATAGCATAGGAATGAACAAAATTAAGAGTCTAAATGTGGGTTTCTAGCACTTTCATGACCTAATCCTGTTCAAAAGAAGTTTATGGTCATAACTTAAGCGACATTAAATGAGTAAATAAAAAACAGAAAGAGTGGCAATGGCCACCCTTTCAAAACAACTAACATGGTTTATCTCTAGTGAAGAAGGCCAAGTTCCTTCGCCTCTTCAATGGACAAGCCACTTTCGCGGATCTCTCTTAATGCTTCAATACGACGACGAGCTTCCGCTGATTTTTGTTTACTCACCGGAGCCTGTGTTTCAACTTCTTCTCTGAAGTCCCACTTCTCAGTGATGCCAGTGATTTCATCATGGTTAATAGAATTAATGGACATTGTAACCTCCGAACAAACCATGCAAAGGACAGGTAATCTGTAACAAAGGTCCAAATCTATGTTAAGCATATTTGAGCAAGAATGTGATTCAAACGATGATTCAGAAATCTAAATTACAATGACTCAATTATCTTTTGAACAAGCAGAAAAGTAGCAGTACATTTAAAAGATTCAACGCGAAAAATTCAACCTGATCTAGCTCACCTTTTTTCTCCCCTACCCCTCGTCATGTCTAGCTTGTAGGCATTTTTACTTTCAATCATATTTGAGAGTTTCATTAATAAAACAAATCTTTTATACATCAAAGGTATATTGTCGAATCAGTTTGACAGCAGCAACCAGAGGCATGAAGGATTTCGGAACAATGATCAAGGAAGAGTGAGTTTTATGAAAGCATGATCATGGAACGAATCATTATTTGACGAATTTTAGATAAAAAAAATCGAGTCCTTGGGGAGAACTCGATAAAAATTCAGAATGAATGTAACAATATGAGCCAATCTTCAAATTAATCAGATAGGACAAAAGGTTGTCTATTCGGGATTAACTTTAACCAACCAATAGAGTTGTAATGTCAGACGGGTGTCAATGTTGTGTTCAATATTTGTTTGTTGCTCTAAACACCAATAGCAACTTCATCTAACGCTCTAAATACCGATTCATCTAAGTGTCCATCAAACACTTGCTTACATACCTTTCTACGTACAGCCAAACCCGATATCAATCTTTCAATCGATAAATGTTTGTTCTGATTTTGTGAATTGTACAGTTCGATCATTTTACTTAGTGTCTCATATGGAATCACTTGATCATCTACACGAAGCCAATCGAGCTTGTCAATGAGCTCTACGCACTCTTCTCTGATTGATGAAGGGGCATGTCCGGTCATTGCGGCTAAAGCCGTTATACTGCGTTCTAGAGCCTCTGAGGAGGTATATTTAGATAGAGTGATCGTAATTTCATCTGCATTGATCTCAACCAAATGCTTACGTTGTTTCACTCGACGGCCTAATTTGCCTCTTGGCGACGGCGTTTTACGTTGAATAGGTTCAAACTCACCATCAATGATCTCTGATAACTCTGCTAACTTCTGCTTTGAAACCATCTCATGTCTTAGAGGGTTCGGCAGCGTTGGAGCCATATTGCGTTTGCCAGCATTGGTCATTTTAGCGCGAGAATAGCGCAGTACTTCTTCAGCATCGCATTTAATATCAACTTGATAATCAACGATCTTTCCTTTTTCAACCGTCGTTGTGATCGTCAAATGATAACCCCAAAGGTTCACCACAAAGAGATCTTCACTCCCTTTACCATCGGAAAGTCGCTTCAATTCTCGAATAAGATCCATGGAGAAACGACGCCATTCGATATTACGTGCAAGCTTTTGATTGAGCTCACTAAGCATCATGACATCTGTGTGTCGACGCGACATTCGACTACGGAAATACGAGTATAGCTGGAACACTAATGTATGCTGTTTCAGTATTTCTGGTGGGAACAAGAAGAAATAATCTCGAGTCATTAGCTCTTCAAAAAAAGAGGGTTCCCAAACTAAAATATATAAATTGGGTTTGATCTTGATTTCACCATCACTGCCTTCCGTTGGGGCCTCTTCAGAAGCTGTGATCGTTCTTGCTAGAAAACGAAAACGATCACTTTTGAAACCTTCAGGCATATTTTCACTTAACCAACGGCCTGTTAGTTCATGTAACTGGAAGTCTGTAAACTCAATTCGATCGATACTGTCGCGAATTGAATCTCGTGCTGGACCGCTGTCTTTTTTTCCTCGTAGGGAAAGGATATCGGTAATGTACAGCGGCGTTTTATTAGGTACTTGGCTCGCGTTAAGTTGGTAATCTTCATGATGATGATCATGGTACTGAACTGTCAATGTAAACAGGGCAAACAGCGTCATAAGATCATCCACTGTCATGATATTTTTTGAAGATCGTGTCTCAATCACAGCTCGAGTACCAGAGATAGATACCATTGATTTTTGATAGTTTTTTCTCGTTCGTGGCGGAGCCAAAGCTTGATCAATGATACCGGCCCAGTTGGTAGGAGATACGACGAATTGCTCAGCTTCATCTTTCATAGCTGGTGGAGTATTCAATCCATGCTCATTCAATAGACGTTTGTTGACTTGAGTTTGAGCTAATGCTTTTGAGCGCTTACGTTTTTCTGTTTGCTTAACTGATTCAGTCACTAAGCTTGTGGATCCTAATACTGAAATCAACTGGTTAGGATTGATAAAACTATGCAACATAGTTTTACCTGCTAATCCTTCTTCGAATCGTACAGGAATTTGTTTAAATAATCCGATATTTACTGCAGCTCTTAGACGTTGTTGAATCGCTGCACGTGTAAGTTGACCATCAGTGGCTTCAATTAACTCAGTGGTTGATACAAGCCCATCTTTACTACTGAATCCTCGTAATGAAATTAGATTCAACAATTCTAAGATGCTTTTAGTCACACCTTTGAAGTGTTGGTATTGTTCAATCCAATCAATTGCTGATTCAGAAACAGCAAAAAGATGTCCATCTTTATGGCTTCTGGGTGCCTTGATCAATATTTTTTCTTCTGAAGCCATTTCTAGATCTGTCTCACACTAACCGTAATATTGCTATAGTTCCAAAAGAATAAAGAAAAAAAGATCATAAATAAAGAAAAAGTTGTTGCTCTTAAATAACTGATCTTTTTGATTATAATGATTAATAGTGATTAGAGTGATCTAATGATCCGAGTGCGTTTTTGCCTGCAAGTAACTGTTTTGATTACCGTTAATTTTTTTTCGTTCAGAAGCATGATCATAAGCTTTCCGAAACGATGATCATTAACTTATTGAAAGCATGATCAATAATATCTTGAACGATGATCATAGTAACTTCGAAACCATGATCAAAAGCCTTTCATAAGCATGATCAAGGTACTTACACAACTTATCCACAGATCCTAGCAATTATCAGAAGTTAGAGTTTTATTCGTTAGTCATTTTTCCTTCTGTTCAATCGGAAGCATGATCAAGAACCTTCCATATGGTTGATAAACTCGCTTATTAATTGAACAGATTTGATTTTCAATCAGCATAACGAAACCTATTCGCTAAGAGTCTCTATCAAGACAGGCTTACGAAAGCATGATCATGGTAATTCAGCAATCCTTTGATTTCGACTCATAAACACGTTGTAATACTGATATATCGGTCAGGTTGAGCTCTATCCCCTATTACATCTGACGTGTACCGTAAGTTTGCCGTAAATTTACATGCTTCCGGTGTGAAGCTAACTCTTGATCATTGATCCGTTAATTGATCGTTGGATCGATTGTTTTGTTATCCAATGAAGCCCGGTAATAAGCCTTGATCATTGTTCCTATTGGTTAAAATAGATACGGAACTATGATCATGAAGATTTCCTTGATCATGCTTCCATTCAAAACCAAATGATACCCATTAGTCTCTATTATTAAGTCGTTTCTAAATTAATAGACGCCTTTACAGTCAAAATGACACCTTCCGTAATTTGGAGCTAGAACTTAATCGTTCCGAATCAAAATTACTTCATTTTTTAATTTTCTTAAACCTAGACGTTTTTACATTGTAAATAAGTGACACTGTAATATTTAAATTTTAGAGTATATTGTCATGGATTATTCTGATAATTTTATGCGATATTTTTAACCATTTTATGTGTAATTCATTTAAATGATATTTAAATGTCAATTTAATGTGATTTTTATCTAAAAGTGAATGTTCACCTTTTTATTGTAAATGGTAGTTTATGCTGTACAATGTCAGCCAAGAAACTAATAACGGAAATTGGCAATGAAAAGAGAACAAACAATAGATAATCTCTACAAACTCGCCGAACAGACTCAGCAAGTTCAGTCCGATCGTATCGAGATTGTGTTGGAAGAGCGTCGTGATGAGCACTTCCCTCCTATGTCTAAAGCTTTGATGGAAACACGTTCTGGATTAACTAGACGTAAGCTCGATGAAGCGATAGCCAAGATGGAAGCGGCTGGTCATCAGTTCACTAAAAACAATGCTAACCATTACTCTATTTCATTGTCTGAAGCTCATATGCTGATGGATGCCGCTGGCCTACCTAAATTTCACGAACGTAAAAAGAATTCAGATAATAAACCTTGGATTATCAACGTACAGAACCAAAAGGGTGGTACGGGTAAATCAATGACTGCGGTACACCTTGCTGCGTGTCTGGCTTTAAATCTTGATAAACGTTATCGCATCTGCTTGATAGACTTAGACCCACAAGGCTCACTGCGTCTGTTCTTAAACCCTCAGATCAGCGTTGCTGAGCACAGTAATATCTATTCTGCAGTGGATGTAATGCTGGATAATGTACCTGAAGAGGTTGAAGTGGATACGGAATTCTTACGTAAGAATGTCCTGTTACCAACTCAGTATCCGAATCTTAAAACAATTTCAGCTTTCCCTGAAGACGCGATGTTTAATGCGGAGGCATGGCAGTATTTATCACAAAACCAGTCATTAGACATTGTTCGTCTACTTAAAGAGAAGCTAATTGATAAAATCGCAGATGATTTTGATGTCATTATGATTGATACGGGCCCGCACGTAGATCCGTTAGTTTGGAACGCTATGTATGCATCAAACGCCTTATTGATTCCGTGCGCTGCTAAGCGTCTTGACTGGGCTTCTACGGTTAACTTCTTCCAGCATCTACCAACTGTTTATGAGATGTTCCCAGAGGACTGGAAGGGATTAGAATTTGTACGCTTGATGCCAACCATGTTTGAAGATGACAACAAGAAGCAGGTTTCTGTTCTGACTGAAATGAATTATCTGCTGGGTGACCAGGTGATGATGGCTACAATTCCACGTAGCCGCGCATTTGAAACATGTGCCGATACCTACAGTACCGTGTTTGATTTGACCACCAGCGATTTTGAAGGTGGTAAGAAAACGCTGGCAACTGCACAAGATTCAGTTCAGAAAAGCGCATTGGAGCTTGAACGAGTGCTTCATAGTCATTGGAATTCATTAAATCAGGGGTAAGTAAATTATGGCAATTAAGACATCTGATCTGAATGCAAAGCTGTTTGGTAAAGTGGATAAACGCCGGGCCACGACGCCTAAAGAAGCGCAATCAGCGGCAAAAGAGCAGGCTCAAGTTATTGAACTTGCTGTAGCTGGTGAGCAAGTAGTCACATTTGAGCTACTGCGTATCCCTGCTGAAGAAGTGGCTGAAAAAACCTCTGTATTTGCGGCCAACGCTCGTGAGCAGAGTTTCCTTAATGAACATGCACTTTCTGATGTTTTAAGCACGCTACGCGACAGAGGGCAGCAGTATCCGGCGGTAGGGCGTCGTATTGAGGATGGTACGATTGAAGTGCTTGACGGTAGTCGTCGTCGCATGTCGTGTATTCTGGCGAATAGAGAGTTTCTCGTTTACGTAGCAGAAGATATTAACGCAGAACACGCTAAGTTTTTATCTGACGTTGCAAATGCTCATAAACCACTCTCTCTATATGAGAAAGGTAAAGAGATGCAAGCTAAGCTAGACAGTGGTGAAGCTGAAGATCAGAAAGCACTGGCGAAAATGTTTCAATGTAGCGAAGCTCTTGTTAGCGGTGCTTTAAAAGCTGCTGCATTACCATTAGAGCTGTTACAGGCTTATCCAAATGTGGTAGAGCTTGGACGCCCAACGATCGTAAAGCTGCACAAGCAGTTCAATGAACTGGATGACAAGCAGCGTTTAGAATTGCTGAAAAAGTGTCATCAGGATGATGGTTTTGTTTGGCAGCGTTGTCAGTCTCAAGGTGTCGCTCGTATTACCAAAGAAGTGACTGAGACAATTGAAGAGTGGATTCATGATTTGGTTCCACCTAAGCGTACTGTTTCAAGCAAAGTTGACCTAATCAAAGGACGAGTATCCTATGCTCGTAAGGGGAGCAATTTGACGCTCAACTTGAAAAAGGTCGATGATGCTTTGATGAAAGATATTTTCGAATATTTAGAAAGCAAAATAGACTGATGTTTGTTGAGTCAACAATAAAAATCCCGCGAAAATCGCGGGATTTTTTGTCTGTTAGTTTCTTAAACGTTGCCAATATTTTTCGTAGATAGCTAACGTTTCTGGACCAACATCATTAATGAACTCTCCATTTTCGATGTCTTCATCGGTAGGGAAGATAACTGTATTGTTACGTAGATGTTCAGGAAGCAAAGCTCTACCTGTTGTTGTTGCCGAAGCGTAGCCAAGGCTATTGACGATTTCTGCTTGGTTTTCTGCCTGATACATAAAGTTAATGAACTTATGTGCTAATGCTTTATGATCACTGCCTGATGGGATGGTAAAATTATCCATCCATAGTACGGAACCTTCGGCAGGGAAAACGAATTTCAACTCCGGCATATCTGTCTGACCTTGGTAAGCATTCCCATTCCATTGCATACCCAAAGCAGTTTCACCAGACACATACGGAACATGTGGTGCATCAGAGTTATACAGTAATACGTTGTCTTTTAATTCAACGAGTGACTGGTATGCTTTTTCAATTTCTAGTTCATTTTTAGTATTGATGCTGAACCCGTTAAGTTTCAACGCCATGCCGAACACATCACGGATATCATCAATAAGCATCACTTGCTGCTCGTATTTCTTATCCCATAAATCAGCCCAGCGGGTAATTCCTTCTGCAACTAACGCTTCGTTGTAACTCATACCGGTTACGCCAAATATGTAAGGTAGGGAGTATTTGTTCTGTGGGTCGTGAGCCTGACCTAACAGTGCTGGTAAGGTGTCTTTCATGTTCGGAATTTGGTTGTGGTCTATTTCAGCAAGTAACCCTTCACGTCCCATCTTTTCAATAAAGTATGCGGAAGCAAACACAACATCATAACCTGTACCTTTCAGAAGTTTGAGCTTGGTATACATTGACTCATTGTTCTCAAAAGTAGAGTAGTTAATGGTTACGCCTTGTTGTTGTTCAAACTGTTTTAGCGAGGATTCTGGTAGATAACCGCCCCATGCATAAACGTTTAAAGTTTGGGATTCTGCATAAACTTGTGCAGATGCAATCGTAGCTGTTAGAACCAATCCTTTGATGAAAGTTTTCATTAAATGTTTTTACCTGTAGACCAGTACCTTACTGGGGATCTATACCTAAGTAACTTCAAGATACAGGATTCAGAGCTGCATCAAAGAGTTCAGAGCAAGCTTAATAACGGTAGGAATGGTATTTCATTTCAACGTTATTGAGCGCTAATATGGGCTCTTTGACGAGCTCCCGAAGGGCGAGTTTTATTCGCTCCTATGCTGCGTTACTGATTTTCTACGTAGAATAACTATGTCTTCAAACCAGTGCCTTGCCTAACAGCGAATAAATTCTCGCTGAACCAGCATCTTGAGGTTACTTAGGTATAGTTAATAATTAGGCAAATTTGCCATTCAATAAAGCAAATTAAATTTGTCGTCAGGAAAAAATATTTTGACCTTGGTTATATCGGATTCAATCAATCATGAGTTGTTAAATATCTCCAGGTTACCGGGCTGTGATAACATACTGTCATTGACACTAAAAGCGTAAATCTATGAGCTCTCAATCCAATTACTTTTTGCCCTACTTTTCTTCTCTTTGCCAAATTGCTACTCAGCAAAAATATCGCTATGGCATCGCTTTAGGAGGTGATGACCAATGGAACAAAGAAGTATGCCAATGTTGGATAGCTAGCTTGTCAAGCGGAACCGTATTTCAGCTTGGCGGCGAACCGTTACCAACAACACGTTATCTTTCATTTAAGCAAGGCCAGCAGTTTTTAGGGCAAGAGTGTGAATTACTGATTTGTGACTTTAGTGACGGTTGGGACGCGAACAGTTTTAGCGCGGCTTTAGGCACAGTCGTTGGCGGTGGGATAGTCGTGGTACTTGGTTTTGCGGAAAAGGGCAACAATCACGCAGAACAATGGATGGCGAAGGCGCTCAAACAACTCATTTCCCTCTCTGAGAACAGCACTCCTGAATTACCGTCTGTTAATTGTGACAATGTAGAAATCGATTTCTCTGAGCAGCAGACTGCTATCGAAAACATTGTTCGAGTGGTGGAAGGTCATCGTAAACGGCCGTTAGTACTAACCGCGGATAGAGGGAGAGGTAAAAGTAGTTCATTGGGTATGGCTGCAGCAAATCTGATGCAAAAACGCAATATTAATATATTGGTTACCGCCCCGAGTTTGTCTGCAGTGAAGCCTGTTTTTCAGTTCGCACAACAGCTACTAGCTGATGCGGTAGTAAAGCATGGTAGTGTTGAAACTCAATCCTCTAGTTTACGCTTTATTGCTCCTGATGAGTTACTTCTGCAACAACCCGAATGCGATTTACTGTTGGTGGATGAAGCTGCATCAATACCGTTACCCATGCTCGAAGGTATTGTAAATAATTACCACCGTACCGTTTTCTCTTCAACGATTAACGGTTATGAAGGTTGTGGGCGGGGTTTTACTTTAAAGTTTCAACACTGGTTGAAGTCTGTTCGTCCGGGGAGCCGATTTCAAAAAATGGCTCATCCAATCCGCTGGAACCTAGGCGACCCGCTGGAAGCATGGCATCGTGACAGCTTTTTACTCGATTTTGAGTTTGAATCTATCGACCCAAAAATCGACGTGGCCAACATAGAATACCGGATGGTCGGAAAGGATGAGTTGGTCGCCAAACCTGAACTTACGCATCACATCTTTAGTTTGCTTGTTAACGCTCATTATCAAACTTCCCCCAATGATTTATTTCATTTGTTAAGTGACTCTTCGATTCACGTTTATATAGCGACTTGTGATGAGCGTGTTGTTGCTTGCATACTTTCAGTGACAGAAGGTAAGTTGGAAGATTCGTTAATTGAAGCGATACAAAGAGGTGAACGCCGCCCTAAAGGACATTTAGTTCCCGTTACCGTTGCGAATCAGTTAGGTATCTCTATCGCAGCTAAACAATCGAGTTCGCGCATCATGCGAATAGCGGTACATCCTGATTTGCAACATATGGGTATTGGTAGTGAATTTGTCGATTCGTTTATTCGACAACAAGACTGTGATTATGTATCTACTAGTTTTGGTGCAACAGGGGCGCTAGTTAAGTTTTGGCAAAAGTGTGGTTTTCACAGTATAAAAATGGGTTCTCAGCGCGATCAATCAAGCGGTTGTTATTCGCTCGTGATGGTTAAAGGAGAAAGCCTGGGGTGGTTAGATAGGGCCGCAACACAGTTCTTTGTTCACTTGATTCATGAGATGCCTGATTCTTTAAAGCTTATTGAGGTGGATTTGGTTAAGACTTTACTCGCTCAATCCACGCCTACTAACCAAGATATACCGTTCAAGTTACTTCAACAATACACTGTTGGTGGTGCGAATTATGAATCTATAGCCGTGTGGTTTCATCAGCTATTACTCTCTTTGCCCACGAACCACTTCTATCAAGTTTCGGAATTGACCATTAGTAAAGTGTTGCTTCGTATGCCTTGGGCTCAGTGTGCCCGCAAGTATCAATTGACTGGGAGAAAACAAATAGAGATGAAGATGAAGCAGGAGTTAAAAGAACTGATTGCCAATTTACACTGTAAAACAACCTATTAGGCTTTAGCTTTTACACTGTAAATTTAGTTAATTCTCATGGTATTACTGATATTTTTCAATTGGTTACAGTGCGCTATGTTAAGGCTAAAGATCATACCATGCATTTTATTCTATAGTTGCTGGTGTTAGAAACAATAAGCGCTTGCTCTTCAGGTAGAGGCTTAGAAATATAGTAACCTTGATAGGATGAAGCATTAGCTGATGATAGTTGATTAATCATATCCAGAGTCTCAATCCCTTCAATGGTCATATTCATATTTTTGCTGGTACAAAGAGAAGATAAATACTGAATATATTCTAAGGCCTCTTTCTCGGTTAGAGCTTGATTGGTCAGTTCTTTATCAATTTTAAGTATTTTGAAAGGTAGCTTAAACAACGACGTCACAGAGCTATAACCCGCGCCAAAGTCATCCATAGCGAGAGGAAACCCTATATCAGAGAGGAGTCTTAGCCTTTCGTTGACTTGCTGGTTGTTATCGATAAGCACTGACTCTGTCAGCTCAATGACGATTTGCTCCGGTTGTGCGTTTTTTTCTAGCGCTATTGTTTCTAAGCATTTAGGAAACGAATCATCAAGAAGTTGTAGTGCAGAGATATTGACATGAACTTTCGTATTGCTACTCCACTTTTTATTGTATTTAACGATGAAGTCTGCAGATTTTTTGAATACCTTCTTCCCTAGTTTTGATATTAGGCCTAACCGTTCCGCTACAGGAATAAATTCGTCGGGACGAATAAATCCAAATTTGGCCGTTTGCCACCTTGCTAGTGACTCGAAAGCGACCAACTTCATGGTCTGGACATCAATTATTGGCTGCAAATAAATTGAAATGTCGTTATCTTCGATTGCTTGCCTTATGTTATTTTCAACATAAAAGTATCGTTCGATTTCTGGCTTCACTTCTTCGTTATAGATAACCCAGTTTTTAGAAGATTGTTCAAACGCGTACTCACAAGTTTGATAGGAAGAATTAATGATGCTTTCCGGCATTTCTTCTCTATCCGTGCTGGCGTAAATTCCAAGGTAAACATCACCGAAATAGGAAATTGTGTTTTTAGTATTGAGGTTGAACGCCTCAATAAACTGAGTAGAAAGTGAAGCTAGTTCACTATCAGAAAGGCTATCATTGATTAAAAGTGTGAAAGTGTCTAGCGATGTGCGGTAGCAGTTGCTTTCATGGCTGCTAAAAACATCGAAACACGATAGAAAGTTGTCAACGAAGTCGGTCAGAATAAATTCACTATATTGACTAATATAGGACTTAACACTTGAAGCGTGAACTGTAATCAGAGTGACATCGGTAGAGCGGTGAGATAAGTCGGATTTGAGTTTTTCTCTGTTTGGTAACTTGGTGTATTTATCGTAGTAGGCGAGTTGGCGAATTGAGTTTTCCAGTTCTTTTTGCTCGGTAATATCTCTATGGTTGCCAACCATATACTCACCGTCATTATCGATTTTGTTAATGCCAGTCGCTTCAATCCAGATATAACTGCCGTCTTTTTTTCTTACTCTATACTGTGTAACAACACGGGTTTCATCTCCGACCGCCTTGACATGCGAATTGACTTTAGTGGCAAAAGGGCTTTTATCCTCTGGGTGTATTAAGTCAATCCACTGATCTAAAGTCGTATTGTTATCTTGTAAATCAAACTGTTCATAGAAACTTTGGTTATAGAATGCAACCTTATGGTCTGGTGTCATTATCCATAACCCTTCAACTGCCGAGACGAACATACTTTCGATTCGGCGCTGGATCAGTTTGTTCATATCAATGAATTTCCTTATCTCACTGATTAATGTAAATTTACCGTACGAGAAACTAGACCATATATGCGTGTTTTTGTCCATCTATAGGTCTAGTTTTTGCTAGAAATTTTAAGTTAATAACGAGTAGAGTTGATTCTTAAGTCATGGTTATAGATGGGGCTATACAATATAACTGCTGGTAATATTTAGATCGCCGCTAGTTTACCTGGCCTATTTACACTGTAAAGTGGTATTTATATTGATAGTTGTCTGATAAAGTGACCGAAGCCAGAGTTTAAACAGAGAAATATTTGGTGTTTGTCTCATGTTCGATACACTGAGTATCCTATGATGCGTGCCGTAAAGGTTAAGTTGTATGTGGAAAGATATCATTGCACTCACGGATGATAAAACTCGTGTAGTTGCCAAATTAGCAAATGAACAGTTTGTTAAAAAAGAATATACCAGTGAGGGGCTGACAAAAGCTCTTCAGGATATCGATGCAACGAAGTTTTGTCTTCTTGAAGATGAGGTCAACCGTTTTGTGAACAGTGCATCTGAAGGCAAGAGTGAGGCGGTTAAAGGCATTGTTATTGCTGAGCTAAGGAACGCATCATTAGAAATTACCCTGAGTGACGATGAAATGGTCGCTAACATGACTGTCACCGGGGCATACGGCGGAAGAGGTTTAAAAGGGACTGAAATTATTCAGGCTCTCGCTGATGCCGGAGTGATTAAAGGCATAGATAAACAAGCGCTAAAAAAAGTGTTTGTTATGAGTAATAAGCTTTCAGGAGGTGAAACTTTTACTCAAATTGTTGCTCAGGGTAAAGCGGCATTGGATGGTAAAGATACAAAGTTTCTACCTTTGGTTGAAGATGTTAACAAACGAGTACTCGCGCCAAAAGACTCAGATCGAAAGCAAGACAAAATCGACATGCGTGATTTGGGTGAAACCATCACGGTGAGTGAAAATGACCCAGTAATGCGCCGTCAACCCGCAACCAAAGGAGAAGCTGGTTATACTGTTCAGGGCAAAATAATTCCACCGAAGCCTGGTACCGATTCACAATTGGTTGCTGGTAAAGGGACGCACGTAAGCCCTTCCAATCCTAACCTACTGCTTGCCACTATTCCCGGCATGCCAGTGTTCCGTAATAAAACTATCGACGTTGAAAGTGCGATTTGTCTCAATAATGTCAGTGTCGCTACTGGACATGTTAAGTTTAAAGGCAATGTTGTTATTACCGGTGATATTGAGCCGGGGATGATTGTAAGAGCAACGGGCTCTATAACCGTTGGTGGATTTATTGAATCTGCGGATGTGCAAGCCCAAGGTAATATCGAAGTTGGCAAAGGTATTATTGGCCATACGTCGACAGAAGGCGAAGAGAAATCTTGTACTGTTAAGTCAGGCAGCACGATTACCGCTAATTACGCTCAATATGCTGAGTTACAAGCAGGGGAAGATATCATTATTGCTGTTCATAGCATGGGTAATACGATTCGCTGTGGGCGGGATTTAACGGTTCTTGATGGTCAAGAAAAGCAAGGTACGCTCAGTGGCGGAGTTGCAAAAGTTGGCGGTAAAGTGGTTTGCTTAAACTTAGGCGTTGAAGGTGATACTCCAACAGTGTTAGAGGCTTTTGCTTGTTTTGGTCGCTTAAAAGAACGAATTGCTAGTTATAAAGATCAATACAAGCTTGCTCAAGAAGATACCATGAGTGCCATTCGCCGAGAACTTGAATTTAAAAAGCGACCTAAGGCTGAGCGTACAGAAGAAGAAGAGCAAGACATAAACCAGAAGAAAGATGCCGCGAATGAACGGTTAGAAAAAGTGAAATCTGCTGTTGAAGCTTTGAATAAGGAATTTGAGTTAGCGCTTGAGTCCAACACCATAGATGTGAAAGGTAAGGTTTTCACCCATGTCACTGTTCAATATGGCGATGAAAAAGTTGTGACCAAGCGAGTTCGAGGCCCGTCTGTGTTTTCGTTTAATCAATATGAAATAGATGTATCTTCAAAATTTGAAGATGAAGACGTAGGGGCTTGAAGCTCCATAAATGAAGAAGGGGAGCTTAATGCTCCCCTTCTTCACTGTCGTTTATTTATTGGACGGCCCGAACTTTACCCTGTTTCAAATCATTGAGCACCATTGCTTTAGGGCCATCAGCAATGATAGTTCCTTTTTCCATTACGATAACTCTGTCTACGATATCAAGCATTGAAGTTTTGTGGGTGATGAGTATCAGGGTTTCACCCGGTGTAAGTTGTTTCATTTGGTTCTTAATGTGCATTTCTGAGCGATTATCCATTGCACTTGTTGGTTCATCCATTAGCAGTACTGGAGGCCGACCTAAAATTGCTCGAGCGATTGAAACTGCCTGACGTTGACCACCCGATAACAACATACCGCCTTCGCCGACTTGTCGCTCTAATCCTGCAGGATCTTGCTGAGTGAATACTGTTACACCTGCGCGGTTAGCTGCATCCATGACCTCTCGGTCATCAACTAGGGGTCTACCCAATGTAATATTGTCGCGAATAGTACCGTAGAACAGAACGCTTTCTTGAGGAACACAACCTATATTACGTCGAATATCAATATGGTGGAGTTGTTGAATGTCAGTATCATCAATACGTACATGGCCCTCTGTCGGTTTATACAGGCCCATAATCAAGCGTTCTAAGGTTGTTTTACCTGAGCCTATACGGCCAATAATCGCGACTTTTTCTCCAGGATTAATGGTTAAACTTAAATCGCGAATAGAGGCGATAGGAGAGTCTGGATAGTGGAAGGTGACCTTATCAAGCTCGATTTTTCCTTGAATCATTGGACGGTGGATATAGCGTTTGCCTTCTTCTTGTTCATCCGGCATTTCCATCACTTTTTCTATGATTTTTAACGATGACTTTGCTTGGTTGTAACGAGTAGAAAGTAATGACAACTGTACCATCGGGGCAATGGCTCTGCCGCTCAACATGGTGGCAGCTATTAGTCCGCCCATCGTCAGATTCCCTTCAGAAATCAAATAAACACCGAGAATGATCATTCCCACGCTCGAGGCTTGTTGAACTAGGCCTGCAGTACTTTGAATACCGTCTGTAATACGGCGGCTTTTAATATTCCAATTGGCCATGTGTGCAACCGCTTCTTCCCAGCGGTATTGAAACTGACTTTGAGCACCGAATAACTTGACGGTTTCTAATCCCGCTAAGCTTTCTATTAAGTTGGCGTATTTCTGTGATGCTAGGCGCGAGCCCTCTTCAATAGCTTTGCGTAATGGCGCTTGAATCAGTAGCGAGTAAATGACCAGAATGAGTACACCGCCAATGGGTACGAACACTAAGTCTCCAGCCATTAACCAGATTATGACTAAAAATAAAATTGCGAATGGCAGGTCGATCAGCGATGAAATCGTCGCAGAGGTAAAGAATTCGCGAATCGATTCGAACTCTTGGAGGTGGCGAGCAAAAGCGCCAACAGAAGGAGGGCGTGACTCCATCCGTATTCCCATTACTTTGCTAAATAGTTTCGATGACAACAGGATATCTGACTTTTTACCCGCAACGTCGATGAAGTAGTTACGCAACATTTTTAAGGTGAAGTCGAATAGAAATATAATGAATACACCGCTTGCAAGCACCCATAAGGTCTCGAAAGCTAAATTAGGTAGCACTTTGTCGTAAACCAACCTGGTAAACATAGGGGCGGCAATAGCGAACAAGTTAATGAGGAGTGACGCTAGTACCACATCCCGATAGATACGTTTAGATTGCCAAATGGTTCCCCAAAACCAGTGTCCGTCTCTAGTTTTCAGTATTTCAGGTGATCGTTCATCGTAACGAAACTGCTTTTTCACCATAAAGTAGCGACCGATATATCGCGCTTTCAGATCTTCTAGAGGGTACGCGATAGGGACCATTCCGGACTCTGCGGTAACAATTTCTGCTTCTTGTGTGTCTTCGTTGACACTGTTAAGAACGCACGCCTCATTGCCTTTTAGTAACAGCACAACTGGAAAAACTAAATGAGGAATTTCTTTTAACTCTGAACGATTCTCTTTGGCTATCAGTCCTGCTCGTTCTGCAGAGCGAGGAAAAAGGAAAGGCGTGAGTTTACCATCAGTGAGTGGCAATCCGTTGATCAAAGCGTCAGGAGAGTTCGCTAAACCGTAGTAGCGACTAACGTAAACCAAAGAATTAAGTAACGTATCTTGCATTACAACAAACCTTCATTCTTACTTATCAACGATGAATCCTTGGAACACTTCAATAAAGTGCTCAGACAATAAGTCTAACTGGGCTTGAGTCTCAACGCGTGATGCGATGGTTTTAATCCCCAAGTTATGTGCAGTTCGGGAGATAGATGTCAGGGTAAACTTCTGTTTTTCATCATCAAGATGATGGGTGAACAGGTAATCCAGCTTCACGTACTTCGGCCTGAATTCATTGATGTAATCAAGTGATTGGAAATTTCGTCCGTAGTTATCAACCCCAAAATCGGCACCAGCCGAGCGTATTGCATTACAGAATAGTGCGGTGTGATGAGGAACATTGATAAAACAATTTTCAGGGATTTCAAAATGAAGTCGGTCACAGACTCCCTTATGTTTACTCAATGTTTGAGTTATCCAGCGAATAAAGCTTGGTTGTTCAATACTACTTTGAGCAATGTTAATCGCTAACGGTGCATCGAACTCATTGGCTTCCAGCTTTTCAATCATTTTTACGATGACGTACTCATCAAATCGGTGGCTTGCATTGAGCTGCTCTAGTGCAAACAGATATTGGTTCGCGGTGTAACGTTCATCGCCGTGTTCAATGGCAGAGAACACTTCACGGTGGAATGGATTTCCCCAGCTATCGTTTGCCGCTTGAAAGCGGTAGTTGAACCAATCATTGTGCATGGCTTCTTCAACCAACGCTTTCCACTGCTGTTTACCTTTGATCACTTGATCCGTTTCTGACGTGATAAAGCCGTACTTAATTTCAGCGTTAGATTTTGACTGCGCAACAGCGTTATCTAACAGCGATAGAATCTGAGTAGAGGATTTTTTACTGCGGTTATGTACAAAGCCTATATAGGCTTTTTCTTGCGTCATTCCTGTTGGATCGGCACTGGTATCTTGAATACATCCATTAATGCTTTCGGCAATGAGTTTTAGCTCTGATTCATCCATGTTTGGTAGGATGAAGCCAAATTCTTCGGTCGATATACGAGCGATGGTGGCATCCGATTGTGATACCGCGACTTTGAGGTGCTCTGCCAAGCTACGGATCATTCCATCACCAGCTTCATAACCTTTTTCTTCGTAGAGCTCTTTAATGTATTGAGCTTGTAAAATAGCAACACCCCCAGAAGCGCTCTCAGCCAGCCAGCTACTTAATTGGTTCATGTAATAAGCTCGGTTGCCCAGTTGTGAAACAGGGTCGATATAAGCGCGCTCACGCAGCATTTGAGCTTCTTTGGCTTGCGCCTTAAAAGACTTCTCTACTTGCGCCGACATACTGTTGATTCCCTCTACAACAGAAATGAGATCTTTAGTTTTTGGCAAGGGGAGGGGATCGCCAAAGTAATTACGAGCCACTTGCTCCATTTTTTTTACGATCAGTTGCAGTGGATGGAGAGCACGTTTCAGAATCAGTGATATTGCCACTAAGCCAGCAAAGAATATTGCACTAAAAGCAATCGACAGGCGAATTAGAGCATTCCATAACTGGGTATAGGCTTCACCGGGGTGGCTAATGATTTCTACCTCTGCAAGCTGCATCCAGCCACTCGTCACAACTCTTTGGTCATGAATAGGTTGAAATAAGTTAAGGTCAGTAAACCACTCAGGCACGGCATTTGGTCGTATTGGATACGCTCTTTCAATCTGATTGTCATCATCAAGAAACTTGAGGCGTACTAAAGAATACGTACTGCCGTCAAAGAGTGCATTGATTACAGACTCAACCGCTACGGTATCTTTTTTTTCCAAATAAGGAGCAAGAGCTAAGCCGACGGTATTAATGGTGTTGTTGACTTCTGAGCGTTGTTGTTGCTCTAGATTGTCACGAGTCGTGTTAAATTCGATCACGAATACCGAAGCTAACAGTAGAACAAATACAGTGATCATTCCTGCGACCAGTTGTTTATATAGTGTCATAGTGCCTACTCATCGTAACTGATTTGTGGTGTGTTCAGTTTAAGAGTGCGCTCACGAGCGCGTAAATCGTTCCAGAGGCTAAGACGAGAAGAGTCGCCAGCAAGCTGGCCATTCTTTGTTTTCATTAGCCACAAATTTTTACCGTTGAAACTGTATATAGGTAGCAAGTCTCGACGGGTTGAAGCGGGTTTTATTTCGCCGTTGATATTGTCCAAAATTAGCGGTTCTGCATTGGGGGTTGAGTAATAGGCTAAAACCATATGGAACTGATTCAGCGTAATGGCTTTAACATAGACAAGGCGTAGTTTTTTATCTGACACGCCTAACTCAAGTAAGGAAAAATACTTAGCGATTGTAAAATCTTCACAATCACCGGCATTACTCCCCAGAAACTCCAATGGGGTGGCCCAGTAATCCTTTTTTCCCCAAAGTTTTATGTCGTCGACGAAATACAGTTGGTTGAAAAAGCGGTTTACTTGCGTTAATTGATCACGTTCTGAGAGGTTGCTATAACGGCTCATCTCCGCACGCCATGTAGACACCCTCTTTCCCGCTCTAGGTCCATAGGTCGCAGATACCGCATCAATCCATTGCTGCTCTTGAGTACTGAGCGCCATAGAAATTGATGAGGCGACTAAAATCAGTGGCACCAATATCCAACGTTTCATCGCCAACTCTTAATAAGTTTTTGATACATAGTGAGAAACCTTATGAGCGTTGTTTATTATTCTCGCAAGGCATTTGTCTTTGCTCTGAGAATAGGTTCAAGTAAGTATTCCATGACGGTGCGCTTGCCAGTAATAATGTCGATTGATGCCGTCATTCCGGGAATGATGGGTAAGTCTTCATCATGGCCCAGAGATGTTTCTTTGGTACGAACTCTAACTAAATAAAAGCTGTTACCTTCTTCATCTTGCGTTGTATCGGCACTGATATGTTCTAGAGTCCCCTCTAAGCCGCCGTATTTTGTAAAGTCATAAGCACTAAATTTGACGATGGCGTGTAAATCAGGGCGCAAAAACGCGATGTCTTGTGGGGCGATTTGAGCCTCGACCAGTAAAGTGTCTTCTGTTGGAACGATCTCGACAATATCCATACCCGGCTGAATAACACCACCGACAGTATTGACGTTAAGCGTTTTCACTGTCCCCGTCACTGGTGAGATGACAACCGTACGGTTTACCCTGTCTTCCAATCCAACCGCTGATTCAGTGATGGACGATAGTTTATCTTGAGCTTGATTAAGTTCTTGTTGCTGTTGAGAACGGAACTTTTGTGCGGTATCGATACGGCTTAGCATCGCTTCTCTGATATTCGATTTAAGAACTGGTACTTTGAGCTCACTGGAGGTGAGCTCTCTGCGGGTATCGTTAACCTGACGCTGAAGCTTTAGTAATTCAATGCGAGGGACCACTCCTTCATTGGCAAGGGGTTCTGTGATCTCTAATTCTTTTTTCGCGAAATCATAACTTTGGCGTAGGTTACGAATCCGAGCTTGAATTTCTATCAGTTCTTGCTGTTTCTGCTTCACTTGCTGAGACATTACTGAGATTTGGTTTCTCAGGTTATCCAGATCTTGTCGGTATTCGGCGCGTTGACGAGCAACAAGATCGGGTTGTGTTTCGCTTAGAATAGGAGGAAAAGCCAGCTTGTTGTAATCGATTTTTACACTGTCTTGCCAACTGTTTTCACTGAAATCTTCATCGATAACCACACTGGAGAGTGATGCAGAGAGTTGCAGAACGTTAGCGGTGAGGTTTGCAACCTGTTGTTCACGTTCACGGTAATCTGAGCGAAATCGAGTGTCATCAATTAGGATGAGTTGCTGACCTTTGGTGACTTGTTCGCCTTCTCGAACAAGAATCTGTTTTACTAGGCCACCTTCAAGATTTTGAATAACTTGAACTTGCGAAGAGGGGACGACTTTACCTTGACCGCGTGTCACTTTGTCTATTTCAGCCCAAGAGGCCCAAACAGAAGCAACAATAACAAAAACGATCACAACCCAAAGCATGACTCTTGCACTGCTCGGAGTATTTAATAGAAGCGCAGCGGTTTGGTCATCAACATAATCTAGTTCTGTTGTAGAGAGCTTATTATAACTACTCTTGCTCATTCGAAATCCCTGATCCTAAAGCTTTAACGGGTGGAAGATACCCCCATAAGAATAAATGTTAAAACTATGCTACGTATAGCGATTTTCATTGAAATCTTAAATTAATTTACCTTTCTGATAGATGAGCTGTATTAATTTGACACTAAAGTTACGAATTCTCCTCACTCTAAGGGCTTACATCTAGTGTAGTTGGTAACTAAACAAACGTTGTAGTTGACCTGTAGCCTGTTTTTTATGATCCAATAACTTGAGTTCTGAAACAGTTCAGAGGACAATCGGCAAAAAATAATGAGGAGTAGAAATGGATCTTTCAGATATACGCCGAGAATACATTCGTGGTGGCTTAAGAAGAAAGGACTTGCTAGCTGACCCTATTGATCAGTTTAACTTGTGGTTACAGCAGGCCATTGATGCCAAGTTGACGGACCCTACGGCTATGACCGTTGCGACAGTGGATCAACATGGTCAACCATTTCAGCGTATCGTGTTGTTGAAAAATCTGGATCAAAATGGCTTTGTTTTTTATACCAATTTAGGCAGCCGAAAAGCGCAGCATATTGAACACAACAATAAAGTGAGCATCCATTTCCCATGGCATCCACTTGAGAGACAAGTTCATGTTACAGGCACTGCTGAAAAATTGTCAGCACTGGAAAACGTGAAATATTTTACTTCTCGTCCAAAAGAGAGCCAAATTGCGGCTATTGCCAGCCATCAGAGCAGCCGCATATCTGCGCGCGGTATTTTGGAAGGTAAGTACCTTGAACTAAAACAAAAATTTGCTAATGGTGAAATTCCAGTCCCAAGTTTCTGGGGCGGTTATCGTATTCGTCCAGAGAGCATTGAATTTTGGCAAGGCGGTGAGCATCGCTTACACGATCGTTTCTTGTTTAGTAAAACAGACAGCTTGTGGAATATTGATCGTCTGGCACCATAATAGAACCGTTAGTCTTTGTTTTCGGTTTGGCTTGTTAGATCAAAAAAGAGGGAGTTAACTCCCTCTTTTTTATGGTTTGTCGCTGGTGGTTAAAGTTCGCGAAGTACTCTAAATCCAACGTAGTTTGCCGCTGTGGTTGGTGAGATAAATAGTTGTTTATCCGCTTTGGCCATTTCTGGTGAGAAACTCCAAGCTCCACCTTTTGCCATACCTCGTGGATCGTTGGTCCATTCCCAAACGTTACCCACCATGTCGTAAAATCCTAAGCGATTTGGTTCAAATGAGCGTACGGGTGACGTGCTTTTATTCGACCATTGTGTTCCACCCCAGCCGGTATTAGCGCGGCCAGCACCAAATTTGTCACCCCACCAATAACCTTCTTGGCTACCTGAACGAGCGGCAATTTCCCATTCGTCTTCAGTGGGTAAGCGGTACTTGTAGCCCGTTTGTTTAGAAAGCCAACGTGTATACGCCGTTGCATCATTACGACTGATACATACTGCTGGAGATTGCGCAGACTGTTTAAACCCTGGGTTACGCCAGTAGCTGTCGGCAACAGGCGTTACTTCCGAATTGTTAACAGAAATGCAGACATTTTTTAATTCTGCATCGGTTTGATAATTGGTTTGATTAACAAATCTTTCAAACTGCTCTACAGTGATAGGTGCTGCACTCAATGCGAAAGCATGATCAAGGGTAACTTGACGTGATGCATGCTCACCTAACAGGTATTCACCACGGATCAAAGTAACGACTTCCGGCGCCTTTGAACCGCCTTGTAGTGAATCTGCAAACTTATCGCCTGCTTTTAGAATATTCTCATATTCACGTAATACAGCACGCAAAGTTTGATCGGCGGTGACTTCCATTTCACTGTGGAATGAACGGTAGCCTTCTTTTTCAATGGTGATGGTGTGTTTACCTACAGGCATCAGTACTTCGACAGGTGTACTGCCGTAGTGAACCCCATCCACGGTCACTTTATCGCCATACTGGTTTGAGCGCACAGAAAGGCTAACCCATGCTGTTTCTTTTTGCGGAACTTCACCTTGTGAGTTTTCACCAGGGGCAAAGCAGTATTGAGAATTTAGATCCAGCAGCTTACAAGGCGCATTTTCCGCAGGTCTAGCATCCATTTGTGCTTTGATAACGGTTCTATACTTGTTGCCATCAAAGAAACCTGATTCAACCGTTTCATGTTTTAGTACATGGATGTTTAAGGACACATTAGCAAGATGCTGTTTGACGATAGGTGCTTCGCTCGTTTCATCAACCAGCCATGTTTGGAACTGCTTTACCGCTTTTTGTAGCGCTAACTCTGTGGTTTGGTTGCTGCACTGAGCCAACGTCATATCAGCACTACAAGTATTGGTGAAACTGACTTTTTGTTCACCGGAATTCTTTAATTCACTTCTTAATCGCTCGGCACGAGCTCGAAGTTTATCTTGCTCTAGAATAGCAATGTTTTTCTCTATTGCTTGCTGCGCCGCCTTTTTAGTTGCAAGTGTGACTTCAATTTCTTGCAACTTTTGCTCAGCTTCTAGACGAGATTTTTGATTTTGTTTCACTTCTAGCCAAGCCGATTGATAAGCTTGTTGAGAAGCCGAAATGTCCAAATCTGGTTCATCAATCATCTTCTGGTAATCAGACTCTAGGATTGACTTCGCTTTCTGTAAGTCTGTATCGAGTTTGGTTGCCAGTTGATTAAGACGATCCACTTCGGCTTGTTGGTTATCGAACACGGTTTGTTCTGACTGCGTTGCGTTTTTTGCTTCTTGCAGCTCTGAATGTTTACTGAACAGCGCGTCATCAATGGCCATTACAGAGGAAGGCGTCCCTTCTGCCAACGTCGATGTCGCCATTAAGCAAGGTGAGAGTGCTATTAAAAGAGCGGATATACCTTGTCGCATTGTTGTCTACTTCAGTTAAGTTTTAAAAATTACTTTGGCTATTCTAAACGAAAACGCCATTTTGTCAGAAGTTATCTTTACAATAACTTGGCTACAAAATGGCGTTTTATCAACAGCTTTGTGAATCATGACAGAAAATTCTGCCTTTTAGCCGTTTTTGTTTGGTCTCAGTTTTACCCAAATTGAGTCATTTCCATTAACAGTGATAACTCGGTTATAAGTTTCGAAACCATCTTTTGATACTGTAACCTGATGACGACCTGATGGTAGAACAATCTCAACGGGTGTACTACCGTAATTGATGCCGTTGATGGTTACTGAATCATTATACTGATCAGAGCGCACCGTTACGTTCGCCCATTTTTTATCATTCTTCTTGGTATTATTATCCGCAGTTCCTTGCAAGCAGTAACGCGTCGATACATTCAGCATCTTACATGCTGCAATTGCTTCAGGTTTTGCTTGTAGTTGAGCTTGCATGCTTGTGATGTACTGGTTATTGCCTTCAAAGCCACTGTTGATAATTTGGCTTTCTTGTACGTGGATATTCAGTTCTACGCCATTTAAGTTTTGCTTCGCCACAACAGATTCGGTTAAACCATCAAGTAACTTAGCTCGGAATGTTTTTACCGCTTTTTGCTTAGTTAGATATTTACCTTGGTTTGCACATTCACCGAGTGTCATTGTGGTAGAACAAGTTGTTTTGTAACTTGTTTCAAGAACACTACTCTCGCGAAGTTCAGCTTCCAAGCGTTTTACTCGCGCTTCAATACGGCTTTCTTCTAAGTTGGCGAACTCTGTTTTCAAACGAGCTTGTTTTTGCTTAATCTGTGACAGACGCATTTCGCTTTCTGTAATAGATTGCTCGTTAGTGAGTTTTTCAGATTGATTCTGCTTAACTGCAGCCCAGCTTTCTTGATATTTCTTTTGAAAAGTGACCAAATCGGTATCAGGGTCTTCAAGAAGGCGAGCATACTGCTTATCTAAAGCGGACTTGGCTCGGTTGCGTTTAGCATCCAAATCATCTGCTTCACGTTGAAGGCGTTCTTCTTCATTTTTCAATTGTTGAAGCTTGGCACCTTCTGTCTCATATTCTGAAGAAATCGCGTCAATTTCATTCTGTTTAATACTAATCTTTTCATCGATGCTCGCCACAGGATCTACCTGTGTTACTTGTTCTGCGTACACCGATGCAGTTACCCAAATTGGGCTTAGCGCAAGTAGTAGCGCTGGGATGCGATATTTGATCATAGGTCCCTGCAACAATTTAACATTTAACCACCGTAATAGTGGGAAAGACAATCTTTTGACGGCTTTTAGAAAGCTGACTCTTTTGCATAATCTGTGTAGCTTTTTGTTTAAAAGCACGAAAACTTACGAGGACCTACTACTAGGTCACTGATTTTTTGTAAACCTTACAATTGTACATCTCCCATTTTGAGCAGATTATTAAAATATGCAAGCTCCGATTTTCGATCAACTATGCCGTTTTTCAATTGAACACACATTGACCGTAATTTATGTGCACTTGATCATTGTTCCGATTGGTTCAATCACTCTATTTTTGTTTAACTATCGCTGTTGTTATGCATCACGTTTGTTATTGTTCTTAGATGGCGTCGATAATATCCCTATCAACAATTTTGTTATAAAATGATCTGTATCTATTTTAAGTGACATGAGTATGAGCGAACCTAATCCCCAAGTTCTAAATCAAACAGAGCAAATAGCCAAAGTTTTGTCGCCTCGTCCTGCGCAATTAATCACTTTACCTGCGTATATGGAATGCCACGATCATAGTTATACTCAGATCGTTATCGGTTTGAAGGGACAAGCTGAATTTGAAGTGTGTGGGAGCGGAAACATTGTCGGCCCCGGGCAAGGTTGTGTGGTAACTTCGGGGTCTGACCATGCGTTTGGTGGTATTGTTGGTCAGTCGGATATCCTCGTACTCAATTTGCCAGTACCTTCGAATGGTGATCCTTTGGCGTTGCAAAAGATAAATGATTTGTCTCGCCAAGATATTTACTTTCAACTTGATGGTCAGATCCAACGTTTAATCCAGATGCTGGTGTTGGAGATGCAGCAACACCCGGATGATTTGCTGTTAAGTCGTGCATGTGGTGATACTGTGACCGCTGTCCTGCAAAGGCATATATCGAGCTTTTCTACTCATCGCAAAGATTCTCGTTTTGATTTGGAAGCGGTTGATCGCTATATCGAACAAAATTTAAGCCGACGTATCTCCGTTGCTCAGTTGGCGGGAAGCGTTTTTCTTGGTGAAAGTCAGTTTCATATGTTGTTTAAAGAGCAAATCGGTGTAACGCCTCATCAATATGTTTTAGGTAAGCGTATTGATATGGCTAAAGCTCTGATAGAGCAGGGACGTTTAAACTTAGGCCAAATTGCTGAGCTCACTGGTTTCTCCAATCAGAGTACATTTACGCATACCTTTTCTCGCCTGCAGGGCGTCTCTCCTTCACAATTCAAAAAAACTTGTCGTAGTTAGTTTGTATTGTTCGACTTGTTGAACTCGTTTTTAGTGCATCCTTCTATTAAATAATAAATTTAATGATAATTATTCCTTTTAACTTGTTGAATATTCATTTTTAAGGTTGTTTGTTTGCAGTATTTGC
The DNA here is from genome assembly GCA_048259585.1 of Vibrio sp. Taxonomy (GTDB): domain Bacteria; phylum Pseudomonadota; class Gammaproteobacteria; order Enterobacterales; family Vibrionaceae; genus Vibrio. Next base: position 405,088 of record JBLXHN010000002.1, on the reverse strand, counting down.
TAAACAGACAGCACATTATTTTGTTATATATGATGTGATTCTGTTTTTGTTTTGTTAATAAACCAAGTTTTTGGCAAAAAGCTCGGAGTTTTTGACAAGTATTCTTCACGAGCTCAAAATACACTGCAGCCATTGTAGGAAATCTGCATGTAAATCGGTGCAGGTATGAGATTGAGGAAAACGTGTGTTTACAGCGACGGATGTGTTGAAAGCCGAGTTTGTAGAGCAGCCGCTTAACAAGCTTTGGTCACAGATCTCTCCACTTTATATGGTGGACGAATCCCAATGGCTAAAGGAGTTACTCCCACTAGCGATGCCCACTGATGAAGAGAAGTCTGCTATTTCGGTTAAGACAACTCAATTAATCGAAGCTATTCGTAAAGATAAGCAGTCAATTCAGATGATTGACGCTCTGCTGCTTGAGTACAGTTTAGATACCCATGAAGGTATCTTACTCATGTGTTTAGCAGAAGCCTTAATGCGTATTCCGGATGCGGAAACTGCCGATGCCTTTATTAAAGACCGTCTCGGTGTCGCTGATTGGAAATCACACCTGAAAAATTCGGACTCGGTGTTTGTGAACGCCTCTACATGGGGTTTGATGTTTACTGGCAAAGTGATTGGACTGCCTGATGCTGAAAGTACCAGTCCTGTTCAAGCGGTAAATCGTTTAGTGAACAAATTGTCTGAGCCTGTGATCCGTAAGGCAATGCATCAAGCGATGAAAATCATGGGACACCAGTTTGTTCTTGGCCGTGACATTACTGAAGCGAAGAAAAATGGTCGCAAAATGCGTGACAAAGGCTATACCTACTCATTTGATATGTTAGGTGAAGCGGCCCTGACCACTGCTGATGCAAAGAAATATTGTAATGACTATCTGACTGCTATTGAAGCCGTAGGTAGTGATAAATACGGTTTGGATACCAGCCCGGCACCGTCTATTTCGATTAAGCTTTCCGCTCTTCATCCTCGTTATGAAGTTGCGAATCGCGAGCGCGTAATGACCGAGCTTTACCAAACGCTGATGGATTTATTAGCTAAAGCGAAAGAGCTGGATGTAGCGATTACTATCGATGCTGAAGAAGCGGATCGCTTAGAGCTCTCTTTAGAATTATTTGAAAAAGTATATCGTAGTGACCTTGTTAAAGGTTGGGGTAAATTTGGTCTAGTTATTCAAGCTTATTCAAAGCGTGCTCTTCCGGTTTTGGTATGGTTAACGGCTTTAGCAAAAGAGCAGGGTGATTTGATCCCTGTGCGTTTGGTTAAAGGTGCGTATTGGGACAGTGAAATTAAATGGTCGCAACAGGCAGGTTATACTGGCTACCCAGTTTATACACGTAAAGAAGCTACGGATGTCGCGTACTTAGCTTGTGCTCGCTTCCTACTGAGCGAGAGCGTTCGCGGTAATTTGTTCCCTCAATTCGCTAGCCACAACGCACAAACGGTGACTTCTATTGCTGTGATGGCACAGCACAAAGATTTTGAGTTCCAGCGTCTTCACGGTATGGGTGATGCCCTATACAACCATGCGATGGAAGCTTACCAACAATCGGTACGTATCTACGCACCTGTCGGTAGCCACAAAGATCTACTTCCATACCTTGTTCGTCGTTTATTGGAAAATGGCGCAAACAGCTCGTTTGTTCACCGGTTGGTCGATGCGCGTTGTCCTGTTTCAGCGCTAACGCAGCACCCTGTAGATATGCTTTTAGAGCATGAGACGCTAAACAATACACAAATTCCATTACCTCCGGCGATATTCCCTGAACGTGGTAACTCTTACGGCGTGAACGTTGATATTGAAAGTGAAGCGGCACCGTTTGAAAAACAGGTTGAAGCGTTTACTGGCCAGCAATGGACAGCAGCACCGATCATCAATGGCGAGTCAAGACTCGAAAGCATGATCAAGGATAGCGTTGATCCTATAGTGGTCACCGCACCTTACGACCGTCGTATTGAAGTCGGTCAAGTTTACATGACTTCCCATGATCATGTTTCCGAAGCGATCGAAACCGCGCATGCGGCGTTTGCTTCTTGGAACCAAAAGTCATCAGCTGTTCGAGGCGAAAAGCTTGAGAAGCTGGCCGATCTAATGGAACAGAATCTGGCAGAGTTGGTGGCTATTTGTCACCACGAAGCGGGTAAAACAATCCATGACAGTATTGATGAAGTGCGTGAAGCGGTCGATTTCTGTCGTTACTACGCAAAACAAGTCGATTCGTTGGGTGAATTTACGATTGAAGATTTTGACGGTGCCAAGCGCAATGTTGTTCGTCAGGGACGTGGTGTTTTTGTTTGTATTAGTCCATGGAACTTCCCATTGGCAATCTTCCTGGGACAAGTTACAGCTGCACTTGTTGCGGGTAATACCGTTGTTGCGAAACCGGCTGAACAGACAAGCTTGATTGCGGCTCGTGCTGTTGAACTGATGCTTGAAGCTGGCTTCCCTGGTGGTGTTATTCAGCTACTGCCAGGTAAAGGCTCTGAAATCGGTCCTGCCTTAACTTCTCACCCAAATATTGCTGGTGTGGCGTTTACTGGTTCGACAGCTACGGCACAGCGAATTAACCAAACTTTAGCAGAGCGTGACGCTTCACCTGTTCCATTTATCGCTGAAACGGGCGGTCAGAATGCAATGATCGTTGACAGTACAGCGCTACCGGAACAGGTCGTGCGTGACGTGCTTCGCTCTGCTTTTGCTTCTGCAGGTCAGCGCTGCTCAGCACTGCGTGTTTTGTTTGTGCAACAAGATATCGCTGATCGAATCATCGAGTTGATTGAAGGTGCGATGCAAGAGCTCTCTGTTGGTTTGCCTTATTTGCACAGTACCGATGTTGGCCCTGTGATTGACACTAAAGCGAAGCAAATTCTGATTGATCATATCGAACATATGACTAAGACACAGAAAAAAGTGGCTCAGTTGACTTTGAGTGAAATCTGCCAGCATGGTGATTTTGTTCCACCAACTGCGTTTGAGATTTCAGATATTTCTTGTTTGACGGAAGAAAAGTTTGGCCCTGTTCTGCATATTGTGCGCTTTAAAGCGAAAGAACTTGCAGATGTTGTCAACCAAATCAACCAAACAGGTTTTGGTTTGACCATGGGGATCCACAGTCGCAACGAAACAACGTACCGCTGGATTGAAAAACATGTGCGTGTTGGTAACTGTTATATCAACCGTGATCAGGTGGGTGCTGTGGTTGGTGTCCAACCGTTTGGTGGTCAAGGGCTTTCGGGCACTGGGCCAAAAGCGGGTGGTCCACACTACTTATACCGTTTTTCTCAAGTTAAATACTGTTAATTGAATAGGCGAAGGAGACCAAACATGGTTCATCAAGTCACTCGTTTTTCTGACGCTTTTTCAGCTTGGGAAAATTGGAATTTAACGGGTTTTGACTATAAGTGTGAGTGCTTACTTTCATTGAAGTCAAATTTAGAAGGTTCATTACCTAAACTGGCTAAGGTACTTTCTTATCATCTTCACCAAGCATCAACTTTGCTGGGGCATACGCATCAGCTTGTTGGACCGACTGGTGAAACGAACGAGCTTTATACCGCAGGTCGCGGCGTAGCACTGATTATTCAGGAAGATAACAGTAACGCAGCGAAACAATCGGTAACGGCTCAATTATGCGCTGCATTAATCGCGGGTAACAGTGTGGTTTTGTGTAGCGATGACGCTGAACTTGTCTCTGCATTAAAGTCTGCTTATGAGCAGTCAACAATGCCAGCAAACGTACTGCAATTTGTGACTCTTGATGCTCAACATCAGTTGATGGAATCAGATGTTCGCAGTGTTGGCTATGTTGGTCACTCTTTGGTTGAGCAACGTCTTAATCGAGAATTGGCGAAACGAACAGGCGCTATTGTAAGTTTAGTTTCTGAAACGGATCTCGATGCAACTCCGGTGGCATACGATCCACATCTTTCACTGCGATTTATTACTGAACGTACTCGTACGATCAATATTACAGCAGTTGGGGGCAATGCAACCCTACTTGAGTTAGGGAGCGAGCCTCACTAATTTCTTTCTTTTTTCATTCCCCTTTCGCTTGTGGAAGGGGGACACACGGAAGTCATTTAATACAGAGGATTAATACATGGAAAATAGCTTTGCTATTACTACCACCTTTATCGTTTACCTCATTTTGATGTTGGGTATTGGTGTGTATGCTTATCAACGAACGAAAAACTCTTCAGATTACTTTCTGGGTGGTCGCTCTTTAGGTCCTTGGCCCGCTGCGCTTTCCGCAGGTGCGTCTGATATGAGCGGATGGTTGTTACTTGGTCTTCCTGGCTACGCATATGCAGCAGGATTTGAAGCATTTTGGTTAGCCGGTGGCCTACTCGCGGGTACTTGGCTGAACTGGTTGCTGGTTGCAAAACGTCTACGTACTTATAGTGTGACCACGGACTCTTTGACACTGCCAGAGTTTTTATCACGTCGTTTCAATGATAAATCAAAATTGATTCAAACAATTTCAGCCTTCTTTATCCTTTTGTTCTTCCTTTTCTATACCAGCTCAGGTTTAGTTGCAGGTGGTAAGTTGTTCGAAACAGTATTTGGTATTGATTACACTATCGCTGTCGTTATTGGTACGATTTGTGTGGTTTCATACACATTGTTTGGTGGTTTCTTAGCGGTTTCTTGGACTGACTTAGTACAAGGTCTATTAATGGCCGCGGCATTGCTGATTGTACCTATTGCTGCGCTAGAAGGTGGCTTTGGAACGCTAGAAACGGAACTGAACAACATTAACCCTGAATTGTTAACATTGTGGAATGGTATGGATGGCAAGCCGCTTTCTGCGATAGCGATTATTTCTCTTGTTGCTTGGGGCCTAGGTTACTTTGGTCAGCCGCATATCCTTGCTCGTTTTAAAGCTTCACGTACCAATAAAGACTTAACAACAGCACGCCGTATCGCTGTTGTTTGGACTGGTCTATCTATGCTTGGTGCGATGCTAGTTGGTTTTGTTGGTTTGGTATATATCACTAATCATCCAACACTAGTACTTGAAGATGGTGAGAAGATCTTCATGTTACTTGTGAACGCAATCTTCCACCCAATCATCGCTGGTATCCTATTAGCAGCAATCCTTGCGGCAATTATGAGTACAGCCGATTCACAATTATTGGTTTCTTCATCAGCACTAGCAGAAGACTTTTATAAGCAAGTATTTAAAACAGACGCAAGTTCAGAAGAGATTGTTCGTATTGGTCGTATCGCAGTAATCCTACTATCAGTGATTGCATTAATTCTTGCGATGACGCCTGATAGCTCGGTTTTAGGTTTAGTATCGTATGCATGGGCTGGTTTTGGTGCGGCGTTTGGTCCTGCGTTAGTACTGAGCTTGTACTGGTCTCGTATGAATCGTAATGGTGCTTTAGCGGGGATTCTTGTTGGTGGCATTACTATCGTTGTTTGGAAACAACTTTCTGGCGGTTGGTATGATGTTTACGAAATCGTACCGGGAATCATCCTGTCAACAATTGCGATTGTTGCTGTTAGCCTATTAACGGGTGAGCCGGAGCAAGCGGTTAAGTCACAACATCAAACCTACAAAAAGCAGCTGGTTGATCTAGACTAACGCTCATTAATATTTACCTTTCTATCTCGAAGCCCTACTCTTGTAGGGCTTTTCTTGCAAATAATTCATCTGCTAGCAGAATAACTAAACTTTGTATCTAGTTTAAGTTTTATTCACGTCACATTTCTGAATGAAAAGTTTGAGTATGTACTCCAACGTGATTAAATAAACATCATCGTAATTAATTCAAACTAACTAGAGGGTTTCATCATGCCGGAAGCACATTGCAGCTGTTGTCGTAAATCAACACAACACAAAGTTGTAATGAGGCGAAGTGTGAAAGAATCGGCCTCTAGTTGGCAAACGGTTTATTATTTTTTCTCTATGCTGGTTCAGGGGGAGCACTACTACAAAATGGAGAAACAGATGTTTTGTCGTGAATGCAACCACCAGACCAGTACTTCTAAGCCAAAGTTTGTTGGTGTAGATACCGTGAAAGTTTAAGATTTTTCTTAGAGATAAAGGGCATCGTCTGATGCCCTTTCTTTTTGTCTGTGAGCATAATCACAACCCACAATGAAGAGGTTCATCCTGCTGATATTAGGCAGTATTGTATGATTCAATTACTCTTGGACAGAAGAATTAAGTCATGAATTTAGACCGAGTAGATCAGCAAATCTTACGCATCTTACATACTAAAGGTCGATTACCTGTGGTTGAGCTAGCCAAGCTCGTTAATCTCACTACTTCACCCTGTTCTGATCGAGTTAAGCGTTTAGAAAAAGAAGGGTACATCAAAGGCTATCATGCGGAACTGAACCCTGAAAAATTAGGTCTAGATGTGCAGGTGTTTATTCATATTCGATTGGATCAAACGTGTTTTTCGATATTCGAGCGTTTTGCTCAAGCCGTTGAAGACATCCCTGAAATTGAAGCGTGTTACTCACTGTCCGGTGACTTTGACACCATGATTAAAGTTCGAGTGAAGGATATGAAAGCGTATCAGGCGTTTATGTCGGGTCGGCTCGGAACACTGCCTGGTGTTATTCAGACCAGAAGTGAGTTTGTAATAGAAGAGCATAAAACGAGCTTCGGTATCAATCCTGAACTTCTTTCGACTCTATAACGGTGAACAGTTTAAAAACTAAGGAGACACAATGAATCAAGTATCTGCGGTAGAGGCTCAGTGGCAAAAATTACAAGTGACTGACCTTGAGCTTTTGCAGGCGCAATACAGCCGCTTATGTCTCCAGTTTTCTAATGACCCTTCGCCCAGCTTGGATATCAGGCTACAACGTTTATCTGCTCTTCGTGGCGCGTTACTCGAGGAAAAGCGAGCGTTAGTTGAAGCTTTGAGTGAAGATTTTGGCTTTCGTCCTCATTTCGATTCGATGTTTTGCGATGTTATGCCGGTGATCAATCAAATTGATTACACAGTCAAACATCTAAAAAAATGGATGAAGCCCTCACGTCGTCATGCTGGTTTGTTAGTTTCCCCTTCAAAAGTGAGCGTACATTATCAGCCTGTAGGTGTGGTTGGGATTGTAGTGCCATGGAACTTCCCTGCTATGTTGAGCTTATCGCCTTTGGCGACGGTGATTGCTGCAGGTAATCAGGCCATGATTAAGTTCAGCGAATATACGCCCAAAACCAATCAGGTCCTTCAGCGTATCATCAGCTCCTTAGGTGACGTTGCAGTTTGTATTGAGGGTGACTTAACTATCGCTTCCGCGTTCAGTTCTTTATCTTTTGATCACCTGCTATTTACTGGTTCAACATCTGTCGGCAGAATTGTGGCTCAATCCGCCGCGAAAAATTTAACTCCGGTAACGCTAGAACTCGGTGGTAAATCGCCAGTTATTATTGCGCCTGATGCTAATTTAATTCGCAGTGTTGATAACATCATGCAGGGCAAAGCGATTAACTCAGGACAAATTTGTATTGCCCCGGATTACGTCATGTTGCCTGAAGAACATGTTGAACAGTTCGTTGAACTTTATCTTGCTCGACTTGCTAAAAGATTCGTTAGTAAGCAAGGCAAACTGGATTGCGCGAGTATTATTAACCAGTCCCAATTTGACCGTTTACAAAGCTATCTGAAAGATGCGGAAGAGAAAGGTGCACGAGTTTACACTGTAAAACAGAAGCTTGAATTGGTTTCAACGCAAATGGCTCCCGTATTAGTGACGGGGGTTAGTGATAATATGCAGGTGATGCAAAACGAAATATTCGGCCCAATATTACCTGTTATTGGCTATCGGACGTTAGAGGACGCGGTTGATAGAGTGAATGCGAAATCACGTCCATTAGCACTGTATTTGATGACGGATGATAAGGATGTTACCGAGTATGTGCTAAAGCATACACACAGCGGTGGTATGTGTGTGAATGATACTTTGATGCATGTAGCAGCAGACTCTGCGCCATTTGGCGGTATCGGTGATTCTGGTATGGGGCACTATCATGGAATTGAGGGCTTCAAGACGTTCTCTCATGCTAAAACGGTTGTCCGCTCCTGGAGTAAGCTTCCTCGCAGTGCGATTCTGTTGACCTACCGAAAAATGATTCTGCGTTTGCTGAGTCGGTTCTTGATCCGATGACCACTCTCTAATTCCTATTTCCTAATATTTAAGGCGCTTTCATAGCGCCTTTTTTACCTTTTTCGGCTCTGAAACGATAGCCAACTCTCTCGTATCTGGAATATGCAATAAACAGACAATGGGTTGTTGCAAAGCAGACAATGTAGGTTTGTCGATTGTTCGTGTTATTGCTAACTGTATGAATTTACGACTTAATTCATCTGGTATAAATATCGCAATACCAACCGTGAGTCTAATTTAACAAGGAGATAGACCATGGCAATTCGTCAATGTGCAATTTACGGAAAAGGCGGCATCGGTAAGTCCACTACAACTCAGAACTTAGTGGCAGCCCTAGCTGAAGCAGGCAAGAAGGTTATGATCATCGGTTGTGACCCGAAAGCGGACTCAACTCGTCTTATCCTACACACTAAGATGCAAAACACCATCATGGAAATGGCAGCGGAAGCCGGTACTGTTGAAGACATTGAACTAGAAGATGTACTACTGACTGGTTACGGTGACGTTAAATGTGTTGAGTCAGGCGGTCCAGAGCCAGGCGTTGGCTGTGCAGGTCGTGGTGTAATCACAGCGATCAACTTCTTAGAAGAAGAAGGTGCATACGATGAAGACCTAGACTTCGTATTCTACGATGTTCTTGGTGACGTTGTATGTGGTGGTTTCGCGATGCCAATTCGTGAAAACAAAGCGCAAGAAATCTACATCGTTGTTTCTGGTGAAATGATGGCGATGTACGCTGCGAACAACATTTCTAAAGGTATCTGTAAGTACGCTGCGACAGGTAGTGTTCGTCTAGCAGGCCTTATCTGTAACTCTCGTAATACTGACCGCGAAGATGAGTTAATCATGGCTCTTGCAGCTAAGATCGGTACTCAAATGATTCACTTCGTTCCTCGTGACAACATCGTACAACGTGCAGAAATTCGTCGTATGACGGTTATCGAATATGACCCAACTTGTAACCAAGCTGATGAATATCGTGCTCTTGCTAAGAAGGTTATCGACAACGAAATGTTCGTTATTCCGGAGCCATGTACGATGGATGAGCTGGAAGATCTACTGATGGAATTCGGCATCATGGAAGTTGAAGACGAGTCTATCGTTGGTAAAACAGCGGCTGAGTTAGCGTAAGCGACGGATTTAGAACTATCTAAACAAGCTTTAAAACAATTTGGAGACAGATTATGTCGATGAATAAAGAACAAAAGCAGGCGCTGATAGACGAGGTATTAGAAGTCTATCCTGAGAAAGCGCGTGAAGACCGTAAGAAGCACGTCGCGGTGAGTGATTCTAAATCAGAAGGGTCTTGTATTACGTCTAACCGTAAAACTGTTCCTGGTGTCATGACTGTGCGTGGCTGTGCTTACGCGGGTTCTAAAGGGGTAGTTTGGGGACCGGTAAAAGATATGATTCATATCTCTCACGGTCCGGTAGGTTGTGGTCAATACTCTCGTGCTGGCCGTCGTAACTACTATTCAGGTACGACTGGTGTTGATTCATTTGGTACGTTGAATGTGACAACTGACTTTCAAGAACGTGACATCGTTTTTGGCGGCGACAAAAAACTTTCAGCAGCGATTGATGAGCTTGAACAATTGTTCCCACTATCAAAAGGTATCTCTATCCAGTCTGAGTGCCCGGTTGGTCTGATTGGTGACGATATTGAAGCAGTTGCGAAAATCAAAGGTGCAGAAATCGGTAAAACTATTGTGCCTGTCCGTTGTGAAGGTTTCCGCGGTGTCTCTCAGTCTCTGGGGCACCATATCGCGAACGATACGATTCGTGACTACGTATTGGATGCGACTGAAGGTGAAGAGAAAATCGAATCGACACCTTACGACGTAGCCATCATTGGTGATTACAACATCGGTGGGGATGCCTGGTCTTCCCGTATCATTCTTGAAGATATGGGCCTACGTGTTGTTGCTCAATGGTCTGGTGACGGTACGTTGCCTGAAATGAAAAACACACCAAAAGTGGCGTTGAACCTGGTTCACTGTTACCGCTCAATGAACTACATCGTACGTTACATGGAAGAGAAAAATGGGATTCCATGGGTTGAGTACAACCTGTTTGGTCCAACCAAGATCGAAGAGTCAATGCGTAAGATTGCAGCATTCTTCGATGAGAAGATTCAAAAACAAACGGAAGAAGTTATCGCGCGCTACCGCGAACAATGGCAAGCAGTTATCGACAAGTATCGTCCTCGCCTCGAAGGCAAGTCAGTAATGCTTTATGTCGGTGGTCTGCGCCCACGCCACATTATTGGTGCGTATGAAGACTTAGGCATGGAAATCACAGGTGCGGGCTATGAGTTTGCTCATAATGATGATTACGTGAAAACCACACCGGAAGTAAAAGATTCAACCCTTCTTTTCGATGATGCAAGTGCTTACGAACTGGAAGAATATGTTAAAGCGCTTAAACCCGATCTTATCGGTTCAGGTGTTAAAGAGAAATACGTATTCCAGAAAATGGGCTTCCCATTCCGTCAAATGCACAGCTGGGATTACTCAGGCCCTTATCACGGTGTAGATGGCTTCGCTATTTTCGCTCGAGATATGGATCTGACAATCAACAACCCTTGCTGGAACAAGATGAAAGCACCTTGGTTGGAAGAAGCATCAGACGAAGCGCTAGCAAAAACTGCTTAATGTGAGTTGGAAAGGATTTCCAATTAATGTAACCCGAGCCGGAGTTCACAGATTAGTGGCACGGTAGGAGAATACTCATGACTCAAAAAGTTGAAGATATCAAAACTGGTTATGCTCTGTTTCAGCAACCAGAATATCAAGAGATGATGGCGAATAAGCGCGCATCTTTTGAACAAGGCGTTGATGCTGAGAAGGTTCGTGAAACCTTTGAATGGACAACAACGAAAGAATACCAAGAGATTAACTTTGCTCGTAAACACATTACGATTGACCCGGCAAAAGCATGTCAGCCACTTGGTGCGGTATTGTGCTCTCTAGGTTTTGAGAAAACATTGCCTTATGTACACGGTTCTCAAGGTTGTGTTGCATACTTCCGTACTTACTTTAACCGTCACTTCAAAGAGCCAGTTGCTTGTGTTTCTGACTCAATGACAGAAGATGCAGCGGTATTCGGTGGTCAGGACAACATGTTCCAGGGTTTAGAAAACGCTTTTGCGTTGTACAAACCGGAAGTGGTAGCTGTTTCTACCACCTGTATGGCTGAGGTTATCGGTGATGACCTGAACGCGTTCATTAATAACGCGAAAAAAAATGGCCATATCCCTTCTGAATTACCCACACCGTTTGCACATACCCCATCATTCGTGGGTAGCCATGTGACTGGTTGGGACGGCATGTTTGAAGGCATGATGAAGTACTTTACTGATCAAGAAAGTATCAGTGTTGGTAGTAATGGCAAAATCAACATCGTACCTGGATTTGAAACTTACCTTGGTAACTATCGCGTTATTCATCGTATGTTGAAAGAAATGGACGTTGATTACTCTTTCCTATGTGACCCATCTGAAGTATTGGATACCCCTGCCGACGGTGAATACCGTATGTACTCAGGCGGTACTTCAATTGAAGAGATGAAAGATGCACCGAATGCTAAAACAACTTTCTTACTTCAGCCTAATCAACTAGTGAAATCTAAAAAATACATCGAAGGCGTTTGGAAACACGAAGTGCCGAAAACCACTATTCCTATGGGCTTAGAGTGGACAGATGATTTCTTGATGAAAGTATCTGAAGTGACTGGCAAGCCAATCCCTGCGTCGCTAACTAAAGAGCGTGGTCGTCTGGTTGATATGATGACTGACTCGCACACTTGGTTGCACGGCGTAACGATTTCGCTATACGGTGACCCGGATTACCTCTTGGGTATGTGTAAGTTCCTAACCGAGCTTGGTTGCGAAATTAAGCATGTTCTTTGTAACAACGGTTCGAAAAAGTGGAAAAAAGAAATTGAAGCACAACTTGCAGAAACACCATACGGTGCAGGCGCAGAAGTGTTCTTCAAACAAGATTTGTGGCACCTACGTTCATTGATGTTTACTGACAAACCGGATTTATTGATTGGTAACTCTTACGGTAAATTCATTGAGCGTGACACCAAAGCAAAAGGTCCTGAGTTTGAGGTACCACTTGTTCGCATTGGTTTCCCAATTTTCGACCGCCATCACCTACATCGCCAGTCAACGCTTGGCTATGAAGGCGCAATGTATGTTCTAACTACTTTAGTTAACGAAGTTCTTGCGAAGCTGGATCGTGCCACTAACGATTTAGGCAAAACTGACCTTGGTTTTGACCTGGTACGTTAATTTAAATGACCGACGGTTAATCCCGTCGGTCTTTTTTCAGCCGAATACGAGGGAACTGTTATGGCTAATGTAATGATTCAGTACAACGAAAATAATCAACTGTCGCTCTATTTACCGAAGAAAGATTTAGAAGAGGTCATCACTTTTTTTGAGTTTGATACCGAAGATAAATGGGGTGGGGAAGTGCGTCTGGCAAACGGTGCGATTTACCACATTGACCCAATGACAGCCAAGCCTAGATTACCGATCACGGTTAAGGCAAGAAGGCTACAAGCGGCGTAAGTTAAGGGGAATATCATGATGGACAATACTATTTCTGATCAAGCAGCTCTACGAGTTGCTTTGGCGTCTAAATCGTTGCCAAATGTCGACTTACGTTCATTGCTTGGTCTATTGATTCAACATTTAGGCGAACCGTTGACTGAAACTAAGTTAGTGGGCTTATCACCCAAAGCGTTTCGTTTGATGGTGAGTTCTTTAGGTTCAGGTCCGACACGCAGAGAAGTTTCCAGTGCTCTGGATGTATTGTGTAATCCAGAAGTGAGTGATGCCTCTGCGCCGAAAGTCACCGCTGACCAACCGATCTCTGAGCCGAAACTGAAAGTCGCGTTAACGTCTAATCAGGGCGAGATGGTGAATGGTCACTATGGCTCATGCTTGCGTGTGCTGATTTATGAGGTGAATGAGTCTGAGCATCAGTTGGTTGAAGTGCGTGAAATGCCTACTGAGAAAAAAGGCGAAGAGCGTGCAATAGCCATGTTGGACAGAGTTCGTGATTGCCACATGCTGTTTACTCTTTCTATTGGTGGTCCAGCAGCTGCACGTGTGACCCGCGCAAATATCCACCCAATCAAAAAGATGACACCGATGTCTGCAGAAGAAGTGCTTAGCGATTTATCCAACGTAATCGCAACCAATCCACCCCCATGGATTAAACGCATTTTAGGCATTGCGACTTCCGAGAAAATACTGGAGGAAGAGAGCTATGAGTGAATCTGCGATTGCTGAACGTAAGAATGCCACCCTGCAACTGGGTGGTTTGTCAGAAGCGGTGTTGTCTGAGATTGTCTCTCAGCTTGAAAGTAAATCCGAAATCAATCAGGACTCATTCGCTGAACTGCAACATCGTTATCCAAACTTGAGGTTTACGCTGTGCTACGAGCAGGAGATGGGCTCAAATGATGCCTATATCGAAGCTAAGGGTTTCGACGTTCACCTGGTCTCTCATAGCTTATCCGGTTGCAGTTCTTTAACCGACAATCTTGCTCAAAGCTCCGGTCTTGTTATTGCGCTTCACGATGAGTGATATTAACTATTGGCGTCTCGGTATCGAACACAAACCCGCATTAACCCATCCATGGGGCTTCAATGTGCCATCCTTGGCACATAGAGTTTGTTTATCAATACCGACTCGCTAACGGGTTACTATTTACGACTTCCCCTTCTTGTAACCTTTGTCGTATCCCCTTTCTGGCTTTGTCTGTTTTATGACAAATGCAACCCGCATAAATTAAATATTTCTTAATTTTCAATCGTTTATTTTTGGCTCTCTATTTGCAGTTTCATCGGTGTAAGTCTGTTTATTACGACATTCAATGGATGGAATGCGTTAATGCTTGTGGGAGGCACCATGAAACAGTCAGAAATAAAATTATTACAAGATGAGCCTGCTTGTGAGCACAACAAAGGCAGTAAGAGTGGTTGTGCGAAGTCAAAGCCGGGTGCAACAGCAGGTGGCTGTACCTTTGATGGTGCGCAGATCAGTTTGTTACCGATTGCCGATGTAGGCCATATCGTTCACGGCCCGATTGGTTGCGCAGGTAATAGCTGGAATAACCGAGGTACTCGTGCAACAGGAACGAACCTGTTCCGCTATGGTTTTACCACTGATCTCAATGAACAAGATGTCATTATGGGGCGTGCGGAAAAACGTCTGTTACATGCGATAAAGCAGCTGATTGAAAAGCACGCGCCACCAGCCGTTTTTGTTTATATGACCTGTGTTCCAGCGCTGGAAGGTAACGATATAGAAGCCATTTGTCAGTTAGCGAAAGATCGCTGGAATATTCCGGTTATTCCTGTCGATGCCGCTGGCTTTTATGGCAACAAAAACCTAGGCAACCGCATCGCTGGTAATGTGATGTTTGAGCGAGTTATCGGTAGTGCAGAGCCTCCTGAAAAGCCCTTGATGAAGCATGACCCTTCTCGTCGGGTTCACGACATTGTCTTGATTGGTGAGTACAACATTGCTGGGGAGTTCTGGCATGTTTCACCACTGTTTGAAGAGCTGGGTTTACGTGTCTTATGTTGTCTGGCCGGTGATACCCAATTTCACCAAATTCAAACCATGCATCGCGCTGACGCAGCAATGGTGGTGTGTGCCAGAGCTCAAGTTAACGTGGCGCGTAAACTGGAAGAGAAATGGGAAATCCCATGGTTTGAAGGCAGTTTTTATGGAATACAGGACACCTCAGCGGCACTGCGTTCATTCGCGGGCTTGATTAAAGATGACCGATTAGCGCAAGAAGCTGAAGCCTTGATTGCTCGTGAAGAAGCCGCAACCCGCGAAGCGTTAAAGCCCTATATAGAACGTCTGCAAGGTAAGAAAGCGCTGCTTTATACCGGTGGAGTGAAATCCTGGTCCGTGGTGAGTGCGTTGCAAGAGCTGGGTATTGAATGTGTTGCGACGGGTACACGTAAATCAACTCAGTCGGATAAGAAACGCATCATGGACATTATGGGTGAAGAGGCCTTAATGCTTGATGAAGGTGGAGCGACGTTGTTGCTCGATACTTATCGTCGTTATAACGCTGACATCATGATTGCTGGTGGCCGAAACATGTATACCGCATTAAAAGCGCGCCTGCCTTTCCTCGATATCAATCAGGAACGTGAACATGCTTATGCTGGATACAAAGGCATGCTGACATTGGCTCAAGAGCTTTGTCGCAGTCTGGAAACGCCTATCTGGAATAGCGTCCGCAGTGAAGCACCATGGTCGCAACAAACCACATCCACTCAAGCACTGATGAATATTAAGTAAGGAGAATAATATGGTGACGGTAACGAAACAGAATTCTCCTTTGGTCTCTCAACCATTGAAAACCAGCCCAGCAACGGGGGCGACATTAGCGTCGTTAGGTTTCCATGGTTCGATTCCTCTCATGCATGGCTCTCAGGGATGCAGCGCTTTTGCCAAAGTGTACTTAATTCAGCACTTGCGTGAGCCTATTCCGCTGCAAAATACCGCGATTGATCAAGTATCGGCGGTCATGGGCGGTGATGAGAACTTAACCCAAGCGCTAGCGCTGCTTTGTGAAAAACAATCGCCAGAATTAATTGCTGTGATGACGACTGGTCTGACTGAGATGCAGGGTACCGATATCTTCCGTGTGATCGCAGACTTTAAACGTGCTAATCCGCAGTTTGCGTCAACCCGAATTGTTTCAATGACAACACCGGATTTTGTCGGCTCAATGCAATCGGGTTATTGCGAAGCGGTACGTAGTGTTGTGAAACAGTTAGTACAGCCACCAACAAATTTACCTCGTCAGCGAAGGCAAGTGAATGTGTTGACGTCATTAGGTATGACGTCTGCGGATATTGAAACCATTAAACAATATATTGAGGCATTCGACTTAGATGCGGTGGTAGTACCTGATTTGTCTCTGTCTCTAGACGGACATTTGAGTGAAGATGAATACAGTGCCACTAGTACTGGTGGAACGTCGGTGCTGGAAGTTGAGTTAATGTCTGATAGCGCAATGACCTTGGTACTTGGTGACGGTTTAACTGACTTAGCAAAATGGCTCAATCAGCGTTTTGATATTCCATTCCAAACTTTTGGTATGGGAATGACCATGGATGAAGTCGATACGCTAATCATGACGCTTTCCCAACTGGCCAAAAAAGATGTTCCTGCATGGATGACCAGAGCTCGTCAAAGAGTACAGGACGCCATGTTAGATACCCATTTTTTGCTCAGTCGAGAGCAATATACCATCGCCTTAGAACCGGATTTAGCCAAAGGTTACGCAGCATTGCTCACCTCTGTGGGAGGGCAAATTGCGCAGCTCATTACAACCACGGATGCGCCGAAACTCAACGATATATTGGCCAATGAAGTGATTGTGGGTGACCTCTCTTCTATCGACTTAGACAACCCTGATTTAAAAATCGTGATCAGTAATACCCATGCCGCACATATCTGTGAACCTTCGGTTCCTGTGCTACGAGCCGGTTACCCTTGTCACGATCAGTTCGGCAATATGGATATTCGTCAGTTTGGTTATGAAGGTATTCGTGAACGTCTGTTTGGGATGGCGAATCTGCTGCTTCGTAATCACAAAGATGAAGTGCCAGTCCATGTCAGTGCGTATCGTTTTGAAGCCAGTGATGTTATTCAGAATTTCTCGGCAGTGAAGGAGGTTCAATGAGTTTAAATAAGCGCAAGCTTCATATTGAACCCGCGCCTGATGAACGTGACTTTAAAATCAAAGTCGCTTTCGCCACTCATGACCGACAGAGTGTTGACCAGCATTTTGGCAGTTGTTTAGGCATGCTGATTTATGGCATTGGTGAGACGGAATGGCACTTACTGGAAGCGATTGAATATTCGGTTTCTGATCGGGTTCATGACAAGCTACCGAGTCGGATCAATGATATTTCAGAGTGCTCCGCGATGTTTTGCAATGCGTGTGGCGCTGCGGCGATACGTCAGTTAATTGAGAACAACATTCAACCGATCAAAGTGCATGAAGGATATGACATTCACCAATTGTTATCTGAATTGCAGCAAGAGTTGAAAGAGGGGCCATCAGGGTGGTTAGCTCGTGCTATGAAGCAGCGTGATGACTCTACTACGCCAGAGAATAATCAACAGCGTTTGTCCCAGCTAATGGATGAAGATTGGTAAATCATTTAGGTTAAAACAAGGAAGAGAACTGTGAGCAATAGAATAGGCTATACCCAAGGCGGTACTGAGTGGGAACCGCAATTTATTCAGGCGATCGACAAGCAAAACTGCATCGGTTGCGGACGCTGCTATAAAGTGTGTTCGCGCAATGTTTTTGATCTGGTCGAGAATGAAGATATTGATGAAGATGACGATTATTATGACGACGATGAAATGATGATGGTGATGACTTTGAAAGATGCAGCAGACTGTATCGGCTGTGAAGCTTGCTCAAAAGTCTGTCCGAAAAATTGTCAGAGCTTTGCGCCAGCGGCGGCATAAACCATAAATGATTGAAAAAGGGATGAATTTTCATCCCTTTTTTGCGTTTGTCGTTTTTTGTTCACTTTCTTGTCTCACATTGGTTGTCACATTTGTCTTAAAACGAACAAGAAAACCGACAAAATGTAGTTTTTAGCATATTCCATTATGTGATCTATCTCAAATTCCCTCAATAAATCAACTCTTTAGAAATATCGCTTCTGTGGAGTAGTAATTGCAGCTTCATTTCACGAATAAGTTTCAAAATAAACCAGGGCAACAACATACAACGCATTGGAAGCGCGTGTGAGTGAATAACGAAGGAGCGGTTATGTGGGATTATTCAGAGAAAGTTAAAGAACACTTCTTTAATCCAAGAAATGCCAAGTTAGTCAATGAATCAAATGCTCGAGGCGATGTCGGTTCGTTAAGCTGCGGAGACGCTCTTAGTTTAACGCTGAAAGTCGATCCCGAAACTGACATCATTCAAGACGCAGGTTTTCAAACTTTTGGTTGTGGTAGTGCAATCGCCTCTTCTTCTGCGTTAACAGAGATGATCATCGGCAAATCCATAGATGAAGCGTTAGCGATCACCAATAAAGACATTGCAGACTTTTTAGATGGCTTACCACCGGAAAAAATGCACTGTTCAGTCATGGGTATGGAAGCGTTACATGCGGCAGTTGCCAATTACCGTGGTGAAGTGATTGAAGATGATCATGAAGAAGGTGAACTGATTTGTAAGTGTTTCGCAATTGACGATCTGATGATCAAACGTGTTGTGGCAGCAAACAACCTCACCACGCTTGAAGAGGTTGTGAACTACACCAAAGCGGGAGGTGCTTGTTCCTCATGTCATGAAAAAATTGAATGGGTGCTGGAAGAATGCTTAGCGGAAAACACCAAAGCGCCTGCAAGTGTAGTGACACCGGTGGCCAAACCGGTTGTTAAGCCCGTGGAAACCGAAGTGGCTGCGGCTGACCCTGATGTTATCGCATTGATTGAAAAGATTATCGAAGAAGTAAGACCTGCGGTTCAGGCTGATGGTGGTGATATCACTTTAGTCGACGTAGAAGAGAGCGTTGTGTTCGTTTCTCTGACTGGAGCCTGTACAGGTTGTGGATTATCTGGTCTGACTCTGGCGAATGTCGAGAACAAGATCAACAAAGCTTTGGATGAGTCTTACACCGTATTCCCAGTTCAAGAAACTGCAAAGAAAGAGGGAACCTATGATGTCTAATTCAATGAAAAATCAACCAATGATCTATTTGGATAACAACGCGACCACTCGTGTCGATCCGCGTGTTTTGGATGTCATGATTCCTTATTTGGATGAGTTTTATGGCAACCCTTCTTCGATCCATCGTCTAGGCGCCCGAGTAGGTCAGGCCTTGGCGATAGCCCGTGAACAAGTTCAGCAGTTAATCGGTGCTCAACATTCGAGTGAGATTCTTTTTACCTCTTGCGCGACAGAAGCGACCACCACGGCGATTTTGTCCGCTTTAGAAGCAAATCCAGACCGACGTGAAATCGTGACAACGGTGGTTGAACACCCTGCGACACTTATTCTTTGCCAAAATCTAGAGCGTAAAGGCTACAAAGTGCATTGGATTGGTGTAGACAACAAAGGCAACCTCAATCTTGAAGAGTACGCTGCTGTACTGAATGAAAACGTGGCGATTGTTTCTGCTATGTGGGCCAATAATGAAACCGGAACACTTTTCCCAGTTGAGACCATGGCGTTGATGGCAAAAGCTGTAGGCGCGCAAATGCATGTCGACGCGGTACAGGTCGCTGGTAAACGTATGATCAATGTGCGCGAATCGGAAATTGATATGTTGTCGATTTCTGGCCATAAGTTCCATGCCCCTAAAGGTATTGGTGCTTTGTACTTACGTCGTGGTACTCGTTTCCGTCCGCTGCTGCGTGGTGGTCATCAGGAACGTGGTCGCCGTGCAGGGACTGAAAATGCAGCGTCAGCAATTGCTATGGGTAAAGCGGCTGAACTGGCTTTTCAGGGGGTGGAAACCGAGTTGCATCGAATCAAGCTGCTAAGAGATCGATTGGAACAAGGACTTTTGGCACGTATCCCGAATACATTCGTTACGGGTAATCCTCAAAAACGTGTACCAAACACCACCAATATTGCGGTTGAGTACATTGAAGGTGAAGCACTGTTACTGATGATGAATCAGGTCGGTATTGCGGCGTCATCCGGTTCGGCATGCACTTCAGGTTCACTTGAACCGTCTCATGTGATGAAAGCGATGAATATTCCATTTACCGCAGCACACGGGACACTGCGTTTTTCGCTCTCTCGTTTTACCAAAGACGAAGACATTGATTATGTACTGGAGCAACTGCCGCCTATCGTTGAACGTTTACGTCAAATGTCACCCTATTGGGACAACGCAACCAATCAAGGAAAGGTAGAAGACTTTGCACCCACTTATGCCTAGGAGTAGGGCTGTATGGTCGCAGGGATAGTCGAGCCAATGATGACGTCAGTCATTGTGAATGACACAACACTTCGAGATGGTGAACAAAGCCCCGGTGTGGCGTTCACCACGGAAGAAAAAGTGCACATTGCTCAGTTGCTTGAAATGGCAGGTGTGCCCGAACTGGAAGTGGGCATTCCTGCCATGGGCGCTGATGAACAATACACCATTAATGCGATTTGCTGCTCGTTGACCACAACCCGCACGATGGGTTGGTGTCGAATGCTGGAACATGACGTCAGTTGTGCTTCCAATATTGGCCTGAATTGGGTGGATTTATCCATCCCGGTTTCGGCTCAGCAAATGCGCAGTAAATTAAATCTCACCCCAAAAGAGTTGTTTAAACGTAGTGAAAACATCGTTAAGCAGGCTTTGGACTCAGGGCTGAATGTTTGTGTGGGAATGGAAGACGCTTCACGAGCAGACATGGACATGCTGTACCGTGTTGCAGAAGTGGCCGAGCAGTGTGGAGCGAAACGTCTGCGCTTTGCGGATACCAACGGCATTTTAGACCCGTTTTCAACCTATCACGCCATTAGCCAGTTACATGCACATACAGATTTAGAAATTGAAATGCATGCGCATAACGACTTAGGTTTAGCGACGGCAAATTCGTTAGCTGCCATTCGAGCCGGTGCTGCGTCTATTAACACCACAGTGAATGGCTTGGGAGAGCGAGCAGGTAACGCAGCGTTGGAAGAAATTGCAGTGGCGCTGACGGTACTTCAGCAGTCGCCAACCAATATCGATTTACGCCAACTGCCAAACATTTGTAACTATGTTCACCTCGCTTCCGGACGCCCACAAACGGCGCAAAAAGCGATTACTGGAGATGTCGTGTTCACTCATGAATCCGGTATCCATGTTGATGGTCTATTGAAAGATATCAATAACTATCAGGGTTTTTCTCCGTCACTGATTGGCAGGGAGCATCAGTTTGTTTTAGGTAAACATTCCGGTGTGAATGCCATTATGCAGATATATCGAGATTTAGGCTTTGTGTTGACGACGGAACAGTGTCAGGACATTCGTCAACAGCTTCGAGTCTGGGCTGAGGTAAGAAAAGCCGTGCCGACAACAGATGATTTATTAGGCTTTGTCATGCAGTACCAGCAAGTGGCGATATGAATACGGAGAGAAGCATGGAAACCATTCAAAATATTGACTTTATGGAGCAACTTTCTGGGTTAGAAACTGCGGAGGATTTCTTGGATTTTTTCGCTGTTGAGTACGAAGAGGAGTTGGTTCAGCGCAAGCATATTCCTCTGTTACGCCTGTTTCAGAAATTATTGTCGTGCAAACCCAATGCGGATTACGCCACTTATCAAAAGTCTCTGAATACAGCCTACAAGCAGATTCGCTTGGGTAATGAACCCATGCTCAGTGGTGGTGGCTGTTCGGGTTGTGCTGCCGATTGCAGCGACAAGCATTAAAGGGTGTTAATCGAAGCTACAGGGAGTCAATGGATATGGAAAATATTTCGGATACGGTACGTTTTGCTCCCGGCAGTGAAGTCAGAATTGTACGTAACATTCGTAACGACGGCAGTTTTCACCAGCTTGAAAAAGGTGAGTTACTGGTGGAAGCGGGCAGTATTGGTATTGTTCGAACCTATGGGTACTTCTTACAAACGCAAATTATTTATCAGGTCTTTATTCCTGAGCACAACCGTGTGGTCGGTGTCCGAGACAGTGAAGTGATTGATGCAACTCTGGATTGGGTGCCATGCCTGTTTCGTTCAATGGATAAAGCCAGGCTTACCTGTAGCCTGAAAATGTTCGGAGAACCGCTGGCGAGCAAGGGTGATGTAATTGAAGTTCACCGGGTTTACCGAGATCTGGAAGATGGCACGCTCAGTTATGAAGTGATGTTTGGAGAGCATAGGGTGACATTGGATTCCACCAGATTAGAGCCTGCGATTTAAGTTCAGGAGAGAAGCATGGAAGCTTATAAAAGAAATTATTTAACCGCAAAAATCGCCACAGATATGTTCAAGCTTAACCCAGAGTGGCTCTCTAGTATGCAAAGGGTAAAAGTGGATGAACAGGTTGAACGTTTGTATCGGGTTCAGTCAGCAATTTTAGGTAGTGCAGAAGCGACATCGGTTTCTGTATCGCCAAAGGAAGTGGATGAAGCATTCCATAAACTGGTCGAAGGTTTCCCTTCGCGTGCAGAATTTGATGCAACAATGAAAGGTCAGAATATAACGCCTGTGGAGCTGAAGTTAGTGCTGGCTGATGAACTCAAGAGCGACAAAGTGATGGAGTTGGTATCCAAAGAGTTTCCAGCTTTGGATGAGAAGCAGGCTCTGGAATATTACAAAACCCATCAGCATGAGTTCTCCCGTAGTGACGTATGGGAAATGAGTCAAATATTGATCACTGTGAATGATGAGTTTTCAGAAAACCACCGAGATGAGGCATGGCGCCGAATCCATGATGTGAAAGATCAGTGTGAGTACACTGCATTTGGGACGCTGGCACTCAAATATTCTGAATGCCCAAGCGCGATGTCGAATGGATATTTAGGCTGGTGCGAAGAAACCAAACTATACCCACAAATCGCGGCATGCTTGATTGATTTAGAAAAAGGGGATGTAAGTGAAGTGATAGAAACAGAGCTGGGTTTTCATCTGGTTCGAGTTCATCAGCACAAAGCGGCTAGGACGGCCAGCTTCGAAGAAGCTTACCCATTTTTGCAACGCAAGCATGAACAGCGTGCGCGTCAATATCTGCAAAAACAGTGGATAAGCCAATTGCTCCACGTTTATTAAAGGCAAATCCTTGAAAGGTAAGGAAGCACTATGAAAGGATTCTATCGTTTTGCTGTCGTTGTTGGTTTCATCATAGCTTCGTTTGGTTCTTATGCAGAAGACGCCACCATAGCGGTAGCAAATAATTTTTACGGACCGGTACAAGTTTTGGTGGAAGATTTCGCGCAAGTATCAGGTTTTCACCTCGCTGTCAGCACGGGTTCTACCGGGCAACTTTACGCGCAGATTATCAATGGTGCTCCGTTTGATTTGTTTCTTGCCGCAGACACCAAACGCCCGACTAAATTAGTTGATGAAGGATTCGGTTTCGATCAGTTTATTTATGCCAAAGGCTTGTTAGTACTGTGGTCTAAAACGGCTGATTATGATGTTAAACAGCACATGCTACTGGGCGATTACAATCACTTTGCAATTGCCGATCCGAAGCTTGCACCTTATGGCCTCGCCGCTCAGCAAGCTCTGACAAAAATGGAATTGTGGGACAGCATGACACCCAAAATAGTCATGGGTAAGGGATTAAATCCAACTTATCAATTTCTGGTGACTAGCAATGCTCAGTTGGGGATGGTGGCGAAATCTCAAGTGTTTAAAAACGGGCAGTATATTGGAGGCTCTGTCTGGGAAGTGCCGGTGACCGATTATGCTCCGATAGAGCAAGCCGCCGTTACACTGAAATCAGGCGTCGATAATGCAGCGATAAAAGCGTTTTTGGCGTATTACTCCACAGCTCGCGCTCAGAAAATCGTGGCTAGCTTCGGTTACTTACAGTAACTGAGTGAGGGAAGTGTTATGTTGGTCGTTGATACTGTCGTTATCACAACAACTCTCAAATTGGCGTTTGTCGTTATGGTGACATTGCTGCTGATTGGCGTTCCTATCGCTTGGTGGCTTTGTCACTCTCGGTCAAAAATTAAAGGTGTGGTAGAAGCGGTGTTACTTCTGCCATTGGTGCTTCCTCCTACCGTTCTTGGCTTTTACTTATTGTTATTGTTGGGCCCAATGGGATGGGTAGGAAGAACGTTAGATCAACTGGGTATTTCTCAGCTTCCTTTTACTTTTACAGGCATTGCTATTGCCTGCACTTTGCATTCGTTCCCTTTTGTCATTCAGCCGCTAAAAAATGCTTTTATGGCAATTGGTCGCAGGCCAATGGAAGTGGCAGCAACACTTCGGGCTTCACCGATAGATACCTTTTTTAACGTGACTTTACCTCTTGCTTGGCCGGGGGTGTTTTCTGCCGCAATTATGGGGTTTTGTCATACTCTGGGTGAGTTTGGTGTGGTGTTGATGATCGGTGGCAACATACCGGGTCAGACTCGCGTTATGTCGGTAGAAATTTATAACAATGTTGAAGCACTGGAATACCTCAACGCTCATGTTTTATCTGGCGGGCTGGTGGCCTTCTCGTTTGTCGCTTTGCTTTTGATCCACTGGCTAAATCAAAAACATCAACAACGTTTGGGGTAACCGGTTATGTCGCAAATTACCGCACAACTCAGTATTCGTTATGATGATTTTAGTTTAGACGCGGATCTGTCTCTTCCTGCTCGTGGTATTACGGTTTTCTTTGGTCATTCCGGCTGTGGCAAAACCACCTGCTTACGAGCGATCGCCGGGTTGGCGAAGCTGGAACAAGGTGAAGTTTCGGTTGCGGGGGAGGTGTGGCAAAGCAGCCAGTCTAAGGTGTTTCTTCCTACCTATAAACGCGATTTGGGTTATGTATTTCAGGAGCCGGGACTTTTCCCTCACCTTACTGTGGAAGCGAACCTGCAATTTGGGGCGAAACGCATCGCAGCGAGTAAACGGCATGTGAAAGCCGAAGAAATGATCAATCTCTTAGGTATTCAACCGCTGTTAAAACGTTATCCGGCTCAATTGTCGGGTGGGGAAAAGCAACGTGTTGCGATTGCTCGTGCTTTGCTGACCAGTCCTAAATTACTGTTGATGGATGAGCCGTTGTCCGCACTTGATCAACCAAGAAAACAGGAGTTTCTCCCTTACCTTGAGCGACTGCATCGCGAACTGGATCTTCCGATTTTGTATGTGACGCACTCAATGCAAGAATTAGCTCGTTTAGCGGATCATATTGTGTTGTTCGACAAAGGATCCATCATTGCGAGCGGTGAAGCGCATATCATCATGTCAGACCCTCAATTTGACGCGCTGTTTGGTGATGAAATTGGTAGCGTGTTCGATACAAAAGTGGTTGCCATGCATGACAATCAGATGACGGAACTTGACTGTGATGGTCTCTCTATTTGGGCTGTCGGTTATATTGCCGATCATGGCGTAAAATATCGCTGTCGCATTCTTGCTTCCGATGTGGGTTTATCACTTGAAGAACCGAAGTTTTCAACCGTGTTAAACCGTTTCCCTGCCACTATTATCGATATTCAAAGTACCTTATCTGAAGATGGTCAGGCTCTCGTGGTTCTTGAACTGGAAAATCATCAGCGTTTACTGTCTAAAATTACCCTTAAATCGCTCTATGAACTAAATCTGTTCGAAGGTTTGAAAGTCTGGGCTCTGGTTAAATCGGTGGCACTGTCTTAAACCTTCTCGATAGTTTAGTGTGACGGCATAGCTGCAAAATGTTAGTTTGCGTATATTTCGCAAAATTGCATTATGGGCTCATGATAGACGACGAAAACAAACCTAAATATCAAATACGAAAAGCAAAGGACTTTGATACTGTCTATCGCAGTGCAAAGTGGCATGTGTTTGAAAGCAATCAGGCGTTTTTCTTAACCGAAGCTGAACTCAGAACCCGTTTAGCACGTAAAACGGACGTGGTGGAATGGATCGATCAGGCAATCGAAAAGCTCAAACAATACAACTACGTGAAAAGTGATACCGACTTTGCCGATGACTTCATCGAAAAGGCGTATTTTGGTGACTATGGATCTGGCTATATTCAGCAAACATTGCAAAAAAAAGGGCTGGATAGAAAGGTAATTGCCAGCCGCATCAATGCCTTTAAAGCGGAGCGTCACATCGATGAGCTGGAGATTCTGATTAACTACGTTAACAGCTACTATCAGGCTTTCGGTAACAACACCAAAGAGAAACTGGTGACGCGACTCACTAAGCGCGGATTCACTCAGTCCCAGGCCGATCTGGCTATTAAGCAACATGCAGATTATTCCAACCTGAAAACCAATATTCAGCTCAAAGCTGAAAAGACAGATGTGGAAAAAGAGCTGATAAAAATGGCTCGTAAGGGCAAAGGGTTAAAAGCAATTAAAGCGACGTTGCAAGCTAAACAGGTGGATACCAGCGGGATTAATGAACTGGCTGAAAAGCTGGCGATGGAAGAGACCATTGATTTTTATACTTCGTGTTTAGAAGCCCTTCAGAAAAAAGACTACGACTTATCTGATTTTAAACAACGCTCGAAAGCTTACGCCTTTTTAGCTCAGAGAGGTTTTGACTCTGAGCAGATTAAGTTCGCAATATCTGAGTGTGAACAAAAAGACGATTAGTTCCCTAATCAGCCCTTAAAGTATCTGACGAATATCGTAAGAGATATCGCTGATCATCTGCCGTGCAGATTCATCTCGTAGCTGAACAAGAGAGATAAACAACAGGTCGGTGATAACGTTCTGTGCACTGCGTGAAGCGATCGATGAACTGCGGTTCTCTACTTCGTCGGCAATAGTATCAAATGTCATGTCGGCGATGTGTCGTAAACGGCTTTTGTTGGGCGAACTCAAAGCAATCACTTTTGCCCCTTGTTCCTTGGCCGCTTCTGCCGCGACCAGTATCTCTTTTCTCTCGCCTGAAAATGAAATGGATATCTGCACATCACGTTCGGTTAGCGTTCTGGCTACTGCGATTTGGACGTGACTGTCTTGCTCTGTCAGAGCTGTAATGCCCAGTTTCAGTAACTTATAGCCGAGATCTTTAGCGGTTAGGGCTGAACCACCGATTCCGACTATTTGTACCGTTCTGGCTTCATTTAACCATTGTACTGCCTGATTGCACTCATCAAATGACAAAGCGTTAGTGGTTTGAAACATCGCTTCCGTTTTGGCTTTGATCAGTTTTTGCGCGATGACGGCGATAGGGTCATCGGCAAAA
Organism: Vibrio sp.; assembly: GCA_048259585.1. Classification (GTDB taxonomy): domain Bacteria; phylum Pseudomonadota; class Gammaproteobacteria; order Enterobacterales; family Vibrionaceae; genus Vibrio. Next base: position 378,091 of record JBLXHN010000002.1, on the reverse strand, counting down.
ATACCGCTGTGCAATGGTGCAGATTCTATGGCTTGTTTTCGGCCAATGTCTTCCGATAGCGCCAGTTTAAATTCGCTGTAGCCTTTAAAACCTAAACGTTGGGTAAATTTCACTATTGTCGATTGACTGACCTGAGCTTCACTGGCGAGCTCCTGACTGGTCATATACGCTGCCCGAGCTGCATTTTCCATAATCCAGTCGGCGACCCGTCGGCCACTTTGTGATAACTGGGTGCGTCGGGCAAGAATCTTGTTGGTCACCGTCATTAATTAATTTTCCAGTTTTAGAATAAATTATTCCAAATGAGAAATAATTTTATTTTATGTTTAATTTATTGAAATAATTTAAATAAATTCGATATTATCTATCGGGGTAAACTTTTTAAAAGCGAATTATTCCATATTTATAGCGGTCAAAGAATAACCTTAATTGTGATTTTTGTCACCTAAATGGAATATTTTATTCCATAGAATCGCACTCAATGAAACAGGGCGAGAAATTTAGAAATGAAGATTGATTTAAGTCGATTAACCACAGAAAGCCGCAATCCTGCTAGTGCAGAAATAGACACGCTTTCCACAACTGAAATGCTGAAGGTGATTAACTCTGAAGATCAGAAGGTCGCTCTCGCGGTTGAAGCGGTACTCCCTCAAATCGCTCAGGCAGTGGATGCCATTACGGATGCATTCGCACAGGGTGGGCGTTTGATTTATATGGGTGCAGGTACTTCAGGGCGTTTAGGTATTTTAGATGCCAGTGAGTGTCCGCCGACTTACGGCAGTTCTCCGGATTTGGTGGTGGGTTTAATTGCTGGTGGTCATAAGGCAATACTGAAAGCGGTTGAGAATGCCGAAGATAATCGTGAATTGGCTCAAAGCGATCTACAGAGCCTGAGCCTGACATCTAAAGATGTTGTGGTTGGTATTGCAGCGAGTGGCCGTACCCCTTATGTATTAGGTGGATTGGAATACGCGACTCAAGTTGGTGCCACAACGGTTTCTGTTGCCTGTAATCCTGCATGCCCAATGGCTGATGCCTCACAAATCGCCATTCTCCCTGTTGTTGGTCCTGAAGTGGTGACGGGTTCATCGCGTATGAAAGCGGGTACGGCACAGAAACTGGTTCTCAACATGCTGACTACTGGGGCGATGATCCGCAGTGGAAAAGTGTTCGGTAACTTGATGGTGGATGTCGAAGCGACGAACGCCAAGTTAATCCAGCGTCAAACCAACATTGTTGTAGAAGCGACAGATGCTTCGCCTGAAGAAGCAGAGCTGGCGCTTAACGCCTGCGACCGCCACTGTAAAACAGCAATATTGATGATTCTTTCTGGGCTGGACGCCGAACAGGCGAAAGCGAAACTTCAGCAGCATAACGGTTTTATTCGCGCTGCACTTAACGATAAATAATATTCTCTGCTGATTAAGGATAACGTTATGGCAAAGATAACCCAAACTATGATTTCGCAGATTTTGTCTGCGGTTGGTGGTAGCAGTAATGTCAGTAAGTGCGGCAACTGTATGACCCGCCTACGTTTAACTCTGGCAAATAACACCATGGCAGAGCAAGCAACGATTAAGCAAATTCCCGGCGTTCTGGGTGTTGTTGAAAGTGATGAGCAATTCCAGATCATTCTTGGTCCGGGTAAAGCTCAACAGGCAGCGGATTTGATGAATCAGTTAATTGACAGCATCGTAGGTGGTGATAGCGAAGAGGCTCCATCACAAGATCTTTCCTCCGTTGCCGCAGAACAAAAAAAACAAGTTAAGAGTAAACAGACCAGCGCAGTTCAACGTTTTTTAAGCAAGTTTGCTACCATTTTTACTCCGCTGATCCCTGGTTTTATCGCGGCAGGTTTGTTGCTGGGTTTTGCGACACTGCTGGAGCAAATGTTTGTCATCGGTCAGGAACCAAGCCAGTTTATGGTTGATTTGGTTGCTTACATGAAAGTATTTGGTAAAGGCCTGTTTGCCTTCCTGAGTATTCTGATCGGCTACAACGCTCAACAGGCATTTGGTGGTTCTGGTGTCAACGGTGCGATTCTCGCTTCGCTGTTTGTGTTGGGTTATAACCCGGAAGCCACCTCTGGTATTTACTCAGGAATGAGCGAGTTCTTTGGCTACACTATTGATCCGCGAGGCAACATTATCGGGGTGCTTTTGGCTGCGATTATTGGTGCACAAGTCGAACGTAGAGTGCGTCGCTATATGCCTGATGATTTGGATATGATTCTGACTTCAGTCGTTACCTTGTTGATTATGGGCGTTGTGACTTTTGTGGTTATCATGCCTATTGGTGGCGAGCTATTTAAAGGTATGTCTTGGTTATTCCTCAACCTGAACGATAACCCATTGGGTGCAGCAATTTTGGCTGGCTTGTTCCTGATTTCGGTTGTATTTGGTATTCATCAGGGCTTTGTACCGGTTTATTTTGCGCTGATGGAAGCACAAGGTTTTAACTCTCTGTTCCCTATTCTGGCAATGGCTGGTGGCGGTCAAGTCGGTGCCGCTCTGGCGCTTTACTTTAGAGCGAAGAAAGAAGCTGTTCTGCGAACACAAATTAAAGGTGCAATCATTCCTGGGATTTTAGGTATCGGTGAACCATTGATCTATGGTGTAACTCTGCCTCGTGTTAAACCATTTGTGACGGCGTGTATTGGTGGTGCAGCGGGTGGTTTCTTTATCGGTCTGGTTTCTTACCTTGGTTTACCTGTGGGCTTGAATACAGTATTTGGGCCATCCGGTATTGTTGCGATTCCTTTGATGACGTCTCATCACGGTATTTTCACTGGTATGTTGGTGTTCGTTACAGGTTTGATTATCTCTTACATTGTCGGCTTTTTAACCACTTACTTCTTCGGTAGTAAAGGCATTGATTTAAGCTAATTCATTCTTTCCCCTATAGGAATGAGTAATAGCGCCTTTGAGTCATCAAAGGCGCTTTTTTAATAGAATTTGAGACAAAAAATAGGCGGGAGTGTCCGCCTATTGAAATTGGTTGGTAAGTGACTACTTACCTTGCTGTGAAGCGGTATCGATTACTTCACTTGCCATTGAATGGATTCACCAGCGCGAATCGGAACAACCGTTTGAGAGCCGAAAGGCATCGTTGCTGGTACATCCCATGACTCTTTTTCAAGCGTTACTGTATCTGTGTTACGCGGTAGGCCGTAGAAGTCTGGACCATTGTGGCTGGCAAACGCTTCCAGATGTTCCAGTTTACCTTCTTGCTCGAATACTTCTGCGTATAGCTCAAGTGCGGCATGCGCCGTGTATGAACCCGCACAGCCACAAGCCGCTTCTTTCATGCCTTTAGCGTGTGGTGCTGAATCTGTACCTAAGAAGAACTTCTTATTGCCAGAGGTTGCTGCTGCAACAAGCGCGTGTTGGTGTGTTGCACGTTTTAGAATTGGTAAACAGAACAGGTGAGGGCGAATGCCACCAACCAACATGTGGTTGCGGTTAAATAGCAAGTGGTGCGCTGTGATTGTCGCTGCTACGTTGTCTGAAGCGTTCTTCACAAATGTTACCGCTTCTGCCGTGGTGATGTGCTCTAAAACGATTTTTAGTTCCGGAAAATCATTAACGATCGGTGCAAGAACGGTGTCTAAGAAGGTTTTTTCACGGTCGAAAATGTCAATTTCGTTAGTCGTTACTTCGCCGTGAACCAATAGCAGCATGCCTTCTTCTTGCATTGCTTGTAGAACTGGGTAAATGTTCTTTGCGTTGGTGACACCAGAGTCTGAGTTGGTTGTTGCACCTGCTGGGTATAGTTTAGCGGCAACAACAGCACCAGAGGCTTTCGCTTCACGAATGTCTTCGGCAGTGGTGTTGTCAGTCAAGTAAAGAGACATTAATGGCTGGAAGTTCGTTTGTGGATTTTGAGCCATGATACGCTCACGGTATGCCAGCGCCATTTCGGTATTTGTCACGGGTGGGACGGTATTTGGCATGATTAGCGCGCGTCCGTTGTAGCGGCTGATGTCACGTACTGTATCTGCGAGTACTTCGCCATCGCGAAGGTGAACGTGCCAGTCGTCAGGACGAGTGATCGTAAGTTTTGTCATGAAATGCTCCCACCATGAAGTCGTTGAATGATTGGAGCCTAAACAGAGGTTTTGCATGACGCAAACGCTTCCGTTTAGGCGACAGGATGATAGAGTAATTGGCTTCTCATTTCATCTTTTTATTTGTTTTTCTGCTTGTTTCGATAGTTTGCTCGTGGCTTAATTATTCTCAATCTTACTATTCTAACTAGCGCCTAAGGATGTGTGCCATGTCATCTGCTGTACTTTCTCAAGTAAATGTTTATCCGGTGAAATCAGTCGGAGGTTTATCTCTATCAAATGCTTGGGTTGAAAAGCAGGGGTTGATGTTTGATCGCCGATTTATGCTGGCATTAGCGGACGGGAGTATGGTGACGGCCCGTAAATACCCGCAGATGGTAAAGATTCAATCGACGTTAACGCCTGATGGTTTGATTTTTACCGCGCAAGGTAAGCAACCACTCACTATTCGTTATGCGGATTTCAAAATGCAGGAGGCACCTGCACAGGTGTGGAAAGACAATTTCATTGCTTACACCACAACGGATGAAGCCGATGATTGGTTCAGTGAAGCCATGGGGCAACGAGTTGAGCTGTTGTTTACTGGCGAGCAATCTAATCGAGTGCGTGAAAAGTTTGGTCACAATGTTAGTTTTGCTGATGGCTATCCGCTGTTGATTATTAGTCAGGCGTCTTTAGATGAGCTGAATCGTCGTAGCCCGGAAAAACACAGTATGGATCAGTTCCGCACTAACTTAGTGGTCTCGGGCACTGAGCCATTTGCTGAAGATGGCTGGAAGCGAATCCGTATCGGTGAAGTAGAATTTGAAGCTCTCAAGCCGTGTGAACGCTGCATTATGACGACGGTCGATCTGGAAAAAGGGGATTACCGTCCAACTAAAGAGCCTTTGCGTACATTGTCTCAGTTCCGGGCGAATGAACGTGGCGGTGTGTTCTTTGGCCAGAATCTGGTTGCGAAAAATGAAGGGATGATTCACGCTGGTGACCAAGTGGAAATTCTTGAATACAAAGAAAAAGAATACTATCCCGATCTCGGTAAAACCCATTATCAAATGACTTGCGTGGAGCGTGAAGACGTTGCACGAGATTTCGTGACATTCTGGTTAGAGCCCGAGCACGGCGCTATTCCAAGTTATCAACCTGGTCAGCATCTACCGATCGAAATTGAGGTTGATGGTGAAAATGTCGGCCGTTTATATACGCTTTCTTCTAGCCCTTCTCGCCCAGGACGATTAGCGATTTCAGTCAAACGTGTTGATGGTGGCCGAGTGTCAAACTGGCTGGTCGATAATCTACAAGTCGGGGATACATTAACCGCTCAGACGCCTGAGGGGAGCTTTCATCTAACAGCAGATCACCATAACCAGCCACTATTGCTATTGTCTGCCGGAAGTGGTGTGACTCCTATGTTATCTATGTTGCGTTACCTTGCTGACAGTAAGCAGATGCGTGATGTGGTGTTCTACCACCAGTGCCGCACCATTGAGGATATTCCTTATCGGGCAGAGCTGGAGCAACTTAATCTGGCTCACCCTGAGTTAAAAGTGTTTATATCGTTAACACAGCCCACAGTTGAATGGTTTGGCCTGAAAGGGCGTTTGTCTCTGTCCCATATTAAACAGGTGAAAGATGTGGCGCAGCGTCAAGTGTTTGTTTGTGGTCCTGATGGTTTTATGCAAAAGGCCAAGAACTTGCTTTTGAAGCAAGGTGTCAAAGAAAGTGCTTATCATCAGGAAGCGTTTGGTGTTGTTCAACATACAGTGAAGGAAATCAAAACACTGCAATTGAGCGTCAACGGTAATCTGTTCGAGGGTAACAACCAGTTGACCTTACTTGAACAGGCTGAAGCTGCGGGTATACCTATCGCTAATAGCTGTCGCGCAGGTTTCTGTGGCTCTTGTAAAGTAAGAGTCGAGTCAGGCCAAGTTCACCAGCCAGACGTGCCAGCTCTGCAAGAGCATGAGCGAAATATGGGGATGGTACTTGCTTGTTGTTGCGTACCCGAAACAGATATTGAGGTGGTCGACTAACGTCGAGTCTTGTCCGAGGTATTCTTGTTGAAAATAGCCTGTCAGAGTATATCTACAGGCTATTTTTATAAGGTTCGGCCCAAAATGAGTTGGCACATTTGCTTGAACTGCTGCTGATCATTAGAGAAAAGCTCTTCAGCAATAGTTTGTATCTTTGCTCCAGATAACTTGCGTTTCATTGCTTCTCTAATCAATAGCACCAAGTGGATCTCTTTATGCACAGTTTGCGGTTGAACGGGCTTCCAACCAGCCAGTTTTTTAGTTAAAGCACTTTCAATCAGTTTGGGTTCAAAGTTTTTCACTTCATCTTTTAGTACTTGCAACAAATGGGGGTAGACTGCATCACCTTGTTGACTTTGTTGCAGGCGAGCAAGCAGAGCTAAGCTTAAGTTGGATAGCGTGACAAATCCTGCTTGATGAGGAAACTGATCGCGCAAACGAACCGAGAAATCGACTCGTGTGATTTCCGTATTCGGGAAGAAACTTAGTGAGCTTAAGCATTCAATCGGAATCCAGATCGCTTGGCCCGCTTCAACGGCATACTCTTGTTTACCGAGTTTGAATAATGCAAGACCGCGCTCTACCTTGACTAAGCTATGTTTAGACGCACGCTTACGGGGAGTCACTTCTAAATAAGGAAATAAGAAGGTTTCAGATTGAATGGCGTAGTTCATACAAAGCCTCATTAAATTAAGGGCGCTAAGATTAACGTTATACCTAAGTGACTTCAAGGTGCAGGATTCAGAGCTGTATCTTGAAGTCACTTGGGATAATCAACTGAAAAGTCATCGCAAAGGGGCATAGACCTTAGAACGAATTTATGCTGTTCTGGTCTGACCTTGTAATTTATGTGCTTATGTTAGCTGCGGCTCACCTCGAGTATGCGTAGAATAAGCCAGTTTTTTATCTGATGTACGAGAATATGACTTCAACAACTGACCCATATCAAGAGATTCGTCCCTATAATGATGACGAAATTCCAGCGGCTATCGACCGTTTGATTAACGATGAAGAGTTTATCACCGCGATACTGGAGCATCGTTTCGAGCGTCAACCTTCATGGTTAAAGTCGATGATGGGCCCGTTCGTAAAAGCTTACCTAAAGTTTAAGTGGGCCAAGCTTACTTCAGTTGAGAAAATCCAACTAGAAGTGAAAAAATACTTAGAGCAGACTCTAGATCACACAACAAAAGGTGTGACTTATACAGGTCTAGATAAATTAGACAAAAATACAGCTTATCTATTTGTATCAAACCACCGCGATATTGCGATGGATCCGGCACTGGTTAATTACGGATTGTTTAAATCTGGTCACCGTACCGTGCGCATTGCGATTGGCGACAATTTACTCAAGAAGCCTTGTGCCACTGAGCTGATGCGTCTTAATAAAAGCTTTATTGTCAAACGTTCGGCGAAAGCGCCTCGTGAAATGATGAAAGCGTTGGGAACCCTTTCTTCTTACATTAAGCACTCATTAGATACAGGTCATTCTATTTGGATTGCACAGAAAGAAGGTCGAGCTAAAGATGGTAATGATTTTACTGATCCTGCGATTTTAAAAATGTTTAATGTGGAAGGTCGCAAGCAGAAAATTGAGTTTTCTGAGTACATTAAATCTCTGAGAATTGTCCCAGTATCCATCTCTTATGAGAACGATCCTTGTGATATTGCTAAAGCTCGTGAGCTATTTGAAAAAGCAACGCATGGCAAATACGAAAAAGGTGAGTTTGAAGATATTGAAAGCATCATCCAAGGGATCATTGGTGAAAAAGGTCGAGTACAGGTGTCGTTTGGTGATGTGATCACTGATAGTTACGAAACGCCTGAAGCGTTGGCTAAAGAGATTGACCGTCAGATCCATGATAATTACAAGTTGTTCCCGATGAACTTGCTGGCAGCCGGTGTCGAAGACACGGATATTACGCCTGCGGTGAAAGCTAAGTTGGATAATAAATTGGCTCAACTACCTGAGGGAGCTCACCCTTTCCTGCTAGATAGCTATGCCAATCCGGTACGTAATCAGTAATAGACATACTGATCGAAAATAGAGAAGCATTGAGCTTCTCTATTTCTTTAGGAGGCTTTGTCCGTGTTGAGGCCGATAGATGCAATTAACGCGCAACTGCACCACCTAAGGTTAAATTAGTGGGCCATTTGGTAATAATATTTCCACCGAGATAAATATTGCCTTTCACTGTCATCGTATCGGGAAAGGTGACGATTTTAGAGCCGCCAATATAAAGACTTCCTTCGATGACGATACCTTCTGGTAGTTCTTTGAGAAGCGTGCGAGCAACACTTAAATCACCTTTGACGATTAATCTTGGTGGTAGTTTTTCAAGAGGAGTATCGGTGAAGTTTAGGTAACCTCCCACTTGCACTCTTGCTGGCCAGTTTCTGATTTGTGAGCCAAGAAAGTTCGCATAACCCCGAATGTTTGTTCCTCTCTGAATTCTCTCTAACTGACTGTTTGATGCGTCTAAGCTGCCCTGCACTGTTAGCCCTTTAGGCAGCGACTTGATTGAAGTTTTGGCGATATTAAGGTTTCCCTTCACCTCCAATCCTTCCGGTAAACTGGTATAAGGTTTATTTCTCAGGTCTAAATTACCGTAGTTATCTAGATGATTAAGAATACGATACTGGTCAAGTGGCGCAGAATATAGCGGCATCGAAAACACTGCGACAACAAACCACCAACAAAACTTACGCATGGGTAAGGTCCTAAGCTTTACAATTAATAGGTATCGCGTTCCCGTTAAGGAAATACGCCACGTGAATAGTTATAGTATCGGCAATAGCACGGTAAGCTAAAATAAAAAACGAGCTCATGAGAGCTCGTTTTAAGAATCATAAAAATAAGCAGTGAACTTATCGCATCAATGAGCGAGATTTAAGTTCAAAAATCAGTTTCTCTGCGCTAACTTCAAACTTAAAGCGAGCGTTTAGCTCAGTTGTGTCTTCTTCAATAGGTGTTGACTCAAACTCAACCGCGGCACAAACTTCTTTAGCGAGAGCAACATACTTGTCCAGCTCACCTTGGAGTTGATCTTTATTGTTTGCATAGATGGTTACTTCAGCAACCTCATCGCCTTCTTTGATGAAGAACCCCATTTCGGCTGAACAACCACAAGCTTCGCACACTTCATTTACTTCACAGCTTTCGTCACTCATCTCATAATCCTCTTACAAAGTTTAGGGATATTCTAACTCTCTATTCATAGCTGCGCCAGACAAAACCGAGATGCCTATTCGATAGATTGCACTATAGGTATGAATCACTATTTATATAGCTAAAACTAATGGCTTGGTGCCTAGTGTGATAACCGTCGAAAATAAGACGTTGTAGTGCCATTTTTTTGTCATCTTAGCTCCCTACGCATTGTCATAGCTAGCGGTTTGTTAGATTATTCTCTAACAGAAATGAACATATTATATGGATTATTTTACCGTTTGACGTTTAGTTATATTTCAATTCATTGATTCGCTGAATGCTTTAGCGGTTGCACGATTGAATTATTGAGATGTAGTAATGCTGATTAGCATTTATCTCATTGTATTTTATGAATTTGTACACAAAGAGCCAAAATATGCCAAAGCGTAGTAAAGAAGATACTGAAGTTACCATTAAAACCATCATGGATGCTGTCGTTGATCAGCTATTGAGGTTAGGTTACGACAAAATGTCTTACACGACATTAAGCCAGCAAACGGGAGTATCACGGACAGGGATTAGCCACCACTTCCCTAAGAAAACAGATTTTGTACTTGCTTTGGATGGCCGTATTTTCGATTTATTTATCGCGCATTTAGATTTTGCTCATGATGTAGAGGCGTTTGCGAACTCATGGATTAAGGGGTTGGAAAGCGCAGAATTTTTGGCAATCCTACGTCTATTTTTCCACCACAGTGTGGCAGCCGATCGTGCAGAAGAATTCTCTTACAATGGCGTATTGCGTTTGTACAAGTTGGGAGAAGAGAAATTGGGTGCTGATAGCGCGAAACAGATCGAATGGTTAATTGGTAAATCTCTGATTGAAATCAGTAAGTAATGACTTATTAGTATTGAGGGTTTGCTTCTGCAAGCCCTTTTTTTTTGCACCATGATGGTGAGGGTGAAAAATTATCTACCCTAATTAGGGATTTCTAATGTATGTGTGTTGGTTTTTGGAAGTAATATCAACTGGTTGATTTTTATTGTTATAGTTAAGCTGATTGTAATTCTATAAAAATACAGAACAATGTATTTTTGTCTCGGTTTTGGAACGCAGTTTGCAAAAGTTTCCTCATAATAAGATCTAAATAAGGAAATTTTATGCATTTAACACCTGAGGAACAAAGGTGGCTGCCTTGGCTTGGTACTACTGGTAAATTGGCGATGCGCAAAGCGTGCTGGTTTAACCGAAAACGAAAAGCGTCGTTAGAACAAACATTTGAGAATATTGCGAACACACGAGTAAAGCTACTAACGACATGGACTGAAAATCAATGGTCATTTTTGCACGATGCTTCGATATACGTAGCAACCAAATCTAAACATGAATACCACGACACATTAAACCGATTGCTACAACGCAGTTCTGATCTTTCTGAGTTATTTGTTGTCTCCGCACAGGGAGAAATCATCGAGTCTTCCTACTCTCATCAAAGAGGTAAGAAGGTCGTTTCATCACAAGCTTTGCAGCAGGGATTAACCCAGCCTTTTCTGCATGGACCGTATCGAGATAGTGTGACATTAGCGATTGGACCTTCAAGTTCACATTTCCATGACGAAGTTACCTTGATGTTCTATCAACCGCTGGAATTGGATGATGGATCTAAGGGATGCTTATGTGGACGGGTACCTAATGATGTGATTGGTGACTTGATCCAACGCGAAGCTGGTCATATTTACAGCGAATCTGGTGATAACTACTTGTTTATGGTTGAATCTAATTTCGATTCTTCTATTCAGCCAGGCGTCGCATTATCCCGCTCACGATTTGAAGACAACCATTTTTCTCATGGCGAGAATCTTAAAGATGGCGTACACACCAAGTGGGGAGTGGTAAAAGTACACCGTCACACTGAGTTTGAAATCGTGTTTAATGACCCAGCGACGAATGAGCTGCATCCTGGGGTAAGAGAGACCATCAGAAATGGTCAAAACCTCTATATTGATTATCCGGGTTATTCTGACTATCGACATATTCCAGTGATTGGTAAAGGGGTCACTTTTACTCTACCTGGCTCCAAAGATCGTTGGGGTATGATGTGTGAATCGGACTTGGAAGAAGTTTACCGTCACCGCTCTGTGGCGCAAAAGCTTAATCAGCAGTTTAGTTTGAGTATCTTTGGCCCTATGTTGGTTCCTTTTGTTCTTGACGCATTCTTCCCATTAGCGAAAGACCAATTTCTTTTGTTGTCGCTATTTATGGGGTTGGTTGCGATAGGACTATTCCATACCTTCAGCGCCAAACCTATGTCCAAAAACCTCGAAAGTATGACTCAGGTGATGCAAGTATTAGCAGAAGGAGATGGCAACCTGACGCGCCGATTAGACGCGAGTAAATTTAAGTCGGATGAAACGGGTGATTTAGGTCGTTGGACCAACAGCTTCATTGATAGTTTGGAAGGCATTGTTGAAGAGCTGGTTTTTGCCAGTAAAGAAGTTAAGAACGTTTCTGAATCCATGTTCCGTCGTAGCCAGATTTTGCTTACCAGCAGTGACATGACTGCGACGTCTATTACCGACATGCTCGCACTTGCAGGTGTTCAAAGCCAAGAAATTAATAGTGCTAATGATACAGCAACCGAAATGAATGAGTTGATGCAGCAAACGGTTCAATCGGCTCAACTTGAATATCAAAAAGCGGCAGAAAGCGCTCAGCAGATTAAAAGTATTGTGCAGTCTTCCGCTCATACGGTTAATGAAGTCAACAATGAAATGCAGAAGATAGGTAGTATTGTCGATGTGATCACTGAAATCACGGCACAAACCAACTTGCTGGCCCTAAATGCCGCAATTGAAGCTGCGCGAGCGGGAGAACATGGCCGAGGCTTTTCGGTTGTTGCTGATGAAGTCAGGGTTCTTGCAAACAAAACCTCGCAGGCAGCGAACAATATTGGTGAATTGATGACGGCGCTTCATACACAGTCAGAACGCGCTGTGAGTTATATGCAAGAAGGCATTACTAACGTAGAAAATAGTAGTCAAGTTGTCGATGAATCTTCTCGTAGTGAACAACTTCAAACTTCTGTGACGAGTCTGTTTACTCTGATTCAGGAAATTGCCCGCAACAGTGAAGAACATAGACAAACTGCGGATGAAGCTCAGTCTACGGTGACGAAACTTCAGGAGGCTTCTTCTCAGTTGTCGCGTCGCACAACGTTAATGCAAAATTCACTACTGCGACTTGATCAGTTAGTGGGACGTTTTGAGGTGAGCAAGGCTTCATAAGATAAGGCGGGTTAACCCGCCTTTTGGGTACTGGGTAATGCTCATACTGGGTAATGTGTTTTAATCTCTTTTTTCCACCGAATGGAGAATAAAGCAAATATCGTCAGCGCATAGAGCATTGACCAGCCTAGGCAGATGAATACACCAGTACAAAGAACCAAAGCGACCACAGAGAGTAGTTTTGCGTAGCCTTGAAGCAGCTTAAATGCAGCAAACATGGCCAGTAGATAAACCAGGACAAATACGCTGTTTGCAAGCTTCAAAAAGAATTCAAGATCGATACCCGATAATTGGCCAGCGATGCATGACACAAGCAGTATTGCTCCCACCAACCAGGTTGCACTCGATGGCACGCCACGTTTAGATAATTGAGCTAGTTTGCTGTGTGGGCGATACTCGCGCGCTTGAGCCCACACCATACGAGACAAGCTTTGGGTATAAAGATTGATGCTGGCGAAGCAGGCAAAAAAACCAATAATGCTAATGATGGTACTTAATCCGGCCCCAAACAGTTTATCACTGAGCCATGGAATCGATGCACTATCAAATTCCGCTGTACCATAAGCACCAAATTTTAATATCACCACTGAACAAGCCCAATAAGTCGCTCCTGCGACGAAGCAGCCGACTAGGATCGCAATTGGGAAATCACGTTGAGGGTTTTTAAATTCTTCTCCCATATGGGCGAAAGCTTCTATCCCAACGAAGCACCAGAACATAACGCCGAGTGCTGCACCGATTGACCAGATTGATTCATAGGTAAGTGATGGCATCACGATATCATTGGTTCCGATTTCTCCAAACCAAAAAAACGCAGCCACTAGGGTAAAAATGCTGAGTGCAATGACCGTTTGTAAACGGCCCGAGGATTTTGTACCCGCTAAATTTACGCCGATAAGCAGCGCGACAGTGATCGATTGGGCCAGTATTGGGTTGTTGATCGGAGCAGGTAGCAAAGGTTGTAAAAAACCCGCAGCTAATGCGACAGCAGCGGGGACGCCTACAGGAATGACGCTTACAAACAGCCAGGCAACCGCGCGTTCAAGACGAGCGTTATACGCTTTACGTACAAAATAAGCGGTGCCACCAGCATTAGGATATTTCTTTCCCAATGCCGCAAAAGTTAAAGCAACGGGGCAGACAGCAATAAATAGAATCAACCAGGCCCAAAGTGAGAAATGCCCTGCGATACCGGCTGCAATGGCGGGGATCATAAATAAACCCGTACCCATTAATGTGGTCGAGAGTTGACCAATGCCGGATAGCAATGTGATTTCTTGTTTGAGTTGATTCATGCTGTCATTCCCTGAGTGTGATGCCCAAGTTTTTAGACATGACTTAGGGATCGTTATTATGTCGAAAATATTACTCAAAACCGTGATGTGATGCATCTGACAAAACGCCTTGCTTTAATGTCAAAGTGATGGTTTTTTAGTAGTAATTCCGTCATTTTGACGGTGAAACTTCATGCATAGTGTTGTCCACAGATAATTCTCAGTAGTCTGAAATCGGAAATTGTGTCAAATTAACCACTAATCAACGAGATAAGTTGAGTACTTTTGGGTGTGTTTTCTTGTCGAACAAGACACTGGAAAGTTTAAAAGTCAGGAAAGAGCAATGGATAAATTTGACAGACAAATCATAGAGATACTTGAAGTAAACGCGAGAGCGTCGGTAAGTGACATTGCTCGAGAAGTGAATCTTTCGCGCTCAGCCGTAACGTCACGCATAAAGAAGCTTGAACACGATAAAGTGATATTGGGTTATCACGCGCAAATTGCTAAGCCAGATAACAGCAACAATGTGAGTGCTTACTTTGCCCTAAAGTTTGATACTTCAGCCAGCTTACATTCATGTGAGCTTTATGCTCAAAAGATTTACCTGATCCCCGGTGTAAAATGGTGTCATGCCATTAGTGGTGAAACGGATATGATGCTGTACGTCGAAGTTGAGAGTATGGCTAAGCTCAATGCGATTCGAGATGAGCTGCAAAGCTATCCACAATTACGCCATTTGATGACGCACACAGTTTTAAAAGAGCTGTTCAATACCACTAAGATCAGATGCCGCAGATGAATCTCAACCTACTCCGTTCGTTGAAAGTATTGTTAGAAGAGTGCCATGTGAGTCAAGCCGCGATCAAACTCAATGTTACTCAATCAGCATTAAGTCGTCAGCTCAGTCAGCTGCGTGAAATTTTTGCGGATCCCTTACTGGTAAGAGATGGCAATCAACTCATCCCTACTCCAAAAGCAACGCACTTACTTAAAAAGCTTGAGCATTGGTTTGTGGAACTGGACGAACTAATGATTGAAGCTGAGTTTGAACCGACGGCGTGGAAGGGAGTGTTTACCTTTGCCTCTAGCGATTATGTGGCACAGTACCTTTTACCGGAAATGGTTGAAGCGCTATCAACTCAGGCGCCAAAGATCTCTATTAAGTATTGTTTATGGCAACCCAAATTACTTAGCGAGTTGGCACACTCTGAAATTCAGCTCGCCTCAACCATGTCTCCAGAACCTCCAAATGGTGTCTCATCAATGCAGATTGGTGAGGACTACCCAGTTTGCGTGATGAAACAGTCTCATCCTTTGGCTGAGCAGGTAGCACTCAGTGTGGATGATGTACTCGCCTATTCACATATAAAAGTGACTGGTGGCGGAGATAAAGACTCGTACATAGATCAAGCACTGGTTAAGTTGGGAAAAGAGCGAAACATTGGTCTTCAGGTTCCTTTCTTTTCGGCTGCATTTCGATCGTTATGTATGAGTAATTACCTGATGGTTGTCCCTGAGCACATTGCCCGAAATATGCAAAGTCATGTCGATGTCGTTTTCAAACCACTGCCTGTCGACACTGCCAAACATAAGTATTGGCTTCTTTGGCATCCGAAGTTCGATAATGAGCCGGCTCATCAATGGGTTCGTCAACTTGTGTATTCAATTATGCTGCAATCAGAATACTCTATTGGTTATGATTTAAAATCATAACTATGATGACTAAATATGATTTCAAATAATACCTAAAAATCATTAGTTTTAGAGTCTGTTTAGGAGGATTCTAATGACAATTACAGTTTGGCTATCACTATTTACTATCTGCTTATTAGGTGCGATGTCGCCAGGACCAAGTTTAGCTATGGTCGCAAAGCATAGCCTCGCTGGTGGGCGTCGCAATGGGCTAGCAACCGCTTGGGCTCATGCATTCGGCATCGGTATCTATGCGTTTATCACTTTGATTGGCTTGGCTGTCGTATTGCACCAATCGCCACTGCTATTTAAAACCATCAGCTATGCAGGGGCTGGCTACTTAGCGTATTTAGGTGTTAACGCTCTGCGTTCAAAAGGTGGCGTGGCTGCTAAATTGGAGTCAGGGCAAACCGTGAGCGCTTGGCAATCTGCTCGTGAAGGATTTCTAATTTCACTGCTAAGCCCGAAAATTGCCTTTTTCTTTATTGCGTTGTTTAGTCAGTTTGTCGCTGTTGGACATGAACTTAGCAGTAAAGCGGTGATTGTTTTTACACCTTTTGTTGTGGATGGTTTGTGGTATACCTTCATTACATTCTTGTTATCAAGCCCGTTAATTATCGATAGGTTGCGCTCTAAAGCGGTGCTGATCGACCGCTTGTCAGGTGTCGTGCTGATACTGCTCGCTGTTCGAGTGTTGATGACGGTATAAGTACAAAGCGCCTTCTAAGAAGGCGCTTTGGGGGAGATTACTCGGCGGTAACAGTGAGCTCTGCACCACTTTTTTCTGTGTGAAGATCCGTTTTGCTATCGAGCAGGAAAACACGGTCAGGGCTAATACTTTGTTCTTCTACCAGATAGGCTTTAACCGCTTTAGCCCTGTTGGCGGCTAAGTTGCTCAACTTGTTGTTGTCGATATTGGTCGAAGTGACAAGTTGGTTATATAAGCCCATGTGAAGCACGGTATCAATCTGTTCATCTGAGACTTCGGCACTTTGTGCTTTCTCTGTCAGTTGCGACTCCACCTTATCGCGCTCGTCATCGATGTCTAATTGCAGTTGATTTTCAGCTAATTCTTCCAGAGCATCCACTAGAGAAGAATATTCACTAATGCGGCTTGCGCTAAACGGTTGTGGAAGTGTTTCTATGCCACTGTTCACCAACAATGATTGCTGTATTTGTTGTTCAGCTAAAGCGTGGCTATCTTCAGGTGCAGACACTGAGCCTTCCACGTTCACCCTTAGGATTGGTCGCTCTGCTAAAGCTTGGGCAAGTTTCTCGATTTTCAGTCTTTCTTGCTCATCCAAAGTCGCGAGACCAGGCTGGAAAGCGATATCGTTTAACTCATCATCGGCACCAACCAAGTCCGCCAAAAGTGAAAATGGTGCAGTGACCGCTTTGGTAATGACATTGGCAAACGCCTGCAGGATCACGCCGCCAAAGCTGAAGTCTGGGTCGTCAACGTCACCAGACACATCTACGCCGAGATCAATCACGCCATGGCGGTCTTGCAAAATCGCAATGGCCAGCGTAATCGGTAAGCTTGTCGCAAGGCTCGAATCACTGGGTTTACCTAGCTGAAGTTGGTCGACTATCACGTGGTTAGTGCCTTGTAGCTGGTTGTTTTCAAGCTGATAGTTGAGATCCAGCGACAGTTGACCTTTATCTATATAGTACCCTGCATAAGTTCCTGAGTACGGGTTTACTGATGTTAGCTCAACACTTTTAAATATAAGCGCAAGATCGAGATAAGGTTCTTCTATCAGCGGGTTGATTTCACCTTTTAGTGTCACGGGAGCGTACTTATCGACTTTACCTTCAATGTCGACGATTGCTTTGGTACCCGGTGTTGATGAGAGGTTCTTAATTGAGCCATCTAATAGCTCAATTCCGGATGCAAAGTTTGGTGTTAAAGAGTTATCTGCAAAAAATGCAGAGCCGTTATTAAACTTAACCTGTTTAACGATAATAGACATCGGATTGCTATCATCTTTTTTCGAACTGACTTGCACAGTTTTCGCTGGCTTATAAGCAGAGTCGCCACTCTCCTGAGTGACAACCAGATCACCGATATTGGTGGTTTGATCTTCTGTAATCATCACTTTTGCGTAAGGTGCATTCAGTGAGATGGTATTGATGAATAGTTGATTTTTGGCGGAGTTAAAGCGTAGCGAGTCCACTGACATCTTATTCCACTTAATCAAAGGTTCCCTGTCGATAGTGTCGCGGATAGACAAATTAGCAATACTGGCTGAAGCATCGACATTGATATTATCAGGGCCGTTGACATTGTATTGCCCCTGGGTCGTTAATGCCCCTTTGGTTAATTTGATATTCAAATAGGGTGTCAGATAAGGTTGCAGTTGGGTTAGGTCCAAATCATAAATGGCGATTTTTCCATCAATAAGTTGCTGGCTTACATCCACGCTGCCTTGAGTCGATATTTTCCCTCTTGGTTTTTCCGGTTTCTGCTTGGTACTTGAACTGAGTGTTAACGCTACGTCATAGTTGACTGGCTGTTGTAAATCACTCTGAATTTGTCCGGTTTTGAGCGACATTGGAAAGACTCGCCAGCGAACGCCCTGAGATTGCATTTTTTCAGTCAGGTTGAAATCGGAATCATTCATTACGAACTGGTTCAGTGTCACTAACCAAGGTTGTTCGGTTGATGGTTCTTGGCTATCCGTCTGTGAATCATCAGTCTGCGTCTGATTTACGTTTTTTGGTTTAGGTGAAAAAAGCGTAGCCAGATCTAACCCGTTTTTTTGGAGAATCGCATCAGCCCAGAGACCTTGCATATTGATATCGGTAATGTCGATTGTTTGAGTGTCACTTGAAAGCTCAATGCCGTCGACGATTAATGAAGGTAGTTTCAATTTCTCGGTTTGCTGATCGTTGAAGGTTAGATTAAGGAGTTCAAACCGCCCCTGATGGGTTTGATAAGCGAATGTTCCATCTACTTCCTTTGCGTGGTATTGAGAAGCGAACTTGAACTTACCATCAGTTAATTTGGCCTCGATTTGGTCTTTAGCAAATGGCCAGTATGGCGTTAGAGCAAAGTGCTCGATTGAAATATCACCTTTTACCTCAAGTGGTGAGAGTTGGAACTGGCCATCTAGAGTAATCGCGCTCTGATTTTCACCACTGAGTGAGAGTGAGTATTTGTTGGCACTGGTTGTTAGATCTTTATTGTTCTCGCCGTTCTGCGGTAGGCTCAGTGTGTAAGCCTGACTATCAATGTTATCGAGTTGTAAGGCAAGATCTCGGTAAGCCAAGTTTGCGCCATTGCCAGCTTCTGTGTACTGGAAGCGGCCTTGCGACATCGAAACCTTGTTTACTCTGAATGCTGGAATGACACTTGCTGTGGAGTGTTGAGTATGATCCGTTTCAGTTGTGGATCGTGCCTCCTGCTCAGCATTTTGTTCCAGCGTTTGCAATATATCGCTGAAGTTAAACTGAGCATTGTCTCTTTCACCTAAGTTCTCAACCCGCAACTGAGGTGCGACTAACGTGATGTGATCGACGGTTGGGGTTAAGGTAAATAGGCTGCGCCAAAAATTGAGTTCAACTTCCAAAGATTTGAACTGAGTAAAAGTTTGTTGGCGGTTGCTTTCCAATATCGCGAAATTATCTATTTTTGCTCTTAGTAAAAAAGGATTAATTGATACCTTTTCTACTTGGATTTCACGCCCAAGTAGCTGGCCAATCTGTTTTGGTGCTTGAGACTCAATGACGGCTGGTGCTATCAAGCCGACTGCTGCGGCATACGTTAAGTATGTGATTGAAAGATATGTTGAGACTCTGACGAATTTAGGCGCTGACTTGAAACGAGTGTAAAACTGCAACGAAGCTTGTTTCATAATGGAAGGCCACTCCCAGTGTGATACTTATAGTAATAATCAATAGTCCATTAGTTTACCCATATTTTTCAGCTACGTATAAGGGCTAATTCAACTTTTTCTAATCACAAAAAAAAGCCGCCTATATCAGGGGAAAGGCGGCAAAATCGGGGGTGTCATCAGAAGTAGACGTTGGGTAAGGACGCTTGCTTCGTCAGGATCGGTTTTTATTATGTTGTGGAGCTTTTAATTTCTATTTAGCTGGGTAAGTCTTGTATCTAACGCCCATCATTTGTTCCATACAGTGGACAACTTGACAGCTATAGCCAAACTCATTGTCATACCAAACATACAGAACACAACGGTTGTCCTGAGCTATTGTGGCAGCGCCATCAACAACACCGGCATAGCGTGAACCTACGAGATCTGAAGAAACAATTTCTGTTGATTCGGTATAATCAATCTGAGCTGAAAGCGAGGAATTCAGTGCCATATCTCTGAGGTAGGCATTCAGCTCATCTTTATCGGTATTCTGCTCTAAGTTCAGATTAGCAATAGCCATCGAAACATTCGGGGTTGGGACTCTAATTGAGTTACCTGTTAGTTTACCCGCTAGCTCTGGTAAGGCTTTTGCCACTGCTTTTGCTGCCCCAGTTGATGTTAATACCATATTTAGGGAAGCGGAACGACCACGACGATCTCC
The DNA here is from genome assembly GCA_048259585.1 of Vibrio sp. Lineage (GTDB taxonomy): Bacteria > Pseudomonadota > Gammaproteobacteria > Enterobacterales > Vibrionaceae > Vibrio. The sequence continues at coordinate 358,051 of JBLXHN010000002.1, read as the reverse complement.
GCTATGGAAGTTGTCAATCAGGTTTTGATCGTTAGTGAACGAGTGAACGGTTTCAATGTGGCCAGATAGCACCCCAAACTTATCATTGATAGCCTTCAGAATTGGTGTGATGGCGTTGGTTGTACAGCTAGCTGCTGAGATAATGGTGTCTTCGGGTTGAATGACAGAGTCATTGACGCCAAATACCACGTTCTTAATGTCCCCTTTACCTGGTGCTGTAAGCAGGACTTTGCTTGTACCTTTTGAGCTTAAGTGTTTACCTAGACCTTCACTATCACGCCATACACCAGTGTTGTCGACAACAAGTGCATTGTTGATGTCGTACTGGGTGTAATCGACATCTTCCGGTGAATTGGCATAGATAAACTGAATGTAGTTACCATTAACAATCAGTGCTTTGTTTTCATCATCAACGATAATGCTGCCGTTAAATTGACCGTGTACCGAGTCTCGTCTTAGTAAACTTGCTCGTTTTTCTAAATCACCATTTTTCCCGCCACGAACGACAATCGCACGCAAACGCAATGGATAGCCTGGACCACTTTTTTCGATCAAAAGGCGGGCGAGTAATCGGCCTATACGTCCAAATCCATAAAGAATAACATCTCGCGCTTCGTTAGTTTTATCACCGCTAAGGGCATCGATTAGAGCGGTTTGCAAGAAATCATTGAGTGATGATTCGTCTTGATGTTGTTGCCAGAATTGATGGGCAAGCTGGCCGATGTCGATTCGGCAAGGTGACAAGTCTAACTCAGACAAGCCTTTCAGTATTGGCATAGTTTGAGTCAGGGATAAGGCTGAACCAGTATAACGACGTGCAATACGGTGGGTTTTTATAATATCGATAGTTGCTGCGTTGATGAGTGTTTTGCCAAACAAGGTGATTTCAACACCTTTTAGGCGGTAGAGCTGACCAATTAGAGGGGACATTGATTCTGCGATCGTTTGGCTGCTATGCCAATCGAAGAAATGTTTCTCGGGACTCATTGCAATTAACCTTTCACGTTATGTTGAGCTAATACCCACAGTTTGTACTGTGTTTGGTATGGGGATAAGTATTGTTATTTTTATGTGGCGGGATTGTAATGGCAGAGCATTTATTCTGCTACGAAAAATAATTACCAATTATTTATCTGTTAACTCTGGCAAATTTAGAAGTTTTTAGTGTTACTTTAAGTATTAACACGTATTGACAATGTTTACTATTGATGAATTTTACTCAAATGTGAATATCTGGATCATGAAATTGGCTTGGTACCTCATTGGTCAGTTTCATTAAAGTATGAACTTGTTCAACAAAACATACATACTAATTTAAATCGTGGCTATCGCGGTGTTACTTCCTCCTTGGATGTTCAATAGCTTGATAAACTCGAAGGGAGGTACAGGTTTGGAGAAAAGGTATCCCTGATACTCATCACACTGTTCTTGGGCGAGTAAGTGGAGTTGCTCGTTGTTTACAACGCCTTCAGCAGTAACGGTTTTTCCCATGCTATGGCCGAGTTGGATGATGGTTCTGACTAACATCCGATTGTTGTGATTGGTACAGCATTCATCGATAAAAGATTTGTCAATTTTAAGGACATCTATGGGAAGCTGCTTTAAGTAATTAAGCGATGAATAAGCAACCCCAAAGTCATCGATAGCGACTCTAATCCCCAATGTTCTAAGGTCACTACAGGCATCAACTACTTTTTCAGGTTGATTCATGAGTGTCGTCTCGGTAATTTCTAGCTGGAGAAAGTGAGGTTCAAGATCCGAATCACGCAACGCCTTAGTCACCACATGGAAAATATCGTCATACATAAATTGAACGGTGGACACATTCACGGCAACACAAACATTATGGCCTGCATCGCGCCAAGCTTTTGCTTGATGACAGGCGGTATTAATGACCCAACGCCCAATTGGAATGATTTGCTGGCTACGTTCAGCGACGCCAACAAATTCATCGGGTTTAATTAAACCTAATTCAGGATGATTCCATCGTATTAATGCTTCAGCACTATGTAATTGGTTGGTTTTAATATCGACTTTAGGCTGGTAATAAAGGGTAAGTTGATTCTGCTCTATTGCTTCACCTAACTCTCTTTCTATTTGATAATGTCGAACAGTTTCATCGATTAAACTATCGTCGAACCATTGAATGGTATTTTTAGCATTCAGTTTAGCTCGTTTAATGGCAATATCGGCATTACGACACCACATATTTGCGTCGTACATAGAGTCTTCTAGTGATGCAATTCCAATACAAATCGTCATACTGTAAGTGCGTTTCCCCAAGCGGAACTCTTTTTGGCTCGCTTCTAGGAGATACTCAGCAATCTGTTGAGCATAATATTTTACGTCATAAGGATCTTGCAATAAAATCGCGAATTCATCGCCATTTACACGATAAATATTAATTCGTTTAAATTCCAAATTAGATAACCGCTTGGCATATTGAACTAATAATTCATCACCTTGTTGATGTCCGAGTAGATCATTAATCTGTTTGAAATCATCAAGGTCTACTAATAGCAATGCATACTTTATGGTTTTAGTACTACATGCTAAGCGAGATATTTTCTCTAAATCTTGTTTGAAGGCTTTGCGATTAGAGAATTTAGTTAGGGAATCTGTCAGGCTGTCTTTTCGGTATATTTCGATCTGTTTTCCTAGTTTATGTTTATAATAAATGCCTCCGGTTGCTAATAAAACAATAGTAAATAGTTCAATGGAAGCTTCAGCAAATTCAACGACTTGATTATCAGTGATGATTAAGAAGTCATTACCAATAAGAATGACTGCTGCTGCTATAGGCCATAAAGTGCCGGGGAAAATAGCCAAATAGCAAAGTGGTACCAAAATAAAGGCCTGAGACAATATTTGTATATTTAATGGTTCGACATAACTCCCAACAGTAATGAGAGTAAAAGACAAAATCACTGTAGCACGCTTTATCCATAGGTTTGAGGTGTAGTAGGCGATGAGCATGCATATCGGGTAAATGAGGTAGTAATGAGCAATTTGTTTATTCTCGGTCAATAAAGTATGACTGATGACACTTACAGCTACCAGATAAAAAACAGTAACAACAATATGTTTTTGTTTCGTATTCGTTGTTTCAGCTGTAGTGGAAGCCATGGATTATCCTTTCCTTTATATAACCACTAAATTTCTCTTATAAAATCGTCGATAATAAACGTCATTCATCAATCTATTTTTTCCCTGAATAGTAGTTTAGACATAGCTAAAGCTAATTAACGAACGAAATGATTAAAATAGTTGAGAATGGCGTATTGTTAAGTGTTTATATCAGTTATGAGACAAACTAAGGTAGGATAAAAGTAACCCCTACAAACTAGGGGTTATTGGAGGCTATTTATTGATTTCACTTATTGGCTTTAAGTCCTGAAGAGGTAACCAGTTAACTTTCACTCCAGCTTGAAGAAACATTTCTTGGCTGACCTTAATTTTATCACCCCAGCGGGAGAGAAAATCTTCGGTTTGCTCCGGACAGTGAACGGCGGAAATTCCAGTTTGGATGATTTTTGCTGCACAATTGGGACAAGGGAAATGCGTAACGTATATTTCGCAACCGTCCAGATCTCGCTTTGCAAACAAAATAGCGTTCTCTTCTGCATGCAAGGTTTTGAGGTATTTCATGTCCCTGTCGTCAGTATTCGCACTGTCTGAAATACCGTGAGGATATCCATTAAAACCAACGGATACGATTCGATTTTGCTTAGTAATGACCGCACCTACTTGAGTTGAAGGGTCTTTACTCCAAGAGCTAACAAGTTCTGCCATCTGGTAAAAACGTTGTGCCCATTTCGAAATCATAGTTTGGCTTCCTCTAAAATCATTGTATATACGACAATAATATCCTGAATGGGGGGAGGGGAGTCTAGAAAAATATTGATTTATGGGACTCTTTAAAGCTTTAGCAATACTGTTTTCTTCTTGTAAGATGATGAACACCCAAGTAATCTCGAAATGAGGCTCAAATCCAATATGTGTCGGTTGCTCATGGGCTTTAACTCAATCACGGATTATCGTGTTAAACATATGTGGTGACTTCTTGGAAAAAACCTCGCAATTTCTATTAAACACTATCCAGTCACATTCTGAGCCTTATCTCACTATCGGTGAGTTACTTGAGCTATTGAAACGTCGATCTTATGGGGCGTTACTCATCATGCTAAGTTTGGCTGGATTAATACCGGGCATTTCATTTTTCGCTGGGATTGCCGATTTCCTTTTGGGGTTGCAGATCGCTCTGGGTTTTCAAGCGCCACGCTTACCTAATATCATCCAGAAACAAAAAATAAACCAAGTGAAGATGTTGAGGTTCACTAAACAAGTAGTACCTTGGTTGGTCCGTATTGAACAATATATTAAGCCGCGATGGGAACCGATTTCGGGCGCTAACTACCGGCGAGTTATCGGTCTAATGATATGCATATTGGCCGTGGTTGCGGTTTTGCCGTTACCTTTTATAAACTTTTTGCCTAATTTCGCCATTATCTGCTTGGCGTTAGGTATTATTGAACGTGATGGTCTGTTTTTGATAATAGGCAGCGCGTTGGCGGTATTTGCCATATGGATTGGACATATCATGGTCCGTGTAGCATGGAATTCTCTCATGTTGGCACTGTAATATATGGCATTAAATAAGATAAAGATGGGTATCAAAATGGAAGCAAAAGTTAAATGGGTTGAAGAGTTTAAGTTTCTGGGGGAGTCTAACTCAGGACATTCAATCGTGATGGACGGCAACGGAGGTGCGACGGCACCGAGTCCAATGGAAATGGTATTAATGGGCGCTGGTGGTTGTAGCTCTGTCGATGTTGTTGATGGGCTTAAGAAGGCGAACCAAAAAGTCACTGCTTGCGTTGCCAAGCTTTCAGCCGAGCGTCGAGAAAAAGCGCCACGATTGTTTACCACCATTAACGTTCATTTTGTGGTGACGGGTGAAGATCTGGATGAGAAGCTTGTTGAACAAGTGACTACGGATTCACTTCAAAAATACTGTTCAGTGTGTTTGATGCTGGGAGAAAGTGTGGATATGACCCACAGTTGGGAAGTCGTTGCTGATTAATTTAACTGTCACTATGACAGTTTGAATGAAAGAAAGGCTGAATATTCAGCCTTTCTGATATTTGAAGCCCAGATACTATGAGTGTCGTGACTGACCAGTTTTAGGCGATAAAGGTAGAAATAACACCGATCACACCGCCAAAAATACCCCCCCATACGACCAACCAGCCAAGATGCTCTTTGATCATCTTTTGAACCATCTCTTTTACAAGTTGTGGCGTCAGTTCACTTAAACGTTGATCGATGATGCCTTCGATGTTGTCTTTGATTTCATCAAGCATTTCTGGGGATTCTAACTGTTCCTTTAATGCTTCTCTCACCGAATCACTTTCACTGAGTTCAAGCATCGATTCTTGCATTTTTTCGACGAAAGGTTGCTTCAGAGGTTGAAGGGCTTCAACGCCGCCAAACATGGCTAGCATACCGCCGAATTGAGAGTTAGCGATCACATCGACGAGTTTGTCAAAGCTAGGGTTGAAATCGACTTTAGCAATAATAGGTGAAAGATCTATCGGTTGTTTACCACTCATCTCCTGATTCAGAAAGCGGTCGATGTTCTTATCAGTAAAGAACTGTTCCATCATTAAGGTTTTAATGGCGTTTTTAAACGCTTCAAAACGAGCGGGAATAACGCCAGAACCGTACAGGCCGGGCACTTTCTCAAATAGCATATGAATGGCTAGCCAGTTGGTAATGGCGCCAGAAAAGGCAAACAGGCCAGCGTAGAGTGCAATTTGGTTCTGTGTAGAGTAACCAAAGGCGAGAACGGCAAGTGAAACAATGTTAGTAATAAGGCTTTTATTCATAGCTGAAAGGATAGTTGTACAAAGTTAGCTGAATTTTAAGAGAAATTAGCCGCAGTTAAAAGAGAAGAGCCAACCTTAGTGGCTGGCTCTTTGGTTTTTATGGGGAGTCTTAAGCGACATCTTCCTGAGCGTTTTCTTCGCAACCGATGAATCCGCCGGTTTGATGCGCCCATAAATGGGCGTAGATGCCGTTATGCTCGATAAGCTCTTGATGGGTACCCTGTTCGACAATCTTACCTTCATCAAGGACGATTAATCGGTCCATGGCGGCGATGGTTGATAAACGGTGAGCGATAGCGATAACGGTTTTACCTTCCATCAGTTCAAGTAAGCTTTCTTGGATGGCTGCTTCGACTTCAGAATCAAGTGCTGAAGTGGCTTCATCCATGATCAGCAGCGGCGCATCTTTGAGCAATACGCGAGAGATCGCAATGCGTTGACGTTGTCCTCCAGAAAGTTTTACGCCCCGCTCTCCTACCTGTGCATCGTATCCCACGTTGCCATGAGGGTCAGTTAGTGAAGTAATAAACTCATGCGCGTGTGCTTGCTCGGTTGCTTTTAGCAACTCCTCTTCTGTGGCATCCGGTCTGCTGTACAAGATGTTGTCACGAACTGAACGGTGAAGCAGAGAGGTATCTTGAGTCACCATACCAATTGCTCGACGTAATGAATCTTGGGTGACTTTTGAAATGACTTGCCCATCGATTTTAATTTGTCCGCTTTCTACATCATGAAAACGCAGCAGTAGGTTAACTAAGGTGGATTTCCCGGCGCCGGAACGCCCTACGAGGCCAACTTTTTCGCCGGGTTTAATCTTGAGATTAAGATGATCAATGACACCCTTGTTTTCACCGTAATGAAAGCTTACATCGTTAAACTCAATGCCTCCGTTGGAAACAACCAGCTCTTTAGCATTCTTATCATCTTGAATATCGATGGGTTTAGAGAGCATTTTCATACCATCTACTACGGTACCCATGTTTTCAAACAGTCCACCAACTTCCCACATAATCCATTTCGACATGCCATTAATACGCAATGCAAGGCTGACTGCGATAGCAATCGCGCCCACAGAAATGGCACCTTGCATCCATAGATAGATGGAAATCGCTGAGATTGAAAAAAGCAGAACATAGTTGGCTAGTTCCACCCAAACGTTAAATCCGGTCACTAACCGCATTTGACGATGAACGGTGTCAAGGAAGCTACCCATACCTTCTTGGGCGTATTCGGTTTCTCGTTTGCTGTGAGAAAATAGCTTGACGGTAGAAATGTTGGTGTAGCTATCGACGATTCTACCAGTCATTTGTGAACGAGCATCCGCCTGTTCAGATGAGACAGTTTTCAGCTTAGGGACGTAATAGAGCTGGATTGAGATGTATGCAAGTAGCCAAATGAGCATCGGCATCATCAGTCGCCAGTCGGCTTGAGCGAGCATCACTAACACCGCGGTAAAGTAAACCGCGACATAGACAAAGACATCAATGGCCTTCATCACCGTTTCACGGATAGCTAGAGATGTTTGCATTACCTTAGTTGCGATACGACCAGAAAACTCATCCTGATAAAAAGAGAGGCTTTGTTTTAACAGATATCGGTGAGCCAACCAGCGGATAGACATCGGATAGTTGCCGAGCATGGTTTGATGGATCAGCAGAGAATAAAAGCCGATCATTATTGGCATAACGACCAGTATCAGTACCGACAGGCTGATTAAGATATCTTTGTTATCAGCGAAGAATGTTTCGGGGTTACTGGTTGATAACCAATCGACCAGTTGTCCCATAAATCCGAATAGGGAAACTTCGATGATGGCGATAGTCATACTCATGAGCCCTAAAACAATTAGAGGCTTTTCGTATCCCTTTGTGTAATGCAGGCAGAATGCAAGTAAAGTATTCGGCGGCCTATCAGGGTCCTTTTTAGGGAAGGCTTCTGTGAAGCTTTCAAATTTGTTGTACATGAAAAATCCTTATTATGTTTTTCGCTTTTTCATCTCTTTGAGGCAGAAAAGGTGGATGAAGCGTTATGGATAAAGTCTAACTACACAAATGTGACAATGATGAAATGCATAGACTCTATGCTGTGTATATATGCAATCAAGTGACTTAAGCTCGGCAGTATAACGTTAAATGCGAGTAAATAAGAGTATAAAATATCGACAAGTTAAAACGGCTGCGAGAGGTTAAGTAAAGTACTCAAAATGTATCAAAATCCTGCATATCAAGTGCATAGATTTCCGTTGATATAGCTAGTGGTAGTAAATATTGCTGAAACTTAAACTATTAGCAGTAAATAATTGGTTTAAAGTGGGGTGGGTTTACTCAAATTCAGTAAAATTAAATATAACAATATGCTTACAATTCGATTCATATATAAAACAAATGGATATGTTTTCGAAGATGCTACAGCCACAAAATTTATCACGACTTAACCGTCTTTCCCTGCAAAATGCGACCTGTGTTGTCATGGTTCCGCCGAAGGAATTTAAATTTAATCCACAAACGGCACAAGATAATGAATTTCAACATCGACTTTCGCTAAGTGATGAACAAATCACGCTGAGAGTGATGGCGGAATTTGTTCAAATGGTGACCAAGTTACGCCAAGAAGGTGTTCAAGTGATTGTGTTTGATTACCCGTTGGGTAAGGTGCCAACACCGGATGCTGTTTTTCCTAACAATTGGTTTAGTACCACGTCTGACGGTGTATTGTTTACTTTTCCAATGGCCTGCACTAATCGTCAATATGAAGTCCGCCCTATGGAGTTAGTGAAGCAGTTGTCTGCCGCTGGACGCAACGTTGAACAGTTAGACTCGTTGGTTGACTATCAACAGAAAAATGCGTATTTGGAAAGTACTGGCGTGATGGTGATTGATCATAAGAATCGTACAATCTACGCGGCTTTATCACAGCGGTGTGATCGGGAAGTGTTAGAAGATTACGCTCAGCGAATAGGTTATCAACGTGTCGTGTCTTTTCAAACCAGATTGCCTTCAGGGCAGCCGATTTACCATACCAATGTGATGATGGCGATAGGGGAAAACTTTTGCGTGATTTGTGATGAAGTGATTCCAGAATATGAGCGGCGTTTTGTGGTGAAATCGTTGGCGAAAGATAAACAAGTTATTTCGATTTCGACTGATCAAATGCTTCGTTTCTGTGGCAATATTTTGCAATTGGAAACGGTAAATGGGGAAAAGGTGATCGCGATGTCACAATCCGCTTATGATGCGTTTTCTTCCACTCAGCGTAATCAACTTGCGAGCCATGGAAAACTGCTTGCTTTCAATGTTGAAACGATTGAAAACATTGGTGGTGGAAGTGTTCGCTGTATGCTGGGAGAAGTGTTTTTACCAGCTCGAAAAAGTATTGCGTAACGTTATTGGTCTTTAAAACGGGTCACGATATCTGTGGCCTGTTCGACGTTGTCAATCAGTGCGTTCACACAATCTCTGTCTAGCTTCCCTTGGTCCGTCATCAAAAGTAGTTCTTGAAATGCAACTTCAATAGGAAAAGCGTCTTTGTATGGACGCTTGCTCGTCAGGGCGTCAAAAATATCAGCGACAGTAACGATCCTCGCTTCGATGGGAATTGCATCACCAGATAGCCCTTTGGGGTAGCCACTACCATCCAGAAACTCGTGATGTCCAGCGACGACATTGAGCATCAGTTTTGAATCAGAAAGGTGCGACAATTGATAATCTTCCAATACTTTGGTGATGATTTGAATTCCCTTGGCAACATGCTCTTTCATGATGTCATATTCTTGTTGGTCTAACTTGCCTGGCTTGAGCAAAATTTTATCGGGAATGCCGATTTTACCAATATCATGTAATGGGCTGAATAAATACAAGTGTTCAATAAATTCATCGGTAAACTGGTATTTAGGACTGATTGCTTTGGCGATCATTCTGGATAGTAGTGCCATCCGGTTAAGGTGCATGCCAGTTTCAAAATCTCGGAGGTGGGCGAAATCTCGGGCTGCCTTTGCGGTTGCAAGAAGTGCCTGAACCGTCGAGATTTCACTAACGATAGTTAAAGTTATGAGTTTGGTTAGGAGTATTAAGTCTCGCTGGACTTGCTCTGTAAAGTATTCTTCTTGTTCACTATCGATAAAGATAAAACCGATGAAATGGTTGTCGGTAGCCATCGGAATGGTAAATGAGGATCGGTATTTTTGCTCTAGCAGCCAATCTGAATGGGCTGTGCCACCGCCATGTCGATGACTCGGCAGCTACGTGTTTCTTTGAGCTGTTGCAGTTGGTAGCTTTGACTGAGTGGAAACTCATATTGGTTAATGGCATGGCCAGTATGAGTACTATTGATAAATGTTTTTAGTAAATCAGTGTAAGGATCATACAGAGCACAAGCGATTCTAGTTACACCTGGTGAACGTTCAAGGATACTGTCATGTAATCCTTTTAAACGTTCAGACAATGAGTCTTCCATTTTACTTACTTGTTCATCTATTAAGCTAGCCATGTTTAACCCTTAATTTTAGGTCATTAACCCAAGTATAATTCGCGATTTATTGGTTGGTTTTATTTTCTTTACTAAAGTCTTAGTTTTATGAGCAAAGCACGGTTTGTGAGGAAATTATTTTCAACCCAGTGGTGGGAGCCACTTGATTTAATACCTTTAACCTACACCAAATTAATCATCTCTATACCGGGTTACGATTTCTGTGGCTTGATCGATATTGTTAACCAGTGCATTGACACAAAGGGGATCAAGTCGACCAATTTCGGCTAATGCCTCGAGTCCTTCAACAGATTTATCGATAGGCATCGCCTCTTTATAGGGCCGTTTACTGGTTAAAGCATCGAATATGTCAGCGACGGTGACAATCCGCGCTTCAATAGGGATCTGTTCTCCAACTAGGCCTTTGGGGTAGCCACTACCGTTCAAATATTCGTGATGACAGGCAACAATATTTAGCATCAACTGAGAATCATTGAGATGAGATAAATGGTAGTTTTCTAATACATCCGCAATGATTTGCGTCCCTTTATCGACATGGCCTTTCATTACCTCAAACTCTTCTTCCGTCAACTTGCCAGGTTTGAACAATATTTCGTCGGGAATCCCAATCTTACCGATGTCATGCAGTGGGCTAAACCAATATAATTGCTCAATAAATTCATTAGTAAGCTCTAGCTTGGTTGCAATAGATTTCGCGATCATGCGTGAGAGAAGAGCCATTCGATTGAGGTGCCGACCCGTTTCGAAGTCCCTAAGGTGAGCAAAGTGGCTAACTTCTTGGCCCGATGAGATCAGTGTTCGCACGGTAGAAATTTCGCTAACTACGGTTAAAGTAATCAGCTTGGTTAACAACACTAAATCTCTCTGTATTCGGTCGTCGAAGTAGCCCTCTGTATCACTATCGATAAAAATAAAGCCAATGAAATCTTGTTCGGAAATCATGGGTATGATGAAAGAGGTGCAATATTTGGACTCATCCAGAAAATCGAAATCAGCTCCGGTTGTTCCATTACTCTGATTATCGTTTGTTCGGTTAATTACTTGGCTGGTTTGGTTTTTTTGTAGCTGTTGTAATTGATTGCTTTGACTCAGTGGGAAATCGTAGTGGTCTATATCGTGCCCTGATTGGGCGCTATTACTAAACATCTGGAGTTGGTCACTCTCTGGATCGTAGAGTGTACAGATAATTCTGCAAACACCAGGCGATCTCTCTAAAATTGTAGTATGAAGCTCTTTTAGTCTTTCTGTTAACGAAAGTTCATCACTGCTCAATACGTTATTTGAAATGCCAGCCATTTTTCCCCCAACTCACTGATATCCATAGTAAGTATAATGCTAGTCCATTCGTACCGTTTTGGGCGGGGAATTATCGGTTATTCATGAGTTGTCGCATATCTAGTTATTACGGTTTATTGGTTCTTAAGTTGTAGTATTGAAAGGTCTACTCAACAGGTTTAGACGGGTATAATCAGATGCTGTTGTAATGAGTTGGATATATGATGACTAAGACCTTTTATATGATGCGCCATGGACAAACTTTATTTAACGTGCGAAGAAAAATTCAAGGATGGTGCGATTCACCGCTAACCGCAGAGGGGATCAAGCAGGCCGAAATGGCGGCAGATTTTTTCGATACTGTTCAACTGGATCGTCTTTATAGCTCCTCTACTGAACGGGCGAGTGATACCGCTGAGATTGTGACACGTAATAGAATGCCCGTGACGCGCCTAAAAGGGTTAAAAGAGATGAACTTTGGAGTGTTTGAAGGGGAGAGTGAAGATCTGCACCCTGATTACCAATCTCGTGAAACTCATTATTTACAATTTGGTGGTGAATCTCGCCAGCAGTTGAAAGACAGAGTTTTAAAAACTTGTATTGAGATTATGGAACAAGATGGAAACGATACCGTTCTTGCTGTCTCTCATTCTGGCGCGTGTAAGCACTTTTTATCCTTGTGGCATGAGCTAGACGATGTTCTCAAAGGGGCCATTCCAAATTGTTGCATATTTAAGTATGAATACCACAATAAGTCGTTTAAATTGATAGAAATTTTTGATGTTATTAGTAAAAACGATTATCGGTAATGAGCGCTTAAGGAAGAGCAGATATGGAAATTAAAGTTGATGATTTACAAGGTGGTGAGGTTCTTAGCTTATTGGAAGAACATCTGGCTGATATGTATGCCACATCTCCCCCTGAAAGCGTTCATGCACTTGATGTTGATGCATTAAAGGCACCAGAGATTACATTTTTTAGTGGATGGAAAAACGATCAACTCATGGGGTGTGTCGCAATGAAGCAGCTTGATGATTTCCACGTGGAGCTAAAGTCGATGCGAACGAGTCGTCACGCAAGGCAATCTGGTGTCGCTAGTCAATTACTCAAACATGTTTTAGACGTTGCCAAGTCAAGTGGATATCGACGTATCAGTTTAGAGACTGGAGCTGAAGAGTACTTCCGAGCCGCGAGAAATTTATATCAGAAGTTTGGCTTCAGCTATTGTGAGCCTTTTGCGTCTTATCAACCAGACCCTAATAGCCATTTCATGACTTACGAACTTTAGTTTTATCGACGATAAAAATTGGGTAGTGATGATCCACCGCGAGGTTACCCAACCTCAATCACATACCCACCACTACCTCGTCTTTTGGCTTTGTACATGGCTTTATCGGCTTTGGCTATCCATGACTCTTCATCAATATTTAGTGTAGAGTCAAGGATGATCGCGCCGATACTGCAGCTACAAGGCACCTCTATACCATTAAAGTCGATGCTTTCTGGTAGTGTATTGAATATCCGTTGGCAAATTTCGTGAGTATTGGTATAGGGGTCTTCGAGTCCATTTAGGATGATAGTAAATTCGTCGCCGCCCAGACGTGAAACAATATCTTGGGGGCGAATCAAATTCGCAAACGTTTGTGCAAAAAACTGAATGAGTTTATCACCTGTATCATGACCAAAAGAGTCGTTTGTCTCTTTTAATCCATCAAGATCGATGAACAGCAGTGCCGAAGGCTTACGTTCTTTCTTCAATACAGAGTTCAATGATTTGAGAAAAAAGCTTCGATTAGGAAGGCCAGTCAATGAATCATGGTACGCTTGAAACTCTAAGCTACGTTGTAGACTTCTAAGCTCAGTGACATCCTGCCCGTAGACGTAAAAATCTCCAACACCGCTTTCACCAGGTAACAGAGTAAGATGCAGTACTTTAAACCGATTGCTATCAATAATAGGGTTGTCGTAGGCTTGTTGTTCTCCTTTCTCTCTTAGTAGCTCTACATACTTCTTGCTTCTGCCAAACGCCTCTTTGCCTACTATTTTTTCGACAGTTGAACCGATGATTTTATCTAGAGAAGTATTGAAAAAGGCTTCATAGGTTTTATTGGCAAAAATAAAGCGGTTATTGGCGTCAATATGTGAAACCAGAATGGGTAAAGCATCAATAATTGGCATTAAATGTGTTGCCATTCTGGGTATTAATTTTTGGTTACCTGTTATGTCATCGATAAAAAAAGTCAGTTTCTCTAGGTTGTTGTTAGTCAGTAGGCTGACTTTGATAATACACCAAGTGGTATGGGTCTCGTAAAAGGGAACCTGGATTTCGAACATATAGAAGGGGTTGCGCTTATTGATTAACGAATCCTTTATAACCTGAACATCTTCTATTTTGATCGCGTTATTTAATGCATCGGTGATGTTTACATCTTTTACAGCATTGGCATTTATAATTTCTTTGAAACGATGATTACTCATTTCAATTAAGCCATTTAAATTGGTAATGGCAATTCCTGCTGCTGTTTGATCAAATACGGCTTGCTTTAATATTTCTTCATGAGTCGTTGTATTAGATGATGTCGGCATAAACACAAACCTCTATCCACATTATGACTGTGGTTAATATGTTAATTAAGTGTATACGACGTGATGAAAATTGCGCAAAGAACTTAATGGTTTGCTGCTGTGATATAGCCTGCTTATAAATGCAAATTTATGTTATTTGTCTTAATTATGATATGGCGATTATTGATAAATCCGTAGATTGATTCTGGTCAAAAAAATGCAGTTGATCGCATGTTACAACTAACCGTTTGATATTAAACGCAACGACATCCCATTTATTTAATATAGGTTCTAGAGAGTGTAACTGAATGGAAGCAACGGAAAATAAAGAATACCCTGATCACGTCAGTTTTATCTCTACAACAGATCGTTCTAGTTACATTACTTATGCTAATCAAGTTTTTTGCGATATTGCTGAGTATGAACAGGAAGAACTGCTTGGAAATCCACACAAGTTAGTTCGCCATAACGATATGCCCAAGGCTGCTTTTGGCCAGCTTTGGAGCTACATTGAAAACGGCAAAAGTTGGATGGGTATCGTTAAAAACAAGTGTAAAAGCAATAAGCATTATTGGGTATCTGCATTTGTAACTCCTATCAAAAATGAAAATGGCGAAATTATTGAATACCAATCAGTTCGCTCTAAGCCCAGTGCCGAACAAGTAAAACGAGCTGAATCTTTATATAGTGACCTGAATGCGGGTAAAAAAATTTCACTACAACGTTTTTTGTTATCCAAGCTATTAATGCTGGGCTGTTTGTTTGGAATAGGTGTGAACCTGAATTGGATGTGGCAGCAGCAAAGCTGGTTGTTGGGCAGTATATCAACCGTAATGTTTGCTTTAATATTGTTGGGATTATTGCGCAACCAGCAACGTTTATCTAAATTACAATCTCTCGCTCAAGAAGCGTACTCAAACCCTCTATTAGAGAAAGTGTATACCGGCTACAGAGATGATTTCTCAGAGGTCGAACTGGCTTTAATGATGCGTAAAGCTGAGCTAAGGGCAGTAACAGCACGCTGCGGCGATACATCGGGTAGGATCTTGCAAGATGCCCAACAGGAGTTTGAAACCGCAAAAGATATTGAACAAAGCTTAACGGCTCAGCATGCTGAGACAGAGCAAGTTGCTTCAGCGGTAGAAGAGTTAACTTACTCAATTAATGACATCGCAAACGCGGCGTCTTTAACATCTCAACTTACTGATGAAGCCCGTTCAGAGTCTATCTTAGGCTTAGATAGCATCACTTCAACAGTGAAGAAAGTGAATGAACTTGATAAAGAGTTGCTAAATAGTCAGCAGATTCTTAATACCTTGTCTGAACATAGTAAACAGGTGGAATCCATTCTCGATGTGATTAGTACGATCTCTGAACAGACCAATTTACTGGCACTAAACGCAGCTATTGAAGCGGCGCGCGCTGGGGAGTCGGGTAGGGGGTTTGCGGTTGTTGCGGATGAAGTTCGTCATCTAGCGATTAAAACCAATGATTCAACCACGGAAATTCATTCGATGATTGCTGATTTACAAGACTTAGCACAGCAAGGCGTTAATGCTATTCAGCGCGGTTCTGATATTTCTCAACAATGTATTGTCAGTGCAGACCAAACGGGGGAAATGATTGGTGAGATAGCCTCTAAGTTAGAGCAGGTGTCTCATCGCAGCCAAGAAATTGCAGTGGCGGTTGAACAGCAGGCGGTCGCGACTAAAGAGATTACGGCCAATGCGGTCAATATTAAGTTGTTGACAGAAAATACCGCGCAAGCTTCGGGTAATTCCGTTCAGCGCACCCGAGTGTTGGTTTCGAATCTAAGAGAACTGCAACGATTAATCAATCAGTTTGAGCGAAAGTAACGACTAGTTGATGACATTCCCTTGTCATCATTCTCTAGTTATGCCAAACCGATAAGTTAGTCGTTCTGCTCTTTCACATCATATTGATAATTTACATCGACCAGGCCTCTATATGAGGCTTTTTCTGGTTCAACATAGATTGATTCAATTTTGAGCTCGCTGTTGTTGATTTTGACACTATCGTGAACCACGGTTGGTTCAATGATGCCCAATTTAAATGAAAGCTCTTCAGAAGAAGAATCTCTAAGATCATGAATCAGTTTAAACCCGGCTTGTTGCGCTTTGGCTTCAGTATTAAAGACTTCTGTTTGCAGCGTTCTTTCTAATTGCTTGGTCTGAGTCGCTGCAAACACAGGACTACTCATTGCCAATATGCCAATCATTACGAGTGCTTTTTTCATTTTAATACTCCTTTAACTGTCGATGTTAGTGCATTTGTTGAGCACGAATTCATCCTATCAACAGCTAAGTAAGGAGTCCGTCAGCCTATGTAAAACCGTTGAAAACTTATCTTCAATTTTTTTGACATTCATGATTTATATGAGGTTTTTCTTAACAGTGTTAACTCTTTGACCAAATTTTGCACACAATTTGACGTATTGTGTTTGGTTAAAATGAGCGCTTTACAGCTGTGCCGAATACCACCATAGAACAGAGCAGCAAATGACGTACATGGTGGCGATATAACGCCAGTTGGCAAAGAAAAGTTCTTTGGCACTGATGCCATAACGTGATTGGATGCTCAGTTGAACGCCTGAGAAGGGTGAAACTGTAATACCTAGTGACCATCCCATCAGCAGTGTTAGCCCCAATAAGTTAGGGTCAGCCATTGAAGGTGCTAACACACTTCCCGCTAGAACAACGCTGGTAACCGGATGCATACCCGTCATGGCGAGTGCGATAAGTACAGCAATCGTGACACTTGCTTCTAACCCTCCAAAATGTTCAGGAGCGAGCTGTATGTTCATAGCATGGAGTGACGCTGCAACACCAGAAGCCAGCATAGCTGCTGCGGCAAACAGAACAACTTCACCACTGGAATTGGCAATACCGACTTCAATATGATTTCTGGCGGTAATAATCGCGTGATAGCCTTTAGTGAAAAGCAGCCATAACGCAATAGAGACAATGGGTAAATTTTCGTCTTTACCCTCTCAGGCAGGTTTGAAAATAACTCACTTCATTGTTGGCTAATCGATACACGGTTGCAGGTTTCCCACCTTTTCCTTTACTGGAGGCAGCAATCTTATTGGCACTGACAATAATACCGGTATCAATAAGGCGGCGCTTAACGGTCATGCGGTTGACTTCAACACCAAACTGGCTGTAGGCGTCAATAATATCGGCGACAAGAAACTCTTTTTCCAAAGCGAATAGAACCACTGATGTATATTCAACGGCGGCTCTAAGCTTTTTCCACGCATGCTGAATTTGCGAGACATGGTCAAACGCTAACTCCATCTCTTCATTGAGTAGAGATTGTAAGTCGAACCAGTCTGCTCGGCTTTTGTCGCTGCTGGCATTTTCAATTTGATGTACGTTTGAAGGGTTGAGAAGCGCATAGTGAGAAATACTGATACTCCACCCTTCAGGATCGCGTTTGGGGTTCCCGTCTACCAGCGGGTCACTGATGTAATTCGGGTAAGTATGAATCTTTTGTCGACAGATCCTACGATGGGCCGAGTTAAAGTCTTCGTCAGCAGGCTCTCCACCTTGGCTGGTCATATCTTCGTCGTAAACAAATCCACCGGGCAGGGCCCATTTGCCACAATCAGGTCGTTTAGGATTACAGCGTTTGACCAACAGAGTCTGTATCCCAGACGGAGCAAGACGTAGGCAAACCATATCAATAGTGACAATCATAATAAGGTTCCTAGCATGCTTTACTCCAATTGAGACATGAGTGATTGAAGAAGGTATATAACAATACGTTACAAACAATGAATGATGATAGTGCTTTTTGCCTACCAATATCAATAAGTGATTGTAATTAAATTAAATGACTTGAAATCGTCAATTTTTGTTTTTGAACCGACTAAAAACAAGAGTTTGTAACAAAAGTTGACAAACTTTTAGGGTTCAATTATGGTTCAAAAATAAGTTACGCACAAAATGTTACTAACGTTATTCACCATAGTCGTATATTGAAGGAAGGCTAAATGAGCAACCGCCTATTCTCTCCTCAAATCATCCGCAGCTTATTGGATTTAGATGCTTATAAAATCAATATGATGCAGGCGATTCACTCCCATTACCCTGATGCACAAGTGCGTTACGAGTTAATTGTCCGCAGTGATGAGGATGTGAGTGAGCTTCTCAATGAAGTAAGAGAAGAAATTGCTCTTTTGGCTTCTTTGCGTTTTTCTGATGCAGATATTTCGTATCTTGAAAGTCATTTTCCACATCTAAAATCCTCATTTATTCAGTCTCTGCGTTATTTCCATTTCCAACCGGAGCGACAGGTTGAGTTTGGTATCGTAAAACAAGATGGCAAGCATCAGCTTCGAATTGGTATTAAAGGCTCATGGCGCGATACCATTCTTTATGAAACGATAGTGATGGCGATAGTCTCTGAAGTACGTAACCGCCGTCGTTGGTCTGATGTTCCTTCAGAGCTGCCAATGGAAGTGTTCGCCGCTAAAGTTGCCAAACTGAAGGCAGAGATTGCCAAGCGTGGCATTACTAATTTTTCTTTAACTGAGATGGGGACACGTCGTCGTTTCTCTGGTCAGGTTCAGCGTGAGGTGATGGAATATTTACAGCGAGAAGTTCCTGAGTTGTTATTGGGAACCAGTAATTGTCACTTCGCACGTGAGTTTAAAGTTAAGCCGATTGGAACCATTGCTCATGAATGGTTTATGGGACATCAGGCGCTGGTGAATGTACGAGATTCACAGCGCGTTGCTCTAGAGCAGTGGTTAACAGCTTTTGAAGGACAGTTAGCGATAGCACCAACCGATACTCTCACCATTGACGCTTTTATTGAAGACTTCAACATGCATTTAGCTAAGGCATACAGTGGTGTAAGGCATGACTCTGGTTGCCCATTTAAGTGGGGCGACAAAATGATCGCGCACTACGAAAGTTTGGGTATTGATCCGACAACAAAAATCTTCATTTTCTCCAATGGGTTAAATTTCGATGAAGCCTTGGAATTGTGTGAGTATTTTGCGGGTAGAGTACAAGTTTCTTTCGGTATCGGTACTTTCTTGACTAATGATTTGGGTGGTTGGAATAACTCTCAAGGCAAGAAGTATCAACCGCTTTCAATTGTGATCAAACTGACGGAGTGTAACGGTCGCCCTGTGGCGAAAGTTAGTGATGAACCAGAAAAGGCAATGTGTGAAGACCCTTTGTTTTTAGCCAACTTAAAACGCAGGTTTAACATTGATGTGGATATTGATGCATTGATTGAATCGTTAAAGAAACACAAGCAAGCTAAGAGAAGTTACATCGCCGCTGCTTAATGATTTCAATCTCAACAGACTTTAATCATCCCTTTTAGTGTTCAGTGACTAGAAGGGGTTTTTCTTTTATGTCACGATAGTGATACCTTTCTGCTTGTTAAGACGTTAACGGTTTGAGTGTCCACACTCACTATAATTTCAAAAAGGACTGCTTTGATATGAGTTTCCCTCCTGTAAAAACGGCCGTTATTGGCTACGGTTTTTCCGCAAAAACGTTTCATCTCCCATTCATCAAAGCGCTACCTGAACTAGAGTTGTCAGCGATCAGTTCAAGCCAACAGGCGACAGTAGAAGCCGACTTTCCTGAAGCTACCTGGTTTAAACATGCGAACGATCTGTTAGACAACAGTGATGCTGAACTAGTCATTATTACCGCTCCCAATGATGTGCATTATTCACTGACGAAACGTGCACTGGAAAATGGTAAACATGTCATTGTTGAGAAGCCGTTTGTTACCCGAGTTGAAGAAGGTGAAGAGCTAATTGCGTTGGCGGAAGAAAAAGGCTTAGTGCTGAGTGTATTCCATAACCGTCGTTGGGATGGTGATTTTTTGACGGTGAAAAAGTTGATTGATGAAGGTCGATTGGGTGAGGTTAAGCTGTTTGAATCTCATTTTGATCGTTACCGCCCAGAAGTTCGCCAACGTTGGAGAGAACTAGCGACAGATGGCGGCGGTATCTTATTTGATCTCGGACCTCACTTACTGGATCAGGCTTTAATGTTATTTGGTACACCGGAAGCGGTTAATGCGCAGTGTCGTATTATGCGTCCGGGTTCCAGTAATAATGATTATTTTAACTTGATTTTGCATTACCCAGACCAGTTAGTGCACTTACACGCCAACCTATATAGCCCTGAACCTAACCTTAGGTATAAAGTGTTGGCAAGTTTAGCTAAGTTCGAAAAATATGGTCTTGATCCACAAGAAGGTTGCCTGAAAGCAGGTGTTGAGCCTAACGGCACTGGTTGGGCGCAAGAAGAGAAAGCTCTTTATGGTAAGCTGTATTTGGAGCAAGAATCCGAAACACTAGAAACCGAAGCGGGCTGCTATGAAATGTATTTTAAAGGGGTTGCACAAGCGATTCGTTTAGGCAAAGACAATCCGGTTCCCGCTTCTGAAGCGTTGCAGAATATTAAGTTGATAGCGTTGGCGATGGAAAGTAGCGAAACGGGTCAAACGCTGGAGGTCAATCTATGAGCTACACGTTAGATGATCTTATTCAGCAAGAGCACGATTTGGAGCTACTGCAGTTCAATCAAGACGTTGCCTGGCAGCTAGGTTCGACAATCAAGCAGCTTGCGGAAGCCAAAGGCGCATCAATTTCGATAGAGGTATATGGCTTTGGTCAGACGTTGTTTCAGTTCTCTATGTTGGGTTCAAGTGCTGATCAGCTAGACTGGATTCGCCGCAAAAGAAACTCGGTACTTTATTATGGACGCAGTACTTATTACTTGTCGATTTACAACGAGAACAAACAACGTGTGTTTGAAACTCAGCCGCATGTCGACGCTAACGAGTATTGTGCTCATGGTGGTTCATTTCCAATTCGTATAAAGGGCTCTGGTTTAGTGGGTTCGGTCACTGCATCAGGTCTGGCTTCGATAGACGATCATCAGTTGGTGACCCAAGCGCTTCAATTGGCTCTGGACTCTCAATCCAGCGCATAAAGAGATATATCACAGGGAGGTTGTTGTTGATGACACAGGGAAATTGGTCAGAGTTTAGACGTACACTTCACCGGTATCCGGAACTATCTAATCAGGAACATGAAACGGCTAAACGGATACTGGAGCAGTTCGAAAAGTTTGTACCCGATGAGTGTGTATCGGGGTTAGGTGGTCAGGGTACTGCTTTTGTGTTTAATGGTTGTGAGCCAGGTCCAACGACTTTAGTTCGTTGTGAGTTGGATGCATTGCCGATTCAAGAGTCTAACGACTTCGCTCATCGTTCTGTTTATCAAGGTATCTCACATAAATGTGGCCATGATGGACATATGGCAATCGTAACTGCTTTAGGGGAGATGTTAACTGACTTCAGACCTAAATCTGGTCGAGTGATTTTGGCATTTCAACCCGCAGAGGAGACAGGAGAAGGTGCGGTCAACATGGTGAATGATCCGGCTTTTCTGCCCTATAAGCCCGATTTTGCGTTTGCCCTTCATAATTACCCAAGCCTAGAACTTGGGCATGTTGCCGTGAAAGCTGGGTCATTTAACTGCGCTTCGCGAGGCATGATTATTCGTCTTAAAGGTAAAACCTCTCATGCGGCCCATCCGGAAAATGGTGTAAGTCCTGCTATAGCGATGTGCCGTATTATTGAAGCGTTAAATGAATTGCCACAAACCTTGACTCAAGCTAGTTGGGTGACTGTGATTCATGCTTCACTTGGCGAAGTCGCTTTTGGTACTTCACCGGGCGATGCAGTGGTGATGGCAACATTGCGCAGTGAAACCAACCAAGGGATGGAAAAATTGGTTCAGTCAGCACTGGAGCTCGCTCAGTACACTTCGGAGCAGTTTGGTTTGCAGTGGGCTGTTGAGTGGCAGGATGTTTTTCAGGCGAGTGTGAACTCGGATCTCGGAGCTGAGTTAGTCACCAAAGCCTGCCAGGCAACAGGTACACCTTGTCACAGTTTGGATGAGCCAATGCGTTGGTCGGAAGACTTTGGCCAGTTTACAGCGGTTGCCAAAGAAGGGGCGATGTTTGTATTGGGTTCAGGCCGAGTGAGTCCTCAATTACACAATCCTGATTATGACTTTCCAGATGAGTTGATCCCCATTGGTAAAGCGCTGTTCAGTCATTTGATAGAGCAAGTGAATGGCTTAGAAAAAAGATGATAAAGTCACCCGAAGGTGCCTTTATCATCAGCATATTTTTTCGGTTTGGCTTAATTTAACGGAGCAAGATCCAGCTGTGCCTTTTGCATCTCAGATAACCCACCACCGTTGTGAACATTAATAAAGCCTTGCTTTATTAATGATTGCATTGCTATCCCTGAGCGGTTCCCGCTTCGGCAATAGACGACAATAGAGCGATCTTTGGCGATATCTTTAAAGCCAGTATCCACCGTATCTAATGGAATATTAATTGCGTGATCTAAGTGGCCTTGGGCAAATTCGTTTGGTGTTCTCACATCCACCAGCAAAGCGCCGCTTTCAACCAACTGCCATGCTGTGGCTGCGCGCTCAGAGGCAATGGCTGAGGTCGCTGGTAAAGCCATTACACCGCCTAAAAATAGAGCGAATAGCTTTTTCAACATACTCTTTTCTCCTTATTGTTATTATTGCTATGAAACTATTATGAGCGTATTTGTTTTATTTCGGTAATTTAAAAATGGCGCGGCTTGGTATTAACAAGTTTCAGATTGGGCCAAATTGTTAACCACTGCTTTCTATTTACTCTTTCGTTGAAGACTTGTGGTTGAGGGAAGTAAGGATTTATTTCTACATGTAGTGACCAGTTATGATGTAGACCGAATGGAGCACAAAAACTCAGGCTACCATTGCTTTCTATGCGCACACCGACGCAGGTAGGAAGTTCGACCCAGTGGGCAATCGCGTGTTCGGTACTGTGATACGGTGAGTGACCATGGTTAAGGTGCATTCGAGCTTGGTTACGAACCTCCCAGTTTGTACCGGGGCACAGAGCGGATAACTGGGCTTGATAGTTTAGCTCAGACGCATGGCTTATATCGTTGGGGGCAAAATAGACCAGATCGACATCATTTAGTGGCGTCATTGATGTGTTGCCATGGAGATGATCCCAGATAGCATTGCGAACAAAGCCTGCAGCCAAATACCAGTCAGGTAAATTAAGCGTTGCTGCGGCTCGAAGACACTCGATTCTAAAGTCGTCGGCTAGCAGTAGTGCTTCGGTTCGTTCGATGATATCCATATCCATAGAATTAAAGAGACGCTTTTTGGGGCGTCTCTGAACATGCTAGCGGGTAGATTTTAAATCACTCAGTACTTCGTGCATCGAAGGGCGGATACTATGCCCCAAAGCCAGTACCTCTTCACATGGTTCAACTAAGTCAGGAATCTGATAGGTAATCATGTTGGCAGCGACAGCTGATTTTACGCCGTTGTTAGAGTCTTCAAATGCCAAGCATTTTTCAGGATCGATGTTTAAGCGCTCTGCGGCTAATAGGTAGATTTCTGGATCAGGTTTGCCGTTTTTGACTTCACAGCCTGTCGCGAATACATCGAAGTACTGATCCAGTTCAGCCAAACGCAGTTTTACTGTCGCAACATCGCGTTGTGTTGAAGTTGCAACTGCGGTTGGAATGTTGTTGAGTTTAAGCCATTTAAGTAGTTCAACTACACCGTCTTTTACCGGAATAGCCTGATGCTTAACCACGGCGTCATAACGTTTACGCCATTCGTTATGCAGCACAGGGTAGTCTAAATCTGGACCATAGCCAGCTTTTAAGGTTTGCTCAATTCCAGCTGCATTTTTGCCGATAACGGAAAGGTAGATGTCGCGAAGAAAAGGCACGCCAACCGCGTGGCAGGCTTGTTCAAAGATTTCAAGGCAGACTTTCTCTGTGTCGAGTAAGAGTCCGTCCATATCGAAAATAGCAGCTTGGAAGTTCATAGATACAGTTTTAAGTCGGTGTTACAAGGGCGACCATTGTCACATATTCTGATGAAGAGGTGAGAATTTTTTTACATCAATGAAAGAGGAGGATGATCTTCCTCAATGTTGAAGAGATTGTTTATAAGACTGGCTTTTAATGCAAATCAAATATGAGGAGTTTGAACAACTTAGGTTATGCTTATTAAATGAAAGTTATATGGCAAGTCAATTTGATGAAATTTAAAATCGCCGATGTAAATCAATGGATGCCCGGCCTTACTCAGTTGAAACATTACGATCGTACGTGGTTTAAAGATGATTTCCGTGCAGCTCTTTCGGTTGTCGCTGTGGCTCTGCCAGTTGCTATTGCTTATGCGCAGTTAACGGGCGTGTCTGCGATTGTTGGGCTTTATTCTTGCGTGTTACCTATGTTGGTCTATGCCTTGTTTGGCACGTCGCGACAGTTGATTGTTGGCCCAGATGCTGCGACATGTGCTGTTATCGCTGCGGTGGTGACACCACTGGCTGCGGGTGATCCTACAAAGCATTGGCAGTTAGTGATGACCATGACTGCTATGACAGGTGGTTGGTGTATTTTAGCCAGCCGTTTTAAGTTAGGTGTTTTAGCCGATTTTCTTTCACGTCCGATACTACTCGGCCTGCTCAATGGGGTTGCCCTAACCATCATTGTTGGCCAATTTGTTAAAGTATTTGGCCTCAACTACGAACAACGTTACCTTTTGGAACGACTTTACGAAGCTCCTTCACTGTTAATGGACGTGCACTGGCAAACGATGTTGATCAGTGTCCTTACGCTTGTGGTCTATTTTGTTTCCAAACGCTATCGTCCTCATTGGCCAGCAGCGATGCTCGCCATTATTGTTGCAGCGGCAACGGTTTGGTTGACCAAGTTCGATGCTGTTGGTGTTAAAGTGGTTGGCACCATACAGGGCGGTTTTCCCGCTTTTCAAGCACCGAGTTTTGATATTGGTGTATCACGTGAACTGGTAGTACCTGCACTTAACTTAGCGATGGTGAGTTTTGTGAGTATGATGCTCACCGCACGAAGCTTTGCAGCAAAAAACGGCTACGATATAGATGCAGACAAAGAGTTTCAGGCCTTAGGCTTGGCTAACTTAGCCTCTGCTTTTTCTCAAGGCTTTGCGATTAGTGGTGCAGATTCTCGTACGGCGGTAAATGATGCTAACGGCGGTAAGTCACAGTTAGTCTCGGTTATTGCTGCGTTACTCATTGCGGTAGTGGCCGTGTTTGCCTATCAGCCTTTGCAGTACATTCCTGTGTCGGCTTTAGGTGTGGTGTTGATTATTGCTTCCACATCACTGCTGGATCTCAAAGGCATTTGGCTTTTAAGAACTCGCAATAAAGATGCATTTTACCTTGCAGGTATCACCTTTATTTCGGTACTGGTTATTGGTGTGATACCGGGTATTACCTTGGCGGTATTACTGGGTTTGTTCCAGTTCTTACGTGTGGTAATGCGTCCTCGCGATCAAGTATTAGGTTTAGATGTTAAAGGCACAGTGCGGTCTATTGATCCTTCCGGTAAAGCGTCCCCGATTCCGGGGTTGATCATCTACCGTTTCAACTCTCCGTTGACATACTTTAATGCGCCTTATTTTAAGCGTCGTGTTTTGGAATACACAGAGTCTGCGCAAGGTGATGTTAGCTGTATGATTATCGATGGCGTGGCGAGTTTTACCCACTTAGACATTAGTGTGATGGCTATGCTTTTGGATGTTCAAACTATTCTTAAGAAACGCGGGATACGTTTAGTGATTGCGGGTCGAAAACGCAGTTTGCGTAAGTGGTGTGATTTGACGGGAGTGCCTGTTGGCGATGGTGGCGTTGTATTGCGTGCCGATCTTTATTTAGCCATTAAGTTGAGTGGTTGCTACCAAGAAGCGGTTCAGGAAGGTCAGGTGCCACAAGTGCAGAAAGAGGCGGACCCGAATGAAAACTCAACCAAGGCTGAGCCCGAAGTGGCTTAATCGTTACAATCTAAAAAGAGCCTGTCGTTAAAACAGGCTCTTTAGTTTTAATGGTTCATATTAAAGCGGTTTAGCCACTTCAATCACTAACTTACCGAAGTTCTTACCTTCAAGCAGACCAATCAGTTGTTGTGGTGCGTTCTCAAGACCCACTTCCACTTGTTCACGGTATTTGATCTTACCTTCAGCGACCCATTGACTCATATCTTTAGCGAACTCGCCGTAGCGGTGACCATAGTCATCAAAGATAATGAATCCTTGAATTTTTAGACGTTTCGTTAGAATCAGGCCTGTTAGCTGAGATAAACGATCCGGGCCTTCTGGTAGTGATGTTGCATTGTATTGTGCGATAAGACCACATACAGGAATACGCGCTTTGGTGTTTAGAAGAGGCATTACGGCATCAAACACTTTACCACCTACGTTTTCGTAATATACGTCGATACCGTCTGGACAGGCCGCTGCTAACTGTTGTGCAAAATCGTCAGCTTTGTGGTCAATACACGCGTCCATACCTAGAACTTCTACCGCGTGACGACATTTTTCTTCGCCGCCAGCAATACCGACAACACGGCAACCTTTGATTTTACCTATTTGACCCACTGTACCGCCGACAGGACCAGTCGCTGAAGCGACAACAATTGTCTCACCTGGTTGTGGGTTACCGATATCGAGCAGACCCATGTAGGCCGTAAAGCCCGGCATACCCATAACACCTAGAGCCCAAGAAGGGTTAGTTGGATTTTTACCGAGTTTTAGCAGACCTTCACCAGAAGCCACAGAGTATTTTTGCCAGCCAGTGATGTATGATAGAACCCATTCACCAACTTCAAACTCAGGGTTGTTTGAAGCTTCAACCTGACAAACGGTGCCACCGATCATGACATCGTTAATGGCTAACGGTTCTGCGTAAGATTCAGCATCACTCATACGGCCACGCATGTACGGGTCTAGTGATAGGTAGATAGTGCGTAGTAGCACTTCTCCTTCTTTTGGTT
Source organism: Vibrio sp. (assembly GCA_048259585.1). GTDB lineage: Bacteria > Pseudomonadota > Gammaproteobacteria > Enterobacterales > Vibrionaceae > Vibrio. The sequence goes on along the minus strand of JBLXHN010000002.1, from coordinate 330,929 downwards.
GTGGCTTTTCTACTGTTTCTAAACGGAAGTTTTCTTGTGTTGGTGCACCGACTGGGCGTGATGCCAATACGATACGTTGGTTGGTTGAATCAGTCATTGAGCTTTCCTTTGTAATAATTAGACCAGTCGTCTAGTGTTCGTTTCAAAAAAACCGCTATCGTAGTAGCGGGATTTACGTATTCAATGTAACAGTTAGCTTAGCGGCTTACCGTTTAAAATTTGTGCTGTTACTTGGTATGCCTGCTGCAAGCTGGCATCGTCATGGCGAATTTTGTTGACCAAACTTGCTCCAACCCAAAGGTTGTAGAGTAGTTCTGAGGTTTGGCGGCTATCTTTAACCTGGATTTCCCCAGCTTTGATACCTTTTTCAATGTGCTCAGCTACCGTGCTTATCACTTTGTCTGTGCCTTTGTGCAGTGCGAGACGCATAGGTTCGGATAGATCAGAAACCTCGCCAGCCAGTTTTACCACCAAACATCTACCAGTTTGGCACTCACTACTGTTTTGTTCCATCCAATAGTGCCAATAACGCATTAATTTTTGGTATTCGCTCTCTTCACTGACATCAAACAAAGCTTCTAACTTTTGTTGATATCGGTTGAAGTAGTCTTGCAGCAGTGCTTCTCCAAATTGTTCTTTGGATTTGAAGTAGTGATAGAAAGAACCTTTTGGAACTTCAGCGGTTTTTAATAACTCAGAAAGGCCAACACTGGTGAAGCCTTTGCTAGCTATCAGTTCGTAACCGACGTCCAAAATATGCTGCTTGGTGTCATTTAATTTATCGTTCATGGCAGGCACTATAGTTTAAATTAGACCAGTCGTCTAGTAATTCTGATGCTATCAATATCAAAGAGAGTTAATGGGCTGATTTCACTAAAAATCTGGATCAACCTGGAAGTGTAATCGCTGTTTAGTGTAGGGATGATCAAAGCTCAGGCTTTCAGCATGCAAGTGTAAACGTCGCTCTTTAGTACCATATAAATCATCACCGACAATGGCCATATTTAACCCATCATAGTGAGCACAGTGAACGCGAAGTTGGTGGGTACGTCCCGTTCTAGGGTGGAGGTAAACACGCGTTAGACCGCTTTCACAGCCAATTTTTTCCCAGCGAGTATGTGCTGGTTTTCCGTGCTCATAACAGACCATTTGACGCGGTCTGTCATCGAGATCGCCGCGTAAAGGCAAGTCGATTTCTCCGTTGTCAGCAATAAGTTCGCCACTTAATAAAGCAATGTAACGTTTGTCTACGCCGCGAGTGATAAATTGCTTTTGCAGACTTTTGTTGGCGCGTCGGGTCAGAGCAAAGACTAAGATTCCCGATGTCGACATGTCTAATCGGTGCAATACAAACGGGCCTTCAACATCAGTGAACTGCGATTCCAGCCGAGTGAGGACTGAATCTTTGACATTAACACCCGGCACCGATAAAAACTCAGCAGGTTTGTTGACCACGACGATGGCTTCATCCTGATAGAGAATTTCTATCTCTTTGCCTTCGGCTGGATTCGCCAGCAATGGGTTGTCGTCCAGTTCAATGTCCTCAAGCATATGGCTTAAAATCGGGTGGCACTTGTTTTGGCAGGCTGGGTAATATTTTTTGTGTTGGCGAATCTCTGACTTCGGAGAACGTCCCCACCAAAACTCTGCCATAGCGATTGGTTTCAGTTGGTGAGTAAAAGCGTATTGCAGCAGTTTGGGTGCCGCGCATTCACCAGAGCCCGCTGGTGGAACGGGGTTCGACGTCTGGGCAAAAATGTCGATCAGAGATTTCTCTTCGCCATGCTGATTTAAAAAATGGTATTGTGAAAACAACTTGTTTTGTAGAGCCGCCGAGAGTTGTTTACGCTTTTCTTTCAGTGCTTCTAACTGTGATTGATATTGTTCCAACTCCGATTTTAAAGTCAGCAGTTGTTCATCCCATTTCTGTTTAAGCAACTTGAGTTGATTTTTTTCAGCCACGCTTTGCTGAGCGAGTTGCTCAAATAAGGCTGTTATTTCTGCCTCAGACAGTTCCGCTGGTGGACTCTGGCGAAGCGCTTTACGCTGTTTACGTCCTTCTATCATCACTTGGCGGTGTGCGTTAATTTCGATTGCAGCTTTTTTTTCACAATCTGTTATTGATCGGGCAAGCGATTTTAGAATCGGGGATTGATTGTACTCTCGAACTTGACGGTTGATGTCGGCAATCTCATTCGCCTCTGTGCGGAAGAAATCTTCATCAGCAAAACGATCAAACAAGGGGGGAACAAAACCAGGTTGCTGCAGTTTTTCAGCCAATAAGCCAGAAAATCCGGCTAAGTAACCCAGTTCACCTTCGCGGTTTTGTACCACGAGAACCCCAAACATTTTCCCGTGCGCACCTTCTTCCGCCTCAGTTAAACCAAATGGATGTGACCAGTCGGTTTGGCTGGTGATGTGCTGTTGAAGCTCCTTAGCTGCGATCTCGCTTAATGGATGCGATTCGTAGCAAAAAGGGAAGGTGAAACGCTCCGGCAGTGTGTATTCAGAAACGTCAGTCTGAAAAGGAGTAAAACAAGAATCGGAGTGTTGCATAGCCTGAACCTTTTTGGGAATTAGCGCGGAATTTTACTGTGCGGAGAAGGAAAATCCATCATTTTGTTTCTCGTCCTATAATCACCAAAGCGATCCCTCCCAAAATTAAACCGCTGATCATGATTAAACGAAGGCTTAAGCTTTCGTTGAGTAACACTGTTCCGCCCGCTAACGCGATAACTGGCACAGAGAGTTGAGCGACTGAAGCCTGCAGCATGGTGAGGTGAGCAATTACCCGATACCAAAGAATATACCCAGCCGCTGAAGCGATGCTGCCAGAGAGTAAAGCAAGAGTAACACCTTTGATGCTACTGGTTCCAAAGTTCATCATCCATGGTGATAACAAAAGACAAACCAGACCTGCTATCCAGAACCCTTGTGATATTGCCGTTATCGGATTACCGCTATTGCGTCCAAGTACCGTAAACACTGCCCAGGCTAACCCAGAAATTATCATTAAAACCGCTGATAAAAGATCAGGCGTTTCGACATTCGGAAGCATCAGGTAAATAAAACCTGAAATGGAAATTGCCAGCCCAAGCCATTCTAGCTTTTGTATTTGATTTCCTTGGGCGATATGGACAGCGATAAGGGAGATTTGTACCGTGCCGAACAGCAACAAAGCACCTGTTCCGGTCGAAAGATGCAGATAAGCGATAGAAAAACAGATCGCATAAGCAAATAATGCGGAACCTGCTTTTAGTGAGAATCTGAGTTTGTATTGGCGAGCGGATTTTTTGACTAATAGCGAGTGGAGTACAACCAACGTCACTGCACCTGAAACTAAACGCAAATAGGTGAATGAAGTAGCATCAATGGAGCCATCTTGTAGCGCCAGTCGACATAAAACGGAGTTTGCTGCAAAAGCAAACATAGTGATAACAGTAAGAAATATAGGTGACATTACTTTTCATTTTTATTTTGGTTGTTCTATAAGGTTAACAGACCGGAGTTATTAAGCTTTAATTCTCTTATTTACTTTGATAATCAAACTAACTATACTTTAGAAAATTTGATAATCAAAGTATTTATTATGCAAACACCGAGCTGTCCTCACACTGAAACGTTTTCTTACTCCAATAAAAAAGGTGAGAAGAACACAGTTTATGTTTTGGTACTGACGTTAGTCACTATGATAGTTGAGATCGTTGCCGGTACGGTTTACGGCTCTATGGCTCTGCTCGCTGATGGTTGGCATATGGGGACTCATGCTGCTGCCTTTTGTATCACCTTGTTTACCTATCGTTATGCACGTAAACACCAAAATTCTCGTGAATATACTTTTGGTACGGGCAAAGTGGGTGTACTTGGCGGTTATACCAGCGCGATTGGCTTAGGTTTGGTTGCATTGGTGATGGCTGGCGAATCGCTTCATCGTTTGTTTAATCCTTTAAGTATTCAATTCAATGAAGCGATCTTCGTAGCTGTGATCGGGCTTGTGGTGAATGTCGCAAGTATGTTTTTGTTGCAAGACCATCAAGACCATCAAGACCATCAAGACCATCAAGACCATCAAGACCATCAAGACCATCACGACCATGACCATCATCATGATCACAACCTCAAAGCGGCTTACATGCATGTGTTGGCTGATGCGTTAACTTCATTGCTAGCTATCGGCGCACTGTTTATCGGCAAATATCTGGGGTGGGTATGGATGGATCCTATTATGGGAATTGTCGGTGCTCTAGTGATTACTAAATGGGCGATTGGTCTGATGAAGCAAACCGCTCCGACTTTGCTGGATGCGAACATAAGTCACGAGTATGAGCAGGAAGTTCTGGCCAAACTCAACAATGCTGGCGCAAAAATAACAGATATTCACGTGTGGAAAGTCAGTGCCAACCATTATTCAGCAATGATTCGTATCTCGAGTGAATCAGGAAAAGATGCGCTCTACTTTAGACAGGTATTGAAGGAGTTTGATAAACTTCATCACCTCAATATCGAAGTGAATCCGCACTAAAGGCGACTAAATGCACCAACTAACAGAACTGAATAATCTGCTCACCGAGTTTTATGACAAAATGTCATCTTGGGAGATGTCAGTGGTAAAAGAGACCGGATACTCGTTAGCGCAGATTCACACCCTCGAAGTATTGGGTTCTCATGGCGCGATGCGAATGAAAGAGTTGGCGAACCGCTTGGGGATTACAACGGGTACGTTAACGGTACAAGTTGAAAAGTTAGTACAAGCAGGCTTGATAGAACGCCAATCCATCGAAGGCGATCGACGTTCTGTGCAAGTTGCTTTAACCGACAAAGGCAATGAGGTGTTTCAAGAACACAATGCCCTTCATCTTACTTTAACGGATGAGCTGACACGTCCACTGACTTCAGTTCAGCAACAAGAGCTGACCAACATACTTACCCAGATTAATAAACAGTTCTAAGATGCGGTATTATAGGGTCGGAATCACAGAGAGTAGTAATAACCCACCCATTGAACCGTTAAACCAGCGAACGTATTTTGGATTGTTCATTACCTTACTCAACTGTTTACCAGCCGCTGTCCAGATGCTAACAGATGGCACATTGACCATCGCGAAGGTGATGGCAATAATGCTCAGCCCCAACCAACTTGCACTAGTGTTATAAACACTGACGGCGGTCAAAGCCATAGACCAACCTTTAGGATTTACCCATTGAAACATTGCTGCTGAAAGAAATGACATCGGGCGATATGCTTCATTCTTATCACAGGGTTTACTCAATGCTATTTTTATTGCCAGATAGATTAAGTAGCTTAAGCACAGCCAGTGTAATAACTCTTGTACGATCGGATAGGTTTGAAACACGCCTGTAAGTCCAATACCTACCGCTAATATCATTACGCTGAAACCAATGGTGACGCCCAGCATATGTGGGACGGTTTTAAGGAAGCCCACGTTTGCTCCTGATGTCATCAGCATGATGTTATTAGGGCCGGGTGAAAAGGTTGAAACAAACGCAAAGGCGATTAATGGCCACCATTGATACATCTCCATACATAATTCCTTCATTATTATTGGTTGATACGGAAAATACTAAATGGATAGAAGCGCAATTTTGTGCTTATATTTGTGCTCATAGAATTATTTGATCAATAAAAGTGCATCATGGATAGATTTGACGAAAGAATATTGCACGAGCTGCAAAAGGACGGCCGCATATCTAATGTGGAGTTGTCAGAGCGAGTTGGGCTTTCGCCTTCTGCGACATTGCGACGAGTTCAGGAGCTGGAGCGGACAAAGGTGATAAAAGGTTATCGAGCGGTTCTGGATAAAGCACAGCTTGAAGTCGGTTTTATTGCTTATGTTTCAATTGGCCTCAGTAGTCATACCAAAGAGTCACAATTAAGCTTTGAAGAGCACGTGAGATTCGCGAAAGAAGTGGTTGAATGCCATAACATCACGGGTATGAACGAGTATCTGTTGAGAGTGGAAACCAAAGATCTGCCCGCTTACAAGCGATTCCATTCAGATGTACTAGGCGAGTGTCTTCAGGTGCAGTCCATCTCGACCATGGTAGTGATGGATTCACCAAAAGATGAAAGGCAGTAGCCGATAACAAAAGGCGATAGTGTTCACTATCGCCTAATGAAAATACGCTTTAACACTAGGTGTTAAATTTTGAAGTGGCTCAACTGCTGTTTCTGCTGCTCTGCCAGAGCTGAAAGTTCATGACTCGCCGCAGCTGATTGGGTAATACCCGCCACGTTCTGGCTAACCAGTTCGTAGATCGTCGAAAGGTTGCGGTTAATATCCGCAGTGACGTGGTTTTGCTCTTCAGAAGCAGAAGCCACTTGGGTATTAATATTACTTAACTCAGAAATCGCACCACTGATCTCTTTGAGATATTCGCTGACTTGTTCAGCCAACAGTTGGTTCTCTTCAATCATTTTCAAGCTGGTGCTCATACTGTCATTTGCTGTACCAGACTTGTCTTGTAACTCTTCGATAATTTTTTGAATTTCTTTGGTCGATTCTTGTGTGCGAGCTGCAAGCATACGAACCTCGTCAGCTACCACTGCGAAACCACGGCCGCTTTCGCCAGCTCGAGCTGCCTCGATAGCAGCGTTGAGTGCAAGCAGATTCGTTTGCTCAGAAATACCTTCGATAACCTCAATAACCTGACCTATTTGTTCAGATTGTTGCTTAAGACTGCTTACCACTTGCGCTGCATCATTCAACTGATGTGCCATTGCAATGTTTGCGCGGTTGTTTTGTTCGAAAATACCTAAACTTTGTTGAGCCTGTTGATTGGCCTGTTGCGCGGCACTTTGAGCTTGCGCTGCGTTTCCAGTGACACTGCTAGCAGCACCTTCAAGTTGGTTAACCGCAGAAGCCACTTGCTCGACTTCTTGCTTTTCCTGATCTGAGTTCACGCTTGATTGTGTCATCACTGCTGCTAACTCTGTTGCGGCAGAAGCGACTTCAACACTAATACGAACCAGAGAGCTGACGGTTTCACGTAACTGTTTCGTGGTCGCATTGATATCACGAGTGAGGGCTGAAACTTCGTTGTTCCCTTCCACTTTGGCTTCTACTAGTAGGTTACCTTGAGCAATTTCTTTCATAGTCAGTTGAAGATTGCGAATCGGTTTAACAATAATGCCAGCTAATAGCCAACTGCAGGTTGCTGCTAGGACAAGTACAACAATCAGCCCAATAATGGAGTTTTGTACAACAACGGCATGGTGGTTTTCAGTTTTGTTAACGTAGTCAATGGATAGGGTATTAACTTTACTCGATAAAATATCAATAGCTTTTACCATTGAAGTCCCAATATTGCGGTATTTGTCTGATGCACGTTGATACTCAATGTTGAAGTTTGAACCTAAATTGTTACCACTGTGTTTTCGAGTTAACAGCGGTATCATTGTGTCCAACGAGTAACTTACATAGCTCTTGATTATCCCTTTTAACTCAGCGACTTCAGGTTGTAATCCCGGTATTTCATTCAGTTCAGCCAAACTTTTCAGGATTTCCGTTTCACGGTCTTTTAAAACTGATTGGAGTCGTGTTACTTCCTCTGAAGTAAAGAGGCTATAAATTGCACTGATGCGCATTGCATACGTATTATTGACGATTTGGTTGATGTTATCTTTGCTTTCAATCACTTGGGTAGTGACAAAGCTAACATCCTTAAACGCAGATTTTAGACTTGATGTACTGTATGTGATACCAGCAATGAGAAGAAACATAGTAATAAAAACAGGGACGACGACCTGTAGTTTGATAGATAACCTAGAAATAAGCTTGCGCATGAATCATACCTGTTAATGGTAGTAGTTATTATTTGTTAAAAATTTTAATTCAACGATATTATATTCTTATAGTAATAATTCAATTAATTCTAGTTACAAAATAAACCTATGTTCGATGTTTTTTTAATGATTGTACTTTTTGTATCCGGTTTCATTTCACGATTGTTCCATTGGTAACGTTCCAAAATAAGAACTTGTCTAATACGGCGACATTAGCCTTGTGAGCGTGGAAATATTTCAATTTGTCATCCAGCATTCAAAGAACTGAAACACAACTGTCACATTCGCGGCCTAAAGTGAGTCTCGTTCCATTAAATCAACGGCAAATCAAATAGCCACTTAAGGAAAGAATGTGATGAAAAAGACAGTAATCGGTGCAATCGCACTTCTAGGCGCACTAGCAATTAACCCAGTTTCGGCGAAAGAAACTATCTCTGCAGTGGGTTCTAGCAGCGTAACACCACTGATGGAAGTTTTCTCTGAAACATACATGAAAACAAACTCGGACGTTTTCATTGAAGTACAAGGCCCAGGTTCTTCTGCAGGTGTTAAAGCTGCGAAAAATGGCAGTGCAGATATCGGTATGGCTTCTCGTAACCTGAAAGAGGCAGAGAAAGAGCCGAACTTAGTTGAAGAAGTTATCGCTCGTGACGGTATCGCTGTTGTTGTACACCCAAGCAACAAAGTGAAAGGCCTTTCTGCTGACCAAATCTCTGCAATTTATAAAGGTGAAATCACTAACTGGAAAGATGTTGGTGGTGCAGATAAACCAATCGTAGCCATTACTCGTGATACTGCTTCTGGTACCCGTGGTGCTTTTGAAGACATTATGTCTCTGAAGAAAAAGATTTCTGGTAAGAAAGTATCTGCAATCTCTCAACGCGCGCAAGTTGCTAACGGTAACGGCGGTCTAAAAACAATGGTTGCCTCAAACCCTTACTCAATTGGCTACATCTCACTAGGTACAGTTGACGGTTCAGTTCACGCTCTAGACGTTGATGGTACTCCAGCGACTGTAGACAACGTAAAAGCAGGTTCTTACAAAGTGGCTCGTCCTTTCTTAGTACTTTACAAGAAAGGTAAACCATCTGCAGAAGCTCAAAAGTTCCTAGACTGGATGCTAACTGACGAAGCACAAAAAATCGTTGCTTCTCACCACTACATCCCAGTGAACTAAGAAAGACAGTATTAAAGTTTGCTCAGCCCGTGATTTGGGCTGGGCGTTTTGCTTTCATTCCGACGGTTCGGTAATTGAAATTGAGAACATCTATGACCATCGCAAATAGTGACAAGCTTATGGATATTGAAAAAGCGCACACAAACCGTAAATTGCGCGCACAAAAGCGTGTGGATTGGAAAGAGCGTTTTTTTCACGGTTTGTTTTTAACCAGTGCTGTTATCGGCATAGTTTCACTAGCTATTATTGCTTACTTTATTGTTAAAGAGAGTATTCCTGCTTTCCAAGAAGTCGGTGTTTCTGGCATCGTTTTAGGACAAGATTGGCTACCTCCTGCACTTTACGGTGTCGCGACTATGATTGTTGCGTCTATCGTTTCTACCTTTGGCGCAGTTATTGTCGGCGTACCAATTGGTGTGCTAACAGCTATCTTTATTGCTGAAATTGCGCCAAAACGTGTCGCCGATATCATTCGTCCTGCCGTTGAACTGTTAGCTGGTATCCCTTCGGTGGTTTATGGCTTCTTTGGCCTAGTCATCATCGTGCCACTGATTCAGAATATCTTCCAAGTACCAGCGGGTAACACAATTCTTGCCGGTATCATTGTGCTGGGGGTGATGATTCTTCCGACGGTGATTACTGTTTCTGAAACGTCGATTCGTGCTGTTCCTCGTTCTTATAAAGAAGGTTCATTGGCACTTGGCGCATCAAATATTTTCACGATTTTTAAATTGCTGGTTCCAGCAGCACGCTCGGGGATAATGACAGGGGTTATCCTTGGCATTGGTCGTGCTTTAGGCGAAACCATGGCGATTATCATGGTGATGGGTAACGCACCTGCAATGCCAGAAGGTATTCTAGATTCAGCTCGTACACTAACGGCAAACATTGCAATTGAGATGTCTTACGCAAGTGGTGTGCATGCCAACGCACTATACGCGACAGGGGTAGTGCTACTGGTATTTATCATGATGCTTAATGCTGCTCTTCTATACCTAAACCGTGAGAAAGCGAGGTAATCACTGTGGATCGCGCAAAACTAAAAAAAACACGTGAGCTAAAAGATAACGTCTTACGTGGCTTCATCTGGCTAGCGGCGGCATTAACGGTTGGCTTCTTGTTTTGGATTATCTGGTACATTCTTTCGAACGGCCTGAAGCATGTTGATTGGGCATTTGTAACAGATGACTATACTCGTACCGGTGACGAACACGGTATTTTTCCGATGATCGTTTCGACAATCTATATGGTTATCGCTTCCATTGCCGTTGCGGCACCGCTCGGTATTATGACGGCAATTTACTTGACCGAATATGCGAAAGTCGGCAGCAAGCTCGTCAAAGTCATTCGTTTCTGTACTGAGTCGTTAGCGGGCATTCCTTCAATTATCTTTGGCCTGTTTGGTATGACATTCTTTGTCGCTATTTTGGGCTTTGGCTTCTCAATTCTTTCTGGTGCGTTAACGCTAAGTATTTTGATCCTTCCGGTTATCATTCGTACCACAGAAGAAGCATTGATGGCTGTACCTCAGACCTATCGTGAAGGCTCATATGGACTTGGCGCTTCCAAAATTTATACCATCTGGCGTCTCATTCTTCCGAGTGCGATTCCAGGTATTCTGACATCTGTCATCTTGAGTATTGGCCGTGTTATTGGTGAATCTGCTCCCGTGTTCCTAACTGCAGGTATGGTTGCTCGTATTCCTGATTCTCTAATGGATTCAGGTCGTACGTTGACGGTTCACTTATATAAATTAACAACGGAATTATTCACCATTGAAGAGTGGAACCAAGCGTACGGTACTGCCACGGTACTCATTGTTGTTGTGTTGCTTATCAACATGGTCACCAAGTTAATCGCTAAGCGATTCAACACGGCAACATACTAATCCAATACGATTGACAGAATTTAAGAGATACGAAAATGAACAAGTTTAACATTGAAAATTTAGATTTATTCTACGGTGAAAACCAAGCACTAAAATCGATTAATCTGCCTATTCCTACTCGCCAGGTTACGGCACTAATTGGTCCTTCTGGATGCGGGAAATCTACGCTTTTGCGTTGTCTCAACCGTATGAACGACCTTATTGAAGGTGTGACCATTACCGGTAAGTTAGAGATGGATGGTGAGGATATCTACGGTAATGTGGATGTCGCAGATATCCGTATCCGTGTGGGGATGGTATTCCAAAAGCCCAATCCGTTTCCGATGAGCATCTACGAAAACGTAGCATACGGTTTACGTGCTCAGGGTGTGAAAGACAAAAAGCACTTGGATGAAGTGGTAGAGCGCTCATTGCGTGGTGCGGCATTATGGGATGAAGTGAAAGACCGTTTGAAATCTCACGCGTTTGGTTTGTCTGGAGGTCAGCAACAGCGCTTATGTATCGCGCGTACGATTGCGATGGAACCGGATGTTATTTTGATGGACGAACCGACATCGGCACTTGACCCGATTGCAACACATAAAATTGAAGAACTGATGGAAGAGTTAAAGAAAGACTACACCATCGTTATCGTGACTCACTCTATGCAGCAAGCTCGTCGTATATCTGACCGTACAGCTTTCTTCTTAATGGGGGAATTGGTTGAGCATGATGAAACGCAAATCATATTTAGTTCACCAAAAGACGACCGTACGCAAGGGTATGTCAATGGTGACTTTGGTTAATACCGAACTTATCTAATCAGAAAGGTTAACTACGCTTACTGGCTAATACGATATAACTATAAAGCGATGGTACTATTGCCCCTCATTTTGAGGGGCCTTTTTGTTTATGCTTCATGGAATACATATTTTGATCAGCAATGTGAATTAACTGATTAATATCTTTTGAATCTTGTGGATAGCAACTGATACCAATACTGGTACTTAAGGAGCAATATTGATTTCCATTAATCATAAATTTTGGCTCGAAGCAATCTCTGATAAGCTCTACCATTCCTGAAATATTCTCTTGTGAAGGGGCATTGAGAATAATCGCAAATTCATCTCCTCCCATACGAAAGACTTCAAAATCGAAGGTGGGTATATGTGCTAAGCGATGACTGACTTGTTTCAGTACTGAATCGCCAGCGATATGTCCAAACTTGTCGTTAATTGCTTTAAAACCATTAAGATCCAGCAGAAATAAGCTGAAAGGTATGTGTTCAGAACGTTGTGAGATCGATTGGAACAGGGATAATCGATTCCCAACATCCGTTAAGGAATCGGTTAAGGCAAGAATACGATGATATTGAGATTCTTTGTGCCAAATAAAACTGACCAAAGCGATAGAAATGAACAGCAACACGATTAGAACATACTGAATATTGCTAACTTTTTCTGCTTGTTGTTTCTGTTCTAAGTAGATCGGACTTTGAATTTTAAAGTTGTCATTAATGAAGTACACCACAGAGCGGTATAACTCATCCATGTCAGTTACAAATAGCTGTAGAGAAGCCTCATCTTTAACGTCGAATAGCAAAGTTTCCATCGCTTTATAATCTTTAAAGACCTGTTCAAAAAACTCGTGCGTAGCACCAATCTCGAGAAATGTGTCTGCTTCAGGGTTGCTTAAAATTAGGTCGAGGCGACTCCATGTGAGTTCATACTGGAGTTTTACATTTTGGAGATCTTCTTTGGAATCCAGAGCATTAGGCATGATTGCGACTAACTCAGTAAACTCTTTGGTGAGATAGAACAAAAACCAAGTTGCCTTGTGTTGCTTGTAGGTATAAGCGCGTGCCAGCTCTTTAGTGGAATTTAACGTGTACAAATTCGCGACCATCAGCAAAACGGATAGGGCAATCAGCACGGATTTGCTTATCTTAATTAAGGGATGTAATTGTTTACTTTTAGAAGTTGAAATCATTGGTAGTTTAACGATATCTCTTTAACTTGCCATACCATTTGGGAGTGATAATCAGGCGTATCCACTTCCCTGTATTTTGATAAATTATATAGGAACCAAAACGGCCCTTTGTCTCTTATCTTCATCGGTTCCCCATTCATTGCATAAGCAATAATTGGGCGGTACTTTTCAATGTCATGAAAAGGTGCTGAAGCTTTATAGTCATTTAAAGCGGTAAATGTTACAGACTTTACATTGGTCAGCTTTAGATGAGCAATTAAGTCAAACATGGTAAAACCACTGAAAGTGGCGGCTTCGCGCTTCGGCAACCAAGGCAGCTCAGTTGTAAACTGAGTGCGAGGAAGTTCGGATTTTAGCTGATCCATCGACATGATGATGGGGGGACGTCCAGATATATTTACCGTTAAGTCAAAAGCTGAAACCAAAGAACTGAAAAGCAATAACGGAGAAATAAAAATCCACTTCATTGAGAAACCACTAGTTAAATTGTTAAACGATTGTAGGTGTTTTCTGGCAAAAGTACACGGTGGTTATATGTACAGAACTAATCTTTTATTAATAAAATAGTCTATTACGTGCTAAAGAAGTCTGTTTGATGATAGGAGCTTCACTGCAGTGAGTTTCGGCATTGGCAGTATTGGAGAGTTGAAGAGGCTTTTCTGGGGGAGAAAATCAGTGGATTACGATGTGATAAACACCTGAATTGTACAGATAAGAAAAAAGGCTTCACTTCAGAATCTGAAGTGAAGCCTTTTGAGTTAATCTCGGAGTGAAAGCCTAAGCTAACTTAGAAAATAAGGTGTGCAACACCTGCAATCACTGGCAGTGTGATTAATGTACGTAGAATGAAGATCACGAAAAGCTCAATAAGGTTCACTGGGATACGGCTACCTAGCATTAGTGCGCCAACTTCAGACATATAAATCAGCTGTGTAACAGACATTGCTGCAATCACGAAGCGTGTCATTTCGTTATCGATTGATGCTGCTAGAATTGCAGGAATAAACATGTCCGCAAAACCCACAACCATAGTTTGTGACGCTTGAACCGCTTCTGGTACACCTAATAGCTCTAGGTATGGGATGAATGGTTGGCCCAATACTGCGAATATAGAAGTGTATTCAGCGATAACTAGAGCAACAGTACCTAAGCCCATAACAACCGGTAGTACACCAAATACCATATCGATCGCGTTACGAACACCTTCGCCGAATACAGACTTAACCGATTTCACTTGGCTAGCTTTAGTTAGTGCAAGCTCCATTCCCCAAGAAAAACTTGAGTGACCTTCAGGAATCGCGTCAGCATCTTTTTTAGGCTTAGAACCATCGATAAAGGTGTTTTTCTTCAAACTTAATGGTGGTAGGCGAGGGATGATAATCGCCGCGACAAAACCAGCTAAACAGATAGCACCATAGAATGGAAGAAATAGGTGCTCTAGTTCAACTTGAGCAATAACCACCAAGCTAAAAGTAATCGATACTGCTGAGAACGTGGTGCCGACAACAGCCGCTTCACGCTGCGTATAGAATTTTTCTTCGTACTGCTTGCTGGTTAGCAGAATACCAACACTTCCATCACCTAACCATGATGCCACACAGTCAATCGCACTGCGACCTGGCAGGTTGAAGAGCGGACGCATGATTTTACTTAGCAGTGCACCCATCAGTTCGAGCAGACCAAAGTTAAGTAGTAGAGGCAGTAGTAGACCAGCAAAGATAAATACTGAGAATAGCGTTGGTAGTAGACTTTCTAAAACCAAACCACCCGTATTCTCTTCCCAAATGGCTTCCGGACCGATTTTGAAGAACGTCATGATTACTGCAGCGCCGCCAATAACACGTACAAGTAGCCACAACCAAGAAGGGTTAAATAATCCATTAAGAAATGAGTTATCAACGATAAACGCCGGTTTTAAAATTTTTGTAGCAAAAGAGGCTACCGACATAAATGCGATAATAACGGTTAAGATTGCCACCAGAGAGTCGCCAAATAGAGCTTGAATTGACTTAGCTAAAATTGCGACAGGGATTGTAAATGAGCCCTCGTATGTCACTGGCGCCATAAATAGGAACACCCCGAGCAACGAAGGGATCAGGAACATCCACAAGCTGCCAGCAGACTTTTTATCTGCCGGAGTTTCTAATGTTTGAGTGTTGTTTTGCATTATTTTTCTCGTGTTACTACTAGTCAATTAACG
Organism: Vibrio sp.; assembly: GCA_048259585.1. Lineage (GTDB taxonomy): Bacteria > Pseudomonadota > Gammaproteobacteria > Enterobacterales > Vibrionaceae > Vibrio. Next base: position 315,892 of record JBLXHN010000002.1, on the reverse strand, counting down.
CCATGTCCTTGGCATAATAATTCACTAAACATCCGTATTTACTCATGGCGCAAGAATATCTATTTTTTGCATTCCTAGCAATACTATTCATTAAAAAAGATTAAATATTCATTCCATTGCACTTTGAGATCGTAAAATCATAGTGATTTGTTTTGTTATTGTTGCACTAGTTAATTATTTGTTTAAATAAGTTTGTGTTCTTAATGTGATTTTGGACACAGACTTGGAGATCAATATGACCTTTGAAAAGGAAGAGGATGTGCTAACTAACAGATATATAAAGAAAAGCTCTTAGTTGTTCTACTAAGAGCTTATTTATAAAGGTTGACAATAGAAACAAATATAGAACAACACACTATAAAGTGGTCGTGAATATTATTCGTTATTTAAAGTTGTTAATGGTTTGTTGTCTAACCGCGATAGGCTGGTACTTAAGGCCGCATCGAACTCTTGGTAGAAGTTCTCTTCACCAATAAGTTGAATAATTCCGGCTCGATTTAGTTTTTGTGTCACCCGAGAGTTTGCTCCAGAAATAAGCACGGTAACGTTTTTTTTATGGAAATTTTCGATGATTTCTTCCAGTGCTTGTAATCCGGTAATATCCATGAATGGCACCCAACGTAGACGAATAATGAGAATCTTAGGCGTTTCTTGAATACTGGTCATAACGCGTTCGAATGTTTCGGCAGCGGCAAAGAAAAATGGACCTTCAAGTGCATAAATCGCCAGCTCTCTTGGTAAATCTGTTTTTCCTTGACGTTGAAGGTCTTCCGCTAACTCTTTTGAATCTGGTGTTCTCACTTCAACACTTGCCGCCATGCGTTTTACGAAATGCAAAATAGCGATAATGACACCGATGTTTACCGCCACAACAAGATCGGCAAACACGGTTAAGCTAAATGTAATGATAAGAATCGCCACATCGGCTTTTGGCGCTCTTTTTACCAGTTTAATGAAGTGTGGCACTTCACTCATGTTCCAAGCGACAACAAACAATATGGCGCTTAATGTAGCCAGTGGGATATTTATCGCTAATGGCGCAAGCACTAATAAAATGACAATCAGGGTGAGTGCATGAACGATACCTGCTATTGGGCTGTTGCCGCCGTTACGAATGTTAGTCGCAGTACGGGCAATCGCACCGGTTGCAGCAATACCACCAAATATAGGGGCGATGATATTGGCCACACCCTGGCCAACAAGTTCTTGGTTCGAGTCGTGTTTCGTGCCAGACATACCATCAGCGACCACCGCAGAAAGCAGTGACTCTATCGCACCGAGCATGGCAATTGCGAAGGCTGGGCCAATCAATTGTAAGATCTGTGAAAACGAAATTTCTGGTACCGACAGATCAGGTAATCCTTGTGGAATACCACCAAATGCAGAACCTATGGTGTTAACACCTTCAAAGTTCATAAAGTATTGCAGAGTCGTTACAGTAACGAGTGCAAGCAGTGGGCCGGGGATCTTAGATAATTTAGGAATTTTTGGACCACCAATAACCAACGCGAGTGAAAGCAGCGCCAGCAGCGTGGTGGTAACGTGAAATTGTGGGAGGGCATGGAAGATGGAAATCAGCTTTTGGTGAAAGTGGGCACCAGTAATTTGTGGTAGACCGAAGAAATCTTGCCATTGTCCAACCCAAATAATGACACCAATACCGCTAGTAAAGCCCACAATCACTGGATCTGGGATATAGCGGATAATACTACCTAATTTGGTTAGACCTAGAACCAAAAGAATGACGCCAGCCATCATGGTCGCGATTTGTAACCCACTAATCCCATATTTGGCGACAATGCCTGCCAGAATAACAATGAATGCGCCGGTTGGACCTGCAATTTGTACTCGAGAGCCACCAAAAACAGAAACAATTAAACCCGCGATGATTGCGGTATAAATACCTTGTTCAGGTTTGACACCGGAGGCGATAGCAAAAGCCATAGCAAGGGGAAGAGCCACCACACCAACGATTAATCCTGCACTAATATTCTTGAGCCAATGTTTACTTTTAAGTAGTCCGGCTTTGTGAGATTCATAGATGGCGAACATAGTTATAGCCCCAGAGAAAGTGTGGTAATCGAACGGCGTTTGATTGTACGCCGATTTTGTATACTGTAAAGAGAAGTGAGATCTAAAGCACAACTTATACAGTACACAACTTCTCGGCTAAGGGCTTACGTTATAGTGACGGCCGTCAAAAACAGGCTAAAGTAGGTTCAATGAAAAAGCGTCTTCTTCCTATCCCATTAATTTTGCTCACACCTATTGTTTTACTGATCGTTGTTGTTGCCGCAGGTGTCTATCGTTTCTCTTTGTCTGATGAAGAAATATTGGCCAAGTTTCCTAAATCCGATGTTCAAATAGATGCTATTGCACAGCAAGTGTTTGGTTTGAGGTTAACCAACCCGATAACGATTCCTGTCCCTGAAACACATAGTGTGGCATTTATGGAGCGTTGGGATGACAACCACCATTGGGTGCTTGGTGGTTATGATACAGGCAGCGACCGAGGAACTGTCGCCTTAGACACAGAACTTTTGCTGAGATTGGATACCGAAAAGCACCTGTATGCCTCCATTGTACAGGTATCCAATCAGGGAAGCGGCGTATTCCATTACTTGGCTCTATTTAAATTTGACGAGTTACGCTCGCGTATGGTCATGGTACAAAGTGAACTGCTCGGAGATCGAATTCAGGTGCAATCGATTGAGAAACGCGACAGTAAAATTGAAGCGATGTTTTTAACCCACACAAAAAATCAGTCTTTTAGTGAGTCACCTACTCAATCTGTGTCTATACTGTTTTCCATAACAGAGAAATATCAACTAGTTCGAGATTAGAGCTTGTTTAGGTAACGCATCGGTACGTTTCATTTGGGAGTTTAGAATGACTAAGCCATATAGCTTACGCCGCGATTAAAACGCTTTTAACTTGAACAAAATTTAACCTCAAAAGATAAACTGGCTCTACCAACCAGTTGTAACTTTGCGATAGAGTTTCTATGATTTGCATAGCAGGATGATTTTTGACCAAAAATGGAGTTTGCCATGATTAATAAGCGTTTCTTTAAGACAAAAGATGAGGTAGAAGTAACATTTGAGTTAGATGCGCCAGAAGTCGCATCGAATGTTGCTATTGTTGCGGACTTTCTTGATTGGCAGCCTCAGCCAATGAAAAAAGTGGCTAAATCGAGCACTTTTAAATTTAAAACTCGTTTGCCTAAAGATTCCAATTACCAGTTCCGTTACCTATTGGATGAGAGTCAGTGGGTCAATGATCCGCATGCAGATCAATATATTCCCAATGGTTTCGGAGAAGATAACTGCATGGTTTCAACTCACCAATAAGTTAGTGATAAAAAATGATTGAAGTAAAGGCACTTAGGTGCCTTTTTGCGTTTCTTTACCTGCTAGATAATGACAATTTGTTTAGAAAGCCGTAATCTGTCACTCTTTTTTTTCAATGTTTACAGGTACGGTTGTGCTTTTGAAATCTGTTGTTTCACGATTTTCAAGGCTTTCTAAACGTAAGAAAGTGCTTGCAATGGGGTTACCCGTTCTAGCTATGACAGCTATTTTGTCATCGACGCAATCCCATTCCCAACAGCATCAAATCGCATTGTCACTGCCTGAAGCTAAAGTGACGGAATCTTTATCAACGGATTCAAAAGTAGACAATATTTTTCTTCCTGACTATGAATATGTTATTCAATCGGGGGACAATCTTAGTTCTATTTTTAATCAGCTTGGTTTCCCATATCGCGAATTAATGAAAGTGATGGAAACAGATTTAAACTATCTTGCGCTGGATACTTTGAGGCCTGGAGATACGCTTCGTTTTTGGACTGGTTCAAGCAAAAATATTCTGGCTAAAATGGAGCTAGAGTTTAGTCTGGTCGAGCGTGCCGTATATTCGCGACTAGATGATGATAGTTTTGAGTATCAAGATGTTGTGCTACCAAGCCATTGGAAAGAGATGGCTCTGGTTGGGGAGATTCATGGTAGTTTTTCTCAGTCTGCCAATAAGATGGGGTTGGGTAGTGTTGAGATTGATCAGATCGTCTCGTTGCTGAAAGATAAGGTAAATTTTGTGCGGGATTTACACGCTGGAGATCGATTTGAAGTGGTTCAATCACGCCAGTATGTCAATGAACGTTTAACAGGTAACCGAGAAATCCAAGCCATCAAAATTTACAGTCGTGACAACGAAATCTCGGCTTATCTTTACAAAGATGGTCAGTATTACGACAAAGATGGTAATAGCCTGCAACGTGCTTTTCAACGTTATCCAACATCTTCTGGTTGGCGGCTATCTTCTGGCTTTGACCCGAAACGATTGCATCCTGTAACAGGACGTGTCGCGCCTCACAATGGCACTGACTTCGCTACACCCATTGGAACACCAGTCGTCTCCACTGGCGATGGAGTTGTTGTTATGACTCGCAGTCACCCGTATGCGGGTAACTACGTTGTTATTAAGCACGACAACACTTACAACACACGCTATCTGCATTTGAGTAAAATATTGGTGCGTAAGGGACAAAAGGTTAGTCGTGGTCAACGCATTGGTTTGTCGGGTAAATCTGGTCGGGTCACAGGTCCGCACTTGCATTATGAGTTGATTAAGCGCGGTCGCCCTGTGAATGCGATGACAGCCAATATTCCTATGGCCACCTCTGTACCAAAGAGGGAGATGTCGTTGTTTGCCGCGAGACGAGATGAACTTGACGAAATGCTTAATGAGCAGCAGAGTATGTTGGCCTCAAATAGCCAGCAAGTCTCTCCAGAAAGCTGAGTTGATTAATAAAGCCCTGCCATTTTGGCAGGGCTTTTTTGTTGAGGTGTTGATGATCGCTGACTAATCTAATCTTGGAATCATACTCGTTACGTATATAATCCGCTGCAGGTACAAATTTGGAGATTCCCTGATGCAACAAAATGAATTCGAAGCTTTAGTTAAAAGTTTGTGTGAGAAAGAAAATTTACCTCAAGCACTGGAGCAGCTAAAAGCGTGTGAAGATGAAGAAGTTTCTCAGGTAGCTGAATCATTGACAGGTCAGTTCGCACTCGCTGAAATTGAAGGCAAGAAGCGTATTTACCATGTGACTCTACAACAAAACGAGCAAGGTGAAGAGCAAGAGTTTGTTGAACATGTCATGAACGAAGGGGACGATGTAATTAAATTTGTCGCATGGTTCTTTGACGCAAATTTTGACGTAAAGCAGAAGGATACTTATCAGGCTGCGGGCAAAACATACAAGCAACCTAAACGTAGTTGAACGATAAATAGTGTGACTTAGATCTTGTTATTGTTATTTTTTGTGATATAGTTCACGTAAATTTTGTGGCAAACAACAAGAATAACGGAGACACACTATGGATTATCAAATTTGCGCATTGTATATGCTTAGAGGCGAAGCGATTGCAAAACAGCTAATGGACGAGCAGTTCAACGGCAAAACAAAAGCAAAAAAATCGTCACGCATAAAAACACTGTTTAAGAAAATCAGTAAGTAAACGATTTTTGTAAGAGAATCAAAAAAGCCCCGAGGTTTATCAATCTCGGGGCTTTTACTATTTATAGGCGCTTATTTATTTAACTTGGGCTTCTTTTTCTATTTGATGGACATTGTTTGGAATCGTCAGTTTATCCTGAGTTGATAACCATTTTTCCAGTTCATTGCAGCCACCAATGTATTCTCCGTTCATCCATATTTGGGGTACAGTCACCGGTGTTTTCTCACCGATAATCGCCTTCACTTCTGGAATCATTCGGTACAAAGCTGCGCTTTCTTTAACCACATCGTGATATTGATAGTCAATGCCAGCATCCTGTAAAAGTTTTTTTGCTTTGACACAATATGGACACGTTGCTTTGCCAAAAACGATACTACCAGTTAAAGAGTCGCGCTTACTCCATTCTTGAATGACTGCTTTAATTAACGAGCCTCTGTTTAAAGCCTCTCCTTGGGAAACGACTTTGCCTTCCACTATAACAATAGGAGCATGCCAAGCTCCACGAAGTAAAGGTTCCCACCAGTAAGATAACCAGCCTTTTACTTCTAGCTCGATAGGGACGCCTTCAAGTTCATTATTGAACGTATCTTCTAGAATGTCTTTGGTCAGCGTGCACTCCCCACAGGGGATGTTAACTTTAAATGGACCAAATTTTCCGGCCCAACGGTATAAAGTGACACGAATCGGTTTAGTCATAGTCGCCTTAGTACAGAAATCTGTTCTTGTTCATTGATAATATAAGAACGGGATTAAGCGGTTTTTATTTCAGAACTGAATTTTTTTGATTCCCATTGGGTAATAAACGCAACAGATAAAATGATGATAATAGCCCCCAGCCACAGGCGGCCCGGTGGTGCCCAACCAAAAACAACCCAACCAGCAAGAACATTAAGTGGTAATTTAGCATGATCAAAAGGTTGAACAAAAGACGCATCCGCAATTGAGTATGCTTTGACAATCGACCACTGAGCAAGAGCAGTCATTGCACCTGCAGCAATGAGCAATAACCATAAAATACCTCCCACGGGTGTTTGCCACTCTGGTACGGCTAGCAATATATTAAATGGGGTGATAAGCAGTAATAAATAAACAACCATAGTGGAAGGGCTATCAACAGAAGAGAGCCGCTTGACCATCAATGAGTAACAAGCCCAAAAAAACGCAGCACCGACGGGAAGTAAAGTCGCCCAGCTAAAGTCTTCAGCCCAAGGCTCTAAAATGATCATCGCACCGATAAAGCCGGTGATAGTGGCTCCCCATCTCGCTTTTCCAACGTTCTCTTTAAGGAATAAACCGGAACCAACAGTGGCAAAAAGTGGTGAAGTCATCAGCAGAGCGATACCCTGCCAAATCGGTACTGGATACGCCAGTGCCCATAGCCAAAGCTGGATGCCAATCACAGCCAGAAAAACACGAAATACGTGCCAGCCAAAGTACTGAGTACTTAACGACCGACGTATGCCCAGAGTTTTGAGATAAGGCATAATCACCACAATGGCGATGGCGTATTGGATTAGCGCCACAGTAGTCGAGTTGAGGCCAAAACGAATGGTGGCAATCTGCGTGACACTGTTAACAACGGCAAAAGCAAGACCTGCTGTTAACATCCAAAATGCACCCTGTATTGGTTGGTGTTTTCCACTCATGTTAATACTTAGATAAGAAAATAGTTGCTTTAAATCATACGTGTTAATTGCGTGGAAACCAATTGCGAATAGTTGTTTAAATCATTCAAATTATTTGACGACTGAAACTACGCAGGAGTCGAAAAGCTAAACAAAGGTAAAAAAAAGACCTTCATAAAGAAGGTCGAAGAACATGAAGTGACCAGTGATTTCTGCCTTATCACTGAAAAGAAGCACAAACGCTGCCTGCATTTGTACTTAATATATAGCAGCAAGTGTGCCAACTTTTAATGTTCTTATATTTCAATATGTTAAGTGGTTTTGGTGTTTTCTTGCACTTGAATTACGTGCATCTTATTGGAGCATCACGCTGTGATCTGGTGCAAAAAAATAGGCCAGATAGCAATCTGGCCCAAAGGATTTACACTGGGAGTATAGACAAAAGTAGTTAAGTGAGTGCGGACAAAAGTCAATTTGTTAACTCACCGAGATGACGCCATGTAGGTTATGTGGGTCACATTACGGTTTTATGGCGACTTGTTTACATTTTTGTTTATGTTCCACAGTATCAATAAGTTTGATGGGCTTAATTAAGCGATTTTTACACCATTCGCTGTTACTGAAACGTCAATATTGCCACGTGTTGCGTTTGAGTAAGGACATACCTGATGGGCTACTTTTACTAACTCTACCGCTTGTTCCTCAGGTAGATCTAGTTGGGAATCTAAGCTTACTGTTAGTGCGAAACCACCTGACTCGTTTGGACCAATGCCCACTTCAGCTGTTACAGGAGCCGATTTCAGAGCAACCTTCGCTTCACGGGCAACGTGAAGAATAGCATTAGAAAAACACGCTGAATAACCCGCTGCAAATAGCTGTTCAGGGTTAGTTGCAGTACCGTTGCCACCCATCTCCTTAGGGTAGCTTAAATCAACGGATAGTAGTCCATCATCTGTTGCGACTTTGCCGTTACGACCTGCTAGTGCAGTTGCTTTAGTGGTATAGATAGTTGCCATTGTATTTACCTTTTGATTTATATTGTGTGCTATTTAATTGTTTACAATATTAAATCGATCTTTGAGTAGAATGCAAGTATATTGTGCACAATTTATTTTTAAGAGAATGAAAATGACACTGTGTAATAATCAAAACAAGCTGGATTCGATACCTAAAGAAGAGTTGCTCCTTTTGGACAGACAGCTCTGTTTTCCTCTGTATAGTGCTGCTAATGCGGTTGTCCGAGCTTACCGTCCTTTATTGGATGAGTTAGATCTCACTTATGCTCAGTACCTTGTGATGATGGTGCTTTGGCAGACGAACGGTATCAGTGTTAAAGCGCTGGGTGAAAGGCTGTATTTGGACTCTGGGACCCTCACTCCATTACTTAAACGCCTCGAAGCAAAGGGCATTGTAGAAAGAAAGCGCAGTCAAACGGATGAACGAGTGAGAGAGTTATATCTGACGCAGCAAGGCACTGCGCTAAAAGAGCAGGCTCTATCTGTTCCCAATGCCATGGTATGCAAGCTTAATTTGGAATTGGATGAACTCATCACACTTAAATCTATTTGTGAAAAGGTTATTAAGAAGTTGTCCTAAGCGGTTAAATCGGTCGATTTTACTTGGGCATATCCCTCAAAACTTAGCATTGAAAACTCAATTTACTTGTTGATTTTATAGGGTAAGTTACAATTTGCGTTCAGTTAGTATTCAAGGAAGAATTATGAACTCAGTTCGTTTTGAGCAACAAAGCATCTACCCAACAAAAGTGGTTTGCGTTGGGCGTAATTACGTGGAACATATTAAAGAGTTAGATAACGCGATACCGGATCAAATGGTGGTGTTTAATAAACCCAACAGCAGTATCACATCGACTCTGCACTCGTACCACGAAGAAACGCTTCACTACGAAACAGAAATCTGCTTTTTAATCAAAGATGGTCAGTATTCCGCGGTAGGGTTGGGGTTAGATCTGACTAAACGTGAGTTGCAATCCAAACTTAAGAGCCAAGGTTTGCCTTGGGAGCGTGCAAAAGGCTTTGACGGCTCAGCTGTTTTTAGTCGTTTTGTGTCATTAGATGATGTAGACATCAATAACCTACAGCTTGAATTGCTCATTAACTGTGTGCGTGTTCAGCGAGGTGGCGTACAGCAGATGATGTATAAACCAGACGTGATCATGCAAGAGCTGAAATCCTACACCACGCTGATGGATGGTGACATTGTTATGACTGGTACACCACAAGGTGTGGGTGAAGTGCATCGTGGCGATGTGTTTTTAGGACGTCTTAAGTGCGGTGACAACACGCTGATTGAAATTGAGTGGCTGGCTGAATAAGCCAGCTCTGCAATGGCCTTATTTGAAGTTAAGCCCACACCACTAAGTTCAGAACGAGAAACACCGCCATACTGATCACCGTGGTTAACAGAACATTTTTTGTCCTCCAAGCGATAATTCCCGCCAGTGCTGCAGCCCACAGGTAAGGGTTATTGCTGCTGATAGTTAAGCTACTATCGTGGGTGAAAACAATCGGTGCCCAAATTGCGGTGAGTACTGCTGGGCTGGAATAACTGAGTAGCCTTTGTACCGCAGGGCTTAAGCGCAAAGGCAGCTTAGGCTCTAAAAATAGGTAGCGACTGACAAACACCAGACCCGTCATGGCGAGGATAGAAAGTAGTATCATGCCTTTCCTCCTAGCGCTAGTTCAGTGACATATCCAGCCAACATTGCGCCGATACTGGCGTACATTAAGCTTCCTTCAACATTAAATACAGTTAGTGTTACTGATAGTGCGAGTGCCACAATCACAGAGACTAGTATGGGCACACTTTTGATATTGGGCACCACAATCGCAATGAATGTAGCGGCGACAGCGAAGTCTAGACCGATGCTGTTCAATGCTGGGATGTAACTGCCTGCGACAATGCCAACCACAGTGGCAAGATTCCATATCAAGTAAAAACTTAACCCTGCACCTAATGCATACCAGCGGTTAAACTGTTTCTCACTCTGTTGACCACATAAAGCAAACAGTTCGTCGGTAAGAAGAAAGCCGAGCGCCAGTCGCCAACGGGTTGGTAATGGGCTGATCTTGGTTCGCATTGAAACGCTGTAGAGCAGGTGCCGTGAAGTAATGAAAAATGTGGTGATCAACATGGTGACTAAGCCAGCTCCGGCTTTGATCATCCCAGTTGCGACTAACTGAGCAGAACCGGCAAACAAAATGGCAGATAGAGCCTGACTTTCTAACGGTGTTAAACCCGCTTCAATAGCAAAAGAGCCCGCGAGAAGTCCCCAAGGCAGTACGGCAATACTGAGAGGCAGCATCGCAATGGTACCTTGCCAAAACAGGCGGGCTTTCGATTCAGCGGGGCTGTTGTTGGACATGGCCGTACTATCCATAAATCATCCTTAATGGAAATAGAAACGTAAATAGGCACTTCATGTGCCTATTCGTTAGTTGAGCAGGTTTACTGTTTTGGCTGGAAAACCTGACCTTCTTCTGGTTGTATCATCAACGTCTGAGTAGGGAAAGCAACATCAGCACCGTTTTGATGAATAATATCCATCACTTTTAGCATCACATCTTGCTTAACTTCATGGAATCGAACCCAGTTAACCGTTTCGGTGAAGGTATAGATAAAGAAGTCGAGCGACGATGCACCAAAAGAGTTGAAGTTCACGATCAGTGTTTGTTTTTCATCAATATCTTTGTGATTTTTCAGCATCTCTTTCACTTGTTCCACGATAACCGCCATTTTGTCGGCATCCTGATAACGTAACCCTATGGTTTCGTAGATACGACGGTTCTTCATCCGTGATGGGTTTTCTACGATGATGCTACTGAACACAGAGTTTGGTACATATAACGGTCTTTTATCAAAAGTACGAATGATGGTCATTCGCCAACCGATTCTTTCAACCGTACCTTCAATTTCACGGTCTGGAGAACGAATCCATTCACCGACTTTAAATGGTCGGTCGAAGTAGATCATTAAACCACCGAAAAAGTTTGATAGGAGATCTTTCGCGGCCAAACCGACGATTAAACCACCGACACCACCAAAGGTGAGCAAACCTCTTAGGCTTACGCCAAAGGTCTGCATCGCGGTGAGTAAGCCCAGGCTGATAATAATTAGCCGCGAAACCTTACCAATGGCTTGTACCGTGGTTTCATCGTGTTTATTGGCTTTGAGAATGTAGTGTTCAATGTTGTTGGCCAGACGGATGAGAATCCAAATAAACACGGTTGCCAGCATCAGCTTCTTGCTGGTTTCAAACCAGTTAAATTTATTCTGAATGTTTTCTTCTAGGATCAGCCCTAATGATATCGTCGCCGGCCAACACCAAATCAGAGTACTAATCGGGGTTTTTAACGCATGAAGAATTAAGTCGTCCCAGTGGAACTGGGTTTTTTCACTTAGAATTGATAATCGGTTGTAGACAAAACGCCATAATACCCAAGCGACTAAGCTGGCTAACGTGATAAACAGGACGCTGTTATTCCAGTTTTTGAAATACGGTGAGGTTTGAATTTCCGTGAGTAATTCGTTCATATCAATCCAATTTAGACTCAAGACCGCTTCAAGCGTGATCGATGAGCTGTGTTCAAGAAACGTAATTGGGAAAAGCACTCCGTTGTGAAGTCTATGATTCCAATTTTCTGCGTCCAAACTAACAAAAAATTCTTATATTCTCTACATAAGTGGCGAATTTCTAACAGCATTCTAAGCTAAATAAAATAGCAGTGAATACTCAACCAGTTGCTTTACGGATGTAAAACAAAAGCATTTTATGAACAAGGCATAATAATGAAAATCAGTGATAAGCAGTTTGCAGTGATAGGTTTGGGTCGGTTTGGCTTATCGGTGTGTCAGGAATTGGTGGATTCGGGGGCTCAGGTACTGGCGATTGATGTCAATGAAGACAAAGTGAAAGCGGTTGCTCAGTTCGTTACGCAAGCCATTGTGGCCAACTGTTCAATCGAAGAGACAGTGACGGAACTGAAGCTGAGTGACTATGACATGGTGATGGTTTCTATTGGCGAAGATGTAAATGCCTCAATACTGACTACGTTAGTGATGAAAGAGTCTGGGGTTAAATCTGTTTGGGTTAAAGCGAATGATAAGTTTCATGCCAAGATTTTACAAAAGATAGGAGCCGACCACGTCATTATGCCGGAGCGAGATATGGGCGTGCGTGTTGCTCGGAAAATGCTCGATAAAAGAGTTTTAGAATTCCAAGAACTAGGTAGCAACTTAGCGATGACGGAAGTGGTGATCGGCTCTCGATTGATGGGGCATACGCTTGGTCAATTAAGCCTTTGCCAAACGGAAGACATTCAAGTGTTAGGATTTAAACGAGGCCCGGAAATTATTAAAGATCCAGCCATCGATAAGGTACTTGAAATTGGTGATATGTTAATCGTTGCTGGCCCTAAAGATGTACTAATGGCGAAGTTAAAATCATTATGAGCCCATTTCGCAGCGGAGTGTTTTATCCATTAGAAAAGGATAATGTGCATAAAAAGAACTCAGAGCCGAAGATCATTCTGCTGAGTTTCTTATGGGTGTTAATTCCTTCAGCCACTCTACTTACCTTGCCAGTTTTTTCAGTATCAGGCCTGAGTTTTACGGATGCCTTGTTTACGGCAACTTCTGCGATTAGTGTGACTGGCTTGGGCGTCGTTGATACTGGTGAACATTTTACTTTAGCCGGTAAAATTTTATTAATGGCGCTTATGCAAGTCGGTGGTTTAGGCCAGATGACGCTTTCGGCCGTGTTGCTCTACCTGTTTGGCGTTAGGCTAAGCCTTAACCAACAAGCTTTAGCCAAAGAAGCATTAGGTCAAGATAGATCAATCAATTTAAGAAAATTGGTGTTGAAAATTATCAGCTTTGCGCTGGTGACAGAGTTGATTGGTTTTATTCTATTGTCGTTTCGATGGGTTCCTGAATTTGGGTGGTCAACGGGGCTATTTTACGCCATGTTCCATTCAATATCGGCATTCAACAATGCGGGTTTTTCTTTGTTTTCAGATAGCTTAGCTGGCTACGTGGGTGACCCTCTGGTGATTTTCACCCTTGCCGGATTGTTTATCTTCGGTGGTTTAGGTTTTACCGTAGTTGGCGATGTGTGGACCAATTGGCATCTGGGATGGCAACGATTGCGTCTTCACACCAAAATTATGCTCACTGCTACACCAACTTTATTGTTGGTTGGCACACTACTATTTTGGTTGCTTGAACGCCATAACCCGAACACCATGCAGTCGCTTGATGTTGAGTCGCAGTGGTTGGCGGCTTTTTTCCAGTCTGCAAGTGCCCGAACCGCAGGTTTTAATAGTGTCGATCTTGCGCAATTTAGCCAACCGGCGTTGCTGGTGATGATCATTCTGATGCTGATTGGTGCGGGGTCAACTTCAACTGGAGGTGGGATTAAAGTCTCTACTTTTGCGGTGGCTTTTGTTGCCACGTGGTCTTTTTTACGCCAGAAAAAACATGTCGTGATGTTCCGTCGTACTGTTAGCTGGCCTACTGTGACAAAAGCGCTTGCGATTATTGTAGTGAGTGGCGCATTACTTACGTTATCCATGTTTTTACTGATGTTGACAGAGAAAGCACCGTTTGAACGGATTCTGTTTGAAACGATCTCAGCTTTCGCGACGGTGGGGCTAACGACAGGTCTTACGGCTGAACTATCAGAAGTGGGTAAATATATTATGGTGGTGGTGATGGTTATTGGCCGTATTGGTCCGTTAACCTTGGCCTATATGCTCGCTAGACCGAAGCCTACATTACTTAAATATCCAGAAGATACCGTGTTGACGGGTTAAAAGTTAAATGAAGTAGAATGAGCTTCATTGCGTGCACGGTTTCACTCTGCTGTGAAATGTTGCGAAAGCGCACTTCTGCGTAATTCAGAAGTGCGCCCATCACTTGAAACCGTCTCTTCGTAACCTTCTTTAATAAAACGTTGTGCTGGTGAAGCTGGTTCTATTCGTTTCAGCTGCGGTGATTTTTCTGTGCCTGAAATCATATAGACAGAACGGCCATTTCCCGTCTCTATCTCAATTTTTTTTCCGTCATACTCAAAGTTAGTACTGATTAAACGGTGGTTGCGGAACACACCTTGATCATTGAGTGTTAACACTTCTGTATGGTAATTCGGAGCGTTAATTTCTATCCACGATCCGTATACTTGTTTAGGGCTGGTATAAGATTGGTAGCCAAAGAAAATGAGTGCTCCGAAGGCGAGAGCTGTCAATCCGAGCCCTGCTGCAAATACATATTTCAAAATATTGTGATTAGGCATGCTGAAATAACTCTTACTTCGTGTTCATCCAGAATTTGTCTAGGTCACACAACTGTCAGGTTGGTAATAACGTCATGTTCGCTTAGCTGTGCCAATCAAGGCTGTCGTATTGGCTATGAAAGTGCAAATACGGCACAAGGAAATATGATCCTTTGCGCAAACTTGACGAAATAATGTACTTTGTCATTGCGATTGAAAAGATTGTTGGTTTCGAATGTCAAACACGTAAAGTTAGACCTTTAGGTATTGAGTCAAAGAATGTTATGCGTTAAAACAATACGCTGACCTTTGCGATAGCAGGCAGTAACTAAAAATTTAAGGAAGAACGATGATTAAGGAAAATACATATTTTGAAGGCGGTGTTAAGTCTTTAGGTTTTACCCAACAAGATGGTGATAGCTCGGTTGGTGTTATGGCCCCTGGTACGTATACATTCAGTACTGATAATCCGGAATGTATGACGGTAGTAAAAGGTGCTCTAACGATTAAACGTATCGGTGATGATGATTGGCAAACTTTCAACGCTGGTGATGCGTTTGAAGTGGCTGGTAATTCGTCTTTTGATGTGAAGGTTGCTGAAGCAACCGCTTATCTGTGCGAATACCTATAAGCATTATCTTAATAAAAAAACCACACTAGTGATGTTCCTAGTGTGGTTAAACAAAAAAGGGAATGGCAGTGGACTATTCACCTTGTACATTTAAAACAGTTAAAAATTAAATTGAGTAAGTTGAACAACGGTGCTCATTTAATAGGTTTCAAACAAACCTGAGTTGTAGTCACGGATCGCTTGCTCAATCTCTTCAATGCTATTCATCACAAATGGACCGTAATGCACGACTGGCTCATCAATGGGTTGGCCAGTAAAAACTAATGTGCCACTAGTATCGTTTGCCACTAAATCAATCGTCTCACCATTCGATAGGTACGCGAACTCGCCTTGCATCACGGCTTTACCACTTACACTGATACTGCCTTTGTAGACATAAAGCATCGCATTGTGGTTGTTTTCAGTGGTCAATGTGACTGAACTGCCAGGCATGGATTGCCAATCCGCGACGGTAGCCGGTACACCTGTTTGAGTCAGTGGTCCTTGCAGAGCTTCATCGTCTGCGATGATGTCACCTGCCAACACTCGCATCAGGCCCATTTTTTCTGTTCGCGACTCAGTGATGGTTTCAGGCTGAAAGTCGTGATACTGAGCCGGTTTCATTTTGTCTCGAGCGGGTTGATTGATCCATATCTGGAATCCATGCAACTGTCCGTCTTCCATAATCGGCATTTCACTATGAATAACGCCTTGTCCGGCAGCCATCCACTGAGCTCCTCCACTACGCAGTTCTCCGGTATTTCCCATATGGTCTTTATGTTGGAAGTGGCCTTGCAACATATAGGTTAGGGTTTCAATACCACGGTGAGGGTGAGGGGGAAATCCACCCACATAATCTGCGCGTTGATCAGATTTAAGCTCATCCATCATCAAAAACGGTGAGAAATTTGCGTTATTAAATCCAGCGACTCGTTGAATTTTTACACCATCACCATCTGATGTAGGCTGGGCAGGAACCAGTTGTCGAATTTCGCGAACAGTATTCATAATTTATCTCCGTTGATGGAATATGACCGAATTGTAGTAGAACTATTTCAAAAGTAAGATAGGTAAGAACTGAGGGTGTCATTCAATAATTTCGAATAACCTGAGTGAAAAATGTTGTTACAGGATAGAAGAGGGGGACGAAATCGAGGTGGTCTATACTTAGAGTAATTAGATTCGCTGGGAGTGAAGTATGGCTGTTTTACCCAAACATACAGACAGAAATCCTCGTTATGATCCAGATGATGATATGACGCTTGATCAACTGCACCGCTTTACGCGTGCAGCAAATAAAGCACAAAAAAAGCGTGAAGTGATTGAGGAAAATGAGGCGCCATCTGTGATTGAAGTTGCGCGTCGTGCTCGCCGAGCTGCCATGAATGGGGAGAAACAAGGTCGCGTAAACAAGAAAATTAGCTCAAAGAAATATGCATTATGGATGGTTTGTATTGCGATTGTTGCTTTATGTGTTATGTACTTGAGCCCGTAGTTTTGATGATTGAAGTCACTTTGTCGTTTGGCTTGGGTTCATCAGACGGTGGCACATTGATGCGCTGGTAATAGCAATACTGGTTTTTTCCATTGTGCTTTGCGCTATACATGGCTTTATCCGCACAACGAGTTAACTCAGCAAGGTTATCAGCATCTTGTGGATACAGTGCAGCTCCGACACTTGTTGTGACATTGTTGATCAGTTCTCTTCCTTGGTAGTTACTACTAAATAGATGGCATATTCGCTGTAAAATGTTATCCAAATCAACCAGTGTGTTTACATCATACAGCAGCACGACAAACTCATCTCCAGCAAAACGAGCCACTGAAAAGTCATTTTTGTTGGTTTTCCTGTCACTCGTTCGAATGTTATTTTTTAATCGGTGGGCAAAGTTTTTAAGTACTTTGTCCCCAATATCATGTCCGTAACTATCATTAATATTCTTAAAATCATCAATATCTAAAAATACCAAAGCGGTGATTTTGTTCGTTTGTCGTGTTTCTTCCAACTTGGCCGTTGCCCATTTTTCAAAACTCCATCGATTCGCTAAACCGGTTAACGGATCCGTATAAGCAAGCTTTTCAATTCCTTCATTATATAGAGATTGAATAAAGTTAATCGCTCTGGAGTGGAAAAAAGACGCCGTATTGCAGATCGCACATAGTGTCACCAAGCTGATAAAAAAGCGCTGCGCTGCGTAAGGATCTGAAGAAACATGAATAAGGTTAGTTAGAATTACTAAGCCGACAAAAGCACAAAACGTACAACTAATCAGTAAACCAACGATAAAAGCATTGATAAATATGATTGAAGCTATTATCGGAAATAACCACAACAGTCTATTCTCTAGCTCTGAACCATAGATCAATACTATCGCTCCTTGCGATAGCATGACAGTTGTGAGTATTAAATCAGCATACTTGGGATTTTGAGCTCTAAGCAAATAGATAATGTTTAACGATGTTGCGATTAAGCAAACAGCATTTAGTACACCAAATAGGTAATGACTCGTGACTAGGTGGCGGTAACCGTATACCGCAAGTACAACAATAGAAATGATAGAGATCAGCATAATCACTTTATGCTGTCTTACAGCGCTAAGCTCTGCCATTTCCTTTAGCTGATGCCCGACCAATTTTTGCATTAACTCTATTACCTAAGTGAACGCGTACCCAATTAAAGTTTAGGATAAATACCAAATGTTGAGTTCTTAATACCAAAAAGTTGTGTGATACATTTCACTGTTTCATCTAAACCTTGCAGCATACTCAATGGTTCTAACGTTTAGCTCTGGGGGCAGGGTTTCCATATAGTGATTTAATTGTTAATAAAACGATATGTTTGTATTTAACAAGATCAAAGGGCCTCTTGGGTTATTTTGCAATTAGCCCATAGGGCAAGTTAGCAAACACCTTAGGCTGTTTTGAAACCGTAGGTATTGCATTTACTTGTTGCCAGTCTAACAACATGATGGCTAATACATTACGGTGTTCACCATAAGTGAGGTCAAAATCCCCCGATGTTGAGGGGATTATCCCTTTATCTCGGTCAATCGACGCTTTAATATGCTCGCGAGTCTTGGTGACTACTTCGTCGTTTTCCAGACCTGCAAGCAAAAATGAAATACCCACTTCAGCGATAATGTCTTCTTTTGCTTTTAGTAATATTGTATCGATGTTTTTACGGAAATAATCGAAGATCCATTGATGCTCAGCTTCACTGACGTGATGTTGGTAATACTCTGAATCGGCGAAAATGATATGAGTCATGCCGTAGAGCTTGTTGCCATATTGTTGGTTGGTTAGATACTCATCTTGGCTATCTGGGTAGGTCGCGCGGAAAGCATCAATGAATACGTCAACCACATCTTGTTCGCCTAGTTGGCGTAACCAGTAAACTTGATTGGCCAATTGAGCAGCCCAAGCCTTAATCATACCTTCATCTTGCACATACTTTGAAAAATCGTAACGTCTGATAATTTCTCGCAGTTTTTCGTCTTGTTTATGCTTTAGCCCGTACTCATTGGCTCTTGCCATTGAACCTAGCAGACCAACGCCAAGGTAAAAATACTCAGGGTTATGCTTGGTCACCGAATAACGGAGTTTTGAGCGAACGTCATCTTTATCCAGATACTTTTCTAACCGTTTTTGAGTGTATAAATAGATTTGTTCTGGCGTATGAATTTCATTTGCATATCGGCTTAAACGGCTAGCCACACGCGCCAGATCACTCCATATTGCAGCACGGTATTTTTCGTTCGAGGTTTGGCGATACATTCGTAAGGCATAGTGACCCTCTTTGAAAGCTGGTAGGGTGTATAGCTGGCTTTCATAAGTCTCACGTATCATATCGGCAAAGTACTGATTACTTTGCTCTTCTATCGCCGTTTTTGAATCAGAAGATTCAGCGCAGTTCGAGAGTGTAATTAAGAGTAATATAACTGTCGCTAAACATAGAAGGGTGTACTTTTTCCGTAAAGACATGGTGGTTATGAAGTAAGGGAACAATAACTGGCAGTATGGTTTTGATTGTTGGTATTTGTGTGAGGTATGGGTCAGCAATCTGTGAAATATTGTTGTTATGCGGAGCTTATTGAATATAGCGGAAGGTTAGGTTAATCCGAGTATGCTTCGGTTTGGTGGTTTTGGGGACGGAATGTTGCCAATAGTGCTGGGTCTCACCCGCCATCACTACTAACGAACCATGATTTAATTCAAGTTCATGTTTTTGTTTGGTTTCGATATTACGCAAAATGAATCTTCTCGACTCTCCAAATGACAGGGAGGCAATAACGGGGTTTAAACCCAGTTCAGTTTCATTGTCCTGATGCCATCCCATCGAATCCTGACCGTCTCGATAAAGGTTAGCGAGCACGGAATTAAACTCAGACTGGGAGACCTGTTCACAAAGGTGTTTTAGATGTAAAAGTGTCTGAGACCACGGCTGGGGCGTCATCTCCAAGCCTGAATAAGTGTAGGTTTTATCGCCGTGCCAAGCTTGTAGCCTTGGTTGTAGAACGGTTTTACCAAATAGTTTAATGGCTTCCTGACGCCAGTTTAATTCGTGTTTCAGTTTAGAAAACGCTTCGTCGGATTGTGCCGGGCTTAAAAAGTTTGGTATGTAAAGCAAGCGGCAATTGGGTAGTTCAATCCAGCGGTCAGATTGAGAACTTTGAGAAGATAGAAAAAGCTCCATGAGTTGTTATATCCATACTCGTATCAATAATTACTATACTCTATTTTGATAGCATCAAAACATAGGTTGAGTAAAGCTTGTGGTGAAAAGGGGTCAATTTCAATTTGTTTTGGAAAAGCCGGTTTGTGTCTAATCGTCTCAATGAGTAGGGATATTGCATGGGAGCTATCTCAAGCAAGTTATGGACAGTGCGGCTCCTGTTACTTGCGTTTATTTTAATATTCGTTGGGTTAGTTGAAGCCTTCAACTTTAGTCAACGTAATTTTATTCGCGAGGGGCTCTATAACCAAGCGAAAGAAGAACTGCTATCGATTCGCTATCGTATAGAAGCGTCTATTTTGTCAGATATCTATGCTGCGAATAGCATTCAAGCTTTGGTAAGTGTCAGACCAGACTATGATTTTGCGGATTGGCCTAAAATTGCGACCAATGTGCTTCGTAAAGGGAGTCACCTTAAAGTTATTGGCCTCGCTCCCAACGATGTCATCAAGTATATCTATCCACTCAAAGAGAACCAAGCGGCATTGGGGCTAGATTATCGCACTATTCCTGAACAGTGGGCGTCGGTTCAAAAAGCGAAATCTATTGAAGATATGTTCATTTCTGGCCCAGTTGATTTGGTGCAAGGTGGACAGGGGCTAATTGTTAGGATTCCTATTTTCAAAGATCCGCTACTAAATCGAGAGTACTGGGGTGTGTGTAGTCTTATTTTAGACTTAGGTTCACTGTTTTTTGCCGCGGGTGTCGAAACCTTTGGTTACTCATATCAATTTGCCATTCGAGGTGTAGATAGCTCTGGTGAGCACGGTGAAGTGTTTTATGGATCGCAGAGCACCTTTGATAACGCTTTTGCAAAAGAAACCGTGATGTTTCCTCATGGCAGTTGGGTTATTGCGGCTTCAGACAAGCAGGAGATACTAGAGCAACTTCCTTGGTATCAAACCAATTATGCACGTGTTTTAGGTTATCCCGTGCTGATGGTGCTTATTATCGCAGCCTATGTGATACACCGTTTATATACTGTTGCCAATGAGCGCGCAATGTATGATGAACTGACCAAATTGCCTAACCGTCGCTACTTTATTTTTACTCTTGAACATTATTTCGATCTCGCTGAGAAATCGAATGGTCAAAATAGCTTTGCCATTTTGAACCTAGATTTGGATAAGTTTAAGTCGATTAATGATGCATATGGGCACGATGCTGGAGACAAAGTTCTTATTGCCTGCGCAGAAAGGATTAAATCAGTATTGCGAGGCTCAGATATTGTTTCACGGGTTGGGGGAGATGAGTTCTTGATTCTGCTTCCTCGGATAGTGCGTAAAGCCGATGTCGAGAAAATTAGTCAAAATATTGAGCAAGCTATATCTGATCAGCCGATGATTTATGAGCGAATGTTATTTAATATCTCAGTCAGTATCGGGTTTACGGTTTACCAGTCTAAATTTAGTAATATAGACGATGTCCTGAAAGAGGCGGATAAAAACATGTATCTCGTCAAGCGTTCCGTTAAGTTATCCGCTAAGGCTTAATGCAATTTACGTCAATTCCTACATTGCAAATTGCATTTTATTTGCAAAATGCAACTCACTTATGAGATAGGTTGTAATGAAACTGCTTATTTTACGTGCAAATAAGCTATATTTTGCCTAAAAAAAGTTGGCACGCTATCTGCATTTATAAAAGTGATCCTTTTAAGCCAAAGGATCACCTAGCCAACTGACGTTGTTAGTGAATTAATTTTTTGTTCACACATATCTATAGCCAATCAAATTTTTGTGATTGGCTTTTTTTTAATCTGAATCTTGTTCGCCGCAGTTGGAATAGCAGCTTGGTCTTCTAGGACAGACTGCGCCTCTCGAGCAGATCAGTCTTGCGTCATTTTCTATTCCTCGCTCAATCCAGTTGATATTTAATATTCGAGCAATCGTAACCAGTTCTTTCTTAATTGGCTTAGGAATCGCAGTCGTCCCTCCGCTAGTCACACAAGACGCTTTCAACTCTTCTGCAATCGCATTCGCATCATTCCCTTGTGCTGCAATCGCAGGGTTTAAATCGATACCAGCACAGAGAACGCGCGTATTACCAGCGGGATCAATGACATTGATAGACTCACAGCAGTAAATTCGTGGCTCGTCACCGACGTTTAATATGGAAATTTGTGCCGAGCTGCCTTGTTGCGGCTCTGACAATCTGCGGAACACAGCCCAGTGTTGGCATGGGTCATGGACTTTACGCATATTCCCCCAAGGAAGAGGGATACCGTTGCCTCGATAAACGGCTTTTAATTTACCAGGACCGTAAGCGTCGAAATAGTGCCAGTGAGGGTAAGGGGACACGACTGTCATTCTGCGCATCGCTACAGAAGGTGAAACACCAGCTTTTTTGTGGACATCAATCTCATACCCATTTCTGTCTAAAAGTTGTCGAAATGGCACTTTAGGGCAAAGTAGCGCACCGGCAAAAAAGCTGGATTCGAAATCACGCCACGCCTGTAAGATATCTTGAGAGTTCAATACTGAGGTTGTTTGATGAGAAGAAGATTCTTCCCAAGTATTGGAATGTCCAACAGAAAGCACGTTTTTTAAACCATCTTTACTATGTAAAACATGGTGGCCAATATAGACGGCCAAATCATATTTCAAGCGTGTTGGGTACTGACGTAATATCTCATTGAGGTATATGGTTACCGGTGGTTCAAAGAAAGAGGTGACAAGTTGTTTAGCGCTTACGCCCAACTCATCGACTACGTCATGTGGTGTACGTTTGACCCAACGAATTTCTAACCCGAAACTCTTTGCCATGTCGATGAGGTCTTCAACAGCGAGGTTTAGTCTTTTCTGACCAACTTCCTCTGCGGCTCGTTCAAGGTCGGGAAAATGGTTCTGTAAACTTTCCTGATGAGCTCGGATCAAAAGGTGAGCGAACTGCCTTCCTGTAATACCAGTCTGTGACAGCATTTCAGGAATCGCTATTTGTAAAATATCGTTGGAGAATAAAAAGCTTGGCTCCAATGCCATGCCGCTAATACCACCTCGGTTGCCTTTCTCTGGTGTGATATCGGCTTGTTCAGGCTCATCATCCAAAAACCAAGCGGGATCTTTTTGGAAAACTTCTGCAATGACTTTGAGCATTTCAACGCTGGGAACTCGCTTTCCTCGTTCAATCATTGAAAGATAAGAAACCGATGGCGCGTATTCATTATTGATACGAATACAGCGTGCAGAGAGATCTTCCATCGTTAAGTGATTGCGTTTTCTCAAGTTTCTCACTTTGGTGCCCAGAAAGTGAGATTGACGAACTAAGCTTTTTGACACGGCCATTTGTAAAATTCACACTGTAAAATTTTTGTTGTGAAATTGTATCTAAAATTGCGCTAGTCTACACAATAAGCAAGTCACAAACTTGAATAAAAAATAGCCATAAGTTTGAGACCGAAGCACAGGGAATTTGAACGTTAATATCCACGAGGGACAGACGATGAATATGCTTACATTTGATAAAACAGAAATTCAAAAACAACATAAACCATTTATCGCTGAAGCTGTATTCGCCGTCGAAACAGTGAGTGCGCATCAATCCTGTGAAAAACAGAGTAAAGCTAAACAGTTATTGGATCGTTTGTTTCCTTTGGAAAGCGGCTCTCATCAAGACGTAACTAGCTATATGGTCGATTACCACCACATAGTTGCTTACTTTAAAGATGGTACTCACAGTGGGCTAAAACACCCTAAACACTTTGTTGCGTTTACCGGAAACAAAGAGCAGCCTAGCTCAGTACTGTTTAAAGACACCAGTGGTAGCCACTTAGAAATGATACTTGGTCACCATAAAGGTACAGGCTATGTTGAGCTGGTGGATATCGATGATATTCAGCTAGAGACATGCACGACATTTATGCAGCCAGATGAGATTTCAGTTCCAACTGTCGCAATGCGCCACTGGATTAGTTTGGTTAGAGGGGATGAACGTGGTAAACCTCAAGTATGCAGTGAGGACAAGGAGTATGTGGCTAAATCTGGTGAAGATTACGTATTGAATTATAGCTACGTACCAGCCTAACTGTATTCCAACCTGTATTAAGCTCTGCTTATATACCTCCCAGAAGGGAGGTATTTTTTTATAGAGTTGGCGAACACTCAACGCTGACCATCAAAAGGGCATTACGCGATTTCTGCCGAGCTTTTTCGCTTCGTAGAGTTTTCTATCCGCACGTTCAACGATCGCTTCTGGTGTGTCATTAGGCATTTTTTCAGCCACGCCAAAAGAGGCGGTAATACTGCTCACTTGTTCGCTGGTACGACGATCTTTTACATTCAGCTTCTCGATAGATGTTCGAAGCATCTCTGCAAATTGCCGTGCAACTCTCAAAGATTTGTGGGGAACCAGAAGGGCAAACTCTTCACCACCGTAACGATAAGCGGTAATTCCTGCCTGACAGGTACTCTGCAGACGTTTGGCAATAGCCCTTATGACATTATCTCCAAACAGATGACCGTATTCATCATTGAAGACTTTGAAATGGTCGATATCTAGGAAGATGAGGCTAAGGGTTTGTTCGGCTTGGACTAATGAGGCTAAATCATCATCAAAGGCCCGTCGGTTATAAAGACCAGATAGGCTATCAAATAGTGCCGCTTTGTGGACCTGAGCTAGCTGAGTTTTTAAACGGGATATTTCCTGACTGGCATTGTTTAGCTGATCATTCAGAAAGTTGGTTGAATGGCGTATTCCTTGAGATTCACTGACTAAATCACGGATTACTTGCATCGCCTCTTCTATTGATAGGTTTTTATCTTGAACCTTTTCTAAATTGCTAAAGCTTTTATCAATGACTTCGGAAAATGCATTGGTGTCAGACAAAGCATCATCCATAGAACTTGAGAGTTCGTGGACCAATACTTCTACGTTTTGCTTTAACTGGGTGACATTGGTCTCTGTTTTTGAGGCTATGAAGTCTCTATATAGTTGGTCACCAGTCGCTGTTGGACAAAATCCGAAACTATTTAAAATGTAATCCAGCTCTAGGTTAAGTTCGGGGATTGCATTATCCACATACGTGTACCATAACGCATAGTTAGCAGGCGTGGCAGCAATGCGATGCTTTATCATCAGAGGCACGGCTTTTTTTAGATTTGAAGTAGCTTTTTTAAAGTCGTCTTCGTTCATCTTTTGTTATTTTAAGGCGTCGTAAGTAATAAATTAAGATTAGCGGATATAAGAGGGCAGTGCTCTAAAAATAACGCTTAATTGGGTTGTATGGCATAGAATACTGTTAAATTAAGTGTAACTATTTTCGACTTACAGTTCAGGCGAATGCGTTCTTTATTTGTTATAACTGCCATTTATTGAAATCATCATCCTTATGAAGTCACCAGTTTGAGCTGGCGACGCTTTTTTCTGATGACAATCAATTGAGGCAAAAGCGAAATAACAATCATCCCAATCATTAGACTGTATTGATGAAAATCGTAGATTTCATTCATTAACACCCCACCACACACAATACCCGCAATCGGGTTTGCAATACCTGCAAAGGTAAAGTCGACAATAGACATTCTCTGTAACAACCATACGTAAAGGCTATATGCCAGCGCTGTATTAAGCACAATAAGCCATAGAAGGCCGATCATATTGCTTACGTCCAACTGAGTTAGAGCAGATACATAAGGCGCAGGCAGCGTTAATGCATGGATAAGGGCAAATAGCGTTAATACACCACCTCCAATAATCAACTGCCAAGTTAACACAGTCCACCAGTCGATCTTTTCGCCCAATGATTGAGTCAATGTCGAGCCTAAAACGATACATAGAATAGCGCAAAGCATCGCCGTTAAACCAAGCGCACTTAAGCGTATAGCCTGAGGGTCAAACAGAAACCACGCCATCGTGATTAACAGTATGCCACTTACAATTTGAATCGCAGATGGGGCTTTACGATTGAATAGCCAATGAAAAACCATCGCAAACACGGGTACAGAAACCATACCGACACCTGAAATCGCTGAAGGTAGAGTCATCGCCATGACAAAAATTAAACTGAAAAACGCTGCGATGTTAACCAGGCCAATGGTGATAAGAGGTTTCCAGTTCCCTTTGCCTGGCAAGCTTGGTTTTAAGGCAAGTAGAATGAGCCCCGCAGGCAAAGCGCGTAATGCCCCCAGTAATAGCGGCGGCCAGCCAGCCAGAGTGTATTGAGTGACCGCATAGGTCGTACCCCAGAAGAAAGCAGGGATCATGGCAAATAAAATATTCATGCTAAGTATCTTTATATGAAGATATTTTGTTGGCGAATTTATAGTAAAAATTAGTGCTTGTAAAGTATCTTTACGTTGAAGTATTTTATGGTCCATTAGGTAAAGAAGAACTGAAGAGCAATAAACTTAATGGATGCAGTTGATAGAGCGCTAAAACAATGGAACAAAGAGCGACCAGAACTCAATACCGAGCCAATGGCGATGATTAACCGATTAATGCGCTTGGGTAAAATCCTGGAAACGCGAATCGCTGAAGTGCACAAGCGATATGGATTAACCATGGGTGAGTTTGATGTGTTAGCCACGCTTCGTCGTTCTGGAGCACCTTACCGACTGACGCCTTCGGAATTATTAGATTCTATGTTATTGACTTCTGGAGCAATGACTAATCGGTTAGACAAGCTAGAGAAAAAATCACTAATTCTTCGCCATCATAGTAAAACGGACCGGCGTAGCGTTGAAGTCGAGCTAATGGACAAAGGGCTCGCTTTGATTGATGAACTGATTGTCGAGCATGTCAAAGCTCAAGAAGAACTCGTACAGGCACTGACACCGCAAGAACAAAAACAAGTGGGACAAAGTTTAGAGGTATGGTTAAGGACATTTAATTAGTTTAGGAGGCAAAGTGAATATCATTGATACAAAACAGTTAGAAGACTATTTATCACAGCTACCGCAAGTTGAAGTCTGTTACCCTTTTGGTTCTGATCCCATGGTGTTCAAAATTCGCGGAAAAATGTTTGCCTATTTGTCGCTAGACAAGTCGGATCCTTTTGTCACCTTAAAAGCTGAGCCGCAAGATGCTGCGTTTTTGACCGACCAGTACACGGCTATTAAGCCCGGTTACCACATGAACAAGCGTCATTGGATATCGGTACTGTTGAGCGGTGATGTTGAATCATCAATGGCGGAAGAACTCTGTTTACGCTCTTTTCAGTTGGTCGTGAGTAAGCTTAAAAAATCCGATAGAGAGGCAATTCAATTATTAATGCCTTAAAACAAAACATGCAGCGAACTCGCTGCATGTTGTTGTCGAGATTGTTGCTTATACCGTGTGAGAAGGTTGAGCTGAGGATTCAATTTGCTTTGCGCCTCTTAGCATCGCTTCAATTAACTCTGTTGCGTTAAACTTCTCTAGTGCTTCATGGGCACCAACTTGATGCGCTCTATCAACACATATCTCACTGGATAGCGAAGTATGTAAAATAATATATGCATGGCTTAACGCCGTATCATTTTGAACCTCAAATGCCAGTTCGTAACCATCTAAACCCGGCATTTCAATATCGCTTACGAGAATATCGATCGCATTGCCATCTCTGGCTAATTTTTTCATCAAATCAGCAGCTTCTAAACCATTTTTGCATATTTGATAAGGGATATTAATTCTGTCTAACGCATCAGCAAGCTGTTTACGAGCTATCGAGGAATCGTCCACCAACAGAATGTTCAATGCTTTAAGTCTCTCGCGTTCGATATCTGTCAGCATTGGAACCTTAGTTGATTCATACTGAGGATAAATTTTTGATAGCAGTAATTCAACGTCCAATAATTGAACGATGTGATCATCATAGCGGGTAATACCTGTCACAAACACATTCTTGCCTGCGGTTGTTGGCGAAGACTCAATTGAGCGCCAATCACAATCGATAATTTTTTCGATACTACGCACCATAAAGGCAACCACAGTTCTTAAACAATCTGTCACGATCAAGTAGGACTTTTCATACTCACTTGGGTCTATAGGCCTAAAGCCAATCGCTGCCGCCATATCGATAACAGGAATGGTTAACTTACGGAAGTTCACCGTTCCTATTACATGGTGGTGAGAGTATGGAATTTGAGTCATAGGCATATAAGGCACTATTTCGCGTACTTTTAATGTTCCAATCGCGAACAACTGCTTTTGCAGGTTCAACGTAAACATTAACATCCCTTGTGATTGATTTGCCTTGCTGATTGTTTTAGCCATGTTGCAACTACTTCATTAACGGGTACTCATATCTATACTAACTGATATTACCGTATCATCAACGGCTGGCATTGATTTAGATGGTGAAAAGTGAGAAAAGCGGGATGCGTCGCTTTTTGGCTTGATGTAGACTCACGGCTTTCAAAATTGGAGACAAGAAGATGGCTAAAACGGCAGCAGCCCTTCACATACTGGTTAAGCATAAAGAACAAGCTGAAGATATTATCAAGCAGCTTAAAAAAGGCGCTAAATTTCAAGTGTTAGCGAAAAAGCATTCTTTATGTCCTTCAGGTAAAAAAGGGGGGGATCTTGGTGAATTTCGTCAAGGGCAGATGGTGCCTCAATTTGATAAAGCCTGCTTTAAAGGTGAAATTTTGACTCCACAATTGGTTAAAACAAAGTTTGGTTGGCATGTGGTTAAAGTGCTGTATAGGACGTGAGAGTTAGGGGTAGCATAGACATTGAGATATGATTAAGCCTCTGATTTGTGGCTCAGAGGCTTGTTCTTGTTTATTGAACTAAATTGATTGTGTCATACATAAATGCACCACCTTTTAGCTCTAGTTGAACGGTATTCGTTCCTTGCTTTAATAAAGAATAGTTCACATTGAAAGAGTAGTCGCGGTAGCGTCCGCTGTTCAATGCACTTCGATAAATGGCTTTATCATTTTTTAAGTTTTTAATAGAAGCTAGCTCAGTGTTATTAATCCGAATGTTGAGTTGTGGTTTGGTTGGATTGCTCATACCACTGTTACTGGCAGCGGCGAGAGCAAGATTTAATACTGAGACTCCTGCGATTTAGACCTTGATTTTATACAGTTTATCAACCACTTTTACATATGAAATTTCATACACTCAACCTAATTCAACAATTTAAAAGCTAACTGGGGACCGTATTATGAACATATGGAAGTTGTCACGTCTCGCCATAGCGACAAGCTGCTATTTAGCCTCATTTATCGTGGCACCTTATATTTTTGCCAATGACGCAGAGAAAAACGTACCAAAGAATCCTTTGAAAGAAGCCTATTTTGGTGAGCAGCATGTTCATACGGGCGTATCTATGGATGCTTTTATAGCAGGTAACAGGTTAACACCAGACGACGCATACCGATTCGCTCAAGGTGAAGAGATCATGGTGAACGGCAGTATGCACAAAATCAAAAGACCGTTAGATTTTGTGGCAGTGACTGATCACTCTGAGTTTATGGGCGAAGCGTATAGCCTGATGAATAAAGGTGCAAAAGGTTATGATAACGAAGTTGCTGTTGCATTCAGAGAGGCACCTGACCTCGAAACAGCGTTAAAGCTTTATGGTAAGTATGTATTGACCCCATTGGCTGGCGGGGGCGATCCACACCCGGAGTTCTACCAAGGTATTGAAGCGATCAAGTCTACCTGGAAGAAAAACTATGAGGCGACAGAAAAGCATTATAAACCAGGTAAGTTTACTACTATACACGCCTATGAATGGACCTCTGCACCTGGAGGTTCTAACCAACACCGAAATGTGTTTTTCCGTGATACCAATGTGCCTGACATGCCATTTTCATCAAATGATGGCTCGGATCCAGAAATGCTTTGGGCTTGGATGCAAACTCAGCGTGACGATGGAAAAAAGGTTTTTGCTATTCCACACAATTCAAATGAATCGAAAGGATTACTCTTTGCGGAAGCTAGCCTGACGGGAGTTCCGATTAACGAAGAATATGCAAAGACACGTGCCAGTATGGAACCTTTGGTCGAAATGATGCAGGTCAAAGGGAACTCTGAAGTCGTACCGAATTTTTGGCCTAATGATGAGTTCGCCAATTTTGAGAACGCGACTACGATACAAAAGTTTAATGGGCGTGGCTATGTGAAGGAAAACTTTGTACGGTATGGCTTAGGTCGAGGCATTAAGTATCATTCAGAGTTGGGTATCAACCCATTTAAATACGGATTTGTTGGTGGTACAGATAGTCATAACGGTACACCAAGTAATGTCGAAGAAGACAACTACAAAGTGGGGAGTCATGGTTATGCAGACCAGACGGCTGAAGTTCGCTCAAAAGCGATGCTAGAAGGTGAAATGCTTATTGCTGACTCAAACCCAGGCGCGTTAACTGCTGTTTGGGCGGAATCGAATACGCGTGGGCCATTTGGGATGCCATGCTTTCTAAGGAAACCTATGCAACAAGCGGTCCGCGCATGAAAGTTCGCTTTTTTGCCGGACAAGGGTTTGCGAAAAAATATGACACCTATGAAGCATTAGTTTCCGATGGCTATAAAAAAGGTGTACCGATGGGAGGCGATTACAAAGGTTCAAAAGCTCCCCAATTCCTGGTTTGGGCAATGAAAGATCCGATTGGTCCAAATCTGGACCGTATTCAGATTATTAAAGGCTGGTACGAGAATGGTGAAATGAGAGATACCATTTATAACGTTGCTGCTTCAGGTAAACGCTTAAAATCAGACGGAACAGTTAAACCTATTGACGCTCCCATAAATCTGAAAACCGGGGAATTCAATACTAAAAAAGGCGACCCGGAGCTGATGACAGTCTGGACCGATCCGTACTGGGACCCTAAACAAGAAGCATTTTATTATGTGCGTGTTCTGCAATTACCAACGGCCCGGTGGAACCTTTATGATGAACTTCGTTCTGGTGTTAAGTATCCCGATAGT
Source organism: Vibrio sp. (assembly GCA_048259585.1). Lineage (GTDB taxonomy): Bacteria > Pseudomonadota > Gammaproteobacteria > Enterobacterales > Vibrionaceae > Vibrio. The sequence goes on along the minus strand of JBLXHN010000002.1, from coordinate 285,258 downwards.
GTCAAAAAACAGATTGTGGAACGCGCATGGGCCTCACCAATTTGGTATGAGGTGAAGTAAGTTTTTATGATGCAGAAAATAATTAAAGAGCCTCTTGTTCATTTTGTTGTTCTGGGGGTGCTACTTTTTTCAGCTTGGTCATGGGTAAACCCCGGTACTGAAGAGAGAGGCGATGATACGATTGTTATTGATCAACGCCGTCTCGATCATTTAGAAACACTCTGGAAAGCTCAATGGAAGCGCGACCCAGCCCCCGAAGATGTGGCTGCAATTATTGATCGTCATCTTCGTCAGGAAGTCTTTTATCGTGAGGCTCTCAATATGGGGCTTGATCAGGATGATGATATTATCCGGACACGCTTAGCGCAGAAAATGGAGGCGGTGGCGAGTGACCTGAGTATGCTGATGAAACCACCAACTTCAGCTGACTTACGTGATTTTTACGTACAACATAAAGATCTGTTTACTCTTCCTGATGCCTTCGCGTTTGAACAGGTGCTTTACCTGCCCGAAGAAGCAAAAGAAGCTGATTTGAAGGCAATCTTAGAAGATTTGAATTCTGGGGAAGAAGTTCCGAACAATCGAGTCAATAAACTCTCTGTACCAAATGTCTGGCAACTGACAACAGTAAACGCGTTGAGGAACTCTTTTGGTGGTTCTTTTTCAGAGTCACTGGCGCAATTTCCCGTTGGTCAATGGGTAGGGCCTGTTCACTCTGGTCTTGGCTTGCATTTAGTGAAAGTTACGAAGAATAAGCCATCGCAACTCGCACCTTATGAAGACATTACCGACTATGTTGAGCAGCAATATCAATATTATGCGGTTCTGGAAGCTCAGAAGAATATGTTCCAGGAGCTTTTGAATAAGTATCAGGTACAGATTAGTGCCAATAACGTACCAGAAACGGTTATAAAGGAGTATGTTCAGCAATGATTGTACGCTTTATCACTAAACTGATGGTCTGTTTTGTGTTTTGTGTTTCTGTCGCTAATGCTCATGAAGTGAGGCCTGCGTATCTTCAGATTGATGAATACTCTACGAATCAGTATGAGTTACTTTGGAAGATCCCAACCAATAACGGTATGGTTCAAAATATCCGGCCAACCTTTGAGGATGGATTCAATCTAACACCATTACCGGGTGAGAGTGTTGTTAATGGGTTTGTTTTGTTTAGATACCGCCTATCTAGTGAAAATAGCCTTGGCGGTACGTCACTGACGATTGACAATTTGGATCGTACAACAATGGATGCATTGGTTAATGTTTCGATGTTGGATGGCTCTAGATACAGTTTACTGTTAAAGCCAAGAGAGAACTCGATTGTAATTCCTGAGGCTCAAACGGGTTGGCAGTTAGTTTATTCCTATACTCGTCTTGGTGTAGAGCACATTCTGGAAGGGTGGGATCACTTAGCATTTGTCGCTGCACTGATGTTGATAGTCAGTGGTTGGCCAATGCTGTTTAAAACCATCACGGCTTTTACTCTGGCACATTCAATTACCCTTGCCCTTGCCACGCTGGAGTATGTATCTCTTCCTCCCCCACCTGTTGAAGCACTCATCGCTCTGAGTATTGTATTAATTGCATCAGAAGCTATTCACCTTCGTAAAGGAAGACAAACATTAGCCAGTCGCTGGCCTTGGATTCTGGCATTTACATTTGGCTTGTTACACGGTTTTGGCTTTGCGGGCGCACTTAAAGAAATTGGTCTTCCCCAAAGTGATGTACCTATGGCATTACTGTTCTTTAACGTGGGTGTCGAGTTGGGACAACTGATGTTTATCAGTGCAATATTGGCTCTGGTTACGTTATATCGAAAAGTTGCCAAGCTACCTGAAAGAGCACCTGTTTTCACTGCTTACTGTATTGGTACATTGGCCACATTTTGGTTAATAGAACGTTTAGATCTTATGTTTGTTAGTTAACTGGATTGATAAATCGGATATTAATCAAAGGCGCCAGCTACGCAAAAAGTCGTGGCTCAGGCGCTTTTTTGAAATGAATAAACGTGAATTAGCGCTAAAACTAACTGTTATTTGGAGCGAAATGGAAGCACTCTCTGGTGGTCGCGAAAATTCAATCTTTCGCATAGAAGATAAAATCTATCGTCCTGCCGGGCCTTGGTCTCTAGCGGTACACCAATTATTCAAACATTTGGAGAATGAAGGGTTCGATTCTGCTCCTAAATCCTATGGTTTTGATGACAATGGCAATGAAATTTTATCCTATATTGCCGGTGAGGTGTTTAACTATCCGTTAACGGGTGCCGTTGCAAGCGATGAGGCACTCATTTCAGCGGCTCAGTTGTTACGTAAGTTTCATGATGTATCCAGCACCTTCGTTACTCAGGCGTTAACGAAAAACTTACAGTGGATGCTACCCAGCCGAGAACCCATTGAAGTCATTTGTCATGGGGACTATGCGCCTTACAATGTGGTCTTACAGGGTTCGCAAACCGTAGGCATTTTTGATTTTGACACCGCTCATCCGGCACCAAGGGTTTGGGATATTGCTTATGCGATTTATTGTTGGGCACCGTTCAAAACGTACCAAGATGACGCGATGGGTGATATACAATCTCAAGCTTTTAGAGCGAAACAATTTTGTGATGCGTATGGTTTAAGCGTTGGTGAGCGTAAATTGCTTGTCATGACAACTATTGAACGGGTTCGAACTTTGGTTGATTTTATGTACCGAGAAGCTGATAGTGGTAATGAAGCTTTTATTGCGAACATTAAAGATGGCCATCATTTGGCATATTTAGCGGATATAGAATACTTGCAGGGCAATGCATCATTGATTACCGACGTTTTACTTGGTGTGACAGTAGAGCCTTAATATATTAATAAAAGTGGTTTATTTTTATTACGAAATGGAGTTTTGCGTGTTTATCAAACAAGCCTCTGAACTATCAGGTGCGACTCAAAGAGCGATTCGACTGTACGAATCTATAGGTTTAATTGAGGTCGGTCGCTCGGGGAAATATCGAGTGTATACTGAAACCCATATTAAGCTGATAAAGATGATAAAGGAAGCTCAAACGCTCGGTATCCAACTTGCAGAACTCATCAGCCTAAAAAGTGGTCAGGACGATTTTGATTGGAAAACGGTGAGGGACATACTGATTGAAAAACAGCGTGATGTTGAACTACAGATCAAACAGCTACAACAACAAAAAGCGCGAATTACGCAGTACCGACAATCGATAGATAATTGTATAGAAAGCCTTGACTCTAACCTATAGGTGAGACCTTAAACTCGAGTTTTGTTCATTACGGAGCTCTAGATTATGAAAAAAGTACTGGTTATAAACGCCAACCCAAAAGGTCAAAGCTTGTGTCAATCGTTAGCAGATCAATACACGCATATCGCCTCTTCCGAGCATGAAGTGAGACAAGTGAATATCAGTGAAATGAGCTTTGAAATGAGTTTAGATCAAGGGTACGACACTGTCGCCACATTAGAACCTGACTTACTGCATTTCCAACAATCTGTTACTTGGGCTGAACACATTGTTATTGTTGCTCCTGTTTGGTGGGGAACCATACCTGCCAAGTTTAAAGGAGCGATTGATAGAGTCTTTTTACCTAATTTTGCGTTTAAATATGTCACTGGCAAAGCTTATCCTAAGAAACTGCTGTCAGGACGCAGTTCAGAACTGATCATTACCATGGATACCCCGCCTTTGTATTATAAATACGTCAAAGGCAATGCTATTTATAAACAGCTAAAAATGTCCATTTTAGATTTTTCAGGAATAAAAAATCGTTCTACCACTTACTTTGGGCCAGTGATTAGTTCGACAGATGACAAAAGAAAACAATGGATCGATAAAGTGGCAAAACTCGCAAGCCAGATAAAGTAGCGGCATTTGCCGCTACTTTTTTATGATGGGTTAGAGTGCGAGTTTTAAGATTTCGGCAGCATCGTCTGGAGTGATATCACCATGTTCACCAAGTGCAAGCATTCCCTGTTGTAAAAGCTTTTCTTTCACGGCAGCGATCGCGGTTGCATCTAAACCATAGCCAGAGAGCGTGGTTGGATTGCCCATTGAGGTGAAGAATTGCTCTGTTTTCTGGATGGCGAGTTCGATCTGCTCATCTTCTGTACCTGATGTGATACCAAGAACACGATTGGCGTATTGCAGCAATTTGCCTTTTTTCTGCTCTTTTTTGTATCGCCATAGTGACGGCATTACGATAGCGAGGGTTTGTGCATGATCTAGGCCATACAAAGCCGTAAGTTCGTGGCCGATAGCGTGCGTTGCCCAGTCTGTTGGCACGCCATTTCTTAACGTACCATTAAGTGCCATGGTGGCTGTCCACATAAGGTTCGCGCGAACTTCATAATCATTCGGTTTTTCTAGCGCGACAGGACCATCTTCCAGGATGTTTAGTAATAGGCTTTCTGCAAAACGATCAGAAACTTTTGCATTGACTGGGTAAGTCATATATTGCTCCATGATATGCACAAAGCTATCAACCGCGCCATTCGCAATTTGACGAGCGGGAAGCGAATAAGTTGTTTCTGGGTCTAGAATCGAAAACACAGGGCGCACATGGTCGGAACCAAACGAAAGCTTATCTTGTGTTTCTGCACGGGTTACCACGCTGTTGCGGTTCATTTCCGATCCGGTCGCCGGCAAAGTTAATACGCAGCCAAGGGGCAGTGCGGTGTTAATGCAATTACCGCCTGTTTGGATGATATCCCAGTAGTCACCTTGGTAACATGCACCTGCAGCAATGAACTTGCTGCCATCAATCACTGAACCGCCGCCAACAGCAAGTACTAGGTCGATTTTTTCCTGTTTCGCTATTTCGACCGCTTTAACCAGCGTTTCATAGTGTGGGTTCGGCTCAATTCCGCCAAATTCAACCACAGTAAAACCTTCAAGTGCAGCAATAACTTGATCGTAAACCCCGTTTTTTTTGATACTGCCTCCACCATACGTGATAAGGATACGGCTGTTAGGTGCAAGTTCTTCTTTGATTGTGGCAATTTGACCTTTACCAAAGTGAACTTTGGTTGGGTTGAAGTAGGTAAAGTTATTCATAATATCTCACAGCTTTTGGTGTATTTATCTTCGTAAGAACGAGGCAGCACGTGATCTTGATGAGTTAGGATAGCAGGTACTACCAAGCTTTATTTGGAATGGGATAGATAGTTTTATCACTTATTAGATGACACTTTACGATCAAATTCGTTATAGGTTCAAGTCATCGTGGTAAATGATGAAGATTTTATAATTACAGAAATGGCTTAATTTTTCTTTGAACAATGTACAACAGTATGCTTATTGTCGATTGAACCGCTATGATTGAGCGATAACATCCCAATCTAAGGACACCCAATGCCTAAAACACAGTCGCTAATCGAAGGTCCTATAAACAAAGCACTTCTTTCCTTAGCAATTCCTATCGTCCTTGGTCAACTTTTGCAGTCGGCTTATCAACTCACTGATGCATTTTGGGTTGGTCGGTTAGGGGCAAACGAAGTGGCGGCAGTATCCGTGAGTATGCCTGTGACATTTTTGGTGATTGCGTTAGGTGCTGGCTTAGCGATGGCGGGAGCAACATTAACGGCTCAATACATGGGTGCAAGGCAGATGGACAAGGTAAACCATGTCGCTGGACAAACCATGTTGATGGTGTTCATTACTTCGGTCGTCTTAGGGTTTATTGGCTATCTTCTGTCTCCTTATTTTCTTAAGTTGCTCGGTGTTGAACAAGCGGTGTATACCAACGCGCTCAGTTTTATGCGTATCTCATTTGTGAGTGTGATTTTTGTCTTTGTCTACAACATGTTCCAAGCATTAATGAGAGGCATAGGGCAGGTAAAAATACCGCTTTATATTGTTCTTGGCACGGTACTACTCAATTTTATACTGGATCCATTGTTCATCTTCGGATTGGGACTGTTTGATGGACTTGGTGTTTCTGGTGCGGCATTAGCAACATTAGTAACTCAAGCTTTAGCAGCGTTGACTGGCTTTTATATTTTGTCGAAAGGCAAACATGGTATTCATTTAAAATGGCGAGACTTGTCACCGGATTGGACCTACATCAAACGTGCTTTCTTCCTAGGTGCGCCGGGTTCGGTTGAGCTTTCTGCTCGAGCATTAGGGCTAATTACTATGTCATTCTTAGTGGCAAGTTTTGGAACGGTGACGATTGCTTCTTATGGTGTTGGATCGAACATTCTTCAGTTAATTACCATTCCTGCAATGGGTTTATCGATGGCGGTTTCTACCTTGGTTGGGCAAAACTTAGGTGCAAACCGTATTGATCGAGCGGCGAAAATTACGGTTATTGGCTCTGTGTGGAGCTTTGTGATGTTGAGTGTAATTGGAGTATTTGCGTATTGGTTTGCTCCGAATGTAGTGAGGTTTTTTATCCCTGATAACCCATTGGTGATAGAGCAAGGTGCTGCATTTTTGAAAGTAATGTGCCTTTCTTGGGGCTTTATTGGTGTTCAGTTGTCAATTATGTCCGCGTTTAGGGCTTCTGGGAACATGACGAACAGTATGATTCTATCTCTGTTAACACAGTGGGTGTTTCAGTTCCCGTTGGCATACATTCTGTCGAAACACACCCCTTTAGCTGAGGCAGGCATTTGGTGGTCTTTCACCGTGACAAACGTATTAGTCGCATTGGTTGCGATAGCCTGGTACGCCCGTGGTAGTTGGAAGAAAACTCGTATTATTGAGCAAGATGACATTGAAACATTGGTTACATCAGAAGAAGCACTGATTGAAGTCGGTGAACGTAGGGCTTAAACCGTTGTCAGTATTATCTTAATACGCTGCTTTAGGATAGGGTGGGCTTGCTCAAAGTGGTACCTTAGCCGTGTTTATTATCTATATAAGTTGTTATTTATCATGCGAAAGTTTTGTCCAACTCTAGCGTTAACTCTACTGCTTTCTGCTTGCGGTGGTGATGATTCGGCAGCGCTACCATTGCCATCATACGTTTCTGACACCGTAAACAGTATGGTTCTCGCCAATGATGCGACGCTTCTGAATGCGTCTCATAATGCCAGTTGGGCTAAAACAGGGCACGTCACTCAAGGCATACCAAGAGGCGATGCGGCACCTAGCTGGTGGGCGGATGATATCGTTGATAACAGTTTGAAAACGTCGGATCCATGGAACGCATTGACAGCTTGGTTTACGGTTTTTGAATCTGAGACTAACTACATCCAAGATGCAAAAGTGCATTATAGTGATTTTGAAATTTGGTTGCTGAAAGGGAGTGATGTCGATAGAGCCTCGTGGCAGAAGGTGGCTACAACTCCGACATCCTGGGCTTCATACTACGATTCCGATATTGTTACATGGCAAGGTAGTGCTTTGCCAAATGACTCATCAGGTTACTATGAGTTTCAGCATCCTAGCATTTTGCATGGCGGTACCAGTAAAGTCAGTTTTGATGGCAGTGATGTGTTAGGCGTGTTTGTTCGTACTAAAGCGTGGCTTGATAGCTCCGATGCGGATGCTGAACTTCTGGTCTCGATAGGTGTGGATTATTATCCAACGGCGAACAGTTCGGTCTCTAATGGCGACTTTGCTAATGCAAACTACCTGCCTGGTGCTGGTACAAGCCGCTTTGTCTACCTTACAACTCAACCAATGTGGTATTACATGGCGAACATTTCGGATGACGAACTTGCTGTTGTTGATAAATCAAGCCCATTTGCGGCAAGTGGTGGTAAGACATATCTCACGATTGACGAGTGGAATAATAACCACCCTAACTTATAAACAAATGGCTTCCAATTGGAAGCCATTGTTACATTGGAGCCAATAGCTGTCGTGCTGTATTTGAAAGCGAAGTGTTGCACTAAAGATGGGTTAATGAGATAAAAAGTGCATAGAGTTTAATATCATCTTGGAAAGAATAAATGATGGTCACTCAGGGGGAAATCGAGTCGCCCTGTACTGAAGAAGGTTTAAATTTAACCCTAGTTTAAGGAAAGCGTGTGGACATCAAAGTGGTACCGGTTGAAAAGGATAAACATTCTTCTCAGTTTAAACAGTTATTTGAAGAGTATTCATCTGATCTTAGCCAAGAGATTAGAATAGCTTCGCTGACGCAACTATTTGATCTACCTTATTTTCATGGTTTTATCTGCTTTGTGGATAATCAGCCAGCAGCCTGCGCCGTCTGTTATGAGTCCTTCTCGACTTATCGGGCAATGAAAATGCTCAATATTCACGATTTTATGGTGTCAGGACATTATCGTGGACAAGGGTTGGGTAAAGTCTTGCTGCAAGGCATTGAGCAGTATTGCATCGAAAATGGCTATCTAAAAATCACCCTAGAAGTGAGCGAGACTAATCAGGCGGCGAAAAAACTTTATCACTCTTGTGGGTTTAAAGATTACCAAGTTGAACAGCCAGGCTCATTACATTGGCAAAAATACCTTGGGTAGTCGTTGTCATAGAATAAAAACGCTTTGACACCTAGCGTAAAAATTACGACAAAATATTAGGAAGTAAACATGTCTTTAATCGCGCAAACGCCAACCCCTCCTTATTACGCCGTTATTTTTACTTCTACCCGAACAGAGGAGGATAACGGCTATAACCAAGTGGCTGCAAGAATGGTAGAGTTGGCTGAGCAACAACCGGGGTTTTTAGGATTAGAGTCAGCGAGGCAAGAAGTTGGCATTACCGTCTCGTATTGGGCTGATGTTGAATCCATCAAACGCTGGAAAGCGAATGTGGAACATATCGAGGCTCAAAAATTTGGCCGTAAAAAGTGGTATGACAGTTTTAAAGTCCGAATCTCCCTTGTTGAACGTGATTATGGTCTCTAGCTCACCGGTCTGATTTTGTGGGTCCCAACACGCGTTCTTGAGTCTGTGTTGGGACTGTTATTTGTTTGAAATGTTGTTGACTTAAGTTGTGACTTCTTTTGTTTTGGTTTGCTCGATAGCTTCTTCTTTGGGTTGTTCTTCATTGGTCATTTGGTCTATTTCCTCTGTCTCTTCTTCCTCAGAAGGGGTCATATGTTCTTGAACTAACTCAACGTCAACCCTAGGGTCAAGTGCTGTTGCCAGCGGTGATGAAACCAAGTCACCAGTTGCCATTATGTAATCTTCAGCTTCCGGAACTTCGTCTTTCTGTTTTGTGTTGATGTACTGCAAACAGACAAACATGACGAGGCTGCACAGCGCCATAAAGCCATAGAGCATATTATTGCCAAACCACTGCATGATTGAGGACGCAATCAGCGGCCCGATACTGGAACCTAGCCCCAGTGTTAATAGCAGGCTAGCGGATAGCCCCACTCGTTCGCTGTGCTCGATTCGTGAGTTGGCGAGGGCTGAAGCCAATGGGTATAGCGTAAATCCCAAAATACCAAACAAAAACGTTAGACCTAAAGCAACGTACGGATGGTAGGGAATAAAGGCAATGCCAAGTGTTACGGCCCCTAGTATGGCGCAGTTGATACGTATCAGACCGCTACGAGAAACAACATCAGACAGTTTACCCATCGGCCATTGAGCGAGAAGGCCTGCAAAAATAGTGATCGTCATGTAAGTGGCTACTTGCTCTGCTTGTAAACCAAGATTACTTGCATAGGCGGGAGCCAGACCGTAAAACGAACCGACGATCATACTGCTTATTGCGACAGTTGTGAGTGCGAACGGTGCTTTTTTCCAGTAATAGGTGACACGTAACGGTGCTGGAACCAGTGGATCTGGGTGAATACGCTTGGTGAGTGCGATAGGAACGATACATAGAGCGAAGCACATCGCGATAAGCAGTAAAGGTTCTAACCCTAAATCTGGATATAAGCTAATTGCACCTTGTCCCAAAATTAAAGCAAAGTATGTCACTATCATATAGCTGGCAAATACGGTTCCTCGTTGGTTATTGTCTGCTTGCTCATTGAGCCAGCTTTCTAGCACCATGAACTGACACATCATCCCTATACCAACGATAAAGCGCAGCGCTATCCATATCGACAGTTGGTCAACAAGCGCATGACCTAACGCAGATGCGGTAACCATGCCAGCACTGGCAACAAAAGCACGAATATGTCCCACTTGAGCGATTAACTTATGGCCAATTTTAGAACCTGCGACTAGCCCTAAGTAGTAGGCAGACATCATTCCACCAATCCAAATTTGTGGCACCGCCATTGCTGATAGCTTAAGACCTAAATAAGTGGTGAGTAAACCGCTGGCAAGAACAGTGAGCAGTGTAGTGAAAAACAGGGCTGTGAAAGTACGCAGTGCGTTGGTCATTCAATACTCCTTGTAAAAATAGCAAGGTGATTGGTTTCGCTGTCACTTGGTGGAAGTTGTGTAGATACAGCTTGAATGGATGAGTCTAGCTTTTATCCGTGTTAAATCAAACAACTGAGTAAAAAGGTCGTCACAGAATAAAGATTTGAAATTGGTAAATGGCGTTGCCTACGCTCGCAACAAGCGCAGGCTAATTAACTGTTTAAAGCTTTTGATTAAACTGGCTAACAGCGTCTAAAACTTTGATTGCACCTTGCTGTACTGACTCCATGACTTGCCCTGCCTGAGTTGACAGCTCCAACGTCTCTCCTGCTTGAGATTGACACAAGATAATAATTTCGACGGCTTTTGAAGTCCTTTGCAAATTTTCAGAAACCACGGTTGCGATTTCCTCTGTCGTCGTGTTCGTTCTTGATGCCAACTGTCTTACCTCATCAGCGACAACTGCAAAACCTCGTCCTTGTTCTCCAGCTCTTGCGGCTTCTATTGCTGCATTTAGTGCGAGCAGATTGGTTTGATCGGCAATGCCGCTAATACTGCCGACAAGGTCTTCGATTTTTTTTGAATGCTCGTTTAGGGCTTCTATATCAGAGCTTGCTTGTTTCATTTGCTGAACGAGTGCATCCATTCTATCAATGATGGATGTGACAACATGTTGCCCTTGTGTGGTTTGTTCTCCTGTTTCCTCAGAAACACTGAACGCTATCTGGGCGGCTTCTGCTACGGCCATTTCTTGATTGACTTGGTCTGTCACTACGGTTGCAAACTTGACCACTTTATACAGTTCACCCAAATCATTGTGAATAGGGTTGTAAGACGCCTCAAGCCACACTATTTGACCACGACTATCAATACGTTTAAAGCGTTCGGAGACGAACTGTCCTCGGCCGAGTTTTTTCCAAAATTCTTCATAGGCAGGGGAATTGACTTCCTGAGGCTCACAAAAAATCCGGTGATGTTTGCCAACGATTTGCTCGCCACTGTACCCCATGGTGCGTAGGAAATTATCATTGGCGCGGAGAATGGTGCCATCGAGAGAGAATTCGATAACGGCTGTTGAACGATTGAGAGCTTTAAGCATATCTTCATGCTCTCGGGATACTGAAATCGTCCTGGTTAGTTCCGCGGCATATACGGCAAATCTAAGAAGTTCTTTTTTACTGTTGAAGATAGGTTGAAGAATCACACGCAGCCAGGCTTCTTTACCGTCTCCTTTATCAATTTGTACTGCACCATTCCAGTGTTTTTTCTGGGTGATGGCGTTTTTTAAATTTTGGAAATGACGTGTATCGCGTGCTTTTTGGGGCACAAGGTCGGCTAGATTAGTTTCGGCCACTTGTGATAATGAAATTCCGAGTTCATTTTCAAAATTACTGTTTACCGACGTGACCTTTCCGTTTTGATCTAAGGTCAATCTGATCATGTCAGTGTCGAGGCTTTCACCAATTTGCTGTAGCGAGTACAACTCATTCTTTAACTGTTGATTTTCTTTTTGAAGTGACTTGTTAAAAAACATAATGCCCCTGTGTTGTTTGTTAACCGCTCTGATGGTGTTTAACATTAATTATGGCATTTATTATCCGTTTTATTTATTTTTATTAAACCAAAGTACTAATTTGATTGATGAGTTGTTGGAAAGCGTAAGTAAAAAGCTATAAATGCCCTGGGTCATTATTGAGACCCGTACTCGTTTTAAAAAAGGAAAGAAACATGAGTGAACAGAAAGTGGTCATTGTTACTGGTGGTGGTCGTGGCATAGGTGCCGCCACAGCGAAGCTGTTTGCTCAGCGAGGTTATGCTGTTTGTGTTAACTATAAATCGAACTCAACAGCGGCTTTAAATTTGGTCAAAGAGCTGGAGCAAACGGGTAATAAATGTATCGCAGTTCAAGCGGACGTCTCGCAACAAGAGGATGTGATTCGTTTATTTGAAACCGTAGATCAAGAACTCGGTCGCTTATCGGCTCTTATTAATAATGCCGGAATTTTAAAGAAACAAATGCGTCTGGATGAGATGGATGCCGACAGAATTAATGCTGTATTTACCAATAATGTAACCAGTTATTTTTTATGTAGCCGTGAAGCTGTCAAGCGAATGTCTACTCGCTTTGGTGGACAGGGTGGTGTCATTGTAAATGTCTCTTCTGGCGCTTCTCGCTCTGGCTCTCCAAACGAGTATATCGACTATGCAGCCTCAAAAGGTGCAATTGATACGTTAACCAAAGGGCTCGCTTTGGAGGTTGCAGCGGAAGGGATTCGTGTTAACTGTGTTCGCCCTGGATTAATTTATACTGATATGCACACTGATGGCGGTGAACCCGCTAGAGTGGAGCGACTGAAAGGCAAAATACCGATGCAGAGGGGTGGCACTGCTGAAGAAGTCGCAGAGGCAATTTATTGGTTAGCTTCTGATCATTCTTCATTCGCTACTGGAAATTTTGTAGACGTGACTGGCGGGCTATAGATTCAAACGTGTGTTTATTCAAATGCTCAGTGGTCGAAGGCAGTAATTTACAATGTAAAACGTGTTCAATTGGCTCTGTTAATGGTGATCCGGTTTGTTCCATGTTTACTGACTATCACGATTGAGTGTCAGAGGACATTTCGACGATAGGGGAGTGTTGGCTCCCCATATCAATGGCGGCTTCATTCTTGTTTTAGTATTTTTTGTATAAACTCAACTTGCCGGACTGATCAAAAGCAATCACATTGAAATCTTTATACGGTTGGTTAGGTGCTGCCATACCCGGAGAGTGTTGAGGCATCCCAGGAGCGGCTAAACCAGAAATATTGCTTGGCCTTTCGCTTAACAGACGAGCGATATCTTCTTCAGGTACGTGACCTTCAACCATATAGCCATCAATGACGGCAGTGTGACAAGACATTAACTGATTAGGCATACCAAACTGCTTCTTCACTGAGTTCCAGTCGTTCTGATGGTGGATGTTTACCTCATAACCTTTGTCTTGCATTATTGCGGCCCATTCTTTACAGCAACCACAAGTTGGAGATTTATAAAGCTCTATCGTTGGCTTCGCAAATGCTGAAAAGCTTAATGTTAGTACAGAAAGTGTTATCGCTTTAATCAGGTGTTTCATAAATCATTCCTCTTATGCGAAAGTTTCACTTCACATCAATTGTTAAGTGACTTTGATTATAGTTAAGTTTAATGACCCCAACGTCTGGGGTCCATTCCAATGCTCTCGTTTCGTAGGGATCAAGCTGTATGGACTGTTCGGCAATAGCTTTAGGTATTTTAAGATCTATGGCTTCAAATGTTTTATTAAACAGAACCAATTGCGTTGGTTTATCTGGTTCAATTGAGACATTTGCGTTCATCGGCCTATCTTCGATGGTCCATTCGACCAAATGAATTTTTCCTAATGCTTGCAAGTAAAGCGCTAAGTTCTCTTTGTCAACGTTTGAAAGTGCATTTGCCAACAGCATCATAGTCGGTTCGTTGGCAAGGCTATGGTTGATGTCCTCGAGAGTTTTACCTCTAATGTTGCCTCCCACGTTGCCAGCACCATTGGCAAATAGCCCGTGACAAGCAGAGCAGCCATAGCCGCCTGCCGTTCGAAACAAGTGTTCTCCAGCATCGAAGGTTGGAGGTGTTTCCGCTTCAGTGACGAAGCTTGTTAATGCAATTGAGGAACAAATTAGCGCGTTATTTAAAACTTTCATGATATCAGTGTGTTCTCCAATAGAGCCCCAAAAGAAGCTTCTGGGGCTGATTGAACTTAAAGCGTAATTTTCTTGATCATACCGGTTTCTGCATGGCCGGGAATGTTGCAGGCAAACTCAACATTTTTGTCACCATGGAAATGCCACAGCATTTGTTTTGCTTTACCGGGTTCAACGGTAACGCTGTTTCCCATATCATGCATATGCTGACCATTCATATTTTTCATCATCTCACGGTGCATTAACTGTTCTGCTTCAGAACCAATAGTGAATTCATGTTCGATTTTGCCCGTATTCATTACCACAAACTGAACCACATCATCCGGTTCAATGTTGACCTCTTTCTTGAACGTAATTTTCATTTTGTCAGAAAGAATGACATGCACCACTTTATTTGGTTTAGCGCCATTAGCAGGCATACCCACATCGGACATGCCATCCATATTCATCATGTTGCCATGATCCATATTGGTGCCGTCCATCTTCATAGAACCTGATGACATTTGACTGTGGTCCATTTTGCTGTGATCCATGTTGCTGTGGTCCATAGCATTGTTCGTCGCCGCGAAAGCGACGGAAGAGCTGATAGTCAACGCGATCGCTAATGTTAGTTTTTTCATATTTATTTCCTCAATAAATTATTTTGTTTCACGCTGTTTCCACAGCTTGAAGATTGCCGGTATAACGAGCAGAGTCAGTAATAAGGCGGAGGCCATGCCTCCAATCATTGGTGCAGCGATACGCTGCATGATTTGTGAGCCAGTACCATGTCCATACATAATTGGAATTAAACCAATAATGACGGTGATAACGGTCATCATCACAGGGCGAACACGCAATCCGGCACCTTCGCGAATGGCGTTGTTTAAGTCATTTCTGGTAACAGCAACATTTTGTTCTTTTGCTTTGAGTTTGGTGTAGTGCCACGCCTGATTGAGATAAACCAGCATGATGACGCCAATTTCAACCGCCACGCCGGATAGGGCAATAAACCCGACGCCTACCGCGATAGATAAGTTGTAATTAAGCGAATACATCAACCACAAGCCACCCACCATTGCGAGAGGCAGCGTAGCCATGATGATTAGCACTTCTCCTAAACGACGGAAGCTGAAGTAAAGAAGTAGAGTGATGATGGTTAGCGTGATTGGAATAACAACACTTAGACGTGCTTTGGCGCGTTCCATATACTCGTATTGACCTGACCACGCTAAAGAGTAACCGGCAGGAAGTTTGAGCTCGTCAGCCACTCTTTTTTGCGCTTCGGTCACATAAGAGCCGAGATCTCTTCCGTCGATGTCGACAAACACCCAGCCGTTAGGACGAGCATTCTCAGTCTTGATCATTGGAGGCCCGTCTTCGTAGCGAATATCGGCCACATCAGCCAAAGCAATACGAGCACCGTTTGGCGTTACCAGCGGTAAATTCTGCAACTTCACCACAGAATCACGGTAGTCTTGTGGGTAGCGAACATTGATAGGGTAGCGTTCTAGCCCTTCTATAGTTTCACCCACATTCATACCACCAACAGCGGTTGAAACCACTTGCTGAACATCTTTGATATTCAATCCGTATCGAGCTGCGGCTTTACGCTTGATATCGACGGTTACGTATCGACCACCGGCTACTCGTTCAGCGTATACAGAGGCTGTCCCCTGAATTTGGTTTAAAATGGGTTCCAGTTGTGAACCGATACGTTCAATAGTTTTTAGCTCTGGGCCGACGATCTTGATACCAATCGGCGTTTTGATACCGGTTGCCAACATATCGATGCGGGTTTTGATTGGCATTACCCAAGCGTTAGTTAATCCTGGGAACTGGATTAAACTATCAAATTCTTTACGCAGTGATTCGCTGGTGACGCCTTCTCGCCACTCTTCGCGAGGTTTTAGCTGAATGACCGTTTCTATCATCGTCAGTGGTGCTGGGTCGGTTGCTGTTTCTGCGCGTCCCACTTTACCCCAGACGGTTTTCACCTCAGGCACGGTTTTGATCAGCTTGTTGGTTTGTTGCAGTAACTCACGGGCTTTACCAATTGAGATCCCTGGGTAGGTCGTTGGCATATACATCAAGTCGCCTTCATCTAGCGGTGGGATGAACTCACTGCCAAGTTGGCTGGTTGGGTAGTATGCTGATGCCATAAGAGCAATAGCCAAAACGAGTATCGACTTCGGATATTTGAGACTCAAATTAAGCAGTGGGCGGTATAGAGCGACTAATCCTTTGTTTACCGGGTTTTTGTGTTCAGGAAGGATCTTACCGCGAATGAAGTATCCCATCAGTACCGGAACTAATGTGATCGCTAAGCCCGCAGAAGCGGCCATGGCATAAGTTTTGGTAAATGCCAGTGGTGAGAACATTTTCCCTTCTTGACCTTCCAATGCAAACACCGGAACAAAGCTTAGTGTGATGATAAGCAGAGAGAAGAACAGGGGAGGCCCGACTTCTTGAGCGGCATCTCCAATAACTTGCCAGCGGTTTTTATCGGTCAAAGGTGTTCGTTCAATGTGCTTATGCACATTTTCGATCATTACAATGGCACCATCGACCATGGCTCCTATCGCAATCGCGATGCCGCCGAGCGACATGATGTTTGCGTTGATACCTTGCCAGTGCATGATGATAAAAGCCGACAAAATACCAACGGGTAGGCTTAGGGCTATCACCAATGAGGAACGAATGTGGAATAGAAATAATGCACATACAATCGCAACAACAATGAACTCCTCTGCCAGCTTCTTCCATAGATTCTCAACTGCAGCATTAATTAGGGTTGAGCGGTCATAAGTTGGTACGATCTCGACGCCATCCGGTAAACCACGTTGCAGCTCTTCGAGTTTGGCTTTCACGTTGTCGATAACCTGACTGGCGTTTTCACCGAAGCGCATTACAATCACGCCACCGACGGCTTCACCTTCACCATTCAGTTCAGAGATACCACGGCGCATTTGCGGTCCTAGATTGATATCTGCGATGTCTCCCAGTAATAGTGGTGTTCCTTTTTCTGTCACCTTCAGAGGCAGTGACTCAATGTCCTCAATGCTGGTCAGATAGCCCGTTGTGCGTACCATATGCTCAGCTTCCGCCACTTCGATAACCGATGCGCCAGTTTCCTGATTACCGTTCTGAATCGCCATGTTGACTTGTTGAAGCGTCAGATTGTAAGCACGCAGTTTTGCCGGATCGATTTGGACTTGATATTGCTTAACCATGCCGCCGACCGTGGCAACTTCGGATACACCATCAACGGTTTGTAGTTCGTATTTTAGGAACCAGTCCTGCAGGCTACGTAGCTGTGCTAAATCGTGCTGTCCGGTTTTGTCTTGTAACACATAGCTGAACACCCAGCCTACACCCGTCGCATCAGGGCCAAGGGTAGGTTTCGCATTCGCAGGCAGCTTTGGTGCGACTTGGCTAAGGTATTCCAGTACTCGTGAACGTGCCCAGTACATATCGGTTTTATCATTGAAAATGATATAAACGTACGAGTCCCCAAAGAAAGAGTAACCACGTACCGTTTCAGCCCCCGGAACCGCGAGCATGGCTGTCGTTAGCGGATAAGTCACCTGATCTTCAACCACTTGTGGTGCTTGACCTGGATAGCTGGTTTTAATGATCACCTGCACATCAGACAGATCAGGAATGGCATCAACGGGTGTATTTTTAACACTATATAAGCCTGCGCTGACCAGCACGACTGTCGCTAGCAAAACAATAAATCGATTGCCCAGAGACCAGCGAATAATGGCATTAATCATTGCTCGCCTCCGATACGTTCAATATTCTTCAAAGCGAAATCATCGTTTTGTTTTTGTACTAGAAACCGAACCCGGTCACCTTCCTCTAAACCTGATAGTTTCACATCCGGATCAACAGTGAAGTTCATTTCACCCGCTTCCCAGTTCCATTCAGATACCGGTAAATGCTGCAAGGTAATCATGCCAAAATCGGGCATGAGCATAGTGATATCGCCCTCGACCCAAACTTCTCCGGCCAGAACACTGCCGTCTGACTTTATGTCGATCACTTGATATCCACCATCTGGAGTCTGTTGCAGTTCAAAGTCAATGACCTGCCCGTTAGTCAATGAGTCGATATCAATACCGTCAATAACACTAAAATTCATTGTCATACCTGGCCAGTTCCATTCAGGGACAGGCTGGTGGTTAATGGTTAAAGTGCGAGAAGTGGATAGAACATCACTGATGCTTCCTTTAGCCCAAACACTTTCTGTGCTATCTGCTACGCCATCGATACGAGCCAAGTCAGCAGTTTGACTTGATTCTGAATCAAGTAGGAAATGAGCCGAAGAAGCGACTTTGCTCGTTTCAGTCAGTCCTTGTAGGACTTCTATCTGGTCGCCAGCCTCTCGCCCAACTTGAACTCGAGCAGAACGGTACTTGCCATTTCCTTCTGACAATACAACGCGAGTCATTCCTCCGGTGCGAATTACCGCCGATTTAGGAATGGTGAGTACAGACTCTTCCGTTACCGGTTGTAGTGAAATATTGGCAAACATATTGGGTTTTAGTTCGCCTTGTGGATTTGGGAACTTGAGTCGCAGGCGTAATGTGCGGGTTTGTGGGTCTAGAATTGGGTAGACGTAATCAATCTCGCCTTGCCATTCTTTACCCGGAACAGCATCCAGCGTCATCTTCGCTTTGCTGCCTGCTTTAACCCAGTGAGATTGACGTTCAAACACTTCTGCATCAACCCACACATTTTCAATTGGGCCGGCACTAATAACAGCTTGCGCAGGAGATAAGTACCCCCCTTCCCGAACATTGAGACTCGCGATGATGCCATCTGCTTTCGCTTTGATATCGATAGTTTGAGAAGCTTTGCCACGTTTTACTATCGCCTTGATTTGTTGACGGTCAACACCGAGTGTTACAAGACGTTCCGTGGCCCCCTTTATCAATCCATTTCTACCAGTGCGGTAAGCATTGAGTAGTTCTTCCTGAGCTTTAACTAAATCTGGGGAATATAGCGTGAACAGGACATCGCCTTTGCTGACTTTATCGCCGACAGCATTAACATTGAGTTTCTCAACCCAACCCGCCACACGAACGTTGGTTTGCCACAGTTGGCTTTCATCAAAGGCGATGTAACCGACGGTTTCGATACTGGGTGAGAGAGGGGCCATTTGGGCCTGTACGACTTTCACCCCTAGGTTATTCTCTACCGCCGGATCAATGGTAACTGTGCCCGGTTTGGTTTCTTCAGCACCGTCTTCCGCGTAAACTGGGATCAGATCCATCCCCATCGGAGATTTACCCGGTTTGTCGCGTTTGTAGTTTGGGTCCATTGGTGCCACCCAGTACAGAGGTTCGTTGTTTGCCTCAGTTTGTACCGCTTCAGCGGTATGACCTTCCATGCTTGATGGAGTAAGTAGTGTTTGTACTCCAAAACCTAACGTTGCGCCGATAACAAGCGCGAGTGTTGTTGCGTGAATTGTTTTCATTTTTTTGCCTTGTTATTGCTGCTCAGACTCGATGTTTACTTCTGGTTTATCTACCTGATAGCTGTAGCTATTCAGTAGTGCGGAGAGGTTGTTATTAACCAGATTGAGATCGGTGATAAGGCGCTGATATTCCAGCTTTAATGCAAGTTCATCACGACTCGCTAAAATCACATCGTTAAATTGAGCAGTGTTGTTTTGGTAGCCTCGCTCTGTTGCTTTTACGCGTGAATCTGCTTGCGGTAGCAAAGTGGATTCAAAACGTTGTAAGCGCTGAGTCAGGTTATTTTTGTCAACTAGTAGGGCGTTAACTTTGGCGTTCATTTGACGAAGCAAAGTGTCTTTCTGAGACTGAGCAGCACCGACTTGATATTGTGCTGCTGCCAGATTCTTGTCCTGTTTATTTCCAGTAAACAAAGGGATGTCCATTGTGATATAGGCACTGACTAGATCTGACGCCGGTTCACCACGCATGTTGTTTGATTGACGATAGGCATACATGACTTCTACACCAAACTGAGGTGCGTAGGATTCTCGAGCTAGATCAACTTGCGTACGGCGGACATCAATCGAGGCATCAACCATTTGTACCGATGGGTTTTGGTTGAGCTTGGCGTAAAAATTATTACTGGTTGCTGAGTCTTCTAGGTTTTGCAATGCACTCCAATTCAGTTGATTGGAAGCGACAAGAGACTCAGTGTTGACAAGCCAATCAGAGCCTAACCATTCTGACAACTGAGCATTGAGCCGTTGTTGCATTTGTTCATTGGCCTGTATTTTTTCATCCAGTTTTGTTACCTGCAACTGCGCGTTAATCAGATCCTGGGTTTCACTTTTACCGATGGCGTAATTGGTGTTAATGAAATTTTCCATCTCTCGCATCAGAGTACGGTTTTCAAGCAGGACACGGTTTGCCACTTGCTGGTAGCCGAGTTCTAACCAGATTTTGGTCATGGCATTGATTACTTCGAGTTCTCGCGCGGCAACCTTTACTTCAAGACCGCTAGCTTGAAAAGCGGCTTTTCTATCGTTTAGATCGGAAGTATCCCCACGATTAAACTGTTGCATTAGACCAACAGAGATATTGGTCATCGGATCTTCGTCAAGAGCGAAGCTATCGGTGGGTAATCCAGTTACTCCAAATCTCAGTTTGGGGTCCATTAAAGCCGCGCTGGCTTGACCCGTTTCACGAACCGCGAGAGCTTCTGCGTAGTATTGACGGCGTATTCCATCATTCGTCAGTGCTGCTTCAATCAGTTGAGTCAGCGTTGTATCGGTTTTTGGCTTCACATCACCAGTCGCAGGTTCATTAATGAACCGTTCGTTAGCGTATAAAGGTGTGGCAGCCAATACCGCGGCACTCACAGAGAGTGCTAGAAAGCATTGTTTTAATTTCACTTTTTCATTCCATCACTGAGCGCATGACGCGCACGAGAACCATTCCGTTTAGAATACGGAACCTAAAGGCTAAAGATGGAATTAAGCTATTGGAGGCCGATAAAGGCTTTGAGTTTGGTGAACGACTTCACCGGAAAGTGGGATAACAAATAATGCCAATGAGGTACAGGTTGTCACGAGAACGCTGGGTGCCGTAAAAATCGCGACAGAGGTCGCGCATGTTGAGTCACAGCAGTCGTGAACCATATCGACCTGAACGTGACATTGCTCGGTTAAACTGGCAGTCTCGTTTGATTCGTCCACCATGTTCTGATGATGGACAGTCATCGACTGTAAGCTGGAACAACCAGATTCTACTACTTGTTGACCGTATGGCATCGCGCTGTTCATCATCATACTCGAACTTGAGGCGAAACTGGACATAAGCAGTGCTGCTAATGCCAAGATCGTTATCCAAGTTGTCGGAATGATATTAAAGCGCATAATCAATGAGTTCTTAATAGAATTGGGTTAACTATAAAGCTTCCCCCTAGGTAAAGGTCAATCATTTCTCGCGCTATTTAGTTTGTTTGGTTATTTTTTAACTTATTGTGTTTGCGTCACTTCTCTAGATCAAAGCACTCTGAGTAACTGCTACACTGTTCGCAACTCGGAGAACGACAGACATAGTCCCCGCCGTTTTCACACAATTGTCGATACAAAAAGCGTTTCCAGCGCATGCTTTTCACATTCTTGTCACTGAGTACTGGGAAATAGTCATTAAATAACGCTGTAAGGCGCGGGCGCTCAGGCATACCGAGATCATGCCATAGATGTTGGCTTCCCATACATGCACTGGCTAGAACCTTTACCATCTCTTCACCTAAAGGCACTTGAGCCTTAAGTGAATCACGCAGTAGCGCTTCCAGCTCATTGAACTCTGATTGACGCATATTTAGTAGTTCAAGACGAAGTCGCAAGTTTGACTCCACCTCGGGTTCAAGAGGTGGGTTTTCTATGCTTAGTTCGTGTAACAGATGATGAAAATCAGGATCGCTAAGCCCTAAGTTCAACGGCAGGGCACTGTTACCTGAAGCGTAATTTTCAAAGATAGGTAACCAATAAGTTGTGGCCAGATGTTTACTCATGTCTGCGCTCTAACTTCTTTAGTCACCACCAAAGGCATTAAACTGCCCACAGGGTTAAGCGGATTGTTGGCACTATCAAGAATCGCCTCTTCGACTGGACAAATACTGGCGCATTGTGGGTTGTCAAAATGAGACGCACACTCATCACATCGTTTGGGATGGATATGGAACTGGTTAGTCAGATCGGCGTCCGGATAGACGGCTTGATTCGGGCAGACCACCATACAAGCATGGCAACCTACACAGCTATTGCTGATGACAAAGCTCATATACGGTCTCCGACGGTTGATTAGAAATAAGATCTTTAGCGATCGTTTGAAGGCTGCTCAAGACAGGTTTGAATGCGAAATCCACATTCGGTCGTACGCCGAGTTTTTCCAGCTCTCGCCAAGGGGTGATCCCCATTCTCGCGCTGAGAACCATTTGGCAATCGGCAATGGATTGGATTAACGCCTCTTTTTCAATTTCACCATCCCCACACTCTTCTTTACCACTGCAGTAAAGTTCAACATGACGTGTTTCTTGGTAGAGGAATTGCCCTGATTGCTGATTAAACTGATAGATTTCAAATCGTGTGGCGTGACCAAAGTGCAGTTGAATGTACTCACTGCCATCGCTAGCAATAGCCACACGGTATTTTTTATTGGTTGAAACAAGTTTAGGCGAATTTGAATCAGAATTTGCATCAGATGAACATGGTGATTCGCCATCGCCGAGCATACCGACCGCATCAGCTCGGCATTGTTGGCAATGGGTCATTTGTGGCATATGGTCACCACATTGTTCACGAGCGAGTAACACTTCTTCTTCGGTTGGACCTCGTTGGCCCGACAAACCAAAGAAAGTACCATGAGCAGGATCGGAAATGAGCGGCATGATGTTGTGCAACAGTGCACCGCGCTTCTTCACTTCTTCAGATACCGCTGCTATATGCTGGTCGTTCACGCCGGGAATGAGTACGGTGTTTACTTTGACTAACATACCTGCCGTTGCGGCAAGTTCTAGTCCCAATAATTGTCTCTCAATGAGCGTTTCGGCAGCTTCTTTGCCTCGCAAACGACGATTATCAAAGTAAATCCATGGGTAGATTCTTTGGCCAATGTCAGGATCTACCGTGTTAATGGTGATCGTCAGATGGTGCACGCCCACGCGCGCTAGTCTTTCAACGTGATCTGCCAGTGCTAATCCGTTGGTGGATATACAAAGTTGAACATCAGGGTGCGTTTCTTTGAGTCGACGCAAAGTTGTAAATGTTGATTTTGGATTGGCTAAAGCGTCTCCTGGCCCAGCGATACCAGCAACGGTTAAGTTTGGTGCGCGTTTTTTTATGGTGTTGAATTGTTTGAGCGCACCGCTGCTGTCCATCACAGTGGATACCACGCCTGGACGCGATTCGTTGCTGCAGTCGTATTTGCGGTTGCAATAGTTGCACTGGATGTTACAGGCTGGTGCGACAGGCAGATGCATCCGAGCATACTGATGAGCTTCTTTTGAGTAGCAAGGATGCTGTTGGATTTTTTCCTGTACTCGTTTGGTAAAGAAGTGATGAACTTTCTCTTTTTCCGCTTTTGGCGATCCGCTCGCGTGAGAATGACTTTCCATGTCTACCTCTTAATCTCCAGATAAAAACTAGGGCTAGTAGCCCTCATGATAATGAGAAGTAGCAAGCTTTGTTCCTATCCATAATCTATAATATTCAAAGAGTTAAAATGGTACTTAACAGAAATTGTTCGAAAACAGACAAATTAAGTATCATTTTGTTTGTCATATTTGTTTCATTTCGATGTTCATAGTTTGAATCCGATAGGCAATTTGTCTTGGAGTCATATTGAGTAGGCGAGCAGCTTTGGCTTTCACCCAGCCTGAGCGTTCCAACGCTTCTATGACCATCTCTCGTTCGTCACCAGTTGGAACATCTTTCGCCAAGCTATATGGCTCTGGTGGTGATATTGGCGATGTTGACTGTTGAGCGACCGAAGGCATGAAAGGATGTTGAGTCGCGGGTTGAAAAACAGGTTGAGAGTTGTTTAACGCAATTAGCTCTGGGCCAATAGTGCCGGATTCGCACAGTACGGAAGCTCGTTCTAAAGTATTTTCCAACTCACGAACGTTACCCGGCCATTGGTGAGACATCATTAAACGAATTGCTTCATCACTTAATGTCAACTTACGCTGTTGGGCTTTACTTAAGTTTTGAATCATATGTTCTGCGAGTTCTGGAATGTCCTGCAGGCGTTCGCGTAATGGCGGTAAGTACATAGGCATGACATTAAGTCGGTAATATAAATCTTCACGGAAATTACCCTGCGCAACTTCTTGTTCAAGGTATCGGTTGGTTGCCGCAATGATCCGTACGTTGACTGAAATTGTCGTTGTTCCGCCGACGCGTTCAAATTCTTTCTCTTGCAATACTCTTAGCAGCTTTGCTTGGAATGCCGGACTGGTTTCACCAATTTCATCGAGAAAAATCGTACCGTTGTCAGCCATTTCAAAGCGTCCTTTACGCTGCTTAACTGCACCGGTGAATGCACCTTTCTCATGACCGAAAAGCTCGGATTCCAATAAGTTATCGGGAAGCGCAGCACAGTTGAGTTTGACGAACGGAAGATTTGCGCGAGGCGAGTTATAGTGGATTGCATTGGCAACCAGTTCTTTACCTGTCCCTGATTCGCCACGGATGAGTACGGTGGAATCCCATCTCGATACTAAGCGAATTTGTTCAAATATTTGACGCATGGACTTGGTATGCCCAACTAAATTACGAAAGCTATAATTGTTACGAACTTTACGTCTTAAATTGTCTCTTTCATCGAGCAACTGTTGTTGATGTGTCTCAACCTTGTAAGCTAGCTGTACATTCTTGGCGATTAAGTTCGCAATCATGTTGAGGAAGTCGGTTTGTAGGGTGATAAATTGTTCCACAAATTGAGGAGGCTGGGCCGACAGTGCGCCAATCACTTTACCATTAGCATCTTTTAATGGTACGCAGATAAAAGGTTTCTCATAATCATAAAGAGCCAGTTTGTCCGCAAAGCGTTGGTCGTTTCCAAGGCTATTGATCACAATAGAGGTACCTTGGCGTAATACTTCACCGACTAAACCTTCACCGACTTTGTATGAGATCTGCTTATGTTGGGTGACAGAGTTAGGTTGCGGAGAATGTACGGATTTGATTAATAAGATGTCGCGAGCATTGTCTAGAATCGTCAGCATGCCGCATTGCAATCGACATTCATCGTGCAGCAGTTGTAAGATTTTGTCTGAAGATTCGACGTAGTTAAGGCTAGTGTTTAATACACTAGAGACCTTATACATCGCGGCTAGTAATTGACGTTCTAAGTTCAATAAAGTCATTTCTTCTGTCATGTCGATCACCATTGGCTGATGGGGAAGGTTAGACAAATATGCGCACCACGTAAGCGCTGACTGTTGCTGATGTTGATGGTCGCTGAGTGTTCATTAAGAACTTGTTGGACGATGGATAGCCCTATGCCTCTGCATCCCGACTGGTGTTTTGGCTTAGTGCTAAAAAATGGTTGGAAAATTTTGAGTTTGTGTGAATCTTCTATCCCGATACCACTGTCTTCAACCACCACTTTTATTTCACCATCACTTTCGTAGCAGCAAATAACGATCGTACGCTCACTGGTTTTCGCGGCTTGTATCGCGTCGATGGCGTTATCAATTAACTGTTTTAATGCAAGAATAAGCCGATGAGACATACCATTTATAGTCGATATACGAGGAGTCAGTATAAGTTCAAGATTTGTAGACGACTTGAGTAACTCATCGGTACTGATATCACTGACATCACGAATGACTTGATTTAAGTTCACAGGCTGAAAAGCTTCATGGGTACGTTCAGGAATCGCCAGTTTTATATCTTGCATAGCATCTAATGCACTATCCATCGCTTCATCCATCGCGACCAGCCCAGGGCAGGATGGGTTAGTTCGTTTGAGAATGCGTACCGCAGATTCGATCATGTTAAATGGACCTTGCAACTGATGCAGAGTGCCCATTAATGCTTCTTGCATCGCATGAACGTATTTGTTGTCTCGTGCCATTAACTTCACTGCGTTGATTCGTCGCTCCTCGACGAGCTGTTTTTCTCGAGTTCTTTCTGAAATAGCAATGACGGTATATTCATCGTCTTCAGGGAGGAAATAAGAATCCACCGAGCTGCCTGAAATCGGTGTTTTGACTAAAGCGTATTCGAACCAGCGTTCGCGGACGGGCTCATTACTTGCAACATAAACACCTTTATAGCGACTGTCTTTTTTCCCTAAAAAGTCAGTGATGGAGTCGTGGCCATAATCATCGATTAAACTGTTGAGTAATGCGCTAATGGGTGACTGATTGATGCTCTTTTCGATCTGACTAAATCTTTCGTTGCTGAACAAAATATTATGAGAGCGGTCAACCAATGCTATCGCAATTGGTGCAGCATTAAGAACCGCCTGAAACATGGCGAACTGGTTTTTTTGCTCGGTGACACGTTGATGGCGTTCAGTGATATCTCGGTGTATAGCGTAATAGCACACTTTCCCATGAGGGTGAGATAAACGAGAGATGGAAATTTCTGCGATGTAAGCATCACCATTTTTCTTACGATTAACTAGCTGCCCTTGCCAGTGATGGCCTTGAGAAATGGTTTTCCACAAGCTTTCATAAATCGTTTTTGGCGTCGCTTTATAGGAAAGAAGTGAAGAGTTATTCCCAATTAATTCTTCATAGCTATACCCTGTGATATCGGAAAATGTTTGATTAACAAAGAGAATTCTTCCTTTATGATCCGTAATGCTGATCGCTACTGGTGCATGAGAAACGATTTGTTCAAATGCTTGATAATCAAAAATCGGGGGAGTTGAACCCTCTACTAATGCGTCTACTTGTCCCATAAGTGCTGTCCTTTGCTCTGTTTGGTCCTTTGGCAAAGTCAACAATGCATTTCTTATTCCACATAAAAACTAATGATATTGCTGGGTTGACCTAATATCACCTTGTTTGATTTAGGACAAACTAGTGAAGATTTCTCCACTTTGTCGCCTTTCTGACAAAGCTACGGTCTTTCTACATATGCAGCTTATCAACACGTTAATGATTGGGTTTACTGGGCTGAGCGACTCATAGTAGTGCAAAAATAGCCTCTGGCACAGCGTATGCACCAAGCTAGTGAATGCCCCATCGCTTTTTTTAAGGCGAAAGATAAGAAAAGGAATGGTGTTATGTCTGAAGGATTGATTATTTTGCTCAGTGCGGCGTTTGTGAATAACGTTGTTCTGGCTAAGTTTCTCGGCTTGTGTCCGTTTATGGGGGTATCCAGCAAAATCAGTAGTGCAGTTGGAATGGGGGTTGCGACCACATTTGTACTGACCATCGCCACTGTTTCCACTTGGCTACTGGAGTTTTATATCTTGCGCCCTCTGGGTCTCGGTTTTATGCGCATTATCGCTTTTATATTAGTGATCGCCGCAGTGGTTCAGTTTACAGAACTGTATGTGAAGAAGAGCTTTCCTGCACTTTATCAAGCGCTCGGTGTTTACTTACCTTTGATCACGACCAACTGTGCTGTATTTGGCGTGGCGTTACTGGCTGTACAGGATGATCTCTCATTCATTGATACGCTAATGTTCAGTGTTGGGTCTGCGGCTGGTTTCTTAATTGTTATTACATTATTTGCAGGACTTCGAAGTCAATTGATGCTGAGTCGAGTGCCTGCAGCATTTAAAGGAACTCCCATTGCATTTATTACCGCGGGGTTTTTATCTATGGCCTTCATGGGCTTTTCTGGAATGGCTTAACTCTCACCGTCATATAACGGTCAAGGAGGACTGACGATGTTAATCGTAGCATTACTATTTTTTATTAGCTTAGGAGCTTTGCTCGGTACCGCTCTTGGGTATGCCGCTATTCTGTTTCGGGTTGAGAGCAATCCATTGGTTGATCAAATTGAATCTATTTTGCCTGGTGGTCAATGTGGGCAATGTGGTGAGGCCGGTTGTCGTCAAGCTGCTGAAAAAATGGTGACTGGTGAGTTAAACCCTAGCGCTTGTCCTCCGGGCGGGGCTAATCTTGCGGTGACAGTGGCTGACATGCTGGGTGTTTCTATTGATGTTGATGATCAGGAAAAACCTTTAGTAGCGTATATCGCTGAGAGTCAATGCACAGGGTGCAACCGTTGTTATAAAGCCTGCCCATTTGATGCGATTGTTGGTGCGCCCAAACAGATCCATACCGTCATTAAAGACGTGTGTACTGGCTGTCAGTTATGTCAAAAAGCGTGCTCTCAGAAATGTTTAAACATGGTGGAAGTTGAGCCGGATGCATCAAGCTGGTATTGGCCGAAACCCACTCAGCCTGTTGCGGTATAGGAGCGGATTATGTTGAGTTTAACAGGGTCTCCGTTTCGCGGTGGTATTCATCCTAAAGCGTACAAAGAGCTGACTAACGATAAGAAAATCGATACCGGCTTTTGGCCGCGTAATGTTTATCTGCCTCTTCAATTGCGTAATGGTGCAAGGTTAAAGCCACTTGTTTCTGTGGGAGAGCGCGTCTATCGCGGGCAAAAAGTCGCAGTAGGGCATACTGAAATGGTGGCGCCTGTTCATTCATCCGTGAATGGCATTGTGACTGCCATTACAGCGCATCTCACGACCCACCCGGCAAAAGTGAAGTGTGAGACCATCATTATTCGTGCGAACGAAAACCGTCAGTGGGGTGAACCTGCTGCTACCACTAGCATTCAGAATCTAGATCCGGAAGTCATTATTGAACGCGTTAAAGAAGCAGGAATCGTTGGCTTAGGGGGCGCAGGGTTTCCCACCGCAGCTAAGTTGATGTTTGCACGTAGAGCTAACGTTGAAACATTGATTATTAATGGCGGCGAGTGTGAGCCTTATTTAACGTGTGATGACCTCACTATGCAAACCTATTCGTCAGATATTATCTCTGGCATAAAACTGATGATGGTTGCCAGTGGTGCTAAAAAGGCGATTGTGGGTATCGAAGACAACAAACGTGATGCATTTGATGAAATGTACCATGCCGCTAATGCCGAATCTGATATCGAAATTCGTCTGGTACCTAGTGTTTACCCGATGGGTTCCGAAAAACACATGATCAAAACACTCACAGGGCATGAAGTCCCTGCGGGGGGGCTTTCTACTCAAATTGGCATTTTGGTGAACAACATTGCTACCGCAAGAGCCGTTTATCACGCAGTAAGATTTGAGCGTCCCTTGGTGTCTCGCATTGTTACCGTATCTGGTAAAGGGATTTCTCTGCCGTGTAATATTGAAGTGCCGATTGGTACACCAGTCAATGATGTGATCAACTATTGCGGCGGTCTGAGTGAAAGTACCGAACGTTTGATTTTTGGTGGCCCTATGATGGGCCAAGTCATTCCGTCTTTACAGGTCGCGGTTGATAAAACGGTTGGTGGTATTCTTGCTCTGACGGATGATGAAGTGATTGATGAGTATAAACATCAGGAGTGTATTCGCTGTGGACAATGCGTTCGGGCTTGTCCAATGAGCCTGATGCCCTTTCAATTAGCGGCTTACACTCGTATTTCCGATTTCAAACGTACTCAGGAACTGGGTGTACAAAACTGTTTGTCATGCGGTGCATGTAGCTATGTTTGTCCTTCATCCATTCCTCTTGTTCAGTATTTTATGCACGCGAAAGGCGTCATCAACTCCAACGCTCAGCAAGAGCGAAAATCTGCGCAGGTCAAAGCATTGAATGAAGCGCGCAAAGAACGCTTGGAACAAGAAGCTTTAGCAAAACAAGCGGCTAAGTCAGCGAAGCGTCCGGGACGCCCTGCAAGAGGAGCACCCGCAGTAAGTGCAACAGAAGGTGCTGAAAAACCCTCACGTCCAGGCAGACCCCGCCGTCCGGCAAGAGATGCAACGGTTGCTGTTGAAGCACAAGTAAAACCAGAAACCAGTGACAAGCCACAACGTCCGGTCAGACTGCCTCGTCCTTCACGTAATACTTCTGCCGAGAAGATAACGGCTGAAACTGTTGCTGACCAACCTCAGCGTCCGGTGCGTCCACCAAGACCTCAGCGTAAAACGAAGGAGGAACAGGCATGATTAAGTATGATGCTGCAATAGGGCCATTTGCCCACAATGCGAACTCCAGCACTCGTATAATGTACACAGTGATATTGACGCTTCTTCCTGCGTGTTTGTTTGGTTTGTTCCAGTTCGGGCTTAATAGTTTAATCCTTATGCTGTCGACCTGCTTCGCCGCAGTGCTTACGGAGTGGTGCTGCTTAAAAGCGATGAACAAGAACGCGAATGCGTGCATGGATGGTTCCGCTTTGCTGACAGGGATGTTGTTAGTGATGAGCCTTCCGCCGACATTTCCAACCATGTTGGGTGTGTTTGGTAGTGTTTTCGCTATCTCTTTGGGTAAACATATCTACGGTGGATTAGGTCAAAACCTGTTTAATCCAGCGATGCTTGCCCGCGTGATGCTGCTGGTTTGTTTTCCTGTTGAAATGACTCTTTGGGCTGATCCGACACCGATTGATTTGAGCCATAATCTAGTATCAGTGCCCGATGCCTGGTTCCATTTTGACGGTATAACTTCCGCTACGGCGTTAAGTACTGAGCGAACTGAACCTATCATTTTCTGGGATTTATTGGTGGGCAATCAGTCAGGCAGTTTTGGTGAAACCAGCTCAATCCTGATTTTACTGGGTGGTTTATACCTGCTTTATCGCCGGATCATTCATTGGGCTATTCCGGTTTGTTTTATGTTGGGACTCGGTGCTCCAGCCTTACTTGCTCATGTGATTTCTCCTGAAACCTATTTACCGTTCTGGGTGCAATGGACCAGCGGTGGTGCGATGTTAGGGGCATTTTATATCGCAACTGATCTTGTCACCTCTCCCACCAGTATTCGAGGTCAATTATTGTACGGCTTTGGTTGTGGGCTACTGGTTTGGTTAATACGTACTTTTGGTAGTTATCCAGAAGGTGTCGCATTTGCTGTTCTGATGATGAATGCCGCAAGTCCTCTTATCGATTACTACATGCGTCCAAATGTGTTTGGGCGCCGTTCGGTGGTGGAGAAAAAGTCATGATGGAGCAAATTGAAAAGTGGAAGGAGCAGGTCGGTTATCAAGCCGCACTACTTTCTATTACTTGTGGGCTGGCAGCGGTATTACTGGTGTTGACCCAATGGCTGACTCAGCCAGTGATTGAACTTCGCATTGCTGAAGACCAAAACGCGCTGCTTAGTGAGGTGCTAAATGGTCAGGAATACAGTAATGACGTGTTTTCAAACGGTCATGTGATCGAATATCAGGGAACTCAGTATGATGTTTTCACTGTAGAAAATGGCCAGAAAGAGGTTTTCAGCTGGGTGATCCGTGGTGAACAGGATGGCTACAGCGGGCCAATCCATTTTCTGGTCGGAGTGACTCTGAAAGGTGAAATCATCGGCGTTCGTATTATAAGTCATAGTGAAACGCCGGGATTGGGTGACAAAATTGAGCTAGCAAAAAGTTCATGGATTTTAAGTTTTGCCCGCAGATCTTTGGAGAATACATCGATCTGGGCGGTAAAAAAAGACGGTGGTGATTTTGACCAGTTCAGTGGTGCGACGATAACTCCCAGAAGTGTTGTGAAAGGTGTTCACAAAGCACTACTCGCTTTGGCGCAAGCACAGGAGGACCAACATGAGTGATTCCAACCAGTATCGAAGTATTATTCAGCAAGGACTTTGGGACAATAATATTGTTCTGAGTCAGTCTTTAGCACTGTGTCCGTTATTAGCCGTGACCAGCAGCGCGACCAATGGATTAGGATTAGGGATGGCAACTTTGGTGGTTATGGTGCTCTCTAATGCTCTCAATTCCCTAGCAAAAGGTGTTATCAGTAAAGCTATCCGAATTCCGGTGAACGTCATTATCATTGCGACTCTCGTTACGGTTATTGATGCTTTACTAAACGCCTATCTGCATCCACTGCATAAAGTGCTGGGGCTTTTTATTCCCCTGATTGTCACCAACTGCGCCATTTTAGGTCGGGTTGAATCTTATGCCAGTCGTTCTGCCGTTATCCCTTCAGTTATTGATGGTGTTTTCATGGGGTTGGGATTTACATGGGTTCTAACAGTACTGGGTGGTATTCGAGAAATTGTCGGTAGTGGGACACTGTTTAGCAACGCCAGTTTATTGCTTGGGCAAAGCTTCTCGTTCTTAGAGACCACTGTGATTGCGAATTACCACGGTTTGTTGTTGGTGATTCTTCCCCCCGGTGGCTTCTTGGCGTTGGGTTTGGTATTGGCGTTAAAACAGAAAGCGGAAGCGATAGCTGATAGACATCGGTTGGAACAAATGGATGCACAAGGAGAGCAGGGATGAAAGTGAGTGTGGTTTATGCCTTACCTTCAGAGCAGGTCTGGCTTCCGGTAACGGTTGATGAACAAGCGACTGTGCTCAGTGCCATTCATGGCTCAAAGATCTTAGAGATGTTTCCGACGATTGAACTTGATAATCAGAAAGTGGGTATTTTCGGAAAAATGACCACTTTAGATGCTCCACTAAAAAGCGGTGACCGCGTAGAAATATACCGTCCGCTGATTTGGACACCAGATGATGAAGACGACGATTAATGTCGGCTTTACGACAAATTGTCTTTTCGTATTAGTTTTTTGTTTTTAACTTATTGATTTTAATGGCTGTATTTTGGGTATGTCGTTTGCAATATCTTTTAGGGAAGAGACTTAGTAGTCGCTAGGACACAAACTTTCAAGGAGTGATGTATGGCTAAAGTAGGCATTTTTTTTGGTACTGATACCGGTAGTACACGCAAAATGGCAAAGCTAATTCAAAAACAGTTGGGTGATGAAGTAGCAGACAAACCCAAAAATATTAACCGAGTGGATGTGGCTGAATTTACCAGTTATGACTACTTAATATTAGGCACTCCTACCTTAGGGGAAGGTCAACTGCCTGGCTTGTCTGTTGACTGTCAGGAAGAGAGTTGGGAAGAGTTCCTTCCGAATTTCACCGACATGGACCTAACTGGCAAAAAAGTCGCGTTGTATGGTTTAGGCGACCAAGTGAGTTATACCAATGAGTTCGTTGATGCGTTAGGGGAGTTATACGACTACGTTGCGAATTGTGGGGCGGAAATGGTCGGATTCTGGCCAATAGAAGGCTACCAGTTCAATTCTTCTAATGCTGTGGATGGAGATGAGTTTGTAGGATTGGTGATTGATAAAGACAATCAGGCTAGCCTCACAGAACAACGCATAGCAGGTTGGCTGGAACAAATCATTGCTGAAATGGGGCTTTAACTCATTAGGCAATATCAGTTTCTTAACGATGGTTGGTGCGTTCCCACATTACGCCGGCTTACAGGCAGTCGAGCAACCATCGTTAAGTTCTTTCTCTACGCTATAAAACATAAAAGCCATGTCATTGTTAGGCTGAAAAGCAAAAGTGGCCCATATGGGCCACTTTTTCATATTTTTAGGTCATGTCATTACGTATTAGTGGAGCGCTAACGCAGTCGACTAATCAATCCAAGATCTCGTATATCAATTCGTCCATCGCGGTTGAGGTCACGTCTATCACCCGGAGTTAATGCGGGTTGATTTCGGTACTTTGCCAGTTCATCGCGATCGGCAGGTGTGACACTGTTGTCTCCGTCAAGATCGCCTGGTTTTGTCGGGTACATTTGGTATTTTGAGAATGGCGTGAGGCTACCCACAATTGCTCGGTTTGCAGTGTAACCTTGACCGACCACGATAGCGCCAATCACTTCAATCGCCCCGTCAATTTGTTGCAGTTGCGAAGCAGAAATGGAGAAGGGCACTTGATTATCACCTAAATTAAAACTCAATGATTGTGCAATCTCTATTAACGTTTCCCCTTGTGGGGTAACGGCTTTGAAAGAGACCTGATAACTACCAGCGCGTGTTACGTTGACCGGTACAGACACATTGATGGTGTCGATATAGCTATCACGTTCAGTGGTTGTAATTGACAGTGAATTACCGATAACGATTGGAGGTTGGCAAATTTGCTCAATGTTTTGTAGCGCTTCAACCGCGCCTAAGTTTAATTGGCTAATTGGGCCAGGAGAGTATTCATCAAGATAAACCAGCTCAACGTTTGAAACTAAAAACGAGTTGACTCCACCCAATTTAGCGCGGATTTCGTCACTGGTGAACGACACTGTGTTGACCTCTGTGATGCCTTGATTAGCGTGTTCTATACGAACGTGTTTACTGATTTCATCTCCGTTTTCATTGGATAATGTTGTGCGATACAGATAAGTCCCCGGGGTTGTGATATTAACTTCATTACGTTGGCTTATGGTAACAACACACTGATTACCATTTTGATACTGGGTTTGCAGGTCAAACTCAACAGAGTTGAGCTGAGCTGGGCTCGCAAATACTTCGATTTCCCGACCAACGGTTTTGTTATAAGGAACTCCATTACGGGTATAGTTTATTTCGCTTTGAACAGTATATCGGCCAGGTTGATTAAAGGAGTAAACCGCAGAGAAGACATTGTCACCTTGCACTCCGTCTGCGCCTTGTCCGTTATCTTCCAGTGGGAATTGGCCCACTTTGGTTAACGCTTCGTTGTAAATTTCTGCGATTGGCGATGTTGGCGTTACGTTGTCTGTATTTGGGCCGACAGATAAACCGACCGAGATTGGAGTTTGGGTGTAAGCTTCATAGCTCGAAAGTGACAGCAGTAATGGCTCACTTTCTTGTGCTAACACCGTAACAAGTGCTGCGGTTTGAGTCGGCGCTGCGGGAAAGGTAAATTGCAGTTGATATTCACCGCTACCCGCTAACTGCTCTTTGGCTAGCGTGAATATAAACTGACCGCCGGGTAAACCCTGGCTGTTACCGCTGTTGAAATAGTCAGCGGCTTCAACGCTGTCTAATATTCGGGTGCCGCTGGTAGTGAAAAGGGTCATTTCAACACCATCGACAGGTACAATGGCTTCAACAAATAACGCCTCAGGGTCGGTTAGATTGAGCTCAAAGCTCAAAGTCTGCTGACCGACAGAAATAGGTGCAGTGATGGAGTCAGGCTGTGTAGGGTTGGGAATTTCAACTGCATTTACCACGCAGCTCACAAATATTATCCATATGCTAGCTATTGCTTTTATGTTCATTGTTAAGTTCCATTTGCTCAGGGTGGAGGAAAGTAGGTTTGTCATAGTTCCTCCTTATTGGCTTGAGCGAAGTGATAGAATCTTATCTAACACTATATTCAATGCATTGGGGTTTTTCACTGTTGAGTGATTGTTATGTACGTTACCTAAACTGGTGCCGTAGCTCGGATTCGCACTGTTTGTTGTCACCGCTAAATCGTTGGGGCGACCAGTTACCGTTGGAGTCGATGCATACTGGTACACCCTGACTTTATAGGTGATATAAGTAGGTACACCACCAGCATAGACTGGGACAGTTCGTTCTTCGATAAAAGATGATACTTCTTTGATTGAATCAACGTAATAAAGTAGGTTCCATAAGTTTTGCATAATAGAGCGACTTAAGAATCCAGCAGAATTGATCTCATCGTCTTCACCGGATTCAATGATTCCGTTGTTATTATTGTCAGCACTTGCACCTATGGTGAACGTTTTGGCTATGTTACCTCGTCTGCCAGCAGATAACTCGCTGTAGTAAGCCTGGGTTTTAAGATCCAACAAACCGGGCATTTGTGGGCCAATTCCAAAAGTGATACCGAGATTTAAGTTGCTGAGATAGTTGGCAATATAGTTGTTGGGATCTAAACCACTGTTTTGAAGTTCATCTCCTCTTTCCTTACGGATCACCGTCATATCGGCGACCACACTACCTTTGTGTGGTGTGCTCAATGTTGATAGTGAGACAATCTCATATTCTGGCCCCGTATATTGAAGCGCTTGGCTGTCTAAACCGCCTTTGCTGTGCGCAATAATACTGACTTCTTTGGCTTTCAGTGGATCTAAGAAGTCGCTGATTTCACTATCTAACTCTCTAGCGTTACAGTGGCTGCGACCATTTTTTCCTGTATAGCTGGCTTGATTAGGGTAAGTTTGAGCGCAACTACCCGTTGGTGAAAATTGTGGTGCACTACCATCAAGCTCGACGACTTTATAGTGCAGGCCTCGCTGATTAAGTGCTTCTAGATCGTCACTGCTCCAAGTCCCTGCATCACCGTCGATACCGTGTACCAATACAACAGGGCTGGTTACATCAAATTCTACTTTTACCCAATCGACGGCCATACACCAGGAGTTCGAGCTATTCGCAACGTCGATATTGATACGAATTTCATTGTCTTGTCCAAAGCGTAGCTTTTCGATGTCGATAAGTAGTGAATCGTCAGTCCAAAGATTGTTGGTTCCTGATAGGGTTTTAATCAATTCACCGTTGAAGTAGATTTCATCAACCTCCGGTTCAATTTCTGTAACATTTGCTTTATCGTCAATGTCATACACCGGAAATGAAATTACCGCTTTGCTGCCAATTACCCCGTCTTTAATCAATTGAGCAATTTTACTAGATTTTATGGTTCCATCACTATTGAGTACTGCAGGGTTAATGACTTGTGGGACGGGCAAAGAAATGAGTAGTGGACTACTGGAGCGGAAAACACAACCGGTATCTAAACCTGGGCCGGAGTTAACCAAGTAGGTTCCGAGTGCTTCTTCGCCGGGATCAAACGGCGATGATGTGTAGGCAAATGCAGTTATAGGTGTGAGTAACGTGCTAAGCACTAATAATATCCACTTATTCATGCTTTCCCTCCTCTGCATTAGAAGTTACCGATAGTTCACTTAGAGCAATAAGATCGCCGCGAGACTCACCTTTAGCCTGGATGGTTTGACCTGTGTAATCATTGGTATCATCTTCGCTGATAGCGGCAGTCAGTTGTTCTCCATTCTCAGTGATCACCGTAAGTAAGCCGTGATCTTGGTAGATTACGTAGCCTTTAATATCAGCAGCCAAACTGAAGTTGGAGACGGCACTGAGCAGAAGAGTCAGTGCCAGTATCTTTTTAGTTGTCATGCGTGGTCTTCCTTGGTTGTTTTTCTGAACCCCAAAGCGAATAGGACGGAACTTAGGAACAATACGGTCATTGGGGGAGCATCAACGCTGACGCTGCTATCATCGGTAATCGAAAACTGTGCATTGTTGTTCACGGTGAAATCTATGTCGTAAAACGCGCTGTCACTGAAAATTAACCAAGGATCGTTGGTATCAAGGAGGACTTCGGCAAATCCTACCGCTTCTGCAATGAACGTTAGAGAAAGAGCGATAAATTCATTTTGTTGATAGGCGTCTAGCGCGTTGTCACTGTTACCTGTGGCAGCCGAGATGTCTAAGACATTACCGTAGGAATGCACGAAACTGTAAAAAGGAAATGCCCCTGTCTCACTATCATCTTGAAGTTGATTTCCTAAAATAGGATCTGAAAAACGGGTAAATTGAGCTGTAAGTAGGTCGGCACTGTAAAGAAAGTCGACGTCGAAAGCTGCCAAGCTATCATAAGGATCAGAACTGAATCCTGATACTGACATATTCACGGTTACCGTGTCGCCAACTTGGTAATTGGTTCGGTCTGATTCAATGGTAATGAATCCAGCATGAGCTGCTGAAGCAAGGCAGGCGAGACTAAGTGTCACCGCCTTGATAGTTCGCTGGGGTATTGAAGCCATAAATTAAGTTCCCT
Source organism: Vibrio sp. (assembly GCA_048259585.1). Classification (GTDB taxonomy): domain Bacteria; phylum Pseudomonadota; class Gammaproteobacteria; order Enterobacterales; family Vibrionaceae; genus Vibrio. Next base: position 247,623 of record JBLXHN010000002.1, on the reverse strand, counting down.
CTTGTGTTCTGGACTAAAAAGTAGACGTAATAGCAAGCCTTGTGCCATGTGTTTTATGTCTATTGTTCAGTTGGTTATATTGATAATTTAGTAAGAGGTGTAAAAAAATCTGACATTGATTAATGTATAAAACAGGAGTGAGTCAGCGGTTTTTTATTTGTTGGATTAATAGTTAACTCTTGTTGAGCAACTTCATGTTAGAATTCGCATTTCAAACTAGGGCAGTTGATGTCATTCTGTTCTATCTTTTTTGTTCATTTATCTTTTCAGAGTCAATACATGTCATTTGCAAAATTAGGATTGAGTGAAGCACTGTCTAAAGCCGTGGCTGAACTTGGTTATCAAAACCCTACGTCGATTCAAAACAAAGCTATACCGGTCATTTTGCAGGGGCAGGACTTAATTGCAGCAGCGCAAACCGGTACCGGTAAAACCGCGAGTTTTGTGCTGCCAATTCTTGAAAAGCTACAGAAAGCGCAAACGCAAAAGAAAAAGCGCGTACGTGCGTTGATTCTTGTCCCTACACGTGAACTGGCGATTCAAGTGGCTGATAAAGTTGAGCAATATGGCAGTCAAACACAACTCACGTCTCTTGCTATGTATGGTGGTGTGGAAGAGAAAGCACAAAAAGATGCACTGATTGCGGGTGTTGATGTGCTGGTGGCGACTCCAGGACGTCTGCTTGATATGTACGGTCAACGCGCTGTGTATTTTGAGGAGATCGAAATTCTGGTACTGGATGAAGCAGACCGTATGCTGGATATGGGCTTTATCGAGTCGATCAACAAAATCATCGACCGAGTACCGAGAGACGCTCAGTTCTTACTATTTTCGGCAACACTGTCGAACAAGGTTCGTGATTTGGCGAAAACGGCGGTTACTGATCCTTACGAGATTTCTATCGCTGCCAATCAAGCATCGAAAGCTAACATTGAACAGTGGCTAATCACGGTCGATAAAGATAAGAAGTCAGCGTTGTTAAGTCATTTGATTAAAGAGAATCAGTGGGATCAAGCGCTGATTTTTATTGAAACTAAGCATGGTGCAGCGAAGTTAGTGTCACAGTTAGAAAAACGAGACATTCCAGCCGAGGCTTTCCATAGCGGCCGTAGCCAAGAAGTACGTACTCGCTTATTGAAAGACTTTAAAGAGGGTAAAATCAAGTACCTTGTGGCAACGGGTGTTGCAGCGAGAGGTATTGATATTGAAGAGTTATCGCGCGTAGTGAACTATGATTTGCCTTTCCCGGCAGATGAATATGTCCACCGCATTGGCCGTACTGGTCGTGCAAGCGCAAGTGGCGAAGCGATTTCGTTTGTTTCAAAAGATAACTTCAAAAACCTGTGCATGATTGAAAGCCGTTTAGGTCATTTGATTGAACGCCGAGAAGTCGAAGGTTTTGAGCCTCGCAAGCCAGTACCAGTTTCTATTTTGAACTATGTTCCTAAACATAAACGACCGAAAGAAGAGCAATAAAAACAACGCGATACTTTTTGTACCTGTAAATGTTATGAAAAAGAAAAGCGAGCTTATGAGCTCGCTTTTGGTTTTGTTTGGCTTAAGCCGAGAGTCAAATGCAGCAGATGTGCTGTCTAGACCGACATTGACCAGTCATGCTTTGACACCTTTAAGCTTTAAGAGTCTCCAAGTGCCGATAGAGGGCGCGTGACCCTATTGGGGATATAGAATTAACAAGTTTCAGCCAGCGCATTGCACTGGCCGACGGTTAATTTAGGCGTTTTCTGTGGCAGTTGGTGGCAGTTTTGATTTGTTTTTGAATAACTTTGACCATTTGATTGGCATCATAGGCACGACAATCAACAAAATACCCAGCGCGGTGAGCAAGTCTGGAATTTCATCAAACCACATAACGCCGAACCAAGTGACAAACACTAAGCCTGAATACTCCGCTAATGCAATTCGGTTGGCTTCTACTTTCTTATAAGCAATGACAACCAGTGCGTGATATGCCAATACCAATAGGTTGATCACGACAATCCAACCGAAGTGAATCCAGTTAATTTCAGACCAGCTAGGAATAGCAAGAACTAGCGCTAATGGTAGTGTCATCACATTAGTCCAAAACAACGTACTGACTAGCGGTTGATTTTCAGGTAAGCGACGGATAAGAATGTTGCCCATTCCCATCGATAATGCACATCCAAGACCTGCTAAACCCGCCCAGTGGAATTGCTCTGGACGAAGTACTACCAGCACTCCGATGAAACCGATAGTTGTAGCAATGATCTGCTTCATCCCCGGGCGTTCGCCTAATAAGATTACAGACAGAGGCAGCATTAATATCGGCCCAACATAAAATATTGCGTTTGCCGTTGCGAGTGGAATGTAGGTAATGGTAATCATGGCACAAGCACTGCCGAGTAAGATCAACTGTGCTCGGGTGAATGCTATTTTGCACCGTCCCTGATGCCGCTGCTCTCTAGGTAGCTGCCACCACAATGGCAGTAACATAATCGTACCGATCAATTGGCGTATAAAAACATATTGGAAAGTTGGGACTTCGCCATTAAGTATTTTTAGAGATACATCTGAAAATGATGCAACAAGGTTCGCAAGCACTAGCAATAAAATAGCTCGCGTAATGGTGTTCGACATGAAAAACGATGCCTGAGTAGTTAATTGGTCACGGAAAGAGGCGCTATTGTAGAGTATTTTTTGGAATTGAAAAGCTGTTTTAAATATCAATAAGTCGAGTTAATTTAAATTAACTCGACTTATTCTGTTTAGAAACGATGACTGAACTGCATTGCAAACAGCAGGGCATCGGAGCGAGTCGTGGCGTTAATACTCGGTAGCGGAACACGTTCGTCTAAATACTCGGTGATCTCGACATCTTCACCAATCAAGTAGGTCATACCGAAATCTATACTGGTATTGGCTGACCAGTGATAAGTCGCGCCGGCTGAGAGCCATTGACGGTTTGAGTCTGGGATGGATACCGATGCAAGTTCATCAACGGGTGTGCTATCAAACATATAACCTGTGCGTAGTGCCCAGTTATCGCTTGCATACCAAGTCGCACCCAATGAATAGTGATAAGAGTTCTGCCATTGAAACTCTTTTAATATATGATCATCAGCCTTGATCGATTCAAAGCGAGACCAATTGATCCATTGCACTGAGTAATGGAGTGCAACTTCAGGCAGTATACGGTGGTAGCCAGAAAACTCAGCAATATCTGGCAGTGCCAAATATAATGTCTCCATCGTTTGGCCAGCGTAGTAAATGTCACCTTTGGCTTCTATTTCTGGGCTGTATTTGTAGCTTAGACCAAAACGGTGATTGTCATTGACTTCGTACATCATTCCGACATTCGCACCAATCCCAACGCCAGAAGCTTCAACATCGAGCGCATTGCCTGCAATACCACCACATTGTTCGTAGCTGCCAAGTGTTGGACCCGTGGCCGTCGCTGATGCCGATGCATTCAAACAAACTTCTAATCCTATATCACGATATAAGTTGCCCATGCCATAAATGACATCTAATCCACCGCCGAAGCTGAGACGGTCATTCATCCGATAAGCCAGGCTGATGCCTGCATTCACACTGGCGACATAAGTTGTACCGCCGAACACAGCCGCAGCATAATCAGGTTCAAACTCAATGTCGGTGCCGAAGTTTGAATATGCAGAAAGACCGAGATACCAGTTCTCACTTAGGCGATGAATATAGTAGATATTAGGCACAATAGCTTGGTTACCAATCCCTTCAACATCATCGACATCGGTGACGGTTGAGGTAGCATAGGGTTTTGAGACCTCAACATTGTAGTTAGCATCATCGAAAGGGTTGAAATTGGGAGAGACGTTAACATCTTCTCGAATTTGCGCTGAACGGTATTGCGCATTTTTAACCCGTGAATCTGGACGAACATTGGTCACCCCCATAGAAAACGCATCACGTTTAAACAGCGTCATTGCAGCTGCGTTACGACTGAGCACTGAAGCATTATCACCAATAACGGCATCGCCAGCGAAGGCGCGACCTAGTCCAGTGGCAGAGTGTTCATTAATTTGAAAACCTGCGGCGACGGCAGAAGAGCAGACTAGAATGGATGATGTCAGCGCAGATAGAGATGTCAGCAATGGTGTTTTGTTCATTGGTTTCGTAACCTCAATAAATAGGAAGCGCGATTTAAACTTAATCAATGAACAAAAACACATCAGTCCAGTTGCTTGTTGACTTTATTCTGACTTAGCTTGACATGTCTTTTACAAAACCAGGGTTATTGCGTAGGAAAGAGATGACATGTTCAATGACCAATTGAAACAACAACCTAAAGTGTGGCTCTACAAAATGGATGGATTATGTAAAAATGCGCATAATTTTTGTCTTATAAGGCAGGGTAATGGAATATTTAAGTAGTACCACGCTTCTTGCAATGTTTTTGATTTTTGTTGGCTCTTATGTTCAAACTGCGATTGGTTTTGGTTTAGCTATCGTTGCGGCTCCACTATTATTTTCTGTATCGCCAGACTATGTTCCAGCACCTATTGTGATTTGTGCACTGTTTATCTCGTTGTTAAATGCAATCAAACTACGTTCCGATATATCGATTGGTGGATTGAAAATGGCTCTGATTGGCCGTATTCCCGGTTCTATTGCTGGTGGGGTGATGCTGGTGATGGTTTCCAGCGATGTGCTTGCATTATGGCTAGGATTATTGGTGTGGTTTGCCGTTATTGTAAGCTTGTTGCCTTATCGTATCGAACCGACGCCAAATCGTATGGTGGTCGCTGGTTTTTTCTCTGGTTTTTTTGGTACTAGTAGCTCTATCGGTGGACCACCAATGGCTTTGCTGTTACAGCATCAAGAAGCGAATCAATTGCGAGGTAACCTGTCCGCATTCTTCCTGTTTAGTTCGATTATCTCGTTGATTATTCAGGTTCCTGCGGGGTATTTAAATCTACATCACCTGATGATAAGCCTGCCTTTACTCCCAGCGGCATGGCTGGGGTATTTCTTAGCTCGAAAAACAACCCATGCTTTGCCTAAAGAGAAGATTCGTACGGGAGCACTCGTGCTTTGTTTAGTTAGTGGCACTACAGCTATTTGGCGAGCATTGATGTGATTTTCATGAAACTTCGTTGCATTTTTTATGCTTTTCGTTGCGTATTATAGCCAATTTGGTTAGAAAATGATGAAGTTAACAACAAGAATTTTCTGATTTTCGAGTGGTGTACAAGTCTTTTGCTGGTCACTCTAGTAGCATTACTGATTAAATACTTAATTTAGGTTTTACAAGGCTTTCACTGTTAACGGAATGGTAGAAGTTTTAGAACAGAGGTTCCAATGAGAACAATCGGTAACATTATTTGGTTTTTATGCGGCGGCGTCGTAATGGGATTAGCCTGGTGGCTAGTTGGACTGCTGGCATTCGTTAGCCTAATCGGCATTCCGTGGGGGCGTGCTTGTTTTGTTATCGGTACTTTTTCATTTTTTCCTTTTGGCAAAGAAGCGGTTTATCGTAATGAACTGACTTTTCGCGATGATGTTGGAACTGGAATTCTCGGTAAGATAGGTAATGTGATCTGGTTTTTACTGGCAGGGATATGGCTCGCAATCGGACATTTGCTTTCTGCTGTTGCCTGTTTCGTGACGATAATAGGTATTCCATTTGCACTTCAACACTTAAAACTCGCGGTGATTTCTCTTGCTCCGATTGGTCAAACTATTGTACCGAAAGAAGTGGCATACGGTGCTCGCTATGGCCGTCGCGATTAAAGTTGCACTATGATTCTGTTTGGCATTAATAAGCCTTGATGCCAAACATCCGCAGTTTCTCTGGCAAAACATCATCCAACTGTTTTACCTCGGTTGAACTAATTTCAATTAAATTAAATTGATGCTCTGTGTAGAGGGCGCGAGTGTTTTCTTGCTCTCGAGATGGAGTGTCACCCTGGTCTGTTCCCCAATATTGGATGTAGACCTTGCCGGCCGGTAGATAAAAATCACTCATAACGGCTTCTTCAATAGGTAAGGGGCGTTGATAGGCATGCATGACGCCAGCAAGATAAAGCCAGTTATCGATCAGCAACTCACCGGTTGAACGTACATAGTGGCCATCTAATGTTCGATGCTTGGCTTCAAATTTTTGCCTGAAACTGGAATAAGATTTATCTGTTGCGTGAGAGTGAGTATCTTGCCCTAAGAACTCAATCACGGATTGACGTAGGTGAGGGTTATGACGAATGGAATCATGCCATACCGCAAAATTGTTTTGGGATTGTTTGTCTTGGCGTTGCTTGGCGCCGACACGAACGCCAGAAGGAGTGACTATCCAGTCTTGTTCTTGTTTGGTAATCCAACCTAACTCACTGAACAGTTGGTTAATTTTTTTCGGATTGAGTTTAAAGTATTCCCCGACTTGAGTGGCACTCAGCGTATTCCCACTGGTTGTTGTTAGGTCGATCAGTAAATTTTCAGGCCAGACGACAAACTTACCGTATTGGGGATGATTGACATATTCGCCACCAAATTTAGCACCAAGATCGGTGAGTAGCCATTGACCTTCATGGCGACTGAGATAACCCGCTTTGGAGAGATCTTTGAACAACTGCTGGGCGTCGATATCGCGCTTTTTAGCCAAAGCAGAAGTGGACAATTTGTTCGCCATATAAAATCCTTTCACCGTTATCTGAACATTCAATCAGTTAAATGGCGTTTACTCAACTGCGATAAGGCGTGTCGAATTGAAAATGTGATTTATACCCAAGTGACCCTAAGATGCAGGATTCAGAGCTTCATCAACGAGTTCAGATCAAGCTTAATAGCCGTAGGAATAGCACCCCCTTTCAATGTTAGGTATTTAGTGTATCGCAACGAGTTTGTTCACTTAACGACGCTGGCAGGAAGTACACCCGCGGCAGGCGGAGCGAGAGTGGGGATCTAAGCGTCCTCGTTGGACTTTGCAGTAGGCATTTTTCAATGCTCGCCGGGCTGAAAACCAATCCTCTGGTTTTTGTAGAATGACATATCCTCCAAAAATTTTCGCAACTTTAGTGCCATACTGGTCAATAAATTTGCTATCAAACTCAATATCGAAATGTTGCAGAGCTTGCTCGATAGACGTAAAGCTCGCAATGGTCTGTTGAATGTCTGGCTGGCTACTCATAGTGACTCATCGGCAACGCGTGTATTATTACAATCAGAATAAAGTTGCTAGCCAGAACAATCTTTGATGTAAGCCAATTTACATGAAATGACGCCACAAATAAGTGAAGGGATGACGAGCAAGCGTACTGCGAAGAAGTTCACTACGGCGAGTTAGCTAAGCGCTACTTGAATGTATAATCTTTAAATTATGGTTAATCACTCATTCATATCAACCATAATCATTATGCTAGTTTGAGTTATGATGAGAGCATCATTGCTGTTTGAGAGGAATAAGAATGACAAAACAAGTTGTGATTTTACTGCACGGCGTAGGAAGTAATGGTGATGATTTAGCGGCACTCGGTAAGTTTTGGAAACCAATTTTGCCTGGAACGTTATTTTTGTCACCGAATGCACCGATGAAGTTTGATCAGGCACCAGAAGGGTATCAATGGTTTAGTTTAACTGGAGTAACTAACGATAATCGTCCTCAACGAATTGTGGATGCACGCAGAGATTTCGATAGGACCATTCATAGCCTTTTTTCTGAGCATGGTATTCATCCTAACGAAGACAAAATTGTATTTGTTGGATTTTCTCAGGGCTCTATTATGTCTTTGGACGCACTGGTCAGCGCACGCTACCTATTAACTGGCGTCGTCGCGTTTTCAGGACGCTTATCTTCTCCAGAACCTTATAAGCCAGACCAGCAAGTACCTGTATTACTGATTCATGGTAAAAGTGATCCAGTCATTCCTTGGTCAGAAAGTCAACAGGCGGCGAAAAAATTAGCGGAACTGAATGTTGTGGTTGAAGAGAGTTACGAAGACGAAACAGTGCATACAATATCGGCTGAAGGTGCAATGCTCGCAGCACAGTTTATCAAAAAGTGTTTCGCTGATTAAAGTGTACAACCACGTACTCAGTTTTGTGTTGTGCACCAATCGGAGCGAAAAATCTCGATAATCTTTTGATAGTTTTCGCTCCCAAGTTCTTGCTCAAGAGCTTCATCCAGCTCTGACTTTATGGCTTTGATCTGCTCTCCAAGTTGTGTTCCTGCGCGAGTTAATTTGATCACTCTATCTCTTCGATTTGAGTCAGATGTCGTTACTTCAATATAACCTAAACTCTCTAAGTATTTAGCATGCTTATGTACGGCTTGTCGGCTGATATTCATGTATCGAGCCGAGTCACTCAAACTCATGGATCTATGTTGATTCAAGATGAGCAAATAGATATCCATTTCAGAGAATTTGTCTTCAATGGACTCTTCAATCCTCATCATCGTTTTTTGACGCAACTGCTTATGTTTTTCGCTGATTAGGTCAATCAGGCCAAGTGTTTGTAGAAATGCGCTGTGATCCATGAACGGCTCTTTTTATCTATTTTTAATAGAAAGATACTATTTTTTTAGAGTGCAAATTGTCAATTTGGTTGACAATAAATGTGACCCACCTACGCTTATTGTTAATTTGGTTGATAAAACTTTAGAGAAATCGATGGGTAACAATACATTTGAAAATGTCATTCTTTCATTAATGGTTATTTTTAATGGTTTTGGGTATGAGGGTTTATCACACGTGCCTTTACGTAGATTTTGCTCAGGTGAACTTTTTCGCAGCATTAGCATCGACGACCGTTGTTGGATTTTTTCGGTGGCGCCAATGACTCGCGCGATTTTCTTTAAGTTATTTCCCCCCAATGCAAGCCATGACAGCAAGCTAGCGCCCATTATACCTATTCGCTTTAATCAAGATTAAGCGGTGTACTAGGGGTGATGTCTATCACAAAATCTGTTACTATCGCGTCAATTAGAAAAGTTGGCTTGTTGCCAACTTTTTGCGTGTTTACTACTTAGGAATTTCTTGTGCTATCAACTGCAAACATCACCATGCAATTTGGCGATAAGCCATTGTTTGAAAACATCTCGATTAAATTTGGTAATGGCAACCGTTACGGCCTTATCGGTGCAAACGGCTGTGGTAAATCCACATTTATGAAGATCTTAGGTAGTGAACTTGAGCCTTCTTCAGGTTCTGTTTCTCTTGATCCAAATGAACGTATGGCAAAGCTAGGGCAGGATCAGTTTGCGTTCGAAGAATACACCGTTGTTGATACTGTCATTATGGGTCATAAAGAGCTGTGGGCTGTAAAAGAAGAGCGTGACCGTATTTACGCTTTACCAGAAATGTCTGACGAAGATGGTATGCGTGTTGGTGATCTTGAAACTGAGTTCGCTGAAATGGATGGTTACTCTGCAGAAGCACGTGCCGGTGAACTGCTATTGGGTCTGGGTATTCCAGAAGAGCAGCACTTTGGCTTAATGAGCGAAATCGCACCTGGTTTAAAACTACGAGTTCTATTGGCACAGGTTCTGTTCGCTGAACCAGAAATAATGCTGCTAGACGAACCAACCAACAACCTGGACATGCATACGATTGCTTGGTTGGAGCAAGTTCTTTTAGCTCGCAACTGTACAATGATCATTATCTCGCATGACCGTCACTTCTTGAATACGGTTTGCACGCATATGGCGGATTTGGATTACGGTGAACTACGTTTGTTCCACGGTAATTATGATGAGTATATGATTGCAGCTGAGCAGGCTCGTGATCGTCTACACGCAGACAATGCTAAGAAGAAAGCACAAATTGCCGAATTGCAAACGTTCGTAAGCCGTTTCTCTGCAAACGCATCGAAAGCAAAACAAGCCACATCTCGTCAGAAGCAATTAGAGAAAATCCAGCTTGATGAAGTGAAACCTTCGAGCCGTCAATCTCCATTTATTCGTTTTGAGCAAGAGAAAGAGTTGTTCCGTAACGCGCTAGAAGTGACAGACTTGAAACAAGGCTATGGTGAAAACATTTTGATCAATGGTGTAAACCTCATGGTTGAAGTGGGTGAGCGTATTGCGATTATCGGTGAAAATGGTATTGGCAAATCAACGTTCCTGAACACACTGGCTGGCGCTATGACGCCGATGGATGGTGTGATTAAGTGGTCTGAAAACAACAACATTGGTTTCTATGCTCAGGATCATGCACATGATTTTGAACAAGATATGAACCTGCTGGATTGGATGGGACAGTGGAAAAAAGATGGCGATGACGAGCAAGTCGTTCGCGGTATTTTAGGTCGCATGCTGTTCTCTCAGAACGATATCAAGAAGTCAGTAAAAGTGATTTCAGGTGGTGAACAAGGTCGTATGCTGTTCGGTAAGCTAATTATGCAAAAGCCAAACATCTTGCTAATGGACGAACCAACCAACCACATGGATATGGAATCTATCGAGGCATTGAACTTAGCGTTAGAGAACTACAAAGGTACATTGTTGTTCGTATCTCACGACCGTCAGTTTGTATCTTCAATTGCTACTCGCATTATTGAAATTACCAAAGATGGCGTGAACGATTTCCACGGTACTTACGATGAGTACCTAGCGAAACAGGGCTTGATTGGCTAATCGCTACGTCACAAGTTTATATAGTAAAAATCCACCTAAGCGGTGGATTTTTTGTATCAATAAAAAAGCACCTGACGAGCAGGTGCCTTAATATTAAAACTGGTAGTTAAACTCGATGCGGTGGTCACCATCTGCAAAATCGACTTTTTCGTTCCAGTTAGCAAAGTAGCGAATGTTTGAACGAGGGGTAATTTGATAAGAAAGCGCAAACTCATGAGCCAATATGCCGCTTTCATTACCAAAATAGGTCTCTTTGTATGTGTCAGATCCAGAGAGAGTGTGCATGTACATCGGGTTGTAGTTGATCCAGATCTTATCCGTTAACGCGACTTTGGCGTACATACCAACAACGGTAAAGGTACCTGGTATTTCGTAACCGACATTATCGCCACTGTAGTCATTCGCGACAGTCACACCCGCACCGGCAAGCGGGTAAAGGTTGATTGGGCCCATTTTTGGTAGTGCCTGTAGAATACTGTAAGAAGCGTCTAGGGCATCTTTATCGACATTGTAACTCATGTCAAATTGGCTACCACGGCCGTTGGTGATGTTGGCTTGAAAGTTACGTAAACGGAATGAATCGATGCTATCGTCAACAGAACCGTAAAGTGCTTCGTCGTTATCACGAATACCCAGAACATCACCACCAAAACCTTTTATCTCGAGGATATTCATTGCAGCCACGTTCTCTTTTCCAGAGTCGTAAGTTTGGCCTATTTTAATGTTTACCCCTTTGTCGGTGATGCCCAACCCCGCTTGGGTGTATACCGCTAAAGGGTCTGACATGTCTTGAACGTCTTGATTTTCTTCTGCAACTGCTAGAAATGGTGCAGAAGCTATCAATAGAGCGGATATTGGAAAACTAAATTTGTTGTTCATAATTGATATCTTCTAGATTGTTTTTTAAGTTGTAGCACGAGTTTGATACATACAAGCTATGCATACATATACAAAATATATCAGGCTAAATAACGCCATTTTCTGATACTTATAATATCGTATCATTGGCGATAAATATTGCATTTGATGGGAAAGTAGTACTTTCCAGAGTGGAAAGGTTAGAGGAAATCGCTGGTGGCCATATTTATAATAAATGAGAACTTCCTAATTTAGAATAAAACTAGTAATAAAGACCGTATGATGGACTATAAATAAAACATTTCACTTTCTCACAAATAAGAAATGATAATAAGTACATGATCTAGTTGATTTAATTTAATTTACTGACACGGTTTTGATTTGGTTAACTTTTAACCCATTGACATATTATTCCTGAACGTTAGTTTTACATAAGTCAGGGGAATGGCTTAGGAGTTTTTATTATGGCTGAAGAAAAAAAACTAAACGTAAGATTGCTATCTGACGTATGTATGCAGTCACGATTACTGAAAGATGCGTTGGAGTCAAAACTTCCAATTAAAATTGAGACGTCTCCATTTTGCGATATGTGGATGCAAGAAAGTGACCCTCAAGATCATGACACTCATTTGATTATCATCGATTATTCGCGCTTGGACAGTCATACCATTGCCGATTACGCTTCTTTTAAGCATATGTATTGTCCTGACGCAAATGAAGTTGTTATTAATTGTCCTAACGATATTGAAGTTAAAGATCTTTTCAAATGGCAAAATCTAGCGGGTGTTTTTTATTCTGATGATGAAATAGATACCTTAGTTAAGGGCATGGACAAAATTCTGCAGGGCGAAATGTGGCTAACACGTCGTTTAGCTCAGGAGTATATTTTGCATTACCGAGCGGGCAACTCTGTGGTGACATCGCAGATGTATGCCAAATTGACTAAACGTGAGCAACAAATTATTAAATTGCTTGGCAGTGGCGCATCAAACATTGAAATCGCAGATCAACTTTATGTGAGTGAAAATACCGTAAAAACTCATTTACATAACGTGTTTAAGAAGATCAACGCTAAAAATCGTTTGCAAGCACTAATTTGGGCTAAAAATAATATTGGATTAGAAGAAGTCAGTTCATAGCCGTATATTGATTATTTGAATTGATTTCTTGGCGTATTTTTTATGGCTTGGTTTAATATTAACGAACATAGTAATAGGCAGTTAATTTATCTGCCTATTATTTTTTCGTCATAATAACTAATATTAATCCAACTCTAATACCATTTTTATATCTTCAACCATTTTCTCTGTTGTTCGAATATCTCCATTGAGAGCTCGCTTTTTCCACAAATGATCACTGTCTCGACGTTGAACTTCCATGTTTAATTTCCGTATATAATAATGCTTCGTTTTCATTTTCGGAGATAAAGACAATGTGAATTGGGTTTTATCATTTAAGCATGAATCGTTATATTGAGTAGTACCAGTTGCTGAATCATTGTTTTACCCAAGTTATTGCATTTTGTTTTGATAAAAGTCTTTGTCCTTAAAGATTAAATTATCGATTTGTTGTTTAGGTTCAAGCTAGATATAAAGCCTTTTTTGTTCGATTTGTGGAAACGATGGCTATAGATAAACTGATCGATGCGATCGCCTCACAAGGGTGGTACGTATGGGATGACTTTCTCTCTTCGCAACAAGTTCAGCAGTTAAAAAACTGTACCTCTGATCAATGGCAACGAGCTCGAATTGGCCGTAATGAAGCGGCTCAACGAGCGATTGATGTTCGTCGCGACAAGATTCAATGGTTAGATCTCAACATGGGTCAACCAGTTCAAGATTACTTTGAACGTATGGAAGCCATTCGTCGAGAAGTAAACCGTCATTTGTATCTAGGGTTGTTCGAGTATGAAGCGCATTTTGCTCAATACGAAGTGGGTGATTTTTATAAGAAGCACTTAGATGCGTTTAGAGGCAATGAAAGCCGTAAGTTAACGACGGTGTTTTACATGAATAAAGGCTGGTGCGATGAACAAGGCGGACAACTTCAGCTTTATGATATGGAAGATCGGCTGATTGATACTATTGCCCCAGAATCTGGACGGCTTTTGGTCTTTTTATCTGAGCAATTTCCCCACGAAGTTTTACCTGCCAAAGCTCAGCGTTTTAGTATCGCGGGATGGTTCCGAATTAACGGTGTTAATGAGCAGCGCATAGATATTTTGTCTTAGCAAACAGCAGGCTCTAGAGTCTGCTGTTTGTTTTCCACAGATAAACCATTAAAGATTCGCTCTACTTGTGGATTTCAAATATTGATTCTGTAGTATGTACATTCTTTTGACATCCCGATATTGTCCATTGATGAAATATTCTTCAACCAAATGGCCTTCCTCAATAAATCCACATTGCTCATAAAGGTAAACCGCTTTTTCGTTCTCAATTGCGACATGAAGGTAAATTTTATGTAGGTTAAGAATAGTAAACGAGTAGTCGAGAGCTTTATTGATCAACGTCTTAGCGTAACCTTTACCTTGATACTCAGGCGTGATGATGATCTGAAATTCTGCACTGCGATGGATATAGTTGATCTCAATGAGCTCAACCAAGCCGATTAGCGCTTTGTTCTCACCTTCGACGACAAAGCGCCTTTCAGCGTTGTCGTGAATATGTTTGTTGTATAACTCTTCTAACTCATCGAACGATTCATAGGGTTCTTCGAACCAGTACGACATGATGTTGCGGTTATTGTTCAAGTTATGGATAAAGCGTAAGTCGCCTCGTTCTAGAGCTCTAAGTGAGAGTGTTTGGTCCATCGGGTATTTTCTCGTCTAAATGATTAGGTTTATTCTTTATCGAAACTGTCAACAACAATAGCTCCCATAGAGGCGGGCATTGTTATCACAACAATTCTTTTGAAAGACAAAGCAGGTTCAGCAAAAAGAGGCAGTTTATCTAAAGCTAGTAGTACCATTGCGACGACTACAGCAGCTAAAGAGTAAGCAACTAAGATACGAAATAGAAATACTGGAACTCGTTTTTTTATGTTTCTTTGAAATACGCTTTGGTATGCGTATACACCTAAAAAGCATAAAGATAAGCTCATTAAAAGTAATAAGTTCGTTGTAGGGAGAGTTTCCGCTAATTGCCAGGCTTCTTCTGAAAAAGAGATCGGGACGGCTAATGCAAAAGCCCCAACGCAGACCTGACTAACATCTTCCATATTGAAGCTGTACTTCATGAAAACTCCTTATTTTTTATTTAACTTTACGCTTTGCTGATGTTTTGTCTATCCCCTTTGGCAGATCTAACGTGATTTTTATAACAAGCTGCTCTAATGTTTATCATTCGATTCACTGCCTTTCTTTTTACCAAAATAGCATAGACTTCACGGGGGGGGGGGGGGCAATAGTAAGTAAACTAAAGTGCTAACGAAAGCTATAATAATTAGCGCTTTAATTTATTTGGTGACCAATAGAAAGAATGACTAAAAAAATTAAATATTAGTTTAAAGTTGATTGGTTATTATCTGTATTCGATTTAGGGTGTTAACGATAGCTAGATAAACGATTTCTGGCTGGGCCTTGGCTGATAAATGACTGTCTATTCAAAAATGATAAATACCCTAAAGGAACTGCCATGAAAATGAATTCTCTTACATCGTCATTGGTATTCTCCATTTTAATTTCATCAAGTGCCTTTTCCATTATCCCGAGTAACAATCCTGTCTCCGAGTTTTTTGAATCAAATACCAATGAAATTAATCTGTATAAACTTGGGGCTTCTGATTCTAGTGATGTACTCATTGAGGTGGTGTTAACCAAGAATGACACATCATCGGAAAACCAAAAGACAAGTTTTATTTCTGGTGATAGTGATCTTGGGCCTCTTAATCATAAATCAGTGCAGCTAAAACATGAAAACGCAGTTAGGCCGGAGGTGTATGTTGACTGGAGTGATGACAAACACCACAGCACTGTTGAGCATGAGTATTTAGCATCAATGGGAGCCAGTTGGTAAGAGCTTCAATGTCGCTAAGGTTTTTCCACGGGATCAAATATGAAAACGTCCTCGAAATCTTTGATTTGAGGACGTTGACTGTATTTATGACTTTTTGATGCTTATTCGCTTGGAAGCTCTACACCTTTCTCTTTAAACAGACGGCGGCAAGCTCGACCATCGCTATGGAACAGGTGACAACGGTGTGCTGGTACACCGATGGTGAATGTGTCATCAACTTCTACGTCTAGTGTATCGGGCTGACGGCAAATAACATCTGAGTCAGAACCTTTTAGGTTCATATAAACTTGAGTTTCATTACCCAACTTTTCTACCATCATTACTTTGCCTTCGACTAGAGCATCACCGTTTTCCGCTGTAAGCAAGTGTTCTGGACGCACACCCATCGACATCCGTTCACCTCTGTTCACTGTGGTGCCATCAACAGGAATCCAGAAAGAAGTTCCATTAGATAGTTGTACTTTCACTCTTTCTTTTTCTACTTCTTCGATGAACACACTCATGAAGTTCATTTTCGGTGAACCAATAAAACCAGCTACAAAACGGTTTTGGGGGTAATGATAAAGTTCTAAAGGCTTACCAACCTGAGACACGAATCCAGCGTCTAGCACCACAATTTTATCAGCCATGGTCATGGCTTCGACCTGATCATGCGTAACGTAAATCATTGTACAGCCTAGTCTGCGCTGCAGTTTGGTGATCTCGGAACGCATCTGAACACGAAGTGCGGCATCAAGGTTTGATAACGGTTCGTCAAGTAGGAATACGTTTGGTTGTGAAACGAGAGTTCTACCGATGGCAACGCGCTGACGTTGACCACCAGAAAGTGCTTTTGGTTGGCGATCAAGTAAGTGTGTCAATTGAAGAATGTCTGCAGCGTGATCTACTCTTTTGTGGATTTCGGCTTTATCAGCTTTGGCTAGTTTTAGACCGAAAGACATGTTGTCGTAAAGATTTAGGTGGGGATACAGCGCGTATGATTGGAATACCATACCAACACCGCGTTTAGAGGGCTCCACATCGTTCATGCGTTGATCACCGATGTATAAGTCACCTGATGTAATATCTTCAAGACCAGCAATACAACGAAGTAGTGTTGATTTACCACAACCTGATGGGCCAACAAATACAACGAATTCACCTTCTTGAATGTTTAAATCAACATTCTTAGAAATCAATACATCGCCATAAGCTTTACATACATTTTTTAACGTGACATTCGACATCTAACTCGTCCTCGATCAACTTTTTTAAAAATTACTGCTCACAATTATAGTGATGATTCTCTTGTATAAGGTTTGAGCAATAATAGTAGGAATACGTTCAGGTTTATGATTTCTCTACTATACACGGGTTATTTTCAGCTGCATTACAGTTGACGGGGTTTCTCTAAATCTAGTCTCTGTGTTGCTACGCATTGCTTCGGTGTAGGAGAAATGTCATGCAGTAATATTAATACTGTCTGTTCCTAGTAAAAATGGTAAGAAAAGAATGGGTGATGTCTTCATACAACACTGTTGCTCGCTTCTTGAAGAAGCATCACCCACCAATGCTAATAGCCTTGTACCTTATTCTATTATTTGTGTGCGTTCCCCCCGGTACGATAAACCCCATCGCATGCACACAAAAAAGCACAATCATCGCATTGAAAGTCAGTATCAACTACTCGTTACTGAAAAGTTCTTACAATCCACTCTAGGACGAAGTTAGTTTCTTAAAAGTGGTGATGAGTTACATCCTCCTAAATCGTTTTTTTGTAGGGGGAGTAGAAAAGGAGTAGTGGGAGGAGGGGGTAAAAGGCGTAGTTGGATCAAGCTCAAAAAAATTGCAGCCATATAAGTGAACTGACTCGCAAAAAAGTGGCTTTTTGTGACCGTTGTCTATGACTCGCAACGATGGAGATCACGAAAATAGTCCATAATACCTAGGGCGTAGTGCATGGGAGGATGAGCCGTCGCCCGTTTTTCCTGATGATATATGGCGAAATACGGTGAAACCTCTTGGTTTGCCCTACAACATAAATAATAAAAGGATATGAACATGAAAAACGCCCTAAGCACTGTAGCGCTAAGTACTTTAGTTGCTCTTGGTTCGTTTGGTGCTCACGCTGCAATCGAAGAAGGACAACTAACAATCTGGATCAATGGCGATAAAGGCTACAACGGTTTAGCAGAAGTTGGTAAACAGTTCGAAGAAGATACAGGTATTAAAGTAACTGTAGCGCATCCAGACGCATTGCAGGACAAGTTCCCTCAAACCGCGTCAACGGGTGATGGTCCTGATATTGTGTTTTGGGCACATGACCGCTTCGGTGGTTACGCAGAATCAGGCTTATTGGCTGAAGTCAATCCGTCGAAAGAAGTAAAAGACGGTATTATCGATTTCGCTTGGGATGCCGTTAGCTACAAAGGTAAACTAATTGGTTACCCAATCGCTGTTGAATCACTATCTCTAATTTACAACAAAGATCTTGTTCCAAACCCACCTAAAACATGGGAAGAAGTTGCAGAGCTTAACGCTAAGCTGAAGAAAGAAGGTAAATCTGCAATTATGTGGAACCTAAAAGAACCGTATTTCACATGGCCTCTAATGGCGGCTGACGGTGGTTACGCGTTTAAGTACACAGCAAGTGGCTACGATGTTAAAGACGCAGGTATTGCAAACAAAGGTGTTGCAGATGCAATGAACTTTGTTAAAGGTCTTGTTGATAAAGGTGTTATTTCTGCGGACATGGATTACTCAGTATCTGAAGCGGAGTTTAACAAAGGTAATACTGCAATGACTATTAATGGTCCATGGTCATGGGGCAACATTGAAAAGTCTGGTATCAACTACGGTGTGACGACACTGCCTAAGTTCAATGGACATTCTTCAAAACCTTTCGTTGGCGTGTTAACAGCAGGTATCAGTACTGCTTCTCCAAACAAAGATTTGGCGGTTGAATTTATCGAAAACTACCTACTGACCAATGATGGTCTACGCAAAATTAACGATGACAAACCATTGGGTGCTGTAGCGCTTAACTCATTCCAAAAAGAGCTGGGCAATGACGCACGTATTGCGGCGACAATGGACAATGCGATGAATGGTGAAGTTATGCCAAATATCCCAGAAATGAATGCGTTCTGGAGTTCAGCGAAGAATGCAATCATTAACATCGTTGATGGTCGTCAAGGTGTTGAAGCTGCTCTGGCTGATGCAGAAAAGCAGATGACCAAGTAAGTTTTATTTTAATTTTTTGGGGAGGGGGTAACTCCTCCTTAGTTTCCTAAGTTTTATTTCGCTAGCAGGTCGTTCTATGCAGTCAGTCCAAGGTTCAGAAGCGATGTCATCACCAGCAACGTCACTACCAAAGAATAAGCGTGCCTTTATCAAATGGGCAGTTTTAGGTGCGGTAGGTTTAATTAATGGTTACGTATCTATTCTTATGTATTCTCGCGGTGAGTCTGCCTTTGCTTTACTTACCCTTACTCTTACCGCTTTGGCTCTTTATATTTTTGGCAGTAAGAAAACCTACGCTCATCGCTATATCTACCCAGGTATAGCTGGGATGATTTTGTTCATTCTTTTTCCTTTGGCTTATACGGTGAATTTAGCATTCACTAACTACAGCGCAAAAAACCAGCTTTCTTTCGAGCGAGCACAAGCGGTTTTGATGGATAGAACCTATCAAAGTGGTCAAAGCTATCCATTTACTCTTCATGAGTCACAAGGCGGCTATCAGATAGCGATTCAAGATGGCGATTCTCAGTTCGTTACTGAGAAGTTCTTGTTCTCAGACCCTTTAGCCAGTGAGATGGATCTTAAACTTGCAGATGAAATCTCAGGTAAGAAAGCACCGATTAAAACCATTATTGGCCATCGTGCTCAACTAAACGAAATCGAACTGCACTTCCCGAATGGTAACGATGTGCGTATGAGTGGTTTGCGCAAGTTTGCAGCCGTGGCACCTCTTTATACATTAAGTGAAGATGGTGAAACACTCACTAACAATGAAACGGGTGAAGTGTTGCGTCCTAATATGGATGTGGGTTACTACCAACCTATTGATGAAGCGGGTCAGTTTATCGGCTCAACGGTTTCTCCTGGTTTTGTTGTCTCTATCGGTACGCAAAACTTTGAGCGAGTGTGGAAAGATGAAGGCATTAAAGAACCTTTCATCAGTATCTTTATATGGACTGTTGTTTTCTCAGCGTTAACGGTGGCTTTCACCCTGGTGATTGGCTTGGTTCTCGCGAGTATTGTTCAATGGGAAGCCTTGAAAGGACGTGCAGTTTACCGTGTTCTACTGATTTTACCCTATGCCGTACCTGCGTTTATTTCGATTTTGATCTTCAAAGGTCTATTCAACCAAAGTTTTGGTGAAATCAATATGGTACTGAACTCTATTTTCGGTATCAGCCCTTCATGGTTCTCTGACCCATTCTTAGCGAAAACCATGGTGCTTATTGTGAATACCTGGTTAGGTTTCCCTTACATGATGATTCTATGTATGGGGCTGCTAAAAGCGATCCCTGATGATCTCTATGAAGCGTCAGCGATTGATGGTTCGAACTTCATCAGTAACTTTAACCGCATTACCTTACCGTTGATGATTAAGCCAATGACTCCGCTGTTGATCGCTAGTTTTGCCTTTAACTTCAATAACTTTGTAATGATTCAACTGTTAACTCAAGGTGGCCCGAACATGATAGGTACTTCGGAACCTGCGGGTTATACCGACCTACTTGTAAGCTATACCTACCGTATCGCATTTGAGGGTAGTGGTGGTCAAGACTTTGGTCTAGCAAGTGCAATCGCAACCTTGATCTTCCTGTTGGTGGGCGGTCTGGCGTTACTTAACCTTCGTTTCACTAAACTTGAGCAAGACTAAGGAGACTCACAATGGCAATGGTTCAAGGCAAATCGTTAAAATACCGAGTGTGGGCAACACATATTGCAATGTGGGTTTTCCTAGCGCTAATCATTTTCCCGTTACTGATGGTTGTGGCTATCTCTTTCCGTGAAGGTAACTTCGCAACCGGTAGTATTATTCCTGAAAATCCATCTCTTGAGCACTGGAAACTCGCTTTAGGGATTGCAGTTGAAAACGCTGATGGCACGGTTACGCCGCCTCCATTCCCAGTATTAACCTGGCTGTGGAACTCAATCAAAGTTGCGGGTATTTCATCGGTGTTGATTGTGGCTCTTTCTACGACTTCAGCTTACGCATTTGCACGCATGAAGTTTAAAGGTAAGAGTACCATTCTTAAAGCGATGATGATTTTCCAGATGTTCCCAGCAGTACTTGCGCTGGTGGCTTTATACGCGCTGTTCGATAAGCTAGGTCAGTACATTCCTTTCCTAGGTTTAAACACACACGGTGGTTTGATTTTCTCCTACCTGGGCGGTATTGCATTGCATGTATGGACGATTAAAGGTTATTTCGAAACGATTGATAACTCGTTAGAAGAAGCTGCCGCGTTGGATGGTGCTACACCTTGGCAAGCGTTCAAATTGGTGCTTTTGCCTTTATCAGTACCAATCCTAGCAGTTGTGTTTATCCTCTCATTTATCGCAACAGTGGGTGAGGTTCCTGTGGCATCACTACTACTTTCTGATGTAAACTCTTATACACTTGCGGTTGGTATGCAGCAGTACTTGTATCCTCAGAACTACTTATGGGGCGACTTTGCGGCAGCAGCAGTGTTATCTGCATTACCAATTACTATCGTATTCTTACTTGCGCAGCGCTGGTTAGTCGGAGGACTCACGGCCGGCGGTGTGAAAGGATAACAACGATAAGGGCGGCTGTAAGGTCGCCTATTTTGTTTTCTGCTTAACATTTTGGTTTGGCCGCTGATCAGTTAAGACGGAAGCATACATTCTGGCGTTACGCATAGCTGGCTGTTAGCTCAATTCCTTACTGTAAATGACTAACGGTTTTTGTAACCATAACCTGAGTACTGCTCAGGTTTTTTTATGCATGGAATTTATCGCTTTCGCAATGAATTGGTTGGGTTGGTATTGATTTTGTGAATAATTAATGGTGTGGCTGGCTTAATGAGGTGCTGTTATAGCTCGCGACTGGATGGCGCGCAGCCAATGTATTGCAGTAGCACGAACAGGCTTTCTTGTTGCAAAGCGACTCTACGAAATAAATCAGCAAAGGTGTCATCACCGCCAAAACAAGTGCGGATATAGTGGTTGATTTCTGACGGCTGATAACCTTCCACATAAAGCGTCCTGATCCAATGATATTCGACAGACTTTAAGTCAGAAAGCGTGTGTTCACTTAAGGTTATATCACTGATGGACAGTGCCATGTCGGTCTTCTCTAGAGAGTCTATTTAATTTTCCAGCCTATTAAATCAGACAAAAATGAAGCTTATATGACAACAGTCCTCTTTGCTTTAAAGGTGGGCAGTTCAGCAATTAAAATAGAAAAAAGCGTACTTTAAAGTACGCTTTTTAAGCATTATTGGGGTAGATACTGTCGATGTACTCTTTTGGTGAGCTTGATGACCAACTCATAAGGGATAGTACCAATGTGCTTGGCCACTTTCTCGATGGGAAGGTTTTCTCCCCAAAACTCCACGGTATCACCGACTTTATCTTGTGCCTCTGGGCCGAGATTGACAGTGATCATATCCATAGAGACTCTGCCTGAAATTGGCACAACTCTGCCGTTAATATAAACGGGTGTTCCTTCCGGCGCGGAACGTGGGTAGCCGTCTCCGTATCCCATTGCAATCACACCGATGTAGGTATCTTCTGTCGATGTCCATGTTTCGCCATAACCAACGGGCTGGTGAGCTTTGTGTTTACGCACTGCAATAAGCTTCGAGTTGAGTGTCATTGCACTGCGTAGGCCATGTTGTGAGCCGACTTCATCTTCATTAGGAGATATTCCGTAAAGCGAGATTCCCGCACGCATATAATCTAGGTGAGAATCTGCCCAATAGAGTATTCCTGCAGAGTTTGCTAGCGTCTTGGGTCCGGGGAAACGAGCCGTCTGAGATAGGAATAACTCAATTTGCTTTTTGGTTGTTTCTCCAGAGAGATCATCGGCACAGCTAAAATGACTCATAAAGCCCACTGGACCAGCGAGTTTATCCGTTGCTTCAATTTGGCTAACGAACTCTTCAAGTTCACAAGGCTGGATCCCTAAACGGTGCATTCCTGTATCGAGCTTGAGCCAAACTGATATAGGCTTAACAAGATTGGCTTGCTTTAAGTGATCAAGCTGTTCTTGACAGTGAATGGCGGTTTGAAAGCCTTCTTTGGCTGCAATTTCTAGATCCTGTTGGCAAAAGCAGCCTTCTAACAGCAGAACGGGTTGCGTGACATTTGCTGCGCGTAGCTCTTGGGCTTCTTCAAGCCGTGATACAGCGAACATATCTGCTTGTGGTAGTGCTTTTGCTGTTCTCACTGCGTTGTGACCGTAAGCATCGCCTTTAATGACGGCAACAACAGCCTTATTACCACACTTACTTTTTAATACATTGTAGTTATCACTAAGAGCTTGCAGATTGATAACCGCTTCTGCTGTGATCATTGAATCTTCCCTAAATAAAAAATCTTGTCCATTGCACTCAGAGATCAGCTTTGGGAGTCTGTATCATACTGAGTAATTGCAGTTTCTCCAATAAGGAGAAGTTAGTACCTAACAACTATTTTGCACCTATTCAAAACCATGTGTAGGGCATGAAATCGCTATACTTTCGGTGAGTAAAAATAAGTATGGTTACCGTTCACTAGGATAAAGATACTTCAACATTTTTACTTTCTATTGATTGGGTTAATTTTTACGTCGATTGATACTTTAATCTGGTTTTATGCTTTTTTTTGGCATTTTATATTTAATTAGTGTTGAGGGTGATTAGACTGAAGTATTGTTGAATAACAAAAAACGATCATTTCTGTCGAACGGTTTAGAGTGTTTATGCACCTTTTTGGTTCTTTTAGACCCATAATTGTTCATTTTTTGATATGTCTTTGTTATTTACTATTTCACATGGTATGAAAAATGGAAAATTTCATGACGCTTGTCACAAATTTGAATTATCTAGAAATTGGTAATTACTCGGAATAAATTACTAATGATGTAATTTTAGATTAGACCCAGTGACGAAGTGAACACAAAATAATCTTTCAAATTAAGCTCTCGACTCTTTGGTTATCATCTATATATCTCTTATAAGTAAGATTTTTGTAAAATATGGTTAATTGGCATAACAATTCATTTTTATAAAACATAATGAATAAAGTGTGCATATATTGAGATATTTTTCGATAAATTTGAATATTTTAGTAAGGGGTTAGCTATTGTTGTCACGAATTATGCACTGTAGGTTATACCTGAAATAGATATTAACTGCTGGGCGGTATTGTCCAGCCATGGAGAACAAACGAGATGGAACTTAAACAACCTTACCTATTATTTTTGGGTGACGCAGCTGACGCGCTTGCTGCAAAAGTGGCTCAAGGCATTAAAACATGGCGACCTGAATACTGTGTGGGTCAATTACGCTTAGAAGGCTGTAACGCAGATGTTGGCCTTGAAGATTTAAACATCGCGCAAGCTGCTGAAGCTGGTGCCAAGACTTTGGTTATCGGAGTGGCAAACCGTGGTGGTGTGATTTCTAAAGAGTGGATTTCTGTGTTACTTGAAGCTCTTGAAGCGGGGATGGACATCGCTGCTGGTTTACACAATAAACTGACGGATATTCCAGAATTGGTAGATTGTGCCAAGAAAAATGGTTGCTCTCTATTTGATGTGCGTTATCCAACCCAAGATTATCCCGTGGCTAATGGCAAAAAACGCTCCGGTAAGCGCTTACTTACAGTAGGTACTGACTGTTCTGTGGGTAAAATGTATACCTCTTTAGCGATTGAAAAAGAGATGAAACAGCGCGGTATTGAAGCTGATTTTAGAGCAACTGGCCAAACGGGTATTTTGATTACTGGTGCTGGTGTGAGTGCTGACTGTGTGGTGGCCGACTTTATTGCTGGTGCTATTGAAACCATCACGCCTGAAAACGATCCACAGCACTGGGATATCGTTGAAGGACAAGGATCACTGTTTCATGCTTCCTTTGCTGGTGTGACAACTGGTCTTATTCATGGTTCGCAAGCAGATGCATTGGTGTTATGTCATGAACCAACACGTGCTCATATGCGTGGACTACCGGACTACAAACTGCCTGACTTAGTGACTTGTATGGAAGCGAATTTAGCAACAGCTCGTTTAACCAATCCCGCAGTACAATTTGTCGGAGTGTCTATCAATACTTCAGGGTTAAGCGAAAGTGAAGCATTAGCTTATATGGATCAAGTGGAATCTGAGCTAGGTTTACCTGTCATAGACCCATTCCGTCAAGGTGTTGCTCGCATTGTAGATAAACTTTCGGAGTTGTAATGAAGGTAAGTCTATACAAACAAAGGTGGCCGATTCGAGGCAGTTTTACTATCTCCCGAGGTAGTAAAACTCAAGCAGAAACCATCATTATTGAGTTAGATCACCAAGGTGTTGTAGGGCGTGGGGAGTGTGTACCTTACGGACGATATGGTGAATCGATTGATAGTGTCATGCAGCAAATTGAGCAAATCGTTCCACAAATTGAAGCGGGCGTTAGCCGAGAAGATATACAGCCATTGTTACCATCGGGTGCCGCTCGTAATGCCGTTGACTGTGCGATGTGGGATTTGGAATGCAAACTGTCTGGGTTGCCTATCTGGGAGAAAGTCGCTGAGAAAGCGGGGCCACTAACAACGGCCTATACTCTTTCGTTGGACACCCCAGAGAACATGCAGAAAACGGCTGAAGAGCATGCTTTCCGTCCACTATTGAAGCTAAAGTTAGGTGGCCCTGATGATCTGGAACGTGTAAAAGCGGTTCGTCGTGGCGCTCCTGATGCCAAGATCATTTTGGATGCCAATGAAGCCTGGACGGCTGAAATCTATCAACAACTGATTCCTGAATTAATGAAGCTCGATGTTGCGATGATAGAGCAGCCCTTTCATGCCGATGACGACCATGTGTTAGACAACTTAGAACGCCCAATCGCTATCTGTGCTGATGAATCTTGTCACGACAGAAAGAGCTTGAGCAAAGTGATTGGCCGTTATGACATGGTCAATATTAAGTTGGATAAAACCGGTGGTTTGACCGAAGCACTACAACTTAAAGCAGAAGCAGAAGCGGCAGGACTACGAATTATGGTTGGCTGCATGGTTTCATCATCATTAAGCATGGCACCAGCGTTTGTTGTCGCTCAAGGTGCGGAAGTGGTGGATTTAGATGGCCCACTTCTACTGAGTGAAGATATTGAATATGGCTTTGAGTTCGAGCACAACTTAATGCTGCCTTTCCACAAATCGTTGTGGGGATAAGGGGAAAACAATGGAACGTATTATCTATCTTAACGGAGAGTATCTTGCTGAAAGTGAAGCGAAAATTTCAGTATTTGACCGAGGATTTCTATTTGCGGATGCTGTCTATGAAGTGACAGCAGTACTCGACGGTAAGCTCATTGACCACGAGGGACACTTGGCTCGACTTGAGCGTTCATCAAAAGAGTTAGGCATAAAAATGCCAGTCAGCGGTGCTGAGTTAATGGGTATTCAACGTCGACTTATTGAAACGAATGGCTTGGTAGAAGGCGGCATTTATCTTCAATTGACTCGTGGTGATGAAGGTGACCGCGATTTTTCATACAGTGATGATATTGAACCAACACTGGTTTTGTTCACTCAATCACGTAACCTGATTAACAGTCCAAAAACTCAAACGGGTATCAAAGTCATTTCGTTTGATGACATTCGTTGGCGTCGTCGTGATATCAAAACTACCAGCTTACTTCCAGCTTGTATGGCAAAACATGCTGCTCATGCCGCTGGCGCAGAAGATGTCTGGTTGATCGAAGATGGCTTTGTGACCGAAGGTGGTTCAAGCAACGCCTATATTGTGACAGAAGATAACGTGTTAGTAACACGACCACTGAGTAATGACATTCTGCACGGTATTACACGCGCGTCGTTAATGAAGCTTGCTCAGGAACTGAACCTGACCATCGAAGAGCGCTTGTTTACCATTGATGAAGCCTATGCGGCAAAAGAAGCGTTTATCAGTTCAGCAACCACGTTTGTTTGGCCAGTTGTCGCTATCGACGACAAGCCTGTTGGAAAGGGTAAGCCGGGAGAAATTGCGTTAAAACTGCGTGAGATTTACATTAAAACAGCTAAAGAATTAGCGGAGTAATCATCTATTTGAGGTCGCAGAATTTATCGGATTACCGATAGTAATACGGGCTCATAACACGTCGGTTTGGCTAGCAATAAACACCCAGCGAAAGCTGGGTGTTTTTCTATTTTTCAGCTTTTAAATATTTTACGTGCGCTTCCATCTCTTCGCCGATTTCAGTTCGCATGTTCATTAATCGAATTGCAGAATCACGCAGTGCGATGTCTTCTGGTGTTTCTGGTATCCAATTAGGAACTTCAGTAGGTTTGCCGTTTTCATCCACAGCAACCATGATAACAATACAGTGGGTGGTTAGGCGGTTTTTAAGCTCTTTCGGATCACTCGCTTGAACATCGATTGCGATATGCATAGAGGTTCTTCCGGTGTAAATCACTTTGGCGCTGACTTCAACAATGTTACCGACATGGATCGGTTCTACAAAGCGTATTCCACCGGCGTAAGCAGTAATACAGTATTTACCACTCCAGGCTGCTGAACAGGCGTACGCTGCCAAATCGATCCATTTCATCACCGCTCCGCCGTGCACTTTTCCACCAAAATTGACATCACCGGGTTCTGCTAAAAATCGAAGCGCGCTTTCTCTTTTGCCTTTTATACCCTCGTTCATGGGCTTTTCTGTTGATACAACCATAAAATGATATTTACAACCATAAATTGATATTCATCACAACCATAAATTGATATTGCCTATTCTTTGTCTAAACTTATGTAAGTTTACGACAATTTCACGAAAAGGTGATTTTTATGCCCTGTCAATATAATAGTTTTCCTGATGATATTACATTAGCGCTAGAGAATGCTTTTGATAATCCAGCTCGGATGTTGACTAAGTCTCGAGGTAAGAACATACATCGCTATGCTAGTGTCAAGATGGGGAAAAGAGTTACTGTTGAGTCAGCTTTAGAGTGTGATGCGTGTTATCACTTCGATTTTGAAAAAGATATTATTCGGTTTTGCTCTCAGCCAATTAGATATTCATATTATTATAATGGCAAATGGCATACTTATGTGCCTGATTTCCTTGTACAGTTTGATACGGGAGAATATGTTCTGTACGAAATTAAACCTGATTATATAGTATCTTCATCGGATTTTCTCGATGAGTGGAACGCAAAGCAACAAGCAGCTGAGAAATTGGGGTTGGAATTGGAACTGATTGGAGAGAAGCAGATAAGAGGCAACAAAACGTTGTTAAAAAATCTCAAGTTGATGCACAGGTATGCCTCACGAGACTGCTTAACTGATACACAAAGGTTAGTATTAAATACTCTGAGGAGTAATAGAGCACAGTCGGTACAATACTTGGCTCAAAAGGTTGGCATATCAAGGAACGGAATTATGTCAGCACTGTGTAATTTGTTATCACGAAATTTGCTGGAAACCGATTTGGATTTTCCTATATCTCTTCAATCTGAATTTGAATTAATTTCTTATGCCTAAGAAATCGTTTAGTAATTTTAATAGGAAGGCAAAACTAGATGTAGCCGCACATCAAAAAGAAGCTGTTGATATCGATATATTTCCAAATGATGCCTTAGCTGAAGATGCTACATATACTGATTTGACAGCATTTCCAGATAAGGTTGTGACTGAAATTACTTTTCGGTTAAAAATACTTCGATATTTAGGGAAAGTATGCGACAAGATTACTGCTAAAACTATTGAACCACATCGGGTCGAATTACAAAGGTGCAATGACGAAAAAATCCCCAGTGCTATTACAATTTATAGGTGGTGGCTGAATTTTAGTCAGTCAGATTACAATCCTACATGTCTAGCACCTGACTTCAAAAGCAGAGGTAATAGAGAGTCCAAAGTTCCAAAAGTTGTTGATGCGTTTATGGAACAAGCCGTCGAGGGGGCTATCTCAGGTAGAAAAATCAATATTAGTTCAGCTCATCGCCGTGTTCGTAGGAAGGTTCGACAGTATAATCTCAAACACGGAACTAAACATAAGTACCCGAAGTATGAGTCTCTAAGGAAAAGAGTCAAAAAGAAGACTCCGTTTGAAGTTTTGGCTGCAAAAAAAGGGGAGCGAGTAGCCAAAAGAGAATTTCGCAGGATGGGCAAAAAAATTCTTACGTCTTATGCCCTCGAAAGGGTTGAGGTGGATCATACTGTTTTGGACGTGTTCGTTGTACATGAAGAATACCGAATTCCTCTAGGAAGACCTTACCTCACACAGTTGGTCGATTGCTATAGTAAAGCTGTGGTTGGCTTTTACCTAGGATTTGAGCCGCCGAGTTATGTTTCAGTTTCTTTGGCTTTAAAAAATGCGATACAGCGGAAAGACTCATTGTTGTCATCATACCCTTCTGTCAAAAATGAATGGTTGTGCTACGGGATTATGGATTTATTAGTTACTGATAACGGCAAAGAGTTTTTGTCAAACGCATTTGATGCAGCGTGCGAGACTTTATTGATAACCGTCCACCAAAATAAAACGGGAACTCCTGATAACAAGCCACATGTCGAACGCAAGTATGGGACCATTAATACTAATGTGCTAGATGATTTACCTGGGAAAGCATTCAGTCACTACCTCCATAGAGAAGGGTATGATTCAATTGGTGAGGCAACATTGACGCTGAGTGAACTGAAAGAAATATATCTTATTTGGTTAGTAGACATATACCACAAACGTCCAAACCAAAGAGGCACTAACTGCCCAAATGTAGCTTGGAAAAGAGGGTGTGAGGAATGGGAACCAGAAGAGTTTACGGGAACAGCCGCCGAATTGGACTTCAAATTCGCAATTTTAGATAAAAAGAAACTGAATCAGCCTGGAATAACCGTCTATGTTGATTTGACGTACACTAGCGACCGTTTGGCTGAATATAGAGGACGTAAAGGAAATCATGTAGTTACATTTAAGTATAACCCCGAGTGTATGGGGCATATTTGGGTGTTAGATGAAGATGCCAATGAGTACTTTACAGTACCTGCTACTAATTACGAATACGCGAGTGCTATTTCTTTGTGGCAACACAAATTTAATATCAAATATAAAAGTAACTTAAACTCAGCAGATTATGATGAAGATGCTGAAATTGACGCGGAAATACGAATGGAAGAAGTAGCAGAAGAATCTATAGTTAAAACCAAGAAAATTAGGAATAGGCGTCGTGGTGCTAGATATCAAGAGAATACTGAAAGGGCAAAATCTCAGAATCAAAAGTCACTTGAAGAAACAGAACAGGGGCATCATCAAGAAGAAGATGTTGATGACGAAAATGCTTGGGGTATTGACTACTTATAAGGAAGTTATTTTATATGGGCGATAGTAGGGACATACGAATTGCTAGAGCAAAAAAAGCATTTGTTATAACTCCAAGCGTAGCTAAGGTCCTAAGGTATATGGATAGGTGCCGGGATTTTTCAGATATGGATTCTGAGCCTACTTGTATGATAGTTTATGGAGCGTCAGGAGTAGGTAAAACAACAATAATTAAAAAATATTTGAAGAAAAATGAGGGGGATTCTGATATTGATGGGGATACTATTCCAGTAGTTCATATAGAGCTACCGGATAATGCGAAACCAGTCGATGCTGCAAGAGAATTGTTGTTGAACATGGGGGATCCACTCGCCCTTTACGATACCGACCTGGCTAGGTTAACTAAAAGAATCGTTGAACTAATTCCAGCGTTAGGTGTTAAACTGATTATTATCGATGAATTTCAGCATTTAGTTGAAGAATCATCAAATAAAATTCTTACGCAAGTTGGAAATTGGCTGAAAGGAATATTAAACAAGTCGAAGTGCCCAATCGTACTTTTTGGAATGCCATACTCTAAACTTGTATTGCAAGCAAACTCCCAGCTTCATGGTCGGTTCTCAATTCAATTCGATTTGCGCCCCTTCAGTTATCAAGAAGGTGAGGGAACATTCAAAACATTTTTACAGCACCTTGATGAAGCATTACCATTTGAAAAACTAGCTGGTTTGGCTAACGAGGGGCTACAGAAAAAACTGTATGCGTTTTCACAAGGCAATATGCGCTCTCTTCGGAACCTTATTTATCAAGCATCAATTGAAGCTATCGATAACCATCATGAGTCAATAACTAAGGATGATTTTCTTTTTGCGTCTCAGCTAACTTCCGGTAACAAGCCAACATTTTGGAAGAATCCATTTATAGAAGGCGTCAAAGTCACTAAAGATATGTTACGGTCGCCACCAAGGAGTATTGGATGGGAAGACTACTATCAGCAAAATAACAGTCGTAAAAAGAAAGGCAAAGGTCGACCGGATTTTTTGGATTAATAATCGTTATCTATTAATTGGCTTCCGATTGCTATGCTAAATTCCAATAAACGCCTCAATCACCCGCTCTCTAAAATGCCCCAGAGTGAATGACCTATGAGGAATAGAATCTTCGTTACCAATTTGCGCACTTGTATCGCTGGTATTCCATTTGAATTCTCCTGAGTTCCCTGTGGTACTAACAGTATGTGAAGGGCTGGTTTCAAGTGATTGTGCGTCTTCTGCTTCTTTATCCTCAGATTGTTTTATATAAAGACAAGACTCAGGAATATCTTGTTCAATTTCTTCAGTAAATTTCACAAGGTTCTCTTCGGCAAAAGTATATAACCAAGCCTCTTGATTGTCGCCATCTGTGATTCTTAAAATACGTCCCAATACTTGGCGAAAATACAATTCAGTGCGGATATTACTCAAATGGCAACAGACTTGTAGCCTTGGTATGTCAGTTCCCTCACTGATCATTCCGATACTGATAATCCAAGGTGAATTACATTTTTTAAATTTCTTGATAATGTTTTGAGCGTTCGGATCGTGATAAGAAACCATCACGCTGGGTTGATTTAATTGTCCGTTAAGAATCATTTGAATTTGTTTTGCGTGTACTACGGACGAAGCAACGATAAGCCCTGCAGCATTGTGGTTTGTTGTTCTAATCGAATGTAGCTTATCTGCTGAAAGTTTGAGAATATGAGCTAATGCATCATTGTCTTCTAATATGCTGGAATAACTGACCTTTTGTTCTTTAAATAAGGCTTGAATAGAAGAGTAAGATATACGTTCATCTGGGCTGGTATATTGCAGCTGTTCATTATCAACTAAAACCAGCTTCGGTTTACGACATACTTTGTCAAAAATAGCCTGCTCTAAGGTATACTGATAATCACAGATGATTTTTCCTTCAGGATCGCTATATGAGCTTAGAGATATTGGCATGTTATCTGAGCGCCAAGGCGTGCCCGTAAGTGCTAATGTGTATGTGGCTGCTTTTTGAACTTTTAGAATGCTCTGCTCACCCCAGGCATTGGCTTCAGATAGTGTCTCACCTGAACAATGGTGGATCTCATCGAATATCGCTAACACTCTATGCTTTGAAACCGTTTCCCAAAACTGTTCATCAAGATATTGAATCGCTTGATAAGTTAGTGAGGTTCCCAATGAACCTAGCTTGCCATTAAACGGGCATTGTAAGATGCGGGCAAAGGTTTCTGTAAATCCGTTTGCAACATTTACTGATGGTGAAAAGCAAATGATCAGATCGATCATATTCTCATCTAGCAATAGTTTGCTTACGTGGGCAGCCATTACAGTTTTACCAGCTCCGGGAGTCGCTTGAGTAAGAAAGTGTTTGTACCCTGATTTGTATTTTTCTAAGGCTAGTCTGATACAGTTAGATTGCCAATTACGAAGCATTAAGCTGCCTCCGATTGGAGCAGTTCTATTGTTTTCGTTATAGCAGTTATTTGACCGGTTAAAGTTGCAGAATGCTGCGTTGACTCTTTATGTAGTTTTCTTACCTTTTCCTGAGTCTGTGGAAATTTATCCATAATTGAACGGTATTCGTCCATTTCCGCGATCAGTATTGCGAGCTCCGCATTAAGTCTGCTCCTTATTTTTTCGAGTTCACTTAGATAGACACTAGGTTTCAACATATTGGGAATGCTAGCTTTATTTCTGTTTTGGTCTTCATTCGTTTCAAGATTGGATTGTCCAAACAACGGAGTCTTATGAAAGACTTTATTACGATGGGTTCCCGTGCTCGTTAATAGTCCTTGCTTAACCATTGCATTTAGCTGCCTAGATACAAGTGAACGTACATTGTCTTTGCTTTTAATTTGCATACTAGAAGCTAACAGTAGATCTCGAATTTCGGGAATTTGAAATTCCTCCATGTCAGGTTGAATTAGGATATCCATGATGTCTGGGTGAATAGTAAAGACTTTTGACACGTATAAACTCTCAGCAAGTGATAAGAATATTTAAAATTAAATACGGATTATAGTCCGTGGTAATGTATGCAGCAAGAACCGATAGTCTTTCTTTTTAATGTACGTTTTAAATGAAAGACTTAGCAAAAAAATTTGGTCACAATGTCCGCTCTATACGGAAGGACAAAGGTATTTCACAGGATAAATTGGCTTTAACGGCCGACATTGATCGTAGCTATGTTGGACGAATTGAGCGAGGTGAAGTGAACATCACACTAGAAAAAGTCTATCAGATTGCAACGGTTCTTGGTTGCGATGTTCGAGAGCTTTTGCCGTAAGAAAATTGGTAAAAGCTCTGTTGTTGTTGATTTGATAGTCTACCTATTCGGCAGTATTCGTTTTTTGGCAGAGCCGGGAGATGTAAATTTATTATCAGCTACTTCGCAGTAGTATTGAGGATTATAATCCTCAATCTAAGCTAAAGCAAACAGCTAAAGAGTTAGCTGTTTGGAAATGATAATAGTATTGATTTTTCAAAGCTATCTACCTACTCGGCAGTACACTGCCCTTGATCACCAAATAGACCCTTTTGCCAATTATCAGCTACCTACTCGGCAGTACACTATTACCGAGTTAATATTAGTCCATAAATATCAGTTAGTTAATATTTATTATACTAATGTGCCCTTTTAAATTTAATGCAATATTATAGCCAATAAAATCAATAGGTTATGAATAGGGTTTGGAAGTAAGGTTAAATCAAAGGTACAACCTGTGATGAATTATCTGTATTGCCCAGCCCATAACTGCTAAACTTTCCTGTGTTTATAGTATCTTCTGACTGTTCCATTTGTATATTTAGTCGGAACCCATTACCACTGCTACTATCTTCTTTAAGTGAGTGGTAATTATGAAACTCGTGAGTCGTGTTTTTGGAATAATTCGCTGGGTCAAATATTTCTCCACGTTCTAATGCTCTTCTTTCAAGTCGCTTTAGTTCTCTTGCATGGCCCGCAGGTGTGGCTTTGTCTATAGATTGCCTGCGTTTAAATAGAACGTAAGAACAATCGTCAGGGACGATTTGAGCTGTGGATATACTAAAGTACCCAAGTTTTGTCATTTGTGTGAAATACGTTCGTGACAACAAAAAATCTAATTCCATTTTGTTGGTACTGACGAATGTTATTTTTTGCCCCACGGTGTCTTGGTTCCAGAGTGGGAATGAGATACCAATTGACCTGGTTTTGTATTCATAATTAAAAGAATGTAATTCCTTTAAGCACTTAGCAGCTATAGCTTCATTGTTTCTATATTCAGGCAAAAAGGTGATAGTTTTATAGTACCAATCCATTGTTTAGCTTCCTTTTCGTTGAAGTAACCCACCTTTAATGAGATTTGCAACAACAAAATGCAGGTCATTAATTGTTTCATCAGATAACACATCTCCGGCATCAAGCTGTTCGACATATTCATCAGCTCGCTGCAAAAGCGTAAATAAATCTTTTCCTGTATTTGGGTGGCGATAACAGTAAACATCTTCCTTATGTGCCCCATAGTGACTGATACGTAATGGCTCTTCTGCATCCGGATACCAGTCGTCAATAGTGGCTATTGCCGCTCCTGTTTTATAGCAACCGAGTATAGGGCTGTTTTCTCCATCTACTTTAGTTTTTTGGTAAGTGCGACTTTTTTCTCCCGGGATGGATTCCTTGAACACTTGGCTAGGATAAATGGCAGAGTTTTTACCTAAACGAAATGTGGCGCTGACTTCGAAAATACAAAGCCCATTTTGTTGGGAAAAAGCGTCGGAGATCAACTTAATTAAAGCCTCCCAAGCTTTATGATCCCTGAACTGGTTAATATCATTATAGTTTCTTCGTATGTCATTGAACGAGATAATGGCTTCCTCGTCTTCCCATGGCCATGGTTTTATACTGATTGATGTGGAGTATGTGCGTTCGTTATTTCTCCAAAGCCATCTACCATTACAAATATTTTCGAGGAATCGGGTGGCTAGTTCCTCCCAACCTACTTTTTGCTCATAGAGCTTAATTAACTGAACCAGGGTTTGTTTTACTTGTGGATCGGAACATTTAAAGGGTTTACGAAGACTTGAGGCAAATGAAACAGAAAATTCGCACTCAATACTCTCTGCGCCATAAGGCACACAACAATAGTCGACTTCGTGTGGGTTACCATGTGCTAAAGAATATTCGGTAACATCCTCATTAATCTCATCATCGTTTTTATACGCAGATGATGTACCTTCTTTCCGACCTAGTGCTATCCGGTTGGAGTACGGGAGTGGTGTTCTTTTGCCGTCAGGCCAGTTAACAAGAAATACAGTATCAGATGGGTCGATAGACCTCATATAAGACAAGCTATTAGGAAGTTTCATTAGATATACTCCTGGGAAGTAAAATTGGACCTTGCTTCGAATAGTGATATTTCCAAAAGTATTGGTCGGGATTTGTATTTTCACTAATTGCGAATAATTTCATGACACCAAGTATGGTTTCAGCGAAAGCGTGTTTATAGCTGCGAAGTGAGTAACGTTTTTCACTTGGAAGTTCTAACAGGTGATATCCAATGCAGTTGACTGTTTGCATTCGGTTTCCTTTCAATTCATCAATGATGTCTTGAATACTATTTAATACCGTTTCGTGATTCAGGCTGAGCCACCTGCCGGTATCAACTGGTATTGTTTTGATTGCTTCAGCTAAACTTAAAGTTCTTCCCAAGCGTTCAATGGCTGAAATTGCGACCGTTACCTTTCCTCTGGCTAGTCTTCTGGGTAATAGGCACATGAAATCACGTGGTACTAGCGGAGAGTAATTGCTGCATTGAAGAATAAGACTTACGTTAAGGTCAGATTGCCAATCATCTCGCGTTGCAGGAGCCTTAATTTCATCTTTGGTATTGAGAATCCACTCTCTTGTTAATCCCCGGTTTTCTACGTGTAAGTTATGAATGCATACGGCAAAACTTTCTATTTTAACGTTGGGAATTACTGTTTGTAGATTTCTCTCAAAAGCGTGCACGAATCCATAAAATGCCGTCATAGAAGGTAATCCAATACTCACAGAAGTGTTCATGGCAGATGCGCCAGAGATTTTAAGGTTCGGCAACAGTAAGTAATTTTCTTCGAGTCCCTCAGGCTTTGGGACTTCTTGAGGCGGTGATTGAATGATTGAACCTATAGAATTGTAGATTAACTGAGTTAATAGGGGATCATAAGCATAGCGACTTGCGAACTTTGTTTTCGCTAAATCGGCATTGAAGCGTTCAGTCAATTCTTTTCTATTTGAATATTCCCGTTCGCTAATTGTACTTAACCATTGAGTAAGCATTAGCCGAATGTTTTCTATGATTGATTTTCTTTTTTTTGCTAGTTGATTTGGTGAAATTATCCAATGGGTAGATTCTGTATATTCTCGTAGTGCCTTTACCGATTTTTTCGTGAGCCATTGTTCTGCATCAGTTAAATGATGGTGTTTGTATTTTTCTATCGGAGGTAAAGAATAAATCATTCTGAAGTTACCACCACAACTCATAGCCAGCGTTCCCATGTTTGTTGCTCGACTGAACCGAGTGAGTGAAGAAAATCGGTAGAGTTCTTTCAGTGTCTCATAACAATTATTTTGTATTGATTGGGATGCCACTGGTGACAATGAAATATATGAATCTTGATTATCCGGAAGAGATATCTGTGTCTGGTAATTTCGTGCTAGTGGTGTGCTAATTTCATGTGGAGGAATAAGTGCCAGTTTTTTGGAAATTTCTTTGGACGTTTTTACGTAACACCCGAGTTTTTTCAATATATTCCACAGAGGATGTTCAATATCAGTAAGTAGTTCTCCTAAGAAGTGAACACGGTTATGCCAGATAAACTCGCTGGTTAAAAATGAGGATTTATTAACCTGACTTGAATCATTAGCATAAGCCCAATTACATCTTGCTAACTTACTTGAAGAGAGCATAAAAGGTGGTATATCACCCATAGGGATAGCTCGGATGATTCCACTTGCTCTGATGTTGGGGAACTTGGGATTATGACTTTGACGATATTTAACGGTCTTTAAACAGCTTAGCCACCATTTTTCATCTCTGAGCTTTTCTTTACATTTACTTCGGTCAAGCAGATCTTTTTGTTCAATGACCTTATCTGTCAGGTTCACTAGTATGGTTAATGCTTCGACAGGGGAGTCCGATATATCCACAGGAGGAGAAAGCGGTCGAAATGCTCTGCGTAAGTCTCGGTTGAGATCGTCCGTTTCGCTTTTTAGTATTTCTGCCAGTGTCCTCATTTACCACCTCGACACATAGAAAGAGCGATTAAACTCATCGGTCTGAAATTCTGAAAGCCAAAGACAATAAATATCACCGAAATAAAAGACATAATCTGTGTCGATTAAGATTTCACGACTTTTAGGGTGTCGAGATGGGATAAGAATCCGCTGTTCAACCATCGACGCTACCTGTTCCTTAGAACAGTTCAGCACGATACATATGTCGGACGTATTCAGTCTCAGATTTGCCAGCCTTCCATCATTATCCCACAAGTGTGCTTCTAAATACTGAAAGAGTTCTTTCAAGATAATATTAGAGCGAAAGTTTCGGTCAGGAAGTTTAATCGAGCTAAATAATATTTTGCCCAGAACATTTTTTATTCGTAATTCGGCATGACTAACGACAGCATATTCAAAGCCAGATTCGATTTCAGTTTCAATCATGTCGTGGAAGGAGTTTGGCCATTGTTCCCAAAAAGTCATAAAGTTTTCAGAGTCACTGGGTTGAGTTGAGTTGGACATCTGAGTCCACCAATGAATTAATCCCCATCGGTAACTCTGAGGAATGGTTGGTAATGGGCTTTCATCGATTCCGGATAACCAAGATGCGATTTTTAAGCTATTTGAATTATCATTACCTGGAGTCGAAGAAACGACTTCACCACACTCAGGACAGATTCCGGACAAACCAGCGTTACGATAATCATAAATTGCCCCACAGATGCAGTGACTCACTAACTTAACATTATGTTCGTGTCAATAATCATAGCCTGAGAAATGCCATCGGTAATTCGCATATCCTTTTTCATGAAGACACATTGGGCAACATGGAACTGAGTCTTTACGTAAAAGTGAGCGTGGAATAACTTCAGTACCACGGATTAGGGCAGTCGTTGATGGTGAGAATTTCATTTGGTTTCTATTTAACGCCATACCCAATAAATTCGCTGGCTCGTTGAATGTCATATGACTGAGTTCACGAAGAGCATTTGTTCTTGCAGTAGAATGATTTTTAGATGAGTACGGGTTGATTTTACAGATGTCAGTTGGAAATGTTTGAAACTGCTTAGGGTTTTTGTCTTGAAGAAAACACTTTAGTGCTTCTAAAAATCGTTGGATATCATCGTAGCCATTTTTGTTGGCTACACGGATAAAAAAACTTTCAAGGCTTTCATCTGGATAAGGTTTAGGGCGTTGTAGGAGCATTAGATATATTGAATTACTGTGTTTAATTTACTTTAGTTCATAAAATAGTTGATTAAAGTTATTTTTTTGGAAATTTGCTATATATCACAGTGGGTTAGCATGGGTTCTAGTTATTAAGAAGTTCTGCGGTGTAACAGTGCTCCTGTGATTAAGACAAATTTTCAAAACGGTATAATTGACTTTCTTTTACTTTTTCAATTAAATCAAATGCTTCGTTATACAGTGTTATTAATAAATACGTTAACCTAAGTGTCTTTTTTAGCGCAAAATTATTTTTATATTTTTGGACATACAATTGATATGCGTTTTCAAAAACTCTGGCTTGAGGCTTTACTAACTCTTTGCAGAATTTAAGAAAATCACTCAATGTTTCTTTTTCATCAATACTTGTCGTTTTCTCAAATAGATCCCAACTATCCAGGCGTCCATGGGTGTACAGTTCACTAAGAGTATTACTCTCTTCAGTTTTTATGATTGTAATCCAATCATTGAGCAATGAAGTGTCTTTATATTCCTCATATATTATTCGAGCTTCTGTGCCAATTAAGGCTAGCCGAGATAGCTCTGAGCTAACGTCTGAAAATTTAAAGTAGTCCTGTTTTAGCATTGGTGTTCTGGTCAGAGGTTGTCATAAATGCATAATGAGGATTATAATCCTCTTTATGCATTGTTCAATATAAACTTCAGTTTGGAGAGGTATTGTACTAACTGTAGCTACTTAATGATTTGATATGAAAGTTAATTTTGTTAGGAGTTAATATGTTCTATGTCGGTGTTAGTCATTATTACGCGACGGGTGAAGGCGTCACTATTTATGTCGCTAGCGGTAGCGAAGAATCAATACGGGCGGCCATTCCAGAGTATTTTCATCAAGGACTCACTATTTTACCCCTTTCTGATTGGCTAAAAGCTGCTGCAGGTGACTATGAGGATGAATATTATCAATCGGATGCGGACGTTCTTAAAACCTATTTACCGGTGTTATGGAAGCAAATTGAGGAAAGAGCATTAGAAAGAGGATGTCATCTGGATTTCTTCATGAAGCACCATTTTAACTATGCCTAACGTGAATTTGAGAACTTCGATGAAGATTTTATATTTCGACCTGCTTAGTTTGTTCTATTCGAATGAATATTTTTACCGTAATGCAAGTGTACACGCCAAATATAAAGAATGGTTCAATACTCGAACAAAGACTCTTTTAGAAATGGTAGAACCGGATTCTCAAGCTATCGACAAGCTAAGAAGTGCAGCGTCAGAAGCGGGTCTACTACTTTACCCTTTGGGAACTTGTTATGACCGAGCATATCTTATTGAACATGGTGTATTTTCTAGCGATGAATTAGCACCGGAGACAGAGTTGCCCTTCAGGATGCAAATGGACGATAACAACCCTGTGCGTAGGATGATAGCTCACTCATATGGATTGAATGCTCAATGGTATGTCTGCGGAGAAATCGGTTCTGAGGAACTATTACAACCCTATCCAGAACGTTACTTACGTTCAGAATTTGGAAAAGGAGTAACTAGTGAGCTAATCGCTAAAATAAGCGCTTTAAAATCAGCTGATTATTAAATTAACTTACTGGAATAATACCGATGCTTTTGAGAAAAAGACGAACCGTAGACCAGATTTTGGCTTCCTTTGGAAGTGGAAATTGTACTGATGATTTCCCGTCTCTTGAACGATTAAAATTATACGAACAGTGGAAATCAGGAACGGCCCAAAAAATACTTGATGGTTTTTTTTCGTACCAAGAACAGAGCTTGCTGAGAGATCTACAAGAAGTTAAACAAGCGATTTATCATTCATACAAAAGACAATGGATATGGTTTTTCGTAAAAGTATCCGCCACTTGTGCAGTAAACTTTGTTGTATATGTAATTCAACTTACGTAGAAAGAGCAGAGCCTGATCTGGTTCAATCCTACGTATTTAATAATCGTTGGATATTAGCGATACCGAATTCCATTTTCTGTCTTGCCGATGAATTAGCACTATGGACACGGATTGAAGGTGGTTGAAAGCCTTGAGTTGCAACCGCCTCTTCAATCCACAGAATCACGTCATAGCCCGTTCCATGCTCATCGTCTCCAAGATCATGGTCGAGACTAATTTCAGTAACGATACCTTGTTTAAGTAAGGTAATGGCTTCCTCGGGCCAGTAAACTCTACGCCATCCTTCTGGAGTTTGCCGTTCATCATCGAGGTAGACTTTCATTTTAACTCCTTATTTTTATGGGGTATTTGTTAAAATAAACCGGAAGCTAGTACTTTGATAACAAGCTGTTAGTGTTGTACACCATTAATTATCATAATTTCGTTGGACCATGAGTTGTTTAGCTGTTTATAACGACTTAAAACAGAATTTACACAAATAATCGGTAGTCAACAACGTGCCGTGATCGTCGATATATGAGTCGTAGCGTAAAAGTATTTTTGCATGGGTGGTATACCGGGCTTCTTGTTGAAGGTAGCTCTGGTTACACTTTCGAATATGATGATAACTATAATGGTCCGCCTTTATCGATAAGTCTCCCTGTTGCTAAGAAAAAACATCATAGCAAAGAGCTACATCCTTTCTTTCGAAGTTTGGCTCCGGAAGGGTGGCTTTTAAAACAATACTCAAAGCATCAAAAAATAGATGAAAGAGATACGTTTCAAATGTTATGCAACAACGGTAAAGACATGATTGGGGCTGTTACATTCGAGCTCTGAGCCAATGTGTGCTGGGGGGGGGAGGATGCTGGATATAGAAATTGAGATGATTCTAGGTCAAAAACGACTGACTGCGATTAAATCGTTACTTAATGATCTGACTTTTTACACTGAGGGAGAAGTAGCTAATTCAGTTGAACTTGATAACGCATTGTTTATAAACATCAACGGTTGGTGCCATTACCCAATATTCCAGTTTGATGAAAACTTCCAGATCCGCAAATGTCTTCAACGACGATTAGAAGAGCTTAGTTTAGGACGAAACGACATCGATATATTGCTCTGGCTACTAACTCGGAGAATGGTACTAATGGTACGCGCGGTTGCACCAACAGACTTAGTTTCAAAGGCTCTAGATAGTGACGATTTTGGAATTGATAAATCTCGTGCGCTATATAGAAAAGCAAAATCAGCAGAGACCTCGTTGGTTAATGTTTAAGATAAGGTTTCAATATGTTTAGGTGTAGGCGTAACTAAGTTCATTAACACAAAAATGCCCCTAAATGAGTTGAAGTCGTTCTGGCTCTTAATTCTTAGCGCAGTAATTTGACCTACTTTTTCTCATGGTAAAAATGACTACTATATTGGTGGCAATTCAACTTTCAAGGACGAAAATGACATTAAAGACCTATTTCTTGATCTTCGGGGACACACACCCGAGTGAAAGCTGGACAACGATTGATTTATCAGAAGATAACCAACAGCTCGATTTTAATAAAACCAGTGATATGGATTATCTTGATGAATTTGTTCAATCCCACCTAGTTGCCAATAAAACAGTAGCAATTGGGGGTTATAGAGAGAAAAGAGCAACTTACCGAGCGGCTCCTCATTTCTCTAATCAGTCTGCGGAAAAAGCAAGAGACTTACATCTGGGGATTGACCTTTGGGTAGACGCAGGAACGAAAATTTATGCACCGCTAGATGGGGTTGTACATAGTTTTCAGCGTAATAATCTCCCGTTTGATTATGGTCCTACCATTATTCTTAAGCATCAAGACGCAGGCAAGGTTTTCTATTCGTTATATGGACACCTCTCTCTTGATTCACTTGACGGACTATCCGAAGGAATGAAGATCAAACGCGGTGATGTTTTTGCCTATGTGGGAGACAAAACTGTTAATGGGGGTTGGCCACCACACTTGCATCTACAAGTTATGTTTGACATGTATGGTTTGAAGGGCGATTTCTTCGGCGCAACGTCTGAAGAGGATAAGGATAAGTTTTTCAACAATTGTCCTGATCCTTCATTTTTACTTGGGTTGTAATCGATGCAATGGTTAGAAAACGGAAAAATCGAGTAAACAAAAGTGATACAAACACAAACTGGCTTTTATAAGTTCTCGATTTTTCAGTTGTTGAGTCTGAGGAATTAGAAAAGCTCTCCGTCAACCAATACAGCTTGGCTATGGTAGTGAGAGCTGATTATTGTAGCCGCAGCTCTATAGCCAGGTTTTAGAAAACCCAAATCATCGCAGTTCATGGCTTGAGCCGGATAGGTGGAAACCATTTTTAAGGCCTCTTGCTCTTCGACTCCCCATTTAATTACGTTGGCTACTGATTCATCCATACCAATGTGTGCACCTGCGAGGCTGCCCCTGCTGTTGACGAGTTTGTTGTCGACGACACGTATCGTTTCTCCATCAAGTACAAACTGATTGGTGACGCTGCCCAATGTTGCCATTGCGTCGGTCACAATAAGTAGCTTGCCTTGAGGTTTGATTCGATTCGCTAACAGGAAGCTTTGAGGATGAACATGGATTCCATCAGTGATAATTGAGCACCAAGCATGATCCGTCATTAAAGCCGTGCCTACAGTACCAGGCTCACGACCTTCAAAAGCAGACATCGCGTTGTAAAGATGAGTGAAGCCTTCTATCAGTTGTGTTTTTTCTTTTGGTAACTGATCTGCCTTTGCGTTACTGTGCCCGCAGGAAGCAGTGATTCCTTTTTCTTTAAGCCATTGCAAGGATTCAACAGACAGGTTTTCTACTGCTGCAGTGACGAGAGTTTTACCTTTTGATAGCCATGGAAACTCAGACAGTTGCTCTGGAGTCGGGGCATAGAAAAGCGCGGAATTATGTGCCCCTTTTTTATCTTGATTGAGCCATGGTCCTTCTAAATGTATTCCTAATACACCAGAGATATTGTTGCTGATGGCTGTTTCGATAGCCGTAAGGGCCTTGTTGATATCCTCTGGGGTTGAACTGATTAGCGTGGGTAACAGGTAGGCTGTCCCGTGTTTACGATGAGCCTGGCAGATGATATCAACGCCATTGGGGCTAATATCATTGTTGAACATGATATCGCCACCGCCGTTGACCTGAAGATCGATAAAACCCGGAGCAATGAGCGAATCTTCGAAGTGCTGATGTTCAATATCTGTAGGAAGTTCAGACAGTGGAACAATGCCCTTAATCGTACTACCTTCCCAAACCAGTGCTGCATCTTGGTGATAATGAGTACCGTCAAAGATTCGCTTTGCTGAGATTGCATTTAGTGCCATCGATTACTCCTTAAACTGAAATGCAGCGCCTAGTAAACAAGCATCGTAGTTGCCTTTGGCTGCAATAACCGGGATTTGAAACACCGGAGGACGACTTTGAATCGCTTCATTTACTCGGTCTAAATACCCGTGAGCAAAACCAATACCACCACCCAGCACAATAACGTCAAGGTCTAATCCTGCTTTCAAATTACAGCATAATGTGGCAACTGCTTGAGCGCTTCTAGTAATGACGGATTCGGCAATTGGATCGTTAGGTGCGCGCTCAAATAGCTCAACGTTGGTTATTGGTGGGTTGAAAAGGTTATCGCTAAGTTTTTTTATCGCAGTTCCTGAGGCGATAGATTCCACACAACCAATTTGGCCACATCCACACTCTATGCCATTGATATCAATAGACATGTGTCCGATGTGTCCGGCAAGACCCGAATGCCCCTGATGAAGTTTCCCATCAATGATAATGCCTCCACCTACGCCAGTAGATACAGTAATAAACGCCATATTTAGTGACGCGTTATTTAATTGTGTGTATTCATACCAAGCTGCTGCCTGAGCATCGTTTAACATTTTGACAGGCTTATTTGTCTGATTTGCTAACTCTTGAGCAAGAGGAAAGGGCGCAGGGAAATTAAGCGTGTCCGGGTTAATGGCAGTGATCCCATCTTTAGTCACAAATCCTGTTGTGGATACACCGATATTGTCGACTTCAGAAACCCAATCTTGAATATCTTTTAGAATGGTTTGAGTAAACTCGACCACATCTTGTGATTCAGGCGTTGCCAATTGATGTCTCTTAACAAGAGTTCCGCTTTCTACTATACCTAC
The DNA here is from genome assembly GCA_048259585.1 of Vibrio sp. Taxonomy (GTDB): domain Bacteria; phylum Pseudomonadota; class Gammaproteobacteria; order Enterobacterales; family Vibrionaceae; genus Vibrio. The sequence goes on along the minus strand of JBLXHN010000002.1, from coordinate 203,187 downwards.
CGCGACTTTAGTGCCGCCGATATCGATCGCTAGCGTGCGCATTTCCTTTCTCCTGCTGTTTTCGTTGCGTTATTAAACCACTGAGTCACAACTTCTAAACGAGTAATAGCCGAACCAACAGTTACTGCAACCGCACCTGATTCGATAGCTTTCGCCGCTAATTCTGGAGTGTTATATCGGCCTTCGGCCATAGTGAAAAATCCAGCATTTGCAAAATCTTGAACCAACTGAAAGTCAGGCTCTGTGGGTTCTTCATTACCAACGTATCCTGACAGGGTAGAGCCTATAATTTCAACCCCTTGTGAATGTGCCCACTGACCATCTTCGAAACAAGAGCTGTCAGCCATGGCAAAGCATCCTGAGTTCTTGATTGCTTGTGCGATAGTTTCACGGCTTTCTGGGCGGACTCTGTTGGTTGCATCAAAAGCGATAATTGTTGCGCCAGCATTAGCAAGAGCATCGACATCCGATATGTATGGCGTAATGCGAATAGGGCTATCAGTTAGGTCTCTCTTTACGATAGCGATGATTGGAATTGTCACTGCGGCAGAAACTGCAGCAACGTTTTTTGCGCCTTCAATTCGTAATGCTTTAGCTCCTGCTTGTTCTGCAGCTAGTGCCATAGCAACAATAAATTCTGTTTTATCTAATGGGCTGTCAGGCACCGGTTGTATGGAGACAACGGTTTGACCTTGTAAAGAATTTTTTAATTCGTCGATAGTTAGATTTTGTGCTCTCACAACAGGCCTCGTTTGTTTTTACTGCGTGCGAACTACCTATTTGATTAGGTGAGTTTGATTTTTTGCTTCACTCGCAAAAGGGCAGAAATTATCAATTCTTGTTCGCGATCACATTTTGAAAAAAGGTGGTTTGAAAATAATCTTCACGGCAATGATAATTCATAACGAAGATTTTTTTCAAACAAAATAAAATTTTTTTTTGAAAATGGTGAAGTAAGGTGTAATACGAATTAACAAAGGGAATAACATGAAAGCCATTAATAAAATTAGTATCGCAATGCTGACTCTGGGGTGTGCCATTTCTACACAGGCTGCAACGACTTTAAAAATGGGTATGCAAGCCTCTGTTGGGTCTGTTGAATATAATTCAGCAAAAATGCTAGCGGATACTTTGGAAGAAATGAGTAGCGGTGAGCTGAAACTGTCTCTTTACCCAAGTGCTCAGCTTGGTGATGACCGCGCAATGCTTCAACAGCTAAGTATGGGCGATTTAGATTTTACTTATGCAGAATTTGGCCGTATGGGATTATGGATTCCTCGCGCTGAAGCGGTAACTCTTCCATATGTTGCTCGTGATTTTGATCACTTGCGCCGCATGTTTGATTCTGAGTTTGGTCAGGGTGTTCGTGAAGAGATGCTAACGAAGTTTAGCTGGCGAGCGCTTGATACTTGGTATAACGGCACACGTGAAACCACTTCTAACCGCCCTCTTAACTCAATTGCAGACTTCAAAGGTCTGAAACTACGTGTTCCAAATGCAAAACCTAACCTTAATTACGCAAAATTATCAGGTGCTTCACCAACACCAATGGCGTTTTCAGAAGTATATCTAGCACTTCAAACTAATGCGGTAGATGGTCAGGAAAACCCATTGCCAACAATTAAAACGATGAAGTTCTATGAAGTACAAAAGAACTTAGCAATGACTAACCATATTGTTAATGATCAGATGGTTATCATCTCTGACTCTACATGGCAGAAGTTGTCTGATGAAGAGAAAAATATTGTACAAAAAGCTGTGAAAAAAGCAGGTGAAGCTCATACAGCGACTGTGAAAAAACAAGAGGCAGAGTTAGTTTCTTTCTTTGAAAAAGAAGGTGTAAATGTGACTTATCCAGATTTGGCTCCGTTCCGCGAAGCGATGCAACCGCTGTACAAAGAGTTTGAGAAAAAGGTTGGTCAGCCAATTGTTGAGAAATTAGCAGCAATGTAAATGGGTTGATGTATCAACCTCAATGTTTAGCTGGCCTCTTTGGCCAGCTATGGAGCTTAAGATGCTACGTAAGATAGTCAATAATATTGAAGAAATCATTACAGTGCCTTTGATGGCAGCGTTGCTGGTTATTCTAACCTGGCAGATCGGTACGCGATGGTTACTGAATGACCCTTCTTTGTGGAGTGAAGAACTCGCGAGAGTTCTGTTTATGTATATGTCGTTAATAGGATGTGCAATCGCGATTAAACGCGGCTCGCATGTCAATATCACTTTCTTTTCAGACAAGTTACCAGAAAAAGTTCGGTTATGTCTGGTTTTATCACTAGAGCTTGCAGTTTTGGTTTCTATCATCGCGATTATTTATCTAGGGTACCAACACGTTCAGCGTAATGCGTTTTTTGAACTGATCACATTAGGTGTTTCTAGCAGTTGGATGAACTATAGCTTGCCACTTGGTGGAGTATTCATGGTTTTAAGACAACTCGAAAAAATGTTCCATATTTCAAAGCAGTTTTGTGGCTGCAGCAAGTCTGCATCTATGACTGATTCTCAAATTGCGGAGAGGTCTTAATTATGGTTGGTTCAATATTCGGTTGGCTGGCTCTGCTTTTTGCTGGCATGCCAGTAGGTTTCTCATTAATTTTTGTTGCTTTGGTTTTTCTTGTATTAACCAATAGCACGGGTATCAACTTTGCCGCTCAACAAATGATAGGCGGTATTGATAATTTCACACTTTTAGCGGTTCCATTTTTTGTTTTGACCGGCCATTTAATGAATAGTGCGGGCATTACGGAACGAATCTTTAATTTTGCTAAATCTCTGGTTGGCCATATTACAGGTAGCTTGGGACATGTGAATATCATGGCAAGTTTACTATTTTCAGGTATGTCGGGTTCAGCCCTCGCAGATGCTGGTGGCTTAGGGCAGCTTGAGATTAAATCCATGCGTGATGCAAAGTATCACGATGATTTTGCCGGTGGGTTGACAGCAGCATCTTGTATTATCGGTCCTTTAGTTCCCCCTTCAGTTCCATTAGTGATATACGGTGTTGTGTCAAATACATCCATCGGCGCCTTATTTTTGGCTGGTGCAATTCCGGGCATCTTATGTTGCGTAGCGTTAATGGTTATGAGCTACTTTATCTGTAAAAAACGTGGCTACATGACGTTGCCTAAAGCAACTCGCCGTGAACAGCTAAAGTCATTTAAAGAAGCATTCTTGTCATTGCTTACTCCCGTTATCATTATCGGCGGTATCTTCTCGGGTAAGTTTACTCCGACAGAAGCCGCAGTGGTGTCATCACTTTATGCTTTATTCCTAGGGCTAGTTGTATATAAACAGCTTACTTTAAGTAGCTTGGTCGATATTCTAAAAGAAACGGTAAACACGACGGCGGTTGTTGCGTTAATGGTTATGGGTGTAACCGTATTCGGTTGGATTGTCGCTCGTGAGCAATTACCTCAGATGCTGGCTGATTACTTCCTGACAATTAGTGATAATCCATTAGTTCTGTTGCTTCTTATTAACTTGCTGCTGTTGTTCTTGGGTACGTTTATTGAATCTTTGGCTCTACTATTATTACTGGTGCCTTTCTTAGTTCCCGTTGCAGCAGCTGTTGGTATTGACCCTGTACACTTTGGTGTTATGGCAATCTTAAACCTGATGATTGGTATTTTAACTCCACCAATGGGTATGGCTCTGTACGTGGTTTCACGTGTTGGCGATATTCCGTTTCATACGTTAACTCGTGGTGTTATCCCACTACTTGTACCGTTGTTCATTGTATTGATATTGGTTGCTGTTTTCCCTCAATTCACTCTACTACTACCTGAAATATTCTTAGGTTACGGACAGTAGTTTAGCGATTGCATATTAAATGATTAAGGTAAATAAAATGAAAAAACTAACTGGCCTAATTGCTGCTCCGCATACTCCATTTACTGCGGACAATAAGGTTAACTTTGGCTCAATCGACCAAATCGCAGAGCTATTGATTGAGCAGGGTGTTAAAGGTGCCTACGTTTGTGGCACGACTGGTGAAGGTATCCACTGCTCGGTTGAAGAGCGTAAAGCAATTGCCGAACGATGGGTAAAAGCGGCGGATGGTAAACTTGATCTGATTTTGCACACGGGTGCTTTAAGTATTGTTGATTCTATTGATTTAACTGAACATGCAGAAACGTTAGATATTTTAGCTACATCTGCGATTGGTCCTTGTTTCTTTAAACCTGGTAGTGTTGATGACTTGGTAGAATACTGTGCTCAAATTGCAGCAGCAGCGCCTTCCAAAGGTTTTTATTACTACCATTCAGGAATGTCGGGTGTAAATTTAGATTTAGAACAGTTCCTAATTAAAGGTGAGCAGCGTATACCAAACTTATCTGGTGCTAAGTTTAACAATGCAGATTTGTATGAATACCAGCGTTGTGTGCGAGTATCTAATGGTAAGTTTGACGTACCATTTGGTGTGGATGAGTTTTTACCTGCGGGGCTTGCTGTAGGAGCTGTTGGAGCTGTAGGTAGTACATACAACTATGCAGCGCCTTTATATCTTAAAATTATTGAAGCGTTTAATCAGGGTAAGCATGATGAAGTCGCTGCACTAATGGATAAAGTGATTGCGATTATTCGCGTGCTGGTTGAATACGGCGGTGTTGCAGCCGGTAAAGTCGCGATGCAATTACATGGTATTGATGCCGGTAACCCTCGTCAGCCAATTCGTTCGTTAACAGATAAACAAAAAGCGGACGTACTTGCTAAGATGAAAGACGCTGGTTTCATGTCTTTGTCTTAATTCTTATCAACGAGGGGAGTAATGCTCTCCTTGAATTTAAGAATTTAGAAACAAATCATTGAGATAGTGTATTAATAGATTGTGGTCTTTGATACTTTATGAGTAGCCAAATTATTGTTAAGGATACCCCGTGAATTTGCCTAAAAACTTACTGGTTCGGTTGCGTTCAAATATTGAACCGTTAAGTAAGAAACTCAGATTGGTTGCTGATTATGTGTTAGAAAATGCGCATGATGTGCAGTATCAAACCATTACTGATTTAGCTCGAAATACAAAAACGAGCGAAGCGACTGTCGTTCGTCTTTGCCGTGATATGGGGTACAAAGGCTATTCAGATTTTAGGATGGCATTGGCAGTTGATTTGAGTCAGTCTGCAAATAATTCTCAGCCTAAGATCGATGGTGATATATGTGATGTATCTGCGCAAAGTGCGGTAGAGAGCTTGCTTGATACGGCAAAATTGATTGACAGGAAATCATTGAAACGTATTTGTGAACTGATCCATAAAGCACAATTTATTGGTTGTGTGGGAGTGGGTGCTTCTAGCATCGTTGGTCGTTACTTTGCTTATCGCTTAGTGCGAATCGGTAAGAAAGCGATTATGTATGAAGATACTCATCTGGCAGCGATGAGTGCGCGTAGAAGTACTACCGGAGATATATGGTTTTCTGTATCAAGTTCAGGGACGACAAAAGAGGTGATTCATGCTGCCTCTCAGGCGCACAAGCGCGGTGTCCCTGTGGTGTCTTTGACCAATATAAGCCATAGCCCGTTGTCCTCCATTTCAGATGAAATGCTCGTTGCTGCACGCCCTGAAGGTCCGCTGACGGGGGGGGCATTCTCTTCTAAAGTCGGAGCGCTTTTGTTGGTTGATGCTTTGATTAATACGTTGTTAGATATATATCCTGAGTATTCAGAATCAGTCTTTGAGACTGCGGAGGTTGTTCTTCCTTTAATGGACTAACTTATCTTATTGATTTAACTGTTATTTAGAAATGGCTCATTTTATATGGGCCTTTTTTATATATTTAAATAAAAATATTTTTTATTGTTACATTGATCAAAGAAATATTTTTTCATTGATCAATAATAAGTCTAAAACTTAAACAAAACAGGTGGTTAACAGCCATCAGGCTAGTGGTAGATATCACGCAGTACGGCTCATAAATTAACAAGGAAAAAATAATGACGATAAAGACCCACTTAATTTGTACACCTTTGCTTGCACTATCTACTGTTTTTAGTATCAACGCCTACGCTGATAACCATTGGCCAGATCTACCCATTGGTATCAAAAATGGAATCAGTGCTCAGTTGGGAGATAAAATTTTTGTTGGGCTGGGTTCTGCGGGTAAGCAATTTTACATGCTTGATTTGAAGAATTTGTCAGCAGGGTGGCAGCAAAAAGCATCTTTCACTGGCTCTGCCAGAAGCGGTGCAACAGCATCCGTTGTTGGTGAGCAAATCTATGTGTTTGGCGGTTCGGGTAAAGTTCACGAGTCAGATATTTCACCCATCTTATTCAATACTGTTTACCAGTACGACGCCCAAAATGATTCTTGGGGTCAAGTAAATACCTCTGCTCCAGTAGGTTTGTTAGGAGCTTCTTCCTATTCGCCTGACAATAAAAAAATCATCTTCTTTGGCGGATACAACAAAGAGTACTTCGATAGCTACTTGCATGATGTAACGACCACCGATAAGAAAGCTTCTCCAGAGGCTTGGCAAAAAATTGTCGATGACTATATGGGAATGAAACCAGCCGATTATCGATGGAACCGAAATGTATTGAGTTACCAACCAGAGACGCAAACTTGGAGCACCGTGGGAACGTCACCTTATTTTGCTAACTGTGGGAGCGCGCTAGTTACTGATGGTCTCACAGCAACACTAATAAGTGGTGAGATTAAGCCTGGGTTAAGAACCGCTGAAGTTAAGCAATACCAGTATGGTAAAGAACAGCCGTGGACCAGTTTACATTCGTTACCTGCACCTACACCCGGAACAGTGCAAGAGGGGATTGCTGGAGCTTTTGCAGGTATGAGTAATGGCGTGACGATTGTTGCTGGTGGTGCGAACTTTCATGGCGCAAAAGCCGCGTTTGAAAGCGGAAACATGTTCGCTCATTCGGGGCTAGCTAAGGCATTTAACCCAGAAATCTATGTAGAGAAAGAGGGGCTGTGGTCAACCGTTAACAACCTTCCTGAAGGGTTGGCTTATGGCGCTTCATTTACAACGAAACAGGGAGTGTTAATTGTGGGTGGAGAGAAAAATGACCGTAGCCAAAGCAAAAAAGTCTATATGTTGGCCTGGAACGGCTCAATAGTGGTTGTGACTGATTAAAACAAGAGGAATTTATGTCGTTAGTTATCGACGCTATTGCCGACCTTCCGGTCGGCATTAAGCATGGTGTGGGCGGTTTACTTGGCCGTAAAATATATGTTGGTCTGGGGAGCGCAGGAAAGCAGTTTTTTTATTTTGATTTGGATAAGCCAGAATTAAATTGGCAGTCTGCACCAGAGTTTCCTGGTTGTGCTCGTGAAGACGCAGCATATACGGTATGCAATGACAAACTCTACGTATTTTCAGGAGCGGGTATTGAGGTAGGAAACCATCACCCCACCGTTTTACTGGACGGCTATGAGTTCAATAGCGTGGAGAATAGTTGGAAACCATTGGAATGCTTATTACCGATTGGATTTCTCGGAGCCTCATGTACGGCATTAAGTACAGGCGAAATTGTTTTCTTCGGCGGCTATAGCAAAGAAACCTTCGATAAATTTGTTAGAGAGCTGTCGAAAGTCGATCCTCAATCCTCGCCAGAGGAACATCGTGAGCTGCTCACCCAGTTTATGTCGCAAGATGTTGCGGCTTATGGCTGGAACCAAGATATTTGGAAGTTTCACCCTGCTGGTAACGACTGGTCAATCATTGGAAAAAATACTTTTTTAGCAAACTGCGGTGCAGGAATAACGCAGTCGGGGGATGTTATTGCCCTCGTTGAAGGGGAGGTAAAACCCGGTTTGAGAAGTTTGCAAACTAAGCAATATCACTTTTCGAATACTGCAATCAATCAGAGCGTTTTATGTTCATCAATTGCATCCGTGGACTATGAACATGAAGGGTTGGCTGGCCATTTTGTCGAGACATTGGGTAATCAAATTTTTGTCTATGGTGGTGCATACTTTATTGGTAGCCAAAATAACTTAAAGCAAGGAAAGCTCTATACCCATCAAGGACTCAAAAAGCACTTCACTAATAAGGTTTGGAAGTTCGATGGCGAAGGTTGGAGCTTTGCGTGTGAATTTGGTGAAGGGTTAGCGTATGGACTTTCTGTTTCTTCCGAACAGCGCATGTACATCATCGGTGGCGAAAATAGCTTAGGTGAAGCACAAAGGCGCTGTTATACCCTGTATTGATATTAAATACTAATTTAGTAGCCTCAAACAGCGATATGTTTGAGGTTATTTTTATCTAATTTCCTAACTTAAACATTCACATTAGGCGTGATTCGTATGAAAAATGTATCTTTTAAAATTAAGATCATATTTTTAATAATAGTTATCATCTCTTTTACTATTATGGTTTCCTATTTTAGTGTTAACCATTTTATTAAGGATTATATTCATCAGTCTGATACGGAAAATATTCGTCATAATATTACTTTGGTTGAAGACAAGTTAAATAGTGAACTTAACGCTAAAATATCAATGGCGGAAAACTTAAAAATTGGCGTTATTGATATTAAGTCAGTTCAGGAAAATTCTGGTTTCGAAAAAATTACTAAGATTGTTGAAGGTTTTGTTTTTGATAACAATGGAACCTTAAGCGACGAAGACGCCGAGCCTTTCATTCGTGCGGCTGAGAGTCTAGATGAACCCGTTAAGATACTGCCGGTAATGATTCAAGATGGTAAGCCGCTCATGACGATTATCGTAAAGCATCGAGATAGATCGACAACATTCTTTGATATAGATTTGAGCGACTTTGAATCTTTACTAGGAAAATTTCAGTTGGAAGGAAGCTATCTGGAGTTGATATCTCAAAATAATGTCACTATCTATTCCAATAAAACGAGCGGAAATTTAATTCCAATAAAGCGGGAAATTAAGTTTCTCGATCAAGTGTGGACATTAACAGGTTATATTAATCTTGATACAATCCAACAGAACACGAATGGTTTGAATAATATGATTACATTAGCTTTGCTTATTAGTGCGTTAATTATTATAGCCATTTCAATCTGGGTATTGAGTTATGCGTTTAAACCTTTATTGCGCTTACAACTTGTTGTCTCAAGTTTATCTCAGGGTTCTGGAGATTTGACCCAAAAGTTAGAGATTAAGTCACAAGATGAAATTGGCAAGATCTCCGGTTCCATTAATCAGTTTATAGAACAGTTGAGAATTCTATTTGTAGATATTTTAAATTCGTCTCAGTCTATTGATAGGGCTGTTGCTCAAATGATGGAAAAGTCAAAAGCGCACAATAACATGTTAAAGGCACACGTAACAGAAACAGAACTGGTTATCTCTGCTATCGAAGAGATGAGAATTGCCGCTGGATCTATTGCAAATAGTACGTCAACTGCGGCGAACTTAACTGAGAAAACAAATAATATTGCAAATATCTCTAAACAAGCGGTATATGACGCTGAAATAAGTGTTGTAAAGCTAGAGTCTGATATTACACGAATGTCAGAGACGATTTCGGATATGAGCACTGAAACGAAAGCCATAGGCGTTGTTCTGCAAATTATTGGTGATATCGCCGAGCAGACGAATTTACTAGCATTGAACGCAGCAATTGAAGCCGCTCGAGCGGGAGAGCAAGGACGCGGTTTTGCAGTTGTTGCTGATGAAGTAAGAGCATTGGCTGCACGAACCCAGCAAAGTACATCGCAGATAAACAGTATGTTAGGAAAATTACAGCAAGCGAGTGAAAATGCTGTATGTCAGATGGATTCGACCAGGTTAAGTTGTCAATTGACAGCAGATAATACTCATAAAGTGATGGAGTCCTTAAATACTGTGACATCTTCGGTCAGTGAGATTAATGACTTGAATACGTTGATGGCTACATCGGCAGAAGAGCAGAGTCAGGTTACTGATGAAGTAAGTAAAAACTTAGAAGTAATACAAACGTTGATTGAACAACTTAGCAGGGATGCTGTTGAGTCCAACACTTTAAGCCAACGCTTGGGTAGTACATCAACTGATCTCGCAACGGTTACCGGAAAATTTAAGATTAGTTAAAAAAGGCTATGAGAGTGTTTGCTGTCTAATGTAGCGTTAATTAGCTTTTAGACCTGAATCTAATTTTCATCAGACTTTTGGCTTTCATACATCTAGGAAAAGAGAATGAACCCTGTGCGCTTCTCTAGTGTTAAACTCAAAATATGCCCCAAACCTTCTTAACCCTAACGAGCCAGTCACCTTAAGCGTACCGCATTAGACCAAATTATCTTAATCCATTAAATAGCGTACTATGCGGAAATTTCGGTATTTTGCTCTGAAACTCTTTCTCGTTTCACACAATAATTTGATGCGCCTTGAGTTTCATAGCTTGTGATTGCAAGATGGACTGGATACAAACAATGGAAAATACGTCTAGAAAGCGTGATGTATCAGAGTTAATCTCGACTTTAAGAAGTCCGACCACTATTTCGTCGTATTGGTTTGATTAAGTATCAAAGGCTACGTGTAACACTGTTTTTAAGGAATCATTTTTATAGTGTCTAGTATTAATTCAGGTGACGGTGAACGCACTGCAATGCTGGGGTATGTTCCGCAGTATGAAATAGCAGCAGGCTTAATATATGAAGCTTTGCTTGATGGAAGTCTTGAATGGTTTCGAGTCGCTGATCCTGATGCTGGAAGCTTGGATGACATACTGATTGCGACTACTGGTAAGCTTGATGCGTATCAGGTGAAGTGGGCGGAATACGTTGGAACAATTAGCTATGCAGATTTTGTAAGGGATAGTTCGACAAAGCAGGGAGATGAGAAGCTTAGCCTTTTCAGGCAACTTTCAGAGGGATGGAAGCACTTAAGTACAAATAATACAGATAGAATTGTAAAAGTTCATTTGCTTCATAAATCAGTACCTAGCTCAAGCTCTAAAGCTCAAATTCCTTTAGGCGACACGGCTCCTCAACATGCTCATTTTCAATCTTTCTTAAAAGAATGTTGGTTTGATAGACGATGGTGTGAAGCAGGCTTAGATACAGTATCCGTGTGCTGGCAAAAGGCACTGTTGGATCTACAGAAACGGTCAAAATTTAATGATGACCAATTTTTGAATTTCATTCGTAACTGTGAACTTGAATTCAACTATAAGCGACCAGCAGATATCCCTATAATTAATCAAGGTCAGGCAAGAAAGCAAAAAGATATTGAAAAGATATATAACCTTTTGACGAAAATGGCGGGAGGTGAACGTCGAATTATTGAGCTGTCCAAAGATGAAATGTTAGATAGGTTGGCGTGGAGTGATAGGTTTAAGCATAAGTTTGTTCATGAGTTTCCTATCGATCGAACTTATCAAGAAATTGAAGAGACTGTTGGTTCTATATCTGATGTTTTATCACAAACCAAGCAAGGCTATATTGCATTGCTTGGAAGTCCTGGCTCAGGAAAGTCAACAACGCTTACGCATACTTTAAAGTATAAAGCAGGATATAAACTAGTTAGATACTATGCATATGTGCCCGATAGTACCTACCAAGGGCGTGGTGAAGCGTCGACTTTTCTTCATGACATCACATTATCGCTAAGAAATCACGGCTTTCGTGGTGCAAGCTCCGGGCAGCCAGGCTCAAGAGAAGAGTACCTATCATTGTTAGGAGAGCAGCTTCAACAAGCCCATGACAAATGGAAAAATGATGGCGTAACCACCATCATAATGGTTGATGGGTTAGATCATATTCAGCGAGAACAAAACCCATTACAGAGTTTGTTGTCAGATTTGCCTCTCCCGAACACCGTACCTGATGGAGTGATATTTGTTCTAGGTAGTCAAACGCTAGAGTTGAACGATCTTTCTGATACGATAAAGGAGCATATCAGCCATGGAAGTCGAACCATTGTTATATCTCCTCTTACTCGGACAAATGTCTATGCAGCCATAAACGAATGGCCAGGCTGTTCCGACCTAACAGATGATAATAAGAAGAAAATTTTTGAAAAGTCATTAGGGCACCCACTATCTTTGGTTTATTTGCTGCAGTTTATTACTGGCGGCTCGGGTGGGAGTTATGATGAAGCTATTGATGAATTCCCTCTTTACCAAGGGCATATTGAGCAAAGCTATTCAGTTTATTGGCGACAAATAGAGAGTAATCAGAAGCTTGTTGACTTGCTTGCGTTATTGTCAAGATTGAGGGTGCCAATAAATACTCACGTGCTTGAGAAATGGTCTGATCATTCAACTATTCGCGCTTTTATTTCAAGTGCAGCCCACTATTTCAAGAAGGATAGTGATGTAAGTTGGCGCTTTTTTCATAACAGTTTTCGACAGTTTATTTTAGATAAAACGTGCCGAAACCTATTTGGTAATTTTGATGATTCAAAAAATATTGAATATCACAAGGTATTAGCTAAACACTGTATTCAATCGTCTGAGAATAATGATCCAATGCGGTGGGAGGCAGTTTACCACCTTTTTAATGCTCGGCAGATGCAAGCTGTAATTGATACAGGAACTCAAAGTTACTTTAGAGACCAGTTCTTTAATCTTCGGAATACTTCGAGTTTAACAGATGATATTGATGCTGTTCTATTGTCGGCTAAGGAGCTGAATGATCCGCTTGCCGTAGTGAGATGTCTCTTAATTGAAAGTGAGCTTAGAGAGCGAAGAGACGCCCTTAATGAGGTTGATATACTTGATCTCTTATTTTCATCAGAGGGGGTAAGTTCAGCGCTTAGCTACATATTCGATGGTGAGCTGCTAAGGGTAAGTGATTCAGAAGCACTCAAATTTTCTAAAGTTCTAGCTGAGAACAAATTCTTTAATGAAGCTAAAAGGGTCTTTGAAGCTGCTGAGCCGCTAAGTTACTTGTCAGGTGGAGACGCTATTGATCCGCATCATGGGGGAGCTGAAGATTTGAAACGATGGGCTGATGTAGCTCATTATTTCATGCCGCTAAGCGACCTTGTCTCAACTATACACCAAACGAAGTGTGAAGTTGATGGTGTGGGATCATGGAGTGGAAATGATGAAGACCTACATGCTCGCTTAATGAGACGGTTGGTCAATGGTATCTATGAAACAAAAGACGAAGAAAAAATAACTGAGCTTTTCTATTTCTTGTCAGAAAAAAGGAAGCACTTTGATAGTCTTATAGATTTATGTGTCTCCATATGCATTAACCAATATCCATTGGCTTTGATAGACACCGCATTCGAGGCTGTCATTGATTGGTCTGAAAATAATGACTTGGATTTTTCAGAAAAGTTGTTGGTTACTGAACTGGATTACAGATCCAATGGAAATATAGAAAAAACTAAAGAATGGTTTGAAAAATTTGAACAGCCAAAACTTTATAAATATGGTGTTCATGGCCAATGGAAGAACCTAAGTACATTCACAGATAGAATTCGTCTTAACAGACTACGAGCAGCCCTGGGACAAGATGTTGATCCTGTTAAGGTGGTTCCAAATGAAAGCAAAAAAAAGTATACAGGAAACGTCTTATTTGAACGTGCTTTAGTGAGGTTTTCAAGCATTTGGGGACGGGGTTGGGCTGGAGAGAAGCTGCTACCAAGTTTTATTGTTCAGGAAATAAAGCCATCATTTGAATTGTTACGAAAGCCTTATGATCAAACAAGGGATTGGATTGGGTGGTATGAGTTCGAATCAGCCGCTGTTGATTACTTTAACTTCGCAATAAGGGCTGCTGCTCAGCATGGACATGATTGTATTTTGGCTTTAGCCGATGCGTTTAGAAAAGATTGGGATAAACGGTATTGGCCGACTGGCTGGCGCAGAGAGATTGCTTTCACTTTGTATAAGGAAGGATATAGCAGGGTTGGTTTAGTTGACGTACTGGATCAAATCGAAAAAGAGATCCCCGATTTTGACGACATTCACTCTAAAATGTCTGAGTACTATGAACTTTCTATCATGTGGTCAACGATTGGTAAACCAGATCGAGCGGCTAGCCTGTTACCAAAAATCTTCAAGGGTTCTTTTGGAATATATCATAGGAAAGACAGGCAATTTTCCCATTGGGTATCGTGGTTAGGTAAGTTGATCAGTCAATATCCTGATTTAGCCTACGGTGAAATATGTCGATTTTCTTTGGCGTTAGTAGATTTGGAACAGTCGGGAAATGGTCGTGGTACGCAGGAAGCAGGATTTGATCTCATCACTATGACCACTCGTTGGAATCCGAGATATGGTTTAAAGCTCTTGAGGTGGTTATTCGATAATAAAGGGCTTGAGTATGCTCCGGGCCTAACAGGGGTGCTGTGTGGATTGCTTGATGGCTCTAGTCCGTCATTGAAAGAAATATTAGTGATGACGCGAAAGCTGCTGCTCCCTTTCGAAGAGTACAATCCTTCTGATCTGTCTAAAAAATTAGTGTCTCGGACCTGTCAATCCTCTGATGATGGGGTGACGGATGAGATAGAAAAGCTTATTGCATCTATCAATACACACTTATTGCCTTCAAATCGTTACCCGTGGTTAGAGGGGGTAGCGCTTGGCGTCAGGGAAGCGGGGTTGGACAATCGTTTGTATGCCTCAATGGCGATTTCTACTCCCCAGGAAAAGCATGTTACTCATGAACCTTCTCTGACACTAAATACAGGGGAAAAACTGACAGAAGAAGAGGCTCAACTGAAAGTAAATTCTTCTGAAAGCCTTTTTCTGCTTCTTCGAAATATAAAATCCGTTGAATACTTCCGCTGGATGAACTTAATTCAACCTTTTTTAAAAGGTATGAATGTCCCTCAATTAGAGGAACTCTATAAGCTCTTAAAGCCAGTTAAGCCTGATAATAATGTTGTTTCTTGTATTGCTGGAGCATTGTCTTCACATGGTGAAGTGGATAAAGCGAACAATTTATTAGAAGGTTTATTCGATAACTCAGATGCTAAAGGTTGGGATCTGCATTGGGATGGAGGTTCTAGGCAGTCTATATTTAGAGCCCTTGTTGAAATTGATGCTAAACAGTGGCGCCCTAAAGCGCTCGTTTGTTTAGTTGATGATTATATTGGTGAATATAGGTATCCAAGCAGTTTAATTTGGAACTTACCAGAAATTGTCGATATCCTCTTTGAGGATAAAGATGTCCTGCCCATTTGGAAGGAAATCAAAGAACATGTATACCAGCTAGACGCTTTTGAACAAGGTGCTGAGAATCCACCAGCATTGTTAGATGACATTGGTGAGAAGAGGAATGCTAATTTACTCATTGAATTTGCATTCGATATGCTTGATGTCGCTATTCCTGAATTGGGGGTTATGGCTCATCAGGCAATCGTTGATTTGGTTGAAATTGAAGCAAATTGGCCAGAGATTTTTAGGCAAGTAGCTCGTAGAATAGACAAAATTGGGTTGACGCAGGTAAAAGTAGTGTCTTTGTTAAGTGGCTTAGCAAAGGATTTCAAAGGGTTTGTTCTTCAATTTGAGTTGGAAATATCTTCACTCTGTGCTTCGGAAGACTTTAGTGTGAGGATGATTGCCTTGGATTTGTCTAGTAGGCTAGAAATCGAAGGCAGGTTACCTCCACATGAACGCTCAAAGTTACCTTTGATATATGAATTGGAGTTACCAAAAATAAATAATAAAAAGGAAGCTATTCCTTTTTCAGCTATCCGTCCTGGAGAAACACTTCCTGATGTTGATGACCCGATTGAGTTGCTTAGGCCTTTGATGACTGAAGCTAAGCTTGTAGCTGATATGTCCAAACGTACCGTTCGAGAATTTAGCCTACAGAGTTTGTGAATTTATGAAAACTTTGATTCCAGAGAATGAATGGAATAAGCAGGCTGAGGAAATATATAGAAACTGGTTGGAAGGGATAGGACTCAAGCTGACCTACCATCGGCTGAGACCAAAAGTGGCAAAGCTAGCACTCTCTCATGTGGTATGCGAGTTATTGGATGCAGGGCGAATCCCTCCTCAAGGAGTTGATGTTCTGCGAGATATTTTCAAACGTAGTGATGAATTGTTATTGGATCTTGAGCCCGCTATTAGACCTGAGTGTATTGTTGTACCGAAAGTAAAAGATCGAGATATACCTCATAATCACGATGAATGGTTGGGAGATATTGAACAAGGTATTACACATTTTGTTGATCGTATAGACACTGAAAAACAAATTATAGGGGAACTTACAACCTGGAGCTGGTTAGATTGGGATTTGCCAACGGAAATTCGCATATCTACAGTCTGTCATCCTAAATGGAAGATAGATGTAGATATTAAATCTCCTTACAGTTTATTCCCAAGCATAAGGTATTGGTCAGCTATTGAGTACCCTGGAATCACTACTACTGATGAGCCATCACTGGTCATTTATGGTACAGGTTCATACATTGATCACGGAGGTATTGAATGGTTAGCATTAAACCCATCTATAGGATTTTATTTAGGATGGTCAATGTCAGAGGAAGGGCTTTTTCGCTGGGTCGACCAAAAGGGTGACACAATGGTTGAGAGCATCTATTGGAAAGATGGTCCTATTTCTCGACAACCACCTAAATTGGATGATATTTGTTTGAGTGGATGGCTTGTCATCGCCTCACACTCGGCAACTGAAAAAATTCGGGAAGTTATTGGTGAAGCGACAAAAGTAAATGCAGTTATACGCAGTTATGGTCGAGGTACATATGATCCTATAACTAGCGCTATCCAACAGAGAGTTAGTTGGTAGTTATATTGGCATTATTGTATATATGCTAGGGGTAGCTATTACCCCTAGCCAAATTACATAGACAGAAGTGATTTTGTTATATCAAACGATGAATTCTTTAGCTTTAACATACTTATCCTAATCTGAACGAAACATATTAGAGCAATAAAACTAACTTGCTTTTGTCCAAAAATGAGTTTATTAAATGAATAAGCCAACTGTAATTAAGCTGAAGCAAGTTCGGTTAAGTTCTTCAACCACAAATTCTTGTTGTATCGACGCCAACACAAAGTCAATTTAATTACTTCTTCTAATAACATCATCGCGTAAACTTGTTCGAAGGCCAAGTGGAATATAAAGGCTGCAATTGCTGTAAATGGAAGACCGAACATCCACATGGCTACAAAATCCATCTGCAAACAAAACTTGTTTTCACCGCCTGCTCGTAATATACCGTTGATAATTACCATGTTAAGCATTTTAAGGCTCACAGCGATGCTGAGTAATGTCATCGCTGGTTTAGACAGTAATGTGTAGTCAGGGGTGTCTAAACCTAAAGCCGATAAGAACCAAGGTTGAAGTACCAGTAAGATAACTGTTGTTACGATACCCAATATCGCGAATGTTTTTGTAAAGAGTCTCGATACAGCTTGAGCATCATTGAATTCGGCACGCCCAAGATGTTGTCCAATTATCACTGAACACGCTACAGATAGACCGAAAAATAGTGAGAAGCATAACGATTCAAAAGGTCCTAGAGTACTAAAGACTGCCAGCTCCAGAGTTCCCATATGCCCAAAGATGACTTGATACAGCATGGTTCCAATAGCCCAAAGAACAGCACCAGAAACTGCTGGTATCGCCAAGGACACATATTTTTTATGTAGACCTTTAACATTCAGATTGTTGATATCGGTATTTTTGAGCCAATGTTCTCTGAATTCCAAATAGCCGAGAAATATAATGATTTGTATAGCTCTAGATATAGTAGTGGCCAATGCCGCGCCAGCTACCCCCATAGGCTCTAAAGTATAGATGCCGTTAATTAAGCAGTAGTTTAGAGAGATATTGATGACTATTGTAATTGCTGCAATGACCAAGGGACTAAAACTATCACCTGTAGACCTTAGCGTTGATTCCAGAACAATTACTAAATGAGTAAGTATCAATACTGGTGAAGCATAGATTAGATAATCGCTTCCTAAAGCGATAACATCTATATCTCGTGTTTGAAGGTTAAGAATGTAATCTGAAAATATGATAAAAGTCGCGGTGACTGGAATTAAAATCCAAACACCAGTCCTAGCCGCAATCAAGGTTACAGCTTTAGTGGTATTGCGATCACCTTTTCCCCAATATTGGGCAACTAGAATACTGCTAGCGGTTGAAAGGCCCGCCATTATCATAATAGCGACAAAATGCCACTTAGAAGCGAGACCTACTGCTGCTGTAGCCTCTTTACCAAAGTTACCAACCATCAATACATCAGCTAAAGCTAAAATAGCTACTAGAGCACTTTGAAATGCTACGGGAACACCAATTTTGATTGTTTTCGACAAAATTCTAGAAGTTTCTGGTGTTAAGTAGATTCTATTCATGACAAATTGGTAACCTTGATAAGAAAATGAGACTGTTGAACTTTAAGCTGCTGAGGCATAAAACGAAATGTTCCAAACAAATGAAAACCTGTGCAAATCTGTCATTAGCGATACTGCTCAGTTAGCGAGAAAGTGGAAAGACGACGTATTTCTAGCGCCTGAATGCCAGGAACGCTTTCTCGTTTTGTCAGATATACCTGAAATGAAACAATTTGATATTTTTATGGCAGGCTTAGCAAAGCTGAACAATGGGTATGGCGTTGAAAGGGTTTCTCCTGAAGTGCACACAGTTCTAATAACGCTTGATGGCGGTGGTGTTTTAAATACTCCTGAATCCATTGTTGAAATAAGTGTGAATACAATAACCTTCTTACCCGCAGGTAAGCCTTTTCGATTTGAACTAAACGATCAGTCAAAGCCCTGGAATATGGTTTGGATATTGCTTAATGATGTTGAAAGATGGACGAATGTAGGTAAGTCCTTTCGCCCGGTCTTAAACTTTGATGCTGCCGAATCTGTTTGGTCTCTTGTATCGTTAATTTATAACGAAATTGGTGGAAGGCCAGCATTTAGAAAAATGATGCTGAGTGAGTTGGTTAAAATACTCTCTAATGTTGAGATCGACGTTTCGGACACTCAAATGCGAGTCCTTAGCATGTTAAATACAATTGAATCCCAACTTCACCTAGATTGGAATGTTGCTGATATCGCAGCTTCAGTGTTCTTAAGTACAGAGCAATTAAATCGAGTAGTAAAGCAAATTGTAGGTATGACACCTAGAGACTACTTAATTCATTTAAGAATGAGTAAAGCTGCTGATCTATTGGGGAACAAAGACTGGTCTGTCAAAATGATAGCTTTAAGATTAGGCTACCAAGATCCAAACAACTTCACCCATCGTTTCCGTAAATTCTATGGTATGTCACCTAGACGATATCGCCTAAGGTTTAAATCTTAATTCGTAACGTTTCGATTTGTTCTTTGGCGTAAGACAATGAGTAATTGATCACATTTAACAAGTGCTTCATATGTGGGCTTTGATCACAAATGAGCTGGATATAGGCCTTGGTTTATTGATCAGATTCACATTAACCTTATATGACAGTATTGTGTGATTGCCATGATAAAATCGTAACGTTAAGATTTGTTCGAAAATGAGATGAATCAGTTCAACCGTACGCTATATTAAAGGCTAGCTGGTTGGATATTTTTTGGGAGCTTATATGTTTAACTTAACGTTAAAGCAACAGCAGAGGCTAATAATCGTGATGTTCTTGACGATTCCGCTTACGCTGCTGTTTACTTTCTCTTACTACCCAGCAAGTCAACTCTTTTACATGAGTGCAACTGATTGGGATGGCTATGCACCTGTTAAGAACTTTATTGGACTGGATAACTATACGTATTTATGGGAAGAACCAGATCAGCTTAATCCGTTACTTGTAACTTTATACTACTTTGCTGGTGCTGTTATTCAGCTAGTACTTTCACTTTGGTTCGCTGTGCTTGTTAACTCTAAACTAGCAGGTAGAAACCTTTTCAAAACGTTACTTTTCATTCCGTTTGTTCTTAACGCTGTAGCCGCATCAATGGTATTTCAGATTTTTTACCAAGTTGATGGTGCACTAGATAGCTTCCTTATACTTATTGGTTTAGATAACTTGATTCAACCGTGGTTGATGGATAGGGATGTTGTTAACTGGGCACTTGTAGCGGCGTCAATCTGGAGATATTTAGGTTTCAACCTTATCCTTTTCTATGGTGTATTGCAGTCTATACCACAAGACCAATATGAAGCAGCTCGTATAGAGGGTGCATCTGGTTGGCAGCAATTCCGACTTATTACACTACCATCAATAAAACTCGTTATTGGCTTACAAGTACTATTGGCATTTGTCGGCTCACTATCAGTATTCGAAATCCCTATGATCATTACTAAAGGTGCAAACGGAACAAAAACCTTTGTAATGGCAACTCTGGAAACAGCATTTAATTTCAATGACTTTGGTTTAGCATCAGCAATGGCTGTGCTCCTACTTATGATAGTTGTGTTGTTTATGATTCTTCAAAAAGTGTTGTTTAAAGAGGAAAAGTAGTATGTCAGATCAAACAACGACTATGACCCACGAAGAGCAGCTTGTAGTTGAAAAAGTTGAGCGTTCTAAGCGTTTAATGAAAAAAGCTCGATTTAAAAAGAATATGTCTAATCCATCCTGGGTGTTTTGGGCGTTATTCAAGTACATGACTTTAACATTGGCATCATTTGCAGTGTTGGTTCCTCCGTATTCAGTACTAATGGCTTCGTTTAAGACATTAGACGAGTATTACAATACAAGTAAGGTTGGACTTCCTGAAACGTTTATGAACTTTACTAACTACATTAAAGTCTTCACTGATGGAGATTTGGGGTTAGCGTTCTTAAACACAGGCACAATTTTGTTGGTTTCACTGTTCTTCACTATTGTGTTCGGGACTCAAGTGGCATATGTACTATCTCGATTTGAGTTTAGAGGCAAAAAGCTTGTGTTACTCGCTTATGTTGTAGCGATGGTTATCCCAGCGGTTACAACTCAAGTAGCGACGTTTGAAGTGATTAAAAGCCTTGGATTAATCAACAACAAAGCATCAGTGGTACTGTTATATATTGGTGCAGATGTAGTTATGATTTATGTGTTCCTTCAGTTCATGAAAGGTATTCCTGAAGAGTTAGATGAAGCCGCGAAAATGGAAGGGGCGTCTTATTTTCTAATCTATAGAACGATAATCCTGCCGTTACTTAAGCCTGCGATTGCGACGATTATTATTCTTAGAACGATATTTATCTATAACGACTTCTACTTCCCGTTACTGTACTTGCCTGAATCTTCACAAGTTACTGTATCTACAGCTTTGTATAAATTCACATCGGTGTTTGGTACTGAGTGGACGACTATTTCAGCAGGGATTGTCATTATTTTAGTACCATCAATCGTTGTATTTCTTACGCTTCAGAAGCAAATTTATTCTGGTGTAACTAACGGTGCCGTAAAAGGGTAAATAGATTATGAACTCATCCTCTCTTATAAATGCTTGTCATTGGATTACACGTTTAGCCTGGCTAAATGTCATCTGGCTTGTACTTTCTTTGTTGGGTGGGGTCGTGTTTGGTGTTTTGCCTTCAACAGTCACAGTTTGCTATTTGATCCGAAAGTATCTCAATGGCACTGCAAAAGTTACCTTTACAGACGCATTGCAGATTTATCGAGAAGAGTTTTACCGAAGTAACAGAGCTGGTTTGACGCTACTGCTACCTGCATTCTCTCTTCTTTGGTACATCAACTGGGCAATCATAAACCTAGAAGGTATTTCGACAATCGTCATGTTATGTGGGTTACCTATCGCGGTCATTATGTTGGTATTAACTTATTGCACATTGGTTCAGTTAAGTATTTATAAAACTAATGGCCTAAAAGATGATTTGAAAAATGCGGTTGTCCTACTGGTAGAAGAGAAACGTGTCGTCGTAATGACGTTCATTGTTTTTCTAGTAGGGACGCTTCTACTGTTTGTCAACCCTATTGTCGGTATGTTGTTTAGCGTGTCTCCAGCATTGTTTTGTACCATCGGTTTACTGTGGATTAGTAAAGAAGAATTGAAATATCAATACTGAATATTAAATTATTTGTGAGAAAACAGTATGTTAGATTTAAAAAAGTGGAAGGCTGAGATCACTGACGAAGCCACTGGTATTCTTGATTTTTGGTTGAACATGCAAGATAAGCATCTTGGCGGTTTCTACTGTTATGCAGATTATACGGGTAACATTGATACTGAGCATGAAAAGGCAGTGTTACTTCATTCAAGAATTCTTTGGACATTCTCTTCTGCATATCGAGTATTAGGAGACGAACGTTACCTTGCTGCGGCAGAACATTGTTATCAATTCATGATAGATAAAGCTCTAGACGCTGATAAAGGTGGAGTATATTGGCTTTTAGATAAAAATGGTAACGTTACGGATTCGCAGAAGCATGTTTATAACCAAGGATTTGCTATTTATGCTCTTAGTGAGTTTTATCTAGCGTCTGGTAAAACAGAAGCTGTAGAGATTGCGATGAACCTGTTCAAGCTTATTGAAGAGCATGCATTTGATGTGACATACGGCGGATACAGAGAGGCTTTTGATAAACACTGGAATCCAATTGAGAATCAGCTTGTATGTGATACTGCTGAAGGTATCCTCGCTGAGAAATCGATGAATACACATTTGCATGTATTAGAAGCGTATACGGTATTATTTCAGGCAACTAAAAGCGAAGAAGTTGAAGCAAAATTATCTGCTCTTTGCCAACTTATGTCTGAAAAAGTAGTAGATGAAACACTTCACTATGGTTTGTTCTTCACACGTGATTGGCATTGCGTTTCAGGTGATGTGTCCTATGGACACGATATTGAAGGCACCTGGTTAATGGACGACGCAGCAAAGCAGCTTAGGAACAGAGACCTAGCAGAAAAAGTATTTGGTCAAAGCTACGATATGGCTTGTGTTACTAGTGTTGAGGGGCTTGACTGTGATGGAGCAGTATTCAATGAATTACGCGAAGGCCATCTGTTAGATTCTGACCGAATTTGGTGGGTACAAGCAGAAGCGATGGTGGGCTTTTTCAATGCTTATCAAAAGAAGAATACTCCTCTGTTGTTAGATAATGCTTTAGGTTGCTGGAACATCATTCAACGACAGTTGAAAGATAGAGTGAATGGCGAGTGGTTTTGGAAAGTAAAACGCAACGGACAAACTTATAAGGGTTTACCTAAAGTCGAACCTTGGAAATGTCCTTATCATAACGGACGAGCGTGTTTGGAAATGATAAAGCGTATTGCTGAGATAGAAAGCTATACAACCGAATTTAAGAATGTATAAAACGAGGATGGCAACATGCATGCTGTAGAAGTAAAACAACTAAATAAATCTTTTGGTAAAACCGTCATCCTTAATGACATCGATCTAGAAATGGAAGCAGGTGGATTCACTGTTCTTCTAGGTCCTTCAGGTTGCGGAAAATCAACACTTTTGAGGCTGATTGCTGGTTTAGAAGACGTAACATCTGGACAAGTAGTTATAGGTGGCAAAGATGTAACACTTGCTGATCCAAAAGACCGTGATATTGCGATGGTATTCCAGTCATATGCGCTTTTCCCTCATATGACGGTTGCTGAGAATATTGGCTTCGGTATGAAAATTAATAAGAAGCCAGCAGATCTGATTGCGAAGAGAGTACAAGAAGTTTCAGAGATGCTTCAGATTGAACACTTACTTGATCGTACTCCTGCACAGCTATCAGGAGGTCAGAGACAGCGTGTTGCGATTGGTCGTGCATTAATGCGTCAACCTAAGGTGTTTTTGTTTGATGAACCATTGTCGAACCTAGATGCTAAGCTGCGTGGTGAGATGCGCCTAGAGCTTAAGAAACTACATGCTACTCTAGATTCAACAATCATCTACGTAACACATGACCAAATAGAAGCTATGACTTTAGCAACTAAAATTGTTTTGCTAAACAAAGGGATACCTCAACAGGTTGGTACTCCTTATCAAATATACAATCAACCAGCTAATGTCTTTGTTGCTAAGTTTGTTGGTGCTCCGCAAATCAATTTATTGAAAGGAACATTACATAAGAAAGACGATATTTGGGGTGTATTAGTAGATGATGTGTGGATTCCAGTTAATGATTACAACTTCACGTCTAAGCCAGTGGAAGATCGTAAGGTTATTTTTGGTATTAGACCTGAGCATGTAACGCAGTCTCCTTTAAATAGTCACTACGAAATGAACTTACCAATTAATGCATTCGAAATGACAGGCTCGGAAACACTCGCAGAGTTTGATATGCATGGTCAACCACTCAGAGCCAAGCTGGATGCGAACATAGAGATTAAAAATGGTGATAAATTGGATTTACACCTAAATCTACAGAATATATCAATATTCTGTGCAGCCACAGAAGAACGAATTTAATCTATCGTTTTGAAAAAACAGGTCGTAAGGCCTGTTTTTTTTTGATGGAGTTAAAATTTATGTCTCTTGAGCTTGAGTAACTCATATATCAATGAGAAACTTTCTTAACGTTACGAATTTGGGCAATTATGGAAACTTATGGCTAAAGCTACCCTAAAAACTATAGCTGAATATACAGGTTTATCTGTCACTACAGTATCACGAGCACTTAAAGATGGTGATGATGTTAAACAGCCGACAAAAGACAAAGTAAAAGCTGCTGCTAATAAGTTAGGATATCGACCGAATTTATCTGGCTTAGGGTTAAGAACAGGCATTAACTATAATATTTGCGCCATTCTTCCTGTTACAAAAGCTGGGGACATTGTCGGTGACGTAGGCACACTTTCCTTGATAGCTGGTTTAACGGCAGGTTTAGAAGGTACGCCTTTCCATTTGACTGTTTTGCCATTAGAGCCAGACCAAGATCCTTTGGAGCCAGTGAAATATGCCGTAGAGAATAATTTGGCTGGCGGGATTATTTTCAACTTAACGCTTACTCAAGACGAGCGAGTAACCTACCTTCACGAGCAAGGTATTCCTTTTGTTACTTTTGGACAAACTGAGATGAGTATAGAGCATGCTTATGTCGATATTGATAACTATGATATTGGATATAGAGCTGCGAGCTACTTATACGATAAAGGATGTGAGCGAATTCGTTTATTAAGTTCATCTCAGGTTTATACTTATGCTTGGCATAAGTATTACGGCGTCAAAAGAGCGTCTATGGAACACGGAATTAAGTTTTCAAAGGATACCGATATTATCTTTGACACTGACGTAGACAACTACCGTGAATACGCTAGGAAAATGATGGAATCCGATGATGCTCCTGATGGCATTATTTGTGGCTCTGAGATTAGTGCTTGTGGAATGTTGGCTGGTATTCAGGATGCAGGTAAGGAAATAGGTAAAGACGTGCAAATTATAGCTGTGGAAACATGTGATCTACCAAGCTTCTTCACGCCTCCTATTCCTGGATTAAGACAGGACTTCCATAGTGTCGGAAAAATGCTATCACGGTATATTGTGCAATGTGTTGAAGGTACAGACCCTAAAGACCTACAGTATGTCGAGAAAACAACGCTTTATCCTCGTTAAAATTACTGAAATATAAAATCGTAATCGTGTCATTTGAAGTCAGCGTAGAAGCGCTGACTTTTTTTATGTAGTTTCTAAGCAGTGTCAAAACTCAATACACATCACACTTATAATCTAAATTCTAAAGATATCCTTGAAACTATCTAAGAAAAAAACAAAAATGATAACGTTACGATTTTGAGGGTAAAACATGAAAAACTTAGTCCAAGCATTCAAAGCTTATGACATAAGAGGCAAGTTGCCTGATGAGCTGAATGAAGACATTGCTTACCGCATTGGTAGAGCATATGCAGAGTTTCTTTCCGCTAAGAAAGTGGCGGTAGGTTACGATATTCGTTTGAGTAGTGAATCACTAGCTAAATCTGTACGTGAAGGCCTAATTGATGGCGGTACAGAAGTTCTAGACTTAGGTCTAGTAGGCACCGAAGAAGTGTATTTTGCTACCAGCCACCTTAAGTTAGATGGTGGTATCATGGTTACAGCAAGCCATAACCCGAAAGAATATAATGGGATGAAGTTGGTTCGCGAACAATCTAAACCGATTAGTGGTGATTCAGGCCTGAATGATATCAAAGAGCTTGTATCGTCTAGAGAATATACCCCATCAAATAATTCCACTTTGTATACTCAAAAATCGCAACGTTACGATATTTCATGTGAGTATACAGACCACTTACTTGGGTATCTGGATAAAGAGTGCTTACGTCCACTACGTATTGTAGTCAACGCAGGTAATGGTGCGGCTGGACACATGGTTGATAATATTGAAGCAAACTTACCGTTTGAATTTATTAAAGTTAATCATAATCCGGATGGAAGCTTTCCAAATGGTATTCCTAATCCGTTGCTACCAGAAAATCGCCAATCGACTATTGACGCAGTTATTGAGCATAACGCGGACTTTGGTGTTGCGTGGGACGGTGACGTAGACCGCTGTTTCTTATTTGATGAAAACGGTCAGTTTATCGAAGGGTATTATATCGTTGGCATGTTGGCGGAAGCGTTTTTGAACAAAGAGCCTAGCGCCAAAATTATTCACGATCCTAGACTAACTTGGAACACTGTCGATATTGTTTCTCAAGCAGGTGGGGTTGCAATTCAATCAAAGACTGGACATGCATTTATCAAAGAACGCATGCGTGAAGAAGATGCTGTGTATGGCGGGGAGATGTCTGCACACCACTACTTTAGAGATTTTGCATATTGTGATTCTGGTATGTTGCCTTGGCTTCTCATTGCAGAACTTGTTTCTAAACAGGGGCTAAGTCTTTCTCAGTTCGTTTCTAAAGCTCAATCTCGCTATCCAATCTCAGGGGAGATCAACCGTCATGTTCAGGATGCAAAGAGTGCAGTACAACGTGTATGGGATGAATTTATTGATACCGCTGTTGTAACAGATATCACTGACGGAATAAGTATGGAGTTTGATGAATGGCGCTTCAACTTGCGTTCATCGAATACTGAACCGGTAGTTCGTTTAAACGTAGAGTCGCGAGCTAATCCTGAACTAGTGGAATTAAAAACAAAACAAATTTTGGCACTGCTAGAAGCGTAATGTGCAAATAGATTTAAATTTAGATATCAATTGGAGTACAAAATGTCTGTAAAAATTATTGGTGACGCGATTCCTAACATGCCTTGGCAAGATCGCCCAGCGAACGAAAATGGCGTAATGTGGCGTCATAGTGAAAACCCTATTATCGATTGGAACCCATTCCCAGCAGCCGCTCGTGTATATAACTCTGCTGTTGTACCATTTGAAGGCGCATTCATTGGTGTGTTCCGCTGTGACTACAAAAATGGTCGCCCACATTTACACGTAGGTCGCTCAAATGATGCTTTAAACTGGGAATTCGAGCATGATCCAATTGTATGGGCAGATAAAGATGGCAAGCCGTTCCAGCCAACTTATGCATACGATCCTCGTGTCGTTAAAATTGACGATATTTATTACGTTACTTGGTGTACTGATGACCATGGCGCAACTCTTGGTGTAGGTATGACTAAGGACTTTAAGACATTTACACGCCTTGAAAATGCTTGCGTACCTTTTAACCGTAATGGTGTTCTGTTCCCTCGCAAGATTAATGGTCAGTTTGTTCTACTAAATCGCCCATCAGATTCAGGCCATACTCCATTTGGTGACGTGTTCTTAAGTCATTCAAATGACATGGAATACTGGGGTAAACACAGACACGTTATGGGTAAAGGCGGAAACGGTTGGTGGCAAGGTACGAAGATCGGTGCTGGTCCTATACCGATTGAAACCTCAGAAGGCTGGTTGATGATTTACCACGGTGTATCGGGTACTTGTAATGGCTTTGTATATAGTTTCGGTGCCGCTCTACTAGATATTGATGAACCATGGAAAGTGAAATATCGTACTCGTGATTATATTTTGACACCTGAAAAGTCTTATGAAACAACAGGTTTTGTACCTAATGTTGCTTTCCCTTGTGCTGCATTAGCAGATGCAGATACTGGGCGTATCGCTGTTTATTATGGTGCTGCTGATACGTATTCGGCAGTTGCGTATACGACAGTTGATGACCTTATTCATGAACTTAAGACTAATTCTGAAGTTTTTTAAAGTTTTCCAAACTGACTAAATTTAGAGTAAATTCGTAACGTTGCGAATTTGCTCTTTGAAATTGAATTTAACTATTAAATTTCTTAAAAATAGAAATTTGATCAAATTTAAAGGCTTAATATGTCAATTTTTAATGAAAGACTTTCGCTTTTAGAATCTGAGTTTAAAAAGAACACAGAATATAAGAATGAAGCAGTTAAACCAGGTAATGGTTTATTTTATAGATACGAAAAACCTGTATTAACGTCTCAGCATGCGCCGTTAGCATGGAGATACGACTTAAACCCTAAAACAAATCCATTCTTGATGGAGCGTTTAGGTATTAACGCTGTTCTAAACCCAGGGGCAATTGAACTGAATGGAAAATTCTACCTTGTTGCTCGTGTAGAAGGTTATGACCGTAAGTCTTTTTTCGCTGTTGCTGAATCTGAAAATGGTATAGATGGATTTGCATTCTGGGATAAACCATGTGTTATTCCTGAAACGGAAGAACCTGATACGAATGTTTACGACATGCGTTTAGTTAAGCATGAAGACGGCTATATCTACGGTTTGTTCTGTACGGAACGTAAAGACCCTAATGCAGCTCCTGGTGATGAATCTGCTGCCGTTGCTCAATGTGGTATAGTTCGTACGACTGATCTAGTTACTTGGGAACGTCTTCCTGATCTAAAAACTCGATCTGCTCAGCAACGAAATGTTGTACTACATCCAGAATTTATCAATGGTAAATATGCCTTATACACTCGTCCTCAAGATAGCTTTATTGAAGCTGGTACAGGCGGTGGTATAGGTATGGGATTCTCAGATTCCATGGATGGAGCTGTTGTTGAACAAGAGTACGTCATTGATCCTAAGACGTATCACACAATTAAAGAATCTAAGAACGGCCAAGGTCCTGCTCCAATAAAAACGGACAAAGGTTGGTTGCATATTGCTCATGGTGTTCGTAACACCGCTGCGGGTCTTCGTTATGTATTGTATAGCTTCATGACTTCTCTTGAAGATCCAAAGAAGGTGATACATCGACCTAGTGGCTATTTCTTAGCTCCTGAAAGTAATGAGCGAGTTGGTGATGTATCGAATGTTGTATTCTCAAATGGATTAATCGCTCGTGAGAATGGTGAAGTGTTTATTTACTATGCATCTTCAGATACTCGTTGCCACGTATTGACTACTACTGTCGATCAACTTGTTGATTACGTTATCAATACTCCAAGCGATCCTCTTACTTCTGCTGCTTGTGTTAAACAGCGTATAGAACTAATTGAATCGAAAAATAAATATAAATAGTCAATAAATAATTAAGAGCACTTCTACGTGCTCTTAATATATTGTGACCTTTGTAATATTTTTAATTATATCTGTAACGTTAATCGATAAATAAAGGCCTCTAAGTAAACTAAAAATAGAATTGGATCTCAAATATGATCTGATTTTTTATAAAGTAGATAAATTAGTGATCAAAATCGTAACGTTACCATTTTTTGTTTTGATATAGTTCTTTTGCCATCAGTGGTTCCTTACTAGAAAAGGTCTTGCTAGGGATGGCACTTGAAAAAGTTCCTACAGTAACGATAAGAAGAAACACTATGAAATTAAATAAATTAACGAAAGGCATTATCTTAGGATTGGTTGTAACATCTGCACCTGCACTTGCACTGGAAACGGCTACTGAGTTTCACGGTTACTTAAAATCCGGATTGTTATTGAACGGCGACGGCACTCGTTCAAACTCTTTAGGTTTGTTTACCGATTACGGCAAGTTCCGTCTTGGGAACGAACAGAACACTAAAATTGAATTGCTGCCTACTTTTAAATTTACTACTGATGAAGGGACGTGGGCAAAAGTTCGTACTAACCTAACTCACGAAACAACATGTACGGCTGACTGGAACTGTCAAGATGGCGATAATCATGACATTCAGTTCCGTGAAGGTTTTGTTGAAATGGGCGGATTTTCGTTCTCACCAGAAAGCGTATTCTGGGCGGGTAAGCGATACAGCTCTTCAAATACTTCAAATCACCAATATGACTGGGAATACATTCAATACAATGGTACAGGTGGCGGTGTAGACAAAGTTGATGTTGGCTTCGCTAAAATGGACGTTGGCATTTACGCATTTATGCCTAGTGACCGAAATAATGAGAATCCAACGGACACAACAATTCAAGGTTACTCAGATGATCTATCCCTAAATGTTTGGTTTAAGAAAATCGCTGATACCGGTTTAGACGTTCAATTTGTTGCTCATTCAATGGAAGAGCATTCTTGGCATCAAGGTGCAGCTACAGATGGTTTCGGTGCTACAGGCGTTTACAATTTTGATGGCTTCTATGGTGTAGCAAACGGTTATTCTCGAATCGCGGTTCAATATGGTCAGGGCTTAGCTTCTGGCGATTCATTGGGCAAAAATGGGTGGGGTTTTGCTAACTCTGAAGATACTAAATCTACTCGTGTTGTCTTCGATGGCCTAGCAAACCTAAGTGACTCTTGGGAGCTTTCTACTTTTGCTTTCTACCAGACAGATTCTGATTACTCTCCATGGAGTGACTGGAGCGATGCTTCAACTGTAGGTTATGACCGAGACAGCTTCGCAATTGGTGTGCGTCCGCACAATCAAATTACAACAAACTTCGCGATGCAGTATGAACTGGGTTACGAACATATCAAAGAAGACAAAGTCGATGGTGCAGACGGCGGTTTCTACAAAGTGACGATTGCTCCAACTCTAATGTTAGAAACAGGGTTCTGGGCACGTCCTCAAATTCGCGCTTTTGTGACTTACGCGAAGTGGGATGATGAAGCAGCAGCGAAAATCGATAGTGGCTATACACGTAACGGTGATACAGACACTCTTAACTTTGGTGTTCAAGCCGAAGTGTGGTTCTAAATTGCTTTATCTAAACACTAAATTCATGTCTTAGGTTTTGGAGAGAGCTTTGCTCTCTCCTTTTCTCGTAATTCGGAAGTGCTATGAAAGTTGTAACTCAAGTCATTATCGCATTTGTAAGCGTAATAGTTATATTTTCTATGACTAATGCTTTTACTGTTCATCGGTCAACATTAGCAAAACAGAGCTTAGCTGAGATTATTCAAAGCTCACTGTTACTTAATACGACAGCAAATGATTTACAACATCAAAGTCAGGCTATCGATTTGCAACTTAACGACATTCTAACGCTTGAAGATATCGCTAAGGTCGACTTGGCAGAAAATAGCTTACATTTGAGCTATGACAATCTGGTGACAAGCATACTTTCTGCTCATATTTCTGACACGACTGACAAGAAGGAGCTAAAGGAATTGCTTCAGTCATGGAAAGACGTCTCTGACCAAATTGTGGAGTCGAAGAAAGCAATATTGTTAATAGATCATACAATAATTCGAGATCGTAAAGAGTTAGAAAACATCACCGCCTCATCAGACATAATATTGAAAAGAGTTTTGGGGAAGAAGGTGGATGTAGACGAGTTTTTGCAAAAGGACATAGAAGCATACTTGGAGAAACGTAATGCTGCTATAGCTTTGTCTAATAGAATTCTGTTTACCAGCGATTTAGAAGAGGCAATCGCAGTTCAGCAACAGATTCAGTATTTGGAGTCTTATTTAACGGATGAAGAAGAATACTTGTTAGATGAACTGGAAGAGTTAAAAAACGAAGGTGATTATCAAGGTATTAATGAGCAGTTAAAACAGTACTTATTCTCTGAGTCTGGGATTAGTACAACCCAAATAAAATTGCTAACAAAACGAAAAGAATTAGAGCAGGCTAAAGAACACTATGCGACCTATAAAGCAGAGTTTTCAAACTATCTAAAGCAAATAATATCTGTCGTAAATAGTAATAATCAAAAACTAAAATCCAGCGTGACGAATGTTCTGGATACTATCGTCTCCTTCCAATTAATCTCACTTGCAATTTGCGTAGTATTTGTATTTTTCGCTGGTTCCATACTGACTCATAAGATCAAAAAGCCCATTGGTTATGTACTTAGTATCCTAGAAAAGATGGTCAATGGAGATTACGTGCAACAAGTTCGTACATATGGCTGGAGTAAAGAGTTCATATATCTTACACAACAGCTAGAAGATGTAATCAAAACAAATAGTGCCTTGATTAATCAGGTTAAAAATAACAATTCGTCATTAAGAGAACAAAGCCAACAAAACTCCCAAGCTATTGGCAATGTGTGTGAAGCTGGAAGTGATCAAATGCTGTCTATGCACTCTATTTCTGCTGCCGCCGAACAACTTGAGAAGATCAGCAAAGATACCCAGGATGCGGTTGAAAAGGTCATGGGACATACGCACCTTGTTCGTGAATTTGTAGAGCAGACGCTTACTTCAGTAGAAGTCATGGTTAGTGGTAGTGAACAGCTAAACCAAAGAATCATAGAGAGTTCAAAAACAATAGCTGATGTAGAGCATAGAACTTCAGAAATTAGCCAAATTATCACGGTTATAGATGATATTGCTAATCAGACTAATTTGTTAGCCCTCAATGCAGCTATTGAAGCTGCAAGAGCTGGAGAGCACGGTAGAGGTTTTTCTGTTGTTTCCGATGAGGTGGGTAACCTGGCGAAACAAACAACTCACTCTACTCATAAAATACAAAACATGATTGATAACTTAAACCGAGCTAGTGCTGTTGCAGTTCTAGGAATGTCCTCGTGTTCTTCTCAGATGCAGGAGAACACCATTCACCTTCAAGAAACAAAGAGCGTGATAAATCAGATTGATATGCATATATCTGATTTAGTATCGGAAACCGATGTTATTACTCGTTCATCGACTGAGCAATTTCAATCATGTTCCCATATCGCTACCGCAGTTGCTGATGTTGTATCTGGTTTGGAAATTAGCATAAGTGCATTAGAAAGTGTAAATGAACGCAGTTCTCACCTCTTATCTCTATCTAAGCAGCAACACCATGAGTTAGACAAATTTACCACTTAGTTTTTGTAGGGGACTTTGTGTGCACTTATGTGCCTATCACGGAGAAACTACTTTGAGGAGAGAAAAATGATAGAAATAAAAGGTACGGTAAAACAATACGCTTGGGGTGGTTACCATTACTTGCCCATGATGCTTAATTCTGGCTTTGGAAATGAGCCTACAGCGGAATTGTGGCTAGGTGACCACAAGTCAGGTTCAGCGACACTCATTGATGGCTCCCCGTTATCTAAGTGGATTGAAGCGGCACCCGAATATCGATTAGGTAAAGGCTTAGTCTTGCGTTATGGGTGTCGTTTACCCTATTTATTCAAGGTGTTGGATGTACGCGAGCCGTTATCAATACAAGTTCACCCAACTATTGAACAGGCCAAAAAGGGTTATAAAAGAGAGATTTCTATGGGGATTTCTTCAGACAAACGTAGCTATCATGATGACAATCACAAACCGGAGTTAATGTTAGCGTTATCCGACTTTTATTTGTTGCATGGTTTCCGTAACGTTACGGAAACTGTGGGAGAGCTAAGTAAATATAAGTCTCTTCACGAACTCGTTGAGCTGTATTCAGGTGTTGGGATTAAAGGGTTTGTATCATTAATCTTTAACTTACCAAAATCTAACCTTGATAAGTTACTTGCGCCTATTATTGAGGCTAATCGCTCAGCCTATAACCAAAATGAAATTTCAAAATCTGAGTCACTATTTTGGTTTATGCGAGCGGTAGCGAGAATCGAACGTGATCAAATGGAACTAGATGCAGGGTTACTAATGATATTCATTATGAACCTAATGTACGTGTCTAAAGGCGATGTTGTATACCAAGATGCAGGTGTTCCCCATGCGTACTTAGAGGGACAAAACATAGAGTTAATGGCTAACTCAGATAATGTTGTTCGCTGTGGGTTAACTCCAAAGCACGTTGACACCCGAGAGTTATTAGAAATTACAGATTTCACGCCTATTACACCAGAGACGGTCGAAGGAATAAAAGGTCTAGATGGTAGCACTGACTATATTGTTCCAGTGGATGATTTTGCTCTTAGAGAATATAAGTTGGAGAAAGGACAATCACTGGCTACCCCCGAAGACAAAGGAGCATGTATCTGGTTTGTTCTTAGTGGGGAAGTGAAGTTGGACAATCAACAACACTATTCAAGTTCAGGTAGTGCGTTTTATCAGAGACCTGGTGAAGTAAACGTATTTCGCGCTATTTCTGATGCGGTTATTTACCGTGCGTCGGCTTCAACTAATTGATTTTGTTTTAGTAGTTGGTCAGGTAACTGACCAACTACGTATTGGGTAGTTATTATGCAATTTTTATCACGTGTATCTATTAAGAATCGGATACTTCTCATTATCTTACTTCCGATACTGGCTATCAGTGCTTATTCCTATAAATGGGGAAGTGCAGCGATTGAAAAAAACAGATGATGGTGACTTTGTCTGTAGCTACTGAATACATAGAGCTAATATCGCCTTTAATAGCTCATTTAGCTAACGAACAAGTGGTTACACGCTCGTATATCTATAGTTCGAATGAACAGGTTGATTTGCAAGCTATGCTTAATCAACGGACGGAAACAAATAAAGCAAAAGAGCAATTTTTGCGTTTTTTGAAAACTAATAGAAAACAGATAGGTAGCGTATTCTCAGGTCATAACAGCATTGTTGATCTAGAAAGAAAGATTACACAACTTGATTATATTCGAAAGGTATCTGACAAAAAATTAGATCATTCAGATCAGTATAAAAATGAATTTGATGGCAACACTATCTGGACTGCTGTAGATATAGATAGGTTATCCGACTATTTAATAAATTCATTAGCTAATATTGCTACATTTTCTAGCAGAGACCATGAACTTGACGGGATAACGAACGCATATTTTTTCCTGTTTAAAGCGGCTAGCGCTAGTCGCATATTAAGCCAACTCATAACAGACTCTATCCAGGGTAACTTCAGTGCATACCAATTCGGTCAGTTAATGCATTACCGTGCTTTGGAATCAATGCATAGGGAAACATTTGTCAAACTGGCTCCACCAGATATAAAAAAAATCTATGAGGAGAACATGTTATCCAATGGCGTGTTGGATGATGTTAATTCTACTTATTGGGCTGTGTTTAACTCTTACAGTGGCTTGGAAAAAAATCAATTTGATTGGAATGAAAATAAGTGGTCGAAAGAGCGAGAGAGAATTTCTAACGCCTATGAGCAAATGATGACGTCTGTGCTTGGTATGTTGATTGATGTACGAGAAGCAAAGACCGAAGAAGCTGAACGAGAAGTTTTATTTAGTTTGAGTGAAGCCGCAGGGCTGATTTGCGCCATTTTATTGCTCTCTTACGTCATCATGAACAGTATAACAATGCCTCTTGATAAATCGGTAAAAGCTATTAACGAGCTTTCGACAACGAAAAATATGGCAATTGTGCTTAGCGAAGAAGGTAATGATGAATTAAGTCAGTTATCAAAAGCTTTTAATTCATTGGTTCAGAATTTCAATGAAATTATTAAGTCGGTGAAAGGGCAAGTACATCGTTCTACGATTCTAGTTACTGAATGCACTCAAAAGATGGATTAGGCTAACGAACTTTCGAGTAACCAGCTTCATATGACGGATAGTATTTCAGTTGCAATGACTGAGATGAGAGTAACTGTCGAGGAAGTATCCCACGTAGCTCAACGGACAGCGGCAAGTGTTCAAAATGTACATGACATATCCAATAAAGCTGAAAATGAATGGGAGTTCAGTCGAGATGGATTGAACAAACTTCTCAATGAAATGGAAGCGGCTAGTAACAAGGTAAACAGTCTAAATACAGAGGCATCTGAAATTACTTCTAGTTTGGATGTCATTCAGAGTATCGCTGAGCAGACCAACCTTTTGGCATTAAATGCAGCAATTGAGGCAGCTAGAGCTGGTGATTCGGGACGTGGTTTCTCTGTGGTTGCCGATGAAGTACGTAAGTTAGCTAAAAGAACCCATGAAGCTACCTCTGAGATCCGAAGTCAAATATCCCGGCTTGTCGAAGGCTCTACATCTGCAAGTAATACAATGAAACTGCTCAAAGAAGAAGGTGAAAGTAGTGTTGCTTCTGCCATTCATGCGGCAGATGCATTTTCTAAGTTAAAAGTTGAAATGGATGCGATTCTCGAAATGTCTACGACAGTCGCGACTGCAACTGAAGAACAAGCAACTGTTTCTATGTATATAGGTGAAAGAATTGTCAGAATAAAGGACGACTCTTCACAATTACTAGTCCAATCGAACGCCACTAATGATGATATGAGGCAGTTATCTTTAGAAAATGACACTCTCATTAAATATGTCGACCAGTTTAAAATCAGACGATAAATGTAAGTTGCAGAGTGAATGTGTAATTGAACTAGGGGACAATTTCTGAGTAAGCAAACGCAATAAATTGCAATGGAATAGAG
Organism: Vibrio sp.; assembly: GCA_048259585.1. Lineage (GTDB taxonomy): Bacteria > Pseudomonadota > Gammaproteobacteria > Enterobacterales > Vibrionaceae > Vibrio. Next base: position 166,849 of record JBLXHN010000002.1, on the reverse strand, counting down.
GCAGTAGTAGTAAGCCTACATTTTGAGGAGTGGTATTGTAACGAGGAAATGGACAATTCCGTGTCAGTGACTTTGCTAAATTAGCATTTCACAAATAACTACCAGTATGGGAAAACCGCTTATCTGACATCCCGTATTGATGGTACAGATAAAGTTGAAAGACTAACACTTCATATGACTTTTAAAGTTAATTTATCAATAAGATGAAGTAAGAGGTTTTAAACCCCTACTTCATTTTTTAGATACCTATTTTCCCTAGTGCGATAAAGAGCCATAGCAATCCACCCAATCTTGATGGAATTTATTAATTGCATCGTTTACACAGGGGTTCTCCATCATTTGATACGCAAGCTCAACAGGTATGGTCACGCTAGATTGGCTGACACTTAAACACTCTATGACTTGTTTTGTGTTTTTGAAACTAGCTCCGATGATTCTGCATGTCTGAGCATGATAAGAAAGTAGATGCGATATAGATTCAACAGTTTCAATAGCATTGCCTGTAAGTGTATCGATTCGATTGAAGTAAGGAGCAACAAAAGAAGCACCAGCTAGCGCAGCCAAAATGGCTTGTTGCGAAGTGTATATAGCTGTACCTAAGGTAGCAACACCTTCGCTTTTTAACATTTTAATAGCTCTTATTCCCTGCATATTAACCGGAATTTTCACTATGAAATTGTCAACCATCTGATTGAGCTTTAATGCCTCATCCACAATTTCATCTGCGTTAGTGCTAATTACCTGCCCAAAAATCAGCCCATCACTAGCTAAAGCCTCTCGAATCTGAGGTAACAAATTGACCATTTTCACCCCTGACTTCGCCACGATTGTTGGATTAGTTGTGACACCTGCAATAGGTAATAAATATGATAACGTCTTAATTTGTTCAATATCACTAGTATCAAGGTAAACGGACATAATGAGCCTCTCTTATCGCATTTTATAAAAAGGCTAATACAGGTAATTAGGAGCTTTGGGGGAATACCTGTATTAGCGCGTATTTGGAGTTTTAATTTCTACAAAATTCCTGCTTGGTGGATGGTACTTACATTGATGACACCTAAGAAGATGTCACTTTCTCGTCGAATGACAGGTAAAGCTGTTATTGAATTTTCATTCATGTATTTCAACGTGCTACTGCATAGTTGGTCTGAATATGTGCACTTGAAACTCGACGTCATCACCTCACCAATGGGTAACATCAGGTCATCGCAACGATGAATAGCTCTGCGTAAATCACCATCAGTAAAAACACCGGAAACTTTGCTGTCCGACAATATCGCGATCAATCCAAATCCTGTGTTGCACATTAGATCTACCGCATCCGCTATTCTTGTATCGGCATTACAAAATGCTTGTTGATGTTTATCGCTAATTAATTGATCTAACGTGAGTAATAATTTACTACCTAAGGCTCCAGCAGGATGAGATAGGGCAAAATCATGCTTACTAAACCCCTTTATTGTCATGATTGTAAGAGCCAGTGTATCCCCTAAGATCAGAGTGTTAACGGTGCTTGCACTTGGTGCTAACCCTAATGGACAGGCTTCTTTATCAACCGCAGTCGATAAACGGTATGCACACTGCTTGGCAAGAAAGCTATCAAGATTTTGAGTTATAGCTATGGTTGTTACCGCTTTTTTTGCTAGTAAGGGAGCCATTATTTTGAATTCTGGTGCTTCGCCTGAATTCGAAATAAAAATAATCATATCTTCAGATTCAATCATCCCTAAATCGCCATGTAAGGCTTCAGCTAAATGAACAAAAAATGATGGAGTTCCAGTTGATGCAAATGTGGCAGCAATTTTTTTGCCTATATGCCCTGACTTTCCGATCCCAGAAACAATTATTTTGCCTTTACATTCACATAAAGCTCGGCAGACATCAGTAAAGTTACTATCAATCACATCAACAAGCTTACTTGCTTGTGCTAGCTCCTCTTTCATTATTCTGAGTGCTGTAGAGCAAACCATTTCTGTTGTATGAGAAACTTTCATTTCGCAGCGTTCATCTTTCATAATATTTAACTTGTCGATCTTTATTTTCATTTTGACAATGTAACTGGTTTGCTCAACCAATTCAATTACCAAAATTTTTATTTAAATTTAAAAACAAAAAAATATATCAAAATAAGACATTGATATTTATAGATTTAAAATAAAATACCTTTCTTTTTTACATTTCATGATTTTCATTCATCTTTCATTTGGTTTTCATAATGTGAATTAGATCGCTTTCAATGTGAAAATCAATGTGCATAATGCACCCACCAAATAACAAAAAGGTGAAACAACATGGATACCATAATTTTAGGAGCAGAATGGTTTATCGGACTATTCCAAAAAGGCGGAGAAACTTTGCTGGGTATGATGACAGGCATTCTTCCACTACTCATTTCCTTACTCTGTGCAATGAATGCATTGATTGCATTTATTGGAGAACACCGAGTTGAAAGACTGGCGAGCCGATGTGCAAGCAATCCAGTCTCTCGCTACTTGATTCTTCCCGTTGTCGGCACATTCATTTTTTGTAACCCGATGACTCTCTCATTGGGTAAATTTTTGCCAGAACGTTACAAACCAAGCTACTACGCAGCAGGTTCGTACTCGTGTCATTCGATGAATGGCTTATTTCCACACGTAAACCCAGGTGAGCTATTTGTTTACCTAGGTATTGCAAGTGGTATCACGACGTTAGGTTTACCTCTAGCACCACTTGCTGTCGCGTATTTATTTGTAGGTATGATTTCGAACTTCTTCAGAGGTTGGGTAACTGACTTCACCACCATGATGGTCGAAAAGCAGCAAGGCATTCAATTGGACCGTGAAGTTCATTTCGGTTAATGAGGAAGAGAACATGACTACAACATTAAAAATCAAAGCAGGTAAAGGCGGTTGGGGTAAAGAGCTGATCGTTGATTTCCCCAAAAATAAAAAAATTATGTACATGGTAGGCGGTACTAGACCAGCACTCGTGGACCGTTTAGTTGAATTGACTGGCCTAGAAGCGGTTGATGGATTCGCCGACGGTTGTGACTATGAGGACATGGCGGTAGCCGTAATTGACTGCGGTGGTTCAATGCGCTGTGGTCTGTACCCTAAAAACAATGTTCCTACTCTCAATGTGATGCCTACCGGAAAATCTGGCGTAATGGCGAAATACATAAATGAAAGTAACTATGTTTCTAGCGTTAGTGCTGATTGCGTGAGTGTAGTTGACGCCTCTGAAGCTGTAACTCGGGCTTCAGCCATTTCAGCTAACGAGATTTCTATCGATTCGAACGGCGCAGCCGTGATGACCGGGGGCATTGATACCACTAAAAAACTTACCGAACAATCTGATGGACTTTTAGCTCGCATCGGTATGGCTATGGGTAATGTTATGGCTGTGTTTTTCCAAGCAGGTCGTGACACGATTGATACCGTTATGTCCACCATCATTCCATTCATGGCATTCGTTTCGATGCTCATTGGCGTGATATTGGCAAGTGGTATTGGGGACACAATAGCTCACGTGCTCGTTCCTCTTGCAACTAATCCTGTTGGTTTAATCATATTGGCACTGATTTGTTCATTCCCGTTCTTGTCGCCATTCTTGGGTCCTGGCGCTGTTATCGCTCAAGTCATCGGTGTGTTGATCGGTACTCAGATCGGTTTAGGTAACATTCCACCACAACTAGCTCTACCTGCTCTATTTGCTATCAATGCTCAAGCTGCTTGTGACTTTATCCCGGTAGGTCTAGGCCTTGCTGAAGCGAAACCAGAAACGGTGCGTGTGGGCGTTCCATCTGTCCTTTATGGACGTTTCTTAACAGGTGCACCAACAGTGTTGTTGGCATGGTTTGCATCAATGTTCATTTACAACTAAGGACAAGAAGATGAGTTTGTATAGTGTTGAAATCCTTAAAGTTGGTGAGTGTGCGTTAGAAGCACTTGAAGACGACATGTTGATTTTATTTAACCAGTCAGTGCCAGTTGATGCCGCGGAGTACTGTTTTGTGCACACTCATGATCAATTGAAAGGTGAAATTTCTGTTGGAGGTGAGGTGGTTATTGATGGCAATACTTACCCAATAACCGCTGTCGGTGATGGTGTTAATCAAAATTTAGGTAATTTGGGACATATTACATTGCGATTTGATTCATCAAGCGAAGCTGACTTCGTAGGTAGCCTTCATTTAGCCGGTACTCAACCTCGTTCATTGAGTGTTGGTTCAACTATTAGCTTTATTTGATTTTTTGGAGGTGTGCATAGCACCTCCACATTTTAGGAGATTCGTTATGAAAACAGCAGTCGTTGTCGGTGGTGGTCAAACACTTGGTGAGTATCTTTGTAAAGGACTTGCAGAAGCAGGATACAAAGTGGGGGTTGCTGACCTAAACGGCCAAAATGCAACAAAAGTAGCTGATGAGATCTGTACATTAAAAGGGCAAGATATCGCGGTTGGCGTCAGTATTGATGCCACCGATGAGCAGAGTGTGGTCGATGCATTTAGAACCATCGAAGAGCAGCTCGGTAGTATTGATGTTTTGGTTTATAGCGCAGGTGTAGCAAAAGCAACGAAGATTACCGAGTTCACATTGCAAGATTTTAATTTTAACGTGAATGTAAACTTAAATGGCTACTTCTTGTGTGCTCGAGAAGCTGCTCGTTATATGGTTCAACAAGGTAATGGCGGACGCATTATTCAGATTAACAGCAAATCAGGTAAAGTGGGTAGCAAACACAATGCAGGTTATAGTTCAGCAAAGTTTGGCGGGGTGGGCTTAACTCAGTCTATCGCACTTGACTTGGCCGATGACAAAATTACCGTAAATAGCTTGATGTTAGGAAACCTTCTGGAATCCCCAATGTTCCAAAGCTTAATCCCACAATATGCTAAAAAATTAGGTCTTGAAGAGCATGAAGTCATGCAGCATTACATTGACAAAGTTCCACTAAAAGCTGGTTGTGGCTATGACGACGTTTTAAATGTTCTCAAATTCTATATCAGTGACGGTGCTAAATACTGTACAGGTCAGTCGATCAACATTACAGGTGGTCAGGTGATGTTTTAATGGCTAATTAAGCAAACAGCATAAGTATACAGGGGCTTCAAAGCCCCTTAATTTTTCGTAGTCAGGAGAATGTTATGGATATCATTTTTGCTATTGGTCTATTACTTATTATGTCTTGGTGGACAAAGGTGTTCCTTAATCATATGAAGTTCACACCAAAGGCAAAAATCAAAGATAAAAAGATTGATAGTCAGTAAAGTAATTTTATCATTATGAAAATAGTGATAATCACTAGTTTCATGATCCGTCCTTGTTTTCATTAACCAAAGTATTCTGACTATTACTTAGAGGTAATCTATGGACTCTATTTCTTTATTCATCAGCATCGCTATTGTCGCCTGGGTCGCACAAATAGCGATGAGCTTTTTCCAAATCCGTGCCTTTAATTGGATGATCCAATCTATGGCAAGCAAAGGTAAAGTAAAAATTGGACGAACTAAAAGTCGTTGGAAAGCAAGAACAATTGTTGTCATAGTTGAATCTGAGGAAGGTATTATTACGGATGCCAAAGTACTCAATGGGGTTACAGTATTTGCACGCCCTAAAACATTGACCGAAGTGGTTGGAAGTTCATATCCACTCGATAAACATATTCTAAATGGGTTGAGTAACGGGATTCAGGAAGCTCTGTACGTAGCTTTTCAAACTGAATAACAGAATTTTCAAATCACATTCAATATGATAATAATCTGGTGTAGAATAACCTCAAATTAATCGGTAGATATAATGATGAGTATTGATAGCAGACAAAGTCAGTTGGTTTCTTACCTCCAAAAGAACGGCAAAACAGCAGTAAATGATCTTGCCTCTATTTTCCAGACATCTGGGGCCACGATTAGAAGCGATCTGAGAGCTTTAGAAGAGAAAGGCATTGTGGCAAGACGCTACGGAAGTGCGGAAGCAGTTTCCAGCAATGGTGCTACAACGAGCGCTTCTGAAGAAATCGCTATGGATGAAAAGAAAACTTTAAATCTTGATAAAAAAATCCGTATTGCAGAAAAAGCAGCTCAGTTAGTTCGAGATGGGGACTCCATAATCCTAGATTGTGGTAGTACAACACTACAAATGGTTCCCGAGTTTGAAAAAATTATGTCCTTGACTTTAATGACAAATAGTCTGGATATTGTTCATGCTATGAACGAACTAAACTCCGAACATACGGTGATTATGCCTGGAGGAACTTACAGAAAACGTTCAGCTTCGTTTCATGGAAGTTTAGCGGAAAGTGCCTTTAGTCATTTTACGTTTGATAAGCTTTTTATTGGAGCTGACGGTTTTGATTTAACTCAAGGTTGTACGACTTACAACGAAGCTTATCAAGTTAGCCAAGCGATGTGCAAATCTGCCAAACAAATTATTGTTGTACTAGACTCGTCAAAATTTGGTCGAAGAAGCCCAAATGTTGTTGTTCCTCTAGATCTGGTTGATATCGTCGTCACTGACACAGATCTATCAGCAGAACATTTAGACGGATTGAAAAGCAAAGGAATTACTGTTTATCAGGTATGAAATTTTTAATTTGAAAATTTTTCTTTGATGATTGAAATCACATTTCAACACACTGATTGTGTTTAGCCTGTCGTTATGTATCAAAATAGCCCGACTGTTGTATCTGTATTTAGGTGGGCGTTATGGAGTATTTCACTTTAAGTGCCGAGTGGTTTTTAGGGTTGTTTGAAAAAGGTGGAGAAGTCCTTGTAAGCATGGTTACAGGAGTTCTTCCAGTGTTGATATGTTTGCTGATTGCCATGAATTCACTAATCCGCTTTATTGGTCAGCATCGAATTGAAAAACTGGCTGCAAAATGCGCTAGTAATCCTGTCTCTAGATACTTAATTCTTCCTGTGATTGGCACATTTGTTTTCTGCAATCCAATGACTCTGAGCCTAGGTAAGTTTCTCCCTGAACGTTATAAACCATCTTACTATGCTTCGGCTTCTTATAGTTGCCATTCTATGAACGGTATGTTTCCGCATGTTAACCCAGGTGAGTTGTTCATCTATCTCGGTGTAGCAAGTGGCTTGACTCAAATTGGTTTATCTTTAGCACCTTTAGCAATGAGCTATCTATTGGTCGGGTTAGTTTCAAATTTTTTCAGAGGTTGGATAACTGATTTCACTACGGCAATGGTGTCTAAACAGCAAGGAAAAATCTTGTCTGACCAAGTTAGTTTTTCAGACGGTAACAAGTCATGAAACGTACGTTAAGCGTAGTTGCGGGCAATCAAGGATGGGGTGGGCCCCTTCATATATCAATAATCTCAGGAAAGAAAATACTGTATGTCACTGGTGGGACTAAGCCTAAAGTTGTCGACTACATTAGCCAACTGACAGGACTTGAGGCAGTTGACGGCTTTAAAAACATAATTGCAGATGAAGATATTGCCCTAGTGGTTATTGATTGTGGTGGTACTCTGCGTTGTGGTTTATATCCCAAAAAAAATCTGTATACCCTAAATATTCACGCAACCGGAAAATCAGGACCTCTTGCCCAGTTTATTCATGAGGGAATCTATGCTTCTTCCGTAGATGAATCTTGCATCAGCATCGTGGAACATGACAACGTAGACGAACCAGAAAATGGAAAAATCAACGAAGATCATCCACTGACTTACGAAACAGATAAAAAGTTAAGTGAACAAAGTGGTAGCATCATTGCCAAAGTTGGCATGTCGATGGGCAATGTCATGTCCACATTTTACCAAGCGGGTCGAGATACCATAGACACAGTGATAAAGACTATTTTGCCATTTATGGCATTTGTTTCGATGTTGATTGGGGTGATTCTTGCGTCAGGCCTTGGAGATTTAGTCGCCCACCTACTCACGCCGCTATCTTCTAATCCACTTGGCTTGATTGTTTTAGCTCTAATTTGTTCATTTCCGTTATTTTCTCCGTTTTTAGGCCCTGGAGCTGTGATTGCACAGGTCATAGGAGTACTAATCGGTGTGCAGATAGGTACAGGAGCAATTCCTCCTCATCTGGCACTACCCGCCTTGTTCGCTATCAATTCACAAGCAGCCTGCGACTTTATTCCTGTGGGTTTAGGACTTGCCGATGCGAAGCAGGAAACCGTAGAAGTGGGAGTACCTTCTGTGTTGTATTCCCGATTTATCACAGGTGCTCCAACAGTATTGTTAGCATGGTTTGTATCTATGTTCATATACCAATAGGTGGGGCGATGACTTTCCAGTTTAAAGCCACAATTATTGAGATAGGTATGTTAGCGAATGAATCGCTAGAAGAAGACATGATCATTTTATTTAATCAAACTGCACCAACAGACGTAAAAGACTACTGCTTTATTCACGATCAAGGGCAGCATATCGGAACGATCACGACTCAAAGCACATTACTTATTGCAGACAAAGACTTTATCGTCACAGCAGTCGGGAGTGCTGCAAGTCAAAATTTAGCCAATTTAGGTCATATTACGATTAAATTTGATGGACAACTCAAGCCAGAGCAACCAGGAACTGTGCATGTGATAGGACATTGCCCGAATTCATTACATGTCGGTGATGAAATTATGTTTGGTTAATATTGTTTAAATAAGAGACTCAACATGTCAGTATCTACATTAGATAAATTTGGTCAAAGAATCTGGAATTCAAGCTAAGCAAATGAAGTTAGTAACACCGAATGGGGCATAGGCTTTTCAGTGATAGAGAAAAGCCTGTTGTGTCTGGTAATAATCAAATCACTTTAGATATGAAAGGTAGATTACGAGACTTATCTTGCCAAGGTAGACCATAACCGACCAACAATTCATCACTGTCCATTTCATAAGCAAAGTATTGAGGAACTGGAATATCTACTCGACTGGGTTTTACAAACAGCGTGGCTATTGATAAAGATTTAATAGCAAAGTTTTTGCTCAAATATTCAGTCAGGCGCTTCATAGTCCCTCCTGATTCAATCGCATCATCAATCAAAATGACATCTCTGCCCTTAAGATTGACGTTCTGGTGATACACAATGTCAGAGCGATTGTTCCTATCTCCAGGCGTATGTGGGCAGGAGATATAATCCATACTGACATCAAAATTCAACTGTCGAACAACATCAGCCGTAAATAATATTCCTCCAGGGACAACGGTAATGATAACAGCATCATCAAATTTTTGATTAAGCTGTTGAGAAACGCGTTGTGCTCCTTCTTTAATCTGGATTTCATTCAATACCACGTCACCGACATAAGACTTTGTTTTCATTATTTCGCTTCCTTCTCCTTTGATGACTTGCCCGATGAACATTTAAGCTCACGAATAACGCGAGCGGGATTCCCACCAATGACCAGGTTGTCTCCAAAACTCTTTGTGACCACACTTCCAGAAGCAACAACCACATTGTTACCCAAAGTGACTCCAGGGTTTATTGTTGCATGTCCACCAATCCAGCAATCATTTCCTATATGAATCGATTTGGCAGATTCTAACCCACTGGCTCGTTCTATCGGGTCGAGTGGATGTGTCGCGGTGTAGATACCGACCTGTGGTCCCAACAGACAGTTATCGCCAAAGCGTACTTCGGCACAGTCCAAAATCACACAATCGTAATTGGCGAAAAAATTGGAACCAACATAGATATTGCAGCCGTAGTCGCAATAAAAATTCTGATGAATCGAGATGTTGTTTCCCGCTTTGCCCAGTAAGTTTGTAAGAAGCTTTAAGCGTTTCTCTTCTTCTTCAAACGAAGAATGATTAAATTCATTCAATAACTTCCGCGTCTGGGCACGCATTACACTCAACTTATTGCCACCTGGGTTATAAAGCTCTCCAGCGAGCATTTTTTGAAATTCATCCACGACTGATTACCTGACTGACTTGTATAACGAAAATGAGGAGATTTGTACTTTCACATATGGTTGAAGATTGACGAGTGATTGCATGGCGTCACACCCCCACAAATATTGGCAAATCTCTATTTCGTCGAACCTCTCGGTACTACGAAGAGGTATTTTACACAAGAATATGCAAAAATGAACATAGGTATAGTTAATTAATGTTTATTTGTTGATGTCAATGTTCGTTTTTGTTTATATTGTTTGAATAGAGCCAATGAGATAAATGGGAAATACAAAATGATTAAACTGATTATTACTGATATGGATGGCACGTTTCTAAACAGTCATGGGGATTACAACCGCGAATTATTTCAAGAGGTGGTCACCTGCATGCAGGAGCAAGGTGTGAAATTCGCCCCTTGTACTGGCAAGCAAGTTGAACGCGTTGAAGAGCTATTGGGTGAGCAAAGTAAAGATTTTTGGATACTCGGAGACAGTGCCACTCGAATCAAACACCAGGGAGAGTTCATTTATCAATCTCTTCTCAACAATACGTTAGGGCTGAATATCATTCAGGAATTAGAGTCTATCGAAGGCTCGCATATCGTGATTGCATGTACCCCTGAGTTTGCGGCTATCAAACGTGATACTCCTGAACATTTGCGTAATTTAGTGAGAAGGTCTTACGCTCGGGTTAAACTCATCGATACCTATGACGATATTACCTCTGATTTTGTGAAAATTACGGTTTATGACGAGAACAAACAGTGTCCAGCAATCCGACCTCAACTGTCTCAGTTTGACCATCAAGCCTATATCGTTGTCTCAGAAGCTGCATGGATAGATATTGCAAATGCAGGTGTCCATAAAGGCACCACGGTTGAAAAGCTACAATCGATTGTCGGAGCGACAGAAGCTGAAACTATGGTGTTTGGGGATGGATTCAATGATATAGAACTGATGGAACGTGCTCATTTCAGCTTTGCTATGCGTAATGCTTTTGAAGAAACCAAAGCGGCAGCAAACTATATTACCCGTTCGAATGATGAGGATGCGGTAATGCACACGATTTTACAGCTCTTAGCACTTCAAAGAAAATCATAGTCGTCTTTTTAAGTAGGCGTAACGAAAGGCGTAACCATTTAAAAACTCAAAATTCGACAAGCATAAACGAACAGATATGAACGTAATACGTGTTTGTTTATAATGGCTGTTATCGCTCATGAAAAGAAAATGACAATGGAAAAATTTTCACCAGAAGAACGCCATCAGTTAATCCTGAATTTACTGAAATCTCACAATAAAGTGATGGCAACAGACCTGGCCGTACAACTGGGCACAACTGAAGCGACGATACGTCGAGACTTACGTTTTCTTGCCAATGAAGGGCTATGTAAACGGATTCACGGTGGTGCGCTGTCTCTAGTACCGCCCACGGGAACACAAGAGCAACGACTAGAAAACAGAAACAGTGAAAAGCAAGCTCTGGCGCTTGCCGCATTAACCATTATTAAACCAAAGCAAGTCATTTTCTTAGATGCGAGCAGCACTCACATGTTGCTCGCAAGCCTGCTGCCTAACGATATCGGCTTAACTGTCGTGACCAATAGTCCAGCCATTGCTACTCGACTACTGGAAAGACAGAATATTCGAACCATTCTGATTGGTGGTGAGCTGAATTATGCCGTTGGTGGTGCCATCGACATTACAGCCGTAGAAGCGTTAAACAAATTTCGATTTGACCTCTGTTTTATGGGGATTTGTGGTTGGTCATCAGAAGCAGGATTCAGCGCTATTCACTATCAGGATGGTGAATTTAAACGCCATGCTGCGTCTAAAGCTGGGGCGATTGTTGCGTTATGTACAGAAGACAAAATCGAGGCATTAGGCGCATACCCGTTTATGACATCAGCAGATGTTGATTATCTAGTCTGCTCTCCAAACTGTACTGAGCTTAAAGATTACTTTCATCAAATAGATTGCTCAGTGATTACCTCAGCACCAATAATAGGTTGAAAGTCATCGTATTAAACTTGTTATCTCATTTAATCCTATAGCCTCAGCGGCATAAAGTGAATATGCCACCATCACAGCTTCGCTTCTCATTGAGAGGCATGCACCTCGGTACGATTTCGGCCATTACGTTTAGCCTCATACAACGCATTGTCGGCATGCTTTATCGCTTCGTGAACGGATTCCGTTTGTCCTTGCCAATAGGAAACACCAATTGAAATAGTCACACGACCGACAGTGGCAAAATCAAAAACTTCAATGGAGCGACGTATTCGCTCTGCAACATCAAAGGCTTGCACGGAATCTGTATCAGCAAGGAAAATAACAAACTCTTCCCCCCCAGAGCGGCAAACAATGTCTTGTGCTCTTGCTTGGGCTGTCATTTTTTTACCCACACTTTTGATTAGCTCATCCCCCACATCATGACCGAAGGTATCATTAACCCTCTTAAAATGGTCAATATCCAAAGCCAGCAACGAAAACGGCCTGTTTTGCTCCCTAAATTGCTCAATCGCTTTATCAAGACCTCTACGATTGAGTAATCCCGTCATGGCATCGGTCAACGTGTCAGAATGCAGCTTATTGATGGTATTCGATACAATACTAAAGGCATTCAAAAAGCTTCGTCTTAAATGCTTCACTTCAAAATACCACGCGTTGATTCGTGTTAAATTGGATACCGTGGATTGATAATCTTCAACATGAGTAACGGCGTTAGCTAGCTGTCTTAGCGGTCGTGTAATATATACAGAAAAGACCCATATCAATAACAACGTTACCAAACCAAGTGGTAGTCCCTCCCACATAACGTCATACATATGTTCATCAATACTTTCTAGGGCGTTACTCTTTGGCTTCTGAACCACCACGCCCCATCTGGAATTGTTCACAGGCGCATAACCTGCGAGCATCTCAATGCCCTGTGAGTTGATGATTTCTCCGTATCCATCTTCACCGTTGATAACGGCAGTGATAGCCGCGTTATTTTTGATAACCTGTCCAATCCGTCTCTCATCAGGGTGAAAAATGAGGGTTCCGTTCCGGTCAACCACATACATATAGGAGCCATCGCGATGGCTGTGTTTGCCTAAAATCGAATTTAAGATGTTTGCCTGCTCCAGATACAATGTGCCACTGACATACCCCAGATAGTCTCCGGTTTCAGCGTAAATGGGATGGGATATGCTGGTAATATAATTACCCGAAGGCGATACAAAAGGGTCTGTGATGAGAGGCGTTTTGGCATTCAACGATTGGCGAGCTTTCTCTTGCGTTAAGACCACACCTTTAACTGCTAATGTTTCAGGCGATATCGCAATAATGGTGCCTTCTGCATCTACAACAACCACAGAGTTAAAAGAGTTGGTCTGCAATCTCAAACGGTCAACTTCACTGTCTAATACTTGAGTATTATCCATCTTAGAACTCAGCTTACTTGCGCTGAAATTCAGTTGAGACATTGCAGAATCAATGAAAGTATCCGTCAGACTTGCCATTTTTTCTGCATAGACCCAGTTCGACTCCATCGTATTGTTAAGGATTAAGGCTTTCTGCACTCGATACACCGAATACAAAGCGTTCAGTAACGTGATGGCGACACTGAATACGCATAAAAGCAAAATCAATTTTCTTAAATTTAATTTATTAAACATTTAGCTAGATTGACTCCAAACCATCATTCGGTATGAAGGTTAGTCATGCACACAGCCACTGAAAAGAAATTCTTCAAAAATAATGCTAGGAATGTGACAGCACTGCGAACGTTGCGCGATATCGTCAACTATTTGAAAAAACAACGAGTTATCAGGTGAAAATATGTGCATGGTTTGATAGAAAATGCGCCGTTGTTTAAGATTATCGAAAGGGGAAAGTGGGGACTCTCACCTTTCTTTATCTTTGTAAACCGTGTGTTCTTGGGGCTACACGGCATTCCGCTCTGTTACCCAAACTCTAGCATCTAAGGATTAAACCAGCACCTAAGCGACTCTCGCCCAAACTCTAACCGTTTCTAGAAAAAGTCCAAATGGACGACTGATTATTATCATCGCCACCGTTGCTGAAATAAGAAGGGTGATAATCTCTTTATAATCAGCCCCTGCTATAATCAAAGTAACGGCATAGGTAGGGACTTGAAACGCAAGGAAAGCTATACAGTCAACAACGGCTTTGCTCCATGATGCCGATGGAAGTAACCGAAGTAACAACCAGTCTCGCCACAATCCATATGGACGACCTGTCACAATCATCATAGGCACCATTAATAGCCGAGTGGTTAACACCTCGTCGAAGTCCATACCGGCAATATAATATTCAGTAAAAGCCGCCAATAGAGTGAAAAAGACTATTGTCGCTGCTGTATCAACGATGAACCGACGCATATCGAACCTAAATAAAGAACCAGAGAGATACTATATGAATTCCATGAGAGTATGACAAAGACCTGGTCATATTGTCTTTGTAGTAACAACAGATCAACGCCTCATACAGTTAGCCACTAATCTCGAAGCTAGGCTTGGTAAAACGTCTCTGGACATAAATAGTTTAGAGTATTTACTTAAATTAGCAAAGCACGAATAACTTCTGGTATGGAAACTCAGTGTCCAATCTAACAGGAGCTTTAGTAAATAGAAATGCAGCTTCATCGCGACGCTCTATATGATGTATTGGCTTAACAACGGTGCTGCCAGCTTCAATGCAATACCAAACATGATGCATGAAATCGCAGAATCTAAAATTCGCCATGTTCTTGGCTTACTAAAAAGTGGGATCAACTTGTTAGCCAAATACACCAAGCCATAAAACCATATCCCTGATGCAATCAGTGCCCCGATAACAAACAATAGTTTTTCATCAGGTTCCATTTGAGCAGTCACACCACCAAGGATCACCACCGTATCCAGATAGACATGTGGATTTAAAAAAGTGATAGCCATCGCCATTAAAACCACTTTTAACCAACTCTGGGCAATGTCCGAATTTTCCAACTCTAGGTGACTTGAACCATTCCATGCTGATTTTGCAGATTGGTAGCCATACCAGAAAAGAAAGATTACACCGCCAAGAGTCAAAAGGTCTTTCCATAACGGTGCTTTATAGAGCAATGTCCCTATACCCAGTACACCAGTACTGATCAGTAGAATGTCACCAAGAAAGCAAATAGTAGCAACGGACAATGCGTATTGCTTTTTTAATCCGCACTTTAATAGAAACGCATTTTGGCTACCGATTGCGACAATCAAACTTCCTGAAACAACAGCACCAGTTAACAAAGTATTTATCACATCAAACCTTAATCGGTTGTGAAACAAACACTAACGATTGCTCTATCACTGAATCAGGCATGATCACTTGCAAGTGTTTAATCATTTCTTGCCCCGCCTCCTGCAAGTGTTCTAGTGGCATTTCTGGCAAGCTTTCGAGAATAAACCACATGTTACGTGTGTCAGATTTAATTCGGGTTCTGACACCCTGCCTCCAGTTCCAACGACGGCAAGTAACGCCTACTTCATCGCGCCAAATTACTTCCCCAATATCAGGGTTTTCAATTGAAGCCTCACCATTTTTCATGGTGTCAAAGGATTCAGAGCCATCTGCTATAGTGAGTGTTGGCGTTCCTTGATAACTGTCCATATCTTCACCACCAACGGGTATGGCGTATCGAATACTGATGGCATTATAAATATCTACAATAGGGTCAATGCTCTGCATTCCTCCATCTTTCAATACTCGTTTTCGCAGTGCCGCAGCGGAGCAAGGAGTTCTATTTGGTTTAGCGCCAAATTGACGAAAAACATCGCCCCACGCATTGATGTGTGATTCTGCCCATGAATGGTCATTCTCAATGACCGAAGTACACGCTTCTTGCAGAACCTGTTTTGCGTACTCTGGGTTTTGAACTTCCGTTCCTTTAACGGATATGCTCAATGCTTTGAACTCTGGTGCAATATGGGAAATGCAAGCATCGATTGACGGCACTATAACAACCATTAGATAATTCCTTCAGTGATTCATTTTTGTGCAAGATACATTACAATGACCAAAAAAGTCAATATATCGACCGTAAATGGTGCTGATGCTGATTTCATAAATCAGGCTGTAGCAGCAAGGATCAAGGAACATAGAAAACATCTCAAACTGTCACTGGATGCCTTGTCAAAAAGAGCAGGCATCAGTAAAGGTATGTTAGTCGAAGTAGAGAAAGGTGCAGCTAACCCTAGCATTTCGACGTTGTGTAAACTGTCTGCTGCCCTTGGGATTTCGGTTGCCGATATTGTGAATGTTGCGAGTAATCCAACCGTAAACGTCATTGATAAAGAGGACATTCCAACGCTTTGGACTGGCGAGTACGGTGGTAGCGCCAAACTGCTGGCAGGAACTAGCGGTCCCGATATGATTGAATTATGGCGCTGGGAAATGAAGCCATCAGAAATTTTTGAATCATCAGGTCATCCACAAGGTACGTTTGAACTTTTTCATGTCGAATCTGGAATACTTACTTTGAATATTGATGGGCAAACCATAGAACTGCTTAAAGGTCAGTCCGCTATAGCTAAAACAGATGTCCCTCACAGCTACTCAAACCAAGCTGATTCGGACTTGGTTTTCACGATGAGTGTTGCAGAGTTACATCGATAAATCCACCAGTTTGGAGGTGAATTCGAATAAGATTTATTAAGGCAAAGTCATACTGGTCATAACTGGATTAGTACTAGCCCCAAGTAACAATGGGACATTTCCGAGTTACGATCTCTGGAGTACGCTAATATTTCAGATTATTTCAAGTAGCTCTGCAATGAAGTTTGTATGTCTACAACGCGCAAATCTTCTTATCTACGTCACAGCTAATTTTCACCACGAGAGTTTTTATAAGAAGACACCCGCAGTAATTCACACTACTGGCAATTAAAGCTGTTTACGGTTGTGAGATTGCAATAAATGTTAATTCATTAAGCATTTGAGCACTTCCTTGTGCCAGCTTTAAAACCTTACCCAATGGCTAATTTAGTCTCCGCAAAACGCAGTTTTTTCTGGCGTGGGCTAGCTAGAAAGTACGCCAAGGTTAATGGTCCTAATCTCCCCATATACATCATAAAGATGATAATGAGTTCACCCGATGCAGAAAGCTGACCTGTTAAGCCACGAGATAAACCCACCGTACCTAATGCAGAAACCGCTTCAAACACGACATCTATCATCGGGGCATTTTCCGTCAACAGTAATGCAAAGATGGCTAACCACGTCACCACAACCGAAATCATCGTCAGTGCAAGAGCTTTGCTGATCGTATCTTTCGCGATTTCACGTTTAAACACATGGATTTGCTCATCACGACGTAAGTAAGCGTACGTCGATAAAATCAATACCATAAAGGTGACAACTTTGATGCCACTTGCGGTACTTAACGAACCACCACCAATGAACATCAGCACTAGAATAATTGCCGTTGTTGCATCTTCGAGTTGGTCAATCGCAAGTGTATTAAAGCCTGCGGTTCGTGGGGTTACCGCCTGAAACCAAGAAGCCAGCCACTTACCGAGTTCGCTGAGTGGCGCTAAGGTGTTGGGGTTATCACGCTCGATTAGGTAGATAGCTATCAATGCCACAGCATTGATAAGCACGGTTCCCGTTATCATCATGCGGCTATAAACCGTCAGCTTTGACCAGCGACGGTTTCGCTTTAAATCCATCCAAACCGAAAAGCCTAACCCGCCAATGATAAATAGTCCTGTAATCGTCAGGTTAACGACGGGGTCATCCACATAATGCATTAAGCTATCAGCACTTAAGGCAAACCCTGCATTATTAAACGCACTGATGGTATAGAAAAAACCGTGAAATAAACTGGTTGCCCATCCAAGTTCATCGCTCCAATACCAGGTGAGTATGGCCATCCCAACCAGTTCGACGGTCAGAGCAAACATCAGCACGGATTTAGCGGTCGCAACAAGCGTTGAGGAGTCGGTTTGATTAAATGCTTCTCTTGCGACGGTACGCTCTAAAAAGCCGATTTTCCCTCCCAAAGCAATCAAGGTCACAATGGCAAAGGTCATGAGTCCGAGGCCACCACACTGAATGAGTAAAGCGATGACAACTTGCCCAAATAAGGTGAACTGAGTGTCTGTATCAACCACCACTAGCCCTGTCACCGTTACGGCTGAGGTAGCCGTGAACAAACTCTGTATCCAAGTGATAGGCTCATGAGCCGCGATAGGCAGTTTGAGTAATGCCGTACCCAGCAGGATGAGCAGTAAAAAGCTGCCACTTAAAATTAGTGGCGGCGCACCCACTATTTTTTTTCCTGACTTAGGTTTACGTTCTATCGGCGTGATAGAGGGGTGCCACAATACCATGTCACACCAACCTTGGGGCGAGGTATTTTAGCTCAGCGCGAGTGCCGCACAACAGAATGATATCATTCGCTTTCAAGACAAAATCATGACCAATCTGATTGAGCACGTCTTGTTCACGTTTGATGAGAACCGTTTGCACACTGCCTTTGGCATCACCAAGAATTTGTCCAATCGGTGTGTCGTGTAACGATGCTCTGATGTGAATTTCAACCACATACAAGCCATGACCTAAGGACAAGTAGTTATTCACCATAGGGTAGTTTAGTGCCTGAGCGACACGCACGCCCATTTCCTCTTCTGGATGGATAATACGTTGAACGCCAAGTTTCGACACTATGGTGTGATGTGCTTTGGTACTGGCCTTAACCCAAATCTCTTTAACACCGAGATTTTTCAATGCCAAAGTGCAAAGCAAACTTGACTGCATGTCTTCCCCAATAGCGATCAATACCGCTTCACTGTTGCCAAGATCTAATTCACGCAGCGCATTCTCATCGGTGGAGTCGCAAATTATGGCTTGCGTTAACTCCTCGACATATTTCTCAACAATTTTTGGGTCGCGATCAACGCCCGTCACGGTGTGTCCGAGATGGATCAGTTCAAGACTGGCCGCGATACCAAAACGCCCAAGTCCAATGACAGTAAAATGTGCCATGACAATACCTTTACTATTTTTTCCAAAAGTGTGGCAATAACATGGCTAACACCGTGAAATATTCCAGTCGGCCAAGGAGCATTGCCAGATTTAATATCCAGATGCCTGTATCAGAAACAGGTTGAAAATTGCTTGCTACCACGCCAAAACCAGGTCCAAGCACATTGATACACGCTACCACTGCGGTAAAGGACGACCAAAAGTCCAGTCCTGTTGCCATCATCAGCAAAGTGAACACCACGGTGGTCAGCGCTGCCAGAGACATAAAAGCCATCACAGCATTGGTCACATCAGAGGTTACAACACGCCCTTGATAACGGATCGGCAAAATGGCTCTGGGATGGGTAAGCTGACGAATTTCTCGGCGAATCACTTTGAACGTAATGATATCGCGCACAAATTTATTGCCCCCTGCGGTTGAACCTGAGCAACCACCAAGATAGGCACAAAACACCAAAAAGAGAGCGCTTGCCGCAGGCCAACTGCCCAAATCCGCCGCCCCAAATCCTGTGCTGGTCATAAATGAGACGACACTGAACATGGCAAAACTCAGTGAGGTAAGAAAATCGTCATAGGCAGAATGGCTAAAAATATACCAGCCCAAAACAAAGGAGAGAGCAATCGCTGTCAGAATAAATACTCTTGACTCTTCATCAGAGACATACAGACGTAGCCCTGCAAAGCCATTTCGAAACACACGAAAATGAAGACCAAAACTGATCGCGCCCAACATCATGAAAATATTGGATAGCATAAGGATAAGGTGACTTTCAAAATGCCACATACTGGCATCATGCGTCGAGAACCCGCCCGTTGAAACCGTGGTAAAACTGTGCGCAATGGCATCGTAAGCCGACATCCCCGCAAAATAGTAAGCCAACGCACACGCGATGGTTATCACCAAATACACACCCCAGAGATAATGCGCTGTCTTATTGATACGAGGCGAAAGCTTGTCATCCTTAATCGGCCCAGGCGTTTCTGCCTTAAGCAGACGCATTCCTCCTACATTGAGCATGGGCAATACCGCGACGACAAAAATAACCACGCCTAACCCACCCATCCACTGAAGAAATTGACGATACAAGAGAAAAGATTTCGGCATATCGTCCAAGCCAGCCAAGATAGTGGCACCCGTGGTGGTTAAGGCGCTGATAGACTCAAATACCGCATCAGTCATGCTCACGTCTGTGACCAAATGAATGGGTAGCGCCCCTAAAATACCCGTTAAAACCCAGGTTAAGCTGGCAAAAATTAACGCATCTCGAAAGGTGACTTTGTGCAGTTCACTTTTTCGCAATAGAACGGACAACAAAAAGGCACTGAACATCATCAACGCCGAAGGAGAGAAAAAGTCACCTGATATATGGTCTTGAAATACAAACAGCGACAACAAGCCAAATGAACCTTGTACAATCCCCATCCAAAGCATGGGCATGACCAAGAGTCGAGCGGTGTTCTTGAGATTAATCACGAGGTGGCTCCATCGCAACTAAACGGTAGCCGATCCCTGATTCGGTTTTAATGAGCTGTTGTTCGTCTGCGCTGTCGTTAAGTTTTTTGCGTAACTGACTAACCAGTACGCGCAGATAATGAGTATCTTCGGTATGACTTTCGCCCCACACCTCTCTCAGCAAATCTGTTTGCTTCACAAGTTGCCCAGGTGTAATCATGAGTATTTCAAGAAACGCAAACTCCTTTTTGGTCAGAATGACTTCGGTATCGGAAAGCCAACATTGATGGGTGCTCTTTTGCAGTTTGAGCACACCGAAGTCTAAGATATCCTCGCTAAAATGCTCACTAACCAAGTCTCGCAGCAGTACCTTAATCCGTACAATAAGTTCTTTAATGCCAAATGGCTTACTGAGGTAGTCGTTAGCCCCTGCTTCAAGCAAGCGGATCTTCTCTTCTTCTTGATCGCGTGCCGTTAGGATGAGCACGGGGGTTTTACTTGACTGACGGATCATCGATAGGAACTCGATACCATCGCCATCAGGCAATCCCAAGTCGAGCACCACCACATGCGGCTGAACACGCTCAAATTGCACTTTTGCCGTCGCTAACGAGTCAGCTCCCACATAATCAAAGCCTTCAGCCGCCAAAGAAATGCGCATAAACGTTTGGATTTGAGGCTCATCATCCACCACCAGTATTGTGTAGTTCACTTACTGCTCTCCTTGTTGACTGCTTGGCAGCGAAATCCGAATCAAACAACCTTGTTGTACTTCTACACATTCGATATGGCCTTGATGGGCTGAGACTACGCCTTTAGCCACACTCAATCCAAGGCCCGATCCAGAATCGTCACTTCTTTTTTCCTTACCTGAATAAAACAGCTCGAACATTCGTTCTGCTTCATCGGGTTGCAGTGATTGGCCTTGGTTGTAGACATCAATCACCACATTTTGCTGATTCTGATAAATTGTCACGCTGACCTGTTTATCTTTGGGGGAATAGCGCAACGCATTGTCCAAGACATTAAATAACGCTTGCTCTAACAAAGCCCGACTGACTTCAACCGATGAAACCGCCCCATTGACGACCACCTCAATACTTGTGATGGATGAAGAGAAACGGCCAATGACGCTTTTTACAATATGTACAATGGATTCTTGTTGCTTCTGGATGCGAACCACGCCGTGCTGCAATTTCGTCGCTTGCAAAAGGTTCTCTATGTACTGGTGTAAGCGATGGCTTTCTTTGATGGCACTGTCGAGCAGTTCATCCTTTTCTTTAGCTTGCAGTTGCGTCTGATATTCTTTGAAAGTGGTGAGATTACCTATAATCCCCGCGAGTGGGGTTCTCAAATCATGAGATACGGAGAGCAAAATTTGGTGGCGTAGTTGAACTTGTTCTAGCGCATTTTGTTGGCGTCGATATCGCTCAGCGAGCTGGCTAGTGGTAAAGGCAACCACAATAAAAACAAGTAAGTTGATGATGTCATCCAAGTGGAACATCTGAAGCGAATATCGAGGCGTGGTAAAGAGAAAGTTGAAACTGACGGCTTCGGCAATCGCAGCCACATACGCTATTCGTGAGTGACATTGAAGGGCAATCACAACGATAGAAAGCTGGAGTATCAGTAACACCGCGATGGTTGAGCCTAACCAGTGATCAAGTCCTAAAGAGACGACAAGTGCAAGAACAAACACCGACACTGATACAATATAACGCTTCTGTAGCCAACTCATTGCCATATAAGTCATTTGAAAGAAAATCTTAACAGCGACTCTATCAGATGCGCAGTCAGGGTTCGCGTAAAAAAAGCGTAAAAAAATGGCGAATTCTAGAGACGTTATATCCAATCAGAGGAAGCCACAAACAGCATCGTAACTTCCTCGACTTATGTATTGGTTAAGGTTTTGCAGAGCCTTCATCAACCCACTTCATGTTCAGATCTCTCTGCGGGAAAGGGATGGTTAATCCCGCTGCTTCGATATTGGATTTCACTTGCTTTTGCACCGCCCAATAGGTTTCCCAGTATTTATCCGTTGGACACCAAGCGCGAAGTTGGAGGTTCACTGAACTATCAGCCAGCATGTGGACAATCACTTGAGGCTCAGGATCTTTAAGAATATGCGATTGGGATAGCGCCAGTTCTTTTAGTACGTTCAACCCGACCTCAACTGAATCTTTGTAAGAGATGCCAACCGTGATATCCATACGACGTTTGTTGTTACGGCTAAAATTGCGGATGGTTGAATTCCAAACGGCACTGTTCGGGCTAGAAATGTAGAGACCATCTGCCGTCTCGAACACAGAAGTGAATAGACCAACATCGACCACGCTACCTGAGTAGCTTCCGAATTCGACGAACTCGCCTTTTTTGATCGGCTTCAGAAATAAAATCATGATACCTGCGGCAATGTTGCTCAGTGTGTCTTTCAGAGCTAGGCCAATCGCTAAACCTGCTGCACCGACTAAGGCAACCAAGCTGGCGGTATTCACACCAAAGAGGTCTAGAACAATGACCAACGCGACTAAATAAACCGCATAAGACGCCACTTGAGAAAGCAAGCGAGCAATAATTTCATCTCCACCGCTGACTTTCTCTGTTGCTTTAAATACCCCGCGCTTGACGAGCTTGGATACCACAGAAGCCAAGATAAAAATAAAAATCGTCAAGAGCGCATTTTGCAATATCTGCATAATGAGCGCCTGATGCGTATCGTAAAAACCAGCGATATGTTCCATGGTTACTCCTCTATCTCTTTTTGTACGGATTGGTAATGTTTACTGCGTGACTCAACCAGTTTACCGTTCAATTCATCAATAAATAACGCTTTAATTTGATTTTTATTCGCGACTTCAAGACCTTGTGTGGTTCCAAGACAAAGCAGAGCAGTAGACCAGGCATCCGCTTGAGTTGGGTCGTCGTGAAGAACGGTTACCGACACTGTATGGTGCTTAACGGGCGTTCCTGTTCTGGCATCAATGATATGGGTATAGCGCTGTCCATCTTGATCGAAATAGTGTCGATAAGTACCTGATGTCATAATTGCCTGAGGGAAGTCGAAAGCCAACACTTTCTGTAGTGTTCGTTCTCCAGGCAAGGGCTTTTCAATCGCGATTTTCCACGGCTCGCCATTCGGTTTTACGCCACTCACCACCATTTCTCCCCCGATTTCAACTAGGTAGTTGGTGATTTGGTGTTGTTTAAGTACCTCTGCCAATCGGCCAACGCTGTATCCCTGAGCAATGGAGGATAAATCGACGTGAACTTGTGCAGATGCTTTCGTCATCATGGCGTCGTCAACCTGAATTTTATCCATGCCCACCGACATCATGACGTTATCAAGCTCTTGTTGTGATGGAATGGATAGCTTATTTTGTGTAAATCCCCAGAGGTCAAACAAAGGTCTGATGGTCAAGTCGTAACACCCTCGGGACTGTTGAGAAACGCCTTTCGCGACTTGTATCAGATGAGTAATGTTATTCCCCACCTGACCAGACAAACTCGCTCCCAAGTTGAATGCAGAGATGGTTGAATCGGGACGATAGTTCGACATCTCTTTATCAATTTCGGCGAGTACCACTTCCAGCTCAGCATCTAACTTATTGCTATCAACGGTTTCTTGACTCCAATAGCTCACATGCCATGTTGTCCCTTGAGCCATTCCCGATAGTTTTTCTAACTTCGGAGACGCGCTTTCGCATCCAGAGAGGAAAACAAGACCAACAACAATCCAGCCTAATTTAGACATTACAGCGCTCCATAGATGAGATAACCGTTGTACCCCAAATAACACACCAACAGCACCGCGCCTTCACTGCGAGAGATCGTCTGCGATTTACCAAAACGAGCGGCGGTCAACAGCAGCAATCCCGTGACAAAGAGCATCGATGTCCAGTCACGCCAGAAGACTTCAGCACCAATATTGCTAATAGGCTCAATGGTGCCAGCAATACCGATGACGGCTAAGGAGTTAAACATATTTGAGCCAACCACATTACCCACAGCTATATCATGCTCGCCTTTACGCGCTGCCACGATGGATGCTGCTAATTCGGGTAAGGACGTTCCTAAGGCCACAATAGTTAGACCAATCAATAAATCGCTGACACCGAGTTGTTGTGCGATTTCCACCGCTCCCCACACCAAAATACGCGAGCTGATAATCAGTAACACTAACCCTGTAATCAGCCAGAAAATGGATGACTTCAGTGACATACTTTGGCTAGACAGTTCGTCGTCCATCTCTTGTTCTAAGTGGTCTCCCTTTGAGTGCAAGGCACTCCAGATTGACCAACCAATCAAAAGCATGAATCCACCAATCAACGCCCAGGCTTCTAATGTGCTGATATGGTGATTCCACAACATTGCGCCAATGACAAGCGTGACGAGTAAAAGAATGGGAAGTTCTTTACGGATGATGCTTGAATGCACAGCAATCGGTGCAATGATCGCGGTCACACCGAGTATTAAGGTAATGTTGACAATGTTCGAACCGACGGCATTTCCAAGCGCCAGAGCAGGATTGCCATCCATAGCTGCCATAGCCGAAACCACCATTTCGGGTGCCGATGTACCGAATCCGACGACCAGCATACCAATCAATAAAGGTGGCATTCCTGCGTAGTTGGCACTAGCGGCTGCGCCTTCAACAAATTTATCTGCACTCCAGACAAGCAGTGCAAAGCCAGCGATAATCGCGAGTGAAGCTAATAGCATGTTTAATCCCTATTAAATAACGTAAAAGTATAGAATAACGGCCAGAACTAATCGGTAGATGACATAAGGCATCATCCCAAATTGATTCAGGAATTTGAGGAAGTAGTGGATCGCCAGTATTGCGGTGAGAAAAGAGGTAACGCTACCCATTAAAAGTGCCAGCCAATCTACAGTTACCGAACTATCCATCGCTACTTCAGCGATTTTGGCTGCTGCCGCGAGAGCAGTAATCGGTATGGCAAGCAAAAAGGACAGGCGAGAAGCTGCTTGTCGATTAAATCCTAGTATCAATGCTGCGGTGATGGTTACACCTGAACGAGAGGTGCCAGGGATTAAGGCTAATGCTTGCGCACACCCGACAATCAGTACATCTCTCCAACCGAGAGATTCTAACTCTCTAACTTTTCGACCAAAGATATCGGCTAAACCCAGCATCACGCCATAAGCAACGGTTGTAAACAGAATAACCATAACAGAGCGAAGCTGGTCATCGATTAAGTCAAGAAGAAATACCCCAGCTAATGCCGCAGGAAAGGTTCCCCACAAAATCGCCCAGGCTAAGCGACTGCTGGCGGAGGAATATTGACGCTGAGTGATCGACTTACCCCATTCAGTGAGCAATAGCGCAATATCTCGTCGGAAGTAGACGAGCACGGCGAGCAGCGTACCGATATGAGTGGCGAGATCGAAGCTAACTCCCTGATCGACTAAACCAAGGAAGGTAGGCATTAAAATCAAATGAGCAGAGCTAGAAATGGGGAGAAACTCGGTGACCCCTTGCACAATCCCTAAAAACAAAGCGTACCATGCATCCACAGCAGGTTTCCTTTTGTCATCTCGGGCAGGCAAAAAACAAAAGCTATATCGCGATCCTACCCGTATAGCGATTTAGCTTAAGTCTTGCCAGAACATGTCGAACGTGAATACCACAAGCATGAGGCTTGGAGACTGTTGATATTCACTCCACTACTAATCAGTAGTGGAAGGCTACTCCCTTAAACGAGCTGAATTGTAACTAACAAATACGATTTATATCAAATGTTAAATAAATAAGTTGAAATAAGAGAAAATTGGGCTGAGAGTTTGTGTGCGAGTTTTTGCTCTAACTAACAATACACAGTTTCACAATCCATCAGAGATAAGTTTTGTGAGGGCTACGCATCGTACAGTTGACAGTAATGCTCTTTGCCGCAAAGAAGGAATGGGGCAAAGATGGGTCAACAGGTAAGGATTTCTTACCTGTTGCTAACACGTTTCGGGGCACTTTTGTGTCAGCGAGAGCTTGCTGACACGGAGATGGACATTTTCAATTTATAGCGTCGGGCAAATTTCTACCTTATCGATAAGTTTTAGTATTCAAAAACGGCAACAACCACCATTTCCATTGATTGTCATTGTAATAGAAAATGGACAGAGCCAAGCAACCTCTATCTGTGGCATCGGATTTACTTTATGCAGAATTTTTCGCTGAACATGCTAAACGGAACTGGCTCCTAAAACGCTCTAGATATTCAGCCCTAGAGAAATTAAGTCTTTTTCACATTGGTCTACGTCTTCAAACTGAATTGCATACATACCAACAGACTTTGCTCCTTCCACGTTGTAAAGCATGTCATCAATAAACACGGTCTCTGAAGCAACAAGTTCGAACTTATTGAGTAGCGAGTGATAAATCTCTGCTTGAGGTTTCAGTATGCCCACATCCGCCGATACTATCGCTCCATCAAATAGCGGCCAAAATGAGTAGGTTGACTTTAAGTAGGATACTATTTCGTGAACGTTATCGGTTAGTGCATAGACACCATAACCAGCGCTTTTAATGTGTTGAATGAGTTCAATTGAACCGACTATTAGACGTTGAGTCTGTTTTACATAATAAAATAACTGTTCACACTCCCGCTCTGAAAACCCGAGCATTTGCTGATACTGATTTTTGGCTTCTGTTTCTGATATGAGTCCTTTGTTCAAATCTACCCACATCTGGGATTGGAAGATTGCTTTGGCAAGTTGTTCATGAGCTTCATTCTCCACAAAAGTGAGTCGAGTAATTTCTAAAGGATCCCAACGAACAATCACGTTGCCAACGTCGAAAACAATGTTCTTTAGTTTTGGTTGAAGCATAGTTTTATACCTGAATGAATTGGTCGTTTAGATATGCCGATACATCAAAATAATCCCTTGCTGACGTTACTCCAGTTATAGTTGATTGTGCTGGAGCAACAGCGGTAATATTAACAACATCACACCCAGCGCTTAGCGCGGATTGTATACCTGCTAGAGCATCCTCAAAAACAAGGCAGTGCTCAGGGAGTACTTTTAGTTTTTTGGCCGTTAATTTGTAGCCTTCTGGATCAGGCTTTCCTTTTTGTACATCTTCTACAGTAACCAGTATTTGAGGTACTGGAACTGAGGCCGCCATCAATCGTTGAACTGCTAACTCCCTTGGCGCAGAAGTAAATATTGCCCAGTCGTGATCGTTTAACTTGTTCAAGAAAGCGATGGCTCCGCGTACAGGTTTTACAGAATCGACATTGTTCAATTCTATTGCTTCCAGCTTAGCGACTTCTTGCTTGGTGTTAAGGTGGGGCATCAGCTCTTTGATGACTTCGTCTGCTGGGCGACCATGAGATATGGCTAAAATACGATCGACATTGATGTTATGTTCTTGTGCCCATAGACTCCATGCTTTTTCGACAGCATCCTTTGAATCGACAAGTGTTCCATCCATATCAAAGATGAATTTTGCATAGTTCTTCATTATTTCAATTTCAACCTCTTTAAGTTGTTGTTAGTTTTGTTTTCGAGGTTAGCTAAACTCTTGGGTCTATTATTCTGTATATTTCGTATATTTAGGTGCACTATATGGACATAAAGTGATAGTATTTCGACAACATTTAAACGTAGTATTTATGGGCGTTAGGCAAAGTGAGAGCTATACCTACGAAAAGTTTGATACGTCCAGGCTACTCTTGGAGGCATCATTTAGACAACTCTCCCTTAGAATTATTGAAACCTCATTTTCACAATGAGTTTGAATTTCTATTGCTGGATCACTATCAAGGAGTAATAAGGATTGGTAGTGTTGATATAGATGTTACTTCGTGTTCTTTATTCTTGATCCCACCAGAATTACCCCATGACTTAAGAGGATTAGTAGTAAACAGTAAAAAACTTCCTCCCGAGAGGTACAGCCTATGGGTTGATAAAGAATGGGTATCGAATATGTTGATGCACTGTAAGGAAATGAAAAAGCTTTCCAACATACTTGGCGATGGCTTATCCATTCAATTTTCCACACCAACGGCTGAAGAAGTAAAAACAGTCATTAATCAGATTGATTACACAACCTCAAGTCTAGAGCAGCTATCGGTGCTGTTTCGTGTGTTTTCAGTGGTAACTCAAGACAAGAATCCCATGACTTTAGGCTCTTCTGAACATGCTAAATTTGAGTCAGAAAAAGATAGAATTGAAGCGCTATCTGAATATTTGAATCAGCATTATGCTCAAGATATATCGTTGCATGATTTGTCTCAGCACATTTTTTGTTGTGAGCGAACGGTTAATCGTATTTTTATTCGTCATTTTGGCGAAACATTTAGTCAAAGGCTAAAAAAAATACGATTGAGCCATGCAGCTAGGTTGTTGGAAACCTCTAGCCTTAAAATCAGTCATATATGCCAAATGGTTGGATACAATAATACCTCAAATTTCAATCGCTTATTCAAGAAATACAAAGGAATAACACCGAGGGAGTACCGAGATAAATTTTCTAGTAAATAGGAGATAGAACTATGTATTCAGATAGATCTTCACCAGTTAACTCAAGTGAGTAGCTAACTCATTTGTCCGTTAACGCCTGATCTCGCCCAACGAAATCACATAAAAATGCAATCAGAGGTTGCCAGATAGAAGAGTCGGTTTCACACATAAATGGGAGAAGTTGTGAACCGCTGTTCCACACCCAGTCATAACTACAAGTATCGAACATTCAGCAGCGTGTTCCATTGCTTAGTCTTAGCACTACGGCGGAATGGGGCAAAAACAAGTCAACACGAACCTTGCAGACTTGAGGGCACAAAATGAACTACAGAAGTCAATAGAGCGAGTAATGGAGGTACCGTCAGCGCTGCTTTGCGATGGTCTATCCAACATATGATAACAAAAAAAGCGAGCACAAAGCTCGCTTCTATCTATTTGATTTTAGATGAAATTAAAGCAACTCAACCGACTGTTGGGTAATCACAAATTCTTCGTTAGTTGGGTTACTATTAGTATCGCATATACTAATAGGCATATGAAAATAAACAGCCAACACTAACCTAGCTAGCTTGGGGTTACAAAATGAATTGCAGAAGTCATTGTTATTGGTAATGATTGTGTCGCCATGCGCGTACTAAACGATGATCTATCCGACACAAAAAAAATCGAGCACCGTGCACGAATTCAACCATATGTTTTTAAAATAAATTCACAGTTCAACCGAACACATAGAAATCCCCCCTACTGGATGAGCGTCAAATAGTATTGCAACAACAAAAAGACAACGGTAAAACTCTACTAAAACATTTCAGCCTACTTGAGTTATTGGTATCTCCAAAAGAGCCGTACAAACGACTATTAGTACGATAATATGATATCTGAGTAATTGCCGTTCTAACCGAGAGTCAAAGCAGCCAATGCCTTCATTAATAGCACATATCAACAACACAAAAATTGGCCATCTAACCAAGACTACCGATGGCTCAATGCAATTTTGCTATGACGATAATTGGTTAGATAAACCGAATGCCTACCCGATTTCGCTATCTCTTCCACTTCAAAGCCAGCCACACAAAGGTGACCCTGTAGCAAATTATTTTGATAATCTGTTACCCGACCTAACTTCAACACGCAAGAACATACAGCGTCGCTATAGCACCGACTCAACAAATACCTTCGACTTATTGCACGCAACTGGTCGAGACTGCGTAGGCTCATTATCATTAGTTCCTGAAACTGAAATTAAGGATAGTGTAGCTCTAACCAAATTGGAGCCACTTTCAGTTGATGATTTGCGCAGTATCATTACTGCTCATAAGCAGCAAAACCCACTTGGCATGATCAATAAGCATGACTTCCGCATCACAATATCAGGGGCGCAAGAGAAAACCGCGCTACTTAAGATTAAAAATGATTGGTTTTTACCCAATTTGGATTCTCCAAGTACTCATATTCTCAAATTTCCGATTGGAGTTATTCAGCAACCATTCACTACACTAAACATGACTGAGAGCGTTGAAAATGAGTATCTCTGTATCAAACTAGCAGAAGCAATGGGGTTCAAAGTACCTAACGTAGAGATATTAGACTTTGATAATGTGAAATCTTTAGTTGTTGAACGGTTTGATCGAGCATGGTCTAGAAGTACAGGTTCGCTTATAAGATTAGCTCAAGAAGATATGTGCCAGGCATTATCTGTACCCACCCACTTGAAATATCAAGCTGACGGAGGAATTGGTATTGCAGAAATAATGGAGCTATTGAACGGCTCAACAAACGCAGAGAAAGACCGTGATGACTTCATGCGCTTCCAAGTTTTTCAGTGGTTGATAGGCGCAACCGACGGTCATTCAAAAAACTTTTCAATTTTTATTGAGACCAATGGTGCTTATAGACTAACACCTTTCTACGACATCATGTCAGCCTATCCCGCATCAAATGGCAAAGGTATAAACACGCGTAAACTAAAGTTAGCTATGTCTCTCAAATCCACTTCAAGCGGCAATAAGTGGCATCTTGAAAAGGTATATCCCCGTCACTTTATTGCAACAGCAGAAACCGTTGGTTTCTGCACAATTCGAATGCAAGAGATACTTGACGAGTTTGTTGAGTCCTTTCCGAATGCTATTGAACAAGTAGTTAACCACCTACCCTACGGCTTTCCTGCTCAAATCATAGATTCCATTGTCAGCAACTCGCTTAGAATTCTTGGCAAAATAAAGCTCTAGCCGATCAGTTTGTAAAAAATTTTGGACAGTAATGACTATAGGTCGAAAGGTACATATGGTGTGATCGAGTTATCTCACACTTGTCGCGGATATACCGACATCGTTAACGACACTATTCTCTATGACAAACTTTGAGAATCGCCACGGAGTCTGCGGCAATTCGAGATGAGAAACAAATACTCGTATGTGATTGACTGAGCGGATAAGGTAAGTTTTCTGGAACTCTCCGTCGAGATCAATTTTGTAATCACCGACGATCTCCGCCAGATCCTGCTTAAGTTCAGACCTTACGATTAATAGTTATAAATTCGCTCTCATACTGGGTTTCTGATGCATCATTAGCGTCATTTTCCGAAACATAATCCTTGAATGAATAATGTGCCGCTACCATTAAGGTGCCTGTATAGGTCAAGTGATAGGCTTATGCCAATAAAAATATAATTACCTGATCACATAACCTGATTGCTGGACTTACTTTTTGACATAAATAAGCTAGAGGTTTTGTTATAGCTCGGATAGTTTGGATTAGGAATAGTATCAGTAAAGTGACAAGGCAAACGCAAGACCTGCTCCGCTCATTGTTAGTGATATGCGCCACTACATATTGGGATGCCACAATCTAAGTATTGCCTCATAGCCCGCAAAAATATTAGCACCTTAATTTGAATGTAACTCCAAAAGTTACTCAACATTTTCAACTAAATACCGTTGTTATGTTTTGTCCTCCTCACAAAAGTCAGTACTAGAGAATGTTAGAATGCGCATAGTGCTTTATGGCATATAAATGTATTGGAGTAATTTGTGAGGAATGTATGTACTTAGATGAGTTGCGAGTAAAAGGCTTTCGTTGTTTTGATGAAGAGTTCAAAATTCCTTTCTCGCCTGGTTTGAATGTTATCGTAGGTGAAAATGGTGCAGGCAAAACCGCTATAATTAGTGCAATTCGGCAATTGTTCCAGGACTCAGAGTCTGGGCGATATAGTATTAGCCAGGATGACTTTTATTCTGCATTCACCCAAGGCTCTCCAATAGCTCCATCATTCTCAATCAAAGCTCATTTCAAAGGTTTAGACTCAGATGAAAAAGTTGCATTGCTACCTTGGAGTGGTGGTACAGACACTGCTGTCCTAAACCTACAAGCAGAGAATAGAGAAGTCAGAGGAAGATACAAAAAACTAGTTTGGGGAGGCTCCTCTCGAAGCACACAATTCGATCCTGAGTTACTCGACTTAATTCAATGCATTTACTTGCCACCATTGAGAGATGCTGAATCTAAACTCACCAATGGTAGGCAATCACGCTTATCTAAATTACTCAAGGCAATTAACCGCAAAGAATTAAAAGAATGTAGAAAAAACAATACTCCTCACCCTTTAGAGGAACAATTTAAAAACTTTAACGATACTCTGGTTACAGATGAAAGCTTGAGCATTAAAGGAGCAAACAAACTTATTACTGAACACTTAGTCAACGCAATAGGTCATCATTTTGGACAGAAAACTCGAATTCAGTTTGCTGAAAGCGACTTTACCAAAATAGCCGAAAGTTTGACGCTCCTATTTTTCCCTGACATGACAGCGGATGACCAAGATTTATTCCGAAGCTTAAGTCAAAATAGCCTTGGATATAACAACCTACTATACATAGCTTCAATCCTCGCAGAGCTAACCCTTAATGACGATGATGGAGAAGACGAACAACTCCTGTTTAAATTATTGCTAATTGAAGAGCCAGAAGCTCACTTACACCCTCAATTGCAGATTAGGCTTCTAAATTATCTAAAGTCAGTTGCAGATAAAAATAACAATGTTCAAGTCATAGTCACCAGTCACTCAACCGTCTTGGCTTCTTCTGTGGAAATCGACTCAATAATCCACCTATCTAAATCTAGTTCGCCAACAGCCACACCGTTGCGTTCATGCGGACTTCCTGACGGAAGTATACAGTTTATCAACCGATGGTTGGGTGTAACAAAGTCAAACTTGTTGTTCGCAAGCGGTCTCATTCTTGTTGAGGGAATTGCAGAACAAATGTTGTTTCCCATTCTGGCGAAGGAGGTTCTAAAAGAGCAAAGTGACGGGAAAAGGAATTTAGAAGATCTGGGAGTTTCGACCATCAACCTTAATGGCATTTATTTTAAGCACTTCATAAGACTATATTGCAATTTAACTGACCTCGAAGATGAAGAAGATCAAGAAGGTCTAAATATACCAGTTCGCTGTGCTGGCGTTACAGATCTAGACCCTCCAAAGAAACAAACTATCCAAGTCGCTAGCGAAGAAAATGAAGATGAAACCATTGATAAAGAAGTCGACTTTATTCCACACGATTCACATCTACTTGAAGGCATGAACCATGCAATTAAATTAGTTGATTCAATCAACTCATCTGAAAACGCTCGCCTGTTTGTCAGTAAGTATAAGACGCTAGAATACGATTTGGCTATGGAAGGTAATAACGTAGCTCTAATGGCTGAGGTTGTCGCTTCACTTTGGCCAAAACCTAAAACAGGGAATAGCACTGTAATAGATACACTCAATCAGATTGCTGGCCAAGAATGGACAACGAAAACGTCTGAGGAAAAATCCGTATCTGCCCACGAAATTCTGAAGCGCATTGATGATGATAAGGTTGGCAAAGGTCTTTTTGCTCAAGTTTTCACCGATAAAATTGAAAAAGAAAAACTAAGCATTAGCGTTCCTAAATACATTGAAGATGCCATTCTGTGGGCTTGTTCTCTGGAGAAAACAGAGGAACAAGAGTAATGTTCGAGTTCACTGAAGAGCAACAGGCTTATATCGAATCAGATATTAATAGACACGTCTTTTTAGAAGCTTGCCCTGGTAGCGGAAAGACTGAAGTAGTAGCAGCAAAAGTCGCTACAGAAGCCAAAAGATGGCGTAAGTATCCAGGAGGTATGGCTGTATTATCTTTTGCAAATAGTGCAACTGACGAATTAAAAAATAGAGTTACGAAATATTTGCCAATTGGACGCAGTCTCTTTCCTCACTTTTTGGGGACGTTCGATAGTTTTATCTACAAGAATATTGTTAATCCTTTAGCAACTCAGTTGACTGGATTTAGTGGGCAAGCTGGCGATTGTACAATACGCATCATTGAAGGAACTTCAACTTTAGGTTTTAGAACAAGGTGGGGCATAGTGCGTCGCGGCAATATACATGCACATCACTATTCTATGGACTTGAAAAATGGTGGATATATCTTCGATACTGGGGATTCAATCAAAGATCGAGAACTAAATGCAGTTATCCTTGAAAGCTGGCAAGAAAGAGACCTAAAAGAAACCAAAAATCGAATGCTTGCTGCTGGCTACGCAACTTATAGAGACATTGAGTATTTAGCACTGAAAGCACTTACCGAAGAGAAATTTGAAAAATTTGTTCAACTATTCGCAAAAAAATATCCGTTAATAATTGTGGATGAGTGCCAAGATCTTTCTTTTGAGCAGCTTATGATTCTCCAATGTCTCTCAGATGTTGGTATTAAACTGCATTTTGTTGGTGACCTTCACCAAGCTATATATGGATTTAGAGACGTTGCCCCCGAGGAGATCAGTAAATTTGTAGGAAACAACGATTTCGTTTCACTTGAGTTAACTAGCAATTTCCGAAGTTGTCAAAATATCATCAACCTATGTGAAAAACTAACAGGTCGTAGAGATATTATCGGGCAAGTTACGTGGTTAGAGCCAAAATGTTTCATTGCTCAGTATGATAGCTGCCCAACGGAATTGATTAGCACATTTGAAAAACTATGTAACGGTTATAAAAACAACACTATTATCTCTAGAGGGCACTCAATCCTACAAAAATTTCAAACTTCTGCTTCGAAGCTAAACAACGTCCAAAAGCTAGCATTAGCAATAAAGCTATTTGACCCCGATGACATGGATGCATTAGAAAAATCCATGACACTATTATCGGAGTTTATTCGCCACCATCTACAAGAGTGCATTAAACCAAACAGTTTCAATTGTCCACAAGGCATAGACTCTAACCTAGCATGGAGAAGGTTTTTATGTTCATCACTTAAGTATTTCACCAATAATAACCTAAAACAAATGACAGGTTCTTGGTCAAATTGGGTACGTAGTGCTAAGACATTAGTTCGAAACCTATCAAGTCAAAAGTTCATCATACAAGAGATTGCCCAAGTCATATCCCCACTAAATAATGTAAATTTGGCATCGCCCTCTGGTCAAGCAGGCAACCAAGTTGACACATTTTTAGGACAAACAACTAAAACAACAACATTGCACCGAAAGACTACAATTCATGGAGCGAAAGGCGAAACACACGATGTCACCATGCTAATTTCAACGGCACGCGCAGGTGGGCAGCCTGGTTCTCATTGGCGCAGTTGGATTGATAGTCAAAGCAGTGAGGCTGCTAGGTTCGCATATGTTGCCTCATCAAGGCCTAAACACTGTTTAATATGGGCTGTGAAAACTTTAAATGATGCTGATAAAACAAGATTAAAAGATATGGGATTTCACTTACTTTAGACATTTTACAAAGGTCAAACTCAAAAATTGAGCATATTTTACATTACCTATACTAATTTCAATATTGTTGGCCTGACTCATTTTGGGGCTAAGCCGAGTTTACCGAGAGCATAGATTTCTGTGATCATAGATTGCTATGAGCGATTCTATCAAAGCTCAAACAAGGCCTAACTGCTTCTCAAAATTAGGGTTTTAGTCATGCTGATAAGCATGACAAATACAAAAGTAAAGCGACTAAATCAGTTTATAGTTAACAGCTTTATGAAAATGAGCAGTAACCTTCTGTGTAGTTTTTTCAAATTTCAAGCCGCAATACGGACAATGAATGATGTTAAAAGCAGTTTGCCACAGCAACTCTCCTACATCATTAAGTTCATGGCTTAATTCTAGATCCATTTCTGTTGCGGTTTCAGAGACAAACAAAAACCATTGTTCTTCAGTTGTGTAGTGATCTGTATAGTACACTTGAACTTCCTCAGGCATTTGTTCACATTGATGCTGCTTCGTCATATCTATCCCGATTCACATTAAAAGAAACAAAACATTTCGCTTTCTTTGACTTGCTCTTTTCGTTTTGATTTGTAACGATTGCAACCATAGAGTCCAGGGACACGAGATTCCTTCTGTGTTTGGTTGCTTTGCGCTGATTGGAGTCTATCCGTTTTAATATGGTATTGACTCGACAACATACAGTTAGCCGATTTTTTATTGGAGAATGATGCGTTTGGTTTAATTCTATGCTGCTGTTCTTCAACAGTTAAACTGTTCGCTTTAAGTAATGCTTCGCAATCTGAGATCAAATAATCATCAAAAGGATTTAAATCAACATTGGGATTTAAATCAACATTGGGATTTAAACCATCATTTAAACGATTTTTAACAAGGTTTAGTTTTGGGTTTTTATATACATATTTACGACGATTCATTTTGGCCACCTTTAAATCTAGAAGACGTTTAACACCCTTTTAATAAACCACATTTAAAAACCATTGTAAATATAAAAACAAAAATATAAATCAAACAAAAAATTTTTAATAATTAAAAACTTCCACACTTTTTAAGTTTGGTTTAAAATTGGAGTTTTGCAGTTGTACATCTAATAGGAATAAAACTAATGACATTGACTGAAAAACAAGAAGCAGCCATAGAAATATTTAATAGTCGCAATAATATCCGAGGCTTAGAACTATCTCTGGGTGAGTTAGAAGCAATCCGTGATAGAGTTAGCCACGTTATCGATGAGCTTAATACTGCGCAAGAAGTGAAGGCTGTTGAAGCAGCCATACACGCTTTACAAGTAATTGACTTTGAAATCCCTCACGAACTCGAAAAAAAGTATAAAACTTTAACAGGTTCAAAGTCTTCTACCGCAACGAAGCGAAAACCAGCACCACTTGTTAAATTTAAAGTAGGAGAAGATGTTTTTAAAGAAAGATCCCAAGGCAAAGCATCACGTGAACTGGCGGCAGCAATTGAAAGATACAATAGTGAAAATGGTACAAAACTGACTAAGAAAGACTTTAAAACCGATGAAATCGTTGAGGATGACAACCTTTAGTTTAAGTCTAAATATCATTAAGTATCACCATTCGTTTACTGGAGTTATGATCACGTACTCATCTATTGAAACTCTCGCTCAAAGAGCGAGTCTACCTACTGATGCACTGATGCATAATACCTCGCAAGTGGCATATAGATTTAATGTTTAATTTTGAGTGTCCACTTCTCCATTTATTATTATATATACATTTGAGAAGTGGACACATAGGTTGATAGCCATTCAAAGGTTAACTTTTACTCAAATTGAACAACCAGCAAACTTAGCATGCTACCGCATGCATAGTTCAATAATTCAATGTCAATTAAGAGTTTATGTTTAGGAATACAGGCTCTCAGTGTCCACATCTACATTTCTGTATTATATATACAATACAGAAATGGACACATTGGTATATGATCATAAGTCAAAGCAAGTCATATTTCTAAACTTAAATACACTCAGTTACAACCTGAAAAGTTCGTTATACATGGGAGTAATATTATTTAAATAATATTATTAACAACGTAAGAACTCATTTAACCTTTCTATTTTAATTTTAATATCATCGAATATTAAAATTAAAATAGAAAAACCAATAACAATTAAATCATTGAAATACAAAGAATAAATAGACATTATAAAAAACATTAAAAAATAGATTGATTTTGTCGTTATTTATTAATTAGAATTTTTAAAAGCTAATTAATCGAGATTAAATCATGGAATATTTTTATAAAAATATCAGCACAGCTACACCTTTAAAAAACAAAAATATTAGACTTCACATTACTAAGAATGAAACGGATGTTATAAAAGACACCAAAGCACGTGATGACTTAGCTATACGATCTCCGAGTGAAGTACTCATTAATAACCACGTCTACAACCGTTGTGTGAGTTCAATCTGTATTTACGCATCGACTGATTTACACGAAATTATCGATGCCATAGCCACAGCCATCCGATTTAAAAAGGAGTTGCTCATCTCAGGCCACCCGATAGATTTGATCGATATGCACCCTATATTTCAAGAAGTCTACTTAACGTCTCAGGCATGTAAGCTAGACATCAACAGTGATGAGTTAATAGAACATGCGTTCAAGCTGCTCAGAAAAGCTGTGCAAACGTCTTCTGCATCTATTGATTTTGTGAAGTCTTTTGCTTCAACATTCTTTGAAATCAGTGACGATGAGATCAATCAGCGTTTACGCTCCGTCAGGCTAAAGGAGAATGAAGCGATCACTCTGTCCCTGAACTTTTCAGAAGCAAAGACGGTTTCCTGTTTAAACAACATCGACTTATCGTTAAACCGAGTTAATGTTATCTCTGCTGAAACAGGGACTGGGAAAACAACGTATGTCATTGATAATTATCTTCGTGATCTTCTGAAAAAGGATTCGAACTTAAGAGTTGCCATCATTGCTCATAAAAACGAAATCAATACTAACATAAATTATAAGATCTCAACGCTGCTACCCAATGCGAAGGAAGCAAATCACAACACTAAGTCATTAAGAAAGCTTGAAGAGGCACAAATCATCGTTTCAACCACAAACTCACTGCCTAACATGCTGCAGTATGTACTCGGCTGCGATTTAGTTATCTTCGATGAGAGCGAAAAAGGCTTCTTATCACTCGACGGTAATCATTATAAAAATGAACGACTGAAAGCAAAATCATTTAACGCTTTAAAAGCGGTCATCACCTACGCTAAGCAAGTTATCATGATGGATGCTGACAGCACTAACTGCATCACGGCTGAATTAGTTAAGTCTACAGGAATTCACGATTATCAGTTCTATAAAGTCGAGGGCGGAAAATATTCTGACATCAACATCAACCTCGTGAATAGAGATACCGTACTGAACGCAATCAGGAACGAAGATAACGCTTATCAGGTGATTGCTTTCGATAAGAAAGAAGCTTTGTACCAATATTTGTTTTCGATCGGCCTTAAATCTTCAGGTAAAGGCTGTGCTGAAAAAGCACTGGAAGCTGGGTATCTAGTGGTTACCCGTGATACTTGTAATACTGATGCTGTACGTAAATATCTAGCTACCCCAAACGTTTCATGTTTCTTGTACAAGCAAATCTTATACTCGCCCTACATCGATTCAGCAGTCAGTATCGAAACCAATTACACAGATAAGGTTTTAGTTATATCACATAGCATACTCACACCTAAGGGACTCATTCAGATGGGGAGAAGGTTTCGCCAAGCAAAAGAAATTACTTACGGTATTCAAACCGACAACGTTATCCCCTATGAGTACAAAAACATAGATTCTTCTGGTAAACCAATCAATAGTTCGTTTACTTTCGAACACATGCAGCACGTTATCCATCATATCTCGACGCATACGCGCCATAATATGCCTGTATCTTTAAAGCGCACCGCGACAGCGTTAGGTTTTCGAGTTAACGCTGAAGAATACTACGCAAAACAAGATGCCAATGAATCTCTGCTGCAAAAGCAGCTTGAAGAAGTATACAGGGCCTCAGTTAACGAATCGATTTATAACGCGCCTGAACATGTCACTTGCCTGGATGAAGCTAATGAAGTCATTCAATCAGGCCAAGCAAACAACTTGCAACTGAGTGCTGCTGAAAAGAGAGTGATTTCAGAAAGGTTGCATATTCAAATTGATTATTTGACTGACGACGCAATCTCATTTTCTAGAAACAAAGCTTCGTTATTAGAACATTTGCAAGAATATACTGAGTGGCGCCAGACTAAAACATCAGACCAGCCCCTTTTTAATCTGATGAATGTTCTTTTTAAAACTTTAAACATATCTATTGAACGTATTGACCAGAAGCATTCTATCCCTAAATCTAGTTATTATGAAGCTTATGATATCATCAACCAGTTATTAAATGGTAATTCCGCACTCTGTAAAAAACTGAGTTCGATGAATACTATGTTGAAACCCATCACTTCACAGTCACATTCTGAAGGCTATAAAACACGCGCAATAAATGATTTTCTTTCTAAACTCGGGTTTGACACTGAAGTTGATCATAAAACAAACGGAAATTATAGAAAGTATAACATCTGGTTAAATTCACACGCGTATCCATCGATACTCAATCAACATGATTATTATGAAACTTCACTTGATATAAAACAAGCTATTATGTAATCATTCTGTTCGGTTTTAAGCAATTCTACCTTTTAATCTATGAAAATGATTTTCGAAATGCAGTACCGCCGTACTGAGAAGTTCATCTATAAACGTGAGGAGATCTGCTCAATCTTTAAAAATGATAATATTGAGCAGATCATTGCAAAACACGACTATATCGTGAGTATTGATTTTGAGCGATTTGTTTACTTGCGTTCGACATTGCCGCCTGATTTCTTTGACAAACTAGCCTTGTCACTGCGAGAAGGCGAACTGTGTTACATCTCTTTCGAAGATGCCCTATCACGTTGGAGTGTTATCTCCCAAATTCCAATGGTTTTAATTCTCGGCACGACTGGGAAATCGGGGTTTTATAAGACTAGATTTGGCAGCATTGAGTTTGTGCATGTTCCTCATAGCCATGAAGTAATAATGGCTAACACAACTGAACCTTATGACACTATTCGTCTTGCAAAGAAACTTTTCGCTTTTGAGGATTTAAAAAGGATTGATAGAAACATGCACCTTATCGATTACGAAGAGCTATACGCTGAAGATTAAATTGATAAAAACAGGCTTCATACATTCGACTCAAAAAAATTTGACAATTACTGATTAAGGCATTAGCTTTGTGATTGTGTAATTTAAGCCCCAATTTTACGCATTTAAATTAATCTATAATAAATTAAACATTAAATCTTTTTTGGGGAGGTTTGATTTATTAAGGATTAATTTATGAGTTTTGCTATATCTAAGAATCAAAAAGCACTGTTATCACAGCCTAACTATGTTGAGGCCAGTTCTCTTGTTACCTTAAATTTCAGTGTATTAAAACACCATCCTCGAACAGTTCATTTTCAAGACCCCATTGATTTATTTGTCGTATTCGCTCAAGCCCATACACTTGTATGTTTATCACATCAGTACTCAGAAGATAGAAGTCTTTTATCTGGGCGTTTATCAAATCGTTTTCTTCATCAAGTTGAGAGTTTTGATGACATTCTAGATGTCGTGTTTACGATGAACAAATCGAACTTCATGAAAACACATTGCGAAGATAATCAGTTAAAGATTTATCTCAATGATGATTTATCTGATTCTGAAAGAATCATTTCAAATTGTTTTTCATTACAAGAGTGGCTTTGTCGATTAAATCAACGTTCATCATTATAATTATGCACTTCCTCTACCCCATCGATTTTGCCAGTGCATCCGCACTGGCTTTTTTAATCACTCAGTATCAATCTTAAACGTTGTGACCTTAACCTCAACTTCACGATTTTT
Source organism: Vibrio sp. (assembly GCA_048259585.1). Lineage (GTDB taxonomy): Bacteria > Pseudomonadota > Gammaproteobacteria > Enterobacterales > Vibrionaceae > Vibrio. The sequence goes on along the minus strand of JBLXHN010000002.1, from coordinate 125,356 downwards.
CACTTCCCTACCTATAAAATCCCCCCCCATCACGACATGCGAATCAATATGGTCATTACACCCCTTAAAGACCGCGTTGTATTTCACCAAAACACGCTTAATACGTTATAATATGCAACTATTCTTTTAGTACAAACTAGGTTAGGAAAGTTGACAACTCAAGCAGACAAACTTCGCCATATGGTTCATACGATACTAGAAAGCGATGCTCTTCACTCCCACCAAGTCAATGCAGCAACAAAAACATTTAATGCTTTTATTGGCGACGTTCGAGCAGTAGTAACGGCGGCTGAAATGCAAGCTGGTAAATCAGGAATAGCTCTAGCCCTGTGCTGCTTACAAAGACTCAGTTTAAGTGACACCGATATCTGTGATCGCAAGCAGCTTAAAGATACGCTTTACTTAGTCACCATGCCCGATACCGCACTAAAAGAACAAGCCGAAGCTGATCTGAGATTGGCGAAGAATGTAGTCGTCAGTAACTTTGTTAATTTTGAAAAAGCGTTAGAGAATGACTTTAAAGGTAATCCGCCTAAGCTGATCATCATTGATGAATGTCACTACGGTTCAAACGTATCCGCTGTCAGATACAGCAAGATCTTTGATTACCTTGAACAAGAGAACGATAGCTGTAAAGTTGTATTCATTTCAGCAACTCCTTTCGGCGCTCTTTATGGAGCCGAAACTGAATATCAAGAGGCGATTGAAATTCAGGAAGAAGCCGAATGTGATGACGATCAAGCTCTTATTCTTGAGGCTCAAGAAGCCGCTCAAAACGCACTTAAAGACTCTATTTTGAGGCGTGATTTCAACACTCGATTAGTGTTCCACAAAACCAGCGATGAATATTATGGTGTCCGTGAAATGCTGAAAAGTGGCAAAGTTAAAGGTCTCGAGCAAGACACTAAAAATTTCCTAGTTGACTCACCAGAACGTAACGAGTTTATCCAGCAATTCAAATCTCACGAAGGTATGGGGTGGTCTTTAGTCCGAGTTCCCGCTGGATTCGCAATGGATGCAAAAAAGTTTTTGATCAGCCAAGGCATCGACGAAAGTTCTGTCTATATTTTGGGAAACTCTCTTTCAGGCGTCCCTGAAGATGAGCATTGCAGTATAGAACGTTTTAAACGTGAGTTTGATGATGCTCTTATCTTTGAGGATAAGCTAATTGCAATCACGGTTGCTGGAGCAAGAGCTGGCATCAACTTTGGTGCTATGATGAAAAACAATTTAATCTCGACTTGGGATAGCACTGTTGCTAGCGTTGCAGCAGTCGTACAAGCCAACATAGGTCGTGCCTGTGGTTACCACGGTAATAATTCATCACTACACTTTACGAACCTAAATGCAACAGAAGCCTATGCATCTATTTTGGATCACTTAGAGAAAACTTGTTCTGAGGAAGCTGCATCTGACTTTGATGGACTAAAAGAGTTCTTTGAAGATGTGTGTCAAGAGTATCAAGTCAATGGGTTAGATGTTGGTTTAACGATCAAATACAAGCGTAGACGACCTATCGGTGACGTTGAAACCTATCGAACAGACTGTTATATCGCTGTACCAGCCAAGCTATTGGATGACGAAGCGGACTTTACGCAATACACCAGAGACAAACACCTTCTTCAAGCTATTGACATAATTCGCAATGAGTTTACTGCCAAAGGAGCGCCAAGTGTCAAAGGCAATAGAGCGATGCGTGGTAAAAAGAAGAACTGGATAAAAGCTCAATGGGTAAATGGTGATAGCTACAATAATCCTGAAAAAGCTCATGCAGACGGTACTCAGGAAGAGAAAGCAAAGCTCTACACGACAATGCTCGACAACGGTGAGTATCTTGAGTTTAACCGTGTTGTCGCTCCTGGTTCAGGCGAACTATCAGAAAACAAGCTAGTTACAGCGACCATATTCAGCATATACAACATTTCTCGTCGCCAGGTTGATAAAAAAATCATGACCTTAGAAGAGGTTTATGACATGTGCGATTATTTCGATATCGAGCGAGACGACACTATGTTTGTACTCTACAAGCGTGGTGAATACGATATCGAGCGTTCTATCGCAAAGAAACAGCATAATGAATTGCCTGAAAAATCTGGAGATCTAAGCGATGAATCTCATTTTTCAGATAAAACCGAACCTGTACACAACTAATCTTAGTGGGGGCTTGTTAGCTCCCATTTTCGGTACTAACCATGAATAATTCTGATAAGCACCGCAAACTTACTGAGCATACAATCTCAAATAATACGTATCTACACCAGCGTGAAGCGGCACAACAAGCATTCAACCAGTTTAAGGCAGGATCTAGAGCAGTCGTCATTGCTGCGGAAATGCAATCTGGTAAATCAGGGGTTGCACTTGCCCTATCTTGCTTGCAAAGACTTTCGCTTTCAGATGAAGTGATAATCGACAGGAAATGTCTGAAAGACACGTTATATTTAGTAACCATGGCGGACCTTGCGCTTCAAGAGCAGGCCAAACAAGACCTGTCTGCTAGCAAAAACGTGGTCGTCAGTAATTTTACAAATTTTGAATCCGCACTAAAGACACACTTCAAGTTTCAAGCTCCTAAACTGATCATTATTGATGAGTGCCACTATGGTTCAAGCAGTGATAGCGTGCGATACGACAAGGTTTTCAATTACCTTGAGCATGACAACCGCCACTGCAATGTTGCCTTTGTCTCTGCAACTCCGTTTAGTGCGCTATATGCGGCTGGTGCGGACTCGATACTCCGCCACAACTTTAATACTTCATTAGTCTTTCACAAAACAAGTGCCGAGTACCATGGTATTAGGCAAATGCATCGGTACAACCAGATCATTAAGCTTGATGAAAGTTCGCGAGACTTTTGTGAAAGCTCTTTACTGAGAAACCGTTTTATTCGGCAAATCAAAGAACATGAAGGCTCTGGTTGGTCATTAATTCGAGTACCTAGCAGTCAGGCAAAAATTGCAAGAGATGTTTTGCTCTCTAACGGTATTGAGCCACATCAAATACATATTATTGGTCAAAAACTAGTAGGTCTCGAAGAACATGAACTCTGCTCTATTGATGACTTTAAGCGTGAATACGAAACTGCTGCATTATTTGATGACAAGCTGATAGCAATCACTGTCGCGGGGTTTAGGGCTGGCGTTAACTTTGGTCAAGAGATGAAGGAAACACTTATCAACTCTTGGGATAGTACGATTGCTAATATTGCAGCGGTTGTACAAGCTAATATTGGTCGAGCTTGTGGCTATCATAAAAACACAACAGCAAAACACTACACTAATCTCGATGCAGTCAGAGCCTATGGTGAACTACTTGATCATTTAGAGTCCAATCATAACAGTCATGATTTTGAAGGGCTTCATCAGTTATTTGACCAAATTTGTTCACGTTATGAAGTGCGAGGGTTTGACCGAGGTACAACAATAGCCCCTGTTTCTGAAACTAAGATTACGAAAAAACTTACCGATAGCAAAACCTACTCAACCAAAGGCTATATTGCTGTACCAGGTAAACTTCGAGATCCTGATTTCGATTTCTCCACCTTTACTACTGACCCAGAGCTTTTAGAGGCTATTAGCTTAATACGTAAAGAGCTAATCGGTGAAGATGGGCCTTACAGAAAGAAAAACCGCGCTCTACGTGGCGAACACCAGAACTGGATAAAGGCGCAGTGGGTAAACGGTGCCACTTATGACGATGGCACTCAAAGCTGTGCAAAATCGAGAACATTAAACTTTATTTCTCGGTTAAATTCTGGTGAGAAAGTGGCATTTAACCAGGTAGTAAACCCTGGTGGAGGCGAAAAAACTGAAGATAAGCGAGTTATGGCGAGTATATTTAGTACTTATAACCTCTCTGGTCAGATGGACGCTTTCAAGCGTTCTTTAGATTCGGATGATCTGGAAGAAATTTGTGGGCTACTAGGTGCAGAACATGATAACAACACCTTGATCGTACTTTACCAAAGAGGAGCATTATCAGAGGTTTTTGATGATAACCAACCTATTAACCACGAAATCCAAACCTCCCGCATACGACATAATAGTGTCTTCTAGGTACAACAAAGCCGCGATGTTCGCGGCTTTGTTTTAAATACACTAGTTGAAGTATTGCCTAACAGTGACAATCGTGCTGCTTAGCTTTCGCTATCATTGTTTTCTGCTCTTCGATGGTTTCTTTAACCACCTTATCAAAAAACTTACGTTTCTCACCTGAAGAAGCGTTACGCACAAACTCAGAGAAAGGGGTTGATTTTACCTTTTCACGCTTTGTAGTGAACATCCTACCCTCCATTACTTATTTAAGCCAACGATGGCTTCTAAGGACTCGCGATTGTACTTTTTACGCAGAAGTGCGTCAATATCACTTACATTAAAATGAGGCCTTTCGTTCCTTCCGTCAATGTTTTTCTCAATGAAAATGATATCAACTTGATCTTGGAAAAGCTTTTTCAACTCACTGACTACTCTTTGTGACTCCATAAACTGGTTCACAAATACTTCTTCAGGAACCCTTCTTCCCTCGACGATCTCTCTTGCTTTAACTAAACACCAAGCCTGCTCTGGCTCTTGATAAACAAAGATTATAAGAACATAGCGATTACGTTTTAAAGAACGCTGGATGTTATCTTTGGCTTTTTCAAGACTAGAGAGCGTAGAGTCTAATATAAAACTCACATCCCTTTTTAATGCTCTATCATGAATCGCTTCTACTAAAAGAGTAGCAGGCCTTTGAAATAAGGGAGAATTTATTCCGTCGTAATCCTCAAACACCTTGCGTAACTCATCATTTTCTATATGAACAAGATCTACGCCAGACTCCTTCTTGAAGGTCTTAATCATGTTGCGAGCCGTTTCGGTCTTACCTGCACCAGGAGAACCCGCCATGAAAACCGACACAGCAGACTCCTCCTGAGGTAAGTGATCGACCATTTCTTTTGCTAGCTTCTTTTTGAGCTTCTTGGCTTCTTTAATCGCTTTTTCTGTGATCTGCTCTTCTTGAAATGACATTACTGAGCGTTCCTAACGTTTAATACAGGCGTCAAGCACTCCTGTAATGACAGACCACCGTGATTATAGTGATCACCCGACACATAGCCTGAGATGCCAGGAGCCATCGCGATAGAAACACTCGGATTCCAGAACCAAGGTACGACTAAACCATCGTATTGAGTATTACTCTTCAATATCGCACAGCGACGTTGGCGGTTTGTTCCTAATGACTTGTGAATTTCACCTTTTGGCAAGCCATCTGGCACCCATAGCCAGCCGTGGTCAGTTACGATTTTGATTCGCTTCCACCCTGCGTCCAATAGACCTCGGATTCGTGCCACCACATCATCCAGCACCTGCTCGATGTACTGTGGCATCTTTAACTGTTGCTTGTGACCTAAGTTATCTAGGTCTCCTGTTTGCACCCAGGCATAACCATTCGGTTCACCTGTTTCAAGGCCATCTAAGTATTGCCAGCCCCGCTCGGATAATAGCTTCTTAAGGTAATGACTACTAAAAGACGCTTGTGTACTCGCTAACGCAGGAATGAAGTCATCGTTATCCTCTAAACCCGTTAGCAAATCAGCCAGCGGTGTTACTGCGGCTTTGGCTGTTGCTGTCAATGACGGGAGCGCAGACCATTGAGAAGTAAGATCGGTATTTACATCAATAGCTGAAAGCTTGTTCTCCAGTTGCTTAGCAGTATCGAAACGTAGGCCATCAACAAAGAAAATCACTTGGCTACCAACAGAGTAGTTTGCTGATGTTTCTTTTAACTGTTTATCGCCAGGATAACCATTCAATCGAACTTGATCTTGGAAGTTAAGCGCCACCCTTTCCAACCACGGTGTATAAATGACAGCCAGCACATCTGCAACCAACTTCTGATGGTGAATATCTTTTGCTTTTGCCATCGCATCTAGCACAGCCGCATCAGCCTGCCAGAAGCGACTGGTATACAACTCCGCCATGCCCGTAGGAGAACCCGAAGTGAATGGAATATCTGTATGCTCAAGAACAATCATAACTTGTTCTAAAATGTCTAACCAAGGTGAAAAGCCTAGTTGAGACCAGATCCAATCTTGGCGAGACTGTTGGTTATTCCACAATGTGGTAAACGTCTGCTTCAGGTTATCACGATTACTGCCCGCTATTTGCTTAAATGCGTCTTCAATAACGGACTCATCACGCAAATTTTCGGATAGATAATTTTGTGCTTCAAAAGCAAGTCCCGATGGTACTACTGTTTTTAAACGGTCCACCAGTGCAGGGAGGTTACTTGCTGTCTCTTCAAATCGCTCCCATACGCCTTGCCACTCACCTTGAGCATCACAGAGCAACTCTAGAGCAAGTGTTGTATTCGCTTCGCTCGGTTCAAAACCGTATCTTGATATGCAGGACTGGTTGAAAATATCCCACTTACTGCCTTGCCATTGCTCAGCTTTTTCGGTTGGGTTGTTTAACCATCCCAAAATGTCTTTGATTGGATCATCTAGAACGATAGAGTAGAAATCTTCCGCTTCTAACTTTTTCCCCATCAACTTCGTTGCTGGGGTTTCTAGTAGATCGGGCAAAACCTTCAGTATTGCTTCTTGGGTTTTAGTGTCTTTTGCAAGGTCGAGTTCTAGACCTACTTTAGGGTTAGTTAGAAACGAGCCAACAGACCAATCACGTCCTGCCGTGTTATACGCCCACCAGCAACCACGGTATTGCAGCTCAGCCAACGGCTGTAAATACTCAGGGCATTGCTCAATAGCTCGCAGATCTTTTCGCCCAACGCCAGGAAGATAAATGATTGGCGTTTTATCTTCTGGTAGTTCGCACTCTTCTAGTTTTGCAGCAATCGCACACTTAACCCAAATCGCTGGGCCTGTACGCTCTTCTGGTTTGTATTCACCGAGTTCAATTAGTTCAGGCAACTGCTGCTTGATGTATGGCATTGCGGATTGCCATTGGCAATCAATGTCTGTCCACAAAATGGCAGCAGGTGCTACTTGAACTGATTTATTATAAGTTGCTGAGTTTCGCAACTGCTCGATTAAATAATTAACAACTAACATCAAGGTTCCAACGTTGTTTGCAAAGGTCTACTAATTCTTGTTGGCGGCGTTCTAGTACTTCAGGCGTCCATATTGGTTCATTTAGAACCTGCGTTGTCAACACATAGGACGAGATTCCGCTTTTACCGCCGAAATATGCGGTTTTCTTGCGCTCAAAATCAAAATTTGAAGCTTGAGAGTTCCTCCTTTGTGTCAAAGGAACAAGGTTAGCCAAGCGATGTGTCCACTTATCTCTCTCTTCGACATCAGGCCAGTTGTTATCCCAATCACTCCCGACTTCTATTGTTTGCGGTAGTACATGCTCTATAGTGAGTACAGAATGCTCGTACTTAGCAGCCCCATCAGTAAGGAAAGAATCGGTTCTAAGAATAAGGTAATTACGTCTTCGAGCCGTTAGGTGATAAACGTTTCCGTTAATAACGTCAACGAATTCTTGTGCTTCAGCTTGTGTTAGATTTATAGATTCTACATCTGACGAGTCAGACCTCTCGATACAATCGAGCACATCGGCATAACGCTCAATACGTTGGTTAATGTTAGCCGCGCATATATGTAGCTTTGCCGCTAAACGCTCCAGACGAATGATGAAATCCAACACTGCATTACTATCTGTTCCAAATTTAGCAAAGTAGCTTATAGCTACAGGTAACCAGTCTGAGTTATCAATCTTGTTCAACCAATAAAGTACCTGGTTAATTTCTCCAGCATTATCTGTAGATTGATAAGCGCAATCACGCGCTATTAGGTACGCATCAGCGTAAGGCATTATGATGTCGTTTATTAGCGTTTCAGGCTCTGGTGTTTTTATTAAAACGTGTTCTTTAAACTCTTCAAGTAACGCACGTTTTGCCTTGGTTTTCGCGTAAATCATTCGAATATAGGTGAGAAGATCATTTAGACCATCTCGACCAGTTTCTACTTCGATCGCTTCCCACGTATCATTAAATTCATCTCGTTTTTGTTCCGCAATCTTGCCTATAGCATCCGCTTTAATGAGATCTGAAGGTAGAAGATCTAAACCACGGTTATTCAAGACAGAAAAAACACGAAACGCGGACTGTTGGCTTGGCGATGTCACTGCAACCAAAAAACAACGTGTCATTAAGAAGACACCAAAGTTGATTAGAGACTGCTCGCTAACAAGCGCCTTACGTAACTTAGTCTGAAGTAGCAAAGCATTTTTGCGAATGTTGACCTGAGACTCATTCTCCAAAGTAGCTTCATCAATACTAGCAAGCTCATCAAACTTCAGTGTTTGAACTGTATTAGCAAAAAACTCTCGATCACGCTGTCGAAGTGCCAAACGAGGTTTTGCTGGGATACCCTGAAATTTCTTTCCTGGCTCCTGAATGTAGGTAAAGCATTCGTTCCGTGCTTCGTCATCTTCCATCAACGAAGTCAATGCGGCGATCAATATGGTTAATGTTGTAAGCCGCTGTTGACCATCAATAACTTGCGAATGAGGTTTATTTTCCTCTTTCACCAAAACAATACTACCGAGGAAATAACTTTCCTCGGCTTCATGTTGATAAAAATCGTACAGGTCGTCGAATAGCTCTCCTGCTTGTTCTGTCGTCCAAGCATAAGGGCGCTGATACGGAGGGATTTCATAATCGAAATCTGAACTGAAAATTTTAGAAAGGGCATACTCTGCCCCAGTAATATTTTTAGACACCTGAAGACTCCTTAGCTTCCCTAGCCGCTTTCTTCTCTGCCAACGTTAAATGATGATCGTTAATACGACTACCCTCTTTCTCGCCGTAGACTGGGCCAAGGTCAAACCATGGAGCGGAAGCGACATCTGTACCTCGGTCTTTTTTCCAGTGGATGTTTGGCTTGCCACGGAGTACACCTGCGCCTTTTTTGCCCACGTCTTTCGCTAGCATAAATGGACGGATGTTAAGGCGTACCCCATCATTCAAATCTGGGTTCCAACCAATAGGTTGCTCTTCTAACGGTTTCCAGCGCACGAATATATCCAAGCCCTTTTCACCTGCTAGGATAGCTTCCAGTTGTTTTTTGAGGTTTTCAGCCGCTGTTAAACGAATGTCTGCGCCATCTTTGCCGTCAGCTAGGTCGCGTTTCTGGGTACTGATCCAGTCATCTAGGTAAGTATAAATCAGGCGCTCAAGCCCTTTGTAATCAAGCTTGTGGTAGTTAACCAGTGCTGAGAAGCCATCTTTTAAGCCATCCCAAACTTGCCAAATAAATGGGCGGTGTTGGAACAACTTACAGTGTTGGTCAAAGAACTTATCGCGCAACCAACTTTCAAGATCTTTCGCTTTTACCGCTTTAAGTAAGTTTTGTTCTACTGAACTTGTCCACTCGTCACCGTAAGCTTTGTGTAAAATCGCTTCTAAACGCTTAGCCGCTGTTTTCTCTCCGCGTACTGCTGGAATACAAACAATACCGTCATCATCAATCAAGCCAGCAAAGTCAGCGTTCTTCTTAATCACTTGGCGCATTTCTGGCGCAAGTTCCATTTCAGGATCAAGTTCGGCAGGCCATTGGTAACCGAGTAAACGAGAGACAGCAACTTGAAGCACCGTGTCATCTTGGCGTAAAGCACCTACAGCAGTAGTTTTAGACTCTTCGTTCCAAATGACTGATGCGCATGGATGACCATGAAAGATCCATTGAGTTGAATCATTAGAATATGGCTGAGGTAACCCAAAGGGAAATACTTCTCGTGCAACTTGAGCCCAACGCTCTTTCTCAAATGGGATTTTCTCAAAAGTAGCATTTGTCGGTTTTATTGACTGATCGATTTTTCTGACTTGTTCATTGAACTCTGATGAGCTGCAATAGCACCAAAAAGCTGTGAGATCATCATCGTATTTAGGTTTTATGACTGCACAGTTATTATCATAAGCAACACCAAAATATCGAGTAGCAGGCAAAGCCCCCATTTGTGATAGAAGGACACCTTTTGTTCCCCAAGCTCCCCTAGCATAGGTTCTGGCGCCTGGGACAGTTTGCATCGAGCCGTCTCCATTTTCCCATAAGAAAACTTGGCTTTGCCCGCAGTAGTCTTTTGTTTTATTTGGGGTGGTCTGAAACCACTCCCACCCGCTTGTTATAGTACTAAACTCATAAAAATTTCTTATAAACCTGCTCCCATCTCCTGTAGTTAATCCTTTAACGCTTTCTGCAAAATCAATAAGTAAGTTTTCAGTATTAAGCTTATCTAGTGAAATTGTTAAACCAGGATTTAAAAGCTGATTTGACTGAGATATAAACGATGGCTCTACTTTTCTAAGAGCAACACTTTTTCCATCTGCTCCATTGATAGCAGATACATCAATTCCATTGATCAAATCCCTATGTCCCTTGTCCTTAAATAAACCAACTAGAATGGCCTTAACAACCTCTCCTGATATCGTATCAAAAGCTCCGTGGCCTAACCGAACCAGCGTGTTCCACTCGAATTCAGTCAAAAACTCCTTACGATAGATCTCGTACGTTTTTAAAAAAAGCCAGTTTTGGGGAAGGACTGCGTTTACAAAGCCTGTTTTCCTGCAAAATTCTAAACAACGCTTTAAGAAAACAGTCGCCAAGTCATTCTTTGCATTGGCATAAGCACTTTCTGAAAACACTTTCAATTTGGCCGACTGTTTGCTTCTCGCTAAGTAGGGAACATTGGTTACGACCCACTGATATTGACCAGCAAGCATCTCTGCTGCTTTACTCAAACCTTGCGCAGCCGCTTTCGCTTCACTAGTTACATCAGATATATTCTCCAACCCTTGCTGCAACAACTCCCAAGGAGGCATTCGCCCATTTTCTAGCGATTTAGTCGGATCAATCAAGCTACCCAACGTCGGTGCATCATTAAATGCCTCCCGCATCCATGCAATGGCATCTGTTAATGCTTCATCATCTTTTGCTAAATCTTTCCACTCTTTTTGTGCTTCAGCAATCGACATACCAGAACAGGCTAATTGAAGCTCAGGCAAAGCGCGGTAACCACCTGCATTTGGATAGCGCCATGCTTCTAAAGCCAGCGCAAAAGCCGCCAGTTCTACGCAGCGTTGGTCAAGTTCTAAACCATGAATGTTGTCACGCAGTACCGCATCAACCGCTTGCTGCTCAGACAACCCTTCGAGCTGCATACGCATAGGAACAAGCATTAAGAAAACAGCCACTAAAAAGTGACCAGAGCCACAGCAAGGGTCAAGTGTTTTAAGCTCTGATAAGTTCTCAGGCCATTTTTCAAACCCACCCGCTGCTGGTTTCCATGATTCTGCGCCCTCTTCTTTAGAGAAGCGAAGGTACTCTAGGGAGACCCCAGGAATAGCCGCTAGCTCACGAAGCTCTTGTTCGTTGTTTGCACGAATTAAATCATCTTGAGAAAGGCGTTTATTGGCCCACCAAGCACCAAGCGCATTGTCAAGTAAGAAGCTCACCATGTAAGGTTCAGTAAACAACTGCGTTACAGGGCTTAGTTCCTGTGCACCAATTTTCACTCCTGACTTGTTAACCTGATCCTTCTTTTTAGTTTGCCAGAACTGGTAACACCAACCTAAGCTGTCTTGAGCTTGGTAGGTTTGAGGGTCTAGCTGAGCAATCAGACTTTCTAACTCTTCAACGCGGTTCATCGACAGCTTGATATCGAAAACAGGTGAGTCCACACGGAAAATTTGTGGCAGCATTTTTTGTGCTAAGCGACCTGCAAGCTCCCAACCGTCTTTACAATCTGGCTCTTCTTCTGCCAGCTCAAAACATTCGTCCAGAGTGACTGGCGTGTACTCGTCGTACATCAATAGATTGTTTTGCTCTAGGTAACGAGCAAACAGCATACGATGCCAATGCTCATAGGCCATTTCGTTGATTAGTCGTTCAGTTTCCTGTTTGCCATCTTTTAGCTTATCGCCGAGCTGACGAGCATGGGCACGCAGCTTATTACGTAGCGCACGTTCTTCTTCGCTTAAATAGTTTGGAGCCTGAGCCTCTACCACACCCAAGCGTTGTAGCGCTTCAAATACAGCTTGCTCTACGATATCGCGGGCTTTAACTACCGTATCTTCTAGCTTCTTACGCAGTGTTTTATCTAATGCTTGTCTCATATCGTTCTTCTTAATTCTATTAGTCTGCCCTACCTAAATAAAAGCATTTGGACTATTGAGATAGTGTTCGTTAACCACAAACTTCAATTCGCCTAGGGGAATACCTCCTAGGCGATGTCCTTTTAGAAGGTGGTTTCTAAAAACAAAGTGATATTACTGTGGTACAACTGGCCCGTTTTCTAACTCTGAACGTAGCTCTCGCTCTACGTCAGCTAGCCACTTCTGCAAGTCATCTTCCGTTTCTAGTAATGGCTTATTGAGCTTGTAGTACTTCGTTTTAGGTTGAAGTTCACTGATCGCATCTTTTAATACCGCATCGAAGATGCCAGGAAGCAAGGCGACTTTGTCATTCCATCGATCAAAGCTGGTTTCATCTAGCGAGTTGAATACCGAGTCCTCGTCAGCAATATTAATTGCTGGAATAACGTCTAAGCTGCGCTTGTTCAAAAACTCATTACGCTTTGCTTCATCAAGCTTTTGCCAGTTTTCATCTGCTAATAGGTCAGACATACAAGCGCGGTGCTCTTCTTCATAGCGTTCACGATGTGCGGTCAACGCCGTGCGGAGTTCATTGGTCGCTTTGTCTAGCAATGGTTTAACTGGGCAAGGTTCAGATAACAAGCTTCGGTTAGTTACGATTGCCTGTTGTTCTTGTTGCAGCTCTTTGTATATAGCAAGTGGGTAACAGTACTCCATTGCTTGAGTTAACTTCTTCCAAAGCTTCATACGAAGTTCAGCTTTATGCGCTTGTTCTTTCCATTGCTGAAAGTCACTAATCAATTGATCTTTATTATCAAATGCCTTCTGTAATTGATCATTACCTGAGTACATTTCAAGCTCTGATAACAAAGCTGTACTTGGTGCCATAGGTAGTGGCGCGTCACCACCCGCACTACGAGCCACGTTTTTAGCATTAATAATCGCAAAAGGTAGCTTAGTGGCTTCTTCACCCGTATTGCATACTTCTTCAAGCAAGGTAGAAACCACACCACGAACTTTAATAAGTTGTACTTTAGATAGCGTTACGTTTTCTGGTCGGAACTTAGTTTGCGTTACTGAACTACGATCTAGGCTTTTAGCATCAATCGCACGCTCTTGCACATCTGACGCTCGTAGCACGCCCGCGGCTAACATTGCATACAACGCACCATCTACAACATCTTTACCCCAACCGTATGGCGCATCATAAAAATGATCTCGGATCTCCTTACCCGTTTTCATTGTTCCAATAAAGCGATAGATCTCTGCACACACGAGTTGTTGATTCGCTTCTCCGTTGAAGCCTACCGCTTCAAGCGCATTTGGGTCTGCAAGCTTGCTTGCTTGATCAAAGACTTTAGCCCAGCCACGGCTGTCTGCCATTTTGAATTTGTTGTACAAACGCTGACACGCTAAAGCACCCGCATTTTGGATTTGCTCTGCAAGAGTTTCGCCTTCAACTTCTTGACCACCAGCCAAACGGACTTGTATCTGTGAGAAGATATCGCTCAAATAGCCTTTCTTGGCACGTTCGGCTTCACTTAAGCGCGTTTCCATTGCCTGTAAGGCGTCTTTACCCGCTTCTGTTGTTGCTCGGCCACGAACCTCTAGCGTGTTCTCTGCTGCTTTAAGCGCAACAATGGCATTCTTAAGCTCACTACGGTGGAGAGTTGGCACATAAACGAAGATGGTGGCACCATCTGGATCAGCGCCACGAGAAAGGTCGTTAAATTGCTTCTCGGTTTGCTCTGGTGCCCAGGCATAAATCCGTTTTGTAGCTTCACTTGGCAACTCTGAGTCAAAGGACACGTTGATCACTCGTGGCTCTGCTACTTCACCCTGAGTAATTCGAGCTTGAGCCACTTGCTTAGTAATATAACGCTGGATTTCTTTTGTACGGTACGCCTCTAACGTCTGAGGGTTACCCATAAGATCGTTTTCTTGGCGGCGAAACTCGTCATACCAAGCTTGGCTTTCTACCGTTTGTAAACTGAACTCTCGCCCCTTGTCCGTTTCACGAGCCATGATGAGGTGTTCATCTTCAAGCTGTTGCAGCATCTTTGGCACAAGTGGGCGAAGCTTGTATTTATCGTTTTGTAGATCCTCTAATAGCAAATCAGATAACGTATCTACTGTTGCATAAATGCCGTACTCCATCTCTGCTGGTAGCTTACTAATCAGTAAGATTAGAGAGAGTAAACGACCTTGCAGTTGCGCATCACCACCACCACCACGCTTACGGCTGATGGTTTCGTAGATATCTTTAGAGATCACACCTGTTTGCAGTAGATTCGTTGAAATCTGATCATAAAGAAAGTCAGCGGGAACAACGTAGCCCAGCTCTTTGTCTGCCGTTGTCTTTAATGCTTCATGCACAACACGGAGTTGGTTACGCAGTTGAGAACCTGTACCCGTTTTATCTAGCGCTGGTAAGATACGCTCCCAAAAACGGCGGCGAACTGGAAGTAGCGGATAGTCTGGCACCATCCACTTCTCATCATCTTTATTGTGCTCAATGGTGCTACCACGTAGATGACGAGAAATCTCACCTAAGTTGTCATCGACGACCGTTTTAACTGCATTTTCTGCTGAAGCTTTCTTTTGAAGGATGACTTTACGAATTACTGCGTCTACATCTGTGTCTTCCAACTGCACAGGAACTTGGAAACGACCCATTAAACGTTGGAGGTTTGCCATACCCGATAAGGCGCTTTGACCTGTTGCAACAAACAATAGCTTTGATTTAAGCGCACTAGCGCCACTACAGGTCTCGACTACTTCTTGTACATCAAACGCTTTTTGAACGTTGTCACCGATGTACTGTTGCACCTCATCCAGAACAACTAGAGTTAGTGGTAGTTCGCCATCGTTTGAAATGGCATCAACAATCGCAGAGACCATCTCATCGTTGGACACATCATCAATAATTTTGTATTGGGCGCGTAACATCTCGCGCACTTCTTTCATATCTGCGCCGATGCCTGGGATGGCTTGCAGAACCGCTTCATGCATGATTGGAGATACGTGCAGGTTTTTAAGCTCTTTCGTCCAAGGATCTACACCCTCTTTCACTTTTGCCTTTGCTTCGACAAACGACTTAACTTGTTCAAAAACACCTTCCGCTTTTAGCCACATGACAAAACGTGCTAGGTGATATTGCTCGGGTAAACCAGCTGACTTAAAAATGATACCAAGAAACGCCATGCGAACTTTATCGCCAGCGCCTGCACCTAAAGTACCTGAAGCTGCATGAAGGCCACCGTTACCTACTGCAATTGATGATAACTCATCGAAATGCTTCGCAATGTGCTCAGGTAAATCTGCGATTGAACGAGCATCAGAGCCGTTGTTTAGCGTTTGGTTTGTCCAGAGTGTGCGCAGCATTTTAGCAAGGTGAGATTTACCTGAACCAAAGAAGCCACTGATCCATACGCCTGGTTGCTCATTGTTTGTCTTAAACGCTGACAAATAGTTGCTTAGAATACTGTCCATGCCTTTGGCATACGCACCATCACAGACAAACGTTCGCAACTCATATTCAAGCGTATCTAGAGCGCCTTTAGAAAGGTCATCCTTTACTTGAGCGACGCCGTTGTTAGCTAAGCGGCTACTAACAGGATCGTTTACGAAAATTTCACGGTTTAACATTGAATAAAGCCCTTATGACGTTGCCGAAATCGCGGTTGCGTGATATCCCCAACCGTCTTTCGCATCTAATAATTGATAGTTGTTGTTTTGTACTTCACCAGGGAAGAAGACTACTAAGCGCCCTGTCACCTTTTCAGCTAAAGACTCGACGACACCCGACACAGATGCGAAGCCAAATAGAGTGCCGCAACCAAGAAGAGCAATTACGCCATTTTCTGTTTGATTTGACTCGACTTTATTGGTCAGTTCTTCAACTAGCTCATCGGCGAAGTCATCGTAGAGTCCTTTGAGATACTCAGGGTCTTCAAAATACGTTTCTTTGTAGTCTTGAGCCGACATCCAATTTTCAAAACTATGAGTCAAATCTAGCAGTTGCCATGGGTGGTTATGCTTAACACATGCTTGTTCAAACTCTTCGACACGCGCACGAAGTTTTAGCTCATCTTCTTTGTGGTAGACCAGAAATATGGTTCGCTCATCAGCAGAAACCGCCACTGGCCATGGAATACTAATGTGTTTTTCAAAGCTTGTTAGTAGCTTGGATAATCGATCTGACATCACTCGTCCTCAGATTCGTTAAATTCGGGCATGACTAGACCAGGGAAAGTTACTTCAACCACTTCACTTGCTTGTTTGAAGTTAATCATTCCTCTTAGCGATGCTCTATGTGCTAGTTCAAACAATCGTTCTTTATCTTGAGCCAACATACGACACCAGAAACTATCAAATAGACGTTGCCCGCTAAGCCCGTGACAATGGGCTAGAAATAGAGCGTATGCGACATTCACATAACTAATTTCTGGGATTTTTCGGTACTTCTTTGCTCTCCCAGATAGGTATCCTGCTTGCGTCCAGGTACCATTAATGTTTTGTGCGAAAGATTTTAGTGATGCCTTGCTGAAACGTTCAGGGTCATCTTTTGATAGAAACGTCTCCATCATCTCTCTAGCTAAGTGTTGACCTGGTTCTAGGCTCAAAATCACTTCCGAAGAACTACGCAACAGTGGGTCTCTGGCGACAGCAAGTTGTAACGCTAGAATCGGTTGAGAGCCTTCATGCAGCTCCCACCAATCTCGAAATACTTTAAAGAGGAAAATATCAGGTGATAAACCATACATTGAAGCCAGAGGTTGGAAACTGTACTTACGTGCATTTTCGCTTGGTTTTTGAAGGGCATTGAATACTTCAATATCTTCCCTGTAGTCTTCTAGTGTCGCGTTTTCAGGTCGCCCAAATAATAAGATCTTCAGCTCTTCTATCATCATGCTGCGAGATGTATGAGCACCACTATTACCGAACTTAAAACCCAGTGCTTTGAGGTAAGCTTGGCTATTCATTGTTATTGCCTTTGTAACCAGGGGCTAAACTCGCAGTCTCAACACCATATATAACTGCATTTTCTTCCAGCGCTAAATGGTATTGCTGTGGGTTTAATTGATATGTACTTGAGCAATCCACATTCCATTGGTTTAGCAAATAGCCCGCCAGCGCAGCACGGCATTCGACTTGAAGTTTGCCATTAACCATTCTGTAATCAAGCTCTATCGCTTCAGGGTGTTTTGCTACTGGATGAGGAATAAAGGTTAAATCAACAATGCGGTTCCACTGCTTGTCTGCTGAAATCGATTCTTTCACACTATCGATTTCATTCTGAGCAAGGCTCGCGGATTTGATGCGAGTAAGAACGAAATCACGAAAAGAACTTGTCGAACGGTCATAAGCACGAACATGCCAACGACTGCCGTTATTCGCGAGGCTATGAGGCACAATTACTCTTGCTGAGTTACCAGAGCTAAGGGAAACGTACTTAATCTTAAGGGCAGATTTTTGGTGTATGGCACGCATAACCGCCGACAGGATGTCAGTCGAAGGTTTATTCAACTGTTGTGGCTGGATACAAACTTGGCTGTTTTCCAGTTGACTCGTTAATCCATCACCAAATCCTCTAGCAAGGCTTACTAAAACGGTATCTGGATCGTGCTCAAACAGAGGCACAAACTGCTCTGTACGATGATAAGACTTTGATTGATGAATTAGCTCTAGGTTGAACGGAGCAAACTCTTTGTAAGTGGCGAAGTCACGAGTTGCTGCGGCTAAACCTGTTTGAAATTTTGCAATGAGATCGGCTCTAGCAATCTCACCAAAGTAGCTCAAACTAAAATCGATAAACGCCAAGCGTTCTCTTTGAGCGTGAGGTAATTGTTCGAGTTTTTTCATCAGAAACTTCTGTTGAGAATATCAGACAGTTAATATACTCCTAATACGAGCATGGTACAATCAAAATGATTAGACCATATGATATAGAAATGAAGTGTAAGGTTCAGAATTAATGGATGTTTATGATACGTTAAACCAAAGATTTGGGTGTGTGGAACAAGGGGGAATCGCAGAAGTGCAAATGCGGCGTCAAATGTTAACGCCGCAATATACGACACGGTGGGTCGATTTACCGAAGATCAAGAGCTAGCTATCTCACAATCTACAATTCTATGTCAGGATATACCAGTCTATTGAGTTTCTTTTCAGCTTTACAATAAATCTGATCAGCAAATTTTTCCGAATTAAGGATCTTTGCATCCGCTGCTATCCCTATAGCGCGATACACGTTGTTCAATTTCCACACGGTTTTACCGCGTTCAACTTCAACAAAAGTTGAATATGGTATGCCCTGGTATGAACCCGCAACTTTTGTATAAACTGTAACCAACACTTGAATACCTACCTGATCCTTTTTAAATAGATAAGTATCTAAAGTCTGCTGCACTTCGTTGAGTATTTTATAGACACCTTCGCTAGTTAATTCTCTAGCACGTGAACTTTTTTGCACTGATTTGAGCGCTTCATCTAAACCCTTAATTTTTATTGAACTCATTGTGACGCCTCCATTGCAGCTGAAGACATCAATGCAGGATTTAACTTCTCAAACTGTTTACTCATTCGAGTAATGACAGCATCAGGTACGCCATGAATATTTTGGTATTTCCCATTTATCTCAATGACTTCGAATGATACATTCATCTCATCCGCAAGTGATTTGTAAAATGACATTTCCCAGTTTTTTACAAATGTGTTTGCAACCACGACGTCAAATCCTGCACGAAGTAAACGCTTTGTTTCGAGTTTACACCAGGCATGAGCATTTTTGATTAGAGCGGGGTCGTATTGGTAGGTATCGTTTCTATCGATAAAAAATTGGTCAGCTTCAACTAAGACAGCATCGAGAGTTTTTGCGTATGTAGACTTTCCAGAGCCTGGTAATCCACGCACAAGGGTAAGTGTTTGCTTGGCCATTTTGGCGTTTCCTTTTATTAAAAAATAATTCCCTCCTCTCACCGATAAGGTGATGAATTCTTTGATATTGTTTAATTTATTTAACTCAATCTTTATACAAATTGAGATAGAGAGTGTTCAAGCTTATTAAAACGTATAAAAATCTTTTCGTCAACAATTTATTTCAATAAAAACAAAGGTTTATCATTTACTTTTGACGCTATTTATATCTAATAAAAACAAACCATCGGTTTACCCCTTATTGGGGGTAAACGACAGACTACCCTCTATAAGGGGTAAACATTGATTAATGCACTGCGAAAGCAGTTCTGAAGAAAAGCACTCAATACCACATTGGGCAAACATTTAGTATGGAACGAGCAGAATTAACTTAGTTAGTTCCATTACACTTACTACTGACTGCTCCATACCACCCTTTAGTGGACATCCGCTCAGATCATCGGACACTCCCTTATAAAAATTTCAATAAACAAGTTACTGTATTCGTTTGCACTTCTTTGTGTATGTTAGAATAGCAGCATCATAAATAATCAACGCTAACAATGTCAGAACAGTCATATCACAAGCTTTTAAAAGCTACTTTTGAAAATGCCTTGCTTCATCTCTACTTCAAGGTCAGTGCGTCTCAACGCTTTATCAAAGAAGAACAACGCAACAAAATCCTCATTGACTTCTTAAAGCCAAAATTGAGAGAGCAACGCTATTCACTTATCAAAAAAAAGCTAAAAACCATCTGCTTAATGAAAAACAAGTTTGGGTCAATCGAGAAACACTTAAATGGAATTGTTCAACAATATAATCGCTCAATCAAGGGCAAGAATGATAATGATGTAGACAAACTCTATGACTTGCTTGAGCAGTTCGAGAAGGCAGGATTTGAAACAAAACTGATTGAAGAAACTCCAACGCAGAATCAAGATGTTGTTTATTTGGATAGAGCACACATTAACAATTGTTTCGATGAGATCGATAATCACCAAATCGCACCAATTTCTTTACTCATTCATACAGAACAGTTAGACAAGTTTACGCAATGTCTTGATGAACAAATCCATTTCAAATATGAGATCTTTCAAGTTAACGAATCATTGAAGAACTATCACTATCGCTTACATCCTCTTTCCTGATTGCTTGGATATGTAAAACATACTAACTCTGAAACTATCGAGCATTGTTAAAATCGTCTACGGAATCTCACCGTATTCTTTTGTCGGGATAAACGTTACATTTTTCAATGCCATAGCTTAAAAAGCGCGTGCCTCGCTCAATGACGAAAAGCAATAGAAGAATAAACTCTAACAATAGCAACGTTAGTCATTGCTCGCTATACAATGCTATGGAGTTTATTGCAATTTTTAACTCTTTAGGGTAACTGAAATTTGTATGTCTATTGTTGATAATACCTTCTCGGGAGGTAACCTTATGAGCAAAAAACCAGACAGAATAACAGCAATGCAGCAGATAATTGATGCTGTTAAAGATGAGTTCCCCCTATACAATGAGGATACATTTAAATGTGGCACAGACAATAGTTGTATCGGTTGTCCTAAAAAGTTAATGGAGCTTGTCGATTCAGAATTATCATATTGGCAGCACCAATTGAATCGAGGAATTTCGCCTACATTTGACGAAATATATTCATTTGGAAAAATGTGTAAAAATGTAAGACGTGCTCTTGTCCGAAACAAACGAATATAGCGTTATTGTTTATCATTTCTGAGATATTTAATTTTAATTTTTTTAGGTACATATGAGTAACAAGCCTGTCTCTTCATATGGGTAGGCTGTTGCCATGCCTCACAAATTTCCTTATCCGTAAGTTTTTCTCTGAAAAAATGTCTACATTTCCCACACGTTTCCATTCGTATTCTCTCAAAAAATATATTTGAAATTGTAACCATAAAATATTAGTGAACTAATAAATAATATGAACTTTATTTTTTCCATATCTTTCTATATCATTGATGAAATTGTCCATCCTATCAAAACAGTATACTCTCAACTTGTTTTTGTAAGGAAATAGAACGATGCTTATAATATTTCCTCTAGACTTATAAATTTTAATCCTTGATATATGAGTCCATGGAAACTTTAAAACTTTATTTCTTACCCGATAAACCATTCCATTCTTGTCTATGACAAGAACAGTATTTTTTAAAAAATAAACATTTATTACAGCAATAACAATTGTAATCAAAAATACAATAATGGTAAATATTTTAACTTGATAAATTAGTTCTTCACTCATATCAAGGTTAGCGAATTGTGAAGTTAGAAAAATCAAAAAAGGCCAAAAAAACGCGATAAAAAATGGCTCTAATATTTTATGTAAAATATATTTTCTTGAAACATAGTAAACCATATATTTACCTTTAACTTTAAACCCATAATAAAATCACTTTAAAATACGTTACAGAACAAAGTGAGTACTTAATAAAGGCATTCAGTACTCACTTCGCTTACGAGTATTATCTTCTACTTCTTACTATTTGGTAACGTCTTGAAATATATTCAAATGGGACGCTCCAAATATGAACCAATCTACAGAATGGAAAAATAAGAAATATCGTCATTCCTAATATCATATGAATGCGAAATATAAAACTCACGCCATCTAAGTTGCTTGCTGCACCAGATTGAAATGTCACGACATCTTGCGCCCAACCAACTAACTTCATCATTTCACTGCCATCCAAGTGTTGTGCAGAAAACGGAATCGTTAAGACACCTAGGCATGCTTGAATGACAAGCATTGTAAGAATGAGGATGTCGGCAAAAGATGATGTTGCACGCACTCGAACATTAGTCAGACGTCGTCTCAGTAACATTGCTCCTCCTGCGATAGTCATAATGCCAAAAATACCACCAGCGATCATCGCAATTAATTGTTTGGCGGCTAATGACAGAAATGATTCATAGACCCAGTGAGGCGTTAACATGCCAAAGAAATGCCCGAGAAATATGCCTATGATACCGACATGAAATAACCCCGAAGCTAATCGCATATTGGTATTGTCTAGAATTTGGCTAGACCCTGCACGCCAGGTGTATTGGCCATAGTCATACCTTATCCAACTACCGATCAAGAATACGGAACCAGCGATGTAGGGATAGATGTTAAAAAAGAAACCATATAAAAAACTCATTGCTGCACTCCATTAATATCACTAATGTTTAAATACTGCGGCGAAACATTATTTACAAATCGTCTTTGATGCTGCTGTTGCAATGCAGAGTTACAGCCTTCTTCACCTAGAAATCGGACTTGTTCTTCTTCCCAAGCCGCATCTAGGGCTTCTGGTGTGTAGTCTTCATCTTCACTGGATACTTGTTGATACAAAGCATCAAAGTCTACATTTTCTTCCGAGAGAGCCATCAATATTTCAAATAAATCAAAGTAGTAACTGTCTCTTTGTTTTAATCGTTCAGTGATAAGCGCTAAAATCGGAGCAATATTTTGCAGTCCTTCCTTGGCATCTTCTGTCCTCAATTGAGATACATATTCTAGATATCTAGGCAAATAGTCAGGGAGTTCACCGCCACTAAGGTGCAAGCCAACTTCTTCATATTGGCTCATCAAGTCAATCATTGCTTGACCTCTATCTCTTGATTCTCCATGCACATGTTCAAATAAGAGAAGAGATAGTGATCGTCCTCGATCAAATAAATCAACATAATTAGATTGTGCATCCATTAGATCCAAGGCTAAAATTTTGTTAATAAATTTAACCAATATTTTCTTTTGATCGATACTTAATTCTTCGCAATGTTTTACGATGCCAATTAATTCATTTGGATAGTCCCAAATGTCGCAGCTCGGATAATCCAGTAAGGCCGCAATTAATCTGAGAGATTTCAGTTCCATTACTTATCTCCTATCGTCTTAGCAGTGATATCTATAGAATTGATGCGCTGACTATTAAATAGATTGATTCGACTATCATCACCACCATGGCATCCGTTACCAAAACTGAATCCACAA
The DNA here is from genome assembly GCA_048259585.1 of Vibrio sp. Taxonomy (GTDB): domain Bacteria; phylum Pseudomonadota; class Gammaproteobacteria; order Enterobacterales; family Vibrionaceae; genus Vibrio. The sequence continues at coordinate 102,342 of JBLXHN010000002.1, read as the reverse complement.
CCTTTAGCTTCAGGAAAGGCTTCACGCGCCAGTTCTCGATGACTTGATGGAATAACGAATCGATCTTCATAATTTGCGATTGCCAGGTAGCGATACATTTCTTCAGCTTGTTGTGCCGTCAACCCAACTTGCTCTAATGCACTAAGGTCTGTTTGACCATCAACTGTTTCAGCACGTTTGAAATGCCGCATTGCCAGCATTCTTTTTAATGCTCGTAGCACGGGAGCGGTATCTCCCGCAGTCAGAAGGTTTGCAAGGTATTGCACAGGAATTCTTAAACTCTCTATGTCTGGAAGCACACCATTATTACCCACATATCCAGCATCTGCCGCAGACTGAATTGGTGACAAAGGTGGCACATACCAAACCATTGGCAAGGTGCGATACTCAGGATGCAAAGGCAGCGCAAGTTTCCAGTCAATCGCCATTTTATACACGGGTGACTTCTGCGCGGCCTCTAGTACATTTTCCGTAATTCCTTGTTTAAGTGCTTCTTTAATAACTTCAGGATCATTCGGGTCTAAAAATATGTCTAGCTGGTTTTGGTAAAGATCCGTCGTATCTTTCGCGGACGCCGCCTGCTCAATCTTATCTGCATCATATAGAATCACACCTAAATAGCGAATGCGCCCTACACAGGTTTCTGAACACACCGTAGGCTGACCAGACTCAATTCTTGGGTAACAGAAGATACATTTTTCCGATTTGCCGCTCTTCCAGTTGAAGTAAATCTTTTTGTATGGACATCCTGTCAAACACATCCGCCATCCACGGCATTTGTCTTGGTCAATCAATACGATACCGTCTTCTTCCCGCTTATATATTGCACCACTTGGGCAAGTCGCCACACAAGCTGGATTTAAACAGTGCTCGCATAAACGAGGTAAATACATCATGAACGTATTTTCAAACTGACCATACATCTCCTTTTGCATGTCATTGAAATTCTGATCAGCAGAACGTTTAGAGAATTCTCCACCCAGAATTTCTTCCCAGTTTGGCCCTTTTTCCACTTTGTCCATCCGCTGACCAGTGATCAGAGAACGAGGACGAGCAATCGGTTGATGTTTACTCTGTGGTGCATTTTGGAGATGCTCGTAATCAAAAGTGAACGGTTCATAGTAATCATCTATGGTCGGCATATCTGGGTTATTGAACAGCTTTGCCATAACGCCAATTTTATTGCCCATTTTTGGCTCGAGCTTTCCTTTAATATTTCGAATCCATCCTCCTTTCCACTTATCTTGGTTTTCCCAATCACTTGGATACCCTGTACCAGGTTTACTCTCGACATTATTAAACCACGCGTATTCCATACCTTCGCGACTAGTCCAAACGTTTTTACAGGTGACTGAACAGGTATGACATCCGATGCATTTATCAAGGTTCAATACCATGCCGACTTGTGAACGAATTTTCATACTTATTTATCTCCCGCTAAACCACTGTACATATTCGGTGCTTGTGTATAATCGTTGTTTTCACCATCTAGCCATTTGACTTCCTTCATTCGACGAACAACTACAAATTCATCTCTGTTAGAACCGACTGTTCCATAGTAGTTAAAGCCATAAGCCTGATGCACATAGCCGCCAATCATATGAGTAGGTTTTGGACATACCCGAGTAACTGAGTTGTGGATTCCACCTCGCTGCCCAGTAATCTCACCACCTGGCAAGTTAACAAGACGCTCTTGTGCATGGTACATCATGACCATTCCTTCAGGCACACGTTGACTGACCACAGCCCTTGCCGTTAATGAACCATTAGAGTTAAATGCTTCGATCCAATCGTTATCTTCAATACCAAGGTCTTTTGCGTCGATTTCACTCATCCACACAATTGGGCCACCACGTGATAGTGTCAGCATCAGTAAGTTTTCACTGTACGTAGAGTGAATCCCCCATTTTTGGTGTGGCGTAATCCAGTTCAAGGCTTTCTCTTTGTTGCCATTTCCCTTCTTACCCATAATGTCGTGAACAGTACGAGTGTTAATAGGTGGGCGATAAGCTATTAAACTCTCGCCAAAGTCTCTCATCCATTGGTGATCTTGATATAACTGTTGACGCCCTGTTACTGTTCGCCATGGAATCAACTCATGTACATTGGTATAACCAGCGTTATAGGATACATGTTCATCTTCTAAGCCAGACCATGTTGGACTCGATATGATTTTTCTCGGCTGCGCTTGAATGTCTCGAAAGCGAATTTTTTCTTCTTCTTTATTGATGGCCAGATGGCGGTGTTCTCGCCCTGTGAATTCACTTAATGCATCCCAAGCTTTTACTGCTACCTGCCCGTTCGTTTCTGGCGCTAGCGTTAAAATCACTTCTGCTGCATCAATGGCTGTTTCAATTTTGGCGAGTCCTTTTGCAGCTCCTTCATGATGGACATAATTGAGTTTTTTGAGCAATTCAACTTCACTATCTGTATTCCAGTTGATGCCTTTACCACCGTTACCTTGACTATTTAATAGTGGTCCTAGAGAGGTGAATCGTGCATAAGTATTAGGATAGTCACGTTCCACGGCCATAATATGTGGTGCAGTTTTACCAGGTATCAACTCACATTCACCAAGTTTCCAATCTTTAACGTCAAATGCCTGAGCTATTTCCGCTGGAGAATCATGCTGTATAGGTAACGTAACGATATCGGTTTCTTTACCCAAATGGCCTTCACAAAGACTCGAAAATGCTTTGGTAATACCTTTGTAGATTTCCCAGTCAGACTTTGCTTCCCATGCTGGATCAACCGCTGCCGATAGAGGATGAATAAATGGATGCATATCCGACGTATTCATATCATCTTTTTCATACCACGTTGCAGTTGGAAGAACGATATCCGAGAATAAACACGTGCTCGACATACGAAAATCTAGCGTCACAACGAGATCAAGCTTGCCTTGTGTTGGTTGATCACTCCATTCCACTTCACTCGGTTTTGTTGCACTAAACTCGCCCAGATCTTTACATTGAATACCATGCTCGGTTCCGAGTAAGTATTTGAGCATGTATTCATGACCTTTGCCCGACGAGCCAAGTAAGTTCGAACGCCATATAAACATATTTCGTGGATAGTGTTTTTCAGGTTGCTCTGATGCGAAACGAATCTCGCCTTCTTTCAACGCATTCACAACGTAATCAGTTGCTGACTGTCCTGAGCTTTGTGCCTGTTTGGCAATATTCAACGGGTTTACGTTAAGTTGTGGTGACGAAGGTAGCCATCCCATTCGCTCTGCTTTAACGTTCATATCGATCAAGTGTTCGCTGTAGCGCGTTTTATCCGCTACTGGAGACAATAATTCATCGACTTTTAACTTCTCATATCGCCATTGACTTGAATGGTTGTAGAAGAAAGATGTGCCATTCATATGACGAGGAGGCTTCTGCCAATCTAATCCAAACGCTAGAGGTTGCCACCCTGTCTGAGGACGAAGTTTTTCTTGTCCGACATAATGCGCCCAACCACCGCCACTTTGTCCAACACAGCCACAGAAGATCAACATGTTGATCAAACCGCGATAGTTCATATCCATGTGGTACCAGTGGTTCAGGCCTGCACCGACAATAATCATCGAACGCCCGCGAGTTTTCTCTGCATTATCCGCAAACTCAGTTGCAATTCGAATGATCTCTTCGGCTGAAACTCCTGTGATTTTTTCAGCCCATGCAGGAGAATAGGCTTTGAGTTCGGAATACTCTGCTGCACAACTCGGATCACTTAATCCACGTTCTACACCATAATTCGCGAGTGTCAGATCATATACGGTTGTGACAAATGTTTCGGTTCCGTCTTCCAAAGTAATACGTTTGGCTGGCAGCTTACGATTAATGAGGTCTGATAGTGGCACATGAGTAAAGTGTTCGTGCTCTAAACCACCAAAATAGGGGAAAGCAACATCAACGGTGTCATCCGCATCTTTTATCCCTAACTGCAACTTCACATTATCCTGGCCATCTCCCGCTAGCTGCTCAAGATTCCACTTACCTTTTTCTCCCCAACGAAAACCAGCAGAACCATTAGGTGCAACGAATTCCCCATCGACTTCGTTAATAGCGATGGTTTTCCATTCAGGATTGTTGGACTCTCCGAGGTTATTCACTAGCTCTGATGCACGTAAAAACTGACCTGCACTGTAGCTACCGTCAGCTCTAGGCTCCAACTTCACCAACATCGGCATATCTGAGTATTGCCGCAAGTAGTTTTGGAAGTATTCGGACTGACGTTTAACATGAAATTCTTTAAGAATTACATGACCCATTGCGAGTGCTACAGCACTGTCCGTACCTTGTTTTGGGTTAAGCCAATGATCGCAGAGTTTTGCAACTTCAGCGTAATCAGGTGTAATTGCGACTGTTTTCGTCCCTTTATAACGGACCTCGGTAAAGAAGTGCGCATCAGGAGTGCGGGTTTGAGGGATGTTAGAACCCCAAGCAATAATGTATGAAGAATTGTACCAATCTGCTGATTCAGGAACGTCTGTTTGCTCCCCCCACGTCATCGGAGATGCTGGTGGCAAATCACAATACCAATCATAAAAACTCAAACAGGAACCACCAATAAGAGACAAGTATCTCGCACCAGCGGCGTAAGACACCATAGACATAGCTGGAATTGGGGAGAAACCCACCACGCGATCTGGTCCATGTTCTTTTATGGTGTATATATTAGAAGCGGCAATAATTTCGTTAACTTCAGCCCAAGAACTACGTACAAATCCGCCTCGTCCTCGCGCTGTTTTATAAGCAGTCGTCGATTCAGAGTTAGTGACGATAGATTCCCATGCATCGATAGGATCTGCAAAGCGGCGTTTTGCTTCACGCCAAAGCTTTAATAGCGGCTTACGCACCATTGGGTACTTGAGACGATTCGCACTATATAAGTACCAAGAGTAACTCGCTCCTCGCGGACATCCTCTCGGCTCATGATTAGGAAGATCTGGACGTGTTCTAGGATAATCTGTTTGTTGAGTTTCCCATGTCACCAACCCATTTTTAACATAAATTTTCCAACTACAAGATCCAGTGCAGTTTACGCCGTGAGTAGAGCGCACAATTTTATCATGCTGCCAACGCGTCCTGTATCCATCTTCCCAATCACGATTTGTATTAAGTGTTTGTCCGTGATCACCAGAAAACGAATCTCCGACTTGTTTAAAGTATCGAAATCGATCTAAAAACTTGCTCATTCAGTGTTTCTCCTATATTTAGGAACTAATTATTATTTATATTTAATTGATAATTTAAGTTAATATCTACGATAGAAAGTTCGAATTAAATATGTGACTTATTTTTTCGTTGCATAACCATTCTCTATATTTCGTCCATAAACGAACCACGTAATGATTGAGCAAACGACATAGAAAAATAGGAATAGTATTAAAGCACTTGAGGCTGAGCCTGTAAGAGAGAGCGATAGACCAAATGCCTGTGGAATAAAGAAACCACCAAACGCGCCAATAGCAGATATAAATCCTAATGCTGCTGCTGTATCCGTTCCTGTCTTACGCGTGATAGTCTCCTCATCCAATCCTGCCATTCTCGCTTGTTGCGTGACAATACGGCGGAATAAAACCGCTATCATTTGAAATGTTGATCCACTACCAATACCCGAGCAGGCAAATAGTCCCATAAAAATGATAAGGAAAATAACAAAACTACCTGATGTACTTTCCGATGGAATAGTAAAGAAGATAAGAACGGTTAATAACGCCATGAGTAGGAAGTTTAAAAACGTTACTTTTATGCCACCAAATTTATCTGACCATGCTCCACCAACAGGTCGCATAAGAGCACCAATAAGTGGACCTATAAAGGCAAATTTCAAAACTTCAACTTCTGGAAATTGCGTTTGAGACAACATAGCAAAACCAGCAGAGAAACCGATAAAAGAACCAAACGCGGAAAGATATAATAAACTCATTAACCATAAGTGTCTTTGTTTAAGTACTTTGACCTGCTCTTTGAACGAGGCTTTTGCATTTTCTATATCGTTCATTCCAAACCAGGAAATAAGGCTAAAGAGTGAAATTAACGGTACCCAAATCCATGCGGCGTTTTGTAGATGTGGCCCTTCAGATTGCGAAGTAAACCATTGAACGGAAATAGCAATAGGAACCACCAACTGCATTACGCTGACACCGAGATTTCCAAGTCCACCATTTAAGCCAAGCGCACTCCCCTGCATTTCCTTTGGATAAAAGAAACTGATATTTGCCATACTTGAGGCAAAATTTGCACCACCTAGTCCACATAGCAGCGCAATCATGACGAATGTGGAGTATGGAGTGTGAGGATTACTGATGGCGATTCCTAGCCAAACCATTGGTACAACAAGCATCAATGTACTGAATGCAGTCCAACGTCTACCGCCAAATATTGAAATTGTGAAAGAATAAGGAATACGACCAATCGCACCTGATACTGAGGGCAATGCGGTTAACAAAAAAAGTTGCTCGGTACTAAATGAAAAGCCGACTTTAGGCAAGTTTACTGCAACTGCACTAAAGATCATCCAAACACAAAAAGACAATAGTAGGCAGGGAATCGAAATCCATAAGTTTCGCTTTGCAATGTATTGCCCTTGAGATAACCAAAACTGTCTATCCTCAGGAAACCATTGTTTAATCGAATGCGCACTTACTCGACCAGACGACTCCATGTCCTTTGTATCTATATTTATTGACATGATTCACACCATTGTTATTGGAAAAACCAGTACATTTAGTGATAATCACGTAGTAAATTTGTTGATTTAGATCAAAGACATATCCCTAACAAAACCTTCCCGTTAAGTGATACTGCTCATTATAGTTACAGCCTAATTTTATAAGTGATTGATATAATTAAAAAAAATAAATATTCCATAAACAGGTGGTTTAGGAAACTATTAGGTAGTAACCCAATGGTAGTATGTCTTGTATCATAAAAAAGCGGTATGTTATTGGATACGGAAAACTAGCTCATTAGATGAGATAATGAATTTTTTCAATATATCCATAACAAAAAAAATTTCATTCTTTATATTAATACTTTGTAGCATATCTTTATCTGGTATGTTTATTTCACTCATAACGGTAGACAATATTCAAGGTCGAACGCACATTGTTAATCAAATTGGCTCGATAAGAATGCTCATCTATAAATCTATTTTGTCAACAGATAAAAGTATTACGTCAGAAAATATAATTAGAATAAATAAAAAGCTGAATAATCCAAACATAATAGAGTACATGATCAAAAGTGGTTTAAGCGATCAGCATGGAAATTTATTAGCTTTCTTTCAGGAAAATATAGAAAATCAAAACTATGAATCAATAAGATCAAACTCTGACGAGTTTGTGAAAATAATAGATAATCTGATCTATAAAGTAGAACGTAATACCGAGAACAATATTAAATCTCTAGAAAACATCCAAAAAGCATTTTCTATTATGATAATAATATTTGGAATATATTCTATTGGAAACTTATACTCAAGGCTATTTAAGCCATGGATGTCAATACTTGATATATCAAGATCGATTAAATCTGGAGACTTTAGTAAGAAGTTTATCGTACAGAAACATAAAGATGAAATGAATGAACTGGGCGATTCTATTAATTTAATGTCAGAAAGTATAAAAGCAACATATATAAATTTAGAGAATGTTGTATATCATAAGACAGAGGATTTGAATAGAAAAAATAAATACTTAGACTTTCTATATCGAGCATGTAAAAAGTTTAATAATGAACAGTATAGTTGCGATATGTTGGCACCATTAACTCAAGAGTTAATTGAATTAACTGGTATACATAAAGTTAAAATATTAATTAATGATTATCAAGAAAGTGATAATACTCAAATATTTGATTTTGGTTCAATAAGCAGACCTGATTTTTGCAAAAACCTCAGCTGCAACCTCTGCTTTGATAATGAAAAGACGTTCATAGAAAACCTATCAGAGATCACTATAAAACTAAAGGACTCTAATCATGACTATGGAAAAATCGTCATATCAAACAATATAAAATCCTGTATAAATGTAGAAAATGAGCAATTAATAATTGCATTTTCAGAACTATTAACACAATCTCTTTCCGTTTTCTATAAGGTTCAGCAGGATCAGCAGTTATTAATATTAAAAGAAAGAAATACAATTGCACGAGAACTTCATGATTCAATCGCTCAGTCCCTGTCTTGTCTCAAGATTAAATTGAGTATTTTACAAATGGATTTATCTAACTTAGACGAAGAACAGATATCTATTATTGGTGAAATGCGAGAAGAAGTAAATGTTGCTTATTGTCAACTTAGAGAGCTTTTGACAACCTTTCGGTTGAGGTTAGATGGGCTAGGTTTTTTACCTGCGCTGGAAAACACGGTTAAGGAATATAACAAAAAAATTGGCACCAAAATAAATTTTAGTTATGAAATCCCAGCTAATAAAATATCCATTCATCATTCAATACATTTAATACAAATAATTCGTGAGCTATTAAATAATATTTATAAGCATGCACAAGCTTCCGATGTAACGCTAGATTTATCAATGAAAGATAATGATATCTCCTTAGTTATTCTCGACGATGGTTGTGGATTCTCTACTTCACAAGAAAACTCTCGTTATGGTCTAAAAATTATTGGTGACAGAGCACAGTCTCTATCAGGAAAATGGGATATCATCTCCTCTCCTGGCAAAGGGACTGAATTCTACCTAACTTTTCCTATATATTCACGAGTATAATATGATTAAAGAACATACATTTACCAATGCTGAAGCATCCACAATACTTTTAATCGACGATCACCCAATGTTGAGAAATGGTATTAAGCAATTACTCAATACCAGAAAACATCTAACCGTCGTTGCAGAAGCAAGTAATGGGCTTCAAGGGGTGGATTATGCTATTGACTACGAACCAGACTTAATCCTATTAGATATCAATATGCCAGAGTTAGATGGATTGAAAACGTTAAAATTACTACGAGATAAACACATCTCAAGCAAAATTATTATTTTTACCGTTTCAAATTACGATGAAGACGTGTCTAAGGCGATTAAATTAGGTGCAGACGGATATCTTTTAAAAGATATGGAACCAGAAGAATTACTAGCCTCTATTGAAAATGCATGTTTAGGAAAAACAGTCATTAGCCCTGAATTAACATCAATTTTAGTAGGAAATCTAAGAGAAAAGAAACAGGAAAAACTAACCAATGTATCTATAGATGTTCTTAGTACTCGGGAACAAGATATTCTGAAAAACATTGCTATTGGTTTATCAAACAAAATGATTGCTAATAAACTTTTCATCTCCGAAAGCACAGTAAAAGTTCATGTAAAAAGCATCTTGAAAAAATTACAATTACGCTCTCGAGTTGAAGCTGCAGTTTGGGTACATCAAGAAAAAATTAGGTTCGAATAATTCGATATTTCTGCCTAAACACATCGATTAAGCAGAAATTCATTCTTCACTGTACATTAATTTTTAAATAAAATATTGTTCTCTAAAGCAATGTGCGTGAGGATGTCACTTTCAAATTGCTCTAATAATAAATATAAATTTTGCCATGACTGACATGCATCTTCATGTACTTCCAAGTAGTTCACCAAAGTCATTAATTCACTCAATGCCTGGATATGGTCATCATGGTCTTGCTCCATGACGAAAATAGGACCATCAGGATAGATCCCTTGACTGATCATTGGAAACAAGATTTGTTCTTCTTTCTCCATATGACTGCATAAATCGTTCTCAATCCCTTCTAAGCATTCACTCAAACCAAGAGGGCATTTAGGGTGATCATAGTGTACAGTTTCAACACGTTTCGCTAACTCTATCGCTCGATTCAACTGATCTCTGTGTTTTATGTGAAAGTTAGCAATGATATATTTTATCAACTCTTGATGAGGTATATCACAAAATTTCAGCAACTCTTTGTTATCCCGACTCAATTCGTTTAATTCATCAATCATATTAGAATATTTGGAAATATCATCGATAACTAAAACTTCATTTAATGTTTTCCTTAGGTTTATATATACGTTAATGTTGTACGATTTTAATACATTTATTGAACCTGGAACATTTTTTATAATGTCACATAGGGAAGTATTATTTATGTTCATATCAATTATCCTCTTTCATCACCACTGTTATTCTACTCTATAACTATCTAACCTATTAGTCTTAATATATGATTCAATTAAATTTAACCCTAAATGATTACAACAATAATGAAAAATAACATTCCATATTTATCCATCTCATACGATAATTTTATTTTAAAATCAATATTATTTGATATGAATATTAATTAACTCATGTTCTTTTTAGTTATACTTATTAAAATGTAAACGCTTTATTAACATTTAATAATCGAATAGAATTCCGTTTTTAAATTTTACTTTGATTCCTATGTCGCATTTTTACCGCTTACTCAACCTTTCATACATTGCAATACCTGTGCTCCTTACATCAGCTATCATTGCGGTACTTGCAAACTACGGGCATACCACTTCCGCAGCCCCTTTGTTGATTGCATCAATAGGGGCTTCCGTCACGATCATTTTTGTGATCCCTAGCAGTCCAATGGGAAAAACATGGCCCTTGATCGGTGGACATGTTACGGCGGCGTTGGTAGGGATTGGTTTATCGACGGCATTCGATGATGTCATAGTTTTGATAACACTAACAATAACCAGCACTATCATCATTATGATTGTACTAAAATGTGTTCATCCACCAGGCGTAGCAACTGCGCTTGTCCCTGTGTTGAGTAATACATCTCAACCAGATGTCTATTTCTTACTCGATCCCGTTTTATTGAACGTGCTTCCCCTAGCCTTATCTGGTATTGCGTATCGTAGATGGATCACTATGAGATCTTCGAACACAACTGAAAAACCATCAATGAACTCAAAATCTGCGCATGAAAAGTCATCACTTTACTTTGATGAATTACATGAAGTTTTGGAAACAAGAAATGAATGGTTAGACATTGATGAAAAAACGCTCGACGAAATTTTTAAACAAACCCACCTGCTCGCTTTAGAGCACAAAAGTCAAAAACTGACCTGCAAACATGTAATGACAGAAAACATTCTGGCACTCACAGAAAATGATTCAGTCTACGAAGGTCTCAACACACTTCAAAAAAATAAATTTAGTGCAATTCCTATTATAAATTCCGATAAAGAAATCGTAGGTATTTTTTCATTAGTCGATTTTTTACTTTATGTCGAAAAAAGAAAAATAAACTCATTCGTAGGTTTATACCTCTTGGCAAAGAAAAAGACGTCGAACACTATTGGCCAATATATGAAAAGAAATCCAATTTCTATGCATGAAGATCAACATGTAGCTCGTCTTATTCCATATTTGACCTCGGGGTTTCACCATATACCGATTATAAATGACCATAACCAGTTAATCGGAATGATCACACAGTCAGATCTAATCGAATTCTTGTACAACTTAAAAAAATAAATTAAACGATTAATAGATTTATTCCCTTTGAAATGGTTGGTTGATTTTAATAATTTACAACCAACCAATTTCATTCAAGCAGTTTTGAACATACTCAGTTTTTCAACAACATTTTCTGTTACCTTTGTTAAATTAATACCCTGTTTTATAAGGGCCTCACAGTCAATAGCGTTCGAACTAGACAATTGCTTCAACTCATCAACTTTGGAATTTGCTTCACAAACTAGTTGACTGATCGTATGAATGTTAACTTCATGTTCGCTTTCATTATGTTCAATAAATGACAGTACAGACCCTATGCTTTCATTGGCGTTGCGAATTTCAGTTTGGCTTTTAATCGTATTTTCAGATAGAAGAGTTATCGTCGAAGTTTGCGACGACATTTGCGTCCCAGCCATTTTTACAGTCGTTGATATCTCAGAAACTATCGAGTTAATTTCATGCAAGCTCTCTTGCGTGGATTGCGCCAATCTTCTGACTTCATCTGCTACAACCGCAAAACCTCGACCTTGATTTCCAGCGCGGGCCGCTTCAATTGCGGCATTCAATGCTAGTAAATTAGTTTGGTCCGCTAATTTTGCAACAACTGAAACGACATTTTCTATCGATAGTGTTTGCGCGGAAAGCTTATTGAAACTCTTCTGTAACTGGTGGTTACTTTCTAAGTATTGATCGAGACCTTGGACAAGGTTGTCCATCATCCCAACAGAATGCTCAAGCTTCGCGTGTGTACTCTTTACTTGAATCTGAGTTTCTTCGGCCTTCACTTTAAGAGCGATTGAAGTATTATCAAGCTCTTCAAGCTGTTCATTTAGTGAACTAACACTAGCATCCTGCCTTAAAATTCGCTCCGAGATATTTGTCGATTTATATTTCAATTGCGTAGAAATCTCATCTGATGCAATCGCTTGTTGCTGAATTTCTTCAAGCGCCACCTTAACATTGAATCTGAATGTGTTGATTACATTCAACACATTGGTAATTTCACTGTTGTATTGGCTGTTAATGTTGCAAGGTGTTGATAAATCTTTCCTTTCAAAGTTTCTCATATACATGGTGACATTTTTTAGAGAATCAACACCCCAAATTTTTTCATCTATATCGTGTATAATTAAAAAAATAACAACGATGCCTTGAAGTATCTGAGAAATCATATTTTCGGTAAAAAATAATGCATTCATCACAAGAATAACAACACCTAACCAATGCACAAATCGCATACGAATAAATAGTGAATACATCAATTTTCCTTATTTTCAAGACTAATCATAGATATTTAATTAGCATTGAGGCAACTAATGTTGCCCCAAGATACATAGATAAAACTATTTAGATTGAGACTGATACATTGGCTGATTGGTTTTAGTTGAATTGGACCAAAAATTAATATTGAATTGGGCATCATCACTCAACTCAATACGATGCCAATATTGCGGTGGACTTGTCGCAAATTGACCTGCATTAATAACAACAACCATCTCAGGTTCCGTGGCATTCGCATCGGCAAAGCCATAGTAAGTCACTTGCCCCTCCATAACACACAATTGACCGAAAACATCTTCCGCCGTGTTATGGTGAGAAAGTAAAGCACTCGGCACGTTGTCTTTTGTGAAGAAAGGTGTTGAGCGTTGAATCGTCCACTCTTTTGGTATACGCAAATGTGACATAATATCCTCTTTTGTTTAAATTCGATGTTACGATTATCTAGATATCTGTGATAGCTCACGAAGCAGTGGGAATGCCTGCTCTATTTGTTCGTTTGTAACGACAAAACCGACGAGATGGTCGTTGTCATCTTTCGCTTTCGCCACAACACCAGAAACAGAAATATTCACTTCCCAATGATCAACCTCATTTACTGTTCCTGCTAGTTGGATTGGGTAACTAGGCGTTTTGACCTTGACCATCATGGGAGGTAACACTAACTGGGCGTCTTGCCCCAATAGTTGTTTGGCTAGTACGTTGGCGCCTAACACAATAGGTTGTAGGTATGGCATCATTCGATCTTGGATTTCTGCGCAATCTCCCAACGCAAAAACATTACGAGTTGAAGTCTGCAAACGACTATCGACGACAATTCCTTTGTTAACTCTAATAGCCGCTTCTTTAGCCAACTGTGTATTGGCACATAAGCCAGCCGCTGAAATCACGATATCGGTTTCAACTGTGCGCCCACAGCGTAATGTGGCCGTTAATCCACTTTCTGAACGGTCTATTGCGACTACGCTAGTTTCTAATCCCAGTTGGATACCTTGCTGCTTAATCTGTCTTTCAATTGGCAAAGCAATGAACTCAGGGATTAAGTTTGCCAATAAGCGAGTATTTGGCTCAATAACGGTTACGTTTTTACCACAGGTTGCAAGATCCATTGCAATTTCAACACCAATTAGCCCGCCACCGATGATCAAAACCCGCTTTGCTCGGCTAATTTGTGTTTCAGCCGCCTGATATTCTTGTAGCGAGTTCAACGTCAATACGTCTCCTACTCCATCACCATTCATTGGTGGAACAAATGCTTTTGCTCCTGTAGCAAACACCAGTTTTCCATAGGGGTAAACTTGCCCATTTGCTGTCACCTGCTGCGTGTAAATATCTACCTTTTCAACCTTGGTGTTTGCAAACAAGTCGATGTTATGTTCTTTTGCAAACATGTCGCCAGATTTGACAACTAAATCCGAGGCTGTTTGTTTTCGACTAAAAACATGACTCAAATCTGGCTTGTTGTACTCGGCACCATCTTCAGCAGTAAAAACCTGAATTGGAATATGTGCGTCCATACGACGCACTGTTTTAATTAACTGGTAAGCAGCAAAGCCACTACCAATGATCACTATAGGTGTCTGCATACTGCCTCCTTACGCTTTATGTTCTACAAAGACATCTTTGCCTAAGTGACATTCTGGGCATAAGAAGTAATCGGGTATGTCAGACCATACTGTTCCAGGTTCAATGCCTTGGTTTGGCTCACCCTGTGAAGGATCATATACCCAGTTACATACAGTACATATCATGCACTGACAACCTTCAGGGTGTGGCTGTTCCTGTTGGACACCAAGCTGAACTTCTTCGACGTTTCGCGGATTCACTTGAGGAGCCTGAGATGCTGGTTCGAGAGCTGTCGAATGTTCTTTTGTAGATCTTGATAGCGAGTTGTTAGCCCATAATTTAGCAATCGCCTGACCATGTTCACGACATTCGCGCATTGCTTTTCCATCTGGTCGCCATTTGGTTTTCAAACTTATCGCAGTTTCGAATCCTGCATCGGTTAACCGCGCATGTATACGATCAACTGCACCGCCATTCCAACCGTAACTACCAAAAGCGGCAGCTTTTTTCGCTTTAAAACGAAGCCCCGTGATTTCCTCTAGCATACCTGCCACTTTTGGCATCATGACGTTGTTCATGGTTGAAGACCCGACCAAAATACCTTTAGAGCGGAAGACGTTAGCTAGAATTTCATTCTTATCATGCTTAGAGACGTTGAAAACCTTAACGGCAACGCCAGAATCAACATCATGAATACCTTGTGCAATCGCATCCGCCATCATTCGAGTATTATTTGACATCGAATCGTAGAAAATCGTAATGCGATCCTCTTGATAGTTGTCCGCCCATTCTAAATATTGCTCAATAATTTGAGCAGGATTATCTCTCCACACAATACCATGTGATGTAGCAATCATATCGACAGGCAGATTAAAACTGAGTACCTCTTTAATCTTTGCAGTTACTAAGCTGCTAAACGGTGTCAAGATATTGGAGTAATAACGTAAACACTGATCCATCAACTCATTTTGATCGACTTCATCATTGAATAATCGTTCATCACAATAATGTTGACCGAATGCATCATTACTAAATAACACCGCGTCACCCGTTAGATAAGTCATCATACTGTCAGGCCAGTGAAGCATGGGCGCCTCAACAAAAACGAGCTGTTTTCCGTTACCAATATCAATGCTGTCACCCGTTTTTACCGTTTTGAAATTCCACTCAGGATGATGGTGATGTCCAACAATTGAATCTATCGCGGCTTCGGTACAATAAATGGGGGTGTTAGGAATTTTCTCCATTAATGCAGATAAGGCACCTGAGTGATCTTCTTCCGCATGGTTTACAACGATAAAATCAATGGACTTAAGATCAATTTCCATCTCAAGATTTTGAAGAAACTGATGGCTGAATCGATGATCAACAGTATCAATCAATACCGTTTTTTCTTCTCGAATGAGGTAACTGTTGTAGCTGGTACCTTTAGTCATTTTGTATTCTGTACCATGAAAATCTTGCACTTCCCAATCGCGTTGACCTACCCAGTGAATATTGTTTTTAACATGAATTGTCATTGTCACTACCTTAACGTGGATTTAAATTAATTTATCTCTGATACATTAGATATTGCACAAGGCATGCCAAAAACACATATTGTTATTTATCAATAGTTTACTGCAAGATCGCCACACAAATAATGTCTTAATGACACTGTTGACAGCTGTCATTAAGACATTAGAATTGTCATATTGACAATTGTGGATATTCAATATGACTACATTAATCGCCCAATGGCTTCACATTACACAAGATCTGAATTCAGCTCTTACTCGACAAGCTCGCTTTGACACCTTGCTCACCACAATACGAGAAGTCTTAAAGTGCGATTCTTCTGCTCTGCTTCTTTATGAAGATCAACACTTTAAACCGCTAGCCATCAACGGTTTAGCAAAAGAAGTATTGGGCCGCCGCTTCTCTATCAATGAACATCCAAGATTAGAAGCGATTGCCCGCGCGGGTGATATTGTGCGTTTTCCATCGGATAGTAACTTACCCGACCCCTACGATGGCTTGATCCCTAACCATGATGACAAATTACACATCCATTCATGCATCGGGTTACCCTTGTTAATAGACGATCATCTCATTGGCGCAATCACTATTGATGCTTTTGATCCCTTCCAGTTTGATTCACTTCTAAATCATGAGCTACGTTTTATCAGTGCGTTGGCCGCTGGCGGACTTCATACCGCATTGCTTCTAGAACAATTGGAAACACAGACCAGCTTGCCGAGAGAATCGTTTACTGAAAAACGGGCATTGAATGACGACATTATTGGCGAATCGCCAGAAATGAAGTCATTGCAACAACAAATTAATGCGGTCGCCGATACTGAACTGTCCGTATTGGTCATGGGCGAAACTGGGGTTGGAAAAGAGTTGGTTGCCAACGCCATTCATCATCGTTCTAATCGCGCAGATAAAACATTGGTCTACCTAAATTGTGCAGCGTTACCTGAATCTGTAGCAGAGAGTGAATTGTTTGGGCATATAAAAGGAGCGTTCACTGGAGCGATAAGTAACCGCAAAGGTAAATTCGAGCAGGCCGACGGTGGTACTTTATTTTTAGATGAGGTTGGTGAGTTGTCACTTGAATTACAAGCAAAGCTGTTGCGAGCTTTGCAGTATGGGGACATTCAACGCGTCGGGGATGACCGACATATCCGTGTCAATACGCGTATTGTGGCAGCCACCAACCGAATTTTGCATGAAGAAGTCACAACAGGACGTTTTAGAGCTGATTTATATCATCGTTTAAGCGTCTTTCCTATTCGCGTTCCGCCACTGCGTGAACGCGAGGAGGACGTAATATTGTTAGCTGGTTTCTTCGCAGAACAGCTACGAAGTAAATTGGGGCTTAATAGTATTCGTTTTTCGCCCGCTCTTATCCAAGCACTCAAACAATACTCTTGGCCAGGGAACGTGCGAGAGCTGGAGCATATGATCAAACGTGCAGGTGTATTGTCCAAAGCTCGCACACACTCAGCGGACATCGAATTGATGGTGTCAGACTTTGATATCGAGACATCACCATCTGCAAGTTCAGATGGAATCAACACACCCGATATTTCGTCGATTAGTGAACCTATCGTGGGGCTTAAAGAAGCAACGGATAGGTATCAGAAAAAAACGATTCTTCATACTCTCAATCAAAACCAAGGAAACTGGGCAGCAACGGCTCGCCAATTAAAGCTTGATAGTGGAAATCTACATCGTTTAGCGAAACGTTTAGAGATCAAGCAATGATTAAAATGCATATTTGAATTATCAATTCATGATACGAATGAGATATTACTCAAAAACTTTCATGTTTAACTTGGTGAAAATGAAAAATGTTGTTTACCATGAATCTAATTTCATGCATTAACGCCCCCTCAAACGGAGAATATAAATGACACTACGTACATTATCGTTTGCTTTTTTTCTTACAGCTATCAGCACCAGCTCATATGCAAACTCTGAATGTGAACTCACTATTGAAGCTAATGACATGATGCAATTTTCAAAACAAAGTTTAGCGGTTCCTGCAACTTGTGCTGATGTCACCCTAACCCTCAACCATACAGGAAAATTACCAGCTCAATCAATGGGTCATAATGTCGTGATTACCGACACAGCCAACCTTCAAACGGTTGCCACCGAGGGAATGTCTGCGGGAATTGAAAACGATTATGTAAAACCTGATGATTCTCGAGTTTATGCACATACAAAAGTTGTTGGAGGCGGAGAAAGCACAACTATCACGTTCAATACGGCAAACCTAGTCGCTGGGGGAGATTACTCATTCTTTTGTTCGTTCCCTGGACATTGGGCGATTATGAAAGGGACATTTGAGTTTAATTAAATAGACAAGTTAAATCATTTCATTTAGGCAAGGAGAAAAATCTCCTTGCTGGTCCTATTGAACCTTGCCTCTCACACGTTGCGTTCATCACCCGTCCTAGCCAATCTTTTATGTCGATTTGAGTTCTTTGCAATAATCTTGTCTGGGACGGATTTTCTTTCATGTATAAGGTGTCGTACTGCCAGAATAGGGTGTGTCAATAACATCCGAGGACCTGAATAGCGCATAACTAAGCGCATCTGCTCTTTTTCAGTTTTCTTATAACAATGTATCGGACACTTATTACAAGTTGGTTTACTGTCTCCATAAGGGCAACGGTCTAATCGTATTTCAGCATATTCTTTTAAGGTTTTACAATGATCACAGGTCTCTATTGTCTTGTGATGAGCTTGACAATAAACATCTATCATTGAAGAAACCGTTTTGAATTCAGTAGCTAAGGCACCGACTAACAATTTTGAAGACATACCGATTACCTAAAAATCATTTTTGAATACGAATCAAGAAAACATTGTTAAATTACGTCGCATCACGCAGGAGATATAACATCAGCTTTAGAGGCGTTTGTGCGACGACACTATGAGGCAAATGAGCATCCATTAGCAACCATGCTCCTGCTTTAAGCGACTTAGCTTCATTCTCTAAAGTGAAAATGCACTCCCCTTCTAAGATTTGTGCAATCGCAGGTACCGAAGCCGTATGTTCGGTCATTTCTTCTCCTTGAGCAAAACCAAACATCACCGCTCTCATACGTTCACCTTTGTACACAGGGCGACTAGTAATACCTGCATTGGGAATATCAACTTCACTTGCTAAGTCTTCATATAGAGTATATTCGAACATCATTTACTTCCTCTTTTTCGCCACAAGTACAATCGCAGAAAGGTGGTTACTGTGTTCTTTGAAGACTTTTCTCATGTCCAGAACTCGCTGTCGGGCTTGTGGTTTGGTCAGCACATTCTTCAGAATTTTAATAAAACCTAGAATCCCTTCATCTGCAATAACCCGCTTTGGTTCTAACAAATGCATAGGCGCGAGCGCCTCGAATTCGACAACAAAGCCATTGCCTTCTAACAAGGTTTTCCATTCTGACGGCGTGATTGGTTTTGCGGGATGTTGAATTGTTTGAGAAACTGCTTTTTGGATCTTACGTTTGGTGTTTTCATCAATATTATCAGGAGTAATGCACAATTCATGGATACCGTAACGTCCAGTACTTTGTAAAATCCTAGCCGCTTCAGAAACAATTTCATTTTTACGCAAGTCCGATTGCATCGTTAGCATCGCTTCACCGTATACAACCGTAGCAACGTCCGAAAACAACTTTGTTTCTTGTGCGTTGCCGATTTGGCAGGTTTGGTTTTGACCATTTAGATAAGACCGAACTATTTCAGCCGCTTGTTCGTTTTGTTCAATCGCCGTATAGTGCGCTGGTGATTTTTTTAAGCATTCACGTGCGGTGTAACCCATACCTGGTGCAAATTCAACCACGCTGTCTTGAGATGAGATGGACAAGGCATTGAGCATTCTATTTGTAAGCTCCCGCCCTCCTGGGCGAAGAACTTTCTTACCAAGTTGAGCAAGCACCCAGTGGCCAGGCGTTTTTTCTAATTCACGGTCAGCGTTAGGCATCGCGAGTTTTTCAGACATAGTAGCTCCTAAGTAAATAGCATGACAGGGGTAAAAAAGACAACCATTCCGACTAATGCGATCCATCGGAATCCGTAACTGATGTTTTTCATAATTTGCTCCTTGAGGGCACAAACGATATTGGCATCGAAATCAATAATGATTATTATTTATACTTTAGCAGCCTACTCAAAATGACTTGCTTGACAATTATCAAGCCTAAGGTGCGCAAATTGCCCAATTCGATTCTGTCTCTTCTCAATGCTCAAGAAAAAGCTCAGTTGCTTACCAAGCGAAAACTCAAGCGTTATATGGCAGGCCAACTGCTTTTTACTCATGGCGAATCTGCACTGCATATGTATCACGTAGAGAAAGGCAAAGTTTCTCTGTTTCGATTGATGCCGAATGGCGATGAAAAATTGTTTAGAGTTTTTACTGCGGGAGAATTTATCGCGGAGATGGCGATGTTTATGTCGCCGAGAACTTACCCTATGAGTGCTCGAGTGGAACAAGAAACGGAATTGTCTGTGTTTCACTATCAAGATGTTCTCGAGGCATTTACACAATCGCCTGAAACATCAATAAAAGTCATGAATTATATGACCAATCGCATACATCAACTAATGGACACAGTTAACATTCTCACACAAGTAAATGCAAACCAAAGGCTAGTGATGAAGCTCGCGGATGTTTATCGGACTAAAAATAAAAATGAACAGAAGATCACGCTTCCCACAACCAAACGATTACTTGCCTCCCAATTGGGCATGACCCCTGAAACGCTATCTAGAGCTTTCAAGAAGCTCAAAGCGGAAGGTTTCATTACAGAAAATGGCAATCAAATTCGATTACTAGATATCGAAGCAATGTGTGAGAGTGTAGAATTAACCTCCGATATTTTTTATGTAATTGATGAGTAACTCTAAACTACTAATATCAGATATAAATACTTGGTAATAACATCAAACAGCACATAAATTGATTTAAATCAATTTTCACCCTTATCACATCGTACATACTTGATTGCAAATAATAATACATATCATTTGCATAAACATTAAAGATAGAGAAGATCCACTTTCTTACTTTAATTCTGACAAGGAAAAGCAGTATGTACCTTTTTAAACCTCGCCTCGCACAGTATTCAATATTGCTGCCATTATTCACTTCTCCGTTCGTTTATACGGTGAACGAAAAATAAAGTAAAAGATGACCAGTCATTGAACAGTATGGAAACTGTTGTCGTGGTTGCTTCTCGCATTGAACAATCGATTAGTGATGTCGCTGGGAGTGTGTCAGTCGTAAATGCTGACGAAATGACGAAACAAATGGCGAACCGTTTCGAAGATAGCCATTGATATTGAGATCACTCGCAACTTCATCAATGGTTTTATCTTCAATAAAAGCAAGTGTAGTGTAAGGGTTGAGTATCATAGCACCTGCTGGTGCCGATAATTCAAAGCTTGCTGTAATAGTGCCACCTTTATCTGTATCAAACGTTTGACCTGCTACAGCACGGGCAATGAGCACATAATCTTTATCGCTTTCAGCCAAACTCACTGCTAGTAAGGTCTTTTTATTATTCATTCGCACTATTCCTCTTATAAACACAAATTGCACCCATTTAGGTGCACCGAATATTATGAACTCGATCACAAAACCAAAGAACATCACTGGCGAAAGGATAAAAAAGACCCGTTTAGACAAAGGCTTGTCTCAGCAAGATGTTGAGCGTATTGCAACATTACGCGGTATGGATCTGACTCGCAGTAAATTAGCTAAGATTGAAACAGGTATGATACGTGTGACGGATGAAATCTTACACAATCTGGCTGTGGTTCTTAATGTCAATGTGAATGTCTTTTTCAATGATAGCGAAGAATAGAATCGCCCTTTTTAACTTCATCACATCCGTAATAGATATCTCAAATTTCATCGTTCGCTTGTTCATTAATAGGGCAAGCCAAACGCTGAGGAATGTCGGCTTGATGCGCGTTCATAGCCAGACTCATTAGAAATAAATCTCGGTTAAAGGATGGTTTCCAGTTCTTTACCCACGAGGAACTCAAAAGAGGTATAAATAGCAGTGAGACGCTCTTCGTTTCCACATATCTCAATACGAACAAAACCTTTAGATGTAAGCTTTTCAATAGAAATCGAAAGCTCTTCGACACTACGATCTGTTATCTCTGCTAGCTTCACTACACTGTTTGATCTCTCATGAGATAACATGTTTAGGGGCTTAATATTATCGTTAGTTAACACCTGAGACAGCTCTGTTAACGATGTAAACCAGATATTGGGCATACTTCGACATGTTTAATTTTACCACCTGAAATATCCAGGATAGACTTCCGAACGAATTCTTCCGAGGCGATCCCGATTCTAGCTTTCATAGTCTATCCATGTTTATAATATATTAATTGTCTTTAAACCTCACTATTATTACTCACTACTTTGATGACTAGCAATAAGCTTAAGGACATCAGCTGTAATATTTACTGCTTTAGTGTTTGATGGTATATCCATCTTATCTTGATATTGCACCCAAACTTCGCCGTTTTTAGATATGCGGATCATTGCAAATGTTTCGTTAAGAAATGACTTATTGACGCCAAGCTGCTCATGAATATCATCCTTCATAATCATCCCTACTACATGTTGACAGAAGAGTATGAGTTAATACTAATTCATCATTTTGTGAAAGACAATCCTATTAATCCACTAGATTCCAAAATGTACATTCGCATAAAATGTAAAAAGCCAGATCTTTGATCTGGCAGATATCAATGAGGTTTATTAAAGAGTGGAACACAAAGACTCTAATACCTTTCTTTCAGTGCTTAACTTTTTAACTCTATTACCAGTTTCAAAACTGTCTATTTTACTCATGTGTTTAATAAAACGATCAGCATTTGCTTTACTTGAAATTTTGAAGTTAGATAAATGATTGTAAGTCTTAATTTTATCAGTTAATTTTTTATCATAGAAAAGCATATTCTGAAAGAGAATATCAGGCATAACGTACGCGTCTAATACTTGTTTAATTCTGTACATTGACTGATACAGATCTTGTGCTTCTACAGCAGTCAAAATACCATCTAGAGCAAGCTTTTCAACAATATCTGCTACGTCATGCACTGGCTTTGATATCTTTGCCGCCTCTTTCTTAATTCCCGCTCTGTCAATCTCGAAGTAACCACGGCATTCATTCACTTTTGCTTTTTGATATATTCCGTAATAGTATTTATGCTTAGCTAAAAATTTCTCATATGCACCTCGAGTAATCTCGAACTCCCCCGACTTCACACATTCAGAAGCATTGTTAGTTACAAATTCTTCAAATGTATACTTGGGGTACTCATCAATACGTTTTTGAGCAACATTAATCACCATTGTCATTGGAGATCTATTTCTAGAATCTTCATTATTTATCTTTATATTTAATCGAAGATAAAGAGTCATACCTTTTCTATGTCGATACGGAGTATAATACATACCATCATTATTTTTGTTATATCTTTCTTTATCTACTGCCACATTAATTGCATCTGCGTTATTGGCCATAATTAAACCTTGAAAATTATTCTTGTCTTTTAATATAAGATACCAGTTAGATTAATATAAGTAAAGAAACTGAAATTTGCCAAAAAAATAATTTTAAGATATTGATTCGCAAGATCTATCTAATACAAGCGAACTAATATTGAATTATTATCGTCAGAAAAAATTTATAAATAATTTATTAACTATGACGAATCATTAATTTTTAAGCATTAGGTAGACATTAAAAATAATGACTAGGGCATTATATATAGAAAGTAATATGACTACATTTAATAACAGCTATAAGTATTAGGCTACTTCTCTATATCTTTGTTAACAAGGCTAATGATACGTTCTAATAGTTTGTTCACCGACCTTCGTTGTGGTTTATCATTCTGATGTAAGATCTCAACATGAGCACTAGCAATAAAAGTCTTATAGTCACTCTCGGAAATGTGTTTTGTACTTAAATTTTCAAATACATTTTCCATTGCTTTTCGCCTAGTGAAGCAACTAAATGCCTTATCAATCGTATCCAACAAAAGCGCTTCAATGACAGTTTCAAAACCCATTTCAACATCTTTAAGCGTAGAAATCATCTCAACGACATACACGACATCAGAAGCGCCTTTTATTCTTTTACGTGCTCTCAGATTCCACTTCATGTCATCTATTAACCGTTCCACTTCCCTGCGATATCTAACATTCACAGAAAGCATCACAAGATAAGTCTTCATATCTTGATCTTGCTTACTTTCATAAACTCTAAGCGCATTATCTGATTGTTCTTGAGCGTGCGCAGCCGCTCTTTCAAGTTCTTCTTCGTAGTTACTCAGGTCCTTACAGGCGTCATGTAGAATACCGTTTCCAATAAGCTTTCCGAGTGTATATTTTCGATTTCCACCTAACTGGGAAGCAGACATTCGAACCCCGTCGAGATTAAATACTATACCCACCGCCATCCCCTTCTTTGTTTGTAGCTCTACTTTGAGGCTTGAATGTGTTGACTCAACAGCAGTGACAAACTCTGCAAGATTAGAACCAGACTTTAACTTATTGATACCTGTTTTTACTAGCCGAGCGATTTTAGCCTTTTTGTTAAATTTTTTAGCGTCATTAATAGCAGCATCGGTATCGTAACCAATCTCATTACTACTTACTAATTGTCGCAGACCAAACTCTATCTCTAGCTCCCTCATTACTTTTTGTGCTCGTATCTTGCTATAAGAGTCTTTGATGCGCTTTCTTGTCACTATATCGATGGTAGACGTGATTACATGTATATGTTCTTGGTCGGTATCATTATGTTTAAAGACAATATATCTACAATTTGCATAACCCAAACGGCTCATCAAATTTTTAGCTGTTTTACACCATTGTGGATTAGTTAAGCTTTCATTTGTATCGAGGCTAACTATCATGTGCTTAAACTGCTGTTTAGCACTTGGGTTAAGCCTTATAGATTCTTGCATCTCCCTTATCGCAAGTGACATATCTAACATATCCCCTGGTGCGTTTTTAGCATTTACAGGGATATTTATAATATTATTTGCATAAATAAATTCTGTTAATGCACCAGCGACTTTAGTGGCTCCTGCACCATAATTTACTAAATATTTAGCCACTCGTTCATCGTCACCAGCAACATACTTTATGAGAGCATCTGCGGTTTGCTCTGTGTGTTTACCGCCTTTTTGTTCAGGTTCCTTATAGATCATGACTTGAACCCATTAATTTCTTTCAATAGCTGAAAAAGCTTGTCTTCATTTAAATGCTGTTTTGCTATTTCATAAGCCACTTCTTGAGTAAAGCTATTCACTAACAAGTGACGAGTGGCTTGAAACTCTCTTAATAATCCTGCTAGTACAACAAGAGTACTTTCTATTTCATCTCTTGTGAGAGATTTACTATTATCAATATCGTTGGCAATTGTTTTAATGTGTTCAGTGAGTTCTGAAGTTTCTGTGAAGAACTCTTTAGATGCCTCTAGAATGATGGGTTTGACTTTTACAGCATTATTGATGATGTCACGAGTAAATGCTGAAAGCTTTGAATAACCAGCTATGCATTGCTTGTTAACTAGTTCTTGATATTCTTTTTCAGTGAGATTTGTCTTTACTGATTTAATCTGCAAATCAGCAGGTTCTTTACGAGCTTTGTATTTCTCTTTTTTTACTGTCTTTATGGCAGCTTCAATAGCTCTAAAGTCCTCTGCCCCTACATCCCTTAGAATATCTAATATATCGTTGTTCATAATTATTACCTTTTGTTGTATTTATACTCACCTCTCAAATAATTAGATATGGTTATTACGATCTAAGACTTACAGAATATGATAAACCAGCGCTAACACCGAAGGGGGTTAGTGCAACCAACCTGAATGGGCGGAGTATTTGTCGGAGTTTTATTTGGAACAAATAAACGCGCAGACACAGCTTGCTTAAAATTTCATTTTTTATATTATTGCTTTATATCAATATTAATTTCAACTTATATTTCAATTTTAATAGAAATAAATTTAATCCAAATGACATAGCTCAAAGGCCAATAATTAGGAAAATTGAATAATCATATATAAATCAATAACATTGAAGATTTTAATTAATAGGTTACTTTCTAAATAATTAGACTGTTAATTAAATTCTTAAACCTTAAGTAGTCATATAACAACTTGTTCTCACAGTATAAGTAGTCAGTAATTATGATAAGTTGAAGATTAAGACACATTAATTACTATTAATTAACGGGTAATTTATTTAAAATATAAATCCAATGCAATTTTAGCATACAACAATTAATAGAGATTGTTCCCACAGCTAATCAATAAGCACCTTAACCTCATTCAAATCATAGACTTTAGGTGGTGAGTCTTGGTATTTGGAAGATTTTTTTCTAGTCATGCTCCCATAATGAAGACCCAAAACGATCACTCAATAGTCAAAGGCGGAGCAGTTGCGCGAAGTCGCACTTTTGTTGTCAATAGGGCTTGGTGAACACTCACGATTTGGCCTCAATAGGCTTTGATCATGTGTCATTCCTGTTATGTACATCATACTGAAATGACACAGATATCTAAATACCAACCTATTTATGTTTATTGACTGTTTTTGCAATTAGTGAATGTGTTGTGGACTTACTGGCCAATTCCTTAATATCTCAACTTGGCTTGTTCAGCTATCTCTTTCCACTTACTAGGATTTCTTTTAACAGCCATACGCACCGCGTGCATGTATCGGATAAGTTCTCTGGAGTCTGATAAATCGTTCGGTTGCTTAACATCAGTAATCTCTTTAAGTAATGGGAGGTACATACCCGATGATTTATCCAGATTGATTGAACGTACTGCTTGAGTATCACTGATAGAACGATTAGCAGTAAACACCTCACTCACGGCTTTATCATTTTTCTCATCACTAAAACTAAATGGTAACTCTCCGATGGCGTCGGCTTTGAAGACAACTCTTAAAGAGCCACCTTGCTCTTCATCAGTGCAAATAATGTACTTCACAAATTGCTTCACAAAGTTGTTATAACGCTCTCTATCTTCGTTATTATCAAGCTTCAAGCTATTAATGATAGTTGTATCATAGTTTCTGTGTAGAATGGACAGCTCATCAAACTTAGCTTTCTCACTATGAATTTCATCATCTAACTTGGTGAGCTTATCTGTAAGAATAGAGTATAAACGTGGGTTTGTATTTTCCATCAGCTGTTTGGTGACGACCTCAACATTCTCGTTAAGCTCCGCTATATTAGCTTCTAGGCTGCTTAATTCCGCGCTTAAGTCAGTAAAACTACTGTCATTGATTTTAGCGTAGTCTAGACCAGCTAGAGCTTTAACAAGTCTAGTTTCTATCTCTTCATAATTAAGCGCTCTTTGCGTGCAGCCTTGGTTATCGATTTGTTTTCGACATCTTACTTTCTTTCTACCTCTGTTGGGTTTGTAATAGCTCATAGAGGAACCACACTGTGGACAGAAGAGCAACTTACTGAACAGATTACTAAACGCACCAGTTTGCCGCCCGCCAGATCTCTTAAATGATTTTTTGAGGCGAAGGAACGTTTGTTCATCAATAATCGCTGGGTAATAATTTTGCTCAATATCTCCCCATGGCTGTTTCTTAGTTCCAGCATCAGTACGAACATGTTTAACGCGTTGAAACGCACCATACAACTGAATCATTTTACAGTACTTACGCACTATTTCCGTTGACCAAGTTTTTCCATTAAAGTACGGAACACCTTCACTATTCAGGGTACTAGCAATCCTATGACAGCCCAGTCCATCTAACTTCATGTTTATGATGCGCTTCATTACTCTTTCGCGATCAGGTATAAGTTCAAATGACCTCTTATCTTCAGATAACTTCATCCAAGAAGGGCAAATTGAGGTACGCTTTTCCCCCCCTTCTTTCTCTTTCATTCGCTTATTTTCGAAGTAATCATTGATTCGATTAGATTTTTGCTGGCTTTCCATGTGCGCTAAGTGAATTGCCGCTGTAATCAATAAATCATTCTCAAGTGTTGTACTCTCACTATGCTTAATGATTATGCCAAATTTCACGATAGCTACGTCAATACCATACTCTTTGAAAAGACTGAACGTTTTCCGAGACTCGTCAGCAGGCATCCGACTGATGCGATCTACTGCCTCCACAACGAGAAGTGATCCGCGTTTTATATCTCCTTTTCTTGCAGCTTCAAGAAATGCGCCGAGACCACCGTTCGCTGCGGTATTGAAACCTTTGTATGCTGATAGTCCTCTATCAGTAATAAATTCGTCCGCTATGGCGTAAGTTGGTAAACCGTTCTGTAAATTCTCCTTGTTCTTGCTCTCTACAAAACGAATAGCCCCATCGATCTGACGACGGATACCGTCCCCTTGGACTTGTACATCTTTACTCACACGCGAATAGATGTAAGCGTCCAATTGTTCCTTTGGATGAATCATTTCCAACCACCTCATGCAATACAATCTGTACTAGATATCATATAGGAGAGGCTATTGCAAAACATACTGCCCAAACAGGTTTAATATAAAATCCAGATAAGTTATGTGACTTATACATATGATTATAAAAGAAAAAGGCCAACACAAAGTGTCGGCCCTGAAGAAATTATTGGTGAATCATTGCTGCCTTAACAGCTCCATAGATTGCGATACTATTACAAACTCTTCATTAGTTGGAATAACCATAGCAACTGCGTTCAGTAGTTCAGATTTACCAATGATACCTGCGTTACCAAAGCGTGCGTCTTCGTTACCTTTCTCATCTTCGACAAACCCTAACAGTTTTAGGTTATTCAAGATTTCACGGCGAATATCTAGCGAGTTCTCACCGATACCACCGGTAAAGATGATTGCGTCTAGACTATCAAGTGGAATCATGTACGAACCTATATATTTCGCGACACGGTAGGTGAATACTTCAAATGCCAGTTTTGCACCCTCATGGCCCTCTTCCATTGCTTCAAGTATGCCACGTGCATCCGAGGTCAAGCCGGATACACCTAAGAAACCAGACTTCTTATTCAGAGTGTTAAATACTTCTTCTTGTGACCAGCCTTTCTTCAACAGAAACTCGATGATACCTGGATCTAAGTCACCAGAGCGAGTCCCCATCATCAAACCCGCAAGCGGTGTAAAGCCCATTGAAGTATCGACCGATCTACCGTCGCGAATTGCACACACTGAAGCGCCATTACCTAAGTGAACAGTGATAAAACTTGTTTCGTCGATGGATTTATTGAGCATTTTCGCTGCTTCACGGCTCACAAAATAGTGGCTTGTACCGTGGAAACCATAACGACGAATACCATACTGTTCGTAAAGTTCGTGAGCAATTGCACCAGTAAACGCTTTTTGAGGCATGGTTTGGTGGAATGCTGTATCAAATACAGCGAATTGAGGAAGGCTTGGGAAAGCTTGCATTGCAGCACGAATGCCTTTTGCACCTGCCGGGTTGTGGAGCGGAGCTAGATCCGACAGGTTTTCAATTTCAGTCAGTACTTCGTCATTAATACGTACAGTAGAAGTGAATTTCTCACCCCCATGCACAATACGATGACCCACTGCAACCAAGTCTTTTGTGAAACCCAAGCTTTCCATCAAACCTACAATTCGGTTAATCGCATGTTGATGGTGATTGTCTGGAGCCGTAATCGCCTCTTCCGTTTTTTCACCCTGATATTTCCAGCCAAGAACTGCTTCAGGAAGGCCGAAGCATTCCCCTAAACCAGTAACCAATGCTTCACCATTCTTTGAATCAATTACTGCAAATTTTAGTGAGGAGCTACCAGAGTTGATAACCAACACATACGAGTTAGACATGGGACTCTTTCCTGTATCCGACGATAAGTTGGAAGCTAAAGCTTCGTGTGTTTGCACTTACCCATTATTCAATAATTTTTTAATCTTTCAACTTTGTTTTAGTTTTTTCATCCAACTCTTACGATTTTTTTTGATCTCCAGCAAGAAAATATTTTTTTCGACATTTGAAATATTAAAACTGTGTTGCATTGCAAGCACAACAAACAGAAGTAAAGAGAGTGCCTAGTTTGTATAGTACAAACACATGCGCTTCCCTTCCATCTCAACCACTCGGAAAGGCGTTTCGTAGATATCCGCTAACACTTGTTCTTGAATCACCTGTTCTACACTTCCGCTTACCACTATTTCCCCCTTCTTGAGAGCCATAATGTAATCGGAATAACAAGACGCAAAGTTAATATCATGAATCACCACCACCACGGCTTTATTCAGCTCGTAAGCTAACCGCTGTATGGTCGCCATAATTTGCAGTGAATGCTTGATATCTAGGTTGTTCAGCGGCTCATCTAAAAAAACATAATCGGTATCTTGGGCAATCACCATAGCGATAAAAGCAAGCTGCCTTTGACCGCCACTGAGTTCATCCAGATACTTATGTTCGATATCTTGTAAATCCAGATAAGAAATTGACTGATCAATGATAGTTTGGTCTTCCGCCGTTAATTTACCTTTTGAATATGGGAAACGTCCAAAAGACACTAACTCCCTCACTCTGAAACGCATCGTTAAACTGTTAGCCTGACGCAGGACAGAAAGCTTTTTCGCTAATGCTTTGGTATCCCAATCAACGAGCTCTTGGTTATCAATCCAAACCTCACCCGCATCGCGGTTAATTAATCGACTTGCCATCGATAACAGAGTACTTTTGCCCGCACCGTTAGGACCAATAATCGAAGTCACTTTCCCTTTCTCAAAATCGCCACTTGCAGCATTTACCACTGTTTGTTGGCCAAACATTTTTGTTAATTTATCAAGCTTGATCATAACTAAACCACTTTGTTGCGAATTAAGAGTGAAAGAAAATAAATACCGCCAATAAAATTAATAATGACGCTTAAGGTAGTGCCGAAATGGAACACTTTCTCCACCAGCCATTGACCTGACAAGAGGGCACAAACAGACATTGCCGAGCAAGCAAAAAGCAACACGCGATGCTGATAAGACTTAAACCACTCGCGAGTTAAGTTAGTCACCAATAAACCGAAGAACATAATTGGCCCAACCAATGCGGTCGAAATGGAAATCAGCACCGCACTCAGTAAAAGAATATTGCGCGTGGTACGGCGCACATCGACCCCTAAACTGATCGCATTATCTTTGTCCAACCAGAAAACATCCAAAACTCGGTTCATACGGAACAACACCGCGGCCGTAACAACCAACAAAGGAGAGGCAAAATAAACCAAATTCACACTTACATTGTTAAAACTGGCGAACATATTCGCTTGTAAAGTGGCGAAATCATTGGGGTCCATCAGCATCACAAAAAACGACGAAATATTTGAAAACAACTGACCGAATATGACGCCCAACAGCAACAACATCATCAAGCTTTGACTCTCTTTACGGAAATAGAATGCAAACAGCAAACTTGAAAATATCAGCATCGTAGAAACGGACAACGAGAAATTCAGATAGGCATTTAAGGTAAAACTACTCACACCGCCCAAAATGGCTACGATACATGTCTGGGTTAGCATATACAGAGAATCAAACCCCATGATACTTGGGGTTAAAATTCGGTTGTGAGTAATAGTTTGAAACGCCAAAGACGACTGGGCAATAGCAACGCCTGCAATAACAATCGCAACAACCTTTGGCACACGACGTGACAAAAAATACTGATAATTGTCAGCATTTAAACCCACACCAATAAACAGGAACACGAACAGGAGTGAAATACTCACGAGGAGCAATAGTTTTGTTCTATCTTGCATGATGCTTACCCTTCATCAGCAATAGAATAAATGTAAAACCACCCAACATACTGATAATCATTGAAATAGGAACTTCATAGGGGAAAATAATCACACGACTGATCAAATCACAAAGCAGAACAATTAACGCACCAAACAGCGCGGTACGAGGAATATTCTCTCGCAGGTTATCACCGTAGTAATAACTGACGATGTTCGGAACAATCAATCCAAGAAAGGGCAACTGACCCACAATCATCACAACGGTAGCTGCCATAATTGAAACAAGGCAGACGCCAATAACAAGCACTTGCGTATAATTAAGCCCCAAGTTAATAGCGAAATCCTTCCCCATACCTACCGCTGAAATTCGCGTGGCGTACAGAAAACTAAATATGGCGATAGGTATCGCGATATACAAAAGCTCAAAGTCGCCCTGCAACAAGTTAGCAAAGTTAGCGACCGTCCAAGATGAGAGATTCTGTACCGCATCATATTTGTAAGCGACAAAAGTCGCCGCCGATTCAATTACGTTACCAAAGATGATGCCGATAAGCGGAACAAAAATGGCGTTCTTAAATCGAATATTTTGGACAAACCAAACAAACACCAGAGTACCAGCCATAGCCATAAAGAAAATCAACCACAGTTGGTCACCATTACCAAACAATACCAAACTCAGCACATAACCAAACATGGCACATTCAATCGTTCCCGATGTCGATGGTGCAGCAAACCGATTCTGACTAATTTGTTGCATGATCAGACCAGCAATGCTCAATCCTGCCCCCGCAAGAAGCACAGCAACAAGTCGAGGTAAACGGCTGGTGAGCAAAAGCTGCCATGACGACTGATCATTGTTTAAGAGTGAAGTAAATGAGAGATTACCGACGCCAACAAATAGAGAGGCGACGCTAATTAAAAACAAAGCAAGCAATAACCGTTTCAAAGTTAACCTCAGCTTGGGGGGTAGAAGCTTCACAGAGCTCGCTCAGTACCCCTCAACAATTTAACACCAATATCTTATAGACCGATTGAACCTTCCATATCAGCGATCATCTGCTCTGTCGCAGTCACGCCTGAAATTGAGAGATACCATGCATTAAGATCTAGAAACGCAAGGTTTTTATTCTTATAAGCTTGAGTTGCTTTGATTAAATCATTGTTGAAATCTTTACGCGCTTTATCACTTTCTTGGTTAGTCAACTGATCACGGTCAATCACAAACAGAACTTTAGGATCATGTTGACGAATGAACTCATAAGAAATCAGATCGCCATGACGGCTATTTTTACTCACCGATACCGACTGGTTAAAACCAAAGTCTTTGTAAATTGCAGAGAAACGAGAATCTGCGCCAAAGGTCGTAATATTGCCCCCGCTGCTCATTACCGTCATCGCATCGAGGTTATGATTTTGGTTGTAAGCTTTAACAGCCTCGAACTGCTTATCCAACTGTTCAATCTTGCCGTCAACTTTCGCTTCGACATCAAAAACTTTACCTAAATTTTTCCACTGTTCCTGAGTACTTTCCCAGTAGCCTTTATTGGCATCAACAGCAAAAACAATAGTCGGTGCGATTTTAGAAAGCTCGTCATAGCTAGCAGCAGCACGAGGACCGGTTAAAATAAGATCCGGCTTTAATGTGTATATCTTTTCGAAGTCCGGTTCAAACAGTGAGCCCGCAGCCGCGTATTTTTCACCTTTGTATTTTTCCAAGTATGGTGGAATTTGCGGAACTTTAGAGATAGCGACAGGATCAATACCAAAGCTATCGATAGCATCGAGAACGCCAAGGCCAATCACAACCACTCGCTGAGGTTTCTGCTCAAGTGTGGTCTCACCCATGCTGTGTTCAATCGTAACTGTTGCCGCGTGAACAGATAAAGAGACGAAAGTGCCGATAATCGCCAAACCAATACGTGTGTTCATAATTTTCCTAAAAATAACTGAGAATATAATTGATAATCATTACTATTAATATTTAAGGTACTATAACGGCACACGTTGGTAATGGCA
The DNA here is from genome assembly GCA_048259585.1 of Vibrio sp. Taxonomy (GTDB): domain Bacteria; phylum Pseudomonadota; class Gammaproteobacteria; order Enterobacterales; family Vibrionaceae; genus Vibrio. Next base: position 68,751 of record JBLXHN010000002.1, on the reverse strand, counting down.
ACCTGATAAATACGATAAAAATTAATATGCTAGGAGCTTTCAGAACCGCACAAAATTTAAACCAAGGTCGGTTTATAGAATGCTATCCGCCTCAATATGAGTCATGGTTTGTGGGCCAACGGCCTCCCACACCCTAGCTCTGAAGCTAACGGTTCGGAGGAAAAAATGGTACTTTTCGGCTGTTGCTTAATAAAAACTGATGCGCCAAAGAGAGTTCAGGAGAATAGATCCGTTGATCAAGATAGATCGGGTATCCTTGATAATGACTGGTCTGAGATGTGTAAGCCTTAAGGGTTCTGAATAAGACAGAAACAAATCATGAAGCTTATCACTGCCTCCTAGTTGAATTCCTTACACAACAGAATCAACAACAAGTGGTAAAATAACACTAATCATAAAAGCGACTCGAGTGAAGTTTGAATATCGGAAATGAATAAAAATGGGAGAAAGCACGAATAGGGCAATCAATACAAAATTAGTATCAATCGAAGTCAATAAATAGCATGCGGACAATACGACTGCCAAAGTAAGTAAAGCAGGAATAGGAACCAGTATTTTTTTGCCAAGTATCAGCATAAAAAACAAAGCGGCTAAAAAAGTTAACATCAAAAACCTTACTGATATTAATTATCATTTAGATTTATAATATGTACCTTCATGGGTTAAATCAAGGTAAAAAATGCCAGAATTGAACTGTTGGCTTATAAAAAAAGCGGCTATTTAGCCGCCTTAGTCGTTTTCCCTTATTTTACGCTGAGTGCGTCTCCGGAAAACGTAATACCCTGCCACCCAAAACGGATGAAGTTTCGTATGTTTTGATGATCATCATTGTCTGGATTTTGCAGAACATCTTTACGATAAAAATCGCCAAAACAAGCGAGAGTTTGTTTTTCACTCAGGTTGTTTAACTTGGCAAAAGCGAAAATTTTACACGAACCGTTATTCTGATCTGCTGCATTGTTGGTTTCACCATTGGTAAAGGCCGTTGGCGAAAATTGATAAGCTTGATCGATCGTTTCAATAACTTCTGCAAACTCCACCGTTTCTGGTTGATGAGCTAATTTATCTAACAGTGCGGCTACTTCCATATTTTGTCACTTCCAATTTAGGCAAAACACGCAGTCTAATTAAAAAACCACTTGAAGCAAACCGCTAATCAATAGGCTGCCAACCCGAAGGCGGGACTAGTCTCCAGCGTTCAAACTCTTTTGAACTGTATATTTCTCTACCATGATCGCCTATTTCAATCGGAATCTCTCCGGCATTTTCACGGCCTTTTAATATCCGTTTTGCTAATAAGCCAGCTTGTTTGCCTTGCGCTAAACCATATAGCACTACCCCGCCAGCTGCTTTGCCATCACCAACAGAAAAGTCCCAAAAGCCAAATATCGGAACCGGTGAATATTTGCTGGTCCACTTAATTATCTCGGCTTCTTGAGCATTTTCACCATCACTGTCCACTAATGACTGGTACAAACCAACAACAATAGCTGAGTAATCGTGCTGTTTTGCCGTCTCGACGTCTTGATACCAAGCTCGCTGTGTCGAATAGGTTTTTATCACCGTATCGATATTCAAATTACTTTTGATCAGTTTTGCTTGCGCCTTGATCCGACTGACTGCAATTTTTGAAGTGTTGCTAGAATCAAACATCACTAAAACTTTTGGTTTGGTATGAATACTGTCTAACGATTCACCGACACCTGCCATCGTTTTGGAATAAAACGGACGTTCTAAAACCCCAGTAACTCCCGCGTCACTGGGAAACTTTCTTAATAAACGTCTGGGATTGGAGTTGATACCTAAAAATACTATCGGAACGGATTGATTGTAGAGCTTGGGCAACATATAAGTTAATGCATTATCATCACCTAACACCACCAGATCCGGCTGCTGCTGCAAAAAAAACTGATAAGCTAAATCGGCACGCGTTTGAAACTCTGAACTGGGAAGTCGTTTAGTGTTCATCTCAAAAAAGGTCATTTGATTCTGTGCCGTAAGCTCAGACTCAAGGCCGGCTCTGTAGCCTTTATCCCAACCAAAATCCGCATGATAACTTTCAATGACGAGTATTTTTCCCGCCAACGCGGAAGTCGATAAGAAGCACAACAAGATAAGCATTCGATACATAACTACTAGACCTTTCTTTTTTTATTATTATTTAAGTTTAGACAATCATCGACTTACTATTAAACCATAACTTCTATACTGAGATTTAGATAAAGTCTTCAACTGTAACAATTAACTAAATGGGTCAGTAGGTTCAATTTAATGAATAAAGACAGACAGTTTGCAGAAAGTGACACCAATCCATTTTATAGTCGTATTGGCCGAAGAATAATCATTATCCTAATTATACTAAGTGGTGCAGTGACGCTAGTCGCGACACTGGCACAAACTTATTATGATTATGAGAACGAGTTTAACGATGTCTATCAACGTCACCATGAAATCGAAACGATTCACGCAGACTTACTGTCCACCTCTTTATGGGATTATGATTTAGTTTTGCTCCAACAGCGGCTTGATGGCTTGGTGAACTTACCTAAACTCGAATACTTAAAAGTGACTTCTGGCAAGTATGAGTTTGATGCAGGTACGCCGGTTAAAGGGAGTGTCATAAAACATAGTTACCCACTCAATTATTTTGATGTAGAGACCGACCAAACAGATAATCTCGGCATGATCTACATTGAGTCTAGCGCTCAAGATATTTACAATAGCTTAATTAAGCAATTCATACTTACGCTCATTATCAACGCAGCTAAAACATTTTTCGTCTGCTTTGTCATTTTGATGGTATTCCATGAAAGTGTGAACCGCCGTATTTTCGCTATCGCTCACTACCTGAGGAAATATGACCCAAGTCATCCTGCTGAAAAGCTCTCGTTGAAACGTAATAAATGGATAATGGAAAAAAACGATGAGCTTGAATGGTTAGTTCAAGAGACGAACACCATCACCAACAACGTCACCACGCTTTATCGTAACATTAAATTTGAACAAGAACGTTTTACTGACTTCACGTTAGTTTCATCCGACTGGTTGTGGGAAACCGATACCGATGGTCACCTCACTTATATGTCTGATTCCATGCGTAACGCTCTGGCAATTACCCCAGATGCAACACCCACTTTTGCTCAAATCCCATCTTTTGAGGATACAACCGAACTGCTCTGCGCACTTGAAACGCGGGCTAATTTTAACAAATGCGAACAGCAACTGGTCCTAAACTCACAGCGTATATTTATGATGTTCCAAGGATTGGCTAGATATGAAAAAGGACGATTTATTGGCTTTCGCGGTACTGCGATAAATATCACTGAACTGAAAACAGTGCAGCTAGAGCTACAAACATTAAATTACAATCTGGAAAAAACAGTCGATGAGCGAACTCGTGATCTTCAGCAAAGCATGGAGCACTTGCGACAAACGCAAAATCAATTGATCGAGTCTGAAAAGCTGGCTGCTTTAGGAGGACTAGTGGCTGGTGTGGCTCATGAAGTAAACACCCCTTTAGGAATTGCAGTCACCGCCTCTTCGGTCATCCAAGATGTGAATAGAGAGCTGAATGATGCTTTTACTCGTCAAACATTGACCAGTAGCCAATTCTCCGAGCTGATGAAACGTATGACAGACAGTAGCACTTTGTTAGAAAGCAATTTAAACCGAGCAGCCAAACTCGTTAAAGATTTCAAACAGACAGCAGTGGACCAAATATCCGAGCATCGTAGCCAATTTAAAGTTCGCCAGGTCATCCAATCACTCATCGCAAGCCTACATTCAGAAACTCGGAAAGTCCCAGTAGACCCTGTTGTTGAAGGTGATGAAAATCTCATCATGAACAGTTTACCGGGTGTACTCACCCAGATAGTCGCCAACCTCATTATGAACAGCGTTCACCACGCTTTCAAAGAAACAGAAAATCCCGAGATCTCTATTCGCTTTTATGAGCAAGAAAATCACGTGATTTTGGAATACCAAGACAACGGATGTGGTGTAGAGCCTGCACTACATCAGAAGATATTTGAACCCTTCTTTACCAGTAAACGCGGTATGGGTGGTTCAGGATTGGGGTTAAATCTGGTGTTCAACCTATTACATAAAAAACTTCACGGTGAACTGACCTTCCAGTCCGAAGTTGGCCACGGTGTCCACTACACGATCACAATGCCCAAAGAACTCACAAAAGAGCCGGGAAATTAATCAGGCCAAGCAGAGCGAATAGCAGTAAACTCATTCCAATGTTGAATTAATAACTCGACAAGTTTAGGTTCAAAATGCTGGCCACTTTGTGCCAGCAACTCTTGTTTAATGGCCTCATCACTCCAAGCTTCTTTGTAGACTCGTTTGGCTCCTAAAGCATCAAACACATCTGCTAAGGCAGTGATTCGTCCGCTAATTGGAATATCTTCACCTTTGAGTTGGTTGGGATAACCCTGTCCGTTCCATTTTTCATGGTGGGTAGCCGCAATCTCTTTAGCTAGAACAATCAACTGACGTTTGGATTTACTTAGAATCTCGACACCGTATTCCACATGCTTTTGCATAATTGCCCACTCTTCTGCGTCAAGTTTTCCCGGTTTGTGTAAAATACTATCGGGAATGGCAACTTTGCCGACGTCATGCAACGGCGAAGCATTGCGAATCAATACCGCCTCGGTTTCTGACAATCCATAAAGGTAGGCAAGCTTCTCACTAAACAGAGAAACTCTTTGCACATGAGCACCTGTTTCCTTACTGCGCGCTTCAACCGCGTTAGCAAGGTTATAAACTAACTCTTTTGAGGTCTCTTTAAGGTCTTCCATTAGATTGATTTTTTCAAGCGTCAATCCAATGTTATACATATAGATTTGCAGTAGCTGCTTGTCTAAATCGGTTAACTCATCAATTAAATTAACGTAAAGAATATTATCCACACCACGTTCATCATGCAGATAACAAACGTAGGCGTTACCAAAATCCTCTGACTGCTGAGTTTCCAATACTCTCATACATCGATTAACAACTTCTTCAGGAAGTTGATCGAAGGTACAATCATGGTAACAGTTTACATACTCACCAGTCGCAGCCAAAGTATAAGGACGAAATTCTTCTCCCACCGCTCGAGGTTTTACGATGCAATAAAATGCGGACGCATTAAGCTTAAGTAAAGAGGTCATTTGGCTTAAGACTGAGGATGCATAGGCCTTTAAAGTCGTAGAATTTTGAACTTTGGCCGAAGCTTCAATCACTCGGCTGAGCCCCTGCTTCTGCTCTTCAATCAAACATAGGTCTCGATAAGACCTCAGCATGGAGTAAAGCAAAGTTCTAAGCTTTTGCGTTGTTAACTCAGTCTTTTCTTTGTAATCATCAATTTCATACTCCTGAATCACACGATCTTCGGGAGCTTGTCCCGCTTGCCCCGTTCTCAGTACTAGCCGAGTCATTCTATTATTGAGTTGCTCACGAATATAGCGAACAAGCTCAAGCCCAGCATGTTCACTTTCCATCACTACGTCGATCAGCGCCAGCGCAATATCGTCGTTTTGCTCCATGATGTTCCGAGCTTGATTACCAGATAATGCGGATATGAGTTCTAACGGGCGATCTTGAAAACGAAAGCCGCTTAAAGCAAGTTGAGTAACCTTGTGCATTTCTTGGTCATCATCCACCAAAAGAACTTTCCAAGAATCAACAAACTGTTGAGGTTCTTCACTCACCTTAAGTGAGTTGTCGCGCATATCTGCAAACAAATCCATTACTGCCTCTAATAATGATTATATAAGCGATTTTATCGTAGCATATTCCGTATCTATGCAATGGTAGTTAACCATTTTTTACTGAACCCTGTTCAGCAAAATTCTGATTTTGTTACCTATCTCCACTTATGATGTTTTTTTATACGCACGAAAAAATGAAAAGTCACCTAGAATAATTAACTTGAGGTGCTGAATAATAAACGTCAGGTGGAATAATGAAAAAGATACTCAATCTCTTCCCTTTGTATCTGGTCGTAACGGTTATTGCTGGCGTTCCTATCGCGCTAGCCCTTGGACTGGCGATAGTGAATGTTTTAGAGCTAGACAAGAAAGTATCGATTGCCGAACACGATCAGGAAACGGTGCAACTCATACTACTGTACGATAACCTTGCGCACAATTTAGCGCTTGAAAGAGGTTTAACCGCTGGGGTACTTGGTTCGAAAGGTCAAGGCGCCCAAGTAGAGGCACTCAAGAAGCAGCGCGTACAATCAGACAGCCATGTAAAAGCCTTACTGAACTTTCAACCCTCTTACACTCCAATATCTTTGAGCAATAAAATCAGAGAAGACGTTAAGAATCAGCTCCAATCATTAACTGAAGTTCGCAGACAAGTCGACTCTCTCAAACCCACAATTTCCCCCTTCGCCTACTATTCAAACTTGAATCAACTGTCGATCGACAATGCTCGAGTTCTGCTCGCAACCATAGAAAATGAAGAAGTTGCAGAATTGGGTAGCTCACTAATCTCCGTGGTTGTAATGAAAGAACGAGCAGGTCAGGTTCGAGGGGCACTGAATGGCGCCTTTGCTCGCCAAGCATCAAATTCTGCTCAGTACACCTCAATTAAAGATTACATTTCCTCAGGAAATTATGCCGAACGAAGTGCTTTAATTACCATGCCTTCTCAGTTTATCAATCAGTTAAATGAGTCAAAAAACGCACCAATTTGGAAGAATGTTGAACAAGTTCAACAAGCCTATTTAGATCAAATTGACACTCTTGATAACTTAAAAGGCCCTAAACCAACAGAATGGTTTTCCGCGGCAACCGAACGAATCAAGCTACTTAACCAGCTACGAAATGCTATCCAGCAGCAAATGCTCTCTATGTCAGAGCAGCAATCAAATAACGCGTTGACCAATGAGAAGATCATTTCCGGTATCAGCCTCGTTGTTGGCGCTATTTTAATCTATTTATTGTATTTATCCGTCTCAAATCTTCGCGCTCGGGTTGGTTACTTAACCAAACAGCTTTCTGTTATGTCTCAGCAACGTGACTTAAGGTTAGCGCTTGATTCTGAAGGCCGGGATGAAGTGTCGCAAATTTCTGAAAGCGTGAATGGTTTAACTAGCAACATTCGCAGTTTATTGTCTGGCGTAACCAATACCAACGACCACAGCGCAGAAAGGCTCAAGCAGATTATTCAAAGTGCAAAAGACTTGAGTGGCAGCAGTCAATCAACCACCGCGAAATGTGACAACATCGCTGCAGCGATGACTGAGCTGTCACAATCCAGTATTGAAATAGCTCAATCATCAGAGCGTGCCCTAGACGAAACCAACACCATGACAGCTCAAGTTGTGGCTTGTCAGGATCAAAGCCAATCTGCTTTTTCTGCGGTAGAAGCACTTGTCGATCAGATTGAGCAAACCCAGGTTTGTATGCAGAATTTAGAAAAAGATTCTGTCAGTGTCAGCAACATCGTCGACACCATCAGTGGTATCTCTGAGCAGACTAACTTACTTGCTCTTAATGCCGCGATAGAAGCAGCACGTGCTGGTGAACATGGGCGAGGCTTTGCAGTGGTGTCTTCCGAAGTCAGAGACCTTGCCCAGAGAAGTAAAGAAGCAACCGAACATATTGCTCAGTTACTTAGCAACATGTCGTCCAACACGACCACCGCTGTTAACTTTATGGAGAAAAGTCGCCAAGCGACGCACACTACTTTTGAATCAGTTTCAACGGTCAATGGCAGTGTATCCGCATTAGAAACCGTGATTGAGCAAGTCAATACTCATATTACCAGCATTGCAAACTCGACCATTGAGCAGTCCAAAGCCAGTGAGGCTGTGGACCGTGATGTAGACGTTCTGGCTGAGATCGCTCAGAACACAGGTAAGCTTGCTACTGACTTGAATAATATCGTACAGAGCTATCACAAAGAAGTTGATGCCGTTAAACAGCAGCTCAATGAATTTAAGCTGGTTTAGAAAATAGGCTTTATGCATTAACTGGATGAGTTAAATACAAAAAGAGCCACTCTGTTAGAGTGGCTCTTTTCAATTAGGGACTTCAAATTAAAATGGCACTTCTATGTGCATCATTAGGTCGACTTCATAGTCATCATGCCAACGGTAATCCATTCGCATACGTGGCTCGCCTTTTTGCTTGTTACCAAACCCAACGCTGAGTAACAGACCATGGCTCTTTAACCACTCTTCGGTAGACATCTTCGCTTGCTCTTCTATCAACTCAGAAGGCATCCAGACACCAATACCGATATAATTTTTGGCAATTTTATGGGTAAAGAAAGGGTCATCTACCGATTTAAGCCCCCACTGTGCCCAATATTCACTAATGTTTTCATTGTCTTTAATAAAATCTAATTCGAAGAGTTTTTTAGAAGCGTATTCGAAACCGTTAATAAACGAGATACACAATACGCGACTGTCTGATAGCTCTACAGTTTCAAATGGCTTATGCGTGGCATCTTTAAAAATAAACGCTTCACACGCTTGGGCCAAATTTGAAACCAATAGCAGCAATACACATGCAGCAAAAGATTTCATTAAACAGCAGCTCCGACCTCTCGAAGCGCTGATTTTCTAATAGACGTTTAATTGCTTCAATAGCCCTTCGACACTCGGGGTCGTTAAATCGCTTATTTCAGCATTCTCTGACAAACGCTGTCTGATCTCAGTACTACGAACCGGTATTCTTTCCGGACAAACCATAATTGACCAACGCTGCAAGATTTCCGAAGCTTTATAGAATTTGTCGAAATTGAGTAAATTATCAGGGCCGATGACAAACGTGATATCAGCGAAAGGGAACATTTGCTCAACTCTGGTTAGAACTTCGTGAGTCGTGACACTCTTATCTGGTACAACAAGATCTTGCTCTAGTTTAGAAAGTGTCACCTTATTTGAGCCGATATCTGTAATGAATGCTTCAATAAGCTGACATCGGATATCAAAATCCAGCATTTCTTTCCCCCAAGCATGTGAAATGCTCGGAACCAGCAGAATTCGATCAAAATGATTCAATGAATCAATAACACTTTTGTGCCCTAGACTCGGTGGATTAAAAGCACTGCCAAAAACAGCAATTTTTTCCATCTTTACCTCTTTTAAGAATGAAATCTCTATTCTCGGTTTTCTATTGTATGGATTGAGGTATGATTATACCTAAGTGACTTTAAAATGCAGGAAAAGGAAACCTAATGGAACAAATGATTCGTGATGAGATGCGTGTACTCCCAAGCATCGATCCTGAGTTTGAAATCGAACGTCGCATCGCCTTTCTAAAACGTAAGCTGCTTGAGTCTGGCTGTAAGTCTTTGGTTCTTGGTATCAGCGGTGGTATTGATTCGACCACCACTGGTCGCTTAGCACAGTTAGCTGTAGAAGCATTAAATGCAGAACACAATACTTCTGACTACCAATTTATCGCTGTTCGCCTACCTTACGGTACGCAAAAAGACGAAGATGAAGCTCAACTTGCGCTGTCTTTCATCAAGCCAACACATTCGGTTTCTGTCAACATTAAAGCGGGCGTGGATGGTTTGCATGCTGCTTCCCATGAAGCATTGACACATACAGGCTTGCTACCAGAGAACGCGGATAAATTAGACTTTGTAAAAGGCAACGTGAAAGCTCGTGCTCGTATGGTTGCTCAATACGAAATTGCAGGATACGTTGGCGGATTAGTGATTGGTACTGACCATTCAGCAGAAAACATCACCGGCTTTTACACTAAGTTTGGCGATGGTGCTTGTGACCTCGCACCACTGTTTGGTCTAAGCAAGCGTCAGGTTCGTCAATTAGCAGCAACACTTGGTGCTCCAGATGTACTGGTTCATAAGACACCGACGGCAGATCTTGAAGAGCTTTCGCCACAAAAAGCCGACGAAGATGCGCTCAACCTCACTTACGATCAAATTGATGACTTCTTAGAAGGTAAGCCAGTGTCAAAAGAAGTGGTTGAACGTTTAGTGGGTATCTACAAAGCGACTCAGCACAAGCGTGAAGCTATCCCAACGATTTATGACTGATTGATCTCTCACTCAGCCCAATAAAGCCAAGCAATTCGCTTGGCTTTTTCACATTTATTCAACCACCAGCGTACAGTTCGATTACAGGTTTTCTATCTACTTCTTACTTTTACCTTCAATTCTGTGCTTCGCTTCTTATTCAAATAAATTCAATCTGTTAACCAATAATTATGTGAACGACGCTTCATACTTACTTTGCAAAGCATTACACAATGTAATTATACCCAAGTGACCTCAAGATACAGGATTCAGAGCTGCATCAATGTGTTCAGGTCAAGCTCAATAACGGTAGAAATGGTTATTCCCTTTTAACGTTATTGAGCGCAGGGATGGACTCATTGATGAGCTCCCGAAGGGCGAGTTTTATTCGCTCTTATGCTGCGTTACTGATTTTTAACGTAGAATAACTATGTTTTCAAATCAGTGTCTTGCCTAAGAACGACTAAATTCTCGCTGAACCAGCATCTTGAGGTTACTTGGGTATAATCGTTAAATATTTAGAGAGAGTACCGATATGTTATATGTGGAATTTTTATTCCTTTTGCTGATGTTATACATCGGCTCCCGTTATGGTGGTATTGGGCTTGGGGTTGTTTCTGGTATTGGTTTGGTTATTGAAGTATTCATTTTCAAAATGCCACCGACATCTCCCCCTATCACCGTGATGCTTATCATTCTTGCGGTGGTGACCTGTGCGTCGATACTAGAAGCCGCTGGTGGCTTAAAATACATGTTACAGGTAGCTGAGCGTTTACTGCGTAAAAATCCAAAACGAGTCACACTCATTGCTCCATTTGTCACATATACCATGACTTTTATGCTTGGTACTGGTCATGCGGTCTATTCCATTATGCCTATCATTGGCGATGTAGCACTAAAGAATGGTATTCGCCCTGAACGTCCAATGGCAGCGGCATCGGTCGCGTCCCAGATAGCCATTACCGCGTCACCGATTTCAGCCGCCGTGGTTTACTATCTGGCTCAGCTATCAAACTTAAATCACAGTATTACCTTAGTATCAATCTTGATGGTTACCGTCCCTGCAACCCTTTTCGGCACTTTACTGATGTCGCTGTATAGCTTGAAACGTGGTAAAGAACTGGAAGACGATCCTGAATATCAAGAGCGTTTAAAAGATCCGGTTTGGCGCGATAAAATTCTAAATACGACAGCAACAACATTAGACGAAGTACTACCAGCAGCAGCTCGTAACTCCGTTCTTCTGTTTATTCTGTCTATCTTAACCATCGTATTTATCGCCATGGTGCCAGAAGTTCGAACGATTGTAGAAGGAAGTAAACCGATCAGTATGGCTGTGGTAATCCAAATGATGATGCTCTGCTTCGGCGGTATTATCTTGCTTGCAACCAAAACCGATCCGCGTAGTGTGCCTGATGGCGTAGTGTTCAAATCTGGTATGGTAGCAGCAATCGCGATTTTTGGTATCGCATGGATGTCTGACACTTACTTTCAATATGCAATGCCTCAGTTTAAATCTGGTATCGTTGAAATGGTGACGGATTACCCTTGGACCTTCGCACTAGCCCTATTCATCGTTTCAGTCGTGGTTAACTCACAAGCTGCCGTAGCACGTATGATGCTGCCAGTTGGCTTAGGACTTGGCTTAGAACCCGCACTGCTGATTGGCTTAATGCCTGCGCTGTATGGTTACTTCTTTATTCCAAACTACCCATCAGATATTGCAACAGTGAACTTTGATACCACAGGCACCACCAAGATCGGTAAATGGTACTTTAACCATTCGTTCATGGCTGTTGGCTTAATCGGCGTGGTTAGTGCTTGCTGCGTTGGCTATGTGTTGAGTTCAATCTTCATCGGATAGTCGTCAATTTAGAAAATGACTGTTTTTTAACATGGACCTCGGTCCATGTTTTTTTACGTATAAAGAAAGAGTTATTCTTCGCGTAACAATTCAACAAAAACCATCCCTACTTTGTCGCATAAATAAGACAAGCCATTCGTTACTTCTTACTGTCATTCCAATATAGTGATAAGCCAATCAATAGTAACAACTAATTAGCATTTGCAATAAACCATGAAAAATGCCGTTCGATCTTCACTCGTTTCTCGCTTAAACCTACATCAGGTTTGGAGCCAATCTATGCACCTTATTCCGGTATTTATCATCTTTGCCGTGGTTTTTTCATTGGCAGCGATTCACAACATTTATGACACAAGAGTTCACGCCAGAACTTATGGCAACAACGCCATTGCAACTTTTGAGCAATACATAGATCAAACCGCAAATGAGTTAGAACAACTAAATCGGAGCCTCGACGGTTTTTGTGACGAGCCAAATATTCAACAGCTACGCCAATACATATTTAACTCACCAACGGCCAAAGAAATTGGGCTATTTAACTCAAATGGCACCATTTACTGTTCGAGCAATCAGGGGTATATCGATAATCAAATAAGCGATAGTGTGCTCAATAGAATAAAAAACAATCATCAATTGACAACCATTTCTTTTGCCCAATCAAGCAGTCACGACGAAGCCATTAGCATTTACTTTGCTAATCAAGACTTAAGCGGAACGAAAGTTGTTTTTCCACCAAGACAATTTTTGCAGCTTATATCGTCACAGTTCAAACAACATTACTTCAATTACGAAGTAAAAATTCTCCATCATTTAATTAACAGTGAATCACTTGATCCGCCCGAAAACGCAAAGATCATGCAGTTTTATTCTTTACGCTACCCATTAGCTATTTCACTGCAAATCACCCCGCTATCGTATTGGGCTCACTTTGAGCTTCACTTATGGAAAATTACGTTTATCGCTTGTCTAATTGCTTTTCTTTATCAAGCTATTCGCCACTATAAGGTCACCCGCAATAGCCTAGGTTTTTCACTCAAAGAAGCAATTAATAATCAGGATCTAGAACTGTACTTTCAGCCGATCGTAGACATAAACAATCAAAGAATCGTCGGCAGTGAAGCATTGATTCGTTGGCACAATCAAGAGCATGGAGCTATCTCTCCCAGTGTTTTCATTCCTCTGGCAGAACAAATGCAGGTGATAGAACCAATAACGCGCCAAGTGCTCAAGTCAGTAACCGAGTTTGTCGAACAAAATCCACACCTCATTAAAGATCAATATATTAGTATCAACCTCAGTCGAACGTTAATTGTTCAACCAAAATTTATCGACTACCTAACTCGATACGCTCAGCTAAACGCTTCTGTTTTACCCCTATTATTGATTGAGATTACGGAAGACAATAACTTTACAGCCCAAGAGTTGGTTATCGTCAGACGAAACCTCAATCGACTAAAATCCAGTGGATTCAAAATTGCGATGGATGACTTTGGTACGGGCTATTCTGGATTAAACTTTATCCATCAGCATGCATTCCATACTATTAAAATAGATCAGGTGTTTATCAATGGCTTATGTGACAACTCAGCCATTCACTCTGTGTTGCAGTCGATGGTCAAACTGGCTAAGCAGCTACAGATGCGCGTCATCGCAGAGGGAGCAGAAACACATGATCAGGTTGAGCAACTTCGTCAATTGGGTATCCAATACATTCAAGGCTTTTATTACTTTAAACCCCTTCCAGCCGAAGATTATCTGCTGAAATTATCTGCTCAGATGGAATAATGCCTAATTAAGCATCACACAGCCTATGACAGCATGTTTAGAAAACCTTATTAAACAATGTACGTAATATAAAAAACACCACCTCAACGGTGAGGTGGTATTCAATAATAAATAGTATTGAAAATCAGGAGCGGTGGTCGCGTGAGGGGGTAGCGACCACCGATTATTATTATAAAAATAGGTTAACGCTGTTTTTTCATCGCACTATCCATCCAAACAGCAAGTAACAGAACGCCACCTTTAACGATGTATTGCCAGAAGGTGGGAACGTCCATCATACTCATCCCGTTGTCTAGCGAAGCCATGATAAAGGCACCAATGACCGCACCAAATACAGTACCCACGCCACCCGCCATACTTGTCCCACCGATAACACAGGCCGCAATTGCATCAAGTTCAGCAATATTACCTGCAGAAGGTGAACCTGCACCTAGGCGTGAGCTTAATATTAAGCCTGCAACTGCTACCAAAAAGCCATTCATAGCGTAAACAAGTAGCTTAGTACGCTCTACATTTATCCCTGACAAACGGCTTGCTTCGATATTCCCACCGATAGCATATATACGACGACCAAACTTAGACTTAGTAGCAATAAAAGACCCAACAAGCACAAAGAATGTCAGCAACAATACGGGAGTTGGTACGCCTCGATACTCATTTAAAATGAAAATAACCGAAAGTACACCAAGGCCAATAAACGTATTTTTAACCAATGATGCTTGCATAGTTGGTACGGAAAGCTCGTACTTTTTACGCATTACATTGCGCTTCTTCTGCCAGCCGAAATAAGCAGACAAACAGAACACACCTGCGATGATACTAAGCATATTTGGTAAGTAGCTCTGACCAATGACGCCCATCACATCCGAAATGGGTGCTACCGTTGTACCGTTAGTAATACCAATTAGGATTCCTCGGAACGCCAGATAGCCCGCAAGGGTAACGATAAATGAAGGGACTTTACGATAAGCGACCCACCAACCATTCCAGGCACCAAGCAATAAGCCAGAGCAAAGCGTGATAATAATAGTGACAGGCAACGGCAAACCAAACCAAACGTCAAGAATGGCTGCTAATCCACCAAGTAACCCCATCATAGAGCCAACAGATAAGTCGATCTCGCCACTGATAATGACAAACACCATTCCTATCGCCAAAATGCCCGTAATAGCTGTTTGTCTAAAAAGATTAGAAATGTTTCTTGGGGTTAGATAACTCCAGTCAGTCATGACACTAAAGAAAATCATGATAAATACAATGGCAGCGGCCATTACCAGCATTTGGAAGTTACTGCCTTTAACACGACTCAACAGCGTGGTATTGGTTCGCTTCGTTATTTCAGTTGATTGTTCCATCACGCTGCTTCTCCTTCTGATAATGCACAGTCCATAATAATTTCTTGAGTTAAATCTTTATTAATCAGATCACCTTTAATGTTGCCCTCATGCATAACAATTACACGGTCACTAATACCTAATACCTCTGGTAATTCCGAAGAAACCATAATAATACTGATACCTTGTTTGACGAGCTTGAACATCAATTTATAAATCTCGTATTTAGCACCGACATCAATGCCTCGAGTTGGTTCATCCAAAATTAAAATACTCGGGTTTATCATTAAAAATCTGGCTAAAATTGCCTTTTGTTGGTTACCACCCGAAAGGTTTTTAATCGCGAGTCCCGCATTTGGTGTTTTTACAGTTAATTGCTTAATGTTGTCTTGAACTATATTTGACTCTAATGTGTCATTGAGAACACCATATTTAGATAAAGAATCTAAAGCCGAAAGTGACATATTCTGACCAACAGACATGATTGGAACAATTCCATTTCGTTTGCGATCTTCTGGAACCATCGCGATCCCTATGTCTAAGGCATCTTTACTATTTCTAATATTGAGTTTTTGCCCTTCAAAGAAATATTCACCTTCATTTTTTCCAAGGTAACTACCATATAAACACTCCATGAGTTCGGTGCGTCCCGCGCCGACAAGACCGGAAACACCTAAAATTTCACCTTTTCTCAATTCAAAACTGGCATCTCTTACTTTTGGTATCGCTGAGTTCGCTTTATCCCAAGCACTAACGTTTTTTACTTGTAAAACAACTTCACCAATTTCATGTTCTTCTCTAGGGAATAACTGCTTCATTTCACGACCAACCATCATAGTAATAATGTCGTCAGTGGTCATGTCACTAGCTTCTCGGGTCCCGATATGGACACCATCACGAATGATGCAAATATGATCTGAAATTTCTTTTACTTCACCCAGTTTGTGAGAGATATAAATACAGCTTACCCCTGATTCTCTAAGCTCTTTAACCAGATTTAGTAATATATTTGTCTCTGACTCTGTGAGAGGAGCCGTTGGCTCATCTAAGACTAACAATTTAGCATTTTTAGACATTGCCTTGGCAATTTCTACCAACTGTTGCTGCCCTACCCCTAAATCGCCAACTTTAGTTTCAGGAGACACTGATAGATTAACTTTTTCTAAAAGTAACTTTGCTTCGTAGTACATTAATTCATGATTTAAAATTCCACGATTACAAATTTCGGATCCAAGGAATAAATTTTCTAAGATACTTAACTCTTTAACAAGAGTAAGTTCTTGGTGAATAATAGCTATGCCTAGATTTTCTGTATCAGATATATTTTTCGGTTCAATCTTTTTTCCATTGTATATAATTTCGCCGTCATAGTCGCCATGTGGATATATACCACACAAGACCTTCATTAATGTCGATTTACCTGAACCATTCTCGCCGCATAATGATAATATTTCACCTTTATTTAGACTAATACTAATACCATCAAGTGCTCGAACCGGGCCGAAACATTTGACTATATTTCGCATTTCCAATAAAGAAGACATAATAGTCACTCCCAATAAAAATAGCGTTAAGAAAATTTCTTAACGCTTTTATTACTATTATTGATAAATTTCGCTTTCAGCGTGGAATCCATCTCTAACGACTGTGGTTTTGATATTTTTAGAAGTCACGGCAACAGGGTCTAATAACCATGCAGGTACGTCTTTCATACCATTATTTAGAGAAGAGTTTTGAGCAGGAGCTTTCCCGTTTGCTAACTCAACAGCAATTTCAGCCGCTCGGCTTGCTAGAGTATTAATCGGCTTATAGATAGTCATTGTCTGAGTGCCATCTACGATACGGCGTAACGCGGCAAGGTCAGCATCTTGACCAGAGATAGAAACTTTACCAGCCAAACCTTGCGCTTCTAACGCCTGAATTGCGCCACCAGCAGTAGCATCATTCGAAGCGACAACGACATCAATTTGGTTATTGTTGGCAGTAAGCGCATTTTCCATAATTTTCAGTGCATTTTCTGCTAACCAGTAGTTAACCCATTGGTCACCAACAACTTTAATATCTCCAGCGTCAATTTTAGGTTGAAGAACATTCATCTGACCTTTACGGAATAACTTTGCGTTGTTATCTGTTGGCGCGCCGCCCATTAAGAAATAGTTTCCTTTAGGTTTGGCTTCCAGCATAGCTTTTGCTTGCATCTCACCAACTCTTTCATTGTCAAATGACAGATAAAAGTCTAGGTCAGCATCGCTGATCAAGCGGTCATAGGCTAACACTTTAATCCCATCTCGCTTCGCATCTTTAATGACATTTGATAGAACGCCACCATTGGTTGGGATAATAACAAGCACATCTACACCACGTGAAATCATGTTTTCAATCTGAGAAATCTGAGTTTGCTCATTTCCGTTAGCAGATTGAACATAAACTTTTGCACCTAACTCTTCAGCTTTATCTACGAAAATGTCTCTATCTTTTTGCCAACGCTCTAGACGTAAGTCATCGATTACCATTCCTATTTTTAGTGATTTTGCAAAAACAGGAGAACTGATACAGACAAGAACGGAGCATACAAGAATTAATAGTCTTTTCATTATACTTTCCTTTGTATTGCACTATATATGTAGGGGGTTATTCACGTATAAAAAGTGAACACTAAGATTCTAATGAGAAGCGTATTGAAAAGTCTTTTCTCTCATTTTATTTATGTTTTACGTTTTTTTGTTTTTTATTTCAAATGTGATCAAAATAGATATTCACCAATAAAAACCACTTTATTAATAAATCAAACAAAAGAAAATAACAATTAAAAATCAATAAGTTAACCAATTGCAGCAATAATAAAAATATTACAATCGACTAAAATACTTGATCGAAATCTCATTAAAAAAATTGAAGAACATGAAAGTAAAAAAACGTAATTGCTCAAAACAGTTAATTAATAAAATATTATCTATGAATTTGAGTCAAATGATTAATGGAGCCTTGGCGATGACTGATTTTTTTAAAAATATAAATAAGATTAAATTTGAAGGTGCAGAATCTAGTAACCCTTTAGCATTTAAACACTACGATGCAGATCAGATGATATTAGGTAAAAGCATGAAAGATCATCTGCGTTTCGCAGCTTGCTACTGGCATAACTTCTGCTGGCAGGGAAGTGATATTTTCGGAACAGGTACATTTGATCGTCCATGGGTGAAAGGCACTGACGCAATGGAGATGGCATTAGTTAAAGCCAACCACGCTTTTGACTTCTTTTCTAAGCTAGGTGTTCCTTACTACTGTTTCCATGATGTTGATGTAGCACCGGAAGGCAATAACCTAAAAGAATACACCAATAACTTCGCTCAAATGGTTGATGTACTTGAGCAAAAGCAAAATGAAACTGGCGTACAACTATTGTGGGGGACGGCAAATGCATTCTCACATCCACGTTACATGGCTGGTGCAGGTAGCAACCCTGATCCGAAAGTCTTTGCCTATGCTGCAACTCAAATCTTTAATGCAATGAATGCGACAAAACGCCTAGGTGGTGAAAACTACGTACTTTGGGGTGGTCGTGAAGGCTATGAAACACTTCTAAATACAGATCTTCGCCAAGAGCGCGCACAGCTTGGTCGTCTGATGCAGATGGTTGTAGAGCATAAACATAAGATTGGTTTCAAAGGTGCGATTCTTATCGAGCCTAAACCTCAAGAACCAACTAAGCATCAATATGACTACGACACTGCATCTGTCTACGGTTTCCTTAAGCAATATGGTCTTGAGAATGAAATCAAAGTTAACATTGAAGCAAACCATGCAACACTGGCTGGACATAGCTTCCACCATGAAGTTGCAACAGCTACATCCCTTGGTTTATTCGGATCTATTGATGCCAACCGTGGTGACCCACAACTAGGTTGGGATACAGACCAGTTCCCTAACAGTGTTGAAGAAAATACGTTAGTCATGTATGAAATCCTAAAAGCGGGTGGTTTCACTACTGGTGGCTTTAACTTTGATGCACGTGTACGTCGTCCTTCAATTGATGCTGAAGATCTTTTCTATGGACACATTGGCGGTATGGACACAATGGCATTGTCACTAAAACGTGCTGCAACCATGATCGAAAACGATGTACTGTCTAAATCAATTTCTCAGCGTTACTCTGGTTGGAATGACGAACTTGGCAAGAAGATTCTTGCTGGCGATATGAGTTTAGAAGCGGTGGCTAAGTATGCGGTGGAAAACGATATCTCGCCTGTTAAAGAGTCAGGAAAACAGGAACTATTAGAAAATATCGTCAATGGATTTATCTATAAATAAACGGTTATAGATAGACCGCTTAAGAAGCCAATCTGCTCGTATGTAGATTGGCTTTTTTTATTTTAGAACAAAATGTTAAAAGAAGCGCCCCTTAAAAAGTAGGCGCTTGCATCGTTTAAAATAGGTCTTTCAACTGTCGGTATAGTGCTTGATAAACTTCACGTTTTTTGTTGTAAAGATCTGATTTTGATGCGTCTGGTAAATGTGTTTGGACTAACTCGGGAACAGGACAAACATCGCTAGCAGTAGCACCAGTATCGGTACCTAATCGTGCAAGTCTCGCTGCACCTAACGCAGGTCCTACTTCTCCTCCCGCTCGATACACTAGCTTAACGCCAAAAATGTCTGCAAGCATTTGACGCCAGTAACCACTTCGAGCTCCCCCACCAATCAGTGAAATTTCATCCGGAACACGACTGACTGAATGCAGCGCATCAAGGCCATCGGCTAACGCGAAGCTTACACCTTCAAGAACAGCTAAAGCTAAATCTGTTTTATTAGTAGAGTGCGTCATTCCGAAGAAAACACCTTTAGCGTTCGGATCATTATGCGGCGTTCTTTCACCTGACAAATAAGGTAAAAACACTACTTTAGAGTCTGGATTTGCATTACGCTCTACATCTTCCAGCATGTGGCCAACGCTCTCTTGTCCAGTTAAGTTTGCGACCCAATCCAGACATGACGCAGCACTTAGTACAACAGACATGGTATGCCAGGTTTGCGGTAGAGCGTGACAGAAACTGTGTAGCGCAGATTCCGGATTCGCTATAAAACCATCACTGACTGAAAAATACACCCCCGATGTTCCTAACGAAAGCATAGCCTGACCCGGCTCTATAATCCCAACACCTACTGCACCGGCAGCATTATCACCTGCACCAGCGACAATAGGTACGCACGACATACCCCAAGATTTAGCGAGTGCTTCACATAGGTGTCCTGTAACGTCCGTTCCCTCATACAATTTAGGCATATGCTCTTTAGTTAAAGCGGTCGCTTCAAGCAGTTCATCGTTCCAATCTCGTTTGTCCACATCCAACCACATAGTACCTGCGGAGTCAGACATGTCCGAAGCATAATCTCCTGATAGCTTAAATCTCAGATAATCTTTCGGTAATAATACTTTGGCAATGTTATTGAAAACTTCTGGTTCAAACTTTTGTACCCATTTCAATTTCGGGGCAGTAAAGCCCGGCATCATAAGATTTCCGGTGACAGCACGGCTATTTTCAACCATCTGCTCCAGCTCGATACACTCTTCAAAACATCTCCCATCATTCCACAAAATGGCCGGCCTTAGCACGTTTCCCTTACTGCCCAACAAGGTTGCACCATGCATTTGTCCCGACAAGCCTATGGCAAGAACTTTTGACATATCATGATCGACGCTTAACTGCATAACCGCATTGCACGTTGCCTCCCACCAGTCATCAGGGTTTTGTTCAGACCAAAGCTCATGAGGTCGTGAAACGGTTAATGGTTTTGTTTTAGATGCAATGATTTGATCATTATCATCCAACAAAATAACTTTGACTCCAGATGTCCCTAAATCGATCCCCATGTACATTGTTAAACTCCTTCCAAAATTTTAAATATATTTATCCATTTGAAATACTCTGCCCTTTCCTTTATTCAAACAATTATGATTTTTTATACTTGCATTCATCAATTTACTTATTGTGTTATAGATCACGTGAGGGGAAAGCATATAAATGCTAGTATCAAAACCAAACACTTAATAAATATAACAATATGAACAAACACTTTCGTATCACGCTACTTTTTAATGCAAACAAAGTTTATGATCGCCAAGTTATCGAGGGCATTGGTGAATATTTACAAGCGTCACAATGTGCTTGGGATATATTTTTGGAAGAAGACTTTACTACTCATATTGAAAACTTAAAAACTTGGAAAGGTGACGGCATAATCGCTGACTTTGATAACCCTAAGGTCGTTGAAAGTCTAAAAGATATCGATGTTCCTATCATCGCAGTGGGTGGTTCCTATTCCGATGAAAAAGATTATCCGGACTTTCCGTATGTGGCCACCGATAACTACGCTCTTGTTGAGTTGGCATTCCAACACTTAAAACAAAAGGGGTTAGAGCATTTTGCTTTTTATGGTATCCCTGCAGACTCATGGAAGCGATGGGGGCATGAGAGGGAGATAGCCTTTAAGGATATTCTGGCAAAAGAAGGATATAAAGGAGCCATTTTCAGAGGAAGTAAAACCTCTTCAGATACATGGCAATATGATATGAACCGCTTGGCTGACTGGCTTCAAATGTTGCCGACACCTACTGGAATCATTGCTGTCACTGACTCTAGGGCGCGTCATATTCTGCAAGTATGCGAACACCTTAATATCATGGTCCCTGACAAGATATCAGTCATTGGTATCGACAATGAGGAACTCGCTAGTTATCTAACCCGAGTGTCTCTAAGTTCTGTGGGGCAAGGTTGTAAAGAAATGGGATTTCGTGCAGCAAAATTACTCCATAAGCAACTCACCAATAAGACGGAAGAGCAAAATCATGCATCTCAAGAAAAACCGCGGCTTCTGATTCAGCCAACAAAAGTGTTTGAACGTCAAAGTACAGATTTTCACGCTTTAAAAGATTCCTATGTTATCCAAGCTATGCACTATATTCGCCACAATGCATGTAAGGGAATAAAGGTTGAGCAAGTTCTTAGTGCTGTAGGTATATCCAGATCGAATCTAGAAAGCCGATTTAAAGAAGAGTGTGGGCATTCTATTCATGAAGAAATTCATAACTCAAAACTTAAACGCGCTTGTAATTTACTAAAAACAACTTCATTGCCAATTAGTGAAGTCGCCGAACTTTGCGGATATCCGTCATTGCAATACATGTATACTGTATTTAAAAAGAACCTTAGCCAAACACCAAAAGAATATAGAAACGAAGTATCAAATGCAGAGAAACCATAAGCATATAAAAGGTGGTTATTATTTAAATATGTTAATACCGAAGAATATAAATAACCTCTCTTATATAAGAGAGGTTATTATTTTATAATCGCACTAGAATTTAGCTGTTCTTAATCGAATATGAT
The DNA here is from genome assembly GCA_048259585.1 of Vibrio sp. Lineage (GTDB taxonomy): Bacteria > Pseudomonadota > Gammaproteobacteria > Enterobacterales > Vibrionaceae > Vibrio. Next base: position 46,384 of record JBLXHN010000002.1, on the reverse strand, counting down.
TGTTTTCTATGGCACACCGTGGCCTTTTGAAGCAACCCATACTCGATACCACTGTTCACGGGTTAGCTCTAAATTGAGTGCCGCAACCGCTGCTTTTACGCGCTCAATCTTGCCCGAACCAATAATCGGTAGTGGCTTGGAAGGTAACTTACGAACCCATGCGTAGATAACCTGATCAATACTATCGGCACCAATCTCATCACGAAGTTCTTCAAGCACTTTACGTACACGAACAGCTTGCTCAGTTTTTCCGGCGAAAATTTCTCCGCCACCGAGACAAGACCAAGCCATTGGAGAAGTACGCAATAACTGCATTTGGTCTAACGTACCATCATGGGCAACTTCAAAATTCAACGGGTTAATTTCAACTTGATTAGTCACAAGAGGTTTACTCAAACGTGACTGTAATAAATCAAAGTGAGAAGGAGTGAAGTTAGAAACACCAAAATGTTTCACTTTACCGACCTTATGCAATTCATTAAAAGCTTCAGCCACTTCATCTGCATCCATAAGAATATCTAAGCGATGAATCAATAGAACATCAATTTCATTCACACCCAAACGTTCTAGTGAGTTATTCACTGATTGATAGATGTGTGCAGAACTGGTGTCATAGTGATTGATTTTTTGCTCAGGGTTCTGATCACCACATAACTTAATATCACATTTGGTGACAATCTGTAGTTGGTCGCGAATGGATGGCTCAAGTGCTAATGCTTCACCAAATAAAGATTCACATTGGTAGTTTCCATAAATATCAGCATGGTCAACCGTAGTAATACCTAATTCAACATGCTGTTTAAGGAATGTGAGTCGCTCCTGCGGTGTCATACCCCATTCGCCTAGACGCCAATAGCCTTGTACCAACTGTGAAAAATCAGGACCACGATGAGCGATGGTTACTTTTTCAACCATAATGTTACTCCTATATTGAATGGCATCTATCCTATTCTCCTTTACTAGCTACCTCAACGTGTAGCCCTTAGTTATTATGATTAGATTCTGAAGTTGTGATAATTTCTACAGGGTTCGAAATAAATACTGGACAATTACTCTAATGTGAAAAATGTAAATAAACATCCAGCCCCTCAGATTCAAGCCTGGCTCGAACACGCCCATGCTGCCAGACCATTATTTGAGGAAAAACCAAAGCTGATTGGTTGATAAACAGTACCAAAGACTTATCCGCCTGCTCGGGCGTTCCAAAATCCAATGCTTGCTGAACTGAAAACTGTTTGTCTCCAATCTGCACATGAGCAATTTCAAAGCCATCCTTACGTAAACTGAGTTGCAGTTGCGTCCAGTCATGGCGCGTATATGCGGTATGTAATGTCAGGGCACTAACACTATTATTCTTCGACCCCGTTACCTCACCCCACACTTTCACCGAGTAGTAGTCAAACTCATCACTGCACCAAGACCGACGAGCAGATTGTTCATTGCACTCAAACCAATAAGCGCTCTGTACAATAGATTGCTCTGTTGGCCACGAGTCATCATGACCAAGAAATGGCAGCAAAATATCCGGATGTGCAGCGTAACCGACCTGACTCATCAGCATCAATAACAACCCTCTGTACATAAACATCTCCAAAATCTAACTGTTATAGTCTGTAACCTAGTCAAGTCTTCTACAACCTCCCTTTCAACTACGCCTCTAAGCCCCTAACTGTGAACCAGTTCAACCTGCTAGGGCGTAGACCAAGGAAGGATGTAGAGCGAAATGTGCTGAACTATCATACAAAGTGGAAAATACCCAAAAGATCCTACAAGGACGTAAAAGAGTATGAAAATCAATTTAATAACGTTAACCCTGTTTGCCCTTTCTACTGCTACTACGGCATCACCCAATATCACCATTGCAACGACAACCAACAGTCGTGATTTTCCATTGAACCCGGAATCCCCGTTGATTGTGCCTCTCACAAAAGATGCCTACACCCTCAAAATTAGTGGTATCGAGGGAGACTGTTCTGCCGACCCAGATGCCAAGGTCAAATTCAATACGCCGATTAAGCTTAACTGTGGTTCGGACACCACGCTTGATCTTAAAGTCCGTTTTACCGGCGACTACGCCTTTAAGTACGACGACCAATCACAAACATTGAGCTTTCTCCGCCAGGCAAAAAAAACGGCTCACAGCGAGTTCAAACGTCCGATACCCAAAGTGCAATGTGAGAAATACGCGGGCGGTGAGGTGGAGCTAAATATTGGAAACGAGTTCCCTGAAGGTACACAACTTAAGGACGCATTGACCGGAAAGTTGGTCACGGTTCGCAATCAATCTGTCTCTATCACGCCCTCCCCAACCAGTGGTGGTTTAGTGCTTCTAGAGCCAGTTCAACAACAAGATCACCCCTTCACCTATCGCAATGCCAACATCTACTTTGTCATGGTTGATCGCTTTAACAACGCAGACCAAACCAACGACAACTCTTATGGACGCAAAAAAGATAGCAAACAGGAAATCGGTACCTTCCATGGTGGTGACCTAAAAGGTGTCATCGAAAAGCTTGATTACATAAAAAGCTTAGGAACCGATGCCATTTGGTTATCACCAATCACAGAGCAGGTATATGGCTTCGTTGGTGGTGGTGATAGCGGATCATTCCCCTTCTATTCCTACCACGGCTATTGGACCAGAGATTTCACTAAAATCGACCAGAATTTTGGTCATGATGAGGACCTAAAAACCCTAGTGACAGAAGCTCATAAACGGGGCATTAAGGTATTACTGGATGCTGTCATTAACCATTCAGGTTACGCAACGTTGGCCGATCTACAGACGGATCATATTGATGTAGTCAACGGGGATAAGCTGCCACAAAAATGGGCCGACTGGTCACCTTCTGCGGAGGAGAGCTGGCACAGTTTCCATCAGCAGATCAACTACAACAGCCTCAATTGGAAAGATTGGTGGGGAGGAGATTGGGTTCGTGCTGGCCTTCCTGGCTATCCAAAACCCGGGGCAGGTGATATCACCATGACACTGGCTGGCCTCCCGGATTTTAGAACTGAATCTACCGATTTTGTCACACCACCTAAATGGCTACTTAACAATTCTGGTACTCGCGTTGAAAACCGTGACAACTACACCGTGGCTGACTACCTTATCGAATGGCAAAGCGACTGGGTTAAACGCTTTGGTATTGATGGATATCGTGTCGATACAGTCAAACATGTAGAAGGTGATGTTTGGAAACGCCTCAAACAGTCTGCCAATGAAAAGCTCTCTCAATGGCGCAAGAAGAACAATCAACAAGGTTTACCTTTCTGGATGATGGGTGAAGTATGGGGGCACGGCGCCTATCGCAGCCCGTATTTTGATGATGGGTTTGATGCCTTAATCAACTTTGATGTTCAGAAAAAAATGGATAACGGTGCCGCTTGTTTCAGCCAGATGGAATCCATTTACGCCGCCAATGCCAGTACGCTACAACAACAACCTGATTTTAATGCAGTCAGCTACATGTCGTCGCACGATACCGAGTTGTTCTTCAGCCGTTTCAAGTCATTTGACATGCAGCGCAATGCGGCGAACGCATTACTGTTAAATCCGGGAGCGATTCAAGTGTATTACGGTGATGAGGTTGCGCGAGACTTAGGCCCTTACGCTGATGATTTCCATCAGGGTACTCGTTCGGACATGCTTTGGGATCTGGATAAAGAACGCCAAACACTGCTCAAACATTGGCAGAAAGTTGGCCAATTCCGTCAACGTCACCCAGCGATTGGGGCTGGTGAACATAGAGTCATTCAACAAGATGGCGTGTATGTTTTCTCCAGAAGTTGGCAAAACGATAAAGTCATCGTTGGGTTTGTTGGTCATTAAAACCGCAAGGTAAACAAGCCCCTAGAGCATAGAACCAGCGCTAGGGGCTCATGTCTGCCATCGACTAAGCGACACAAACCTGCTTGGCTTCTACAGACTGTGGCGCATAGTGACTAATATTAATCACTTTATCCGAAATTGCATCAATCAAGTCAGGATCATGACTGACAATCAGTAACCCACAGTTTTGGCTCCGCGCCAGTTGCGCAAGCTGCATAGTCACTTCTTTTGCGATAACGGGATCTAAACGTGAAGTTGGCTCATCAGCAAACAAAAATACCGGATCCATCATTAGAGCGCGGAGAATAGAGAAACGCTGTAGCTCGCCTCCTGACACTTCGCTACTAGTGAAGTCTAGCACTTGCTCACGCAGAGATAACTGTTCCATCAGAGGCTTAACCCGGCTCTTATCCAGCTTATGCAGCGCAATCAGATCATTGAGCATTTTGCCCAACGTAAGATGCTGAGGCAATGAAGTGAACGGATCTTGATAGAGCTTCAGCCACTTAGCTTTACCTTGAGTCTTCTGACGAATGATTTCACCTTGCGATGGCTGAATATGGCCCAGTATTGCATCACCTAAACTGCTCTTTCCACAGCCACTATCGCCGACAATGCCCACAATTTCGCCTTTAAGGACCTCAAACGACAGCGATTCAAACAGTTGCTGATGACCACGGCGGATTGCGAGATTATCCACTTTCAGAATACACTCTTCATCGCTTTTTTCTCTGCGGCTTATCGGCCAATGTTTAGGTGTCGCATTGATCAGGCTGCGAGTGTATTTCTGTTTTGGGTTTGCAAGCACTTCTCTCGTTTGTCCTTGCTCGACCACTTTCCCATAATGCAAAACCAAAATTTGGCCACCCACACGTTCAGCCACTTCCACATCATGAGTTACCACAACCAAACCATTACCCGCACCTTTAGCCATCAACATGTCCACCACATCGTCACGTCGACTCACATCCAAACCTTTGGTCGGTTCATCAGCAAGAATAATCGACGCATTAGCCGCCGTTGATACACATATTGCAAGCCGTTGTGCCATGCCACCTGAAAGCTGTCCAGAACGTTTATGATAAGCATCCAACAAACCATATCTTTCCAACTCATCTTGCGCCATTTCACGAGACTGACTGGCTGTGTGACCCAACACAAAACGAGAAACTTCTGCGACCTGTTCACCCGATTTCATCAAAGGATCCAACGTCGTCATCGGCTCTTGGGGCAACATCGCCATTTGCGTTCCCCATAGCGCACGGCGCTGGCTTTGATTCATCTGTTGCCCGTGGACTTCCACTTGACCTTGGCTACTTAACTTGGGGTCGATACTCGCCATGATCCATTTCATCAACAAGCTTTTACCCGAACCGGTTTGACCAAGAATAACCAACGGCTCGCCTTGTTTTACCGACAATGAAACCTTTTCTAACAAGCAGCGTTGACCAAAAGAAATAGTAAGATCGATGATTTTCAGCAACTCGCTCATCGTTTTTCTCCCGCGATTAAATGAAACGCAAGCACGATTAACGCCAGCATCACCAGTGGTTGAATCAGCAGCCAAGGCGCATCACTGTAATAAGGAAACAGTTCGACAATCATTTGTCCTAGCTCACTGGTTGGTGGTTGAATGCCCACATATACGAACCCCATTGATGCCATATACAACACCGCATTCGCCGCGCCGAATGCGGCCATTGTCAAAATCGGAGAACGCAGAGTCGGCCATAAATGATGGGCAAAAATGTAACCACGATCAAAGCCAAGCAACTGAGCGTTCTGAATTTCAGGACTATTGACCAAAGATTGCGTCAACGAACGACTGACACGGAAATACTCAACCCACTGCACAAGTGCGATTGCAACGTAAATAGCGGTAAACGATCCCGGAACTAACGCGGCAAAAAGCAACACAAAAACTAAGCCTGGCATCGCGAGCAAAATGTTCACGATGATATTCAGCCCGGTATCCAGCCATCGACCATACCACCCAGCAATAACTCCAAGTACACAGCCCAGAAGACTAGCGCTGACAACACAAATAACCGCCAAAATGAGTGAGAGACGTAACGCTTCGCTTAATCGGGCAAACATATTACGACCATAATGATCCGATCCCAGCCAATACTCAGCGCTGGGCGGCGTTAAAATCGCAGACAGGTTTTGTTCCGCAGGGTCAAAATCCATTATCCACCCCAAAATCGACATCGATACCAAGGCTAACAGTATAAATGCGCCTGCACTGCGCGATTTATGATTTGAGAATATTGCCAACATATTAGTGCGCCTCCTGCATACGCGGATCAATCCAATAACACAGTAAGTCGACCACGGTATTAAGTACAACAAACATGACGCCTAAACAAAGAGCGGTTCCCTGAATAACCGGAATGTCGCGAGCAAAAATGGCATGCGCCAACCCATGTCCCACACCAGGCCATGAAAACAGCGACTCAATCATCACAATTCCTTCGATCACGGTAATAAACTGAATACCGATGAATGCGATTACTGGCAGTAAGATGTTTCGAATGCCATGACGTTGAAACGTACGGCCTGCCGAAAGTCCTTTCATCATCGAGAACTGATAAAAGGGAGCTCGTATTATCTGACGTGTTGAGTTAGCGACGATTCGGTTCGAGGTGGCAGCTAAAGCGATTGCTAAGGTAAACGTTGGCAATACAAGGTGCGCAGGCGTATCAAAACCAGCAACAGGTAACCATTGCCAATTAATCGAAAAAATCAAAATCAGCACTAAACCAATAACAAATACTGGGAGTGCGCGTACCGTAATTGAGGCAAACACAGCGACTGGCTCATAGAAACGTTGCCACTTAACACTGGCGAGTCCCATCGGCAGCGCAATGGTGATAGAAAGTAATATCCCAGCGGCAGCCAGCAGCACAGAGTGACCTAATTGGTGGCTGACAATTTCGCTCACTGGCTGACCACTCACCAGAGAGTGACCCAGATTAAATTGGGCTAAGTCAGTTATCCACGACAACAATGAAGCAAAACCAGATTGATTTAAGTTTAGCTCCTGGCGAATGAACTCGGCGGCCTCTGCACTGACGTTGTCTTGCCCATAACGACTAGCTGCAATTCGAAACGCCATGTCACCCGGCAATGAACGCATCAAAACGAACGTTAATGCGCCCACACCAAAGACCACCGCAACAAGCTGTAAAATACGGTTGTAGAAAAGTTTAACCACGGTACTTAGAACTCCAGTTCATTAAGGTAGAAGCTGCGTCCAAACGGGTCGAAATGGAACCCTTTCAATCGTTTATTCACCGCAACCTCTTCGGTATAAGCAGAGACAGGAATAACCGGAAGCTCGGTAGCGAGAATCATTGCGGCACGTTGCGCTTTAGCGCGATACTCTTGTTGCTCAAAGGTAAAATTCAGTTGTTTGACAATCTTATTAAACTCCTGATTCGACCAGTTCATTGCTCCCCAGTCACCGCCTTTCGACGAAAAGTCATTGCTAAGTACAACCAAAGGATCAGCAATCACACCGTAGTTTCGGGCAATCAAAGCGACTTCCAATGTGCCATCTTGGTGGCCTGCGGGAATAGAACTCGAGCTAGTGACATTAACGTTCAATTTAACACCAAGCTTCTTCCACTGAGCCTGAATCGCTGTTGCTACCGCAGTAAGTTCTGGTCGATCTGCGTAAGTGATCAACGTCAACTCAAACGGTTTTCCGTCACGTTCAAACATTCCTTCACTATTTAGCTTCCAGCCTTGGCCTTCAAGCAACGCTTTCGCTTTATCTAAGTTGCTCTTAGGGTTTGCAAGTGAGTCTAAGTACCAATCCCCCATAGAGTTGGGCAACAGTTGGGCCGTTTCTGAGTTGGGCGTGCGTAACACCGCATTGGATATGCCTTTGCGGTCAATAGCCAAACTCAAAGCCTGTCTCGCTTCAACCGTATTTAATGAAGGGTGCGCGTTATTTAACTTCAAGACCAAAGTACGAGGTAAGGCGTAAGAGTGTACATCCGTATGCGGATTCATTTTAATCCGCATAATACTTGCTGGTGGCAATTGAAGTGCAATATCCGCCTGACCACTGGTCGCTTGCAAAGCTCGACTTTCGCCACGGTGCCCCGTTAGGTAAGTGGCAAACTCGATACTCGCTTTTTTACCCCAATAACCATCAAACTTCTTCACGGTAATCTTATGTGGAGCCGCGACTTCATAAACGGTAAACGGGCCGGTACCTATCAGGTTTTCCACTTTCCCTTCTGCCGTATAAGAGCTGGGACTTAAGATGGCGTTGGAATAGTTAGCCAGTACTGCTGGTAAGCTTTTGTATGCTTCCGTTAATTCAAATACCACGTTGTCTGAACCCTGCGCAACAATCGACTTTACAGGGACTTTACCCAACGAACCGTGTTTGCTTAGTGCAATATTAAGGCTCTTGACGACAGCTTCGGCATCCATGTCAGTTCCATCTTGAAACTTCACCCCATCACGTAGTGTAACAATCCACTGAGTTAACTGGTTGTTTGCTGTCGCTTCGAGTGCTAACGCAGGTAAAATTTGCCCACTATCGTCAACATCAAACAAGGTTTCAATAACTTGCATGCGGGTAAACATGTAGCCACTTACAGAAGGGTCTGCGTTTGCAAACTCTAGCCCCCCACTAATGGTGACAGTATTGGATTTAGAAGGTAATACGGTCGCATTCGCCTGTAGCGAAACCATTAGTGCCATTAAAACAATAGAAATAAATCTCATTTTTATCACTCAATAAAATCAAAGTGTTTTGTTATAACATAACAATTAATTTAAATTCAAGTTCAGCAACATGTAACAAATGAGAAACTTAGTGATATATTCATGGAAGGCAGAGCTGAATAAAGTCTTGGGAGTGTCTTTGTTTCAGCTCATTTCTTTCTGATTAGATAACCGATTCGCCTTGTGATTGAACGAATGAACTCTGTTTAGCCAACTTTTTAAACAGTGTTTCTCGTCTAAGATCCAAAATTTCTTGGATCAATTTTTCCTTGGCGGACAAACCGAAATGACGTGAATAATTTTTTACTTTTTGAATTTCTTCTTGTTCTAACTGATAAATTTCTTTTTTCAAATACGCTTCTGCTTCTTTTTTAATTAAGCCCTGTTGCTGCAGTAGTTCAATAATCAAAATATCCATATCGTGAGTCGCTCTTGCCATCATTTCCTGCTTTATTTGAGTGCTCAGTTGAAAGACGGGCATAACTTACATTCTTTAGGTTAAGGTTTGGTTACAGTAGAAAACTTATTGAAGAACAATGAGATACCTTACTCATATTTTTACCACTTTTATCACGCTTTACACTCTTGATTTCGATCAAAACTAGTCGAAAAACTGCTCTCCTCCTTTTAAGCCGAACTACAATTATTAGGGTGGTTAAAGATAGTAATGGGAGGTTATGATGAGCTTAATTCCTCGTGATTCATGGTCTGATTTCTATCGCGTGTTTGATCATGCATTTCCGTCAATTCGGCCGCGTTTCGATGCTGAATCATTTTCACCTCGGGTAGATGTGATTGAAAAAGAAACCGCATTCGAAATCATCGCTGACTTGCCGGGCGTTGCTAAAGATGATGTCGCCATCACCTACAAAAATGGAGCGCTTACCATTGAAGCCTCCACGAGCAAAACCGAAGAGAAAAAAGATCAAGACAAAATCATCCACAAAGAGCGTTTCGAAGGAAAAATGGTGCGCAGCTTTTCACTAAGCGACAACGTTAATCCTAAAGATATCTACGCTGAATTTGAGGATGGGGTGTTGGTAGTGGTGATTCCGAAATTGGAACAAGCTCCACAAGAAGATCACCGAATCAGCATCAACTGATTCGCTACCAAACCTGTATTTAAGGGGCATCTACGGCCCCTTTCCTATTTTCATTTCACGAACATTTCAGCCAATTCTGATGCCAGATGATGCAAATGGCTGCATCCATCTAGTAAAGACTTCGGCAAAATATCAGCCAACAACTGGCTACCTCACGGGTTTGCAGGTTCGACCTAGTTAATCACTAGGTTAATCACTGTAATACTCTGACCAACGGGACGGATAACAAGTCCAGAGTATCGGAAAACACCAAGGTAACAACGACAACTAGAGGCAAATAAAAATGAAAACTTTGGATACGGATACTTTGGCCGTGATCGAGTCACCAGCACAACCGATGATTGAAAATGAACAAGTTGCAGATACAACAGAAGCTTCTCACGATTCTTCAATTCAAGATACAGCAACAAGTACGCAAGCGACTATCGAAACTTTGCTACCAGAAAATCATGGCATTAACAGCCAAGCGACCACTGAAACACAACCCGATCAGTCAACAACAACAGCAACACAGGTCGATGCAGTCTCAAACTTGAACAGTCAATCACCACATAATCAAGAAGTAATAGCGGTGCTCAGCAACGCTCAAGAGTCTCCTACTGACACGATAAATACTTCCCAGCCTTTGGAAAAGGTTTTAGCGACCGATAGTGCGGATACACAAACCTATGCTCAGGATACGGATACAAGTACCATTCAAACGTTTAACGATGTCACCGTCACAGAGCCATCATTGCTACTTTTCGGCGTTGAGTGGTTGATGTTGGCTGTCGTACTCGTCACATCGATCGCTCTGCTTATCGCTCAACGCAAAACCGCCAGAAGCGTTGAACAGCTTTCCGAAACCAAAACCGTTCATCAACATATTTCTGATGTTGATATCGAGTTCGAAAAAGCCAAAATTATTGCAGATAGCCGCCAACAGTGGATTCACGCTCTACGCGAAGAAATCGCCAACTTTGTGTCTGCGACAAACGCTATCTGGGACTTACATAAAATCAAAGATGGCTGTGAAGACATACTGACCGAAATGAAAGATCCACAGTTCGTGATGAAAGAGCTATACAACTGGTCATGCACTTATAATCAAGCCATGCAAGAAACCGAAAAGCTATACGCTAAAATTCACTTACTGATTAATCCTCAAGAGGAAACATCTCAGCATTTATCAAGCTTACTCGATAAGGCTATGCTGGCGGTCGAAGCTAAGAAATCACCATCGAAACTCAACGATGAAATCGTTGCAGCTTCACAAAGAATCTTGAAAGATGAATGGCTCCGTGTGAAAGAATTCAAATAATTTCAATTTACTCCCTTTTGTTTCATTACCGACAATGATCGCATCTAAGAGAAATAACTTTAAGTACAATCGCTTAGAAGATTGGAATAAAATAGAAGGGAATCATGAAGCTCATTTCAACCATTGCCGCATTCTTTGTATCGGGGCTTACTACGCTCTCCTTTGCTAACGCAACCCAAGTACCTGCTCACGATCCTGTTATCACCCATCAAAATGGCCAGTACTATGCTTTTACTACAGGGCCGGGCATTACCATTTACACTTCAAAAGATAGGGTTCACTGGAAAAATTCAGGTCGAGTCTTCAAAAGCGAACCAACCTGGGCTCGTAAAGTGGCCCCTGATTTTAATGGTCATTTATGGGCACCAGATATTATTCAGCACCAAGGTAAATACTACCTTTATTATTCTGTTTCTGCTTTCGGTCAAAATACATCGGCGATTGGCGTTTCAGTCAATGAAACTTTAGATCCAGAATCGAATAACTACCAATGGGTCGACCAAGGCATCGTCGTTCAATCAATCCCTTTCCGAGACAACTGGAACGCCATCGACCCTGCGGTGATCAAAGATCAAGATGGGACGGCTTGGATGAGTTTCGGTTCTTTCTGGGGGGGACTAAAGTTGGTCAAGCTGGCATCAGATCTCACCAGCCTTGCAGAACCGCAAATATGGTATGACTTGGCAACTAGGCCAAATGTGCAATACAACCCAATTGAAGCTCCTTTCATCTTCAAAAAAGGCAATTACTACTATCTGTTCGCATCATTCGATTTTTGCTGCCAAGGTGTTAAAAGCACTTACAAAATTGCCGTTGGTCGCAGTAAATATGTCGAAGGCCCTTATAAAGACAAAGAAGGGAAGCCAATGCAAGAAGGCGGGGGGACAATTGTTTTAAAAGGGAATAAGGATTGGGCGGGTGTTGGCCACAATGCCGTTTATACATTTGAAAACAAAGACTATATTGTATTTCACGCCTACCAAACGTCAGCTAATGGCGCTCCAAGACTGAAAATATTACCCATTGAATGGCAAGATGACTGGCCAACCGTCGCCCCCGACAAGCTCAATACTTACACGACCAAACTGATTTCAGATTGATGCATTTCATAGAAAAGAAGCGGCTATACCGCAGCTTCTTTTCTTCATGTTAATTTTCTTGTGGAGCTTGATAAGCTAAGTCGCCTGCCAGTTTCATTGCTTCAACACCTTTTTCGAAAGACATCATCGGCGTGATATGGAAGTGACGTAAACCACCACCCGCCATCGCAGCCATAGAGAACGCCTTAATATGAACTGAGTCCGGCATCTCAATCACAGCTATCGAGTCATACTCACCAAAAGAAATCCAACTACCAATAAAGCGGCCGCCCATTTTTTCTACGATAGGAATCATACTGCTTAATCGGTTTTCAGGTTTTTTGACTAAGCCAGCCATTGCATCTGCGGTAAAGGCCACTTGTACTAGATAAGTTTCTAACGCCATGATTATTCCTCACCTTCTAAACTCAATTCGAACGTACCAGCCATACTGTTGCTGATGGTACAGATAGATTTCGCATCTTTAAGCAACTTCTTCGCCACTTCCTGATCGTCATGCACACTGCGGCTCAGAACAATGTCATAATGGGCAAAATGAGCCGGAAGCTCTCCACCTTTATGAGCAGTCACTTCAAAACGAAAGGGTTGAATCTCGATTTTCTTACGCTTCGCCACCATTTGTAGTGACAAAACCATACACGACGCAATGGAGTACAGTAACGTTACTGCCGGGCTCTCTAATGCAGGGGTTGCGCTTAATTCACTACCTTTAAGACCAAACTGAATCACACCGTTTTCATCAAGCTGAGCAATAGCAGGACCATAGCTTGAAGGTTTTACTTTAATTGCCATAATTACCCCTTAAAAAATTGCGTTGGGTAGAATCAATACAATACTTGGCATCATTGTAATAATCACAATCGCCAGTAATAAAATGCCCCAGTATGGGATTGTTGCGATAGCCGTACGACCTAAGCTAATTTCACCATTCGTCACCGCCGTCAATACCGATAAATTCAAGCCCACCGGAGGCGTCACCTGCCCAATTTCAATCAATATCGTGATCATCACGCCGACCCAAATGGGGTCGAAACCCAGCCCAGTGAGCAACGGGAACACAATAGGCAGTGTCATGATCATCAGTGACAGGCCGTCAAACACACAGCCAAACATCACGTAAATTAAAACGATAAGCAGGAAAATCCCATACTTACCTAATCCACTGTCTATAGCGGCTTCCAAAATGGCTTGAGGAACCCCTAAGATACTGACAGATTGAGAAAGAATCGCGGCACCTAACACAATAAAACCAATTGAGGCGAACATTAACGCACTACGATAGACCGATTCCACCAACCCTTTTACCGTCAAATCACCCCAGACAAATGAGATAACAATAGCAAATGCAACCCCAACACCCGCCGCTTCAGTCGGTGTGGCGATACCAAACATTATGCTGCCCATAATAGCCAAAATTAACAGCATAATTGGCCATACGCGAACCATTCCAATCAGAATATATTTCAGGCTATAAGACGTGTTATCCCTTGGCGCAATGGAAGGGTTATAAATGCTACGCAGCAATATATAAAGCATGAACAGCGCGCTCACCATAATGCCCGGAACAATGCCTGCCGCGAATAAACGGCCAATGGATGTTTCCGTCAACGCACCAAAAATAAGCAGAGACAAACTTGGGGGAATAAGCAGTCCGAGAGTTCCGGCACCAGCTAAACTACCGACGACCGCTTCTTTGTCGTAACCCCGTTTGCTCAGTTCTGGATAAGCCACCGAGCCAATTGCTGCAGCGGTAGAAAGGCTTGACCCACTGACTGCACCGAACAAAGTACAAACCGCAACATTAGAATGCAGCAACCCGCCGGGAACACGAGCGAAAATTGGCGTGAAAGCGGTATAAGCACGCTCACTAAGGCCACTTCTTAGCAGTATTTCGCCAAGCAGAATAAACATAGGCACCGCGCTCAGCGTAAACGAGTTGAAGATACCCCAAATCGTATCGACCGCTAAATAGGCAGAACCGTAATTGAAAAAGTGCAGAATGATAAGGCCAGTAAAGCCCAAAGCTGCCCCAAGCGCGATGCCACTGCTTGCTGTTGCAACTAATACAGACACGAGGGTCGTCCAAAACATCTTAACGTTCCTCTATTTTAATTAGGCCAGAGAGTCTTGCGAAATAGATAATGCCGCATAAACCCATGGAGACAGGAACAACAGACATTAACGGATAAAGCAAAATACGCGCAGTTTCTGACTTAAGTTCCCGTTTAATGGCGAACTCCATCCAAGGAATGGCTTCCCAGAATATCCAACCGGTAAAGCCAATACCTACCACAATGCCAAACAGCATAAGCAGTTTTGATAGCATCGGAACGCGCCCTTTTAATGAATCCAGTAGAAGGGTCACGCGAATATGTTGCCCTTTAATGGTTGCCATGGGTAAAGCAAGAAACAAACTCGCGCTCATCAACAGGCCAACTAGCTCTTCGGTAAAGAACAAAGGCGTATTAAAAAACTTACGTAATATAACACTCGTCACAATCACAACTAGGATTGCCACCAGCGAGAGAGCAGAAAGTACGGAAAGAAAAAAGGCTGAACGTTTCAGCCCTTTATCAATTATTGACGAAAATACATTCATATTTGGTCTCGGTGTGATTAACGACCCAAGGCTTTTAGTACACGCTCACGGTATTCAGGTGCTTTACCGCCCGCTTCATTGGCAAGCTCACCCCATACTTCCGTAATTGCAGCAGTGAACTCTTTACGGTCTTCTGCAGGGAAATCGTCCAGCCACTGAACACCACCTTCAGCTAACTTCGCACGCGCATCCAGCTCTTTCTGGTGATCATCTTCGTATGAGTTAGTGCGTGCCCAAATTGCATCACCCGCTTCAGTGAGTGCTTGTTGATGCTCTTTAGACAGAGAATCCCACTTACGTTGAGACATGCCTAAAATGTATGGGCCTGATGCCATCGGGTATAAATAAGCCGCGTATTTGCTCACTTCTTGCAGAGAAACCGTGTGAGCATATAGCGCTGGGTACACCGCACAATCGACGACTCCGGTTTTCATCGCGACGTACATTTCTTCCTGAGGAATGATCTGTGCAGAAATACCTAGTCGACCAAAAGTATCAACCTGATCTTTTGCCCACACACGAAGTTTCTTACCACGAAGGTCTTCTAACGAGTTGATAGGATCTTCACGACAGAAGATCGATGCTTCCAGCATAGGAAGTGCGACATAACCGGTTATAGCCACATCCCAGTCAGAAAACTCTTCAGCATAAATCTTTTTCACTTCTGGCAATGCGGCATTCAGTTCTTCCACTGAACCAATGGTGCCTTGAACCATTACTGTGCTTAAACTCTCAGCATCGCGTCCTAAGTAGTTCGCCCATGCCAAACTCATATCAACCGCACCGCGCGGTAAAAAGCGTAAAACGTCAGTGTTTTTTAGACCTAATGAGCTACCACTAAACACTTTAATGTCAATTTCACCGTTGGTTTTGGCTTTAACATCTGCGGCATACTGTTCAAGCTCTTTAGTTTCAGGGCGAGTCTCAGGTAAGAAGTTGTTAAAACGCCACTCTTGAGCTTGAGCAGCTGACATAGACAATAGACTGATGCTTAAGGTTGCAAGAAGAGATTTTTTAAAGTTTTTCACTGCAAAATCCTTTTTATTTAGTAAGTTATTTTAATATTAGCGCACTGTAAACGAATCTAAAAGGGACTCCAAACATCTTTGGTTATAACTTATAACCTTAGCCCAACACTGACATTGACCGCATTTATATCAAACCAGCCCAACCATTAAGTACTGTAATGCCATAACAAACTAAAAAAGAAAACCAGCCGTACACCAATACTGCTGGTCATTATTGTGAGGATTTGCAACCCTAAGTACAATATTGTTTTTCCATCGGTGCTAACACGCGAGTGATTGGGTAGCCTCCCTACCCAACCCAATAGTCACCGTTAACTATTGTTAGTAACAATTTTTTGCAGCGCTTTGTTCTTATACATTTTTTTATCCGCCTTCGACAAAAGATCGTTGATAACTGATGGGTCGGCTTTACCTGAATAGATATGGTAACCGACACTTACTGATATCCAAATCCGCTGTTTCTCCCAGTGCAAAGGACTTGATTCTAAGTAACCGTGAAGTTTGTGAATGATACGCTCAACATCCTCGCTTTGGGCGGTTCGTTTCAATATCGCAACAAACTCATCCCCTCCAATTCTTGAAACAAAATCTGAAGATCGTAAGCAACGAGTCAATGATGACGCCATATGTTTGAGCACTTCATCCCCAACATGATGCCCTAGAGAATCATTGATTTGCTTAAATTTATTTAAATCAATATTCAAAATTGTAAATTCGACTGAATCTACGTTTCTCGACATCAGTCTATTAAGCTCATTAAACAGGTATCTGCGATTGGGTAATTGAGTGAGCTCATCGTGTAAAGAAAGCTTTTGCGCTCGCAAGTAGTTATTAATCAAAAATAGGACCAATAGATAACCGATACCAAATGTGACAAAACCAAGAGCCATAAAGACTTTTCTAAATGTCGCAATATTCTCGATTTCGTTAAAATCTTTATACTTGGCAAATAGCACCCAATCCCTATTAGGAAGATAGATCGGGTAACTCACATCAAAATCGATCAGAACATTTTTGTTACCTTCAATAACATGATGATTTGTACTACCCGAAGTATTCGTAACCAAAGCTATATCAACACCTTTCAGGGAGTGTAGTTGAGATGCGTTAATGAGCTTTTCGTAGTCTATAACGACACTTAATCCACCCCAGTAATCCTCTTTATAGGGGAGATCCGTAAATATAGGATATCTGGCAATGAGTCCTTTTCCTCCCTGTACAAGCTCTAAAGGACCCGCGATAAATACCTTTTTAGTTTCTCTCGCTAACATCACTGTCTTATATTGATTAGGTACAGTTCTAAAATCTAAACCTATCGCTTTTTCATTGCCTTCCACAGGGTAAACATGAGAAATAATGTCGTTAGGAGCGACACCTATATTTCTGACAAAACTTGCTTTGGATAATAATTGTTCAGACACTGATTCCCAATTGTTGGTCGCAAACTTAGGGTCAAGCGCAACAACAGACGCGAAGCTGTCTGCAAGATATGCATCACGGAAAATATTCGCCTCGATACTATATCTGACCAACGATAGTTCATGTTGAATAGTTTCTTTTACTTGCTGTACTTGTTTATCTACAAACTTTTCCGTTATAAGGCTAACAACCATTAAGCTGAAAAGGCCATATGCAATGGTTAGCACCCCAAATATCCATGGATTGAAATTATATTTTCTCAGCAAAGTCGAACTCTCAACAAAATTATTAATGAAAAGTCTAGAATTATAGTTACCTATACGTTCATATTAGACTATGTGGTTATTTTCAAAGAGATTATTAAGCAGAAAGTTTGATGTAAGTAGATATAAAGGCTGACATCAATACAAGAACTCTCATCCCTCCACACTGAATGAGAGTCCTATCGTATAAAATTCTTAGAGCAGGAATTTATAACCCAGTGAAATCATCAGTAGACTAAGTGATACTGAAATGGTTCGTTGAATCAATTTTGCACCGTATTTCATGGCTGACGAACTCCCGAAATGGTTACCTAGTAAGTTCATTATCACTAAAGGAATAGCTAGTATATATAGAACATTACCTGCAATCATAAAGGCAAACAACGCTCCGATGTTAGAGGAAAAATTGAACAGCTTTGAAGTTGCCGATGACGAAACTAAATCGAACCTAAGCAAGTAATGTAAAGCTAAAATCAAAAAGCTACCTGTACCAGGACCGAAAAAACCGTCATAAAAGCCAATGACAAATACAGCGGCCGGCACACCAAATAGAATAACGGTGTTATTGATTGGAGCCGAGTTCTCTTCACTACGACTCTTCTTCGGAATAAAGGATAGAATAATTCCGAACGGAAGCATGAAAAGAATAATTTTCCCTATTGTCTCAGGATCAAAGTATAGAATTGCTTGTGCACCAGCATATGCACCAATTAAGCCAGCGGGGATACCCGTTGCCACAGCAGTCCAAATGACTTTCTTATTTTGAACAAAATTCCGAATCGCTGCGATAGTACCTAATGTACTAACAATTTTTTCTTGTCCCAAGGCCAGTTGAGGCGGTAGTCCAGCAAGGATAAAAGAAGGAACTAAGATGAGTCCTCCACCGCCAGCTACGGAGTCAATGAAACCGGCAGCAAAGGCTGATGCCATCAAAGCAACGAGTACCAAAAGCGTAATATCATTTCCTAACCATTCCATAGGTGTTTCTCCGACTACTCATTTTCACATGCTTTGATCAGCACAGATGTATCAAGACGGCCCAATCCTCTTTCTTGCAATGAGAGATACTGGCGATCAACTTCTTCAGTAAGAGGGAGAGATAACCCATATTTTTCTGCTTCATTCAGACAAAACCTAAGGTCCTTACGCATCCAGTCAATTGCAAACCCAAAATCAAACATGTTGTTAGACATCGTAACTGCACGATTTTCCATCTGCCATGATCCTGCCGCACCATGCTTTAGAACATCTACAACCTGTTCTATGTTGAGGCCTGATTTTTTGGCAAGAAGCACCGCTTCACTCAGTCCTTTTAAAACCCCAGCAATACATATCTGATTAACCATTTTACATCTCTGCCCCTGACCATTGTCCCCCAAAAGAACGACTTGGTTTGAATAACTAGACAGTACTGGCGAAATAGCTTCAAAAACGTCTTTTTCCCCGCCACACATGATGGTTAATACGCCATTTTCGGCGCCTGCCTGTCCACCTGAAACTGGAGCATCAATGAAATGTATCCCTTTCGCTGCACATTCCGAAGCAAGCTCCTCCGCCAGCTCTGCCGATGTGGTTGTATGGTCGAGCAAAATAGAACCTTTACTCATACTGTTAAGTACACCCGTATCGCCATAGACAACACTTCGAACGTCATCATCATTCCCTACACACAATGCAACAACATCAGCTCCCTGAGACGCTTCTGATGGTGTAACTGAAAATTTCCCCGAGTATTCAGTTGCCCAATTCTGAGCCTTTACAGTCGTACGGTTATAGACAGTAACGTCAAAGCCACTATTTGAAAGGTGTCCTGCCATTGGATATCCCATTACACCCAAGCCAATGAAAGCAACTTTTGAAATGTTATTTGAATTATTCATGTTATTCCCTTTTTCTGACGATGTTTAACACATTGAAATACCTTAATCGATCAAATTGACATATGTCAATAAGTTAAATTTACTTATGTTTATAATTTTTCAAATGAATTAAACTAGGCAGTTATCTGTGAAGGTCATTGAAGTATCTGTAGGAGCGCCAGTGAGTAACGCCAAGTTTGTCCAAATTGCCAAGGTTATCGAGAGTCGAATTGAAACAGGAGAATATAAACCTAACTCAAAGCTACCGACTCACCGAGTACTTGCTGATGAACTGGAAACGACACCAGCGACCATCGCCAAAGCCTACAACCTGCTTGCAGATAAAGGGAAAATTGAATCTCACGTTGGTCGGGGAACCTATGTATGTGAAAGATCTGATTTAGGTAAAGCGATCCAAGCACCTGAACATAGTGACGACTATAATTTTTCCATTCTTCAGCCTTGTCTCCATAAAAATGTTGATTCACTCCAACGGGCTTACCAAGCTGCAGCGAAAAAAATAACATCGGAATTGATCGGTTATGTAGAGCATTCAGGGCATGAAACCCATCGTCTGGCTGGTGCAACTTGGGCGAAACACTATGGGTTAGAAGGTGGCAATGCCAACAACACAATTCTGACCAGTGGCGCACAACACGCGCTCTCTCTGCTCATACATGCCATGACGAAGCCTGGCGATACCATTGCCGTTGAGTCTCTTACTTATCCTGGAATTTTTGCTATTGCTAATCTTTCTGAACGCAAGATTGTTGGGATTCCAATGGATGAATTTGGCGTATCACCGGATGCTTTAGACTCCGTGATTACGGAGCACAAACCTAAACTGGTCATTATCGTTCCGTCACACCAGAACCCTACCGGGATAACCATGCCTGAGTTTCGCCGCCAAGAGGTAGCTAAGGTTATTCGTCAACACAACATATGGCTTGTTGAAGATGATATTTACTGTTTTCTTGATGAGAGGCCAATACCAGCGATCAGTAACTTTATTCCAGAACTCTCTTTTCATATATCGGCACTGTCAAAAGCAATAAGCCCAGCGATGAGATGTGGTTATATCAAAGCTCCCGATAGCCAGATTGCTTTGATAAATGCCCATATACGAGCGAATATATGGCTTCCATCGCCGATCAACTTTAGTGCTGCAACCCACCTTATAGAAACAGGGGAAGCCTTTGCATTAGCAAACTCTCAACGTAGCACTGCTCAAAACAGGCAGTTAATGGCTCGCGAGATCATCCCTACGATTCAATGCAGATCCACTGGATATCACATCTGGTTGCCTTTACCTGAGCAATGGAGAGCAGAGCATTTAGTACAACAAGCTAAAAATCAAAATATCCTTGTCAGCAGTGGTAGTTATTTTGATGTACATGGATTAGAAACAGGTCATATTCGTCTTTCATTAATGTCAGTCAGCACTGAAGAGAGGCTAAACGAAGGGCTTAGTAAATTGAAATCCCTGCTAGATTCAAAAGTAAATACTTTGTTCCCATTTTAGTCAGCAGGGCTATATGTAATAGACGAGTTTTGCATTGGGTTCGAATCGTAATCCAAGCAAGATTCACCCCATAGCGGTACTAAAATTTAAACCAGGTATAGTTCACTAAACTATTCGTATAGATTGAAGGGGTTGTCTCGATTAATAGAAGATCTGCGTATTATTCGCTTAATAAACAGCAATAAATTGAGAATAAATAGAAAAAGCAAGTGAATTAATTATTTTCGGATATTAACTCACTTGCTTTTTATTTGGACACACGAATAAATATGTTTGAAAGTGAAAGATAGGAATAAGAAGGCTGGTTAGCTTAACAAGGTCGGAGATAAGGAACCTTGAAACTTTTCTTGGGCGGACGAATTAATCGCTAACCAGCCATAATCTTAAAATAACATCTAAACCTGTCGTTAAGCTGACAAATACAAAATTAACTCATCATCCATAAAGGAATATTTGAGCGCATCAATAGTTTTTGCGTCACACCACCAAATACTTTCTGATGTATTTTTTGGTGAGCAAAAGCGCCTGAAACAATCACATCTGCATTAATTTCAGACGCGACTTCCAACAACTGAGAGCCAGTATTTCTACTTTTATGAGTAAATGTAATGCACTCTACATCAATGTTATGACGAGCGAGATAACGAGCTAAGTCCACTTGAGTTGGTTGCTTTGGTAGATATTTTTCACTCGTTACCACCACGACTTGTTTGGCTTTTTTCAGTAGCGGAAGTGCACTATTTACTGCATTCGCACCGGGTTTATCACCATTCCATGCAATCATAATCGTTTCTGGATTAAAGAATGTTTGCTTGCGAGGCATAACCAGAATAGGTTTGCCTCCATGGTTAACCGCAGCCTCAAAACTTACACTGGTTTGACCGTTGAGAGATTGAGGAATAATGATCAAATCTGAGACTTTCCCCCACACCGCAACAATTTCGCCTCTGTAACCAAATATGTCGTGCCATTTGGCACTCGACTTGTTCGAACCAACGACTTCATCACCAATGTTTAGCAGTGCACATAAACGTTCGAAACTTTGTTTTGCTTGTACCATGTCATCATGAACATAATCGCGAACAAGCTTGTCTATCTGATCGTAAAATTTTCTTGTAACTAACAGCTTCTCACTGGGCATCAGCTTCTCTGTTCCCACTTGAGCATGTAAGACATCCAAATGAGCATCAAAGAATCTGGCAACATTCAATGCCCCCTCTAAGCGCTGTTCACCATCTTCCTTTGAAGCAAATGGCATAATAATTGATTTTACTGACATTTTGCTCTCCTTACCCTAATGGCCATGGTAGCGAAACAGTTTCTTGTAGTAAGCCCGAAGGCAAATCAAGCATCATTAGGTGAGTCAACCCAACGAGAAAACCTGATGCCGCAGTTGTCACAGTCAATGACCTCCACAGGCTCATCCCCGCCTTGTTCATTAAGAACGCACAGAAAAACAAAGAAATAGCGATAATGTAGCCAACTAAATAGCTACCAACGATAAGCGCTGCAATCCAGTATACGTAGTGCATAATCGACGCAGTATTACTGTCGTAAGCGTATCCCTGAGCATACTCATTGTCATAGCAGACCGCAGAGTCATCTGAACGAGTAAGAAGCTGTACGACAACAATTGCTGACAGTAACCACATACCGCTGGCGACAAAGATAGGGAAAATACCACCTAAGAAGCTATGCTGATAACCATCATAAATTCCATACGCAAAAACGATATTAACTAAAACAGCAAACAGCACTTGAGGCTTACGTGTAGGTGTTTTTCCAGCTTTCTCTGGCATGCCGACTGTATCTGCTGCATTGTCCTTTTTCATATTTTGGCGAATCATGAATACGAGCGACAAGATAGTAATTGCACCGATAATCATCACTCCCGGACGAAGCAAAAAGCCTACACCGTCAAACTGAATCGCTTGATACAAATAAGTTTCCATTCCTGAAGCGAGTACAAAGCCAATAAGGAAAGCAGGTCTCGGCCAATCAAATCTCTTCATTAGTACGCCAAGAACACCAATAGCCAGAAGCGTGATTAAATCCGCCAAGTCGCGAGTAGCTTGGAATGCGGCAAAGCAAATAACCATTACCATGAAAGGTGCTAGAAGTGCATAACGAACTGTGGTTAGTCTTGCTACCCAAGGAGAGATAAGCATACACGCAGCCGCGCCGAAGATGTTGGCTAACGCAAGCGACCAAACAATGGTGTAGGTAATGTTTAGATCTTTGCCCACCATCGCAGGGCCTGGCTCTAATCCAACCAGCACCATACCGCCAAGGAATACCGCCATGCTACCTGAACCAGGAATCCCGAATAACAGCGTAGGCACTAGGCCGCCACCTTCTTTAGCATTATTCGATGACTCTGGCGCAATCACACCTCGAACATCACCATGGCCAAAGTTAGGTTTATCTTTCGTCGTTTGAACAGCATGACCATAAGCGATCCAGTCAACAACGCTACCGCCTAAACCAGGAAGTGCACCAATAATACAGCCGATCACACTACAACGCAGAGCTAGCCATTTGTTTGTAAAGAAATCTTTAACACCCATCAGCCAACCAGAACCCAATTTGCTCGCATTCGCAATAGGCTTGTTTTGTCGTAGCAAATCAATAATCTCTGGCAAAGCGAAAATACCTAGGCCCACAACCACCAATGGTATTCCATCCATTAAATAGAAATTATCAAATGTCATGCGGTATTCACCCGTTGCAGGTGCACTACCGACACTACCTAATAGAATGCCAAGTCCACACGCAGACAGGCCTTTCACCAAACTTTTCCCTGCTAGCGAACCAACCATGGTTAATCCAAGTAACGTAAGCATAAACAGCTCGCCGGAACCAAAAGCAAGAATTACTGGGCGCGCGATTAAAACAAAACCAGTTAGAACAATAGCACCAAATAAGCCACCAAATAATGAAGCGGTAAAGGCAGCGGAAAGTGCACGTGCAGCATGACCATTTTTAGCCATTGGGAACCCGTCTAGCACTGTTGCTTGCGACCCACTAGAGCCAGGTATCCCCATCAGCACTGAAGTAAAAGTATCTGAAGTAGGGATAACCGCTACTAAGCCGATTAACATCGCTAAAGCAGACACGGGATCCATTCCATACAAGAATGGTAGCAATAAAGATAAACCGGCAATACCTCCCAGCCCTGGGAAAATACCTATTGCTAACCCCAGCATGACACCACCAACCATATAGGTGAGGTGGTGTAATGTTAAAATTGTCTGCAAAGCGGTAAGTAATTCACTAAACATCCTTGAATCCTTATATATTCACATTGCATGTGGTGAATCTGAACACCGCACTGCTTATTTATCAGTGCGATGTTAGATGTATTTTTGACACAATTTATTTTGAATGGAACGCCGCGAGTAGCGTCATTATAGGTTGGTGTTATATTTATCTTTCAACCACTTAGCAACCCACTTCTTACTCTCTTCGTCCAGAGAAAGAATGGCATCTACCGCTTGGTCCGCTTCGACTCCAGTGAGCTGTTTATAGTTGCCTAGAACCTCTTCCGCTCGCTCTAGAAATGCGGGATCTTCTACTAATTTGATCATTGATTCACGCCAAGCTAGTTGAATGTCTTCTGGGGTTGATTTTGGTAGAAAGAACACTTTCTGCGCAACGAAGCCCGCTACGAAGAATGAGCGCCAAACCTTAAATCCCTGCGAGCTTTCTATATCGCCTTTTGCCAGTTGATATACTTCACCAAAATGAGGAATGTCTGGGAAATTTGGATCGCGTTGAAGCTTACCTTTCTCATCGATCACACCGAAACTAAACAGTGGAATAGCTTTGCCTTCTTCAACAAGTGGTATCACCTTTTTCAAGTAAGCAGAGCTTGTTTGAGAATCAAGATTTACTTCGCCTCTTTCAAATGCAAGTCTGCCTGCGCCACGCCCTTTCATACCGAAAACAGCTTGTACATCGGCACCAATTAAGTCGAGGGCTAAAAGTGGTACTAGATCAATGGTTGTTGCCCCTTGGCTTGCATACTTAAATTGAAGTTTGTCTAAATTTTGCACGAACTGTTCAGCATTTTTTATCCCTTCGTTTGAAGAGATATAAACGACTCCCCCCGTTGGCGTTGCAAGTACCGCTTTCCAGTCGTTATAGTCGTATGAAACACGGCGATCGTTCAGCAAATAGGTATAGTGTGTTGATGCAGAGCTAGCCAAGATGTCCAAACCGTTATCTTTCGCGCGTCGTGCAAACTGGTTGGCGCCTTTGGTTGAGCCCCCACCAGGTATATTTTTGATTACAACTACTGGCTCTCCTGGAAGAGACTGAGTAAAGTAAGGGCCGAAAAAGCGAGCCCAAGTATCCGTACCACCGCCTTCCTTATAAGGTACGGTCATTTCAACTCGCTCACCTTCAAAACTCACCGATTTTGCATTCACTTGTGATGATACACAGAATGTTGTTAAGGCAGCGAATGTGATATGGCGGCTGACTTGTAATATTGTTTTGTTAAATTTATGGTTAAGCAGCATAGCGCCTCCTAAAACTCTTTTGGCAGTATTTAATGTCAATCGCGTCATTGCGATGTGTATACCGTAAGAATCCAAACTGTCACCAAACTGACATACGTACACACCATTAACATTTTTGCTACATAGATCTCAGGTTATCCGAGGTTGATAAGATGCAAATTGCATATTCTAGGCAAGGTAAACATCCCCTTTAAAAAGTGGTCTTGCCGTTCTAACTAACGCCGCTTGAGCAATAACAGGCTCAAACTCCCCTTCGAGCAAAGTGATTTTGACATCAATTTTTCCGCTCGGATGTTCAATGACCACCAACGAAGAAGGATCTTTGGCTTGCTGATGAGTAACCGTTCCTTCAATCAAACTAGCGGCGCCAACACAGATAGCACCAGTGACTGCATGGCTTGCATGACAGTTATGTGGAACCAGATAGCGAGAAGTGATACTACCAACACCATGAGGAGGAGAAACAATCGAGACTTTTGGAATAACGCTGCCGCTTACATCCCCTAAACCCATTTTTTCACCAGCTATGATACGAATTGACTCAATCTTTTTGAGCAGTTCAGCGTTGCTGTCGATCTCCAGTTTGGTTTCGTTACCCACTAAGCCTAGGGCACTGGCTGGGATATGAACCATGGGAACGGCGGCATCAATACAAGTCACTTCAATACCGTTAATGTCTTCTTTAAGAAGCCCTGTTGGAAATAACTTGCCCGTTTTTGATCCACCGACATCTAAAAAGTTGAGTAATACTGGCGATCCTGTACCCGGCACTCCATCAATTGAAGTGGTGCCATCAATTTTGAGTTTCTTATTCGGCGTTTCTGCTGTGACTTCAATAATAGTATTGGTATTGATATTTTTAACGCGTATCGTCGTCGAACCGTCACCGAGTTCAACTAGGCCTTTTTCTGAGGCGAACGCAACGACGCCCGACAATATGTTTCCGCAGGAAGGTTTAGTATCAACGCTTTTATTTTCAACACCTACCTGAGCAAACAGATAGTCTATTTCAGCGTCACTGGATTGGGATGGCGAAATGATCGCAACTTTACTGGTTAAAGTTGTACCACCACCAATGCCGTTAATTTGCTGTACGTCGCCAGAGCCCATAATTTTGATCAACAATTGATCTCTGGCTTCTGGCGATTGAGGAAGGTCACTTGCGAGAAAATAGGCACCTTTTGAAGTGCCGCCGCGGATAAGCATGCAAGGAATATATTGAGGTTGTGTCATTTTTTAGCTCCTTTACCATTATTTCCACTTTCAAGTCCCAAAAGTGGTGGTATCAAGCTACAAAATGAACCTGTCAAATCACTGACTCGTCACATGGCAAAATCACTTAACGCAATGTCAGTCATAGTTTTTCAGCGCGTTCTCCCATTCGGTAGTCACTATCTGACGCTTACTTTTATCAGTAAATACAAGCAGACGAACATCTAATGGCATAGGTTTTAACTCTTCTGCATACTGCTCTCGCATATATGAAGCAGAATTGACAATATTAATATCAGAACGTATCGATGGCATATTCGTTTGTTCAGCCATCACCCACTGACCAGAAGATGAAAGCAGATAATCAATAAATCTTTTTGCTTCGAGTTCGTTCTCAGTCGTTTTATTAATCAGTGCGGTTCGAATGATCACAGGTGTGTAATCCTTCATAGTCGTGATGGTGACGTTATCGTTTAGCTTTTGCCAACTACGCGCATAAGAACCCAATATGTTATAAGCCATAGAAATCTCACCTCGGCTTAGCGCATCCAACATTGCTCGCGAGCTGCCGAATGTGCGTGCATTATGGGAGTTGAACAGCTCTAAAAACTGCCCATAGTTCCGCGCTTGTTGACGTTCAAAAGACCAGAATAAATACCCAATCCCTACAGTACGAATGTCGTAAAGACCAATTTGTCCCATAAGCTCATCACTATGACGTCGAATAAACGACAACAGTTCAATACGATTGGTAGGAACTTGTTTGCCTTCTATAAACGAACTATTGAATGCAATAACCGCAGGTTCAAAACTAAAGCCAAAGAGTTCATCGCGCCATTGGCTCCATTCAGGTAATGCAGGAGGATAACTTTCCCCACTTTTAATCTCCCTTCTGTGTTCGAGAGAATAACCATCGTTCACTAAACCAATCTGTAAATGCATCACCGAACTAATAGTGATATCAGGCTGTGGTTCTTTCTGCTCGCGTATGTAATTGTCCAGAACTTCACTGCTCATCCATTGATATTCAATCTCTATATTGGGGTTACGCATAGAGAAATCGTCAAGTAATGGTTGCATCTCCTCCTGATACGCTGCACCAAAAACACGGAGTGTTTTAGGGGAGTTATCGGTTGCTAAGGCATTAGAAGCCCCTAGAAAAAACACAATAAATAAATATACAGAACGAAAATTAATCATTGAATTTCCTCCCATTTCCGGTAGGGAAATTGTATTTCGACAGTTAGTCCTTGTGGCTCAGTGTCACGCAAAACCAGTCGAGCGTGGTATTTTTCAGCCACTTCAGCGGCAATGCTCATTCCCAAGCCAGTACCAGAATGGATATTTTCTGAAGTTCGGTAAAAGCGTTCAAATACGTGTGGCTTATCTTTATCTTTAATTCCAATTCCAAAGTCTCTTATCAATATAATGGCTTTGGTTCCTCTCAGACCAACTTCAACTTCTACCACGCTCCCATCAGGCGAATACTTAATCGCATTCTCTATTAAGTTGGAAAGCATTTGCTTTAATGCAAACTCATCCCCTTTAATTTGGTATTTACCGCTTTGCTGGAAGCTTAGACTTATATTTCTTTTTAGTGCATTGATAGCAAGCTCTCTGCATACCGATTGTACAAGTTTGTTAATGTTGTTAATCGTGGGTTCTACGCTACGAAAACGGTGTTTAATCGTGGCATGATTCAAAAGTTGTTCGATTGTGCGTTCCAAAATTCCGCAAGCTTCCAATACGCGTTTTAACGATTGAGCCGTTTGAGGAGAACTGTCTCTACTCAATATCAGTTCAACCTGAGACCTCATTCCCGCAAGCGGTGTTTTCAATTGATGCGCAGCTTCACTGGTAAAGTTCTTCAAGTTAACTAAGGTTTCGTCCAACTGAAACATGAAACTATTTATCGTTTTGACCAGATGCATCACCTCTTCTGGCCCTTCAACTTTTATTGGCGTTAGGTCAATGTTTGACCGCTGAGAAATTTTTTTATTGATACTTTTAATTGGCTTCAAGACCTGAATGATCAAAATAATAATGACGATCACGGTACAGAATACGACTCCGAGAATGAGCTTAATCGCTGCACTGGATAATTGCTGCTCCCACTGCTTTCTCGCTTCTGTTGTTTGTCCTACTAGCACATAGACATGATGCGGTCCCTGCCTCGTGTTGATAACTCGGCCAACCAAGGAAAATCGCACATGCTGTTGTTTAAACTTCAAATCAAAGAAATGAGGCACGACTTCCAATCTCAAAGGGTTCGAATCGATTTGAGACGTCACGATATCTTCAAGCAATAAAGACTCGTATCCGGTCACAAACTCTTTTTGTTTGGTTGTTATCAAGTAAAAAACTTTGTCTCGCGGAGAATCAGCAAGCCCACTGAATGCGGAAAATGGTAGATCAACACTTAGCTCATCACCTTCAAGGCCCACTTCTTCCAATATTTGTAAGGCGGCGTTAGCTAGAGGACTATCAAAGATAAATTGCGCTGTTTCATAGGCATAGCGCTTTACCGCCAGCATTGAAATCAAGCCAATAAACAGCAACGCGCTTGCAGAATAGGCAAATAGTTGGAAGCGGAGCGAGCGTGTTGAAATAGATAGACCAAACATTATGATTGCACAGCCAACACATAACCCAGACCACGTAGAGTTTTAATCTCTACATTGCTGCTAGCCAGTGCTTTACGTAATCGACCAACATAAGTTTCGATGGCGTTATGATTGGGAGGATTGTCGTAACCGTATAAGTGGTCGATGATTTCCTCTTTGCTCAACACTCGGTTTGGGTGGCTAATAAACACTTCGAGTAAGCGATATTCACGCTGTTTGAGTTTTATACTTTCACCGTTCACCAGTACTGTTGCAGTAGCAGAATCAAAACTTAGGTTCCCTAGCTCGATGACATTGTGGTCGTTACAGTGGCTGCGACGAACAATACTGCGGCAGCGAGCCTCTAGCTCGCCTAAGTCAAACGGTTTACTTAAAAAATCATCAGCGCCGAGATCAAGCAAGTTGATACGATCGTGAACCTCTTTTCGTGCAGTCAGTATCAAAATCGGAGTGTTTGAGCGTTGTCGAATCTTTTTGGTAATTTCTTCACCAGATCGATTAGGGAGATTTAAATCTAAAATAATCAAATCGTACTGAGTATGGCAAACCAGTGAATAGGCAACAGCACCATCATACGCACAGTCTACGCCATGCCCAAGATCGTGAAATCGTTGCTCAAGTGATTCACTGATTAATCGGTCATCCTCTACAATCAATATTCGCATTAGCCTGTTAACATCCTTGAAAATCAATTTGCGAAGCTAGCACTGTGGCCAACCTGCAAAAAAGCCAAACTCCCAACCTGTCACTTTTAACTATGTTTTGTTCCGTTTACCCATGCTGAGTAAACCGGTTTTAACGCTAGTCGTTCTTGAAGGCCTTGCTTATCGGTATTGAAACATGAATATCTAACTTTCAATGCCTAAGCATGTTTCGAGCTAACGTTACACCAATCGACGCCTGTTAAAATACTTTTGTTAAATTATTTCTAATATTAGTCACAGTTATGAAAACTATGTCAAAAAGTAGATCACTAAGTCAGCGAAACGACAGGTTTGTTATACCTTCATTTTAGAACATTTATCATGAACGGGATGCAAACGGGTTAGTTAGAAACTAACCATCACAAGAAATGCTGATAAAGACAAAAGGCGTTACTTCAATGAAATAACGCCTCTTTAAACTTCATTTTGCATCATCTACACAAGATGAGCTTTGATATGAGAGAAGTACTTAAACAGTTTGGCGGCAAAGGTATTCATCAATGCCGCGAATATTATGAGCGTAATTCCGACTATCTGATGTTTAGAAAAGCTTTCATCAAAAAACAGAACCTGCCACATCAGCGTAAACAATAAATTAGTGAAAATAAGCGGCGCTAGTTGAGAGCTACTCTCCACCAGCTTGTAAGCTTTCGAACGTAAGATTTGATTACCCACGACGGTTACTGAAAGACCCAATAAACATACCCATACAAATACATTATTTTGAGGCTCCAGCAGTATCTGAGTATCAAGATCAGATAACCCAAAGATAAACGCCAAAGGAAGAACGCTTACCGCTGCGATGAGAAATGTCCAGCTATTGAGCACTGAAGCTTTAACTTCACCTTTGCTGGCACGAAACAAACTTACTTGTGATCCTGCATTGAACAAACCGGCCCCCAAACCAATGAGCAATTCTGGTCGGAACTGAATTCCAGACACATCCCCAGCCAACATTAAAACACCAGCGAAAGTGGCGACTAGGCCAAACTTTGTTTCAGTCTTAATTTTTACTTTAAAAATCAGCTTTTCCAAAACGGCAATAAATATAGGGCCGGTTGCAAACAGTACGGTTGTTTCTACAAGAGACAAGGTGTTCAGTGAAGCGATAAAACAAAGCTGACATGCCGCAATACACAACCCACGAATGATCAACGCTTTTATGACTGAGCGAGGAGGCAAAGGTAGTTTGGACACCCCCACTATGGCAAAAAGCAGTAATGCAGGCATAAAGAATCGTAGAAATGTCAGGAGCTCGATGCCCATCGTTTCGGTAAGTTTTTTTAATACAAGCCCAGTTAACGACATACTAAATGTTGAAATGAGCATATAAGGAACAGCGCGATTTTTTAACAACATAATCTCCCCCTATTGACGCGCTCATAGTAGAGCAATGACAACAGAGAAAAAAACGAATATATTTAAACAAACCTGTTAGAAAAACTTACATATGAATAGACGACCACCACTCAAATCTCTTTACGCATTTGTCGCTGTAGCAGAGACAGGCAGTATGACTGAAGCTGCTGACTTACTTAGCGTAAGTCATTCTGCAATCAGCCAAGCTGTTAAAAGTCTTGAATCGTTGATTGGTCAACCACTGTTTCAGCGAGTTGGCAGGCAGGTTCAGCTTAATGCCATAGGTCAGAGGTACTATAACGATATAGCTCCAGCGTTAAGAGCAATTATTACTGCGACGGAATCGGTCACTCAACAACCTCAGTCAAACCGAATTACGGTGAATATGGTCAACTCACTGGCGATGCACTGGTGGGTTCCACGAGTCGATAACTTCCAACAATATGCACCCAACGTCGATATTCGGCTTTCCAACTTAATTGGTTCATTTGACTTAAACCAAGAAGGTGTAGATGTCGCGATCCTTCATGGCAAAACTGACGAGTGGCAAGATTATTATTGTGAAAAGCTCGGTGACGATGAACTCCTATTGGTATGCAGCCCTGAATTACTGGAGTCATTCGATGCGTGTCCGTCTGCTGCTGATCTCCTAACACGTTATCCAGCCATTTATGCTGAGAACCTGCGTAGGAAGCATGACTGGAGTGTTTGGTGTGAAGGAAATTCACTTCCCGTGCCTAAGCAAAACAAAAACCTTAACTTCATCGCCTCCATTCATGCGGTGCAAGCCGCAATTCGTAAGCTGGGTGTTTTGGTCACTCATCGCTTGTTTGTTCGTGATGATATTAAACACGGAATGTTGGTCGAAATCGGCACACCAGTGAATAACCCGCATCAGGAATTTTTCTTCGTATGTAGACCAGAAAAGCTCCGTAACGAAAATGTCGTCACCCTAAAATCTTGGTTGCAGAAAGAGTTTACCGAAACGCCAAACGAGCAGTGAGCCATAAGGAATTTGAACGACCACTAGAGGGAAGTAAGTAATCTGTCAGTGGTGAGCCATTTACAGTTTCGCCACTGACAGGACAATAAACAACTAGAAATTACAAAGTAGTGACGACTTCTTCTAGCGCTAGACGTGATTTTGGCAGAGCGTGGTTATAATCTTCATCTTCTTTGTGATAACCGATCGCCAGCGCAACTTCACAAACATGACCTTCTAGTTCTTGTTTGAACTCTTCACCAATAAGATCCGCATCAACACCTTCCATCGGCGTAGAGTCAATGCCTAGACGAGCCAATGTGTGCAGCAAGTTACCCAACGCAATGTAAACCTGAGCTTTAGTCCAGTTGCCGTTGCTACCCGTTTCATCAGTATTCATCTCTGCAAACGCGTAAGCACCCATACGTGCATCAAATTTTTCAGGAGATAAACGGCCTACAGTAACTTCTGCATCCAGACGTTTAGCGTATTTTTCTTTGGTGAACTTTGGATCATGCGCAAGCAGAATCGTGTGTGACGCTGTTTTTGCATGTGGTTGGTTGAACTGGTGTTTATTGGCAAACGTGTTGTAGAAGCGCTGCTTCGCTTCATCACTTTCAAGAACAATAAACTTCCATGGCTGAGAGTTAATTGATGATGCTGATAAACGAATTGCTTCTTTGATCACAGCCATATCTTCTTGAGAAATGCGTTTCTCTTCATCGTATTTTTTTGCTGTATAGCGTTTGCTTAAATCTTTGATAATTTGATGAGACATTACTGCTCTCCTTAACATCAATTATTAAAGGTACGTTGGGTATCAAAACCGTCACGGACCTCAGAGTTGACCCTATGATATAGACTCGTCAAAAATTGAGAATACTTTGTTTTCTATAATCACTTTATTTATTTCGTTGAAAATAAAAACCGTGATTTTTCGCTAAGTCCTTAATATCCTTAAACTCATACGACAACTTCTGTCATTGCGGATTAGCACGCTTTCCTAAAAGCAAACAAAGAGAACACTTATAGGTTTAAGAAGGATTCACATCGTTAAGTTCGTTTTCCCAATAAGCAGGCTGACCGTAATACTCCGAAAAGTAATCGATAAAGGCTCTGACCTTTAACGCGATCAAGCGTGAGCTTGGATAAACCGCCCAGATACTCGCTTCCATCGCTAGTGGATAATCTTGCAGTATTTCCACCAGCTCGCCGCTTTTCAGTTGCTTATAGACACTCCAAATGGAGTTAATGGAAATGCCCAAACCACCCGTTGTCGCATCTCGCATCGCATCGCCGTTGTCGCATCGAAGTCGGCCTGAAGTTTTCACACTTACAACCCCCTCGTTGGTTTTAAACGTCCAGTTATCCAAGCCGATCAAATTAATACATTGATGGTTAACCAGATCTTGCAGTTTTTCTGGAGCGCCAAATTGATTTAGGTAGGCAGGAGAAGCAACGACAACACGACGATCAGGCGCAAGCTTACGAGCCACCAATGATGAATCTTTTAGCTCTGCAGCTCGAATAGCCACGTCAAAGCCACCTTCCACCATGTCAATGATCGAATCTGAAAATCGAAACTCAATATTAAGTTCAGGGTAGCGTTGCATAAACCCGTTCATTGCCGGTATCAGATGCATACGTCCGAAGGATGCAGGCGCAGTAACCCGCAGTGTACCGGTTGGGTTACTGTGACCAACACCAACCGCGCCTTTCGCAGCTTCCACCGATGCCAGCACCTCTTCCGCGTATGGCAGAAAAGCTCGTCCTTCGGCAGTGATAGAGACTTTGCGCGTGGTTCGATGCACAAGCCGAACCCCAAGGCTTTCCTCAAGTTTATTGATATGCGAACTTGCCACCGCCGGAGACAAACCTAACTCTTGCCCGGCCATACTGATACTTTGGCTAGAAGCCAAACGCACAAACAGCTTTAAGTGCTCTACATTCATTTTCAGTCTACTTGTTCTTTAGTTTCTCGAACTGTTGAAAAGCATCAGCCTGACAACTTGCTTTGAAGATAGTACGGTAAAACAGGCACTTTTTACCATTCGGACATCTCTTAAAATATTTAACTCTATATAAGTTGTTGGCATTACCCTAGGGTAAAGCTTTATATTCTAGCCAAATTTCCAGATTCGGTTTGTCATGCGCTTAAACATTATTTCAACAACTCCTTAAATCTTGGTTGCAGAAAGACTTTACCGATACGACATACAAACAATAAGCAAATAACATTATTCCCCATTGTAAAAACCCATTTGCAGCGAAGGAAGTGTTTTAGGGATAATTAAGTCCCCCCTCAATGTGAACAGCCCCTAACATTCGGCTGCTTCCAATCAAAGATAACTTTGCCAGCGGTCCAATGTGCAATCCAAGCTTTTCTAGATAATGGTGAGTAATGGTTGGTGGCAAATTTAGACCAGATTGATATTGGCACTATGCAAAATTAACTTCAGCGCATTTCCAATGGAATACTTACTGTTTTTACTCTCTCAATCTCAAGTTGCCATTTTCTTATCGACAATAAATTACCAGAT
Source organism: Vibrio sp. (assembly GCA_048259585.1). Taxonomy (GTDB): domain Bacteria; phylum Pseudomonadota; class Gammaproteobacteria; order Enterobacterales; family Vibrionaceae; genus Vibrio. Next base: position 11,669 of record JBLXHN010000002.1, on the reverse strand, counting down.
CGAACATAAAGATTCATTTGCAACAAGTTTAATATTGTCCAAATTATGACAACTTGCCTAGTATCTTCGTTTATGACCTTAAAGTTAGCTATTCTTTGCCTCAAACATACCCACAATAACAATACGTTCTTTATATTAATAATTATGTAGAGGTCAACATGGCAAAGATAATACTATCTTTAGACGGTGGTGGAATCCGAGGTGCAGCAACGACGCAGTTCCTATCTCGTGTAGAAGATACTCTGAACGATAAGCACAATTGCTCTATACGTGACTGTGTCGATTTTTATGCTGGTACTAGTACAGGGGCAATTATAGCTTTGGCTTTAGCAACAACAAATCTCTCAATGAAGGATATAAACAAGCTTTATAATCTTCAAAATGCAAAACTAATTTTTGCGGAGAACAAAGGGTGGTTTGAAATTGATGGTATTAACAGTCCCAAATATGAATCAGGGGGAAAAACCAAAATTCTTAGGCAAAATTTTGGAAACGCAAAAATCAGTGATGTAGATGAGGGGAAACATGTTCTAGCCGTCACCTACGAAATATCAACTCGAAAACCAGTCATTGTAAAATCGACTAATTCCGCCTTCAGAAACTACAAATCCTCTGAAGTTGCAGATGCTTCTAGTGCGGCCCCAACGTATTTCCCAACCAAAGAACTTAAAGATTCGTGGTTAGTCGACGGAGGTGTTACCGCCAACAATCCAACAATGTGCGCAATAGCCGAGGCTAAGCGCGAGTGGAAATCGACACGATTAGATGAACTACTGGTGCTATCCGTTGGTACTGGCTATCGTACAAGAAAAATAAATGGTCCAAGCTCACAAAAATGGGGAGCTATTGGGTGGTTTACACAAGGACATATTCTAGACGTTTTATCAGATGAAATGGTTGTGGCCTATCAGGCTAAAACACTACTAAGCGAAGGAAAGTACATTCGAGTCAACTCCGACATGAAAAAACAGGCTGGTTTAGACAATCCACCGGACGATGCGATGGACGATATTTCAGCAAGTAATATAAATAAACTAAGGAAAATGGGAGACTGGTGGTTTGACTTGTATGGAAAAAGCGTTGTTGAGTTATTGCTGGAGCAGTATACAGGCCCATCTCTGGACAGGATTGATTCTTCAACAGGTTTGCCTACATAAAGCTTACTTTGAAGAAAGACAAAAAGCGCCCCAACCGGAGCGCTTAAGAATCACTATTTAATTACTCCCAATCAAGGATAACTTTACCGGAAGCCCCGATACGCATAGCGTCGAAGCCTTTTGGGAAGTCATCAACCTTGTAGTGGAGAGTGATGATTGGTGACAAATTTTGACCCGATGGGATCAGGCTTGCCATCTTGTACCAAGTTTTGAACACGTCGTTTCGAACATGTCAGGCACAACGATCTATTTTTCTTTATAAACAGTTAATTACAAAATTTAAATTTATCTGTGGGGTGAAAATGGGGCGGTTTGGAATCATACCACTGGGAATTTTTGCTTTTGATGCAAAACGCGCATAATACGAACAATATCACCTTCAACGCAGTAGGAAACAACCATAGAAATTTCCGGAATGATGAACAACCTTCCACGTATTCCATCACGTTGCACATCCATTAGGGGCTGCTCTAACAAGTTTTCAACTTTTACTTCTATGATTTCATCAGTTTTTTCTGCGGCTTGTGGGTTGAAGTCATAAAGAAATTCGAAGATTTTCTCACGATCATTAAGAGATTCCTCTTCCCATAAGATCATACTCTGCCTCGATTACGAATTTTCTCTTTACGCTCAGCCATCCGACTTGTTGCAGATTCATGCTCAATAAATACAGACTTTCCTGAGTCAAATTTGTCAAAAGCTAGGTTTACTTGTTCAGTTAACCATGCGTCATGAGAAAGTGTCTTACGTTTCTGCTCTGCGAGTTGTTCAGTGAGTTCACGACATGCATCACTCAGCGTTCGACCTTGGCTCTCTGCCATCTGTTGGGCGAGACGTTTTGTCTCTTCATCAACACGAAATTGAATTCTAGTATCCACAATCTGCTCCCAAATCAATGTACACACAAATGTTAGCACTGCGATTAAATGAGGACAACTTTACATCTTACTTAGCAGCCAGATTTCTATTCCACATCAACACAGATAAACTTAGTAATTTTATTACGTAAAATTACTAAGTTTATCTATGAAAAATCATTGGAATAAAAATCACAGTCCGGCTGTATGAAAGTATTGATTTAATGAAATTAGATACTGGCATCACAATTCAAGCTATCGTTATTTTGATATACAAAATATGGATTACAGCACGAAGGAATATTTCAATGAATAAGAATTTAGTAGCAATTGCCTTATCTAGCTTGATTGCTATCTCATTATCAACGCCTGCTATTTCTAAAGAACAATCAAGTGTTCAATCAACAATTGATTACTCTCAATACACGACTAAACGTCAAGTTGTTGACCAACTATTAGAAGATGCAGTCGTCGCATTCAAGTCTCCAGCTCGAGTATCACATGCTGGCTTTACCGCAAAGATGCCAAGCAACATGGAAGTTGTAACCAGTAAGCTACTAGATGCTTACAAACTTGAACCATACCGCACGGATTTACTTATCTCAGCGGCAAATGCGCAAATCTATAATAGTAATGTCAACCAAGCGATTGAGTTATTTAAACAAGCATTGTCTGTAGCTCCTGACGATGTAGACCTACATTCTTACCTTGCTGTTTGGTCTCGTTTCAAATCAGATGAAACTAGCTTTAAAAAGCATATGAAGGCTTTGTCTCAACTTAATCCTGGACGAAAGGCTGATATAGAAAAAATTATTTCTACAGTTGATCGCATCGTCAAAACTCCATTGAAGCAGACAGCATCAATACCTAGCGAAGGGAATAATGCGATCGTTACTCTTGGATATGCGCTTAATCCGGATGGATCTATGCATGAAATTTTAATTCAGCGCTTAGAAACAACGCTAGAGTTAGCAAAGGCTAACCCGACGGCATTAATCGTACTAACTGGTGGCGTACCTAAAAACCACAAAACGGAAGGGCGTTTAATGGCTGACTGGTTGATAGAAAAAGGAGTCAGCCCAGATCGTATTATTGAGGAAAATTACGCAACCAGTACCGTAGATAACGCTTTATATAGCAGCTACGCTTTGGCAAGACACAATATCTCACACGCAACTATTATAAGTTCAGCTAGCCACGTAAGGCGTGGTCAGTCTTTATTTGAAATCGCAAGTTGGCAGACAGGACCGAAAAACATCACTTTCGATACAGTGGCTTATCCTGACAAACCTCTATCAGAACTTAAAACCCCTTCTGATTCAGAAATGTTAGGTATCTATCGCGATGCACTTAGAGCTTATGGGATGTGGAGTTACCGTTCATACCCGTTAGAATCTAGATAATTAATTGTTCCACTGATAAAATCTAAAATCGGGGCGCAAAGGGCACCTGCGCCTCTTTCTTCTTTAAGAGTACAACTTCTTTCTATATCAACCAAACAACACACCCTCATTATGCTGCGGTACTGCATCATTGCTTGATTTAATCTAATTCAAACATATCACGCAAAAGTCCGGCTGGATAAGTGAACATGACAATTCCAAATCAACTTGAATACGAATTCAAGCACCGCCCCCCTCGACATTGATAATGACAACACCTAAATTTAGACTCGTTACATAAAATACAGCATTATAAAGTTCAGCACTTTTCATAGAGTTAAGCAAAAGCACACAAAAGCCATAATTTGTACGCTTTTTCAGATTTTTTAATTTGTTCGGCTGGTGTCTTAGTTTAACTGCTGATGACTAACTAGAATTTCCAGTGCTTCTCTTACTTAACGAGAGCAGTGGGCTGAAAGCTACCCCATGACGGGAGTATGGGGCGGTGGCTGTTAGATGCTCCACATCTTTCAGCCGCCCACTTTTCATACCGATCATTGCAGCTTGGGCTGAATAACTTGAGACACTGCAATATCTATTTCGTAGACCGTTTTGGTAAAGTTCGGGGAAAAGGTGTCCGGAGGTCGATACCTTTACTATTGCCTGGTTATTTGGGCGGTACAGTGCTATCAACCAAGTCGTCAGACAATTGCGAAAGCAAATCTACATCAACCAGTTTTTCTCGTCTCATTAACATCAATTGAAAAGGCGCACTGCTACGAGAATGCCCATCGAATATTGACGATATTTGTTTCTCAGCGGATTTAGTAAACTGTGCAATCATATGAAGCCGTTCACTTGAGCTAGCGATATCACCAGACAAAATATCACCAATGTCTGCTAACTGTTGTTCACAGTATTTTTCAATGGCAACTTGTTTTATCTTACAGAATAATTTCCAATCTGATTCGTTCATAATATCGACGCCTGTAGTTTATTCGTAAGACTGATTATAGAAAACTAAACACAAAACCTAACGATGGAATGAAAGATGCCATGCGTTGGGAATCACTCTTAAATTGTTTGTTAGATGCCAGATCGCTGAACCTCATTTAGTAGTGGTAACGACATGAAATTATCGTTATCGCTTGATCATCGACTGCGTAAACAAGCCTATTAGTATCATCAATACGACGAGACCAAAAACCAGATAAGTTCTCTTTTAACGGCTCTGGTTTACCGATACCCTCAAATGGAGTGCGCTTAACATCATTGATGAGTTTATTGATGCGCTTGAGTGTTTTCTTGTCTTGAGTTTGCCAATACAGGTAGTCATCCCAAGCATCATCAGTCCACGACAATAAGCGTTGACTGCTACTCATCAATTAACTCTCGTGCTGTTGTTTTACCAGCACGGTATTGTGCTATCGAACGGTTTAGGTGTTCAGCGTTTTGAGGAGAGCGTAGTAAATGCACGGTCTCCATAAGGCTATTGTAGTAGTCTAAAGACATAACCACTGCATCCTCAGAATCACGGCGTGTAATAACTGTTGTATCTGCATCATTAACGACACCGTCTAAAACAGCTTTGAGACCATTTCTAGCTTCAGTAAAAGATACGATTCTCATAAGAACCTCCACATGTACATTTAATGGAACAAGTATAGTCTTCACCACTTTACTTGTACAGTAAATTGGACATACGGTATTAATAAGGCCACTAAAGCTAAGTGGCTGCAAATACCACCAAAAATTAGTTATTGACGCCATAGTCTCTTGTTATGTAAATCTTTCAACGCGATCAATAAACACGCCCATTAAACTCTATGACTTGATCGTTAAAAGCATAACCACTATAGGACTTAACCATACCTCCACGATAGACAAACTGATTCCAATGTCTACGCTGTTCGTCGAAGTAACGAATGGGTACGACTAGCTCTCTATAGCCTGAGCTTTTGTAGATATCTGGCTCATAAGCAAAGAGAAAAGATTTCGCGACTCCAACAGACTCTAAGTATTGGTCGAGCTCTTTCACAACGACTTTAGCTAAACCCAAACCACGTTTACTTGGGGTAACGGCTATACCACCGATTATACCCGCCTTGAAATTTGTCTTACCCTGTTTCATAAAGCGGCTATATGCGAAACCTGTAGCAATAATCTTGTTTTCTTCTTCAATGAGAATTGCACAGGCAAACTCATGATTGAAAATAAACCTTGAATCCTGACCAAAAATTGAATTCAGATGAGCATTAAGTACAGACTCATAAGCCTCAATATCACCTCTTTCGATAACTGAAATTTTCAAGGTTAACTCCATTCACATAATGCCACGTCAAGGTGTGAGTAGCGCTTGCCTATACTTTGATCAAAGCGAAAACGGCAAGCGTTGCGAATCACTCTTAAATGTTTTGTTATACGTTGATGTTCTGACTGCCGACTTTATGAGCAAAACCACCAACCCTAACCTTAACAATTCCCTGATCGCTCGACTCCACAGATGCTGTAATTCTTGAAACACACTCCATCGCCCGCCCCTGCTCAAAAGTAAAACTATACGAATGTGTATTAGGAAAATGTTTGGCTAAGTAACATGCTAATGCACCGCTCGCACTACCTGTCGCTGACTCCTCTGGAATCCCAAACAATGGAGCGAAATTACGACAGCTTGCTGTAACTTGGCTTGTTTTTTCGCACAACTCAAAAGCATGGACACCAACTACATCATGCCTTTCACAGAACTCTTTGGTTAAATTTTCATTCACTTGAATTTTATCAAGATATCCAAAAGGCACTGGGACAATAATATCAGGTAAGCCTGTTGAAATAACCTCAATCGGTAACTGAGTTGACTCAAGTATTGTTAAGTCTAACCCAATTAACTCCGATATAACTTCATAACTAAACTCTCCACGAAATTCTGGTAACTTCTGGTCCATAACTATATGACCATTAGTCTCTATAGTCACCGCAAGCAAACCTGCTTTAGTCCTTTGAAGGTATTTACCTTCAGTTATGATTCCGTCTTGATACATTGTCGAAAATGCAGCCAATGTGGCGTGTCCACAGAAATCAACTTCACCTGTTATGGTGTAAAAAGACAACTCAAAGTCAGCTTCGTCATCGCGAGACACAAACGCAGTTTCCGAATAACCAACAACTTGTGCTACTTGCAATTTTTCTTCGTTCGACAAATGATCGGCGTGGAGCACTACACCCGCAGGATTTCCACCAGTTCCATTCGTAGTAAAAGAATTAACCAAAAAAGCTTCAACGTTCTTCAATATCAATTTCTCCGTGTACGCCCAATTAAGGGGTGCTGGCACGCAATAAATAAGTCTCTGCAAAGCACCGTAATCACTTTATCCCAACGCAAACCCAAAATACCACGCGTAGTGAGTCGTACTTAAACGCTTTGTTAGGCTTTGACTGTATTAATTTATAAACGTTTTTGCGACTTGAAAATCATGAATAAGCCATTTACCATTTTTATTTTCAACTTTAAGCTCGATTATTCCTTTTCCTTTGGCGAAGTTCAGACTATATGTACAGTTAGCGATCACACTACCATCTAAAATATCGGTATAAGCATTATACCTAATCAACTCATCTATCTTCTCAACTCGTCCCATTTCAATACGAGCATTCCTTAAATTAGATTGAAGTCCGGCCTTACCGCTTTTGAAAATATATTCCTTACTTAACATTGGATAAATTTTACTATATTCCAAGTGTTCAAAGGTGTTAATTATCAGTGTTCTAAATTCATTATCATAACTTGGTATTTCGTTTTGTGCACTTGACGAAACTTCACTCGGTCTGAGTATAAAAAAAGATACCCCTAAGGCTAATAGAACACATAACCCACCTATACACATCAATATATTCTTAATAAATTTCAATTCGAAATCTCCAATTTTAAGCCTAACGCCGCGTTAAATGGTGAGCAACGCCAACCACCTAACCTAAAACATTGCGCCAAGATGAAAACGAGCTTTCGCCAGAATCATTAGTGATCTGGCTAAGTGATGAGTTCAATTCAGCCACTAGTGACTGAAAATCAATATTGTTTGGTTCTACTTTCTTGTGTTCGAATCTCATACCTGTCACATAACGCCGCGTTAAGTGGTGAGCAACGCCAACCACCCTACCTAAACCATTGTGCCGTAAACACTAAAGCTGAATCAAACCGAAAATGCCAAGGTTGGGAATCCGTCTTAAACGCTTTGTAATATTCAGTTGGTAATTAAGATCATTAGCTGAACCCACATTACCAGCAAAACTAAACAGGATGATAAAAATGCGTAAAACCTATGTTTTGGGTGGTTGTATGTGATGTGAATAATAGAATGAACTATACGCAACCCCACAAAACACCAAGCCAAAACAAGAATAACAGGACTACTAATATTCAAAGCAACTGATAACACAACCAAAGTATAAAATAAAACGGGCACTTCTAAGAGGTTATTAAAAATTCTACTTAGCTTTACAACATATTCTGGTGGTGTATACCCTGATAGCAACTTGTAGTATAGAGGATCAACTTGTCCTTTTTTAACACTAATCAGTCGAGACGCCCCCATACTAAAACCAACCAAAAAAGTTAAAATAACCAAAACAAACATAGGGTGAATAATATACATATTTAACTTTCCTTTCCAAAGATGAGACTTCATAGTAAAGCGGCTCTTATATATGATAAAGATCATATATAAACCCAAGAAGGCTACACACGATGCCCTATACAAAGGCGCACAAAAAGAAAACTCGCGATAGAATCCTTGATAGCTCATTCAGGTTATTCGCAATTAAAGGATTTGACGGCGTTACTATTGATGATTTAATGAGTAGCTGCGGACTAACCCGAGGGGGGTTCTATGCGCACTTTTCGACTAAAGCAGAACTTTACCGCGAGGCATTAAAGTTCGCTGCCAGCAGCACTAAACTTGCCAATCTTAAACCTGATTACCTATCTAACAGACAATGGTTATGTTTGCTATTAAATGAATACCTGAGCTTAGAACATGTAGAAGGTAGGAATCCATGTCCATTAGCTTTTTTGGCTGCAGACGTAAATATAAAGAATGACGAAGCGAATAAAGCATACGCAAATACATACCATGATATGAATACCGTAATCATGCAGTATGCCAAAAGTTACACTGACTGCGACAAACACGATATTTTAGCAGTAACAGCAATGATTATTGGAGCTGTAGCTATCGCAAGAACGCTTCAGAATCAGGATTCGATAGAGCAATTATTAACAGCATGTCGACGAGAAGCTGGAGCAAAACTTGGGGGAATATAGCGCCCAGTTAAGGGGTGAAGCACGCAATACCAATGTTACTGCATGGCACTTCAAACACCGAAACCAACGCATACCAAAAATGCCACGCGTGCTGAATCCCTCTTGAACTGTTTGTTAGGCAAATTCTATAGATATGTACCTACTACGGACATACAGTGCCGAACTGTGCTTTCTTTTTCACCGACAGGCGCAACATAATAAATTGCTGATTCAGCGTCCGCCTTACCCGATAACTTGCTAATCACCCACGCAGCCAAGTACTTCGATGACAAACAACCACCTGCTGTTGCAATATTACCTTTGGCATAAAAGGGTTGCTCTAAAACAGTCACTCCCGATTCGACCACCCAAGGTTTTGTTGTTAAATCTGTACAAGCTGGTACTTGATGCAGTAAACCAAGTACTGACATGAGCAACGTACCTGAACATTGCCCACCAATTAATTGAGTTTCAGGGTTAAGCTGTAACCTTGAAAGTATATCTCTGTCTAGAGCGATATCGCGCGTCAGTACACCGCTGCCAAATAATACGACGTTGGCACTATTAGCAAATTCAAGAGGTTGTTGAGATTGGATTGTAACTCCGTTCATTGACGTAACATATTGAGATGGACTCGTTATTTGCACGTTCCAACCTGCGTCTTTCATACGGTTCAAAATGCCCGCTACTATAAATGAGTCCAGTTCATTAAACCCGTCAAAAGTTAGTACAGCAATATCCATATTTACTCCTATTTGCCTAACGCCCAACTAAGATGATGAGATGGTCTCCCCCTACCACTTCACATGGCCATAAGCCATGCTTGGAGTGTTCAGGTCCTAAAGCAAAAGGAGAAGACCATGACTCAGCATAAAATCATCGGCATCGATTTAGCAAAAAATATTTTCTTCCTTGTTGAAATCAATCACAAAGGAAAGAACATCGCCCGTAAAAAACTCCCACGAACTAAGCTATTGAACTATATCGCAATTCAAACTCCATGCATCATCGCGATGGAGGCTTGCTCTGGTGCTCATTACTGGGCTCGCGAATTCGAAAAGTTAGGGCATGAAGTTCTTTTGTACCCACCTCAGCATGTCAAAAATCAACGTCGTAAACAAAAGAATGACTACAACGACGCTGAAGCGATTGCTGAACTCGCACTCTATCAACGGGCCTATCCTGTTCAACACAAGTCCATCGAACAACAAGATATTCAATCATTGGTTCGAATGCGTAGGCTATGTGTCACCGAGAGAACCCGACTAATTAACCAACTTCGAGGGCTCATCGCCGAATACGGTATCATCATTCCGCAAGGAAAAGCGTCTTTTAGGCAGGCTATTCCCGAAATACTCGAAGATGCAGAAAACCAACTATCCCCCATATTACGCCAACTTCTATCGCACCAGTATGAACGCTATTTATACATCGATGAACAGATCCAATGGTTTGAAGATAAACTCAACCAAACCGTTAAACAATTTGATAATGCCAAACGACTAATGTCTATTCCTGGCTTTGGGCCACTCACTAGTCAAGCCGTTGCCGTATGGCTCGGCTCAGGCCAACAGTTTAAGACTGGGCGAGATGCGTCCGCTGCGATGGGGCTGGTCCCAAAACAAGATACAACGGGTGGAAAGGTCATTCTTCTCGGGATAACCAAGCGGGGCAATACTTACATTCGCTCATTACTGGTTCATGGTGCTAGAGCCGCTTTAAGACGAGCCAAATTCAAATCCGACAAACTCAGCAAATGGATGCTTGAGTTGCAAGAACGACGAGGCTCCAACCGTGCTGCGGTCGCACTCGCGAATAAATTAATGCGAATCGCTTGGGCCGTTATAGCCAAAAACGAAGAGTACCAACCAGCATAAAACAATGTGCATCACCAACCCTTTGCAAAGTACGTAGTGAGATGAATAACAGGATAAATCCTACACGTTGAAAACCTTGTGCTCACACTGGCTTTTAAAGTCGATAAGGTGATTAGGACTTCGTGTTCGACTGCCTCATCTTGGCCAAGGCAATAGCCGCAAAAACAGGCCGAATATATGGTAGTTAACCTGCGCTTTTAATCATGCTACTGACTTGCAAAACCGGGGGAGACCATATATGTGAGCAACGCAATACCGATGCCGCCGTATACCACCTTAAACACCTAAACCAACGCATAGTAAAAATGCCACGCGTTGCGAATCACTCTTAAACAGCTTGTTAGCCAAACGACTTTCTATAGTTTTGCTGAACTACACAAAAGACAGCAAAGAAAGCAGCAAATACAGTAAAGTGATTTGGTACTGAGCTATCATAATTAAAAATAAAGTAAGTAAGTAAAGTGACGATAACTGAACCAATAAAAGGTTTTATAAACTCAAATACTGCCGCTACATCTCTACTTTGTTTTTCTTCCAACTCCTTTTCAGGTTTATCTGGAATACTTTGAGCAATGAAATCAATATAGTATAAATTTAACATTGATAGTAAGTTCATGAAACCTAACCCCCACAAATCACTGTCGTTATTTTCTATCACTGGAGTTTCACCTGAAAAGATCATAAATAGGAAGATAACATTGGAAGCGACAAAAAAGCTTGAGTATCTATAGTGAAGAAAAAAAGATGAAGTTATACTTGCCCTTTTTGTGACTATACTTCTTGATATTGCCGATACTAAGAATGCAAGGTTTGACATTATTAAGTAGTAATAGTCTGGGAAAACTAGAGGGATCTTTTCCTTTAATAAAAGAAGAATGATCGGAGTGCTAGATATCACAATTAAAAATGTGGCAGGTATTATACTATATTTCGAATTCATTAAATTATCTTTTCCTTGATGCTACATAGTTTGGCTAACGCTAAGCTAAGTGGCTGCAAACGTCCCACTGAACCTCAAATTGCCACCGTAAACTCATAAACCAAATTGAACTAAAACCGCCACGCGTTTGCAGTCCGGCTTAAGCGCCTTGTTATATTCG
>JBLXHN010000001.1:0-891437 GCA_048259585.1 Vibrio sp. | reverse complement strand
ACCGAAGACATCACGTTGAGTACCGGTGGCAAACTGACCATCAGTGACGACGATGCGGGTGAAGCAACCTTCAAGGCGCAAAAGCCTAATGACGGCCAGTACGGCGAGTTCACGATTGATGCACAAGGTCAATGGAGCTACAAGCTGGACAATGACCTGGATGAAGTTCAGGCGCTGGGCCAGGGTGACAAGCTGACCGACACGTTTGATGTGTACTCGGCCGATGGCACCAAACACACCATAACCGTGACGATTAATGGCACCAACGATATCGCCAAAATCACTGGTGGCTCCGCAGGTAAGGTGAAAGAAGACGAAAGTCTGACAACCGAAGGCAAATTGAGCAGTGAAGATGTAGATGCGTCGGATGTTGGTTTTATAGCTGATACTATTGATGATGGCGTGTGGGGCACTTTCTCTATTGATAAAGAAGGTGATTGGAAGTACGTACTGAACAATAAATCTGATGACGTGCAGGCTATGGGTAATGATAGTGACCCTGTGGTACGCACTTTCACGGTGAACAGTGCTGATGGTACGCCTCATACAGTGACGGTTACTATTACTGGTACTAATGATGCGCCAGTTGGTCACGTTGATGATGCAACAGTGAATGAAGGTTCATTGTTGACGGTTGCAACAAGCGTACTGGTAAATGATACCGATAAAGAGGGTGACTCACTAACTATTGTTGGTGTCGCGCAAAATACCGATGGACAAGGTGCCGTGTCTGCTAATAGCGATGGTAGCTTTACCCTAACTACCGCTTTAGGCGGTGTTGTTGTGATGCAAAAAGATGGGACTTACACCTATGAAGCTCCCGTTTTAAAACACAGTTCATCTGAAATAATTGAAGATAGCTTCGTCTATAAGGCTGATGATGATGTCGAGAGTTCTGCCTGGACTACTGTTACGATCGATGTCGTAGATACAGGTATCACTGCTCAAGACGATTTCGGTGAGGTTTCTTCTGAGACAAATTTAGTGACAGGAAACGTTGTTACTAATGATCTTCAAGATGATACCGACCCGGATGTTGTTGTTACCTCAGTCACTTACAATGGTGAAACTTGCAATATGCCAGACTCTGGTGTCCTTACTATAAAAGCGGGCACAGGTACGTTGGTCATTAAAAGTAATGGCGACTATACGTTTACGGCGTCTGAAAGCTCTCGTAGTCAAATCGTCATTGATGATGTGACTAATAGTTCTGATGTCTCTGTGTATGCTTCTTCTAACGGTTCCATCGACTCAAGTGGCGCAGAGGTTACTAGTAATGGTAAGTCTGGTCTCGGGGTCGCAAGTATTGGTGATAAAGGTAATCAGCTTGATGGCAATGAGTCGCTGGTTATTGCATTAAAAAGTGAACAGCCAGCTTTTTCTGTAAGTGCAACCTTAAAAAATAACGGTAAAGGTAATGACGACGGAATAGAAATTACCGTTTATGATAAGGAAGGAAATGATATTTCTGAACAAGTCTCTATTTCTATTGTAAATCACGTTGTAACAGCGACTTCAGAAAGCGGTGATATCGGTTATGTTGTTTTCGGTCTATCGTCAAGTGCTGATAGCAGCGATAAATATCGTATAGATGAAAAGGTTTCTGTCACCTACATCGAAAGTAATAGCAGTAGCTCTGTGGAAGTTTTTACTTACACTGTTAAAGACGGTGATGGTGATTCGTCAAGTGCACAGCTTACTATTGGTGGCATCGATTCCGTAAACGATGCGCCAGTAATCACTCTGTCAGAAGGGGCAGATAGCGTAGTCGTTTCTGAGGAAGGCTTGACTGGAGCAAACTTTGACACCGATGGTGATACTGATATTACCAATGAGGTTCAAGTTACTGGATCTTTTGTCGTGTCAGATGAAGAATCTGGAGACAGTGATATAGCTGTTAAATTAGTCGCACCAACAGAAACGTTGTACTCAAACGGTGTCGAAGTTAGTTGGAGTACTGTGGATGGGAAACTTGTTGGCCGAGCAGGAAATGACGAAGTTATCGAAGTTACGCTTACTCAAAATTCTGCTAATAGTTATTCCTATACAGTCTCTCTATTGGCGGCGTTGGATCATGATGTTTCTGATGTAGAAGATACTTTGTCTTTTGATTTCAACGTATCGGTTAGCGACGGCGTAAATACTTCAATTGAAACGGTCAGTGTCACTGTAGAGGATGATTCACCGATTGCGACAGAAAGTGTGGTCATCAACCCAACGGCGAATACTGAAGACGTTTCGAACACAGTTTTAGGTACATTCTCTTTTGCTGGCACATCTATCCAATGGAATGACAGGTATGACGATTGGGTATCAGAAAGCAAGTCATATACGTTCATGAGCAATGATACTGACAAGTCTATTTCTGTTTATGCCGTCGGTCTTGAAGGTGCGCGTTATACGGCTCTAGTTCAGTCAGAAAATGACGGACTCGGTGTTGTGTCGTCTTCTTCTTACTATAACTCTGAACATGCTTCTGTAAATGATAGAACATATGGTGAAATTGATTACCAATATGCTAATGGTCAATGGAGCTCTGAACAGATTGTTATCGACCTTGGCGACAATATTGCTTATGGATTAACGGTTGATTTTGCATATATTTACAGTAATGACTGGGAAGACACTGAAAGTGGAGTCGCTTATTTCTATCGTGGCGAAGAACTTGTAGCGACTCAGACATTCAGTTCTGATGCATATCGTGGTGATTACGCTAAAGATTTTCATGTTGAAGAAGGTGGTTTTGATAAAGTTGTATTCGCAGCGATATCTAATGGCAACGGTATTGGTAGAGACAATAGCGATTATGCGATCAAATCAGTCACCTTTATTGGTTTGTCAGAAGCAACAGCAATAGCCACTGATCAAGGAACGATAACGGCAGACTTTGGTGCAGATGGCGCTGGTAACATTTTATTGAGTGGGATTACCGATTCTGATCTTCGTACCGCCAATGGAGAGTTAGTCACAGTAACCGTTAGCGATAATCAAACTTCAATAACTGGTGTGGCTTCGATTGATTCTATTGAAACGACAGTCTTTGAGATCAAACTGACTCCAGAAACAGGTCAGTGGGAATACTATCAATACGTTGAGCTAGACGACGGCGACGTTGTACAGTTTAACTATGATGTTGTTGATGCCGATGGCGATTCTGTATCGTCGACAGTGATTGATACAGGAACTGAACCAAACTTAGTTTTGGGATTGCAAGGTGAGTTTTATAATGTAGATAGTCAGTTGTGGAAGATAGAGCATGCTGTTGATGTGATTAACTCTCAAGATGCAAATGCTCAGTTTATAGCAACCGATGTTCACTATTACAGTTCACACCGAGATGACCTTGGCGGCCTGATCGGTGATAACAGCTCGCATCTGCAATCATGGCTCGGAGATGATGGTTCCAGCGTTGCTTTCAATGATCGTAAAGACAGTAATGACTCTGTAATTCGATTGTCAGGTGGTGTACAGATTGCTGCTGGCAGTTATACGATGAAAGTTATTGCGGATGATGGTTACCAGATTAAGCTTGATGGCGAAATCGTTGCTTCTTTTGATAGAAATACATCAAAACGCGCGGAAGAGTTCTCTTTCGACGTTTGTGGCTCGGGCGTTCATGCTCTTGAAATCATCTATTGGGATCAGGGGGGGCACTATGTTCTTGATGTTTCTATAGGTGATAGCCATGGCAAAAACTATGAAACATTAGGTAGCGAAGCCTACCCGACTTACCTGCCGGAAAACGCTGATTTTGTTGATATGGCTGATAATCTGCAAGCGAATATTGCAGCGTACGAAACTCATGCAAACGGGCTTGTCTACCAGAACATTTATGGTACTTCCAATGATGATATAAGAGAAGGTGGCTCGGGCAATGACCATATATTTACGTTCAATTCACAAGACAAGCTTTATGGAAAAGCAGGCGATGATTGGCTGGAAGCTGGTGATGGCGATGATTACCTTGAAGGTAATTGTGGTGATGACATTTTAAATGGTGGTACTGGTCAAGATAAGCTGTATGGTGGAGCGGGTAACGATTGGTTAATCGGCGGTGATGGTGTTGATACACTATACGGTGAAGCTGGGAATGACCTGTTAGAAGGTGGTCAGGGGCAGGATAAACTCCACGGTGGTGTTGGCAATGATATTCTTATTGGTGGCGCTGATGGAGATGAACTGTTTGGTGGAGACGGTAACGACATTCTGATTGGCGGTACTGGTCATAACCATATGACCGGTGGTAATGGAGAAGATTTATTTGTTCTTGAAGGATCGGTGAATTTCTCTGAAACCATTGAAGACTTTGATGTTGAACACGATGCTATTGATATTTCAGATCTGCTTTCAACTGATAAGGTTGAGCATGATGAGATTCAGGCGTTTTTGGACTCTAATGTTACGATTACGGCTAATGACAATGGTTCTGGCAGGTTAACCTTAACGGGCTCAAATCATACGGATTCATTTGGAGAAGGTTCACACTTATCCGGTGGGGATGTAGTGTCTGTTCTGTTTAATAACCAGGAATATAAAATTAACGTCGATTCATAGTATCTGACAATCAATAGGGCCGGGGGTTATCTCCGGCCTTTCTGTATCTATTCAATGAAATCAAAACAAATAAGGAAACAGCTTTTTACGCTCTTCAGGGCTAAGATTACTTACTCGTTCGATATTAATATCCGGGATATCTTCTGGATTGGGGTAGTGCTTAAGCACCTTCTCCATACTCTCTTCACGAATAAGGTGGAATATGGGGTATGGCGAACGGTTAGTTAGGTTCTCTGCATCTTCGGGATCTGTGCCTGCAAAGTAGTAATCAGGGTGGAATGTCGCAACCTGAAATATCCCTTCCCAATCTTGCTGCTTTATCAGGGCTTCGACCCAATCAATAAAGAAGTTGTAATCAACAAAATCGTCCAGCATGTTTGGAATCGCCACAAGTGTAGTTTCTAACTCTTGAGGTTCTTTGCTCTCTAACTCAATAAGCTGTTCTAAAATATCTTGCAGTAATGCTTCTTCTGTTGAAGCTTCGCTTACATAGATTTTTATTTGCTTGTTACGTTGGGGTTTGGCGGCGAAAGGGCATAAGTTTAACCCTATCACCACGTCATTTAGCCATTGATTCACTTGTTCAGTGATAGCTTGAATATTCTGTGTTGAGCGCATATTTATAGTTTGTAGACTTTATTTGCCGCAAGGATACCACAGTTTATTGGGGAGAGCTGATCACTGTAGAGTTATTCAGTAATGGTGACTTTGCTGTTTGACTCAGTTTCCAGCATAAGCCAAACATCAGTGCATAAATGGCTAAACCTGCAGCTGCAACCATAACCCAGCCGCCATGCTGCCAGAAGTAGAGCAGGTAGAATCCACCTATACTGCCTCCAATATAGTAGTGTGAAAGATACAATGCCGTTGCTGTCGCCTTAGCCTCTGTTGCTTTTTGACTCACCCAAGCATAAGCCAACGTATGGGTGAAGAAGGCCCCAAAGCTAATCAGAATTAAACCGAACATCATAAATGGAATAGAATCTATAATAGCAATCAACATCCCGGCTAAGCTGAGCAGACCGCCAGCTACCATGCCGGGAATTGGCTCAAAACGTTTACTCCAGTTGGCGGTTAACTTAGAGCTTAAAGTCCCTGCCAGATAACAAACAAAGATCAGAGAAGCTAAACCTATCGGTAAGTTATACGGGTCGCTCACCAATCTAAAGCCCATCACGGAATAAAGATTAACGAACAATGCAAAGTTAGCGCCGCCGATGAGCATCGCAAACCAAAGTGTTTTGTTGGAAAGGTGCTTAACCAACGCACGGTTGTGATGGAAAAACAATCCTCGCTGAGGCTTAAAGTTTTGCTGTACAGGTAACAAAAACAGTACCAGTAGAGCGCCCAGCAGTGAAAAGCCCGCTGCGATGATTAGAGTCTCTTGCCAGCCTAAAGCATCGGTCAACATACCACCGAAAATCCGTCCGCTGATTCCACCTAACGAGTTGGCTGCGATATAGCCCCCAATTGCGCGACTAAAAGCTTGAGGCGATAACTCTTCCACCATGTAAGCAACAGCAACCGATGCAAATGCCGCTAAGGCTACGCCCAATAAAGCTCGTGCTGCAACTAACAACCAAAACTCACCGCTGATTAGCATCGTTACGCTGATAACCGGTAGTGCGAACAGGCCAAGCAGCATCACTCGTCTGCGGCCTATTGCTTCAGATGTAATGGCCCAAGGGACAAGACAAACCGACAACGCAAGCGTTGAGGCAGCAAACAACCAGTTGATTTGTGTTTCTGAGACGGCAAAGTGCTTTGCCATGTAAGGCAGCATAGGCTGGAAAAGATACAAGTTGCAGAAAACCAAAAATGAACCGAATGCGAGTGCAAAAGTTACTTTTTTATACTGAGGGTTATTCAATTCAATCATGCTGCGCATCACTTACGTTTGATTAAGACAAGCCAATTATTGGGCTTTGGAATGTGATCAAAGTATCAGTGTAGGGGTGATTAATAAAATATATTAAAAATATTATTGTTATATATTTTATATATGGTTGGCTTATGGACACCAAGCAACTCAAATATTTCGCTGAAGTGGCGCAGCAACAGAGTTTCACAAGAGCAGCGGCTGCGCTACATATTGCACAGCCTGCGTTGAGCATTTCGATTAAGAAGTTTGAACAGCAGTTGGGCGTCACTTTGTTTAAGCGCGATGAACGTAAAGTTGCTCTGACTCATGAAGGTGATGTGTTGCTGGAGCATGCTCAAAGAATTTTGCGCCAGATAGAAGATGCACAACTTGCGATTGACGAGTTGAAAGGTTTAGTCAAAGGGGAAGTTAGGTTAGGAACACCAAGCATGATGGGGTCGTATTTCTTCCCTGAAATTGTTATGGCGTTTAAGAATCATTTTCCCAATTTAAAAATGACGGTGATCGAGGCGGGAACACAGTCAATAAGAAAAATGCTGTTATCAGGTGAGCTAGATATCGGTGTGATTCTGAACGATGACTTGCCATCAGATTTAGAAGTCGACCCACTGCTATCGTCACAGATGGTTGCAGTCGTTGGGGCTGAACATGAGTTAGCAAATAAGAAAAGTATTAACTTTGAACAGTTTTTTGAGCACGAACTGGTAATGTTTAAGCCTGGCTATTTTCACCGAGATTTCATTGATGAAACCTGCAAAACGTACAATTTGGACGCAAATATATCGTTTGAAACCAATCTACTGCCAATGATTTTGAAAATTGTTAAACATGAGTACGCAGTGACAGCGTTATTAGAACTGGTGACGAATAACGAGCCGGATGTACGCGCTATTCCTTTTCAGCCACCAGTATTTCTTGATCTTGCATTAGCATGGAGAAAAGAGGGGTACTTATCAAATGCAGACAGGACGTTTATCGAATTTGTTAAACAGTATGTGTAAGCTTACCCCTTGCCATACATACGGTCGAAATTCTTAGGGTTCCAACCGATCATCAGTTGATCGCCGATTTTTAAAACAGGAACGCTACGAACGCCTAGCGCATCGAGCTCTTTACGCCCGCGTTCCATTTTCGCGTTACATAAGCGGTACTTAACCCCTTTAGAATCAAGGTAGCGTTGTGCATCTTTGCAATGTGGACATTTATCTTTAATGTATAAGACGACTCGTTTCATTTGTTTGCCTTGATTTTTAACCCTGATAAAGAAGGTTGGCAAGTTTACCGACACTCTTACCCTGATGCAATGCGCTGTACTCGCCATAGCTTAAGGTTATTATAGTGAATCTGAACCCTAATTCAGTTACACTTTGACGCCTTATTTTACCCCTATTCATATTGGCGCATGAACTCTGTAATTAGATATATTCAAGGTTATCCCTCTCACATCGTCGAATCTGTTCAAAAGTTAATGGATTCGGACAAACTGATCCCTTGGTTTGAACAACGCTATCCGGAAAGACACGCGATTCAAAGTGAGAAAGCACTGTTTGAATATACGATGACAATTAAAAACCAGTACATGAAGAAAACGGCGCCACTCAGTAAAGTGATTTACGACAGTAAAATTCACCTAATCAATAATGCGTTAGGGTTGCATACTTACGTGTCTAAAGTTCATGGCAACAAAATCAAATCAAAAAATGAAATTCGTATTGCGAGTATGTTCAAGAACGCACCGGAACCTTTGTTGAGAATGTTGGTGGTACATGAGTTAGCGCATTTACGAGAGAAAGAACATAACAAATCGTTTTATCAGCTATGTTGTCATATGGAACCTAACTATCACCAATACGAGCTCGATGCACGAATTTATATGATGGTGTTGGAACTGAGTCGAGGTAACCGATGAGTAAACAGAAGCAGGCCGAAAATAAAAAAACGAAGCCATCAATGCCGAACAAATCGGTTAAACCAAAGACAAAGCCAACGTTAAAAGGCAAGAGTGGGTTACACGCTAGAAATCGTCACAAGGGCAACTATGACTTTGTAGCCTTGTGTAAAACACTGCCTCAACTCAAGCCACATCTGATAAAAAATCCCAAGGGAGATTGGAGTATCCCGTTCTCTGACCCTGTGGCGGTAAAATTGTTAAACAAGGCATTGCTTGCTTATCATTACAGTGTCACTTTTTGGGATATCCCTCAGGGATATTTGTGCCCACCCATTCCAGGCCGTGCAGACTATGTTCATCGTGTTGCTGATCTGCTGCTGCAAGAGTGCAAAACCGTTAATCATAACTTGATCAAGGCGCTTGATATTGGTGTCGGTGCAAACTGCATTTATCCCATTGTTGGTGTGACCGAATACGGCTGGCATTACACGGGAAGCGATATAGACCCAATATCGGTTAAACAGGCCAATAACATTGCTCAAAGTAATGACAACTTGCGCGGGCGTATCGAGTGTCGTTTGCAATCGGACAGCAAATCGATTTTTTCCAATATCATCAAAGCTGGCGAAAAGTACGATGTGACGACTTGTAACCCGCCATTTCACGCCTCTTTAGCTGAAGCAGAAAAGGGGACACAAAGAAAACTCAATAACTTACAGGCTAATAAACGCAAACGTGGTTCCGTGAGTGAAGCATTGTCAGCTAAGCCTACCTCAAAGCCAGCTTTAAATTTCGGTGGGCAAAAAGCGGAGCTATGGTGCCCAGGTGGTGAAGCGTCGTTTATCAAAAATATGGCGTTTGAAAGTCAGCACTACGCAAAGCAAGTGCTTTGGTTTACCACACTGATTTCTAAAAGCGATAACGTACGCTGGATGAAAAAACAACTTCAGAAAGTTGGCGCAGAGTCGATAAAGGTTATAGAGATGCAGCAAGGGCAGAAAATCAGTCGTTTTGTTGCATGGAGTTTCCAAAATGCTGAGCAGCGCAAGCTGTGGTTAAGCGAAAAGGTCTAATATACTGATATAAAGTAGATATCAGCAATAGGAGGTAGTTATGGACATTGTGTTCTTTCAACCTTGTCAGCCTGATTGGATATGCAAGCCATTTCTCAGCATATTTTCGGTGCTGTTGATTGTTGGCTTAGTGTTGTTTATTCGTATTGTTTACCGAGAATCTTTGAAAATTCGGCGGGCCAGCAAGGTTCGCCGGTTACGCCGAACTCATTACAGAGATCGTAAAGGTGGTAAAAGCGGTCGTCCTACTAACGCAAAATAGTCCTTGACTGCTAACGATCAAAGACTATTGCGATAACAATGCACGATATTTCGATTCTAATACCAAATTACCCGCCTTCTTCTCTAACTCTACTAGCAACCTTAGAGAAGGTTTCTGATAGCCATACTCATTATGAAATTTCAGTAATCGAATTCTTGCTTGTTTTAGTTCGTTAGAACTTATCTCTAACTTAGCTAACTGCAGTAAGGAATGAACTCTTTGAGGATCGTGCTCAACTGCACTTCGAAAATAGTGTTTAGCTTCGCTTAAATGATGATATTTTAATGCACATAATCCCGCATTTTCATAGCTGTTCGCTACTAGATAGTATTGTTCGTCTTTCATTGCTCGGATGAAGTATTCATCTGCTTGTTTGTATTGTCCCTTTTTGCATAGATAAGCGCCATAGTTGTTCAGAACGTGGCCGTTTGAAGGATGTATACGCAGCGCGTCATCGTAGGCTTGATAGGCTTTTTCATCCTCACCAACTTTATCGTAGTAATGAGCAATAGAAAGCATGGCTCGATAATAGTGAGGAGCGTACTCTAAAGCCTGTTCCAGGTTCATTCGAGCTTTGATCATATTGCCATTTTCAAGATATCCCAACCCCAGCGCTATTCGTGATTCCGCTTTGGATAAGTTGTCTGCCTCAGTGCTGGATGTAGAGTTTTGCGTAACCGTGACGCAGCCGGATAACCCTATGAAAAGCATAATCGCCAGCCAAGTTTTCATTACCTTCTCCTACGACTTGCAGGTTCTGTGTCGATGATTCGAATTGAATTAAAACTATCATAATAAAATCAGAGAATTACCGAAGGCGAGGCAAGAGTTAATGCGATTAAGTTTGCATATTGGGGCAGATAACAAAAAGCCTGCATGAGTTGCAGGCTTAAGTGAATAAAAAAGATGAACTGTGCTAGTCGTCTTTAGTGAACTTATCTTCACTGAAATCGTCAAGATCGAACGGTGTTTGTTGGTAGACACAGTAGTTTAGCCAGTTTGAGAACAATAAGTGCCCATGGCTTCGCCAGCTTGCTCTTGGAGTGTTATCTGGGTTGTCATTCGGGTAATAGTTGACTGGAATCATGGGCTCCATTCCTTCACCTAAATCACGGACATATTCGTTGTGCAGTGTATGCGCGTCATATTCAGGGTGGCCCGTAACAAATACATTACGCTTATCTTTGGTAGATGCTAAGTACACGCCGGCGACATCTGATGTTGCCAGAATGTCTAAATCAGTGTGCTCGGTTAGATATTCTGCATCAAAGTCTGCATAGCGCGAATGAGGTGCAAGAAAAGTATCGTCGAATCCACGAAGTATAGGGTGAAAAGGTTGATGAATATCGTGATGATAAACACCAGACAGTTTCTCCTTACGAGTGCGTTTAGGCAGATTATACAAAAGCTTTAAACCTGCCTGAGCTGCCCAACACACATAGAGCGTTGAGGTAACATGCGATTTAGCCCAGGTCATCACACGTTGTAAGTGATCCCAGTAGGCAACATCTTCAAATTGCACTAAACCCAGCGGTGCGCCAGTAATAATCAAACCATCAAAGTTGCGATCCTTGACTCTGTCAAACTGACGATAGAAGGCGTTTAAATGCTCTTCAGGTGTATTTTTACTTGGACGATCATCAATTCGCAGTAGCTCAATATCAAGCTGCAACGGTGAGTTTGAAAGCAGGCGCAGGAACTGTGTTTCTGTCTCAATCTTTTTCGGCATTAGATTTAAGATCAGAACTTTTAGTGGTCGTATTTCCTGCGTTGATGCGCGAGATTCAGGCATAACAAAGATGTTTTCCTTACGCAAAACATCGGTGGCAGGTAGTTGATCGGGAACCTTAATTGGCACAGCTTTCTCCCTTTAGCTAATTTATGGACGTCTATACATCTAGACTTATAGCCTAACTAACGAAAGATGTCGATAGCAAAATGCAGACAATACCAAATTAAGTTAAAATTCGTCACTTATGCGGTGAAGAGTATTTAGCTCTCATCTAATTTTATATCGTTGAAGCGATTCATGACCAACACACTTACACTCATTCGTGGATTACCAGGTTCTGGTAAATCGACACTGGCTAAAACTTTTAATGCGGTGCATTTAGAAGCGGATATGTATTTTGTTAACTCTGATGGGGTTTATCAGTATCAAGCTGACAAAATTTCAGCGGCTCATCAGTGGTGCCAAGAGCAAACTGAATACTGGTTAAAACAAGGGAAAAGTGTTGTTGTTTCAAATACCTTTGTTAAACGCTGGGAGATGTCTGCTTATAAGAAATTGGCTAAAAAGTATCGAACTAAACTGAATGTTATTGTCTGTAGAGAACAGTATGGAAACATTCATGGTGTTGACAACGAAACCGTTGAACGCATGCGCAGAGATTGGCAAGAGTAGTTAAAAACAAGAACGATGCAGTTTGAACCTTTTTCCAGTGCAGGCATTTCTTATCTGCACTAACATCAGTGACGCTTTTTACCACGAGCTTTGGCAAGCTGATACCACGTGATGATAAACCAAATGGCAGTTTGTACCCACAACAGAGTCCACTGCGGTGCGATTTGACGCCAATCTGCCCCCATTTGGTTTAACGCTAGGAAACCTTGTATCGCAGGTGTACTAGGAAAGAGTTTTGAAAACCAGATTAAGGGCTGAGGAATCGCCTCAACTGGCCAGATAAATCCAGCAGAGAATATTAAAGGCATAGAGCTGAGTAACACCACTAAAGTGACGAGTTCCCTTCTTGGCGTGACTGTACCTAGCCATAATCCAATAAAACAGGCTGTAAGTAAAAAAGGCAGCAATAGAGTCAATATTTCAAATGGATGTCCAATCGTATTTACGCCATGCATGGTAAAACTAGCGCCGAAGTAATACATACTAAGGATGTAGTAAATTGGTACTAATACGACCGTTCGCAAAACGATTAACTGCAAACTACTCAGTTGGCTCCAATAGCCTCGTTGAAGTTTTTGTGTACCTATCATCATGCCTGACGCAATAACCATCGTTTGTTGCAAAATCAGCACAAACACTGCAGGAACTACATAGTCAACATACCCCATTCTAGGGTTGAACGTTGGCTTGAGATTCTGCTGAGTGGGAGAGTAGTGCTGACTTGCCAAAACAAGGGGCTCACCATTAACAATAAGTCGAGAGACTTTGGTTTTTGCTGCAAGCGTTCCGCCAGCTTTAGCTAAACCTTCTACGAGAGTGCCGTAAACTAAAAAGTATGAGGCATCACCAGCGTAGGCTAAGGTAGTACTTTTACCCATCAGTAAGTCTTTGTAGAAGTTCTCTGGTATTACTAGTATTCCGCTGACTCGTTGATCTAGAAAAGCCTGCTTTGCATCTTCAATTGAAGAATCTCGGCGCATAACTTTTACTTGTGGTGTGGCGTCCACCATACGTTCTAGTTGATAGCTCGCCTGACTTTTGTCCAAGTTCACAACTGACAGAGTTTGTTCTCGTGGCGTTTGCTGACTATAGGGAAGCGGATAGAGAAAAGAGTAAAAAACAACGCCGCCAAACACCGTTAGCACGACGACAGGGTTCGAAAATAGCGCTTTTAACTCTTCACTAAACAGCTTAAACCAATTCATGATCACCTCGAGTTAATAATTCTGACCGTAGGTGCTTTTTAATCAGCAGCAGAGACAGTGTCAGCGGGACTAAATACCCGATCATTGGCCAAAGCTGTTTTAAAGATTCGTAGCTGCTTAAACCGTAGCTAACCTGAGCAACCTGAACATCAATATAGTGGCTGACGGGCAACAGACTACGCCATGTTTGTGCCAAATTACTCATATCAGACGTAGGGAAGGTTATACCCATAAAAGCAAAACTCGGCGCAGTGTATGCCGCTGCAAAGCTCATTGCTCTAGCGGGATCGAGCGTAAGAAAGAAAAATAAACAGCCCATGATGATGCAAGCTCCAATAGTGATCCATTGAGCAATGACGATTGTGAATATCTGGCCTTGCATTGGCCACTGTAATATTTGGTAAAACCACACTAAAAAAGCAATGCCTTGAATTGAAAAAATAACAGCGTAAGGGGTTAACGTTTTTATCAACTGCAAAATTGGGCGTTGATTTAACCAGCGATTGAGGCCGTATTGGCGATGGTTCATCGTCAAAATAAGAATGGTACAAACGACGATCGCTATTTGCCAAATGGCGGGCACAATGGCTGAAACTAGGAATTGAGCATAGTTAGTGTTTTTATTAAACAACGGAGTTAGCTGGGTGCGAATCGGCACCGCGTTACTCATGGCACTTAGTGGCGTTATGTTTCCTCTCGATAAGTTTTTGATTACATCGATTTTCGCATTGAAAGTCGATTGTGCCTGAACAACTGCCGAGTTGATGAGTCTTCCGACAAGTATCATCTGACTGTTGTAAAATGTGGTTACGCTAGGCTGCTGCTGACGATGAATTGACTTATCAAACTGTGTAGGAATAACCACAAAAGCATAGATATCGCTGCTTTTCAAATCATCACTCGCTTGCTCGGTGTTCGAATAGTGACGAGTAACTTCAAGCGTAGACGTTGCGTCTAGTTCCCTGGTAAGTTGGCGTGAAAGACGACTATTGGATAAATCAACCACGCCGATAGGGAGATCGCGAACGATCGCCTGTGAGAATATCCACCAAAGCGTTACAACAAGAATTACGGGTACCCATGTTAGACATGAGAGTAACCATCGGTCTCGTTTGAGAAGCTGCCATTGCGATACCATCAGTCAATCACCTTATAACTTGACCACAACACTCATACCCATTCGCAATCCTTTTATTGGTTGCTCTGGGCGAGCTTCTACTTCAAACGTTCTTAGGTCAAAACCTTGAGTCGCATCCGTCGAACGCCAGGTTGCAAAGTCGCCCATTACGGCAATATGCGTAACTTTAAAAGGCAAGGTTTTATCTAATGCAGGAATGTAAGCATCGAACTGAGCCCCTTTTTCAAAGTGTGAAAGCAGATCTTCTCGAACATTCAGTACAGCCCATGAATCTTCGGTATCGACAACCGTAACGACCGGGAATCCCTGAGGTGCAAGTTCGCCACTCTGCATTAACACCTGAGAGACTTCACCATTAAACCAGCTCGAAATTTGTGTGTCAGCCACATAAGCTTCGACTTCTGCTACCGCACCTTCTGCCATGCGAACTTTTTCTGCTGCTGCTTGTTTAGTCTCGTCTCTGGCACCTTCTTGTGCCATTTTGTACATTTGTAGCGCTGAGCTCTCGGTGTATTTCGCGGCTTGCCATTGCGTTTGAGCTTCGTCTTTTTTTTGCTCTGCGACAACGCCGTCTTTATATAAATTGTTTACTCGTAGGTAGGTTTTTTCAGCCAGCTGCGCGGCGGCTTTTGCTTTTAACCATTGGTCCTTAGCCGCTTGTATTTGTTGTTCACGTGCGCCATTTTCCGCTTCCTTAGCTAATGCGCCAGCTGCTTTCTTACTGGCAATCGCCTGATCAAGCTTGGCTTCAATTTCAGGGCTGTGCAGGGTGAATATCAGTTGGCCTTTTTCAACCATATCGCCTTTGCGCACATAAACCTGATCAATACGGCCGGGTACCTTAGAAGAAATACTGTATTGCTGAGATTCTATCTGCCCTTGAAGATGAACAGGTTTGGGTTGATATGCCTGATAAAAACCATAGCCAACCCATGTAGCGATGGCGATTGCCGAGATTGCCACGATTGTCGTTTTTACAGCTTTCATGATGGATCCTTTTCTTCAGCAGGCGATTTAATTTGTTCGGTAGTTAACGGAATTGCGGACTGTTTGTAATGAACGAATGTGTCCATCTCACTGGTTAGAGCAAGTAATTTATTTAGAGATATTAGGTAGTTAAAGCTTGCTACATATTGTTGGGTTTGAATGCTGGCGAGGTAGAGTTCTGCATCAACAACATCCAACGATGTGGATAACCCTTGAGCAAACGCTTTTTGTCTTAACTTTAAGTTTTCTTGAGCGAGCTCGAGGCTTGAGTTTAACCCCGTCACTTCTTCTAACGCTTGCTCTGCTTCAAGATACGTTTTTTTGACTAGAACCTGTAGGTCTTGTTTCGCTTGTGCTTTTAAGTAGCGAACTTGTGATACTGCGCTATGAGCGGCTTTGACTTGATCGCTTCGACCACTGTTCTCTAGTAGAGGGACACTGACGCCAATCCCGACTAGCCAGTCAGGTGTCATTTGACCTACGAGTGAGTCTTCTTCATATAAGTTGTAGTCACCGTATAGATAGACTTCTGGGTAATACTTACCATTTTCAGCATCAATCAAACTGTTCGCCTGCTTCTCTTTGGCGCTAAGGATGTCTAATCCAGGGTAGGTGTTTAAAGTCTGCTCTATAAATGCACCCATCGGCGGTAAGCTTGAATTGATGAACAGCGTATCTTCAGGCTCTATCGTGGTTTCCTGTCCAAGGATTTCAGACAGAGCACTCTGGGCGATATCTAAGTTTTTCTGGGCTTTCTTACGTTCAACGATGGCTTTATCAAGGGATGCTTCAGCCTGAAGACGCTCGACATGGGCAATTTGCCCTTGCTGCTCAAGTTTCAATGCGTTGTCGCGATGTTTCTTCAATCCCTGTTCAACTGAGAGTCGTGTTTCCAAAACCTGCTTTGAGAGAACAACACTAAAATAGTATTTTGCTAAGTCTTCATAACGAGCTTGAACTTCCATCGCCAGTTGGCTTTGCGCTTCTTCTTTCTTACCTTCAGCAGCATTTTGCGCCGCTGAGATGCGTCCGCCAGTAAAAATTGGCCACACAGCTCTAATGGATGAACTAAAAATATCGCGTTCAGAAACGGTAGACGTCACCGAGCCTATAGAGCTCAATAATGCTGCGGGCAAAGGCAGTGTTTGCCCTGTGCTGTGCATAATTTGTTCGCCAGAAAGAGTCACATCATTATCTAAACGAGTGAAGTTGGCTCCTAAACTTATTGAAGGTAAGTTCAGGTTACTTTTTGAATCAGTTAAATGTTCATATCGCTCTACGTTAGAACGCTCGGCAGCGAGTGAATTGTTGTTTTGCTGAAGTATCTCCCAAGCCTGTTGGAATGTTATTGGAGCAGAATAGGCCGTAGAGACTCCAAGCATAGAGCACATAAAAAAAGTGAGAGATTTTAGTTTCATGTTTAGCTCAGCAAAAAAATAAATTAGAGTTAATGCTCTAATTTATTGCCTGTAAAGTCAATGAGTTTTAGAAAGGATAGCCGTTAATTGCGAATGCAGGTTGAGAATATTAAAAATGATGTTCAGAAGGACAGAAATAACCTGCTCTCCACACTAACTTTTTAGTGCTTTTCATTGTATTGAGTACTTCTTGGCCTGACATCTGTGGGAAAGAAAACATGACCGACATTTCTTCTAAGCAAGAGGAGTTCGCTTCGTCATACGCAGTAACATGAGTGAAGGTAGCGCTAAGTTGATGGGATAACATCTCTTTAGAGAGGCAAATTCCTAAATCGTCTCGTTCCATGATAAAGCTCCTTTTGCTTTCTAGGGTTAGCAATATTCATTGTGGGTCCGATGTTTCAAGGGATAATCAAATCAGTCAAACATCTATTGCTTAATAATTATACGATTCAAAGTTTGAAACTGTCGAAAAAAACAGCGTCTACATTATGTGATTTGTGGCATGTATTTAATAATAAAAATTAACTAACTAATTAATTCAATAGTTTATCTAGTAGGATGTTTATGTCTGTCTTGTTAATGGTGTTTTTGGCTTGTTGTTGGTGTGTTTCCAATGTGTAAATTTAACATTGCTTGAATACTTACAGTTCTCGGAACTGAGTGTTAATCTTGATGGTTCTGTCTGGTTTGATAGAAGTGTTGATCAGCACTGATAGGGATGTATGTCACCTAGACGAGCAACCTGTCTATAGCTAAAGTTTAACTGTACTTTTTCATCTGTTTATGGGGGCTGGTAATGTTACATCGCTCCAAAATATGGTTAATTTTCCTATGTGTTCTAGGCTCAGGGACAGTCAGTGCATCGGGTTTAGAATCTCTGATCTATTACACTGAAGAGCATCCCCCTTTCAACTATCGGGAAAACGGTGAAATTAAAGGAATTGCTGTTGACCTGTTGCGCGAAGCTGCCGCGCTATCTGGTGAGACGATCCCTGATAACAATATCATCATGTTACCGTGGTCTCGTTCGTATCGTTCCGCATTATTAAAAGAAAACAGTGGCTTGTTTTCAACCACACGTACACCTCATCGGGAAGAACTCTTCCAATGGGTTGGTCCGATAGATGTCACTAACATCACCGTAATGGCTAGAAAGGGCAGTGGGATTGTGATTAATGATCCTTTGGATATAGGTAAATATCGAATTGGTGTAATGCGCGATGATGTTGGAGAGCAGATGTTGTTTTCTCTCGGTGTTCCAAGAGAGTCAATTCAAGAGGCGTCAAATGTTAGGCGTTTGATTGAGCAACTGTATAAAAACAGAGTGGACTTGATCGTCTATGATGAGCGTTCAGCAGATTGGTTGGTTGATCGAGCCGGTTACAGTAAAGATAGTTTCGAGTCGGTTTATGTGATGCAACAAAGGGAAATTTACTATGCCTTCAATAAAGGTGTGGATGAAAAGCTAATTCAACAACTTCAAGAGAATTTGGACGCATTGAAAAGTACAATAGATACCAATGGAATCAATCGTTATCAGGCGATAGTCGAAGACTATCAATGACGATTTCTCTCAAAACTTTGCTTGAATGCTGGTGTTTAGATAAAACATCGGTTATCAATTAAGGAGTTATGTCTACATAACCTCATATTTATTCCTTGAAGGACGTTGTCATTGATTGGTTAATTGCTGAGGTTAAATGGATTTCATGTGATTTTAGCTCAGGAGCCAACCTTCCATCATGACCAACATATTTATTGTTGTTGCTTTACTTGTGTTGTTTTTCTATT
The DNA here is from genome assembly GCA_048259585.1 of Vibrio sp. GTDB lineage: Bacteria > Pseudomonadota > Gammaproteobacteria > Enterobacterales > Vibrionaceae > Vibrio. The sequence goes on along the minus strand of JBLXHN010000001.1, from coordinate 872,829 downwards.
TCATCCAAAAAGCACTGATACGTCAAAACGAAGATAAAGATTATTCGTATAAGTCTAAAGGCGCAGTGTTGAATATGAGTGAAAGCGCTTTTTATAATGCGTTAAAAACGGCAGTAGGTGACCACGGTGTTGTGATGACAAAGGTAAGTATGGCCAGCGTTATTACGCCCACAAAAACTAAAAACAAAAAGCAGTGGTTTATCGCCTATAACCGAGTCGCTAAGAGTTATTTTGACTTTGTTGTTTGTGACGCTCGTACATTAGAACCAAGAGTGATTATTGAGCTTGATGATGGAAAAGAGCTTAAAAAAGGCAAAGTAGATCGAGAAAAGCTGATTATACAAGTGTGTAAATCAGCCAACATTCCTCTGATCGGTGCAAATTTAAAACTGAGCTATCAAGTCGCGAAATTAAGACGCCTGCTTGCAGCACATATTGATCTCATTGAGGCCGACAAAGAAGTCCGATTTTGTAAACGTTGTGGTAGTCCAATGGTCATTAAGACAGCGAGTCAGGGAGAATTTAAGGGGCGTAGGTTCTTCACTTGTAGCCGACAACCTCATTGTACTTATACAGAGAATTACAACGTCGTGTTTGGATTTGACGATTTAGATGAAGGCAATGATATGGCTTGAGATCAATAAGGTAGGACTTAAATCACAAGTTTCTTAGGCCAGCAATGCATAACGGGATTATAAAGATTCGCTCGTCGGCTCTAGTGCTATTTGTTCCAACTTTGAACAAGAAGCTCGATGAAAACGAACTTGGTTACGTCCATTTTGTTTTGCCTGGTAAAGCTGATTATCTGCGAGCTTAAGTAAATCACTAAGTTGGTCACCCTCGCTGTACTCGCAAAGCCCAACACTTAGCGTGATTTGAATTCTTTTATCGCCGAATGCAAAAACACGCTGACTTACCAATTCGCGAACACGTTCTGCGATAATTTCTGCTCGCTCAATACCTTGGTCAAATAAAGTAACGCAAAACTCTTCTCCACCGATTCGGTAAAGGTTGTCATCACCGACGACTTGGCCGAGCATAGCTGCAGTTTCAATCAACACTTTATCACCGGCATCATGGCCATATTGGTCATTAACTTTCTTGAAGTAGTCCAGATCAATGAACAGTAAACATAAGCTTGACTGACAATCTTTGTTTTGCTCAAAGTAGTCAAAAGTTGAAGTCAGTGATAAGCGATTGTGTGCGCCCGTTAAGGAATCACGGGATGCTAGATAAGTTAAGGAATTTTCGATATTACGACGGTTGTATTCGTATACATGTGCAACGATCCAAACCAAAATGTAGCAACATAACAAGTTACTTAATGGTGACAGGATGTTAGATACGTTTTGCTCTAAAGCGACAATATAAACGCCAAACAACTGAACCAGTAGAAAGCAGCCAGATGCTATTTTACCATGTTTTAAACCAAGTAATGCGTAGAGCAAAATAGGAAAACTAACAGTCCACAAATAGGTACCATACTCGATGGGTAGAGTATAAACAGCGAGAATAGCAACGAGAGCGATAAGATAGACAAATATCTTAATATGTACCTGCTTTTGCTGGTTCTTTTTGGTTATTTGATAAGTGTAACCTGAGTAAATTGCTAACAACATATCAACGATTACGAGTAGATATGATTGATTGTAGAGCAAGTTGTAGACAAAGAAAGTAGAAGAAACAAAAGCGATAAATAGGCTGGCTCCCGATAAAACGGAAGCTCGAAGTGTATGCGAGTTGTCAAACATATGTACATGCATATCTATTTATCGTTGTTTGAATGTGGACTCAAGCTATATTTGATTTTGTATATTACCTCTTTAGTGAGAGCAAGCAATATGGTTTTTGGACTAATATCACAAAAATAAAATGTTGTTGCTTCGGTCTGTATTGAAAGTGAGAATTCATATTCATTGCATCAACAAATAGTCTATTGGGTTAAAAAAACATCGATGTGGTGACGGAAGAGCCAATTGGTTCAAAAACATAGAAATTACACTTGCATGAGATAATTTCTGTCGTTAATATCCAACTCGTTCTTAAGTAGTGCGTCCGTAGCTCAGCTGGTTAGAGTATCGCCTTGACATGGCGGGGGTCGGTGGTTCGAGTCCACTCGGACGCACCATTCTTAACTTAACGAACAAAAATTTGGGTCCGTAGCTCAGTTGGTTAGAGTACTACCTTGACATGGTAGGGGTCGGCGATTCGAGTTCGCCCGGACCCACCAAATTTTCGATAAAGCCCGCATCTCTGCGGGCTTTGTTGTATCTAGGGTTTATCTAACTTAACCCATATTTCCTTATCTCAGTTTTGCATAGTTATGTGCATCATATTCACTGCACCATACCTGATCGGGCGCAGATGGTCACAATTGTGACCACGTGGTGACCATGCTGTATGTGATTAAATACAGATTTCAATTCTACTTAGCTTGACCTGCTCCCCTTAATCTAGTCCAGGCTACACTTAGTAATGTTCATCCTTACTCCAAATTATTATTGATTATTTTGCCAACTGAATCGAGTTGTACTTATATTTCCGTACTTAACTGTTCTAAATATGATTGCATAAACGACGTCCTTTTTTCAGCTTCTAATTTGGCTGAAACGGTATTCATCGCGAATGATAACTTCAATAATTTGTTATAAAAATGATCTATGGCATGAAGTCGATCATCCGGTTCACGTTGCTTACAAAATGGGTCATCTAGGCTATAAAAATTCACGCTTAAATTAGCATTAACTTGAATACATCTTGCAATTCCGATGGCTCCTAATGCGTCTAATCTATCCGCATCCTGAACTATTTTAGCTTCTAATGTCTCTGGTTTTATATTAGCACTAAAACTATGCGCCACAATTGCATGACTGATTGCTGGCAGAAATTCTGCCGGATACCCAATACTTGATAAAAACGATAGCGCTTTATCCGCAGCAATTTTTGAACTTTCAGATCTATGTGGATGATTTTTGGGAAATGAGAAACAGTCATGCAGATATGCAGCTGGTAGGACAACTTCAGCTACCGCTCTCTCTGCTTCACATAAAAATTTAGCAGTTTTTACAACTCTTAACACATGGTTTATATCATGAGCTAGATCCTGTTGCATTTCTCTTTGGATAAAACCCAAAAACTGATTTTCGTAATTTTCTACCACTTATACTCCGGACTTTCCATGTACAACTACGCTAAGACAAGTGGCTATAAACACCACCGAATCCTAATTAACCACCTTAATCACACTAGCCAATTTGGACCAAAGCCGCCACGGGTTTTCTGTCCGCTTTATCGACTTGTTAACTGGTTGCGCTGAAGTGTGCACCTAAATGCATAGCTTGGGATACATTATGACTATACGATCGCAATGTAAAAGGGACAGCTATAAAACTGAAACCTAGGCCACGAAACATAACGACCAAGAAAAAATTACGGTAAAGTCACCCATAAGAAGTGAATAACTTTATTAGTTACGAACAGGTTTCAATTTCAAAGAAGCCATACTAAAGAACTCAACAAACACACTATTAAAAGTCAGTCGGGGTGATATTTCATACTCTTCCAGTTGTCAGAAGCTATAATTTTCATTTGTTGGATTCCTCGTTTGCACCGTTAACTTTTTCCATGATTTCCGAAAATCTATTTTTGAAATTTTCTCGTTCTTTTTTGCCTTATACAGCTATGGCTTAAATGTGTTCATAAGTGTGCATAGTAGGGTTGAGAGATTCTTAGGTGACCTAATTGATGAATCAGATATAACCGACGCAATGACTGGATAATTCCACTCGATTTTTTATCACTAAATCTATAGGGTATAGCGCCTATTTCAATCTGCTTCTAAAGTTAATACTGTACAAAGTGAAATCTTTTAACGTTATTAATCACTAGATAGAGTAACGCTGTGTCTGCATTTACAACTCAAAATCGACGTCAGGCTATCCGTATCGAACTTGATATGAGAGTTTCTGCATCTTGTCTGTTTAACCGTTGGTTAAAACCTGTCAGTAGTGTTCAAATCGTTGATGTCTCTAAACATGGTATGAAAATTTTCACCTCCGATTATCTAAATCTCTCTACGAGTACTATTCGAATCAACGAATTAGGTGAATCTTATAAAGGGAAAATTGTGTGGCGGAACGAACGCGATGAAGGTTACATGTGCGGATTTATGCTCAATGAAGGAGATGAAATCTCTGATGAAGATATAGAATACCTTTGTAAGATATAGTTTAGCGGCTTGTAATCAACGGGATGTTTCCTTTTGTATCCTTAAAACTAATCTAGTTAACAATGACTTATATTTTCTCATTATTGAGAAATTTATTGTTTTAATTTTGAGTTGCTCTTGCTTTACTGAATAACAACCGCCATCGATTAATCCTTAAATTTTAATAGCTTAACTATCTTTTTATTTAAAGCTTTGTTATTCAAGCTATTAAGATTAATGACATCTTTGGTTGTTAAGCTATTCATTAATTGAGTATTCTAGTTTTTTATTTTTCCATATTATTGAATTAATTGATTTAACAATGAAAGTTCTAATTTGCGATGACTCCGCGCTAGCAAGAAAATCTTTGAGCCGTCAGATCAGTAGTCAATATGATGTTGACCTTGTGTTTGCTGAGAATGGAAAGCAAGCTCTAGAAGTGTTAGCTCGAGAAGATATTGATTTATTTTTCTTAGATCTCACGATGCCTGTGATGGATGGTTACGATGTTTTGGGTGCATTACCAGTAAATAAGTACCCAACCAGAATAGTCGTTGTCTCTGGAGATGTGCAGCAGGAAGCAAAGGAACGCTGTCGGCTTCTAGGTGCTGAAGACTTTATTGAAAAACCGTTTAAGCCCGGACAAATAGAATCGACGATGGCTGGTTTTTCAGTTAAAACAATAGCCGGACAAGCCTCGTATTCAGAGCCTGTTATCGATCCTGATTCCAAGTTTCGTGAGTTGACCAATATCGCATTAGGAAAGTGTGCTGCTGTTATCTCCGATAGTGTGGGTGATTTTATCAATATGCCCTTACCGACAGTCGGTATTTTGGAAGCCTCGGATATTAAAATGACAGTCCACGATGTGTTATATCGCGACAGTGTTAATGCTGTGACTCAGCGTTTTACTGGAGCAGGTATTCATGGTGAATCTTTAGTGGCTATTCACGGTAAGGAGTATAAAAAGGTCGGTGAAAGATTAGGCTATCCATCGAAGGATACTAGCAGTAATGAAGCATTGCTCAACATTTCAAACTTATTAGTCTCTACCTATTTGCGGGCACTGGCTGATCTGATAACAGTAAGTTTTACACTGCGTCAGCCTGTATTAATAAACAGCTACGAAAAAGAACTTCTTTCACAGCAACCGATAACACAACCAGCCTTTACCGTTGAGTTTTCATACACGGCTGAGAATTTGGATTTTCAGTGTGACATTTTACTGCTCATCGATATGGAATCTGTAAAAGTAATTTATAAAATGATGGACTCATTCTGATGCCGGATTTAACTGTAGATGTACGTGAATTTCATTGGGGGATTCAAGCCCTAGATACAATTGATGTTGGTTTAGTTGTTCTGGATATTAATTACAATGTCTGTTTGTGGAACAGTTTTATGCAAAACTATTCTGGTGTTAGTGCGAATAGCATTATGCAGCGCAACCTATTTGAAATTGTCGAAAACCTTCCAGAACAGTGGCTTAAAGAGAAAATTAATGCTGCGGTAAAGTTAGATACTCGCACATTTTCACGTTGGGAAGATAGGTCATATATCTTCCAATTTAAAAATTATTCTCCTTATGAAAATGAACTGGCTGTTATGTATCAGAATATGGTGGTTACGCCACTGAAGTCATTGAATGGTGATGTTTCCCATGTATGTATCATGATTCAAGACGTTTCTGATATCGCTAAGAATAAGTTGTATCTAGAACAATCGAATCAGCACCTTTCAATGCTGAGTAAAATGGACGGTTTAACTCAGTTGCTCAATCGTGCTCATTGGGAGTCTTTGTTAATTCAGAAACATGACAAGATGCACACGACCGAAGGGCAAGCATCGCTGGTCATGTTCGATATTGACCATTTTAAAAAGGTCAATGATACCTACGGTCATGCCGCTGGTGATGAAGTTATTCGCAAGACATCTGAGATACTAAAAAAGACGGCAAGAGCGACAGACTATTGTGGTCGTTACGGTGGTGAAGAGTTCACAGTCCTATTACCCAATACAACGATAGATCAAGCTCGATACTTTGCTGAAAGGTTACGTAAACGAATCGAGTCTCAGATCGTCAATACAGAAGCAGGTCAAATCCAATACACCATCAGTCTAGGTGTTTGTGCTTTTGATAAAAAATATCGTACTCATTCTGAATGGCTAGAAAGTGTAGATAAAGCCCTTTATGTATCAAAAGAGCAGGGTCGGAATCAAACGACGGTTGCAGCATAAGGTTTCTGATTAAAAAAGCCCAGCATAGGTGTAGCAGCTTGTATTGTGCTTTTTAACAGCGTTGGTTAAGCATTGGCTTTGCGCTGTTTGGGTTTCTTTTGTGACAAAATTAAGCCAATGAAGATCAGTGTAAGTGCGGTATAAGTCGAAGGGCTAATTGCGTCACCAAGTAATATTACACTGATGATCATACCAAACACCGGGACTAGGTAATTGTTAAAAGAGGTAAAAGTGGCACCGACTTGGGCTAATAAGTTGTATAGCAGAAAGTAAGCAAAACAGGTGCACACTAATGACAGAATCATTAATGCAGAAAGCGAGCGAATATTGAAAGTCCACTGAGTTGGGTCGTCCATTAATAGTGCAACAGGTAATGACAGTACTGAAGAACAAATCAATATTCCCGCCGCATTTGACAGTGGATTGTGTATCGTAATCTTGCTTCTTCGTACATAAACAGAAGAGATACCATAACAACAAGCGGCTACCACTACAGCAAGTTGCGCCCATACATGCGTACCAAAATCCTGCAGAGCGTCAACACCAATCAGCACCACGACACCACCACCACCAAGAATCACCCCAAGCAATTTGGTTAGCGACATTTTTTCATCATCAGTTAGATAGTGGGCAGATATTAACGTCGCTAGGGGAATTAATCCCATTAAGACAGACGCGAGCGCGGCATTGATATATTGCTCTCCCCATGTGATTAAAAAGAAAGGAATGATATTGCCTACGACTGCAATCACGACATAGTGACGCCAAACTTTAAACTCGGTTGGAACACGTAAACCAATCGCGTAAATAAATACTGTCATCGCTATAGCAGAAATTGTAAGACGCAGAGCAATTGTCACGATGGGGGAATAGCTCTCAATCACTATTTTTAAGAAAGGAAACGAGCTGCCCCATACCATCGCGAGTATGAGAAGCATCAAATAGTGTTTAGCTTGAACCTGCATCTTAATAGTCCGTTAAAAAAGAATGTAGAGTGGAGGGTAGTTATCTATGATACTCCACAATAACGACAGATAAACAAATTGACAACAAATACAAACTAATTACGATTTTGTTTACCGTTGAATCAGGATGATTGCGAAAACAGCAGGCAAACGAAAAGAGACAGGGAAGTGATGATGATAGCTATGGTATGTATGGTTAAGTTTGTAGATACAATTCATGTGTTGGAACGAGTATGTACGCAATGAAAGTAAAAATCTCACGAGTGTCTGAAACAGGAATTATTGTCTATTTTGGTCACGAAATGGATTTGCAACTGATTGAGACAATAGCGGCGTTTTGTCATGCAGTTAAGGCTCGTTACCGTGACAAACTCTACGATGTTGTACCCTCTTACACTACGGTGTTGATTGAGTACCACCCACTTAAGGTTGATGTTGAAGAGCTGATGTACTGGTGCGAGCAACAGGCTGAAGATAGCGTCAAAAATAGCGCTGTGCTATCAGAAGCTAAACAGGTTACTTTCCCTGTGTATTATCATCCCGACGTCGCGCCTGATTTAGAACCGTTGGCTAAAAATAGAGGCCTCACGGTCGAACAAGTGATAGAAATCCACTCTCAAGCAGAATATACAGTCTGTGCTATCGGTTTTGCTCCCGGTTTTGCTTTTCTCGGTTCTGTCGATTCTCGAATTGCAACTCCACGTCATACCGAGCCGAGGTTAAACATCGCGAAAGGCAGTGTTGGCATCGCCGATGCACAAACTGCGATTTACCCTCAGCAAACACCAGGTGGTTGGCAAATCATTGGTAATTGTCCTCTCGATCTCTTTGATGTGAAGCATGATCCCATGATGCCTTTTTCAGTCGGAGATAAAGTGCATTTTGAGCCCATCACTCGACAACGTTTCATTGAGTTAGGGGGAACATTATGAGTGGGTTAAAGGTTGTTTCGGCAGGAATGCTCAGTTTGCTTCAAGATTTAGGACGTTTTGGTGTCGCTCAATACGGGTTAAGCGTGGGGGGCCCCGCCGATATGCATGCCCACTGTTGGGCTAATAAATTGTTAGGTAACAATAGTAATTGTTCAGTGCTGGAAATCACCATGGGTAATGCCGCTTTTACAGCACTAGAAGATATGCAGTTATCACTTACCGGAGCAGACACTGAGGCTACGATTGATGGGCAACCCCTGTCGACATGGCGTAGCTTTTTCTTGGGTCAAGGACAAACACTGAAGCTAGGTTATGTAAAAACTGGCTTGCGAACTTATTTAGCGGTTGCTGGTGGTTTTAATACATCCAAAGTTTTTGGCAGTCGTGCAACGGTCGTGCGTAATAACCTTGGTGGATTAAATGAATATCAAGGGAGGCCACTACAAAAGGGTGATGTACTCCCTATGACAAAGCAAGGGGTGTTTCTGACAAGGACCACTTCAAAAGACCAATGGGTACCAAGACGTTTTATTCCTAAATATCCAACTGAAATGAGTCTCTCGGTCATTGAATCTTATCAGGCTGATAGCTTTAGTCGCGAAGCTAAACATGCTTTCTATTCCAAGCCTTACATAATGACGGACAAGTCCGATCGAATGGGAATTCGTTTGCAGGGCAATCGCGTGCAAAGCGATATGGATGGTATTGTTTCAGAAGGGATAGCTTGTGGTGCGATTCAGGTTCCACCTAACGGTCAGCCAATCGTCCTGTTGAATGATCGTCAGACTCTCGGTGGCTATCCTAAAATTGGCTGTATATCGAAAATGAGTCTAATGAAATTAGCACAAGTAAGACCGGGCTGTTTGCTTCATTTTTATCGCGGTGACCTTGAACGAGAAACACAAGCTTACTACCAATTTATGGTGTTTTTTTCATTGTAAGGATCTATATTCAGATCAATTTATTGCATAATTGTTGCATCACCTTATATGACATGTAACACATAAGGTGACTTCCAATCTTGAAGCTCATAAAGACAGAGTCTAGACATAAAGTAGAGCAATACCGTATATCACATTATAAAAGGTATTAGACTAATGTCAGATGGCAACTTTACTTTTCTAGATGAAACGTTGAGTTTAGGCTCTCCCCAGGAAATTGCCTGTGAGGGCAAAAAACGGTGGAAGATCCTTTCTGTAGATGATGATGTAAACTATCAAAACTCGTTACTTTACAGCTTAAGAGGTATGAGTGTAAGCAAACGCGATATTGAGATACTGACTGCTAACTCCGCTGCAGAAGCGGCAGTCATGTTGTCTCAGAATCCGGATATATCGATTGTACTACTTGATGTTGTTATGGAAAGGGATGACGCTGGACTACGTTTAGTTGAAACTGTCCGCAATGTTCAGGGGAATGCTTTAGTACGAATCATTTTACTGACGGGACAACCTGGCTTCGCACCAAGGCAAGATGTGATGCACCAATACGATATTAACGAGTATTGGAACAAATCCGATATCGATCACGATATATTAAAAGCCGTTATTTCAGCCAACCTACGTTCTTGGAAATCAATGTATGACTTAGATCAGGCGAGAATAGGCTTGCAAATGGTGGTTGAATCATCAAGGAAAATTGCCAGTAAATACGATACCGAAACTTTTCTTCAAGTTGTCATAAGAGAAATCAGCTGGCTGATCGGTGGTGAAAAAGAACCACTGTTATGCGTACTAGCGTTGAATGAAAACACACCAGATGAGAGTGCTCAGGTTATCGCTTTCTCTGGTACTGATAAATTAGGCTTACAAGTACAGGATAAATCACAGGTAATCAACAAGTTCCAAGCTTTGATTGATGAAGCTCACAACGAAAAAAATCATATTTTCACTGATCAGTTTTCAGTATTGTATTTCCCTGCGAATAACGGCAGTCCTGAATATCTAGTGTTAGTCGAGTCGTATCAGCTGCTGAGTGATTATCATATCCGTCTTTTACAAGTATTTAGTGAAAATATCAGTTCAGGATTTATGCAGATTGCTCTGGTAAATCAATTATCCAAATTAGCTTATCAAGATTCGGACTTGGGGATAAAGAATCGAAATTGGCTGTTACGTGAACTCGAAGTAATGAGTCGAGATGAAATCAGCCAGTTAGAACTGATAGTGGTAGAGTTAGACGACTATGATACCCATGCTATTTCGTTCAAGCAGGAAGAATTAACCAGCCTGATTTCATCAGTGTGTAACCACATTATTGAGGTTTTTGATAGTTCAGCTGTTGTCACTCGTGTTGGCACGGATCGTTTCGCGGTACTTTATAACAAAGAGTACCAGTTGCCAGACGAAACTTTACAAGAAATGTCCAGCACTTGCTATGACGTTAACGGTTATTTAGCTCGGTGTACTTTAACCTTTGCCAGAATGGAGCTGAGTTTGCTCGCGAGTTACCCAGCACCGCAAATTTTGCATATAGCACGTAGTTTACTCTGTTGTGCGAGTGAGAGTAAAAAGCAAATTGTCACTTATGAGCCAACATTTCGAGAAAACCTGATTCGCGACTATCACATTTTGGGTGACTTAAAGGCTGCGATTGAGAACAATGAGTTCTATATCGTTCTTCAGCCTAAATGTGACCTTACCACTGGGAAAGCCATGGGATTGGAAGCTTTGCTGCGCTGGAAAAAGCAAGAAACTATGATTCCTCCGAGTATTTTTATACCGTTAGCGGAACGGAGTGGATTGATTAATAAACTGGATGGTATTGCTGTTCAACTGACTTTTGAGGCAATACAGACCTTGCAAGAGCGTGGGTATAAATTGCCAATTTCCATTAATGCGACAGTGAATGATCTTATTGACCCTGATTATATTCAGTTGTTGCTCGACTTAGTCCAGCAACGAAACATTGAGTCGGACTTGATTGAGATAGAAATAACAGAAAGTCAGGCAATGGAATCTTACTCCCAAGTTAAGCCGATTCTTGAACAATTACATACGGCAGGTTTTAAAATCAGTATTGATGATTTCGGAACGGGTTACTCTTCTTTATCGCACATTTCTCAGCTTGCCGTTGATACGATAAAAATCGATATTTCTTTCGTGACTCATTTGCATGAGGATGCGGCCAGTCAGCAGGTCGTCGACTTGGTCATGAGCTTGGCCAAATTGTTTGATTTCTCAGTGGTTGCAGAAGGCATTGAAATATCCACTCAACGAGATGCTTTGTTGGCGAGAGGTTGTAATGTTGGTCAGGGGTATTTGTATGCTAAGCCAATGCCTATTCAAGAACTCATTGAGTGGCTAACGCATAATGCAGAAATCTAACGCAGATGAATATAAAGAAGATCGAGCAATCGTTGCAAAGAAACATTGTATTGATGTTGGCGTTAGGTTTAGTGGTAAGCCTAATTCTTGGTGGTTTAGTCTACCGGAATGATATTAATACTCGGCTAGATTCGGTATTGATAGAGCAGCAACGCAAAATAGCTCAAGCCCAACTATTTTGGGGACAAAAAATTGGAGATATCAGCCATACCATTAGGTTGTTGCATCGAACTCCTGCTCTCAACTATGCACTTTCAGAAAAGAATGAAGTCAGAACCGACCTACTAGCAAGGTTGTTTTCGGCATTTGCTGAAAGTGTCGAGACATTAATGCAAGTGCGTTGGCTTGATGCTGAAGGCGTCGAGGTTGTACGACTTGATTTCGTTGATGGAGTACCTGTTGTTGCTGATAGCGAAACATTGCAAGATAAAAGTGATCGTTACTATGTGAAGCAGGGAATGAGTGCTCAGGATGGTCAGATCTTTCTTTCGGATATCGATTTAAATGTTGAAAACGGGAAGATAGAAGTTCCGTATCGACCAACAATCAGAGCGACTATTCGAACCGGTCCATTAAGTGGTTTACACTCTGGTTTACTTATTCTCAATTATGATGTTGGTCAACTACTGAAGATAATAGAAGGGTTTGATTCAGACGTGGTTCAATTATTGATGTTGGATAAACATGGTTATTGGATTAAACATTCTGATCCCAATTTGGAGTGGGGAAGGGATTTGAATCAGAAGAGTAATAATGCGTCGATCCAGAATCTTAAATTATGGGGCCATATGGCGAAAAGCGACTCTCAACGGTTCTACTCTTCGTCGCTTGGTTTAGTGAGTTACCAATGTCACAGCTTGACGAGTGACTCCTTATTCACTGATATCATACATAGTCCATCGCTTTGTTACGTTGCGACAACCTCAGACGCGGTCATGAGTAAACTTAAGGGAATAGCATTACTACCAGCTGTCGCTCTTAGTGCTATTGTGCTGTTATTTGGTTTGTTCATTCTTAGGCGAGAATGGGAATTAAGAATGAAGCTTATTACTTTATATCGTGCGCAAGAGTTAGATAAAAAAGTTATTGAAGAGTCGGCAGAACACACTAGGAATTTATTAAAACAACAGCAACTACTACAATCTGATTTGGTGGAGTCTCGGAAGCTTTCTGCCTTAGGAATGATGGTCGCAGGGGTTGCGCATGAACTCAATACTCCTATTGGTTCAGCGATTATGGCGACATCAAAGCTAAACAAAGATACTCAACAGCTCGCTCAAGCGGTGCAGACCGGCTTAACTAAAAGTGCTTTGCACCATTATTTAGAAGATAGTCAAACAGGGCTTACTTTAATCAGCCAAAGTCAGAAAAAAGCTGCAGATTTGATACGCAGTTTTAAGCGTCTCGCTATAGACCGAGCTCGAGAAGAAGTCGTGACGTATGACTTAAAGCAAGTCGTTAACGATCTGGTGGTCACACTGGTTCCTAAGTTTAAAACCTCTTCGGTTGAGCATCATATTGAGGTTGACCCTATCGAAATGGTCGGGCGGCCAGGCATTATCTCTCAAGTAATACAGAACTTATTGGTGAATAGTCTTCAGCATGCGTTCAAAGAGAGAAGCAGTGGTAAGCTAACGTTAACAGCTAAACTAATCAATAGTGGTAATCTGGTTGAAATAAAAATTCGTGACAACGGAGTTGGTATCGCCCCAGAAGTTTTACCTAATATCTTCGACCCTTTTGTGACAACTAATCGAGCAAAAGGTAATACAGGGTTAGGCATGCATTTTGTGCATCAATGGGTGACAGAGACCTTGGACGGAACGATTAATGTAGAGTCGGAGCTAAACAAGGGCACTTGCTTTACTATTAAAGTGCCCCAACGTTCAATGGTTAAAGACGATCTACCAACAGCATAATGGTAAGCTCTTGGAAGTTGGTTAAGCTTTGCTCTTGTTATGACGCTTATTGACTGTGACCAGATAGATCCCGCTACATACCAATACCAGAGCGACAATGTTCTTTAATTCTAATATGGTTTCACCCAAGAACAGTGATGATAAACCACTACCAAATACGGGCACTAAGAAGTTGAAAATCGTAATTCGGCTGACGGGATTATGCTTTAGCAAAGCACTCCATAGAGCGAAAGCGGCAGATGATAAACACGCCAAATAGATTAATAGTGTTGCGCTGCCGACATCAAAATCTCCGGACTGTCCGCCAAACAGAAGCCCTACGACTAATAGTGCGAGTCCACCAATCGAAAGCTGTAAGGCGGTCATGACCATGGCATCCATTCCCTGTGAAATCTTTTTACCATAAATAGAGGCCGCCGCAAGAATAAAGGCTGCAAACATAACAGACCCTTCACCCATTAAACTAAACTGAAAATCCAGTAAGGATTGATTAAAGTTTACGATAAATACGCCAAGGAAGCCGGCAATGACACCCAGTGTTCTTCTGTGTGTGAGTCGGTCGTTGTTGTAAATAAAGTGAGCGAGTAGAACACTAAAGAATGTGCCTGTGGAGTTAATGATTGACGCTTTCACTCCAGTAGCGAATGCAACACCTATGTAGAAAAAGATGTATTGCAAGCTGGTTTGAGATAATCCAAACACAACGATTTGACGCAGCTTGGTTGGCGTCAAATCACGAAATCGCTTTCTGAATATTAAGCATAAGATGACAAGAAAAATCCCCGCCAATAAGAAGCGTTGACCTGCAAACACCATTTGCGAGGCAATGTCATGAGCCTCAATGTGTAATAGCGCGTAGCCAGTTTTAATTGCTGGATAAGAGCTCCCCCAAAGCAAAGTACAAAGTGTAGCTAGGCAGAAAACGACAACTGGTCGTGAAAAAAAGTGCGTTGATTCAGTGGACATAAAACAGGTCACCTATGGTGTAAATCAGAATAATGGCAGTATGTAACTAACCTTGTATAACTAATACATGGTTGGTTAAAACGGCTTTTTATTAATTTTGATGTTATTGCTCAGTTTTTTGCATATTACTAAATAATGGACATTATCTTAAGCATTTATTGGCGTCCTTAGGAAATTCTGACCGTAAGGTGTCAGTATTTGGGGCTTTGAAGGGTAACGGGAACAGTACTTTTTTGATTTGTAAGTAAATGTGATTAATTAATTTGACGATTTGTGGCAAAAAATTCCGTTCAATACCTATACTGATAACTTGATGTTTATATTGCGTTTGGTTACATAATTCAAATATGAAGAAGATTGTATGCGGAATTGGTTAGTTTCCCTTTTATGTATCATTACGATTCACTTTTCGTCTTCTACTATTGCTAATGACAATAATGCTCTTATCAATATTGGAGTTGCTGAAAATTTTCCACCATTTTATTTTCGAGATAGTAGTGGTGACTTTCATGGCGCATCCTACGAAGTTGTTGTCTCCGTTCTTAACTCACTAGGATATCGTGTCCGGACGACACAATATCCGAATATGAGGCAGGCCTTGGTTCAGTTAGGGAGTGGAGAAGAAGATATCATCGTTAATCTCACAACGACTGAATCAAGACGCAAAGTTGCATATTTTACAAACACTCCACACATATATGAATCTCAGGATATTATTGTCAGAGCTGACAGTAACATTCGATTTGATGGTAAATTGCGCCAACTTTCCCCCTACAAAATAGGCGTGATCTTCGGTTGGACTTACGGCCCCGATTTTGATTCCGCAGAGTATCTCAACAAGGAATATGTCAATAGTTCAGAAGACCAAATAAAGGGGTTATTGTCTGGACGTTATGACATGCTGGTTAACAACAAAAACTTCGTACGCAGTCTATCGACTGAACTTGGAGTATCGAATGCGTTTAAAGCTCTAGAGCATTCAGTATTCATTCTGCCAGTGACGATTGCTGTCTCAAAAGTTTACCCTAATGCACTAGAGCTTGTAGAGCGTCTTGAAAATGAAGTCATTAAGTATCGTCGCACGGAAGAGTATCAGTCGATCCTGACTCGCTACGGGTTTGATCCAGAACTGCTTACCAAAGGTGGTTCATTATGAGCAAGTTATTGCGCATTGGTCTTTTTTTTAAAGTAACATTCGCGCTTGTTTTGACGTTTTCTTCTCCTATTTCGGCCGTGGATAATGAACATCAACATCCAGTCATCTACTCCGTACCATCGACAAGTCTCTCCGAAGAGCAACATGCGTGGCTTAATCAACACCCTGTGATAAAAATGGCCGCAGATCCAGACTGGAGACCGTTTGAATTTATTGATGATAGAGGCCGCTATAGCGGTATTTCGGCAGAGTATATCAACTTTATAAGTGACCAGTTAGGTATTCAGTTTGAATTTGTTAAAACAGAAAATTGGACTGAAAGTCTTAGTAAAGCAGTGAACAGAGAAGTGGATATTCTGCCAGCTTTAGCTCTGACCCCCGATAGAGAAGAAGACTTTCTATTTACTCATCCATACTTAACTGTGCCTACAGTCGTCATTACCCGACGTAATGAGCAGGACTTTGCGGATATTGATGAGCTAAAAGAGATGACGCTCGGAGCAGTGGAGGGCTATGCGAGTACAGAGTGGTTGGAAACCAACTACTCCAACGCCAATATAGTCAAAGTCCTCAGTATTACCGAAGGGCTACAAAAAGTATCGGACGGTAAATTGGATGCCATATTTGCTAACCAGTTGACCGCGGTCGATAAGGTGAATCGTTTAGCACTAACTAATCTAAAACTGAATTTTAGAACGCGTTTTGAATATCGTTTATCAGTAGGAGTAAGAAAAGATTGGGCTCCTTTAGTTGCTATTATCAACCAAGCACTGGAAGGAATCACCCCCTCGCAGCGTGATGCGTTTCGGCAGAAATGGGTCAATGTTGAACTTGGAGGGGTGGTCGCACCAACAATATCGAACCCAAATAGCCAGGTCCCCATTGCACTGTTTGTTTTTATTACCCTTGGTTTGGCCAGCTTTTTTTTATTACTTGCTTGGTATTTTAGCCGAAAGAGTGGTGGAGCACTGACTTTCTATCAATCTGGTCGTTTGCGAGTATTCGGTATGCTTGGGGTGAGTGCACTGCTCATTGCGATCGCAACTTTAACCTGGAACTCATTAGCCAAAGAAGAGCATATCGCCAGGCAAAGAATGGGGCAAGCATTGGTGACGGTGCTGAACTCCACTCATAACAGTTTGCGCTATTGGGTTAAGAGTCGTTTGCAGTTAGTGACTCTCGTCGCCAATGAGTCAGGCTTAAAAACACTGTTTTCGACAGTGTCTTCAAGTCAAAATAGCTCTGAAGTGGATAACAACTTAGGTTCGTTGCTGGATAGGCAAAAGCTGGGCACTGATGATTGGAAATTTCATATGGTATTAGCGGATGGGACTTCAGCTTTCGATAACTCTCCAACACTCGAACACTTATCTACAGTTTTACGCAATCGAGTGTTTGCGGGGCAAACTATATTTATCCTTCCAACACGAAATCCCACCAATGGATTGGTTGAAATTTATTTTGCTGCTCCAGTGGTTGATTATACAGGTAAAGCAATCGCCGCTGTGATCGCGTCGACCGATCCTAAAGGTGAGTACGCTAGTATCCTGTCAAAAGGGCAAATTGGTGAAAGTGGGGAGACTTATGTTGTCGGAGCAGCAGGACTGTTGCTTTCTGAAAGTCGTTTCCTAAACAAGTTAGAGTTATATGGTGTGTTAAATACAGGCGAAGTGTCGATATTGAATGTTCGTTTGACTTCCCCTGTTACCCGATCTGGTGAGCAAACCTTAAACGATGGTAAAACGTTTATCCCATCAGTCCGTAGTGTGATGGAGGGCTCTAGTGGTCTAGAAACAAATGGTATTGATAGTTATCTAGATATTCCGGTACTTAGTGCATGGGAATGGGACGCTGAATTAGGCATCGGTTTAATTACTGAAATTAGTGAATCAGAAGCGTTACGGTCGTTCGAGATTTCCCGCAACACCATGTACTCTGTACTGGGTGTCACCTTGATATTGTCTCTAAGCTTAATGGCAATTAATGCCTGGATAGGCCACAGAGCGAACGCAGCATTGATTCGTGCTAGGGATGAGTTGGAAGATAAAGTTGAAGAGCGTACTGAAGAACTCAATAAAGCTAAAAATCAATTCTTTAGCTTACTCGAACGGGCGCCGGATCCGATGGTTATTACCAATGAGTACGGTAAGATCATGATGCTTAATAATCAAGCACAGATGCTGTTTGGCTACCAAAACGAACAACTCATAGGTCAGTATGCTGAAGTTCTGATACCCGAAGAAGATCGGGGTAAATATTCAGAGAGTCAAGAGTCTTTTGCTTCATCAATTAAAGATTTCTTTAAAGACAAAGATGTTGAAATAAAAGTTTTAACTGCAGACAAGCAAAAGATTTCGGTAGAAATTAATATTAGTCCAATCGAGGCGGATAACGGAATATTAGTTGCGTGTTCTCTTAGAGATATTTCTGAGCGCAAAAAAGCTGAAAGAGATCTCGCAGAATCAAGAAAACTGTTGCAAGCAGTATTGGATAACTCACCGGCACTCATTTACCTAAAAGATATTGAAGGCCACTATATCCTCGTCAATAAAGTGTGGCAAAAAGTGGTAAGTCGTACCAAGGAATCTGGCATAGGCCTGAAAGATGAAGATTTCTTACCGTACGAAACAGCTCAGCTATTACGCCAGAATGATTTAAAAGTAATGGCGCAAAAGGAGACTCTTCAGCTAGAAGAAACATTGACCGAGCCGGATGGCCGCTTGGTGACTTATATTTCTTTCAAATTCCCTGTTTATGATGCCGAAGGTAAAGTCTTTGCAATTGGCGGTGTCTCTACTGATATTTCAGAGCTGGTGGAAGCCAGAGAGCAAGCTTATCAAGCTAACCAAGCTAAAAGTGAGTTCTTAGCTAACATGTCTCATGAAATTCGAACGCCAATGAACGCTATTATTGGTATGAGTTACTTGGCACTTCAGACTGAACTATCACCTCGTCAACGCGACTATGTCACCAAAATTAACTCTGCTGCGAATTCGCTGCTGGGAATCATCAATGACATTTTGGATTTCTCGAAAATAGAAGCAGGTAAGTTAGAAATCGAAAGTATTCCGTTTAATTTGGATGAAGCCATTGAGACTTTAATTAATCTGGTCACAGTCAAAGTCCGTGAGAAAAACCTAGAGTTTTTGGTTTCTGTAGAGCCTGATGTACCGAGAGGAGTCATTGGCGACCCTCTGAGGTTGGGGCAAATATTAATCAATTTGGTAAACAACTCAGTGAAGTTTACTGATAAGGGGGAAATCGTCGTCAAAGTTTGTGTTAAAGCGCTGTATTCCGATCGAGCTGAGTTGCTTTTCAGTGTGACTGATACTGGTATCGGTATGAGTAAACCGCAAATTAGCGCGCTTTTTCAGTCATTTAGTCAGGCAGACGCCTCAACAACGCGAAAATATGGTGGTACCGGTTTGGGGTTAAGTATCTGTAAAAATCTGAGTCAACTTATGGGCGGAGATATTTGGGTCGATAGTCAGCCAGATAAAGGCAGTACATTTTCTTTCACCATTAACGTCGGGCTAAACAGTGATGTAGAGAGTGTACCTTTAACACTGGATGCTGACTTACGCGGTTTACCAGTATTGATTGTTGACGATAGCCCAATGGCCAGACAGATTATGAAGCAAACGGCCGAATTGTTGACGTTTGAACCCATTATTGCAGGTTCTGGTGCCGAAGCGCTTGAGCTGATAGCCAAGTATGAAAAGCGAGGGCGTCCATTTAGTCTGGCGTTTGTAGACTGGAAAATGCCGCGTATGGATGGCATCGAACTGAGTGAGATTGTTCACTCCGACGATACGTTAACTTCACCACCTAAAATCATCTTAGTTTCTTCTTATGATGTATCTGAAGTACAGCGCTATGCTGCGAACAAAGTTGAAGGTTTGCTAAGTAAGCCTGTATCGAGTTCTTCAATGCTGGATGCTGTGATGTTAGCTTTGGGTAAAGTTACGACTACTCAGCGTTTGGCTGATTCTTCTGGTAAAGATTTGGAACTTGTTTCCAAGGTTACCGGGGCAAAGGTACTGTTGGTTGAAGATAATGAGATTAACCAACAAGTCGCTATTGAATTACTCTCTCGTGCCCGAATGGAAGTGGATGTCGCAGAGAATGGCCTTGTCTCAGTAGAAAAAGTTAAACAAAATAGCTATGACATCGTATTGATGGATATTCAGATGCCTGTGATGGATGGTTTCACCGCAGCAAGAGAAATCCGTAAAGAGAGTCGGTTTGATGAAATACCTATCATCGCAATGACAGCCAATGCGATGTCGGGTGATAAAGAAAGATGTTTAGAAGCCGGTATGCAAGATCATATTGCTAAGCCGATTGATATCGAGCTCCTTTATCGAACGTTGGCGGAAAGAATTCGTCCGCGAGAAGGGCTTGGCCGGCAACATCCTGACTTGAATTCTCGTAATACTCAGCAGTTAGCTATTGATTTACCTAATGATATTGAAGCTTTAGACATCGAAGTGGGACTAAGCAGAGTATTGGGTAATAAAGTACTCTATCTCGACTTGATTAAGCGATTTGTTAACGATCAGGCAAATGTTGTTCATGAAATACAACAGGCGATTGAACAAAATGATCGCCAGCATGCGGGACGCGTAGCACATACCGTGAAGGGCGTTGCTGGAAACATTGGTGCGCATGATTTGCAAGCGAAAGCACAGATGTTGGAAAGTACGATAAATTCAGAAGACTCCGATGAAAGCGATATAAATCAAACTTTGAGCGACTTTCAACCGGCCTTGACTCAGTTGATTGATGAGCTTAGTGGTTACCTAGAGCGTCTTGATGAACAAGCATTAGATACCAGTGCAGGAGAGCGAGCGAGCGTTGATCAGTATGTGGCAGTACTGGATTCGCTACTAGGTCTATTGGAACAGGATGATGGAGAATCCGAAGAGTGCTTCGTTACAAATAAAGCGTTAATCCAAAGCTATGCACCAACGAACTTCTATCGAGAGCTGGCAGAAAATATTGAGAGCTTTGAATATGAATCTGCGGCAGCGGTTGTTCGATACCTAAAAAAACATCTACCTCAAAAAGCTGATTTAGATATCTCTGAGTTGTTGGCTTTGCTCGATAATGATGATGGTGAGTCTATCGATAAGTTTGACCAGCTGCGGAATTTGATCAAAGAAGCCTATACGGATTTGGTTTATCAACAGGTAGCTCAAGCAATAAAGGATTTTGATTTTGGAAACGCGGCTAAGTTGTTAAGACAACATACTGGTTGAGTGAAAGGAATGGAATATGAGTGACAAAAAAACGATACTGATTGTTGATGACACACCAGCGAATATTTCTTTGCTTAACAATATTCTTAAAGATAGCTATAAAACAAAAATTGCAACCAACGGTGAGAAAGCGTTGAAACTTGCCGCGTCCGAACCTGCTCCTGATCTCGTGTTGTTAGATGTGATGATGCCAGAGATGGATGGCTATCAAGTTTGCGAGCGATTGAAAAGTGATGACGTAACGCGGGACATTCCAGTTATGTTTTTGACAGCTAAGATTGCGGTGGAAGATGAGACCAAAGGATTATCGCTAGGTGCAGTTGACTACATCACGAAACCGATTAGTCCACCCATTGTTCTTGAACGAGTGAAAAATCACTTGGCACTCAAAGAAGCTCGCGATTTATTAAAAAATCAAAACCGTATTCTTGAAGAGAAAGTTCTAGAGCGAACTCGGCAATTAGATGAATTCCACGATGTCGCTATGGAAGCTATGGGGGCTTTGGCGGAATCACGAGATCCTGAAACGGGTAATCATATTCGGCGTACACAACTTTATGTAAAGTTACTGGCAGAAGCATTATGTGAACATCCTAAATTTTCGGAACTCTTAACACCCGAAAACATTACCCAGTTATGCAAAGCGGCGCCATTACACGATATCGGAAAAGTTGGGGTGCCTGATGCCATACTACTTAAACCCGGTAAGCTGACTGAAGAAGAGTTTGAGATAATGAAACTGCATACCGTGTATGGCCGAGATGCGTTAGTCGCAGCAGAAAAGAAGCTAACGATTGCCAGTGACTTCTTATTGTTTGCAAAAGAGATTGCTTATAGCCATCAAGAAAAGTGGGATGGTTCTGGTTATCCAGAAGGGTTAGCTGGAGAAGCGATTCCAGTTTCCGCTCGTATTATGGCAATCGCAGATGTGTATGACGCATTAATTAGCCGACGAGTTTACAAGCCTCCTTTTTCCCATGAAAAGGCGATGACCATCATGCTGGAAGGACGTGGGAGCCATTTCGATCCCGATATGCTGGATGTATTCGTTGAAATATCGGAACAGTGTCGATCGATCGCTGAAGCTTATTCTGATAGTGAAGAAGACGTGGCTTCTAAAATCATACGGTAAGAAAGCCTCTTTAATTTAACAACAAAACCCGCTAACAGGCGGGTTTTGTTGTATTTATTTGTAGAACATGGCCAAGTTACTTTGCGAAGGTGACAAGATATCTGTTGCCAAAGTGCAACCAATTTGAAAATGGTCGCATCTAAGTGGATTTTCAATTTAACAAACTTCTTAAACACACTCAGGCTATCCAATCTCTTCCATTAATCTGCATTTAGTTTGAGTTAGCTCAACAAATGTGGGTGATCTGAGCGTGAAAGTTATAAAACGATCACAAATCAAATATGAATGATTTTGTTCAAATATGAATAGGTGCTAAATTTCTCCCATCTTAAAGGAGGGTGCTATGCACATTAATTACAACAACAATCCAAAAGACGCTAAAGCGTACGATACGGATCGTTTAAGAGAAGAATTCCTTACTGAACAACTATTTACTGATGGTGAAATTACGGTTGTTTATAGTCATATTGACCGCGTTGTTGCGATGGGCATCAGCCCAAGTGAAAAAGCCCTGAAACTAGAAGATTTTATTGATAACAAATCTTTCGGCACAGACTTTTTCTTGCAACGTCGCGAACTGGGTATCGTTAACTTAGGTGAGAAAGCTGAAGTTCGTACACAAAATGGTGTTTACGTTCTTGAGCATTTAGATGCGGTTTATTTGGGTAAAGGCGAACAGGACATCGAGTTTCGCGCTTTAGAAGGTGAGTTTGCAAAACTTTACTGTTTAAGCGCTCCAGCGCACCACACCTATCCATCACGCTCAATCTTACGAACTGAAGCACGTGTTGTTGAGTTGGGTTCTTTAGAAACGGCTAACGATCGTGTGATTAACCAATACCTGCACCCGGATGTACTGCCTACATGTCAGCTATGTATGGGCGTTACACACCTTAAGCCAGGTAGCGTTTGGAACACTATGCCTGCTCATACTCATGAGCGTCGTATGGAAGCTTATGTATATTTCAATGTTCAGCCATCTCAAGTGGTATTCCACTTTATGGGTGAGCCAACAGAAACTCGCCACATTGTCGTAAGAAACCACCAACTGGTTCTGTCGCCAAGCTGGTCAATTCACTCAGGATGTGGCACGCAAAACTACAGCTTTGTATGGGGAATGTTAGGTGAGAACCAAACATTCGACGACATGGATTTCGTTGATATGAACGAAATTCGATAAGAAGTTTTAAAACTGTATTCTACGGAGAAACATGATGTTTAAGAAATCTGCCTTAAAATTAGCGGCTATCGCAACAGTTGTTGGTAGCGCACTGAGTTACTCTTCAATTGCCTCTGCTGCAACTGAAATCAAAGCGGCTTTCAACCAATCAGACAAGCACCCTCAATACCTGGCGCTTAAAGAATTTGGTGAGAAGCTAAACAAAGAAACGGATGGTCGTTACAAACTGAATATTTTCCCTAACGAACTATTAGGCGACCAACGTGCAGCGCTTGAGCTAGTACAAAACGGCGCTATTCAAATGGCGGTTGTTGCTAACCCGCTCGTTGAAAACTACGACAAAACTTTCTCAGTAATCGGTATGCCTTACGTATACACTGGTCCTGAGCACCAAGAAAAAGTGTTCACTTCAGGCGTACTTGATGACCTATTTGCTTCAACTCAGAAGTTTGGTTTCGAAGTCCTTACTGCTTACACTGCCGGTGCTCGTAGCATGTACACCAAAGGCGGCGCAGTAAACACAGTGGCTGATATGAAAGGTCAAAAAATTCGTGTAATGCAATCTGACACTATGATCAAGATGCTCTCTTGCATGGGCGGTACTGGCGTACCAATGAGCCAAGGTGAAGTTTACACTGCTGTACAACAAGGCGTTCTTGATGGTGCCGAAAACAACGAAATCACTTACGCTGACCTTAAGCAATACGAAGTTGCTCCATACTTCTCTGCGACTCGTCACCTAATGGTTCCTGATCTAGTAGTAGCAAGCAGCTACTTCCTATCTACAATGTCTAAAGAAGACCAAGCGACGTTCAAAAAGCTAGCGAAAGAGAGCACAGTTAACGAGTTCGCATTGTGGAACGCTCAAATCGAAACAGCTAAGAAAACAGCGATGGATAAGGGTGCAACGTTTGTAGAAGTTGATATTAAACCTTTCCAAGAAGCATGTAGCGGTCTACAAAAAGACCTAGTGAAATCTCCTGAGCAAAAAGCGTTATTTGAGAAAGTTGTAGCTCTACAATAATCCCAAACTATGTGATGGCCGAGCACTTGCTCGGCCCTATTTAGCCTTAAATCGGCCTTAGCCATAAAAAGGTAAGAAGTTATGTTAGACCATTCTCCAAGTGGCTTATTTGGAATTGTGTCCACAGCTAAACGCTGGTTAGACACTCTTGTTTCCTGGTTCTGTATTGCCCTCGTTGCTTTAATGACGATTCTTGTAACTTATCAAGTGATTGTTCGTTATGTTTTCAACGATCCAAGTGCAGTGAGTGAAGTACTTTCACGTTACCTATTTATTTGGTTGGTGCTGTTTGGTAGTGCCTATGTATTTGGTTTGAAAGAACATATGGCGATCTCTTTTATTAAAGAGAAGTTTTCCCAAAAAGCACAGATTATCCTAGAAGCATTTATCGAGCTTGCTATTGTCACATTCGCTCTCTCCATCATGATCTTTGGTGGTTACAGCAGTGCGACACGTCAGATGTGGCAGTTAGACTCAGCGCTTCAAATCCCTATGGGAACAATTTACGCCGCTATTCCAATCAGTGGCGCGTTAATGGTGTTTTATTTTATTCATAACGAATTGCAACTAGTTGAACGCTGGAAGCAATTACGTTCGTCGGCAGAGTAGGAGTGGGTCATGGACTTAGCATTAACAGCTGCCTTAATTATGTTCGCTGGTGTGGTTTTCTTTTTAGTCATTGGTGCACCAATTGCAATCGCGGTCGGTATTTCATCTTTCGGCGCAATGATGGTTATTTTGCCTGGACAGGGCGCAATGGTCACTTCGGCTCAACGCATGTTCGTTGGTTTAGACTCCTTCGCACTGCTGGCAATTCCGTTCTTTATTCTTGCCGGTAACATAATGAATAACGGTGGTATAGCGATACGGTTAATTAACTTTTCTAAAATCGTCAGTGGCTTTTTCCCGGGTTCTCTTGCTCAGACCAACGTTGTATCGAACATGCTTTTCGGTTCAATCAGTGGCTCTGGTGTCGCATCTGCGGCTGCTATTGGTGGCATCATGTCTCCGATTCAAGAAAAAGAAGGATACGACAAGCGTTTTAGTACCGCCGTTAACATTGCGTCTGCACCGACAGGCATGTTAATTCCACCAAGCAACACACTGATTGTTTACGCAACAGTTGCTGGCAGTGTTTCTATCTCAGCATTGTTCATGGGTGGTTATATTCCAGGTATCCTTTGGGGCCTAGGTGTGATGACGGTTGCAGGTATTATGGCGAAGCGCCGTGGTTACATTGCTAAACACCGTATGACTCTAAAAGAGTGCATGCAGGTTACGGTTGACGCTATCCCAAGCTTGTCTCTGATCATCGTGGTCATCGGAGGTATCTTAGGTGGTGTGTTTACAGCAACTGAAGCTTCGGCAATTGCAGTCGTTTACTCACTGTTACTGAGTGCAATGTACCGTTCTCTGGATTTCACTAGACTACCTGATATCTTGCTACAATCAGCAAAAATGACGGCAATTGTTATCTTCATGCTGGCAACATCGTCAATCATGTCTTGGGTAATGGCGTTCACGCAAATCCCTGGAATGATTGCAGACTTCCTGTTAGGACTGACAGATAACCCAATTATCATTCTATTGATTATTAACGTTATCTTGCTGTTTGTGGGTACATTTATGGACCCTACACCGGCGGTACTGATCTTCACACCTATCTTCCTGCCTATTTGTATGGGCTTAGGTATGGATCCAGTACAGTTCGGTATCCTGTTAGTATTTAACTTATCGCTAGGTACAATTACACCTCCGGTAGGGCCGATACTTTTCACCGGCTGTAAGGTCAGTGGTATCAGTATCGATTCCGTGATTAAGACGCTACTGCCATTCTTTGTCGTGATCTTCGGTGTTTTGATGTTGGTGACATATATCCCAGCAATCTCTATGACACTGCCAGAACTGATGGGTTTAATTAAGTAAAATTAGACACCGGTATCAAAACAACCTCAGCACTGTCTGGGGTTGTTTCAGTTTTAAGGTAAACCGAATCAATTTCGAGTATTATACCAAGCTACATAAGTTACAGTTCATTCTTGCTTGCTAAAAACGCCAATAACTGCGTTATAGATTTTGTAATTAGAATAACTAGTTAGCTGCAATCTATGCCTTGTTCTTAGCGTTTTTTTCTAAGCAATTATCTGAACATTAACTTATCCAGATTGGTATTATCCCTCTCGTTTTGATGAAAATAATTTGAGTAAATGGTAATGGAATCAGTTAAAAAAACTGAATATAGAGCACCAGCATTAGAGAAGGGGTTAGACATTCTCGAACTGCTTGCACAACAAGATGAACCTTTGAGCAAAAAACAAATCGCTGAGAGTCTCGACAAAAGTATCAACGAGATTTTTCGTATGCTTTCAGTGCTGGTGGAAAAACAGTACATTGAATTTGATAGTTACACATCGACTTACGCGCTCACGCTGAAGATGTTCGCTTTATCCAACCAGCACCCTCCGATTGCTCAGTTATTAAAGCGCGCGACACCTCTAATGGAAGATATCTGTAAACGAGTGAATCAATCTTGTCATTTATCGACTTACCGTAATGGTGAAATGCGAGTTATCGCTCGTCATGAAAGTCCCTATAAAATGGGGTTCAGTCTGCGTTTAGGCTCACAAATTGATATCTGTTCTTCAGGTTCCGGTATTGTATTCCTGAGTTTCTTAACTGAAGAAAAACGTCAGGCCGTCTTAAACAGATTGGATGCAACACCAGAAGAAAAAGCTCATGCATTGAGCCATGTCGACGCGACAAGAGAGCGTGGTTACTATGTGGGTGAAAGTCCGCAGATCATGGGAGTAACTAACATCAGTGTGCCGATTTGGGGCGTGTTAGGCGATGTGCTTGCGACGTTGACTATCCCGTATATGACCTTGAACAAAAACACGGTTCACCATCATATTGAAGACATTGAAAACACTAAACGTGACTTGATTGAACTCGCTGAGAAGTTGAATCAGAACTTGTCATAAAAGTTAAACCATACTGTCCAGTTTTGGTTTGGCCGAGCTTAGGCTCGGCCTTGAAATTAATAAGAACAATCGAAATTTTGGTCGACCCAAAAAGTCTTCTAGGATAAGGAAACTTCAACATCGGAGTGTATCTGACAGGAGCATGCTAAAACATAACCATCTGCAATTTCTTTCTCTGTTAAGGTTTCCGTGCTGGTTCGCATGTATTCACCTTGGTTAACTTTACATTTACATGAACCACATATTCCACTTCTGCAAGCAGCAATAACGGGGACTTTGGCAGCTTCTAGGGCATCGATGAGTAAACCACCGGTTGTTATTTGAGTTTGCGCTCCGAATGATGGGACAAAGACGGTTGCATGCGCTAATGCATCGGCTTTAATCGCGGTTTTATCGACTTCTGGCTGTGTCGATTCAGCTGGAGTAAAACTCTCCTGATAGAATCGACTCATATCCATACCTAGTTGATCGAGGTTTTCTTGCATTACCTGCATAAAGCCGACTGGACCACATAGAAACGCACTCCGATGGGCAATATCTGGACAGTAGTTAGCCAAAGCTGCCTGAGTGAGTCTTCCCTCTATATAATCCGTGCCCGTAGCGTCTTCCAATATAATGTCGAGTTTGAAGCGAGAATAATGCTCAGCCATTTCTAAAAGTTCTGCATGGTAGATGAGCTGTTGTGCACAAGTGGCTGCGTGAATGAAGTGAATATCCGTTTGATTACCATTGTTTGCCAGTAACGTTTTAGCCATCGACATAACCGGCGTTATTCCACAGCCTGCGCTCAGTAGTAGCAATTTCTCAGTGTGAGGTTGTTGAAGGTGAAATTGTCCCGCAGGTGGTAATACATCCAGAACCTGACCCACTTGTAGATGGTCGTTGAGGTAATTTGATACTTTTCCTCCAGTCACTCTTTTAACCGTTAACTGAAGCTCTTTTTGGTCAGGGATTGAGCTTAGAGAATAAGCTCGGTATTCCATGTCCCCGTCTATTTCAACACCTAAGGTAATAAACTGACCGGGTATGAAGTTGAATAGGTGGTCTGGCTGTTTGCTTGCCAAGGTAAAGCTAATACAGTCTGGTGTTTCTTGCCATTTTCCGGTACACACCAACTGCGCGGCCGCTTGAGTCGGCCATTGAAAATATTCCATAGTATCCTCGTCAAGATAACTGGTGGAGCGAGCTCCACCAGTGAACTAGGTCAATAAGCTTTGAATCAAGCGGCGTTCTTTTCAGATAAGATTTGGTGTAAATCTTGTTCAACTGTCGAGATTGCTCGTAAGTCGAATTTGTCCTGAATGATTGCCATAAGGTTATCGGTGAGGAATGCTGGTTGACTTGGGCCGGTATATATCCCTTTCACGCCTAACGCTAGTAGTGTAAGTAAAACTACAATTGCTTTTTGTTCAAACCACGACAGAACTAACGTCAGTGGGAGATCATTGACGCCACAATCAAATTCGTCAGCAAGCGCTAATGCAAGCTGAATCGCTGAGTAGGAGTCATTACATTGACCGACATCGAGCAGACGAGGAATACCATTGATTTCACCATGTTGTTCTTTGTTAAAGCGGAACTTACCGCAAGCCAAAGTCAGAATTAGACTGTCTTCCGGTGTTTGTTTAGTAAATTCGTTGTAGTAATTACGTTCTGCTTTATCACCGTCACAGCCTCCGACAAGGAAGAAGTGGCTGATATTGCCTTGTTTTATTTGATCAATGACAGCGGGAGCCGCTTCCATTAATGCATTACGACCAAAGCCGACAGTGATCATTTGTTCAATTTCATCGTGCTGGAAACCGTCTTGAGCTAATGCACACTCAATAACATCAGAAAAATCGTCGCCTTCCAGATGTGCAACCCCTGGCCAACCAACAATACTGCGGGTAAATAATCGATCTGCGTATTGACCAACCTCAGGATTTAGTAAGCAGTTTGATGTCATTACAATGGCACCAGGGAAGTTGGCAAACTCCTTTTGCTGGTTTTGCCAAGCGCTGCCGTAGTTACCCGCCAGGTGAGGGTACTTATTTAATTCCGGGTAGCCATGAGCAGGTAACATTTCTCCGTTAGTATAGACATTGATACCTTTGCCTTCAGTTTGCTGAAGGATTTTTTCTAAATCGTGTAGATCATGGCCAGAGACAAGGATGCATTTGCCTTTCTTTGTTTTTACATTGACTTGTGTCGGGGCAGGGTGCCCAAAGGTTTCGGTTTCGCCTTTGTCTAGCATCGCCATAATTTTGTAGTTCATTAAGCCAATTTGCATTGAACAATTTAATAGTTCATTTAAGTCTTGCGGCTCTGTACCAAGCCAAGACATGATTTGATGGTACTCAGAGTGAACCTCTGCATCGCTTTGTCCCAGAACACGTGCATGTTCTAAATAAGCCGCCGCGCCTTTTAATCCATATAAGCAAAGTAAGCGCAGGCCCATAACATCAGGATTCACAGTTTCATGGCCGCGGTTTACCGCAGCCAGAGGAGCGAACTTCAACAAAGATTCACGATCTGTTGGCAGCTCAAACTGAGCAGCTGGTGAAAGGGCTGGAATAGCAGTATTAGCTAAGGTGGCAGCGGCTCTCACTTGTTGTTCTAAGCGTTGCTTGTACTGGTAGGCTTGATTTGCAAATTCGATGATTCGTTTCTCATCGAAGTTTACATTGGTTAAGGTTGCAAAAAAGGCCTTTGGTGCCCATTCATCAATTTCGTTATCAATGATTTGGTATTGACGACCTAGGTTAGCCCAGAAAGACACGCCTTGCAGTGTATACACTAATATATCTTGAAGATCCGAAACATCACTTGTTTTGCCGCACATACCTTGAGAATACGCGCATCCTTTTGCTACAGGGGTTTGAATGGTTTGTTCACATTGAATACAGAACATAGTTGGGCTCCAGTGATAAATATAGTAGCAGGCCGCCAACCTTGAAGAGCTTGGCAGCCTATAAAATTCATTACTGATATAGCAGAGAATGTGCCAGTTTTTAACTTGTTGTTTTTATTAGTTATTTTAATTTCATAGCTGTGCGTTTGTTGTTTAAATTACATCGATTGTTGTTAAATTAACAACGGCGATGTAATTTACTTTAGAGTTTCAGTAACTTGTACCCCTAGCTTTTTGCCCATTTTGAACAAATTGCCGCGATCCATTTTTAGAAACTGTGCGGCTTGCGCCCATATACCATTATTTATCTGCAGTGCGTGCTCAATCAGTTGTTTTTGGAAAGCTTCTACTGCAACGCGCATTGGCAAGGGGTTATTAGGCAGCGTTACTGAGCCGGATCGGTCTGTTGCTTGCTCTTCTGAATTTTGAGACAGGTCAAAATCATTGATAAAGTGAATAGGCTCAATCATTTCCGAATGACTCTGCATTGCGTGTAATCCGGCCCGCATTAAGGTATGTTCCAGTTCGCGCACATTCCCTAGCCAGGATTGTTTCTCAAGCAATTTCATAGCATTGGGGTGAATGTGTAATGTTTTGAGATGAAACTGACGGCGAATATTATCCAGTATGTGGCCAACCAATACGGGTATATCTCCTTCACGAGTTCGCAGTGGTGGCACTTGGATAGGGAACACATTTAAGCGATGAAAAAGATCAGAGCGAAAACGTCCTTCATGGACTTCCTGAGCCAAGTCTCGGTTTGTCGCGGCAATGATTCGGACATCCACGATATGGTTCTTATCGGCTCCGACACGTTGGACTTCGCCTTGCTGAATCACGCGAAGTAGTTTGGCTTGCAGCAGCAGTGGTAGCTCACCAATTTCATCTAGAAATATAGTCCCTTCGTCAGCCAGTTCAAATTTGCCTGCGCGCGACGAGTTCGCTCCAGTAAAAGCGCCTTTTACATGTCCAAACAGCTCACTTTCAGCGATTGATTCTGGAAGTGCTGCACAATTGACGTACACCATAGGTTTATCGTTACGTAAACTTTGGCCATGGATCTGATGTGCAACCACTTCTTTCCCCGTTCCAGTTTCTCCACTGATGAGTACTGCGTAGTTAGAGCGAGCAACCATTTCGATGTTGGCGGATAGCCTTTGTATTTGTGGGCTAATGCCTACCAGTTCACCACCTTTGTTTCGAGCTTCATCAATAAGAAGTTGATTGACAGTTCGCTGTTGTTGATTGGCTTTTCTTAATGCTTCAAACAGGCTGATGTTACGAATGATCCCAGCCGCTAAAGCGGCGAATGTTTCGATGGTTTTGTCTGGAATATCGTTGAAAGCACCGGGTTTTTCGGCATCCAGCGTCAGAGCTCCCACTAGGTTGTCGCCGACGTATAAACTACAGCCCATACACGAGTGAACATCGATTTTGTGGTGTATATCTTCACTTAATAATCCATCAAAAGGATCAGGCAAACTTGAGCTTTCTGGGAATCGTACTGGCTTGCGATTCGCTAGGATCATGGCGAGTCTTGGATGAAAGTCTGGTACAAAACGTCTGCCAAATACTTCGGAAGACAAACCGTTCATTGCAACTGGGACTAAGTTCTGATCTTTATCAAGGGTAAACAGCGCACTAGCATCGCATGGCAGTACTTGTTGCAGGGCATCAATGAGTTTTTGGTAGTGATCAGTTGAAGGTTCACCCATATTTAGCTCAACGGCAATGTTTAAAAGTACCTGTTCGACGGAAGGTGGTGTGTGTTGTTTGTTCATTAGAGTGCGTGATTGAGTTCATTGATGGCCTGATGATGTAATTAATACAACACTCTTGTCAACGAGTATTTATTAATATCCAATAAAATCAGTATCTTAATTTTGGCACGGTTTGTGTAATACTTAATGATAGTTATTAACATGTTTGGTTAGGAATAGATTATTTATGCTCAATATCACCGATAAGAGTGTGGAAGACAAAATTACCCCATTATTACGCTTAGGTTTTAGACCTTTCTTCCTGTTAGGCAGTATATATGCAGTTCTCGCAATTGTTATCTGGGTTTATGCTTTTCAGTATGGTCAACCAGCGCAGTTACAGGTACCTGCATTATGGTGGCATGTACATGAGATGTTTTTTGGTTTTGCTATGGCGATTGTTGCGGGGTTTCTATTAACCGCAGTGCAAAATTGGACGGGTGTAAACGGTACTAAAGATAAGTGGCTTGCCGTGCTTGTCATCCTTTGGGTATTACCTCGAATATTATTTTGGACCGAAGTACCGCTTTGGCTGACATCATCCGTAGAAGCTCTATTCTTAGCTTTGGTCGCTTATGAAATTTCGATTCGAGTGGTGAAAGCAAAAGGCTATCGTAATCTGATATTTTTACCATTTTTCGTTTTAGCCATCGTTGCTAACTATGCAAGTTACGCAACGATTAAGGGCATGCCGCCTTTCCCTTCGACCGCGGTTTGGCAAGCGATGTTGTGGTGGTTTGTATTACTTATTTCAATTATGGGCGGGCGAGTGATTCCATTTTTCACTGCACGTCGTTTCAACTTTGCAAAGCCCGAACCGATGTTTTGGTTGGATGCTGCTGCCAACTTCCCTCTGGTGCTGTTATTCGCTGTGAGCTTTTTTCCATTAACTGATATGCAGATCAGCCCCACAATTATGCTGTTTGCTGCAGTCATGCAATTGGTGCGTTTGTTGCGTTGGAAGCCTTGGGCGACCTTTAAAGAGCCGTTAGTGTGGTCTTTGCATTTTACTTATGCGTGTATCCCCTTGGGGCTGTTTATAAAAGCGTTAGCCAGTTTAAGTATTATTTCTAATGGTTCATTTGTATCTCACAACATGCTGCATGTGATTGCTATTGGTGCGATTGGTGGACTGATTTTATCGATGATCTCTCGTGTGACCATGGGGCATACCGGTCGCATGATTTATCAGGGGCCGAGTATGTGGCTTGCATTTTCAGCTGTGATACTTGCTGCTCTAGTTCGTGGTTTAGGCGTTGCTTTTTGGCCGCAGCAAATGGTGTTGATGGTGAATATTGCCGCTGCGCTTTGGATCGTCGCATTCAGTTTATTTGTCCTGAAGTTTGGTGTCATGCTGCTGCGTCCGCGCGCAGACGGTCATCCAGGATAGCCCTTATCGACAAACGAATGCTCATTGCTATCAGTCATGCTCAACAAATCATATTTTAATAAGGCTAATAGCTTGAGCGTTTGTTATTCAATGTTGAACCCATCAAGTTTGATAACTTGCTTATTATACACAAGTGACCTCAAGATGCAGGATTCAGAGCTGCATCAACGAGTTCAGGTCAAGCTTAATAACGGTAGGAATGGTTACTCCCTTTCAACGTTATTGAGTGCAGTATATGAATAAATAACAAAAAAACGAAATTACATAGGAAATTTCATATGAAAGAAAGTCAGAAGTCTTTAGTGTTAGCGACGGTTCCAGTTTTGCGAGAGAGCGGTGTGGCACTCACGACCCATTTCTATCAACGGATGCTTAAGCATAATCCGGAATTGAAAAATATCTTCAATCAGTCTCATCAAAAAACAGGGAATCAGCCACAAGCACTTGCAATGGCCGTGCTTGCTTATGCCGAAAACATTAATGACCCATCGGTACTATTGTCAGTGGTAGAACGTATCGCCCACAAGCACACCAGTCTCGGGATTCGCGCCGAGCAATACGCGATTGTGGGTAAACACCTGCTGGCTTCGATTAAAGAGGTTTTAGGCGATGCGGCTAGCGAAGAGCTTATTGAAGCTTGGGCTGCAGCGTATCAGCAGCTCGCTGATTTGTTCATTAATGTCGAATCAAAGCTGTATGAGGAATCGGTTAATCAAGGGCAAGGCTGGACTGGGTGGCGTCCGTTCCGTGTAAGTAGCAAAGCTGCAGAAAGTGAAGAAATTACTTCTTTTTATTTGCAACCTACGGATGGTGGTGTTTTACCATTGTTCAAGCCGGGACAATACATCAGTGTTCGTGTCTTTGTAAAAGAAACCGGTGTATATCAACCTCGTCAGTACAGTCTCTCTCAGGCCCCTGGTGAAGAATCGTTGCGAATCTCGATTAAAAAGGAGACCGCAACCGAGCAACAACCTGCGGGGTTTGTTTCTAACTATATGCATGACGAAATACAGCAAGGTGATGTGGTTGAGGTTTCCGCACCTTTTGGTGAGTTTGTGTTGAACGAGCAAACCGAACGACCAATTGTTTTACTTAGCGGCGGTGTTGGAATCACTCCTATGATGGCGATAAGCAGTCACCTTAACAGCAAGGATGCTTTAGATTCGGTATATTTTATTCACAGTGCACGCAACCCTCAAGTTCATGCATTTAAGTCGGTTACTGATGGATTTGAGAAAAAAGGGATGACGGTTAACTACTTCTATGATCAACATGATATGAGCGGAAAAGGTATGAAGCCAGCACCAATAGAGTTAGCTGAGGTTTTGCCGAATAACTTTAAACAAGCCGATTTCTATGTGTGTGGGCCTAAAGGGTTTATGTCTCACTACATAAACCAGTTACGTCATTTAGGTGTACCGAGTGGTCAAGTCTATGCTGAAGCATTTGGTTCTGGCGGCGTAGCTTAAACAAGTAGCGTTATTCGATTAAATAAATGCCCTCACCGAGCAACTCGATCGAGATCTGATGAGGTGAGGGTTAACGAGTTGACATAATGGGACGCTGACACTTCATTTCTATTTGATGGCTCTGTTATAGTGAGGTGAAATAATCAAGGAACATTTATGGCTGATAACGTATTTAATTGGGGGGTTATTGCCCCGGGTAGAATTGCCCATAATTTCGCGCAAGCACTTAAAGT
This sequence comes from Vibrio sp., assembly GCA_048259585.1. GTDB lineage: Bacteria > Pseudomonadota > Gammaproteobacteria > Enterobacterales > Vibrionaceae > Vibrio. The sequence goes on along the minus strand of JBLXHN010000001.1, from coordinate 837,797 downwards.
CGTACCTAATGCCAGCCTTTATGCTGTCGCCAGTTCAAGTCTTGAACGAGCGAAGTCATTTGCTCAGGAGTATGAGTGTGAAAATGCGTACGATCAATATCAAACGCTGATCGAGAATCCGCAGGTAGATGCAATTTATATCGCTAATCCTCATCGATTTCACTATGAATGTGCTAAACAATGTTTGATTGCTGGTAAGGCGGTTCTGTGTGAAAAACCACTTACAGTGAGTGCTGCTCAAGCAAAAGAGCTGGTTGATTTAGCACAAAAAAATCAGACCTTTTTAATGGAAGCGGTTTGGACACGTTTTTTACCTGTGTGGCAACAAGTACGTGCCTGGCTGGATGAAAAACGCATTGGTGACGTAAAAGTAATGAATTCGTCGTTCGCATTTAACGCTCCTCGTGATAACAGTGATCGCCTGCTGAATAATGATCTCGCTGGTGGTGCTTTGCTAGATGTCGGTATTTACAATCTCACTATGTCGCAGTTCGTGATGCAAAGAGAACCGAGTTCAATCGTAGCTAATGGGATAATTGGGGAGACGAATGTTGATGAACGTACTAGTGTGATTCTTGATTATAACGGAGTCGCTAGCCAGTTTACTTGTGCCTTAAATACGGAAATGGAGAACAGCTTTTCTATCTACGGCAGTAAAGGCAGCATTTTCATTGACAATATGTTCTGGGCTGCTTCGAAAGCTGTGCTTCGTGTTGTTGGTGAAGCAGAGCTGGTTGTCGAATTACCTTTCAGAGCAACAGGTTTTGAGTATCAAATCGAAGAGGTTATGCGCTGTCTTTCTGAAGGTAAACTGCAGAGCGATGTCATAAGTTGGCAAGACACGGTTAATACCATGGGAAACATGGATGAGATTCGTAAGCAAATAGGGCTAGAATACGCTTTTTTAACTCGTGACTAAGACGCAGGTTTGTTGTCAGTGCTGTATTCGGTATCCATAGTGAAGTCAATTGTATTTACCCAAAGTGGGGGCCATTTATGACCCCAACTTAGATTCGATACAGGTTGGTTTTACTAGTCCCGTAACATAACGTCGAGTTGATCCACAAGTTCAGCCCAGTCAGCATCTTGCTCTAAAGCCTGTTTTAAAAAATCTGCCTGTGCTTTTGTCCAGTAGCTTGCTTCATATATTGAAGTTGTGTCTCTTTTATTCCGATGGGTCTTAATAAAGTCTTCAATCTGTTGAGGCGAACTGCCAAGGCCTAGCTGTTCAAACAGATCTGACATTTCGTGCTGGTCTATTTCCATTACGTACCCCCTAAAACTATTCATTTATATCAAGTATAAACATTGACCAGCATTTTGCCGTATTTAAGTCTGATGCGATGATTTGATAGTAGGGCCTGTCCCAACAAGCCCTATCTGAGGGAGGTATATCGTTTTTATTGAATACTATCGACCCATTTATCTGATTTGAACCATTTGTCATGGATCCGTTGATAGGTGCCATCACCTTTAATTTGGCGGAGAAAGTTATTTAAGAAGTTGAGGAAATCCGGATCGCTCTGTCGAACAGCCCAACCTAGTGGCTCGAATGTAAAACTCTTGTCTAGATGAATCACTTTATCGTTGTGTTGCGCCTCATACATAGCGTTATAAGGGAAATCATAGACAAAGGCATCTGCTTGACCATTTGCTATTTGTAGCACAGCATCAGCTGATGTTTCGTAGAGTTCAATTTTAGCTCTTGATAGGTATTTCCTTGCCGCTTCTGCACCGGTTGTTCCCATTTGAGTGGATACAATATACGTTTCATTATTCAAATCGCGGAAAGAGTGAATTTTATCAGCAAGTTTAGGTGAAAGGAGAATTGTCTGACCGACTTCGATATAAGGGTCTGCAAAGTTCACGCTTAAATTACGCTCAGGCGTAATCGTCATGCCGCCGATAAAGTCACATTTCCCTGTCTTTAACGCAGGGACAATACCATCCCAAGCGGTATTAACAGGTACAAACTTAACATTGATCGAACGTGCCATTTGTTTAGCAATATCAATATCAAATCCAACATATCGGCCATTTTTATCGGTCATTTCAAACGGAATATAACCAGATTCAAAGCAGAACTTGAGCTCTCCAGAACTTAGAATTCCATTCAGTGCTGATTCGGCTGCTGCTGCATTGACTGACGAAAAGAGAGTGAAAACGGCAATTGATGTTGTCAACACACCATGCATTTTTTGTTTAAAAGGTTTTAACTTCATTATATACATCCACGTATTTATATTTTTTGTATCGCTCTGTCTTTATTAACTTCAACATAAAAACGAATGGATAATGAAGAATTCTCATCAATAATCAATATACTATTCCTTATAACTTATTCTAAATGTTCACAAGTTGGTCTGTGAATAGGTAACGACGAATGTGGGTAATGGATATGTAAGAAAGACATAAAAGATCAATGAAATGTGAATTTATCAGGAAAGGTAAACGGTGCGTTCATTGAATTTGGTTGACATAGCGTGTATGAACCTACCTATGCCAACCTTTCTAAATTAAAAAGTACTCAATTGAGAAAGCTATTCAACGTCAGAAAAAATCTGCTTTATCTCATTTGGTGTTGTACCACAGCAACCACCAATAATTCGCGCGCCCAGGTTCTTCCACTGTTGAGCGTAATTGAGGTAACTCGTAGTACCATTTTTATCGTGCGCGCACCAAGTCTTGCTATTCGGATCATAGCTATTGCCCAGATTTCCGTAGACTATGATTGGTTTATCGGTTTCCGTATTGATCTTTTCAACTAATCCGCCAATAAACTGAGGAGCCGTGCAGTTGACACCTACCGCAACAATACAGTCGAACGGTTCTAGTGCTCGGATACATTCTGAAATGTTTTGTCCATTACATATCTGCGATTCGTTTTGAGCACTGAAAGTGAGCCAACATTTTGCGTCGAGCTCTTGTACAATTTCAGCGATAACCAAGGCTTCATCTAAACGGGGAATGGTCTCAGCAGCGATAAGGTCAACACCTTGATTCCAAAGTATTTCGATACGTTCTTGATGAAATTGGCGTAGTTGTTCTTTTGATATTTCGTAATCGCCACGGTATTCTGAACCATCGGCAAGAAATGCACCGTATGGGCCGACAGATGCAGCGGTAATAGGGTAACGTCTATTTTTTGCTTTTCCTTCTTCTTCCCACCATTCCTCTCTTGCTTCCAACAACAAGGAAGCTGATGCTTTGATCAGCTCGATGGCTTCGAGTTTCGTTAATCCTCTGTTCGAGTATCCTTCAATCGTCGCTTGATAACTTACAGTTACACCAAAATCAGACCCTGCTTGGAAGTAATCTTTGTGCAGTTTTTTGATCAATTTCGGGCTGTCTTTAAGAATTTTTGCCGTCCACAGGTCGTCGTTAAGGTCACATCCCATGGATTCTAGGTGAGTACCGGCAGCACCATCAGTAATGAGAAGCTGAGACTTTGTCAGAATAGTGTTGAGATCTTGTCTCATCGTATTTCCTTATATGAATGACTCACAGCGAACTTTCAGTATGATTCTAAGTATATTGACTCGTACTAAAAGAATGTTTGTGATTTGAGTGACTTTTCAATTCTGGTAGTTACTCATAACTTGCAACATGAGTAAAGCTACGGATAGAGAAACATACGAAAAGTTTCTCCGTCAGAACGGATAGGTCAGTTCTCGTACTATAAATTTGGAAATTGACAGAGAAGTAAAATAAACAGAAACGCCTAACGAAAGTTAGGCGTTTAAATTTATTAGTTCCCCGAGGGAGGGGAATAGACAAAGTGATTAAGCGATGACGTTAGCGACTTCTTTAACAAGTACAGCTAGCTCATCCCATTTTTCGTTGTCGATGAGATCGTTTGGAACCATCCAAGTACCACCACAAGCTAGAACGCTAGGGATTGCCAGGTAGTCGTTAACGTTTTTCGGGCTAACGCCGCCAGTTGGCATAAATTTCACTGGATACACAGCCGTTAGAGCTTTAAGCATGTTAACGCCGCCTGAAGGTTCCGCTGGGAAGAACTTAAGAGTGCGCAGCCCCATTTCCATTGCTTGCTCAACTAGGCTAGGGTTGTTTACACCCGGTACGATAGTGGCTCCACGTTGCTGACAGTATTTTACTGTAGTCGGGTTAAAACCTGGGCTTACGATGAAATCAACGCCTGCGTCGATTGCTTCGTCAACTTGTGCAGTTGTCAGCACGGTACCCGCACCGATTAGCATATCTGGGAAAGCTTCACGCATGTTTTTGATAGCCTGAACAGCCGCTTCAGTACGGAAAGTGACTTCTGCACATGGTAGGCCGTTTTCGCTAAGAACTTGTGCAAGTTTAACGGCTTTGTTTGCGTCTTTAATTGCGATTACAGGAACAACTTTAATTTCAGATAGCTGTTGGTTTAAATCTTTCATTTTCTCTTCCTTAAACTTTTGGCATAGCGCTCGTTGGGATGATAGCACCACGGTGTTGAATAACAGTACCAGCCACTAAGTGGCCACAAGAAGCAGACTCTTCTTCGCTGCCTCCAAGAATTCTTTTCGCTAGGTAACCAGCACTGAACGAGTCACCTGCTGCGGTAGTATCGATAACGTTTGAGATCTTGTTTGCTGCAACAGTCACTTGCTCACCGTTAGTGATAACGAAACACGCATCTGCACCACGTTTAACAACAATCTCTTCAACGCCGAAGCCTTGAGTACGTTCAATTGCTTGCTTCTCTTCGCTGTCACCCCAAAGCAGGATTTCGTCATCGAAAGTCAGGAAAGCAATGTCAGTGATCTTTAGGATTTCAGTGTAAACTCTCTTCGCATCTTCAATCGAAGACCAAAGAGCAGGGCGGAAGTTATTATCGAAAGCAATTTTAACGCCTTTAGCGCGGCACTTAGCCAGAACTTTGATAAGAGACTTCAGGCAATCTTCAGGAAGAATTGCAACACTGATACCGCTTAGGTAAATCATTTGATGTTCGCAAAGCTGTGCTTCTAGAGCTTCAAGTTCAACATCACGTAACCAATATTTTGCTGCTGCATCATTACGCCAGTAGAAAAAGCTTCTTTCGCCGTCTTCACGAGTTTGAATGGTGTAGATACCCGGTAATTTCGTTTCAGATAAGAACACCATCTCTGTGTTAAGATCTTCTTGCTGCCAAGCTGATAGCATTTCAGCACTGAAAGGATCTTTACCAAGGCCAGTTACGTAAGACGTCTCAACACCTGCAGATTGAGTAAGACGAGAAAGGTAAACAGCAGTATTTAAAGTGTCGCCACCAAATCCTTGTTCAACTGCACCTTCGTTTTTTCTTAGCTCGACCATGCATTCGCCGATGATCGCAACTTTTTTGATTTGGTTCATAGGATAACTCCGTATGTATTACGTGTTGTCATTTGATCTCAACGCGTAATGAAACAAGGCGTAATAAGCAAAAATAAAACAACTATTCATATAGTTATATAAAGCAGCTGTCTTATAAAAAAATAAAATATTTCGACCATATTTAATCGAAAAAAGCCAACCAGTACTGGTTGGCTTCAAATCATCTATTCCCGATAAATGATTTTCTCACAATTAAGCGATTAGAGACTTAACGTAAGCTTCAATTTCTGCGTCTTGGCAGTTGTTGAAGAAGCACTCTTGGAAGCGAGCACCGCCAACAGCTGTTTTAACAAGTTCTTGGTCGATAGAACGTAGAGTATCTAGGAAGTTGTCTTTAGCAACTGCCGCTTTAACTTCGTTTAGGATACCAGCGTTACGTTGTTGTGGTTCAGCTCGCTCTTTAGGGTAACCTTCGCCACGTGCACCAGTGAACGCTTTTTCGAACATGTAACGAACGTTTAGTTCACCAGCCCAACCGAAACCTTTAGCGAATGCTAGAGCGATAGCGTTACCGTTGTTGATTTGGTTGAATAGGAAAGCGTCAGATGGCTCTAGGCAGTAACCACAAACCACACCTGGGTGTAGGTTAAGAGACATCATTGCACCTTGACCAGTACCACAACCTGCAACTACGAAGTCAACTGCTTTAGAGTTAATAAGGATGCTAGCCATGATGCCTAGGTGGATGTACGTCAGGTGGTGATCAGCTTCATCGCTCATACCCACGTTGAATACATCGTGACCAAGAGGACCAGCAACAGTGTTTAGTTCATTAAGAACCATTGCGTTTTTGCCTGCTTGGCTGTTTTCCATCATCAATGCAATTTTCATCATATTCTCCTGCAACCGTAGTTGCGTATATTATTTAAACTTATAGCAGTCTTCTGCTTGGAGCTAAGGCCCCAGAAGCTCACTAACGTTAACGTAACCATATATTGTTAGTTCTAAACACTGTGTGTCAACGCTTAGAACTAACACCACCGGTGTGAATCCGAGAATAGAGAAAGTGATCGCAGTACAATCACTTTCTCAGTTATCTTTAATCCAAAGTGGATTAACGTGCTAACCAACCACCGTCAACAGCGATTGTGTAGCCGTTGATGTAATCAGAAGCTTTTGAAGCTAGGAATACACATGGACCAGCGAGATCTTCAGGTGTACCCCAACGGTCAGCAGGAATACGTTCAAGGATAGCTTGGTTACGGTCTGCGTCTGCACGTAGTGCTGCAGTGTTGTTCGTTGCCATGTAGCCCGGTGCGATTGCGTTAACGTTGATGCCGTGTTTCGCCCATTCGTTAGCCATTAGACGAGTTATACCCATTACGCCGCTCTTAGAAGCTGTGTAAGAAGGAACGCGGATACCGCCTTGGTAAGAAAGCATAGATGCGATGTTGATGATCTTGCCGCCGTTACCTTGAGCCATGAATTGCTTAGCAACTGCTTGAGACATAAAGAATACAGACTTGATGTTGATGTTCATAACATCATCCCAGTCTTGCTCAGAGAAGTCGATTGCGTCGTTACGACGGATGATACCAGCGTTGTTTACTAGAATGTCAACGCGACCAAGTTCTTCTACAGCACGGCTAACGATTGAAGGGATGTCGTCCAGCTTCATTAGGTTCGCACGGATGTCGATGAATTTTTGGCCAGTTGCTTGGATTTTTTCGATTGTTTCGGTTGGTTCTACAATGTTCACGCCAACGATATCACAACCTGCTTGTGCAAGACCTAGAGCCATACCTTGACCTAAACCAGTGTCACAACCAGTTACGATTGCAACTTTACCTTTCACATCAAATGAATCAAGAATCATTACTATTTCCTCAACGTACCTAATTAAATATGAACAGGAACGCCCTGAACATCATGTGCAGTAAACATAACAAAAAAAAAATCACCCATCAATTAAAAATGAAAGGCCATTTCAAAAATTTCTACTCACTTCTAACTTTTGCTCTGCAACTGCAGTTTTTCAAAAAACAAAATAGTATTTTAAAATAAATGATGGTTCATATTAAAGCTGTTACAATAGGCAAAGTTATTAATAAATAGTTAAATAGATATGACAGAAAAAGCGACATTACCTGAACAAGTCTCTTCTGTATTGAAGGTGTTCACTATTTTGCATGCTTTGGGCGAAGATGAAAAACACGGCATATCTGAATTATCGCAGCGCCTAATGATGTCCAAAGCAAAAACCATACACTTCCTTGAAACCATGGTGACTCTTGGTTATGTGTCAAAAGAAGGAGAGGATTACTCTCTGACTCTTAAACTGTTTGAGCTAGGCTCGAGATCGTTGGAGCACATTGACCTTGAAAAAATCGCAGACAAAGAGATGGTCTCGATATCTCAGAAGATAGGAGAAGCTGTCCACCTTGGTGTATTAGAGGAAGATTACTTTGTACACACCCATAAGGTTGATGCTCGGTACAATTTGATCACCCATTCAGATATTGGTCGTCCACGTCCTTTATATAGTACTGCGATTGGGAAGATGCTTTTGTCAGGTTTAGAGAATGAAGCGGTAAGTTCGCTGTTAAAGAAAGTGGAGTTTGTAAAGCATACGGCGAATACGATGGAAAATACCGAGCAGGTGATTGAAGCGCTCAAAATTATTCGGCAACAGCATTTTTCTGAAGGGTTGGAAGAACAAGAGCATGGCATTCGGTGTTTGGCTACACCAATCTATGATCGAATGGGGAATATCGTTGCGGGTTTATCTATTTCAGTACCTACTATTCGCTATAGTGAAGACGTCAAGTATCAATATATCGACATGCTTCATCGTTCGTGTCAAAGAATTTCAGAGCAGTTGGGCTTTTATAGCTATCCGGTAAAAGTAAAAGAGCCAGAGTTGGTTTTGATTGATGATGAGAAAAAATAAAAATCGTTGTTTAAAAATTAAGCCGGAGTTTGAACTCCGGCTTTTTATTAATAGTGAAGCGATAAACGATTAATTTGTTAAACCGAGCGCTTCATTCATTACATGGAAGATGTAGTTTTGCTCAACCGCACCTTGGAAAAGGTATGCTTGAGGACCACGAGCAAAAATTGCTACGTCTTCACCTGAGTGCGTCTCAGAATCAAGTTTAATTAGAGACTGTTGCAGGTAATCAAGACCCAATACTTCTTCTTGAGTCGGATTTGGTCGCTCTTCGCCACCTTTAGCTACTGCACCAGGACCGTTACCGTAGCTTAGTGTGGTGTAGTTTTTACCGTAAGCATCTACGCTCAACTTACCATTTGATTTAGATAGGCCAAGAATAGGGTTACCGCGTTCTGCATAGCCATTTGAAATTAATGTGTGTGCATGGTCAGCGGTGACAATGATAAGTGTCTCTTCTGGATTGGTCTTGTCTAGGGCCGCTTTAATTGCATCATCATAGGCCACTGTGTCCCAAAGAGCACGAGCTGCGTTACCAGCGTGATGGGCATGGTCGATACGACCTGCTTCAACCATCAGAACGTAACCATCTTTGTTCTGAGAGAGAACATCAATGGCTTTAGAGGTCATTTCCGCAAGAGATGGTTCACCGTCACGGCGGTCAGCTTCATATTTCATATGGCTGCTTTCAAACAAACCAAATACTTTTTTCGCATCAGCAGGGATGCTGTCGAAGCCGTTTTGGTCATAAACATACTGACCATCTGGGTGTTGAGCTTGCCATTTTGCAACCAGATTCTGACCGTCTTTACGTTTACCTTTTTTACCTTCTGGGTCGACAACGTCAACAGGCAGGAATTCACGACGACCACCACCGAACACTACATCCATGCCTTTTCCATCATTGAAGCTAATTAGCTGTTGTGCAATATCGACACAACCTTGGTTCTTAGCAATATTTGGCATAGAAGCATCGTTTTCCCAGTTACGGTCTGCTGAGTGAGCGTATGTCGTCGCAGGAGTAGCATGAGTAATACGAGCAGAAGAAACAACACCTACAGACATGCCTTTTTCAGCAGCCATTTCCCATGCCGTTTTTGCTTCGTTGCCTTTGACTGTGTTACAAAAACCACGTTGCACATTGTCATCAACACTGATGACGCCTTGTTTGGTTTTCACACCCGTAACTATTGCTGAAGCCGTGCCTGCAGAATCAGGTGTTTGTGCGTTGGTATTGTAGGTTTTTGCCAGTGCCATATTTGGCATGCTTTCCATATTGAGCTTATACTCTTCACCCATCAAACCACGACGTTGACCTTCAAAAATACGTGCAGCAGTAATGGTACCTACACTCATACCGTCACCAACAAACAAGATAACGTTTTTAGCTGGTTTATCGATAGGAAGGTTGGCTTTTGCTTTTGCAATGTCTGCTTGTGCTTGTTTAAACCAAACATCATCTTTTTGAGGTGCATCTACTCCCGCTGTTTGACTTTGCGAAGAACAACCTGCAAGGGCTGTCAAAATACCACTGACTAATAGAAGTTTTTTACTATTCACGAATAGGCTCCAATTGTTTATTCGAATATCCATTTACTCAAGCAAGTTGGGACACTTGAGCTTATTGTTCAAAGGCTTAACGTAGTTCAATTACCTAATAAATTTATGAATAAGGTGTTACTGCTTCGTGAAGTTTTTATGATTGTAATATTACTGTCTTATGCGGAAGATAGATTCGGTAGTAACAATAAATGATGTTTCTGTCTGAAATAGCTAACGAAATTACTACCTATGAAAACAAATATATTAAAACGGGCCGGGCTTATTGGTTTGGTAGGATTGCCACTGATAGTTGGAAACGCGGCAGTTGCTTTTGCTCAAGATGAGTCAGTGAAATCCCAAACTGAGGTGATCACCTTAGATTGGCGCGATCTGATTCCTGAAAGTGAGCGTAATGGTATTTTGCCGCGTAGTCCTGTGCCTATTGATCACGAAAGTGATACGCCCCCACAAAACATGGCGGGGGGATTTCGGACCGATCTCGATGGCAAACAGGTTCGTATTCCTGGTTTTGTTATCCCGCTGGAAGGAGATAATGAAGTCGTCACTGAATTGTTGTTAGTACCTTACTTCGGTGCTTGTATCCATGTACCGCCACCACCACCCAATCAAATTCTCTATGTGAAGTTTGACAAAGGTGTACCCGTTCAAGGGCTTTGGGATGTGGTATACATTGTTGGTCAACTCAATGTGGAAATGGTCGAATCTGACTTAGGGCAGGCTGGCTATTTGATTGATGGTATTGGCGTTGAAGATTACGACGATTCGCAGTCTTAGTTTTCGGCGTCGTATTAAAAGCGCCGCTGAAAAAATTTAGCGGCGTTTTAAAATCTGATAAGCGTTACTTTGGAGGATGATGCTCAATCCAGTGGCGAGCGATTTGTTCACGTGTTGCAACCCAAACGCCTTCATATGATTGAATGTAATCTAAAAATTTTTTAAGAGCCATGAAGCGGCTAGGCTTACCGATGATTCGGCAGTGTAAACCGACGGACATCATTTTCGGTTTCTCTTTGCCTTCTTCATACAAGCAATCAAAATTTTCTTTTAAATACTGGAAGAACTCTTCGCCATGGCTAAATCCATACGGAGAAGAAAAGCGCATGTCGTTGGTATCCAGAGTGTATGGAACAATCAGGTGAGGGCGCGTCTCGTTTGGATGTTTCTTATCTTCGACTTGTGTCCAGAATGGTAGGTCATCACCGTAGTAATCTGAATCGTATAATAGTCCACTTTGTTCAGCTACCAGTTCACGAGTGTTTGGTGAATCGCGACCTGTATACCAGCCAATCGGGCGTTTACCCGTTAAGTTTTCAATAATGTCCAATGCTTGGCGCATGTGCTCGCGCTCTTGTTTGATTGGCATATGCTGATAGTGAATCCATTTCAGGCCGTGACAGGCAATTTCATGACCATCTTCAATAATGGCTTTCGTTACTTCGGGGTTTCGTTGAAGTGCCGTGGCAACCCCAAATACAGTCAGTGGCAGTTCACGGCGTTTGAATTCATTTAATACGCGCCAAACCCCGGCTCTTGAGCCGTATTCATATAGAGATTCCATACTCATATGGCGATCTGGGTAGGGTTCTGCCCCTGCGATTTCTGAAAGAAAAATCTCTGAATGGACGTCACCGTGAAGTACACAGTTTTCACCGCCTTCTTCATAGTTAAGAACGAACTGTACAGCAATTTTCGCGTTATTCGGCCATTGGGCATTAGGAACGTTGTCACGGCCATAACCGATATAGTCCCTTGGGTTAGATACTTCCATGTTTACTTCCTTTTAAGCTGATTTATATGGCCTGTTTGAATAATTGGCCAAAATCAACATGCCCATCTTGTTTATTTGTCAGGGATATTGATGCCTTAATATGTTCCAGATGGTGACGCATCCATTTTTGCGCCTCTTCAACTTTGTTATCGGTCAACAGGTTCACTAGTTCCATATGATCACCACAATCACAACTTACACTTTCTTTTGTACCGTAGGCAGCTATCACTAGTGATGAGCGATAACAGAGTTGTTCAATAAATTCAGCAAGTACCAGGTTGTTACCTGTGCGCGCTAATTCATAATGAAATTTGGCCGTCAGTTGAATAGCTTCAGCCATGTTACCATCTAGGTTAGCTTGTTTCTCCAGTTCAACCATGGAGCGAAATTGCTTTGCGATTTTGTTACTCCAATTTGCAGCGATATCTGGGATTAATTGAGGCTCTAATAAAATACGGCTATCCCAAACTTCTTCAGCTTCTCTGCGGCTTGGTCTATTCACCTGCGCGCCTTTATTAGGCTGGATTACCACAAAGCGCTCTAATGCTAAACGTTGCAAAACTTTACGAATACCCGTTCGGCTCACACCAAAAGCTTCAGAAAGTTTATCCTCTGGCAAACGCTCGCCTGGTGGGAGCTGGTGTTCAACAATCGCCTTTAGCATTCTTTGATAAATGATATCGTCATTAGACATGTGAACTCTCTTTTTATTGTTCTTTGTATACAAAATTACCCTGCAATATGTATACCATTATGATTCTATTATTTCTCCCTTACAACACTGAAATGTTCGTCATTAACGGGTGATTTGGTTAAATTTGATGCACTATTATGTAACACAGTGAACTTATATGGTGCATTAATTTGCGTTTTGAAGACCTTTATATCTGTGATTTATCGATAAATCGGTAACTTATCAGGTTGGCATACAATTTGTATTTGTGATTGTATACAATTTATGTAGGGATGATTAAAATGACAAAGGAATTGCCAATAAGTGCCCGTTTAAGCAACGAAGATTTACAACCAGATAAAGATCAAAAATGGGGATGGTATAGTATTTTCGCTTTTTGGATGTCTGATGTTCATAGTGTTGGTGGTTACGTATTTGCTGCCAGTTTATTTGCGCTGGGTCTAAATGGTATTCAGGTATTTATCAGCTTGCTATTGGGTATTTCTATTGTACTTCTATTCGCAAACTTAATGGGTAAACCAGGGCAGAAAGCAGGAGTACCTTTCCCTGTGATCGCACGTATGTCTTTTGGTGTATTTGGAGCCAATATTCCAGCAGTGATTCGGGGATTGATTGCGGTAGTGTGGTATGGAATTCAAACTTATCTGGCATCGAGCTCATTCATTATTCTGTTGTTGTATTTCTTCCCTGGCATGGAAAGTCTGTCTGAATCGTCTTTTGTCGGACTGTCATACTTGGGGTGGGTCGGCTTTGTATCGATGTGGATTCTTCAGGGGATTGTGTTCATGTTTGGTATGGACATGATTCGTAAAGTGATCGATTGGTCAGGTCCTGCCATCTACGTTGCTATGTTTGCACTATGTATTTATATGATCAATTTGGCAGGGTGGGACAATATCAGCTTTAATTTAGCGTCTCAAAAGCTCGAAGGGTGGGATATTGTTGTTCAAATGTTTGTCGCGACTGCATTGGTTGCTGGATATTTTGCCGGACCCACATTGAACTTCAGTGATTTTTCTCGTTACTGTAGTAGCTATAGCAAACTGAAACTGGGCAATTTGTTAGGCCTACCACTTAATTTTCTACTTTTTTCGGTGTTTAGTGTCGTTATCGTATCGGCTTCGATTCCTGTATTTGGTGAGATGATCACCGATCCGGTTGAAACAGTGAAACGTTTAGATTCTGGACTCATTACTGTTTTGGGCGCGATGACATTCATCTTCGCGACTGTGGGTATTAATATTGTTGCCAATTTTGTAGCACCAGCGTTTGACTTTTCAAATGTATCGCCACAAAAAATCAGCTTTAAAGCGGGTGGGTTCATTGCGGCGTTTGGTTCTGTATTGTTGACGCCTTGGAACCTGTTTAATAATCCGGAAGTGATTCATTATACAGTAGATGTGTTGGCAGCAATGATTGGACCGCTATACGGCATCATTATTGTTGATTACTACATTATTAAGAAAGGCCATATTGATGTTCCTTCTTTGTATACTGAGTCAGAGCAAGGACTGTACTGGTATTGTAACGGTGTGAACATGAAGAGTGTTTATGCGCTGTTGTTTGCCAGTGTTATCTCTGTTGTCGCCACATTTTGGGTTGCAGAGTTAGCTAACTATGCACTGTTTATTGGTGGGGGCGTTGCTGCAGTTGTATATCGATACCTGATGCAACCACAAGGAGCTTGGGCTCAAGTTCCGGCAGTTTCAAATAGCGAAGTTTAACCTTTTTGGCGGTGGCTAGCCTGTACTGGTTGCCGCTACTTTTCACTTTTTCTGTATACAATTTGTTAAAATTTAATCATAGTTCGTGAATGGCGTTCTAAATCAAGAGAATAAGAGCAAGATGAGTGTAATTGGCAAACTTAAGAAAGAATGGTTTTTAGTCGGCATGGTTGTCGCAATTGTTTTAGCGACGGTCACCTCTGACTTAGGAAAATCGGGGGGAATTATTCACCTTGACGTGCTAACGGGTATCGGTGTGGCCATTGTCTTTTTTCTACATGGCTTAGGACTTTCTCCTCAGGCGATCAAATCGGGGATGACTAACTGGCGTCTTCACCTTTATATTCAGGCCGCGACGTTTGTCGCTTATCCACTGCTATGGGTAATCTTTGGCGAAGCCTTTATGGCTTATATGCCTGCGGCCTTGGCTTTTGGTTTCTGCTATTTGTTAGTTTTACCAAGCACTATTTCTTCATCTGTAGCAATGACCAGCGTTGGTAAAGGTAATGTTCCGGGGGCAATATTTAACGCATCACTGTCGAGCATCATCGGTGTGTTGATTACCCCGTTCCTTATTCAATTGTTTATGGGGGTGGAAGGGGTTGAACTCGATTTAATGGCTTCTGTGATTTCAATTGCTAAATTGCTTCTACTGCCTATGGTTGTGGGTCAAATTTTGCGTCCTTACCTGATTGAATGGACCAGCAAACATAAGAGCATAGTTGGTAAAGTGGATAAATATGTGATTCTTCTCATTGTCTACAACGCTTTCTGTGATTCTGTGGAAAATGGCATTTGGAGTGAATTCTCTATTGGCTTACTAGCAGCTTCTATTGCTATCTGTCTTATTGTTTTGCTTTTCATGGTGCACTTTATTCAATGGGGTGCTCGTCGGGTGAAATTTAATTTGCCAGATGAAGTTGCTGCTGTATTTTGTGGCACGAAGAAAACTCTGGCTGCAGGCATACCAATGGCCAAAGTTATTTTTGGTGCGGATCCTAATCTGGGGATGATTTTGTTACCGATTATGCTTTATCACCCAATTCAAATTTTTTACTGTGCTGTGTTGGCGAACCGATACGCTCGTCAGACGGAAGGTGCCGTTGTCGCTAACTAAAACTCAAATAGGAAGAGTGAAATGACTAAGGATAGTCGAGTTTATTGCTCTCAAGGCCCTGAGTATATATCAGCTACAGCTGAAGGTGCTTTGAGTGGTAAACAGTTTGTATTTAAAGATCTTTTCGATGTAGAAGGCTATAAAACTGGCGCAGGTAACCCCAAGTGGTTAGAGACACATGCATGTGCATCCAATTCTTCACCGCTGATTTCTGCGCTTTTGTCGAATGGCGCGGAGTGTGTTGGTCGTGTTCAAACTGACGAACTGGCATACAGTTTAAATGGACAAAATGTTCATTACGGCACGCCAGTTAACCCAGTGGCCCCAGATTGTATTCCCGGTGGTTCATCAAGTGGCAGCGCCGTTGCCGTTGCGAATAACGAATGTGATTTTTCTATCGGTACCGATACTGGAGGCTCTGTACGTGTGCCCGCCAGTTACTGCGGTTTATTTGGGCTACGCCCAACGATTGGCGCTTTGGATTTAAGCCATTGCTTTGAGCTTTCCAAAACATTCGATACCGCAGGCATCTTCGCTCAAGAATTGTCTTTGATGCGTCAAGTATGGCGTGTTCTTTCAAACTCAAATTCAAGTGAAACTTCTGCAAACAATCTTTATCTTGATAACCAGTGTGCTCAGCTTTTAACTGACGAGCGATTGACTCGTTTTGTATCTTGGTGCGATCAGGCAAACATTGAGATCATACGGGGAGACTATCTGAAAGAGAATGGTTGGGAGCTCAGTGATTTGAGCTTGTTGTTCCGAACGATTCAAGGTCATGACATTATTGAAAAGCACGGTGTGTGGCTAGAGCAGTACGGTGAAAGCTTAGATCCTGCGATTCTCGAGAGAGTGAAATGGTCACAAACCATTAGTGATGAAGACTACCAGAAAGCCGTTGAAAAACAGGCTGAGTTTAAAAATATCGTTAAGCAACATCTGGAAAAATATTCCTTACTTTGGGCGATTCCAACGACACCGTCTGGCCCTCCGGCATTAACACTTTCTGGTGACGAGTTAGCAACCTATCGAACCCAATTGATGGGGCTAACCAGTATCGCTGGTTTATGTGGTCTTCCTCAACTCCATCTTCCAATGCAAGCGCTGTCAGAAGGCCCATGTGGTATGTCTTTGCTTGGGAGGGCGAATAGTGAAGAAAGCTTATTTTCTGCTGGTGAGCTGCTTATTCAAGGAGAAGCTGAATGAAATACCAAACCGCATTTACAGCGCCACATTATAAGGCCACAGAAGCAGGGCAAAAGATCTTAGATGCAGGTGGTACTGCCAGTGAAGCTATGGTGGCTGCAGCCGCGATGATCGCGGTTCAATATCCTCATATGAACGGTATAGGGGGGGACAGCTTTTGGTTAATTGCCAAAAAAGGTCAGAAACCCGTAGCGATTGATGGTTGCGGTGCTGCTGCGATCAATGTCGATATAGAAGAATACCGCGCAAAAGGTGAAGCTTTGCCAGAATTTGGCGGAGAAGCTGCAATTACCATGGCGGGTACCGTTTCAGCATGGCAAAAAGCGCTGGAAATTGATTCCAGTGATTTGAGCTTAAACACCTTGCTGGAACCTTCGATTAATGCAGCGAAAGACGGTGTTGATGTCACCCAAAGCTTAGTTAATGCCAGTGAAAAAACCTATGAGCGATTACGAAGTTTAAAAAATTTTTCGGAAAACTTCTTAAAAGACGGTGAGACGCTAAAAGTTGGCGATACCGTTGTTAACGAAGCGCTAGCGAATACATTGTCTATACTGGCCGAAAATGGCTTAGATGATTTCTACCGTGGTGAAATCGCACAAAGCGCGGCGAAAGAGTTACAACAAGCAGGCAGTCCGATTGAACTGGAAGATTTCAAACTTCATCAGGCGAAAGTGATGTCACCACTGGTGGTGAATACGTCAAAAGGTCAGCTTTATAACTTCGGTGCACCAACTCAAGGTGTGGCGTCTCTTCTTATTCTGGCTATTTACGATCGATTAGCTTCTCAGGCTAAAGGTGAAGTGGATCATATCCACCTGTTGGTTGAAGCCACCAAGCAAGCTTTCATCATCCGTGATAAAGAAGTGTGTGATGAAGAGTATTTAACTCAGCCGCTACAAGAGTGGCTGAAAGAGTCTGTGATTAGTCATTGTGCAAATAATGTTTCCGCTGAGAAAGCGCTTGAATGGCCACATCAGGCAGAGCCGGGCGACACAATTTGGATGGGTGCCACTGATCAGTACGGCACTATGGTGAGCTTTATCCAAAGTATCTATTGGGAATTTGGTTCAGGGGTGGTACTGCCAAATACCGGCATTCTTTGGAACATTCGTTCTAAGAGTTTTTCTTTAGATGCGAATCATCACAATGTGCTAGCGGCCGGTAAGAAGCCTTTCCACACTCTTAACCCAGCCTATGCTGACTTAGCAGATGGTCGACGGATGGTTTATGGCACCATGGGTGGAGAAGGGCAACCGCAAACTCAAGCCTGTTTATTCAGCCGTTATCACTATCAGGGATTCTCTCTAGGTGAATCTGTGGCGCTTCCTCGTTGGTTACTTGGGCGTACATGGGGTGACGCCACCAACAACTTGAGGCTTGAAGAGTCTCTGTATAAACAGTTTGGAGAACAACTCAAACAACTCGGCCACGATGTAACTTATGTGGCTGATAATAATGAATTAATGGGACACGCTGGTGCAATCATCATTGATACGCAAGGAAAAGCCTCAGCAACCAGTGATCCTAGAAGCGATGGTACATGGAGTATAAAATGACAGCCCAAACTGAATTATTCGAAACACTTAATCCACCACAACGCCTTTTAATGGGGCCTGGGCCAATTAATGCGTATCCGCGTGTACATCAGGCGATTTCACAATCTTTGATTGGTCAATATGATCCGGTTATGACCGGATACATGAATCAGGTTCAGTCTCTCTATCGCGGTGTGTTTTTTACGCAAAACCAGCAAACGATGCTGGTAGATGGAACGGCTCGTTCGGGTATTGAAGCGGTATTAGTCTCGGTACTGCAACCGGGCGACAAAGTGTTGGTTCCGGTGATTGGTCGTTTTGGTCATCTGTTATGCGAAATTGCACAACGTGTTGGTGCGGTAGTAAAAACCATTGATATTGAGTGGGGCGAAGTTTGTCCTGCTGAAAAAGTGGAAGCGGCGATTAAATCATTCCAGCCTAAACTACTAGCGACAGTGCAGGGTGATACTTCAACAACGATGAATCAACCATTAAAAGAAATGGGCGAAATTTGTCAGCGTCATGGCGTTCTTTTCTATTGTGATGCTACGGCATCTATTGCTGGCAATGATTTAAAAGTTGATGAATGGCATTTGGATGCGGTTTCCGCCGGTTTACAAAAATGTTTGGGGGGGCCTTCAGGTTCTGCGCCAATCACATTGAGCGATCGTTGTGCTGAACTGATTAACCGTCGTAAACATATTGAAGCGGGTATTCGTGCTGATCACCACACCGAAGGTGAAGACGCAATGATTCAGTCAAATTACTTTGATTTGTCTATGATCATGGATTATTGGGGGCCCGAGCGTTTAAATCACCATACTGAGGCGACCAGTATGCTCTACGCAGCACGTGAATGTGCACGAATTTTCTTGGAAGAAGGTCCTGATAATGTCATTGCTCGTCATAAGCTAGCG
Organism: Vibrio sp.; assembly: GCA_048259585.1. Lineage (GTDB taxonomy): Bacteria > Pseudomonadota > Gammaproteobacteria > Enterobacterales > Vibrionaceae > Vibrio. The sequence goes on along the minus strand of JBLXHN010000001.1, from coordinate 819,013 downwards.
GGGGATGCAATGGCCGCTGGCTTACGTGCTATGGGGCTTGAGTTATTTGGAAACCAACAGTACAAAATGAACAATGTGGTGGGTGTATACATTCCAGCGAACGTAAACGGAGATACAGTGCGGCTTGAGCTACTTAATCGTTTTGGCATAGAAATAGGGACATCGTTTGGTCCACTGCATGGCAAAATCTGGCGTATTGGTACCATGGGGTACAACGCTCGCCAAGAGTGCGTGCTTTCAACTCTGGCTGCATTAGAAGCTTTGTTAATTAAGCATAAAGCAGCGGTTAATCCGGGCCAGGCAGTTGCGGCAGCAATGGAATTATATAAGTAATAGGAGTGATATGAGCGAATTGGAAAGTCGCGCTGTACGACTCATGGAGCAAGCCGATGTGCTTGCCTCATTCAGCGAAAGTAAAACAGAACTAACTCGAGCTTATCTCACACCAGAGCATCGCGCAGCTCATGATCAACTTGAAAAATGGATGCAACAAGCGGGTCTAGAAACGTGGCAAGACAGTGTTGGCAACCAATGGGGGCGCAAAGTTTCACCTAACCCAACTCAGCCAACGCTTATTTTAGGTTCACACAGTGACACTGTCGTTAATGCGGGCAAATATGATGGTAACTTAGGGGTTATCTTAGCCATAGAAGCGTTAGACGCTTTGAAAAGTGAAACTTTTCCATTTCATATTGATGTGGTTGCGTTTGCTGATGAAGAAGGCACACGTTTTAACACCACTTTAATCGGCTCTAGCGCGGTTGCTGGCCGTTTTAATCCGAACTGGCTGGATGTGAAAGATGCTGATGGCATTTCGATGGCTCAAGCGATGAGAGACTTTGGCTTAGATCCTGGAAAAGCAGGAAGTGATGCGCGTAAGCCAGAAGAAACATTGAGCTATCTTGAGGCTCATATCGAGCAAGGGCCAGTGCTGGAAGCAGAGAATTTGGCGGTCGGTGTGGTAACGGGTATTGCTGGCGCAAAACGCTTTCAATGTGAAGTGACAGGTATGGCTGGCCACGCTGGTACCGTTCCTGTGAACTTACGTCAGGATGCGATGTGTGGTGCTGCAGAAATGATTACGGCTATTGAACAATTGGCGAAAGAGCAGGGTGTGGTTGCCACCGTGGGTAAATGCGAGACTATTTCTGGTGCTATAAATGTTATCGCTGGTAAAGTTCGTTTCACTATCGACATACGTAGTGCTTCTCAGTCGGCACTTGAACACGCGACCTATGAAATGCTGGAACAACTAAAACAGATTTCGGTTCAGCGTAAACTGGCATTAGAGATTGAAAACATCTACAAAGCCAAAGCGGTTCAATGCGATCCAAAGCTACAGCAAAAGTTGGCGTCGGTGGTGGAATCGGTAACGGGTAGAATGACGCGTTTCTTACCCAGTGGTGCTGGTCATGATGCGATGGTCATCGCGGAGCTAACCAAAATAGGCATGCTGTTTATTCGTTGTGAGAAAGGCATCAGCCACAATCCGAGAGAGCAAGTGACGACTTCAGATGTACAAGTTGGTTTAGAATGTTTTATTGAGATGATTCGCCGATTTAATCATTAACCATTGGATGTTAAAGCCTCATATGAAGCTTTAATTTGATGGATAGAGCCCCCGTATTGATTACGGGGGCTCTATCCATCATTCAGTGATTAACTGATTTCTTCAGCTTCTATCAAGCTATCCACTTTTTCTTGGTACGCGTGTTCAAATGCTTTTAGACGTTTGTATATGGAAAGCAGTTCGACAATCGTTGTCCATGAGTTAACCAGGTACTGGAATGAGTTCTCGACCTGATTGAATGCGTTCATGATTCGTTGCATTACACCCAGCGTAAACGCGCCAGCGACGATAGATGGGGCTAAGGCAATGAAAGGAATGAAAGCACCAAACTGAAGGTAGCCGTAACGAACGACGTTGAAATACACATAGTGCATATAGAGTTTAAAGTAGTTGTGACGTACGTTGGTGAACAGCTCTTCCAGTGTTAACGGGTGCGCTCGATCTTCGTAATCTTCACCATAAACCAGCTCTTTACGGTACGCTGCCTCAACTTTCTGGTTGTTGAACTCTAGTCCCGGTAGTTTGATACCCGCGAACGCTAATAGTACCGTACCGAAAATTGACCAAAGGATCGCAACAAACACCAGTGCTTGAGGTACTTCGCCGATAAATGGCAGGGAAGTGACGTAACCGGATAATCCCCAAAGAATGGGAAGGAAGGCGATTAAAGTCATTACCGAGTTGAGCAGTCTAACCCCCAAGCTTTCCATGATACTGGCAAAACGCATTGTGTCTTCTTGAATACGCTGTGCAGCACCTTCGATATGGCGGACGTGTTTCCATTTTGAGGTGTAGTGCTCAGTCATGGCTGTGCGCCAGCGGAAAACGAAATGGCTGACGAAAAATGCGTTACCGACGGCAACCATAATCGCAATCATCAGCAGCACCATTACTGTGGATAGTTCTGAGTAAAACTCTGCTAAAGTAATACTGTTCGGTGCAGTCAGCGCTTTTTGGATCAGGTTATAGAAATCGCCATACCATTCGTTCAGCATGACACTCACTTCGACCTGGAACCAAGTGATAAAGACGATTAAGCCAGATCCCATGACCGACCATTTGGCCCATTTTTGGCCGCCCATTTTCATCCAAGTGCCAATGTAAAGCGCATAGCACACGGTCATAAACTGGTACAGCCATAGATTGGTTGCTGTTTCTGTTGCGGCGTTGAATTCAGCATTGGCCGCTTCTGATGCCCCTTCAGCTAAAGCTGTTGGATAATCAACACCAAACAAATGACCCAAACTAAGTTGAGGTCCTAGATCGTCGATTACGGTATACCAGCCGATAACACAGAATAAAGCCCAAAGTACGAAGCTAAGAAAAAACAATTTTGGTCTTGGAAAGAAAGAACTGAACACAAAACATTCCTTGTGGTTACAACGGATAAGGTAAAATTAAGTATATACTTAAGTTACTTAGGTAACATAGACCGTATAAATTACGATTAGTTTAATGAATAGTATGAAATAATTAAGTTCAATACTATCTGAAAGCCAATCTTTAAGAGCCTAGGCCAGAACAACTAACAGATTTACAAGGGGGCAATATTGCAAGATTTGTTCATTTCGGAAGCGATAGTAAATCAGTAGAGAGTCGTGACTTGTAAAAAATAATAATAATTGCTGTTAAGAGCCTTTTAATTGAACAAACGCTCTTTCTTACAATCGCAATCTGTTTTAGTATTTTGAGACTAAGTATTGGACATCCTTTCTCATCATCTGCCCAGACTTAACGGACTTATCTTTTAGTAAATCATTTGTAGGAAAACATATGGCGGCTTTTGGTACCGTGTTCATGCCCAAAATGGCATTAGCAACATTCGAAAATAATCAATGGACTGACGCTGATATCGTTGCATCAGATAGCATCTCTTTACATCCAGGCGCGCACGTCCTTCATTACTCAAGTACCTGTTTTGAAGGTTTAAAGGCATTCCGTCACGAAGACGGCAGTGTGCACGTCTTTCGAATGGACCAAAATGTCGATCGTTTCGCTCAAAGTAGCAAGCTTCTTTCATTGCCTGAAATCAACAAAGAACAACTATCAAAAATGATTGTCGATATCGTGGCAGAGTTTGCGACCGATGTACCGACGCCTCCTGGCTCTATGTACATTCGTCCTACTCATATCGGTACAGAAGCGGCAGTAGGTAAAGCCGCGGCACCTTCCCTAACATCAATGATGTATGTATTGCTTTCTCCTGTGGGTGATTACTTTGCTGGTGGAGCAACTGCACTTCGTCTGCTATTGGATGAAACGGGGCAACGTTGTGCGCCGCACATGGGTATGATTAAGAGTGGTGGTAACTACGCGAGTGCGCTTTCTCCAACGCTTGAAGCAAAAGAAAAATACCAAGCGGATCAGGTTCTATTCTGTCCGAACGGTTACATCACTGAAACTGGCGCAGCAAACTTCCTACTTGTTGATGGTAATGAAATCATTACCAAAGCGTTAGATTCAAGCTTCCTGCACGGTGTAACCCGTTCAAGTATTCTGACTATCGCTAAAGATTTGGGTATGACCGTCAGCGAGCGTGAAGTTTCGGTAGAAGAACTTCTTGAGCGAGCTGCAAAACCTGACGTAGAAGCCATGCTTTCTGGTACAGCCGCGGTACTGACTTCAGTTGGTACGCTGGTACATAACGGTGAGGATTACAAAGTCGGCTCTGGTGAACCAGGTCCTATTGCGCAGAAGCTTCGTCAGGCATTGAATGACATTCAGTGGGGTAAATCACCCGATACTCACAACTGGTTAACCAGAATCGTGTAATACAATTGTGAAGCTGTAAAAAAGCCAGCGTTTACTCGCTGGCTTTTGTTTTTAAGGCGTCTGGAAACTGATTACGCGTAATACTTGCGTTTCATTCGTAGGGCAACGTTAACCAGCGCTATTAATACCGGAACTTCGACCAACGGGCCAATGACACCAGCAAATGCTTGATCAGAATTAAGTCCAAAAACGGCGATTGATACTGCGATAGCCAACTCGAAATTGTTACCTGATGAGGTAAAAGCGATAGAAGCGTTTTGATCATAGGGAAGCCCCATCCGTTTCCCGATAAAAAAGCTGACGAAAAACATCACTAAAAAATAAATGATAAGGGGTATCGCGACTTGCAAAACATCCATAGGCAAGTCAATGATCATTTCGCCTTTCAGGCTAAACATTAATACGATAGTGGCCAACAGTGCCACTAGTGTAATTGGTGAGATTCGGGGAATAAAAACGTCGTTATACCATTGTTCACCTTTCGCAGATACCAGTAGTTTTCTACTCAAGAAACCTGCTAAAAACGGAATGCCGAGATAAATGAGTACACTCTTCGCAATATCTAAGATAGTGACATCCACGACAAAACTTTCAAGGCCAAAATAGGGTGGCAATACCGTGATAAACAACCAGGCCATAAAACTGTAAGTAACAATTTGAAAAGCGCTGTTAAGGGCAACTAATGTCGCTCCGTATTCTTTATTACCGCCACTGATATCGTTCCACACCAGTACCATCGCAATACAACGAGCTAGACCGATAAGGATTAATCCGACCATATAACCGGGCTTGTCGTGGAGAAAAGTGATAGCCAATATGAACATAAGAATCGGCCCAACAATCCAGTTCATCGTCAACGATAAGCTGATTGCTCTTTTATCGCGAGTTACTTCACCCAAAAGGCTATAGTTCACCTTCGCTAAAGGTGGGTACATCATCAAGATTAGCCCAACTGCCAGTGGAATGTTCGTTGAGCCAACGGACATGCTTTCATTCCATTGAGCAACTTGAGGAAACTTTACACCGATTCCAACGCCAATAGCCATAGCCAAAAAAATCCATACGGTTAAGTATCGATCCAGAAAACTCATTCTTTCAGAAGCACTTACGTCATCGCAATTTGCTGTGTTGTTCATGTGAACCCCAATAATTTATATCTTGTTACAAATGCATCATACACCTGTTAATGATGAGATTCTTGCCAAAAATTAATATTAAATTCAGTTGATTAGGTTAAATAAATGTTAACAATTCAGGTGGTATATTTATTTTGGGCTTCAATATTTGGTACATCAATTGCTCAATACTTATTCGCCAGTTTTATGGGTTAAGCCGTGCCATTAAAGGTGGTTTTGATGTTTTCTGTTAGTCGGTTGGTTGTCTATTTAATTTATCTAACAATAAGTTACTTGAGTGGATAACTAAAATACTCCTTTCACTATGTTGAGCGTTGTTATGCCGCCAGTAGTGGTTGAAAGGATTTCTATCGCAATTCACATTGGCGGGTTACGTATGTTTGGTAAAAAAGCAAAAATTGCATTGCAAAATGCAAATGAAGAAATCGCAAAACGCGATTCAATATTCGCTTCAATTAGTGACAGTGTTGCAGTGATCGAATTTACGCCTAGTGGAGACATCATTACGGCTAATTCATTGTTTCTTGATGTTGTCGGTTATCAACTCGATGAGATTAAGGACAAGCATCACTCTATATTTTGCAGTAAGAGCATAAGCCAATCGGCAGAGTATTCACAGTTTTGGAACCAGCTTGCCAACGGAGTGCCACAATGTGGGGCTTTTGAGCGAGTGAGTAAAAGTGGTCAAACTATTTGGTTGGAGGCGACGTACTTCCCAGTTAAACATTCTGGTAAAGTTGTCAAAATTATGAAAATAGCCTCGGATATTACCGAGCGTCGTTTACAAAACGAAGCACAGGCAAACCTTATCGACGCTTTGAATCGTTCACAAGCGGTGATCGAATTTGAGCCATCAGGGAATATAGTTGATGCAAACGAAAACTTCCTAAGTCTTTTCGGCTACAAGTTGTCGCAAATTAAGGGGCAGCACCACAAAATGCTATGCCATAGCGAGTTTTATCAACAAAACCCACGCTTTTGGGAAGAATTAGGTAAAGGCATTTTTAAGTCCGGGCAGTTTTTACGTAAAGACAGTTATGGTCAGAATATTTGGCTTGAAGCAACTTATAATCCGGTGATTGATCGCTTTGGTAAAGTGACAAAAATTATTAAGCTTGCGTCAAATATAACAGAAGAGGTGAATAAAAATTTGGCGGTTAAAGAAGCGTCTGAAATCGCGTTGTCGACGTCGGTTGAGACGTCTCAAATAGCGAAGCAAGGTGCTGCTCTTCTTAATGACTCTGTCGAGTTATCAATAAAAATAGCTGATGATGTGAGAGTGACTGCAGAAAAAGTTCAAATGCTGAATGTTCAGTCTCAGAATATCTTCAATATTGTTTCAATTATTAAAGGTATTGCTGAGCAAACTAATTTATTGGCACTCAATGCTGCGATTGAGGCCGCACGTGCTGGCGAACAGGGGCGTGGGTTTGCTGTTGTGGCTGATGAGGTCAGAACATTAGCATCACGAACCAGTCAATCGACTTCCGATATCGCGAATGTGGTGAGTGCGAACCAAAAATTGACTGAGGACTTGTCCGTTTCAATGGAGACAGTGGCTAGCACTTCAGGCATGGGTAAGGACAAAATAACAGAAGTGTCTGCTGTTATGGATGAAATTTACCGTGGCGCAGAAAATGTGTCGAAAACAGTCATGCGATTATCTGAAAGCTAGGTGTGTGCTCAGTCGAAATGAGCAAGAGCCAGCGTCTATACGCTGGCTTTTTGGTTGTGTGGTGTTAGCCGTATGCCACACTCGGGAACCACAAGACTAGCTGCGGCCATGCGACGAGACAGATCAGTGCGACTAGCTGAATGATGATGAAAGGAACAACACCTCGATAGATGTCTTTTAAGCTAACGCCTTCAGGACACACACCTTTTAAATAGAACAGTGCAAAGCCAACGGGTGGAGTCAGGAAGCTTGTTTGTAGCGCCATTGCAACTAACATTACAAACCACACTAATGATGGGTTATCGACCACACCATGACCATCCAACTCTATGCCTAAACTGCTGATTACCGGAGCTAACAGGGGCAGGGCAATCAGGGTGATCTCTATCCAGTCCAAGAAGAAACCTAGGAAAAAAACAATCATCAGGATAAAGGCTATAATACCGTACGGTCCAAATGGTAAACCACTCAAAAAGCTCTCAATAAGTTCATCACCACCTAATTCACGTAACACCAAGGCAAAACATGACGCGCCTAAGAAAATCATAAAAATGTATGCGGTTGTCCCGTAGGAGGCGAGCATCACTTCTTTAATCACTTTCATATTCAGTTTTTTGTTATAGGCCGCAAGCAGTGTTGCGCCCAAAGCACCAATACCAGAAGCTTCTGTCGGAGTAGCAATACCAGCAAAAATAGACCCCAGCACTACGAAGATTAAAATCACTGTAGGCGTAATATCTTTGAACACCTGAAGAATGAGTCGCCATTCTACTGGCTGAATATCTTCTGGGATGGGAGCCTTTACGGGGTTCATTTTACCAACCAGTAAAATATAAAGAATGTAGAACAGGCCAAGTAAAAGCCCCGGAATGATTGCGCCCATGAACAGGTCGCCCACGGAAAGACCGAGTTGGTCTGCCATGATAACCAGCATGATTGACGGTGGTAACAAGATACCCAGCGTTCCCGCTGAAGCGACTGTGCCCAGTGCTAATGGCAGGTGATAGCCCTGGCGCATCATCGTTGGTAGTGACATCACAGCCAGAAGCACGACAGAAGCGCCGATGATACCGGTTGATGCCGCTAGAATAATGCCAATAGCCATAACCGTAACTGCTAAGCCTCCGTGAACCTTGCCAAACAAAGCCTGCATCGAAGACATCAGTTTTTCAGCAATACCAGATTTATCGAGCATGTTGCCCATGAAAATAAACATCGGTAGGGCAACCAGAATCCAGTTATCCATAATTTTATAGATACGGTTAACCACCAGACCGAGGCTGGTAAAATTTAAGCCAGTAAAGGTATCAAGGTAGATATCGGCCAGATAACCAACGCCAGCGAAAAACACCCCAATACCGCCGAGCACGTAGGCTACAGGAATCCCGGTAAACAGGAGTAGGATAAATGAGCCAAACATCGCAATTACAATCCACTCATTGGGTTCCATAGACGTTTCCTTTACAAATGGTTTCAACGGTACGAAGAATTTTTGCCAGCATAGATAACAACAACAGTGAGAAGCTGATAGGTATCACGCTCTTGATTAGCCAGCGGTAAGGCAGACCTGAAGGGGATGCAGAGCTTTCGTTTACCCGCCATGATTCATAGGTAAAATCGTAAGCGTGGATGATCACCACGACGACAAATGGAATCGCAAGAAACAATAGTCCGCATAAATCAGTTATGGCTTTTTGTCGCACAGAAAACTTGTGATAGAAGAGGTCAACTCGCACATGCATATTGGTAATTTGCGCATAAGCGGTGCCAAACATCACGGCGGTTGCGTATAAATGCCATTGCAACTCTTCTAATGCAATTTGCCCATTGGAAAACACTTTGCGCAAAATCACCTGAAGAACGATGATTGCTATCAGGGCAAGGTTAGTCCAAGCAAGAGCTTTACTGACAGTAGTGATGGTCTTTTCAATATGATAATAAAAGGGAATGGGTGGGTCTGAGCATAATACTTTACTCATCGCTTACTCCTTGTCTGATTAGGGCCGGATTGAAATCCGGCGCCATATCGCGGTTTATGTGATGATTACTGTATTGACTCTCTAGGTAGGAAGCCGTTAGCTTGCCACAAGGCATAACCTTTACGGAACTGACTTAAGTCTTGCCAAACTTTATTAAAGAATGGGTCTTCAGATTTCTTCTCTTCGACTACTTCTAACCAAGTCGTTTTGAACAGAGCTAACATTTCCTTGTTCCAGTAGCGAATTTCCACGCCATTCTGTTTTGCTTTTTCCATTGCTGTGAACTGCATTGCTTCACCTTCTGCGATGGAGTAAGTCATTGAAGCCATACAGGTTGTCTCAACTGCATCGTGTTGGTTTTCGCTCATTTCGTTCCAGGTATCCTTGTTGATTAACAATTCGAATACGGTAGATTGTTGGTGCCAGCCTGGGAAGTAGTTGTATTTTGCGACTTTGTGGAAGCCTAAGCGCTCATCAATAGCGGGTTGTGAGAACTCAGAAGCGTCAATTGCGCCTTTTTCTAGTGCACCGAAAATTTCACCGCCCGGAATTTGAACCGTACCAACCCCCAGCTTTTCCATTACTGATGCACCGAGACCAAAGAAACGCATGTTCAGACCTTTAAGATCTTCCGGTTTATCGATAGGACGTTTAAACCAGCCTGATGTTTCCGGTGAAATGATCGCACAGGGAAGAACTTTTACGTTGTAGCCGCCCTGATCATACATTTCCTGATAAAGCTTTAATCCATTCCCGAAGTAGAGCCACGCCATGTATTCACCCGCTTCAGGTCCGAAAGGAACCGCAGAGAAAAGTGCAGAAGCAGGAAGCTTACCTTGCCAATAACCCGCCGTTGAATAACCTGAGTTCACTTTACCTGTCGATACAGCGTCTAAAATCTCAGCGGGGTTAACCAGCTTGCCTGGTTCATAGATCTTCATTTTGATCGTGCCGCCGGAAGTCTGCGTAATGTGGTCAGCGTACCATTGAATCGGAGTACCTAAAGCCGGTAAGTGGCTACCGAAAGCGATAGGTGTCTTCAGGAGCACCTTTTTATCTTCCGCGTGCGCGTTTAGTGACAGTCCTACTGACGCAAGTGCAATGGCAGATGCAATGGCCGCTTTTTTTACGTTCATAACTCTTTCCTTGTTTGACTAATTTATTAGTAAGGGAATAAATGTGAACATCTCGTATTAATTAATGTTAATTAAGTGTTACATTTGAGCTTGAGTATAAGCAGCGGATTAACAACGCTCTATTGGTGAAATTGCGCAAATTGAGTCAGTAGTTTGGGCAGTTTTAAAACGATGTAGTAAGTAGAACTACGTATAAGAGTTGGATGTGTTTATGGGCTTTGTAAGGAATAGAAAGCTGACGGTTAACATCATTTTGTTATCTATTGTTCCTTTAATAATTGTCGTCGCGATTGTTGCAGCGATTCTATTTAGCCAAGCAAAACAATTAGTTGAAGATCAGGTTCAGTTAACCAGAAATAATATTCTTTCAGCTAAAAAACAAGAACTGATGCAGTACGTAGAAATGGCAGTGAAAAGTATCACTCCTTACTACACCGATGAGTCATTACCGGAAGAAGAAGCCAAACAAATTGTTGCTGAAAAATTGAGCCAGTTAACATATGGCGCTGATGGATACTTCTTCGCATATAACTGGACGGGAGATGCGATTGTTCTTCCATACCAACCCGAACGTATTGGTTTGAACTGGTGGGAAGTGGAAGATGTGAAAGGCAAAAAGCTGTTGCAGGAACTGATTCGGGTCGGTAGAGAAGGCGGAGGCTTTGTCGATTATTTGTGGCACAAACCTTCTACCAAAGAGCCGTTGCCTAAACTAAGTTATGCCATTTCATTGGATAGGTGGCAATGGATGGTGGGAACCGGTGTTTATCTGGATGATATCGAGCGACAGGTCTCTCACATGCAAAACGGCTACGACCAAAACGTGGGACGCACCAGCAGTGCACTATTCTTTGTGATGTTGATTTCCATTTCTGTTATCGCCGTGCTCGGTGCTTCACTCAATCTAAACCTAAGGCGTTTAGCGAATGAGCAGCTCAGTGTGTTGAATCAGCAGATTATTGATTCTCAGGAAAACGAGCGTCAGCGAGTTTCACGAGAACTGCACGATGGTGTCAATCAGCTTTTGGTCGCGGCGAAATATCGTTTAGATAACGTCGGTAAGGAACTCGATCAGGAAAAGCAGCTTCGAGAACTTGATGATAGCAAACGAGTAATGGAGCAAGCCATTGTTGAAGTGAGGCGTATATCACGAGATTTAAGGCCACCACAGTTAGATGATTTGGGTTTAGCCGCAGGTATCGAAGCCTATATCAATGAAATGCGTCAGCGTACTCATTTAGAGCTGGTGTTTGAGCATGACATTGACGGAGTAGAAATGATTCCAGAGGTCGAAACAACCTTGTATCGCGTCATTCAGGAAGCAGTGCACAACGTTGAAAAACATGCACAGGCACAAGGTGTGGACATCATTATGCAGCGCGAAGGTCAGCTTCTGATTTTAACCGTGAGTGATGATGGCATTGGTATCGCGCCCACTATCACTAAACCTGGAAAACGAAATAGACCTAATTTAGAACATATGGGGTTACAGAATATGAAGGATCGTATTCATGCCATTGGCGGAACATTTGGCGTCTCGAGTATTCCTGGAGAAGGCACAGAGATTCGTGTCAGCTTAAATATGGAGTTTGTATGATTAAGTTGGTATTGGCGGATGATCATCGTCTAATGCAGGACGGTTTGAAATCACGCTTAGAGCGGGAAGATAACCTCGAGATTTTGTCTTGTGTCGGTACAGGCACTGACGCGTTAAAAGCGACGCTAACTCTAAAACCAGACGTGTTACTTCTGGATATCAATATGCCAAATATGAACGGTATTGAGATGTTAGAAAAACTGTCACAGTCTAAATCAGACACAGCAGTCATCATGCTCTCCATGCACGATAGCCGAGACTACGTTGTTCGTTCTGTAAAAGCCGGTGCGAAAGGATACGTGTTGAAAGATGTCGGTTCCGAAGAATTGGTGATGGCGATTAATCAGGTCGCTCTAGGGCGTTCGTATTTGTGTCCTCAGGCATCGGATCGGCTGTTGGAACAAATTAACGATAAGCCGGAGCCAAAAGACGATGAGCTGTCCAAAAGAGAATCCGACGTTCTCAAATTAATTGTTAATGGCGCTGGCAATAAAGATATCGCCGACACCTTACACATCAGTGTGAGAACCGTGGAAACTCATCGGCTTAGAATCAAGAAAAAGCTTGGCGCGACGTCCACTGCTGCCCTGGTTAAGCTAGCGTTAGATAAAGGGTTGGTGAGCTAATGACGAGTAAAATACTCTCTAGCCGACAACCTATTCTGGATAAAATTGTGTTTTTCTGCGCTGTCATCAGAACGGGGTCTTTCCGTGAAGCGGCTCAGCAGCAAGGCCTTTCTCCGGCAGCGGGGAGTCGATGGGTGAAAGAGCTGGAAGATGCTATGTCGGTAGAACTGATAAAACGCAGTACCCGTCAGCTGGTGGCCACTCAGGCGGGGCAATTATTGTATGAGCGGTTCGCGCCACTATTGCCTGATATCAATAATCTGTGTGAAGAAGTACAGAATCTTGCAGCCGAGCAGCAGGGTGAAATTAAAATATCGTCCACTCCATTGTTTGCCCGTCAGTATCTGACCAAAATCGTAGCAGAGTACATGGAAATGCATCCTCAGGTGCATTTTAGAATCTTTATTGAAGCAGGAGATTTTGATCCGCTGAATATTGATTTTGCTTTTCGGGCAACCGCCAATTACGACGGCGATATTTCCCCCGATTCTTTGTTGGTGCGTAAACGCATTCTCACTGAACCTTTGTATCTCTGTGCTTCTAAATCCTATTTGCAAGAGCATGGTGAGCTAGAAACACCAGAATACCTCACTCAGCATCGCTGTTTGTATGCGAGAACTTTGCTGGGAGGAAATCGGTGGAGCTTTGAACTTAACGGCAAGCAAGAGTTCGTAACCATTCAGGACACCTTAGAGTGTGATAACAGTGAAATGCTGCTCGACTTAGCGATGGAGCACGCCGGAATAGCTTATCTGCCTCATTCATTGGTGCATCGCAGTATCGAAAATGGCGATCTGATACAGATAATGTCGGACTATCGCTGTGCAAGTTTCGATATTGATCTTTTGTACCGTCCGCGCTCACCCATGCCGGAGCGTTGCAACCGCTTTAAACAGTATCTGCTTGAACGTGTTGAGACGATGCGACTAGACGCCATGCGAGGATAAGCATGATTGTTTCAGATTCGAAATTCACAATCTCTTTATGCGCAATTATCAAACCGACCCTCTGCGTCTAACCTGATATTGATTAAATCAAGGAAGGTGAATCGTGGTTACGAAATTAACAGCAGAGCAAGCAGCGAAGTGGATTGAAACTGACCAGACGATCATGCTTGGCGGATTTATCGGCAGTGTAGTGCCAGAAGCCATAGAGCGTGCGATTGGCGAACGATTTGAGAATACGGGCTCTCCTAAAGATCTCACCTTAGTTTTTGCTGCCGGACAAGGGGATGGTAAATCACGAGCGATTAACCATCTGGCGCAACAAGGTTTGGTGAAAAGAGCCATCGGTGGACACTGGGGGCTGGTTCCCAAACTACAGCAATTAGTGGTTGATAATCTGATTGAAGGTTACAACTTGCCTCAGGGCGTTATTTCTCATCTGTTACGAGATAGCGCCGCAGGAAAGCCGGGGCTGTTTACCAAAGTTGGATTGGGCACCTTCGTTGATCCACGCATTGAAGGCGGAAAGCTCAATTCTATTACCTCACAAGATTGGGTTCTGCTCACTGAAATCGATGGTGAAGAGTATCTGTTTTATAAAAAGCTTCCGATTGATGTAGCGATTCTTCGCGGCACAACAGCGGATGAAAACGGCAACATCACCATGGAAGACGAGTGCCTGATTGTTGAAAGCTTAGCGGCGGCGCAAGCTGCGACGAACAATAATGGCAAAGTTATCGTTCAGGTGAAACGAGTGGTACCGGCAGGAAGATTAGATCCACATCTGGTTAAGATTCCGGGCATATTTGTTGATGCCGTCGTGGTCTGCGATGACCTTAGTGAACACATGCAGACTTTTGCGACTCAGATGAATCCTGAATTCATTGGTCGTGGTAATAAGCGAGCCAAAGACAATCCTTCTGACTTAAGTGACGAGCCGTTGATCGATGCGAAAACCATTATCGCACGCAGAGCTGCACAAGAACTAAGAATCAACTCAGTTCTGAACTTAGGTATTGGCGCTCCTGAATACATTGCAAAAGTCGCTCAGCAAGCGGGTGTTCTCGACAAATTCACATTAACGGTAGAACCGGGCGCAGTGGGTGGTTCACCTGCTAGCGGATTGGATTTTGGTGCATCAGCGTTCCCTGATGCCATCATTGGGCAAGATCAAATGTTCGATTTTTATGATGGTGGAGGTGTCGATCAAGCGTTTCTCGGTCTTGCACAGTGTGATTCTAAAGGCGACATCAATGTTTCCCGATTTGGCACTAAAATCGCTGGCTGTGGTGGTTTTATCAATATTACACAGAACGCAAAGCAAGTGTATTTCTGCGGCACTTTCACCGCCAAAGGGTTAAACGTTCAGGTAGAAGGCGGGCAGCTTCAAATCATCAATGAAGGTAAACAAAGCAAGTTTATTTCTAGCGTTGAGCAAATTACCTTCAGCGCCAATCAGGCGTTAAAAGCCAATAAATCGGTGTTGTACATTACTGAACGCGCAGTGTTTCGTTTAACCCGTGATGGTATAGAGCTAACAGAAGTTGCGCCGGGAATCGATATTGAACGTGACATTTTAAACCACATGGCCTTTGTGCCTTCAATCAGTCCTGATTTGACCACGATGGACACAGCCATTTTTCAATCCAAGTTTAAATTACATTTGGCCTCAGATTAAAAGCTGAAGGCTGATAACTCGACATTTCAATAAGAAAGACAAAAGGTCAGCAAGTATGTTTCAAAACAAGGTATGTATTGTTACTGGCGCAGCGCAAGGAATTGGTAAAGCGATCGTGGAACGCTTTAATACCCAAGGTGCTGAAATGGTTTATGCCGTAGATATGAATGACGAGGCATTAATGGATGCTTATTCACACGTGGAACGAGTGGTTCCGGTCAATCTCAATATCTGCGACCGACCAGCGATTGCGGAGCTTGTCGCCAGTATACAGGCGCAGTTTGGCCGAGTGGATATCCTGGTCAATAACGCAGGCGTTACTCGTGATGGTTTAATCGACAAAATGACTGAAGCCGATTGGGATTTGGTCATCGATGTAAATCTAAAAGGCGTATTCAACCTTACTCAGGCGGTGGCCCCTTTGATGATTGAAAACAACTATGGCTCAATCGTCACCATGTCTTCTGTGGTGGGTACCGACGGCAATATCGGGCAAAGCAATTATGCGGCAACCAAAGGTGGCGTTATTGCCATGAGCAAAAGCTGGGCGAAAGAGTTTGCGCGTAAAGGTGCGCAGGTAAGGTCAAACTGTGTCGCTCCGGGTTTCGTTGAAACGCCGATGACTGCAAACCTACCTGAAAAAGTCCTCAATATGATGAAAGAGAAAACACCGTTAGGCCGTATGGGAACAACACAAGACATTGCCAATGGTGTTGAGTTCCTCGCCAGTGATAAATCCAGCTTTATTACCGGACAAGTACTAAAAATCGACGGTGGATTAGTGCTCTAATAGGGAAGCAATACTATGAATAATAAAGTGTATATTGTTGCCGCTAAGCGCACGGTTATTGGTTCTTTTATGGGGGCCTTGTCGTCATTGTCTGCGGTTGAGTTGGGTACCAAGGCCATCCAAGCAGCGCTGCAACAATCAGGTATTACACCTGATACGATTGATGAAGTGATCGCCGGAAACGTGTTAAGCGCAGGACAGGGACAGGGGGTTGGGCGACAAGCCGCTATTCTTGCGGGTATTCCTGCGAAGACTCCCGCTTATACTCTGAACATGATTTGTGGTAGTGGCATGAAAGCCATTTTAAATGCGGTAACATCAGTACGAGCCGGCGATGCTGACATTATTGTGGCCGCAGGTATGGAGAGTATGAGCAATGCACCGTTTGTGATGAATGGTCACCTTCGTTCCGGTAACAAAATGGGCGATTTCTCTGCCACCGATACCATTTTAAAAGATGGTTTAACCGATGCTTTTTCAGATATTCATATGGGGATTACGGCGGAAAATATTGCCGATCAGTTTGAGATTAGCCGTGAAGATCAGGACGAGTTTGCTTTAGCCAGCCAGCAAAAAGCAGAAGCTGCAATAAAAGCGGGACGTTTTAGTGAAGAAATTGTGCCGATAGAAATAAAAAATCGAAAAAGTTCGGTCATTGTCGACACCGATGAGCATCCACGGTTTGGCGCAAGCCTTGAGGCGTTATCAACACTTCGCCCGGCATTTAAGAAGCAGGGGACAGTGACCGCGGGAAACGCCTCTGGTATTAACGACGGTGCATTCGCACTTATCGTTGCCAGTGAGAGTGCCGTTCAACAACATGGATTAACACCGTTGGTTGAAGTGGTATCCATTGGTCAGGGTGGTGTGGATCCTGAAGTGATGGGGTTAGGTCCGGTTCCAGCGATTAAGCAGGCTTTAAGGAGAGCAAAACTCAATCTATCCGATATTGATAAAGTGGAGCTAAACGAAGCTTTCGCCGCACAAGCCATTGGAGTGGTGAAAAGTCTAGCTGAGCAACACAACTTAGATAAGTCATGGTTTGATCAACGAGTGAATGTCAATGGTGGGGCAATCGCGTTAGGTCATCCAATTGGCGCTTCAGGTGGCCGTATCGTGACAAGCTTAATCTATGAAATGCTGCGTGCAAACGATCAAACGGGCTTGGCTTCACTGTGCATTGGTGGTGGGATGGGGACAGCGTTAGTGCTTGCAAAGTAATACCCGTTCTACTCACACTCACTTAAAAAGCTCTGGCTAGGAGCTTTTTCTTTACGTATTAGTTAGTTAATTCTTAAAACGTCAGAAGCATATCGTTCCATCAAGCACCGCCATGACTTGAGGTTGAATCACCAATATGACGAAATCAACGACAAACTTACTATGTGCATCTTGCTAGCATAAACTGCCAATCGCCTTCCGAGACCCAATGCCTATAAACCTTTGTTCTGTGGTAGCCTTTGACAGTCATAGAAGTAATACGGATATATCGTCGACCAAATATTGATTTCTGATATCTCAATGCGGCAGGGATACCGAAAAGATAAACCTCATCGTCGTCTACAGATAGGTTGCTCTCACATTTCCGTACGGTAACTACGTAGTCTAAAACGGCACCTATGATCACAAATCCATAAGTAACCGTATTTTGCTCAATTGAAAAGACAAGCTGTGCAATTGCTAGTAGTACTACGCCAACAAACACAGATTGCATACTTAAGGTAATGGCTCGTTTCTGACTATTAAACTTAATTCTGCGCATCATAGAACCTCCTTTTGCTATTGTTCTATAAAACGCAGTGCAATCAGTAAATACCGTTCAATAATGCGATGGTATTATCATTGTTGCATATTAATACTGGCGTGCTGACTCAATACATGCACCTTAAATGCTTCTATGATAGGTATTAAGAATGTGCTTTTACGTATTTTTTAACCTTTTTCATTGCCATTTGACGCTTAAGTGGTGAAAGGTAGTCAATAAACAAGTTGCCTGACAAATGATCAATTTCGTGCTGCATTACGATAGCTAAAAAATCATCACTTTCAATTGTCATTGGCTTACCTTCACGATCTAATGCCGATACTACAACAGAAGTAAAACGTTCCACATCCGCATAGTAGTCGGGCACAGATAAACATCCCTCTTGGCCTAGCGCTTTTTTTGAACCACTGACCACTTCAGGATTAATTAAAATTAATGGGGTGTCTCGGTTATCTGATAGGTCGATGATCACTACAGCTTCTTTACGACCGACTTGAGTTGCAGCCAAACCAATACCGTTGTCAGTGGCATATAATGTTTCCAACATATCGTCGATCAATATCTGAACCAATGAAATGTCCTGGACTTTTTCCGCTTTTACTCTAAGCCTTGGATTGGGTGCCGTAAGAATCTCTAAAACTGCCATATTTACCTTTAGCTCATCACGCCGTTCTACTGTTTGTGTACCTAAGCATAATGCAAGCTTTGCCATAGCATTTCAATTCTTAATCAGTAAGTTAGTTAAATAGGAAGGGGAGTTGTGTGGTCGTTTAAACAGAGTGAGCTTAGCTACTTGAATCATCCTTATACTATTTGACCTTTCATCATCATTCCTAATGAACGCTTAAACTGACGTATAAATAGACACTGAAATAAATTTCTATGTCAAAGAAAAAAGTACGCGATAACTTTATATTACTTAAATGACTGCAGACTCAACCATATCATTGATATTTTTAATCAATATATTTGTTAACGTTTTCAATTGTCGACATGTATAGCGTTGAAATTGATGAAAGCGATTGTTTATTATGGAATTGAAACGATGCTACGTAATCCCAATTCCCTTTCTCAAGGGCTTCAGCCAGCAGCAATAATTCGCCGAGTTGCCCTTTGCGTTCTGCGATAGCGGCTGTGATCTCCTCATCTAAATTCAGACTAACCAGAATATCAGACATATCCTTATCGAGAAGTGCATCTATCAGCGATAACATACCGGTGATAAAGGCTTTGTTAGAAATACTTGAGTCATAAAGATTGCTTGCTAAATCTTGCAGTAAATGAGCACGATATAGCGAGTTAATAAACAGAATATTAGGCTTATTTACCGGACACCATGATATAAGTAAGTGAGATGAGAATCGCTTTAAGCGTTCTTTGCCCAAATAGGAAATGGCTTGGTTGAGTGAGCTTATCTTAGAACGAATAGATACCTGACTGTTGACATAATTAAGTAGGCGTAACGTCAGAGTTGTACTCTTGGATATGATTTTTTCAATAACATTAACTGAAAAAACATCCTTACTGACCTCTTGAAGGAGTTCTATATTGGCTTTAAAAACTTCATCAAGTTTATTGTGTTTAATGAGTTCAGGCTTGGAGAAAAAATATCCCTGGAAAAGCTCGAATCCGATAGACTTCGCTTCGCGATACTCCGAATAGGTCTCCACTTTCTCTGCGAGTAGCTTTTTACCGTTTGCCTTTAATTCCTCAACGACGGCTTTAATTTGCTCAAGAGGATAGGCTTGTATGTCAAATTTGATAATGTCGGCCAACTCAGTGAAGGCTTTCCAGCGTTTGTCGTTAATGCAAAAATCATCTAATGCGATGGTGTAGTCGTTATTTTTTAGATGCAGTAAAGAGTTGAAGAGTGCTTCATCAGGTTCACAAGTTTCCAGAATCTCAATGATATATGAATCTTTGGGAAAGTCTTGGGGGAGTTCGTTTATCAAATCATCATAATCGAAGTTCACAAACCCAATTTTGTCACCCAGCAGAATGGTGTGGTAGGTTAAATGCTGTTCAACAAAAATTTTTTGCGTGATGCCGCTCGTTGGTCCGTTAGGGAAAGCATTGTTAGGACCATCACGATAGAGCAATTCGTAACCCAAAATCTCTAATTTATCATCCAATATGGGCTGTCTTGCGATGTAACTAAACATACTTCTCAATACCTTACACAAACCAGAATGTACCTTTAAACAAAATAAACGTACAGCATGTTGTGGTTAACTACAAAGCAGTTTTAATTATGATTGCGTCATTTCGTTACTCAGTAGGCATATGTAGAAAATGTAACACTGAATAACAGACATCTGCTTGACTTTCTTTTTACTCATTAAAAGATAAATTTAAAAAAATTCTGGATCGAGCTATTTCTCGAGTAATTATTCCAATAAATTATATAAATTTAATTAGCCTTTGATATGTAAGGTTATTTTTTTGAACGATCCTGGTTGTAAATTAATATCAAAATAAATGATTTTTTTATTAATATTTAATTCTATGTTTAATATGATTTTTTACTCGATTTTGTGCATTTGGTTTCACAAGGTTATTACGGTGGTATTTTATAAAAAAACAACATTAAAATCTTTAATTAAATATAGGTTTATATTTCTTGATCTAAGTCAAATAAATACTAAAGTATAGGTATGAAATCCAAAAATAAATTGGTTTTCACTTGCCAGAGATTATTTAATGTTGTACGTGATTAAGTTATTAAATTTCTTGGTAATTAATAAGGTAAAGAAAACACATGTCTGAACACAATTTGTTTGTGTTCAGAATACTGCTCATTGTAAGGAATTTATATGAAAGCGTTAATTACCTTAGCATGTACTATGCTAGTTGCGTTCACCGCTACAGCAGGCCCTCGTGAAACCGTTCATAGAGATGCAACACTTTATTCTGACTCGTTTGCTTCAAAACAAGAAGCAATTGATGCTGGCTTTAATATGTACGAAGCACTTGAAACAGCTAGTGATAGCGATTTACGTTGGAAACTCAATACGACTGGTGATACTGTAATCGGTGGAACCATGGTAGTAGAAAGTGCTCAAGTTAAAATTGAGGAATTTCCAGCGTCAAGAAATACTATGCAATATCGTGCTATTGTAGAAGTTGATTATAACTACAGAGCAATTGCAGACGATTGATTAAGTTTCGTTATCGCAATTAATACGGTTTTAATTCAGCAATATATGGTTTATCCATGGTTTAAACTGGTGGTTAGCTAATATTAATATTAGCTTGGTTGTTTGCATGATAAATAAAAAAGGTGATTTTCGTTAATCACCTTTTGTTTTTATTATTGATAAACAAAGCCTTGTTGATTTTTACTTTCTGATTGGAATCTTTCAGAAATTTTTTCTAATTCTAATAAAGCGTAGCTGTGTTCGCTAAAGTTGAATACATTCAATGATATCGCAAGTTTATACACACATAATGCTCGTTTTATATCACCGATTGCCATGTATTTTTTACCTAAGTAAAAGTACGCTTCAGTAAATCTCTGAGCCATAACTTTATTATTTGTAGTACTGCTAACTATATAATCTGAAATCTCATTTTCATTTATATAACCTAGTACAATCGCAACCAGCATCCATTCCCATTGGTCAGTTTTGTTTGCATAACTCGATTTCAATCTGTCAAGAGCAGCGTTTGGTGAGAGTTCCGATTCTACGATATACAGCCACAATGCACTGAAGGGATCGTGCGGATGATTCGCATAATAGATCTTCATGTCTTCCAAGGCGAGGAGAGGCCTTTTGCCATAATACTGAGCTACAGCTCTGTTAAAAACAGCGGCTAGGTTTGTTGGTTCAAGTTCTATAGTAGAGTCAAAAGCCTGGTAAGCAGTGTCAAACTGGCCTATTTGTGTGTAGTACAAACCTAGTAAGTTGTAGACATGGGCTTGACGTGGGTTGATCTCAAGAGATTTAAAGTAGTCCATACGTGCAAGGTCTCGCAGGCCCATGCTGTCGTATTGACGACCACGATCTAAATATATACGGGCTTTGTCAGAACTGTTTATATTTGAATCTGATAGCAGTTGGGTTAACTGTGCAATACTGTTTTCTGTCAACGCATTCGGCTGCAAAGGCACTGCCATCGCGGGGTAGCTTTCATGCGAAGGAGGGCTTGTTTTGTTTACAGGGGAACTGACTAGCTCAAGTGGATTGCACCCTGTCATTACAATAAAACTTGCACATAAAAAGCCGAACCGTTTGAACATAAATATACCTCTCTAGTCCTTCCGTATGATGATGGAAGCAACTAATGTAGGCACCTTTATAGCACAAAAAATAACCATTCAGTCAACTATTGAGTGTTTAATTATTAGTGTGGTCACAGTTTCGATATTAGTAGTGTGAATGATTTATCTAACAGTATGAATTTACACGGAATTGTTTTAACTCATTGTTTTTATTTTTTTATATGGTTGGATGTTATTGAATAGCTTAGATTTTATAAGGTGCACAATTAAACATTCAAACGCCTAAGTGGTTATTACCTTGCTGATCTTTTCGTGCTCGCAAACATCCTCACCCCTAAAGAGATAATTCTCTGCGTTGTACTCAGTCATACTTTAAACTTCGATACCTGACTATTTAGCTCAAGGTAAACATTATTGAGGTCATTAAACTGCTGACGGATCTCTTTAGAGGCTCGGTCTACGCCATCGGTTTGGTCTTTCATTGAGATGAGGTTTTGGTTGATCTCATTAGAGACGCTAGATTGTTCCTGAGTGGCTAGGGCAGTCTGTTCAGACAAATCGCGCACAGAGTTGAAAGAATGATTGAGTGCATCAAACACTTGAATCACACTGTCAAAGTTCTCAACGGCACTGTTGGCGTTATCTTTACTTAGTTTAATTGCGGTGAATGAATCAGCGACGCTGGCAGTTAATTGGCTGATCATTTGCTCAATTTGGTTTGTGCTCTCACCAGTTTGGGTAGCAAGTTTACGCACTTCTTCCGCAACCACGGCAAACCCCCGACCAAATTCACCAGCACGTGCTGCTTCAATCGCCGCATTGAGTGCCAGAAGGTTAGTTTGATCAGCGATGCCGCGGATAACTTCCAGCACGGACGAAATAGCTTCAGAGTTTTTATGCAACTCTTCGGCTTTTGTCATGGTTACATCTATATTGTCGACCAGTGAGTCAATACTCGCGTGTGAAGAGCTTACGACGTTACGGCCTCGGTCAATATGCTGGGTTGCTTGAGTCGATTCATTAGAAGTATTTGAGGCGACCTCCGCCATCTGCGCGTTGGATACAGACATCTCACTGGCAGCGCTGACAATAGAGTCACTCGATTCGACCAGTTTTTGTGTGATGTCATTAACTGAGTTAGCAACCGCTTCCAGTTTATGTGTCGACTCACCCAACGCGGAGCTTTTTGACTGGATGGTTCTCATTATTTGTTGCAAGTTGTTTAGAAAAGTATCGAACTCATTGGCTAAATCCCCCAACTCATCTTTCGAGGCTGAACTAATACGCGCGGTTAGATCTCCATCACCTTCAGATATTTCACGAATTCTTTTCGATATGTTGTTTACATCTTGAGTAATGCGTTTAGGAATATGGTAACTGATAACAAACGCAAGAATAAAACCGATCACAACAACAACGATGACGAGATTTTTGTAATTTTCAATTTGTTGCGTGGTTTGCTGTTCTTTTAAACGGCCTTGGTTTCTCACCGCTTCTCCTGCTTTGTCTAAGACATCGCGAACTAGCTCAAATTTCTCATCTGAACTTGCTAGTATATCTTCTTGTTTCACAGAAGTTTTGAGTTCTTCGGAATCCATGAGTGTTGAGCTGTCTTTGAACCAGTTTGAAAAAAGCTGATCGAACTGTTCATATGGGGTAACAAACTCTGGCTCAGGAGCCATCAATGTGAGGTATGACTGAAAACGGTTGTTGGCTTGTAAAGCATTCTCTTGGAAGTTATTCAGGTTGACTTCAGGGTCTCCCTGACTGGTTAAAAATTTTTGTTGAGCCAGACGTGCTTGGTATAAGTCACGGTCGGCATTTAAGACTTCTGCAAGGGCATCAAGATAACGCTTAAGTTGCTGCCTATCGGCCGTTTGACTCACATTTGCGGCGTGAACACGCAGCTTGGCTTCTGCCTGATCAAGTAGATTTCGCATAGTCAAAAACTCTTTATCAATCTCTTCTGCTCGAGTTTTGACCGCCTGGCTTGCAATATAGACAGAGCTGACGTTTTTGCTGCTTTGAAGCCAATCTTGAAAACGTTGATCAAAGTTTTCAAAAGGTTTGATCAATTCTGGCTCGTCACTGAGATACTGGCGAAAGCTTTGAAAGCGGTCAAAGACTTGTTGAGCGTTATCATCAAAATCTTTCTGCTGTGCCTGTTTATCACCGTAGTTAGATAATATGTTGGCTTGAGCTAAACGAGCTTGATATATATCTCTGTCTGCATTGAGAACAACGGCTATCGCTTCAAAGTAAGACTTGGTCTGCTTCTCCATCGCTCGTTCTTCTATTTTTGTTATAATTTCCATGAACGCAAGAATAGAGAGTACTAATAGAGTTAGTACAATAATGGGTAACATCATCTTTAATCTTATCGAATGAAGTTTCATACTAACCTCTTAGAAAAAATATCTATTGACCACACTATTGTGGCAGTTTCCATATAGTTTTAGTTTAGTTCAACGAAGTAAGTCTGCAAATTGACGTCCAAATAATGATCAAATTAAGTATTTTCCTGTGTAATTAGCTTTTTTACTACGTGTTTGATTTGGCTAGAGATGTCTAAGTCGTATGGATAAAAAACCACCAGCGATAGCTAGTGGTTTGAGAGAAGAGTGTTTCGACTTAGTTTTAGTTGATTGCGTTTAACAGTTCACCAAGTTGTTGACGTTCTTCATCGGTCATTTTGGTCTTGTTAAGGAAGGGCATATCGCCACTTGCTACCGCACGTGCAAGAATGCGAAGTTTCCAGCGTTCAACATCTTGCCAGTTGTCGAACATAACGCCACCTTGAGCCACTGTAAAAATATCGTCCGTCGGTGTTGAACTATGACATTGGCTACACCGAGTTTGAATAATTTCAAAAGCATCATGCTGTTGTTGTGTTAATTGAGGAGCAGATTCAGCGTTCTCCGTCGCTGTTTCGCTACTAGCAACGGACACCGTTTCATGACTTGCTGCTTTGGTTACTGTTTTTGCCATGTGCATTTGTTCAGTCGCTTGCCAGCTAATCGCGATGGCCAAAGCAAACATCGCCGTCGCCCCTGTATATATGACGCTAGGCTTTGATTGACCAGCGTGTTTCAAATTGAAGTAATGACGAATGTAAGCACTGATAAGCATAATTAGCAGTCCGACTAACCAGCTTTGTGCGTGCTGGTACACCATTGGGTAGTGGTTACTGATCATCAGGAAGATGATTGGCAGAGTGAAGTAATTGTTATGAATCGAACGACGTTTACCTTCTAAGCCCGGTGCAGGGTCTACTTCTTCGCCCGCCGCTACCTGTTTCACCATTTTGCGTTGGCCGGGAATTATCTTATGGAAAACGTTGTTCACCATGATTGATCCAATTAATGCACCCATATGAATGAACGCACCACGGCCACTGAATAAGTGAGTGAATCCGTAGAAGAATAGGGCACCAAACAGAATCAGTACGGCAACAAATAGCGGTGTTGAACGGTTTAACGGAGAACGCATCAAGCCTTCATAAACCACTACGCCAAGGAAAATACCACCAATACCTAAGCCAACGGCCTGCATGGTCGATAGTTCCATTACGCGAGGATCAATTAGGTAAGCCTGAGCGTTAAAGTAGTACATCCAAATCAGAAGTGCCGTACCCGTTAGCCATGTTGTATACGCTTCCCACTTAAACCAGTGCAGGTTTTCTGGCATTTTCTCCGGGCCAACTTTGTATTTGGCCACTTCGTAGAAACCACCACCGTGTACCGCCCAAAGATCACCTTTAATACCTTTGTCCTGTTTCCATTTCGGCGGTGTTTCCAACATGTTGTCTAACCATGTGAAATAGAAACTAGCCCCAATCCATGCAACGCCGCTGATTACATGGAACCACTTGATAAATAACGCAAACCATTCGTAGAGTTGTGGCCACATAACATTACTTCCTTTTGATATACTAATTTTCCATGAACATACGTCTTGTCGATCACTCGCTCGTCACCCAGTGTGACCAAAGCGAAAAGTTGTTCTGACAATTCCTGACAGCGCATGACACGCTGCTTGAGCATAGGAAACGCAGTAAGATCGAGTTCTACAAAATCGGCTTCGCTGCCGATATTAAAATTACCTATTTTGTCTTCTAAACCCATTGCCGCTGCTGCGCCCTGAGTACAAAGATACAGAGATTCGAACGCATCCAGACTCACACCCTGTAGCTGACATACCTTATACGCATCACTTTGGTTGCGTAGTAGGCTCAGGCTGGTTCCAGCACCGACATCGCTGGCAATCGCGACAGGGATGTCTGCGTCTTTCGCTTTTTGATAATCAAACAAGCCGCTGCCAAGAAACAGGTTGGATGACGGGCAAAATGCAATTGCGGCACCGTTTGCTGAAAGTGATTGAAACTCACGGTTATTCAGGTGCAATGCGTGACCAAACAGGGCACGTTCACGAACGAGATGGTGACGTTCATAAACCGCAAGATAGTCTTGATCCTCAGGAAACAGATCTTTTACCCAAGCCATTTCACCGTGGTTTTCACTTAAATGAGTCTGAATAAACGCATCTGGGTGTTCTTGTGCTAACTGACCGACTTTTACCAGCTGTTCTGGCGTACTGGTTGGCGCAAAACGGGGAGTGATGGCATATAACGAGCGGCCATTTTTATGCCAGCGTTCAATCAGTGCTTTACTGTCTCGGTAACCGGACTCCGGTGTGTCCTGAAGTTCGTCAGGGCAGAAACGATCCATCATCACTTTTCCGCAAATCATGCGCGCATTATGACGCTCTGCCGCAGTAAAAAATGCGTTTACAGACTGAGGATGTACTGTCGCGAAAACACTCGCAGTGGTTGTTCCGTGAGCAAACAGTTGGTTGATGAAAAACTCTGCCTGAGCATTGCAGTAGTCTTGTTTTGCAAACCTTAACTCGGTTGGAAACGTATAGGTGTTTAACCAGTCGAGCAGTTGTTTACCGTAGCTGGCGATCATCTCTATTTGCGGAAAATGAACATGTGAATCAATCATTCCGGGGATAAGCAAACCGTTATGTTGAGTCACATGCCCCTGAATGAGCAGTGCTTTGTTGGTTGAGTTTGAAAAAAACGCTTTGGCATCGCCTATATGCTTGATTCGTCCATCTTCAACCACAAGCACACCGTCGTTCCAGTATTGATAGTTATCAGCTGGAGAGTGGGTCGTCTTTGGAAAGTGAAGCAAACTGCCTCTGTGTACGTGAAACCCCATATTAACTACCTCGATAACTCGAGTATGAATATGGCGCCAACAGTAGCGGAATATGGTAATTACGCTCATCGGCAACAGTAAAGTGAACATCGATCATAGGAAAGAACGATGAGCCAAATTGATCTTCACAATAAGGTTGAACAAGAAAACGCAGTGTGTAGTTTTGCTTCTCTAAACTGATCTCTTCAAATACGGCACGACCATCAGCGTTGGTTGTTTGCTCTGCAATGCATTCAAAACTCCCCAAGCGAAATAGCTTTACGACGATGTTAGCAGCTGGATGTCCGCCCGCTGTATCTAACACATGACAACTGAGTTTATTCATAAATAGGCTTCCATTCTTATTTGGCTGATTTTTTGTTGTTCGATGGCGGCTTGTTGTAGCTCTTGATCACGAGTACGGTTAATGCGTGCTTTTAGCGTTGTGAGCATTTCGTCGGCACTTTTATTAGTGGCACAGACGATGAAGATGAAGCCAAATTTTTCAACATAATCTTGGTTTAGAGATAGCAGCTCTTGAAGTGTTTCTGTTGAAGCGTGTTTTACTTCTCCCTGTTCTTTCTCACTGAGAGCTTTGCCTTGCGCGTATTTTTTTTGCAGGCTGGAAAGATCACCAATCATAGGGTGACCTGCGAAAGCTTCTAACCAATCTTGTTCGTATAGCTGTTTAAAAGCGTTGTCAGCGGCCGTTTGTAAATCAGAGAATGAACCAAAAGGCATGCTTGATTTCACCGATTGTATCCATGCTTTACTGGTGCAGATTCTCGCGAGTTGTTGATCATCCAGTTCAAGGCGGGTTTTCGTTGTGGTCATGACTTCTCTTCCTTTAGCGCAATTCGTGCCTGATTTGCTTGCTTCCATTGAGTTTCGTTCACTTGCTGTAACTGACTATGTTCTTGAAAAAGTCCGATAAGTTGCGCGCTCACTGATACGGCGACTTGCATCGGTAATTTGCCCTGAATATCCGGGTGACCAATGGGGCAGGTGAGATTGTTCAGTAATGCTTTATCGGAAAGTTGCTCTTGCAGACGAAACTCAAATCGTTGCTTTTTGCCCTGAGAACCAATCAGTCCTACAAAGGCAAAACGGTTCTCCTCCAATGCCAGGCGAGTCACTTCGAAATCTAGACCGTGATCTTGTGTCATGACGATTAGATAGGCGTTGCTGGGAAGGTGAGAAATGGCGTCGGTTGGGTTATCAATCCGTTCAACATCAACGCCTTTTTCCTGTAAAGGCATTAACCATTCGTTTCGGCTGTCGACGACTTTGATACGACAAGGCAGCTCGTTTAGCACCGTCGTCAGAGCCTGACAGACATGGCCAGCACCAAAAATCACCACTTGTGGCGTTTGAGTATGGAAGTACTCAAACATCACCTGTACCGCACCACCACAGCATTGCCCGAGATCCGCGGAAAGTGAAAAACGTTCTATAGCGACTTGGCTGTGGTTTGAGGTTAAGCCTTCACGAGCTTGAGCTATAACTTGATATTCAAGGTTGCCACCACCAAGGGTGTCAAATTGACACGCCTCAGTGATCACCATTTTGGCTCCGCTCGCTCGCGGTACAGAACCCACATAAGCGACAACAGTAGCAATACAGTAAGCTTCACCTTGTTGTTCCAGCATTTGGCACGCTTGCAACCAAGGCATACTAGGGTTTGTTAGAAAGCTATTATTCGGCGATGACATCGTCAACCTCCTTAACATCGGCTTTTTCTAGCCACTCAAATTGCTTCTCACAAGCATTTAGAATCGCTTCACCGGTCGCTGGCGCATGAAGCTCTGGTGCGTGCTTGTGTCCGCTAATTGAAGCTACTGCATCATACGCTGCACACCAAACACTGATACCGTGCATGAATGGCGGCTCACCAATCGCTTTTGAACGGTAGATACTGTGTTCAGGGTTGGCTTTTTCGTACAGTTCGACGGTCATCTGTTTTGGGTAGTCGCCGATAGTCGGAATTTTGTAGTTCATCGGACTATTGCTTAACAGGCGTCCATCTTCATGCCACACAAGTTCTTCGGTGGTGAGCCAGCCTAAGCCTTGGACAAATGCACCTTCTATCTGACCCCGGTCAATGGCTGGATTAAGGCTGTTACCCACATCGTGAATAATATCCACACGGTCAACACGCATCTCACCGGTCAGAGTATCGATGGTCACTTCTGAGCATGATGCGCCCAAAGAGAAATAGAAGAATGGATGACCAGTCGCGGTTTCACGGTCATAACCGATTTTCGGCGTTTGGTAAAAACCTGTTGTAGAAAGCGACACGCGAGCCATATAAGCTTTCTGTACCAGTTGCGCCCAGGTTACGGTTTCTTCTACGCCGACCAGTTCGCCATTTTCAATCTCCAAATCTTCGACACCGTAGTGTTCACGTGCGAAATCAAGCAGACGCTCTTTAATCGCTAATGCTGCTTTGTGTGCCGCCATACCGTTAAGATCGGCACCAGAAGAAGCCGCAGTAGGGGATGTATTTGGCACCTTATCCGTACGGGTTGATGTCACCAGGATTTTATCAAGGGAGACACCGAACGTTTGAGCAACAATCTGGCCAATCTTGGTATGTAAGCCTTGACCCATTTCGGTACCTCCGTGCGACACCTGCATGGTTCCGTCGGTATAGACATGAAGCAGGGCACCCGCTTGGTTGAGGTGAGTAGCAGTAAACGCAATACCGAACTTAATCGGTGTCAGCGACAAGCCTTTTTTTAGCACCGGATGTGTTTTGTTCCATTGTTTGATTTGCTCACGACGTGCTCGGTAGTCGGTGCTTGTTTCAAGCCGTTGCATGATCTCCAGCAAGGAAGCGTGTTGGTCTACCTGCATGCCGTAAGGCGTGACGTTTTTACCGGCGCGATATAAGTTTTTAAGACGAATATCGAGAGGATCTTGCCCCGCTACAAGCGCCAGCTCTTCCATCGCCTTTTCAATAACGATCATACCTTGAGGGCCGCCAAATCCGCGAAAGGCAGTATGTGAAACCATATCGGTTTTTAAGCGGTTACCTTCGATGCAGACATTACCTAAAAAGTACGCGTTATCGGCATGGAACATAGCTCGGTCGACAATAGCATCAGAGAGGTCAGGAGAGTGGCCACAAATACCATTGACCTGAATATCTGCTGCGATGATTTCACCTTGTTTGTTGGCCGCAATTTGATAGCGGTTGTAAAACGGGTGACGCTTGCCCGTCGCTGTCATGTCAATGCTACGGGGAAGACGAATCTTCACTGCTCGTTTAGTATGGAAAGTCCCCAGCGATGCCAGACATGCCCACTGCGCTGCCTGACTCTCTTTACCACCAAAGCCACCGCCCATGCGACGCATATCAACCGTCACACGGTTAAAATCGATATGTAAAACTTCAGCAACCAGCTTTTGAATTTCTGTCGGGTTTTGTGTTGAAGAGCGAATATAAATACCGCCATCTTCCGTTAACTCCGCAAGGCTAACCTGACTTTCTAAGTAGAAGTGTTCCTGACCACCCACATGCATATCACTGTCGATAGCAATATCGGCGCTTTCAAACACATTTTTCTCAACGTGTTTACCCATTTGATGAGTCGGTAGCAGTTCGCTGGCATGTTCATGGCTTAGAACGACGGCTTCTTGATTGTATTCAACAGAAGCGAGACGTGCGGCTTTCCATGCTGCATCGTGGCTGTTGGCGAGCACAAGGGCGATAGGCTGACCAAAATAGCGAATTTCGTCATCAATGGTGAGTAGTGGATCGCCTTTGAATATGGTACCGATATCTTTTTCACCGGGAATGTCATCAGCAGTCAGAACTTTCACTACGCCGTCTGCCTGCTCAACCGCAGACAGATCCATATTAGTAATTTTGCCTTTCGCAATAGAGGCAATAACCACAGCAGCGTGCAGACAACCTCTCGGCGTTGCATAATCGTCGACAAAAAGTGCTTCACCACTGACTTGCTTGTTGGCACTTTCGTGTTTTTGAGAAGAGCCAACGATACCTTTTGTGGGTTGCTGTGAAACGGTCGCTGTTTCAACGGATGTTAATTTACGCATGTTGCACCAACCTTGTTTCAACGTGTTGTGATTCCAGATAAAAGCGTTGCAGCAGGTTCTGTACCAGTTTTACTCGGTACTCTGCTGAGCCTCGAACGTCACTAAGGGGTTGGATGACTTCTGCGACTTTGTTACGAGCGCTACGCACAATTGGTTGGGTAAGCGGGCGGCCGACAAAGACTTTTTCTAACTCAAACAGTCGAACGGATTTTGCTGCCACGCCGCCTGCGGAAATGATGCAAGTTTTTACCCGTTTATCTGAATCAATCGTCATGTTGATACCGAGAGTGACGGTCGCGATATCATCTTCATAACGCTTACTTACTTTGTAGATAGCATGGTGCTGGTTAGGGGCTAAGCGAGGTAGGTGAATAGCACTGATCCACTGATTGGGTTTGATCAATGTTTCACGGTACCCAGTAATGTAATCTTCTGGAGCATAGAAAGTTTTGGTTTCACCATCGTCAAGCTCAATGCGTCCGTTCATGCTCATTAACAGTGGAGCGATATCGCCGATGGGGGAGGCGTGGCCCAAACTGCCACCTAAAGTCGCTCGGTGACGAATGGTTAGACTTCCCAAGCGTTCAATGACTTCATCGGTGGATGGAAAGTTCTGTTTCATGAATTCATGAACGATGTTCATCGGTACCGCGGCACCAATGCGCCAGCCCGACGTGGTTTCACTGATTTCTAATAAGTCATCAACGGCTGAAATATCAATAAGCTCTGGCAGAGACTTCAGTTGTTGAGTGACTTCCAAAGATAAATCGGTACCCCCAGCAATCAATTTTGCTTCAGGGTGCAAGGCAATCGCACTGGCCAACGCTTTACGATTGGTCGGTTTAAAGTAGGTGGTGCTCTCCAACGGCTGTACGGTACTCATCCATTGCTTAACGGTTTGCTCTTCAGCACTGAGAGGATCTTCGATCTTATCTTTAGCGATAGTCATTGCTGCATCAATCAGTGGCCCGTAACCGGTACAACGACACAAGTTACCCGCTAAAAAATCAGCAGGGTGTTCTGGCATATGAGTTTGTTTTGAGAGCGCATAAAGAGACATGACGAAGCCGGGGGTACAAAAACCACACTGAGTACCGTGCTTATCAACGACTATCTGTTGAATTGGATGCAGCGCATTGGCCTGTTTTAGATGTTCCACGGTAATCACATGTTTACCGTGTAATGAATGAATGGGTGTAATACAGGCATTGATTTGACGGTAGCTAAGGCTTTGATCTTGCTGTTGGCTGGCAACAACAACGGTACACGCCCCGCAGTCGCCACTCGCACACCCTTCTTTAGAGCCCGTCATCTGTCTCTGTTCGCGCAAGTAGTTCAATAGCATGGTATCTGCTTTGGCAGAATCCACTTTAACGACTTCGCCGTTTAGCATTAGCTCTAGCATAACTTCCTCTCTCTCATACTTGTTACTCATGCAGCGGTTTGATTTGGCTACAGTTGCAACAAGTTCGAGTTACTTATTTTTGTTATTTTTAAACTTGTCCATTTGGTCAACTAATTGGTTAAAAAAAGACTCGTGTACCGTGAGCAGGTACACGAGTTTCGACGATCTTAGTTTGGAATTTTCGCGTCGATACCTTCTACGTACCAGTTAACTGCTGCGAGTTCCTTGTCTGTTAGAGAGTGACCCGCAGGTATTACTTCTTTACCTTGGTTATCTTTCATCGGTCCTGTAAATGGAACGATGTCTCCTGAGATAATTTTAGCTTCTGTTGCAGAAATCGCACTTTTGATATCTTCTGGAAGGTTTGGGTTAACCGCGACAATTTGTAGCAACTCATCTTTTAGACCACCCCAGTAGTCAGATGATTTCCAAGTGCCATCCATAACCGCTTGAACGGTTTTGATGTAGTGTGGTGCCCAGTGATCACGTACTGAGAACATGTGCGCTTTAGGTGCGAAGTGGCTCATATCTGAAGCTTGGCCGATACCCATCATGCCACGTTTTTCCGCTGCGATAAGTGGAGCTGGGCTGTCTGTGTGCTGAATGATGATATCTGCGCCTTGGTCCATCAAAGCGTTCGCTGCATCAGACTCTTTGCCTGGATCGTACCAAGTATTTACCCACACAATTTTCAGTTTGATGTCCGGATTCACGCTTTTTGCGCCCAGGTATGTCGCGTTAATATCGCGGATAACTTCAGGAATTGGGAATGTTGCGATGTAACCTAGCGTGTCGGTTTTAGTTGCCATACCAGCAGCAACACCGGATACATAACGGCCTTCATAAGTACGCAGTACATAAGTACCTAGGTTTTTCGACATTTTGTAGCCAGTCGCGTGCTCGAACGTCACTTTCGGGAAACGTTTTGCAGCTTTAGCCGTCGGGTTCATAAAGCCAAAAGAGGTGGTAAAAATGACGTCGTTTCCAGATTTTGCTAGCTGAGTAATTACGCGCTCTGCATCGGCACCTTCTGGAACATTTTCAACGAAAGTCGTTTCTACTTTTCCGTCGAAATATTTCTCCATCTCTAGACGACCTTGGTCATGCTCGTAGCTCCAGCCATGGTCTCCCACAGGGCCAACATACACAAAGCCAACTTTCATTGGGTCGTCAGCCAGTGTTGATGTTGAGAATACTGCCGACACTGATAGTGCAGCGACTGTCATCCACTGATTTAATTTCATGAAATTCTCCGTTTTCAATTTTGTTGTTTGTATAGAGAGTTGTTGTGCAACACGCCTATTAATAATGTGTTAGCAAAAAGTTGACCAACTGGTCGTATTTTGAAAAATAATCTTTATATCGGGTGAGAACCGTTGTGAATAAAGGGATGGTCTATGGTTATGATTGGTATGCAGAGCAATAGTTGGGTGAGGGGATTTAAGTCGATGATTTATAATGGTGCTTAATTGTATACAAGGTGCACCACAATGATGCGAGACTCTTTTTGGCTGATGCTACTTTCGACATTTTTTTAACGACATCAGCCCTTAAATAAGGGCTGATATGTTAAATGTTATTGTCGTTTTGGATCAAACGGTTTGCCTAAGCTCATCGGTGTCGCCAGTTTTTGACGTAACTCGTTTGAGCTAAGAAGTACCATGACGACAATCGTTGCAACATAAGGCGTCATCGCAAGTAGGTTAGGTGAAATATCAATACCCGCACCTTGCATCATTAAGTGCATGATTGAGGTAAAACCAAACAGGTAAGCACCTAAAACAAGGTAACCAATTCTCCATGATGCGAATACGACCAGCGCAAGAGCAATCCAGCCTCTTCCCGCGGTCATATTTTCCATCCACATTGGTGTATACGAGAGTGACATATAGGCACCAGCTAAGCCCGCAAAAGCGCCGCCTAAAAGCGTGACCATGTAACGCACTTTAATCACCTTGATACCCAAAGCGTTTGCTGAATGTGGGTTCTCACCAACGGCACGAATAATAAGACCAACACGGGTTTTGTGTAGCGCCCACCAAGCTAAGGCAACCAAAACGAAGCTGGAATAAACTAAGATATCGTGGTTAAACAGCAGTGGACCGATAAACGGAATATCACTCAGCAATGGAATAGCAATAGGTTTGAACCCATCTATGGTGCTACCCACCAGACTACCACCGAGAAACGCACTGAGTCCGGTTCCAAAAATAGTTAGAGCCAAACCCGTTGCAACCTGATTTGAGCTTAGGGTTAGCGTTAAGATACCGAACAGCCAAGCCATCATCATTCCGGCAAACATGGCGACGAGTACTCCAACCAATAAGCTACCTGAGACCATTGCGCCAGCGAAACCTGCCATCGCGCCCATCAGCATCATGCCTTCCTGACCCAGATTCAACACTCCGGTTTTTTCACATATCAGTTCGCCTAGAGCGATGATCAGCAGCGGTGTACCTGTCTTTAATGCCGCAATAAACAGCGACTGAATTATTAGTGCATCCATTATGCGGCTCCTTTTTCGTTAACAAGTGTGGTTGCAGATGGTTTACGCAGTGGGCGTTTAGGGACGAATCGGTAGTGAATTAAGAAATCGCAAGCGAGTAAGAAAAACAGCAGTGTTCCTTGGAACAAACCTGTTACTGCGGTAGGTAGCCCTAACTCAATTTGTGCCAGATCGCTTCCCATGTAAAGCGCACCCATAAACAGAGCCGCGATGATCACACCGATAGGGTTTAAGCGACCTAGGTAAGCAACAATAATGGCAGCATAGCCATAGCCTGGCGACACTGAAGGAACTAATTGACCGATTGGACCCATGACTTCGGCAGCACCCGCAAAACCTGCCATTGCACCCGCAAATAGCATCACACCCCACACGATTTTGTTTTCAGAGAATCCTGCGTATTTGGCCGCATCTCGTTCCGCGCCCATCACGCGTAGTTTAAAACCTGGTAGGGTTTTAAACAGCATCAATCCAGCCGCAATCGCTACAGCAATCGCAATAATGATAGAGACAGTAGCACGACCGGAATCTGATAAAGGCATCATCATAACCGCATCAAGAAACATGGCTGATTCAGGGAAACCAAATCCGGAAGGATCTCGCAGTGGCCCGTGGACTGCCCATAGCAGAATATACAAACCAATGTAGTTCAGCATGATGGTGGTGAGAATAATGTTGGTATGAAAGCGACGGTTCAAGAAGGTTGGAATACCTGCCCAAAATGCGCCAGCGACAACGCCTGCACCAATGGTGAGCAGGTAAGTGCCAAAACCAGCATCCTCTGTTGCAGTGACTGCAACTGCACTGCTTGCAACTGCGCCGATGAGGAGTTGACCTTCAGCACCGATGTTCCACATGTTGGCGCGATAACACAATGCAAGGCCGATGGCACACAGCATCAAAGGTGTTGATTTAACGATCAGTTCGCCAATGTTATAGCCATCAGAGAATGGCATGATGACGAAGACTTCAAAGGCTTTGAGTGGAGAAACATCCAGCCAGACAAACATCAGGCTGGAAACCATCATGGTTAACGCCACCGCAATAAATGGTGACAGCCATGACATCAGTTTTGAGCTTTCTAAGCGAGGTTGAGCTCTAAGCATGTGTCACCTCCGCTTGAGAAACAAATCCACCAGCAATCCATTCACCAATTTGGTCAATAGAGGTATCGGCAGTTTTAACAGCCGTGGATACTTGGCCTTCGTAGATAGCGGCCAAGCGGTCACACAGAACAAACAGTTCGTCGATATCTTCTGAAACCACCAGCACAGCCGTGCCGGAATCACGAAGTGCAATCAGTTGACGGTGAATAGCACTCGCTGCCCCAATATCTACCCCCCATGTCGGGTGGGCACAGATTAATACTTTCGGTTGTTGCGCTACTTCTCGTCCCATGATGAATTTCTGTAGATTCCCGCCAGAGAGACTTTTGGCCTGAGAATTTTCGTTGCGACACTTGACCTGATTTTGGCTTATAAGATCTTTGGCGAGCTGTTTCAGCTTGGGAAAATTGATCACGCCTTTGTTGGTTAGGTTGCTTGAATGCGTCAGCAGGGTATTTTCTTCCAAACTCATTTCTGGCACTGCACCTTGGCCAAGACGGTTCGCAGGAACGTAGGCTAAGCCAAGTTTGTGACGTTGGCCGGCATCCCAATTCCCAATATCCAGTGTTTGCCATTGTATGCTGTTGGCGTGACTGCGCGTGTCTTCACCACTAAGCACGGCCAGCAAATCTTCCTGACCATTACCAGCGACGCCTGCAAGACCGAAGATTTCCCCAGCGCGAAGTTGGAGGTTGACGTTTTCCAATCCACAACCAAACGGGTGGGACGGTGTCAAAGTTAAATTGTTGGTTTTAAACAATACTTCATTCGTCTCGACTTTCGGGTAGGTTTCAGAAAGCTGAGTTTCGTCCCCGACCATCATGCGAGCGATAGAGTTTGGTGTTTCTTGGCTCGGATCGCATTCACCTGTCACTTTACCGCCTCGAAGGATGACCGCGCGATGGCATAAAGCGGTCACTTCTTTAAGCTTGTGACTGATAAATAAAATTGCACAGCCTTCGCTGGAGAGTTGGTTTAGCACTTCAAACAAACCTTCGATTTCTTGTGGTGCCAGCACGGAGGTAGGCTCATCAAGGATAAGCAATTTAACGTCTTGGATAAGGCATCGTAGGATTTCTACACGTTGTCTTTCACCAATACTTAAACTGTGGACGTAACGGCCAGGGTCGACATGAAGTTGGTATTGCTCGCTTTTTTCGACAATCAGTTTCTTTAAATCATTGACTGAATCTAGAAATTCCTTGTCCAGACCTAACTGAATGTTTTCGAATACCGTTAATGTTTCAAAAACAGAGAAGTGTTGAAAAACCATGCCAATACCCATTGCTCTGGCTTGGTTTGGAGAGCTGATAGTGACTTCGTGATTATTCCACATAATCGCGCCTTCACTTGGGCTATTCACTCCATAGATCATTTTTACTAACGTTGATTTACCTGCACCGTTTTCTCCCAATAGTGCAAGAATTTCCCCCTGGTTAAGTTTCAAATTAACCTTGTCATTTGCCACGACACCGGGGAAAAATTTACTGATGTTCCACAGCTCGAGTAGTGGTGTTTCCATAGTTGAGCAGATTCCTTTCTATTTATTTTATTCAGCATTTTTTAATCATTATTCAAAGTCCAAATGCAAAAACTTGACCAACTGTTCAACATCAATAAGCTCAAGGGGTTGGATATAAGGGACATCTGAGCTGTGGTTCATTTTGGTGCAAGGTGTTGAAAGTGGTGCAAAAATAGGGGCTTGACAACAGGCCTACATCCATTGATTACTTAAAAAAGGCAAGAGCATAAGAAAGGAGCTATCTTGGATACCGAACTTGCTCAAAACAAACGAGCGGCTTCCGGTGAGATTCGCCGGCGTAATGAGACTTTGATTCTGCAGGCTGCTGCGGATGAGTTTGTCAAACATGGCTACAGAGGCACCTCTGTTCAGGCTATCGCAGACCGGGTTCATTTGCCTAAGGCCAATATTTTGTATTACTTCAAGTCGAAAACAGGTCTTTACAAAGCGCTGTTACGAGATATTTTGACGCTTTGGAACGAAGGATTTTCCGAAGAGGCAGTATACATGTCTCCGCACGAGGTTTTGCGAAACTACATCGTCGGTAAGATGCGTTACAGCCGCACACATCCTCAAGAGTCCAAAATATTTGCCCAAGAAATCATTCAAGGTGCACCGATTATTGGCGATGAAATTGAGGTGCCCGTCGTGCAATGGGCAGAAGGGAAGGCGACAGTGATTCAGGCGTGGATCGATCAAGGATTGATCCGCCCGATTGAACCCTTGTATTTGCTGTTTATGATTTGGGGTTCCACCCAGTTCTACTCCGATTTTGATACGGAGATTCATTTGATAAAGGGTGAGCCAATGTCGGAAAACGAGTTTGAAGCCGCGCAAGACTTCATAGTTGAAACAATTATTCGTGGCATCTCGGTGGCATAAAATCAGTTTAAGTGAGGATTAAATATTGAACCCAAAAAGCCAAAAAATACCGCTATTTGGTATTGGTATCGCAGGGAATTTTGCTGGACATTTACAACAAACCGGTGAAGCGAGCGGCCTAAAAGGGCAAGTGGATGCACAAAGCCCACAAGCCTTATTTCCATTCTATGTACCAGATGCGAGTGATGTTTATCTTGATGTTAATCCTTACTCTTTCGATACGCTGACACTTCCGCTAGAGCCTGGGGCAAAAGTACAGATGGAACCTGAAATAGCGCTGGTTGCTAAAGTGAAGTATTTGGGTACTTCGGTTCTAAGCATCGAACCTGAGTCGATGACGTTGTTCAATGATGTGACTTACCGCAATGCGGTGGTAGAGAAACTTGCTCAGAAGAAAAATTGGGGGCCTGCATCCAAAGGTGTGGCGACAAAACTGATTCCGCTTTCGGACTTCAGTAAAAATGCAGATTTAGATAAGTATCGATTCTGTAGTTTTCTTGGAAGAGATAGAGCTTGGAGTGCATGTTGTAACGATGTCTCTCTTGGTGACTACAGCTACAGCTATGAGCAGTTGCTGGCTTGGCTGGTGAGTCAATGTAATTCGCAAACCAACGACGGAGCACTACACTCTATTCAGGACTTATTGGCACAAGCCGCTTTTCCAGAACGTATTTTTATTTCATTAGGTTCTTCACGTTACACCCAGTTTGGTGAGAGTCATCAGTTAAGATCAAAAGATGTTATGTGTGCGGTGCTCTATGATTCAACCCGAATTGATCTGCAAGAGATACAGTCATTTGTTGAGCGTGGTGAAACGCATAAACTCGAGAAAAATCACGTGGTGCTCTGGCAAGAATGTGAGTAAATAATCGCTAATCTATAAATTTGGCGGCTTGATTGATGATTCAAACAAGCCGTTTTTATTTGTGGGCGGTGGGGATACATGTACGCACTAAAATAATGAATGGATGCATTGTATTGGTGCGTTTATATTTTGTGTAGAGCCTAGAATGCCTGTAAATACTGAGTTTTATGTTGTGGCACGCTCATTGCAATACGCTCATTGCAAACAGTTAAACAGTTAGTTGCGATGAGCATAACTAAGTGAAACACCACAACTAATCACAATTTGATGAAAATAGACATCTAGGGTTCCGGCTGCAGCGCAGTGTCTGGTCCGAGAGTTGTCAACCTCTTATGAGGTCACACGGCGGGACAAAAGCCCGGGAGGCCAACCAATTTCATTGGTTATGCTCTCGCGTTTATGTTTTGAAAAGTGACTCACATTGGAGGTGATCCTATGAAACCAATCTTTAAACACTCTCTAACGGCAATAGCACTATCTGTTAGTGTACTTTCTGCTCCTTTTGTTTCTCAATCTGCTTATGCTGAAGAAAAATCAGAGTTTACGATTGCTTGGTCAATATACGTTGGCTGGATGCCGTGGGACTATGCTGCTTATTCTGGCATTATGGATAAGTGGGCAGAGAAATACGGGATTAAAGTCAATATCGTTCAGGTCAACGATTACGTTGAATCAATTAACCAGTACACCACGGGTCAATTCGACGCAACAGTAATGACCAACATGGATGCTTTGACTATCCCAGCTGCAAGTGGTGTGGATTCTACGGCTCTGATTGTTGGTGACTTCTCTAACGGCAACGACGGAATCGTGCTTAAAGGTGATAAAACTCTTAAAGATGTTGAAGGACAGAACATCAATCTTGTCGAACTCAGTGTTTCCCACTATTTGATGGCTCGAGGTCTTGAAAGCGTTGGTCTGTCTGAGAAAGATGTCAAAGTGGTGAACACTTCTGATGCTGATATCGTTGCTGCATTCAGTACAGATGATGTGACAGCGGTGACGACATGGAACCCACTATTAAGTGAGATAACGGCACAACCAAACACTTCTCTTGTCTTCGACTCTTCAAAAATTCCGGGCGAAATCATTGATCTGATGGTTGCAAATACCGAAACACTGAAAGATAACCCGAAACTGGGCAAAGCATTGACGGGTGCCTGGTATGAAATCATGGATGTCATGACTTCAGAATCTACAGCAGATGAAGCGAAAACATACATGGCTAAGCAGTCAGGTACGGATTTGGCCGGTTATAACCAACAGCTAGCCGCAACCAATATGTACTACAAAGCCAGTGATGCCGTGACGTTCACCAATAGCGCTGATCTAAAAGAGACAATGAAGAAAGTGGCAGAGTTCTCTTTTGACCACGGTCTTTTAGGCGAAGGTGCACCTGATGCTGGCTTCATTGGAATTGAAACTCCAACCGGCGTTTACGGTAACTCAGACAATATTAAATTGCGCTTTACTGCTGACTACATGGATATGGCAGCGCAAGGCAAGCTGTAATCTCGTTTAGCGATCACCCAACGAAATATTAACCAGAAGTCAATTGGAGACACTATGAGTAAACTCATCAACCGCCACCCATCTCGATATGGACGATTGATGTTGGGAATGCTGCCTTTTGCGATTTTAATCGCGTTGTATGTGGTAGCGTCCGATGCACGACTTGCGGTCAATCCGGCAGACAAACTGTTACCGGCATTCAGCAGTTTTTTTGATGCGATTGACCGAATGGCATTTACTCCCAGTAAGCGTACTGGTGACTATTTGTTATGGGTGGATACTCTGGCTAGTCTCCAACGCCTTGTATTAGGCGTTGGGCTGAGTGCTTTGGTTGGACTGTCATTAGGGATTGCTAACGGTATGTTACCGCTTGTGCGTTCAACGCTATCACCGGTCGTAACAGCGGTTTCATTAATCCCCCCGATGGCGATTTTGCCCATTCTGTTTATTACTTTTGGTTTAGGTGAGCTTTCCAAGGTTGTTCTTATTTTTATTGGTATTTGTCCAATTATCGTCAGGGATATCCAGTTAAAAGCTTCCTCGTTGCCGCAAGAGCAACTCATCAAAGCTCAGACTTTAGGTGGAAACAGTTGGCAGATCATTCTGCGAGTGGTATTGCCGCAGATTGTTCCGCGTTTGATTGAAGCAATTCGCCTTACTTTGGGCAGTGCATGGCTGTTTCTTATCGCTGCTGAAGCGATTGTGGCGACTGAAGGTCTGGGATACCGAATCTTTCTGGTTCGTCGTTATATGTCGATGGATGTGATTCTGCCATATGTTTTCTGGATCACCTTATTGGCGTACACCATGGATTGGTTGCTTAAGCTGTTGTCACAAAAGATCAGCCCTTGGTATCACCAGAGTCAGGGAGAATAAGATGGAAAAGCCAATTATCGAAGTGAAGCAGGTGTGGAAAGAGTATGGCGATAACATCGTACTTGAACACCTAAACCTGAAAGTGTTACCGGGCGATTTTGTCAGTATTGTCGGCGCTTCCGGATGCGGTAAAACCACTTTCCTCAATATGCTGTTAGGGACAGAGCAACCGTCACGCGGGCAAATTTTGCTCGATGGTGAACCTCTTTCAGCAGAGCCAGGAGTAGAGCGTGGCATTGTGTTCCAGAAATACTCAGTATTTCCACATTTGACTGCTCTGGAAAACGTGATGCTTGGCCATGAATTTGCCCATGGCGACCTCAGTTCAAAGCTACTTGGTCGTGCCTTTGGCTCCAGTAAGCAGCAAGCCAAACAACAAGCACAGGCGATGTTGAAAGAAGTGGGATTGAGCGACGCTCAGAATAAATACCCACATGAACTTTCTGGCGGTATGCGTCAGCGTTTGTCTATCGCTCAGGCTCTAATTAAAAAGCCTCGTATCTTACTTCTCGATGAACCTTTCGGTGCTCTGGATCCGGGGATTCGAAAAGATATGCATGCATTAGTTAAGAAGCTGTGGAGTGAGCAACAGCTGACGGTATTTATGATTACACACGACTTGAGCGAAGGCTTTCATTTAGGCAACCGCCTTTGGGTGTTTGACCACACCCGTATTGATGAGCAAGCCCCAGAGCGCTTTGGTGCTCGAGTTACGTTTGATATTGCACTTGATAAGAAAGAACAAGTAAGTGCAGTAAAACAGCAACTGCAAGTTGCTTAGGAGAATAAGATGTCCGAATCCAACCCAATTTTTACTGATGTGATTCCCGGTGCAGCGCATTGGTCGATGGTCATGAAAAAAGGCGCCGTCCTTAAGCTTAAAGACTTAGAGGGCGGGGCTAACGTCAGCATGCTTTTTTACAATCCAACTAATCTACTAGAGCGATACAACGCTCCAGATACATTGAAGTGCCAGCATACGTTTAAGCTGACTACCGGACACTGTCTGTATTCAGATATGGGGCATGTGTTCTGTTCTATTGTTCGTGATGACACATCTTGGATTGATACCGTTTGTGGTGTCGCCAACAAACAAAAAGTCACCGAAAAATGGGGCGCTCGCGATTATCAGGCTGACCGCAATCAATGGAAGCAAAACGGTTATGATGCGCTGTTGGTTGAAGTGGCCAAATATGGATTAGGTAAACGTGACTTAGCGGCAAACCTTAACCTGTTTAGTGCGGTAAAAACCGATGAAGCGGGTGATATGACGTTTGTAGAACAACACAGCAAAGCAGGTGATTGTATTGAGCTTCGCTTTGAAATGGACACGTTAGTGGTCTTTACTACCTGCCCACATCCAATGAATCCAGCAAAAGAGTACCCATATAAGCCGGTTGAATTTTCAGTTTATGAAGCTGAACCTGTGGCTGTTGACGACGCGTGTTTAACATCATGCGAAGAGAATAGCCGTGGTTTCGAAAACAACCGCCGTTTCCACGCTGCATGTAGCCATCACTAAGGAGAGAATCATGATTGTAGAAAGTAGTTTACAGGCTGAACAGGCGGTCAGACGCGATATCGTTCCTGCCGGTGATTACTACATGAAAGTAGTGAAGAAAGGTCAGACAGTGCGTATTTTGGATCTTGAAGGCAACCAGGCAGCGGACACATTGTTTTACAACGCCAATGATCCGGGTGAGCGCTACAGTGCTATCGATACTATTCGAGAGCAAGGCAATGTC
This sequence comes from Vibrio sp., assembly GCA_048259585.1. Taxonomy (GTDB): domain Bacteria; phylum Pseudomonadota; class Gammaproteobacteria; order Enterobacterales; family Vibrionaceae; genus Vibrio. Next base: position 775,441 of record JBLXHN010000001.1, on the reverse strand, counting down.
TACCTGACTGCGGGCACAAAGATTCTTTCTGATCAGGGCAACATTATGCTTGAGATCGTGGCTGATACTTGTGGTCGTCATGACACTTTAGGTGGTGCGTGCGCGACGGAAAGTAACACGGTTCGTTATGCGATTGAAAAGAAGTGTATGCATGCCTGTCGTGATAGCTGGTTACTCGCCGTTGCGGAGAATGACCAGTACGGTATGAGTAAGCGCGATATTACACATAACATCAATTTCTTTATGAACGTTCCAATTACGGCAGAAGGTGGACTGACGTTTGAAGACGGTATCAGTGGTGCAGGGAAGTATGTTGAGCTGAAAGCGGAGATGGACGTGATTGTGCTTATTTCCAACTGCCCTCAATTGAATAACCCATGCAATGCCTACAACCCGACTCCGGTTGAAGTGCTGGTGTGGGATACCGCAGCTTAATAAAGTTCAAGAGTCCGGGGACGACCCCATTCAAGGCTCAACAGGATCAACGGGACGGCCCGCAAAATTTGGATTTGCTTATGTTTAACAAGGTACTAATTGCAAACCGTGGCGCAATCGCATGCCGAGTCATCAGAACTCTAAAAAAATTAGGCGTGACAAGTGTTGCGGTATACAGCGAAGCCGACGCTCAAAGCCTGCATGTCGTGCATGCAGATGAAGCTTACTCATTAGGTGAAGGCGCCGCTTCGGCAACCTATCTCGATCAGCAGCGTGTTATTGATATCGCAAAACAGTGTGGCGCGCAGGCGATTCACCCGGGTTACGGATTTTTAAGTGAAAACCCTGATTTTGTTCATCTGTGTGAACAAAACAATATCGTATTTTTAGGCCCAACGCCGGAGCAAATGAAGGTGTTTGGTCTTAAGCACTCAGCTCGTGAGCTGGCTGAACAGGCTGGTGTTCCATTACTTCCGGGTACTCAACTTCTTACAGATAAGCAGCAAGCGCTAACCGAGGCTGAGCGAATTGGTTACCCTGTCATGCTTAAGAGTACCGCTGGTGGCGGTGGAATCGGCATGCAATGTTGCTACGATTCTGAATCTTTGCAATCCGCGTTTGATTCGGTTAAGCGTCTTAGCCAGAATAATTTCAGTAACAGTGGTGTGTTCTTAGAGAAATTCATTGAACATGCTCGTCATATCGAAGTGCAGATATTTGGTGACGGTGAAGGTACGGTAGTAGCGCTTGGTGAGCGTGACTGTTCGGCACAACGCCGTAATCAGAAGGTTATTGAAGAGACACCAGCACCGAATCTATCCGATGAAATCCGTCATGCGTTTCATACTACGGCCATAAAACTGGCTGAACAAATCAATTACCGCAACGCAGGTACGGTGGAATTTGTTTTCGACCAACAAAGCAAACAATTTTATTTTCTGGAGGTGAATACACGCCTTCAGGTTGAGCATGGCGTCACTGAAGAAGTCTTCGGTGTTGATTTGGTTGACTGGATGGTTCGCTTAGGAGCCGGTGAACTATCTATTGAGGAACTGACTGCAGAAAGACAACCTCAGGGGCATGCTATTCAGGTTCGTCTATACGCAGAAGATGCGAACAAAGCTTTTCAGCCATGCGCAGGATTATTGAGCCATGTTGAGTGGCCACAAGTTGAAGGCTTACGTATTGAGCATTGGATTGAAGCGGGAGTAGAAGTTTCACCCTTCTTTGATCCAATGCTGGCGAAAGTGATCGTTCATGGTGAAAACCGCAGCGACGCGTTAGCAAAGCTGAGTTTGTCCCTTGAACAGACCAGTATCTACGGTATCGAACACAACCAAGCCTATTTACAGCAGCTACTGGCGAATGAGCTTGTACAAAAAGGTGAAGTGCTGACACGCAGCCTGAATGAGTTCGTTTATGAGCCAAAGACATTGGATGTGATTAGCGGTGGCACACAAACCACTATTCAGGATTATCCGGGACGAAAAGGCTACTGGAATATTGGTGTTCCGCCATCAGGTCCGATGGATTCATTGAGTTTTCGTCTTGCTAATCAGTTACTGAATAACCCAGAAAGCTGTGCTGGATTGGAAATCATTCTTTCTGGTCCAACTCTGAAGTTCAATACTGAAAAACAGTTTGTTGTTACTGGGGCATATATCGATGCGACACTTGATGGAACTCCGTTAAATCATGGAGAGGTGCATTTTGCTCAGGCAGGTCAGACTCTAAAATTGGGTAAAGTGAGTGGCCATGGTGCCCGCAGTTATTTTGCTGTTGAAGGTGGTATTCAGTGTCCGGATTATTTGGGCAGCAAATCGACATTTACACTTGGCTTGTTCGGTGGGCACGCAGGCAGAGCGTTACTCGCGGGTGATGTGTTGCATGTTACACAAAATGAAAGCTCGGGTGAGTTGGCGGGGAAATCGGGCGTACTGCCTGCAATGGAAGAATTGTGGGAAATTCGTGTGATGTATGGCCCTCATGGTGCTCCAGACTTTTTCACTGACAATGATATTTCTGAATTTTTTGAGGCGACTTGGAAGGTTCATTTTAACTCAAGCCGCACCGGTGTTCGTTTAGTGGGACCAAAGCCACACTGGGCTCGTCAGGACGGTGGTGAAGCCGGTCTACATCCTTCAAACATCCATGACAACGCTTATGCCGTGGGTACAATAGATTTTACCGGAGATATGCCGGTGATCTTAGGCCCTGATGGCCCGAGTCTCGGAGGATTTGTTTGCCCAGCAACCATCATCAAAGCAGATTTGTGGAAGATGGGGCAACTTAAAGCGGGAGATAAGGTACGTTTTGTTGCTGTGAGCTTAGAGCAAGCTGAAATGGCGGAGCGTAAGCAAAATACGCAGGTTGAAGCGCTTGGCTTTGAGCACATTCCTTTGCAAGCTTGCGAATGTAAAACAGCCATTGTTCATAGCCTTTCTGCTCATCAGGTAGGTGAAGAGGTTGTCTATCGTTCCAGTGGTGAGGACTTCTTGTTAGTCGAATATGGCCCACAAGTGTTGGATATTCGTCTGCGTTTTCGCGTTCATGCTTTGATGCTCAAACTGGAGTCGCTGAACATTGAAGGGATTGAGGAGCTGACCCCGGGCATTCGCTCACTGCAGGTTCACTTTAATAATTTGGTTTTGTCTCGTTCCAAACTTCTGGCTCTGCTGGAAGAGTTGGAGCATGAGATGGACGATATTGATCAGTTACGCGTTCCTGCTCGAGTGGTGAACATCCCACTCTCATGGGACGATCAGGCAACGCGCCTGGCAATCAGAAAATACGATGAGCTGGTCAGAAAGAATGCGCCGTGGTGCCCAGACAACATTGAGTTTATCCGTCGTATTAACGGACTAGATTCCGTCGCAGAAGTTAAGAAAATCGTTTTTGACGCTAGCTATTTGGTGATGGGTTTAGGTGATGTTTACTTAGGCGCGCCAGTTGCGACACCTATCGATCCTCGTCACCGTTTGGTGACCACCAAATACAATCCTGCCCGCACATGGACACCGGAAAACGCGGTTGGTATCGGTGGGGCATATCTTTGTGTTTATGGCATGGAAGGGCCAGGTGGATATCAGTTTGTCGGTCGTACGCTACAAATGTGGAATCGCTACAGACAGACTAAAGAGTTCCAAAAACCCTGGTTGCTCAGATTCTTCGATCAGATTCGCTTCTACGAAGTGAGTGCGGAAGAGTTGCTGGATATTCGCAAAAAACACCCATTGGGTCAGTATCCATTAAAGATTGAAGAAACGACTTTCTCATTGGCGGATTATCAGTCGTTGGTTGATGAACACGGTGCAGATATTGAACGTTGTAAACATCGTCAGCAAACGGCGTTCGAAGCTGAGCGTCAACGCTGGCTTGAGTCTGGTCAGGCAAACTTTGTGGTTGAAGAAGTCGAAGTTGAACAGGCCGAAGCGATTGAGTTAGAAGATAATCAATCTTTGGTAGAAAGTCAGGTGGCAGGGAATGTATGGCAGGTTGTCGCTGAGCCGGGTAAAACCGTTCAGGCGGGAGAGGTCATTATGATACTTGAAGCGATGAAGATGGAACTTGAAGTGGTAGCACCATGCTCTGGTCAGATCGCGTATTTGTGCAGCGAGCAAGGAGCTCAAGTCACAGCCGGTCAACCATTAATGGTGATCAATGAAACTATCGCTAGTAAAGGAGCTGCGTAAAATGACACTACTATCTATTGAACAATTACTTGCGGCATATCGTGAAGGTGCGGTCACTCCTGCGCAGTTTTTGTCGGAAAAGCTCAAGTTGGCACAAAGCGACCAGTATAACGCGTGGATTTCTTTAATCAGTGAACAACAATTAGCGCAGTATATTAAAGGACTAGAGGGCTTTAATGTTGATGAGCTGCCGCTATATGGCGTGCCTTTCGCAATCAAAGATAATATTGATTTAGAAGGTTTAAATACAACAGCGGGCTGTGTTGAATATACGTATCAGCCTGAACAATCTGCGTTTGTGGTTGAGCTGTTAATTTCTGCTGGTGCTATTCCTTTAGGCAAAACCAATCTAGACCAGTTTGCGACGGGTTTAGTAGGCACACGAAGCCCTTGGGGAGCTGTTAAAAACAGTTTTAATCCTGAATTCATTTCAGGAGGTTCGAGCTCAGGCAGCGCGGTGGCGGTTGCAACCAATCAGGTATTTTTCTCGCTAGGAACAGATACGGCTGGCTCTGGTCGTGTTCCTGCAGGTTTCAACAATATTCTTGGGCTTAAACCAACGAAAGGTACGTTAAGCAACAGTGGGTTGGTACCTGCGTGTCGAACTTTAGATTGCATCACTTTCTTCGCAAGAACGGCGGACGATCTGGAAATCTTGCAAAAGGTCGCCACTGTTTATGATGCCGATGATTGTTATTCCCGCGCATACACAAGCAGCCGCGCATCAGTGGATGGAATTTCCGGACTTAAAATAGGCGTACCAAAAGCTGAACAATTAGAGTTTTTTGGTAATGAAGAATATCAAGCTCAGTTTAAGCGGTGTGTGAATAGATGGCAGCAGTTGGGCGCTGAACTTGTTGAGTTTGATCTTGCTCCTTTCTTAGAAGCGGCGACGTTACTCTATCAGGGGCCGTGGGTCGCAGAGAGATATGCAGCGACTCAGGACTTTTTCGATGCGGATAGTTCTGCCTGCTTACCTGTGATTGAAACTATCATTGGTGGGGCAAAATCTCTTTCTGCAGCAGATACATTTAAAGCTATGTATAAACTGCAACAGTATAAAGTGGTATGCGATAACTTATTGAGTCAAGTCGATGCGGTTCTGACACCAACGACAGGTTCGACTTATACTATCGACGAAGTGAATGTTGATCCAATCGCACTGAACTCAAACTTAGGTTATTACACCAACTTTATGAATTTGCTGGATTATAGCGCTATTGCAATACCAGCATCCTTTTGCACTTCAGGTCTGCCATTTGGTTTTACGTTGTTTGCACCAGCTTTCAGTGACCAATTCTTAATTTCTGTCGCAAACCGTTGGCAGAAAGCGGTTCCGTTACCATTAGGTGCCACTGGCGAGACTATCGACAAGCAATCTATGATGGATATTGTAGTTTGCGGTGCTCATATGCAAGGCTTGCCATTGAATCATCAATTAATCGAGCTCGGTGGATTTTTAAAAGCGAAAACTCGAACGTCTGAAAACTATCGGTTCTACGCGCTAGCTGGTGGCCCTCCATATCGTCCGGGACTGGTACGAGATACGGATAAAGGTCGGGCTATTGAAGTGGAAGTGTGGCAAGTACCAACACAAGGTGTTGGAAGACTGTTAGCCCAAATACCGCACCCTTTAGGTTTGGGGAGTGTTGAGCTTGAAGAAGGCTCTTGGGTTAAAGGTTTTATCTGCGAACCGATTGCTACCGTTGGTGCAGAAGAAATTACTCATTTAAAAAGTTGGCGTAATTACAACGTTTAGAACGTTTAGATGGTCAAAAGAAGCGGCACTGATAATCAATGTGCCGCTATTCTTTATTAGTAAAATCGGTATTTGAAAAAGCATAGGCATTCTTGTTGAGATACATTGCATGGTCTGCTTTTGTTATGAGGCTGTCGACACTACAGCTCCCCTGTTCGCATATAGCATGTCCAATGCTGATACTCGGGAATATCTGCTGGTCTTTATGATAAAAAGCGTCGCTTTCAATTTTTTTCTTTATTGAACTGATAATTTTCTTTACTTGCTCGACATCATGGACGTGCATAAGTATCAAAATAAACTCATCTCCACCCATTCTTGCAACTGTATCGTTATGTCTCACATTCTCTTTAAGTTTTGCGGCAATGAACTTTAAGAACTTATCACCCACATCGTGTCCGTAACTATCATTCACACGTTTGAAGTCATTAACGTCAATACTGAGCAATGTAAAAGTCGGGGTGCGGTCTTTCCCTTTGGTGATATTGGTGAGCAATTGATTGATGTAACGTCGGTTCGGTAGGTGCGTTAATTCATCATGCATTGCGGCCATGTGTATGGTTTTGTAATTTCGATAGAGTAAAAATATCAGGGCATAGATGAGTAGTATTGCAATCACTAGTATGGTTGTAACGATACGTTTAATGAATTGAATATGTGAACTTTCATCCATATTGAACTTGGCGGCAATTTGCCATTTACCGTAGGGTAAATTGATGATCTGTTGTGTAGACGGGCTATCAAACGTATCTAAACTGCCATAGATAAGAGTGGGAGTGTGGGTCACACTCTTTATAGCGACTTTGGTTCCTTTGAGTTCATACAGCCCACTTCTCTCAAGCAATTTATCAAAATCAATAACAACGCTAACGGTACCCCAATAGGCTTGATTATAGGGATAATCTGAATAGATCGGGTAGCGGGCTATGAGGGCTTGACCTCCCTGGATAAGTTCCACAGGGCCGTCAACATAGACGTGTTGTAGCTGTTTCGCTATTTGAATCGCTTTGTTCTGAGAGGGTATGAGTGATAGATCCATACCTAGGGCTTTTTCGTTACCTTCTAGTGGATAGATATAACGGATGACATTGTTTGGTGAAGCGGCAACATTGCGTACATTTTGCGCTTTATTGAGTAACTGCTGAGCGATAACGTCCCACTTCTGAAAGGCCATATCTGGATCGATGGTGATTAACGTCGCTAAACTATCGGCGAGAAAGGTATCCATGAAAATCGAAGCTTCAATGTTCGAACGAATCAGCGCGACGTTATTAAGACCAACACGCTCTACTTTTTGAATTTCATTGCCAAGTAAGTGGTTTTTAATCGTTACAGCGATAGGTACAGCCAAAACAAAGTAAGTAATGGTAATTAAGAAAAAAAAGAAATTCGTTCTTTTGTTGTATGACACGAATGCTTGTACCCAATTGGTTAGAAGTGAATGACCCAATCAATTATGCCTTCTTGCGATGTGGTGTAAGTCATCTATTTGACTTAAAGCCACATTTATCACGAACGCTCTAACTCTCTAGTGAATCTTGAGTGGTTGTATTGTTTATATTGTCAATAAAGGATAATAGTACAGTTCGAAATATATAATTTGATTATATATTTGTGAAGTGACTCGCGATTAAAAATGCATAATAGAGGTGGTTTTTTACCATTATGTGAGGAGAAGCGGTGCTATTACTTTGAAATACTCGATATCAATGACCCCTTGCACGGCATTACCTCGACCTAGGTTAACTGGTACTGATATCGTCAATACCAACTTTTTTCTGGTATCCCAATCGCTATGTTGTCAGTCAAAGTGCAAGTGTCCGCAATACTTGTGCCAGCACATGTTGCACCAAATTAGTGAAATTGAAGATTCAAACGACTTTATTGAAAACTTATCGTGGACAACGGTTATTAACCATGTTGATATCCCATGCGGTATCTATTTTTGTGGTTGATATAATTGGCGTTAATATACAAGGAAGTACAACGTTAAATGGTCTGCAATTTTCTATCTGCTTTAACTCGCCTCGGTTGTTTTTTCATGTGGGCGTGTTTTCCTCTCTACAGTTGGGCTCAAGGTAACTTGCTTTCTGACTACTTTGTTGATGTGTGGACTTCGTCTGATGGTTTACCTCACAACAGTATTAATGCTATTGCTCAAACCGATGACGGCTATTTATGGTTTGCAACCTGGGAAGGGGTTGCAAGGTATAATGGTCTGGAATTCAAGCTATTTGACCGCAGCCTAGAAACACATATGTTGGATTCTGGCACTCGAACCTTAGTCGCAAGCGACAACAACTCGTTATGGGTGGGCGGTGCAAGAGGTAGCTTAAGTTTAAGGACAGGGTTTACTTGGCAAGCTCAGCCATCTGGGCCAAGTATGGTCAACCACGTATTGAAAGACAATCAAGGTAATTTGTGGCTAGCGATTGAAGGCGAGGGGGTTGTATTTCGCCCTGCGCAATCTGTGGGCGATCGAAGTGAAGTTAACTGGGCTCTGGATAATGTTAGTGCGTATAGAATCATTCAGAACACGCAGCATCAAATTTTCGCAGCGACAGATAAAGGTTTGTTTAAGTTAAACCAACATGGTGCTGACAAGATAGTCAGTAATGAGTTTGAAAAAGTCTATTATGTTTCTCTTGCAAGTAATGGCGACATTTTATTGGCCACCAACCACGGAGCTTGGCGTTGGAATGGGCAGGTGTTGTCGATTGTTGATCCATCATTAAAGGATGTGGTAGTAACCGTCATCGAGGAAGATAGTGATGGAAGTCTATGGATCGGGACGATAAATAAAGGACTGGCAAGGATTACCCATCAGCAAATTGAATTTCTCGATGCTAGCCGGGGGCTACCACACAACCGGGTTCTCTCTTGGTATCAAGACATAGAAGGAAGCATTTGGGTTGGAACAAATGGAGGCGTAATGCGTTTACGTAGCGCTCCTTTTGCTTCGGTTACTGACAGAAAAGGCCTAGTAGGAAACTACGTTCGTTCAGTTTTGCCTATATCCGATGATACGTTACTGGTGGGATCGAGTAATGGATTAAGCATCCTACACAATGGCCGAGCGACACAGGCATTAGATCAACCCATTCCCCTGTCGGTGTTGAGTTTAGGGATATCAAAAAAAGGCGGGGTTTGGGTGGGCAGTTATCAACATGGCTTGATGTATTGGCAAAATAACCAAATTAAGCAGGTGTTGTCTGATGAAGATGGATTACCTACCAATGAAGTTCGCGCGTTGTTGGAAGACAGTAAAGATAAGTTATGGATTGGTACGCCACTAGGTGTCGTGGAGAAACTGCCGGATGGGACGTTAAACCACTATACCCAAAGTGATGGTTTAAGTGACAACTATGTCATGGCCTTAGGTGAAGATGAGTTTGGTCAGATCTGGATTGGTACAGGCGTGGGTGTTGGTTATTTATCTGAAGGGACGTTTCATAACTTAAAGTTGCAAGACTTGGAACAAGCGCAGTATGCGTTTGGGTTTTATATCGAACCGGGTTATGTATGGATTGCGACAGACCGTGGGATTATTCGATATCGTCAGGCGGATAAAACGACGGCTCTAATTGGCAGACCACATGGATTACCGATTGATAAATTCTTCCAGATTCAAAAAGACAATGAAGGTTATTTTTGGCTTTCGAGTAATCGGGGGATTTGGAAAATCGAAGCGGAACAAGCGCATTTAATTGCTGATGGAAAGGAAGCAACGATACGCTTTGAGCATTATGATGAAAGTGACGGTATGGCGAGCAGTCAGGCGAATGGTGGCTCTAATCCGGCTTCTGCTAAGTTGGCCGATGGCAGTCTATTTTTTGCTACGGCTAAAGGTGTCGCCTCTATTCATCCGAACAGTTTACACCAACTCAGCAACCACCCGCTGCCGGTTGTTTTGCAATCAGTCTTGTTTGATTCTGAAAGGGTTAACCCCGAAAGTGACCATATTGTACCGGCGGGAACCAGTCGCGTTTCGATCAGTTACGTTGGTCTAGGTTATGTGATGTCTAATCGAATTCAATATCGCACGAAGTTAGAAGGATTTGATAATGAGTGGTCGGAAAGGCGCAGGTTTAGAACCACCGAATATACCAATTTGCCACCTAGACACTATCGTTTGTTAGTTAGTGCTAGGTATCCCTATGGGGACTGGACTGACGCAAAAGTTCTATATGAGTTCGAAGTTGAACCGCTATTTTGGCAACGAAAAGAGGTTGTTGCTTTCTTTATCTTAGCGGTTATCGTGTTGGTGGGATCCTTGGTTTTCTGGCGAATTAAAATGCTTAAAAACAGCGAGTTAAGATTAAAAGAACAAGTTGAACTGCAAACACAAGAGCTGCGAGAGCAAGCAAAAAACTTTGAGCGACTATCACATGAAGATGAGTTAACGGGGTTAGCTAATCGTCGTGCTTTTGATTCTTCGTTAAGTCAGATGTTTAAAGCCACGAAGAGTGAAGGTAAAGTTCTGAATGTTGCAGTATTGGATATTGACCACTTCAAACAGATTAATGACAAGTATTCGCACTTAGTTGGAGATAGAGCGATTATTGAAGTGGTTAATGTGATTAAGCGTCACCTTGATAGCAATACGCTGTTAGCGCGCTGGGGAGGGGAAGAGTTTACGCTGTTATATGTGGGTGATGTTGATAAGGCCGATAGTTACTTGGAAAGGCTTCGTCAGGATATTGCTGAACACCCGTTTGATGTGGTCGCTTCGCAACTCAGAATTACCGTTAGTATTGGTGTATCTGATAGTCACAACATTAAGGACTACAAAGACATTCTTAAGCAAGCAGACCACGCGCTATTGGATGCGAAACGCAATGGCCGGAATAGAATCGAACGTCGAAAAGCATAAACAAAAACGGTCTATTGAATAGACCGTTTTTGTTAAACAATTAAAAAACTTTACAAGCAAAACCTTTGAGGTAAAAACCTTCAGGGTAGGCGGTATCTGTTGGATGATCAGCGGCTTGTTCAAAGCGCTCAACAAACTTCACATCACGATTCGCATCAAGTGCAGCGTCGGCGATAATCTTCTGGAACAAGTTCTGATCCATTAGCCCTGAACATGAATAAGTCAGTAGTGTACCGCCAGGCTTAAGGATCTGCATAGCCAGCATGTTAATATCTTTGTAGCCACGACATGCCCCTGTTAGCTGAGCTTTCGATTCAGCAAACTTCGGTGGATCCATGATAACGACATCGAACTTGGTACCTTGATCACGATACTCGCGCAGAAGTTTGAACACATCTGCGTTTAGGAATACGGCTCGCTTTTTAGAAATATCAAAGTCATTAATTTCAGCATTGAACTTAGCAGTATCTAAAGCTGGCTGTGAAACATCGGCGTTAATAACGCGTTTGGCACCACCTTTTAGGGCGTATAAGCCAAAGCCTCCGGTATAGGAAAAACAGTTTAGGACTTCTTTGTCTTTAACATACTTCATCGATTGGAAACGGCTGTCGCGTTGATCGAGGTAGAATCCGGTTTTATGGCCATTGATGATATCAACATTAATCTTAATACCGTTTTCTTCAATAACGACAGACTTAGGTGGCTTTTCACCGTACAGCACGCCAACTCGCTCTTCCAGACCTTCTTTCTTACGCACAGCAACGTCGGAACGCTCATAAATATGACATTCTGGATAACATTGACGCAGTGCTTCAATAAGATTCTTCATCTGATATTCCGCACCAGCGCTTAAAAGCTGACATACCAGATAGTTGTCGAATTTATCAATAGTAACACCTGGAAGACCATCAGATTCAGCAGCTATTAGCCTGTACCCAGTTAAGCCGTCACGCACAATTAGGTCATCGCGAAGCAACTGAGCTTGTTGAATACGTTTAACGAAGAATGCGGTATCTATCTGTTCTTTTTCAAAACTCCAAATTCTAGCTCTGATTTGAGAATTCGGAGAGTATGCCGCTTTTGCCAGCCACTGACCGTCATTAGAATATACGTCAATGGTCTCACCTAAATTTGGTTCACCTTCAACGCGTTGAATGCCACGAGAGAATACCCATGGATGTTTACGACGTAATGATTTATCGCGGCCTTTGACCAAATAGATTGCAGAAGTCATTGCTCTACTCTGAAGTAAGATAGAAAAGGTCGAGTATTGTCGTGGAACTGAGCATGAAAAGCAACTCAACTTCAATGTAAAGCACCATAGACGCGTATATAACAGCCAAATTCAGAAAATTCACAGTTGTAATGAAAACATACATCTACACTATGCTATTAATAGGGTTAATTGATCTATAGCGATATTTGCGAGGGAGGTGACTAATGACGATAAAATGTGAAAAATTTATTGTTTCGGGCTTGGTTCAAGGGGTTGGGTTTCGATATCAGACCTCACATCAGGGGCTAAAGTTTGGCTTAACGGGGTATGCCAAAAACCTGAATAATGGTGATGTTGAAGTCATTGCTTGTGGACCCAACGAGAAAGTGGATGAATTTTATGAGTGGTTGAAAAAAGGACCTAGAACGGCTTATGTTGAAAAGATTGTGAGAACGAGCTGTGCAGTAGATAAAAATTATCGGGGATTTGAAATCCTGTAAAGATGGCAGCTCTACAGGATTAAGTATTTTCGTTCAAGCTATAAGCATTTTGCTGGCTTTGGCAGCCCTGCTATTTTAGTCGCCTGTTTTGCTGGGCCTTTAGGAAAAAGTTTAAACAGATATTTACTGTTGCCTTTTTCAGGGCCGTGCTCTTTTTCCATGGCTTTAACCAGCATTCTTATGGCTGGTGAGGTGTTAAATTCTTCGTAAAACTTACGTACAAAAAGTACCACTTCAATATGTGGTTCTGTGAGAGTAATACCTTCTTCTTCGGCCAGTACTTCCATCATTCCTTCAACCCATTGAGTTGAGTCAAGTAAGTAACCTTGTGCGTCGGTCTCTATCGTCTTTCCGTCGTATTCAAACATGGTGATTAATTACATCGCTGAAATAATTTTGTATAGGGTAACCAAGGGAGCGGATTTGCTCAACAATAAAAAAGCCCGAGATGTTAGTATCTCGGGCTTTCAGAATTTGTAACCAGACTAAATATTAGTCGTCGTTCATAATACCTAAGATGCTTAGTAGGCTAGTGAACAGGTTAAGAATATTCAGGTACATTGAGATTGTCGCGCTAACATAGTTAGTTTCTTCGCCACGTACAATGCGGCTAGTATCAAACAAGATAAAGCCAGAGAATACTAGTGCTGACATGCTGCTGATTGCCAATTGACCGATTGTAGAACCAACAAAGATATTGATGATTGCTGCAACGATCACAATGATAAGACCTGCAAACAGGAAGTTACGCATGAATGAAAAGTCTTTTTTACTGCTTACTGTGTATGCAGAAAGACCTAAGAATACCATACCAGTCAAACCTAAAGCTTGAGCAATGATTGATGGGCCATTTGGAATTGCCGCATAGTAGTTAAGCATTGGACCCAGTGCACCACCCATCAGTGTAGTAAAGACAAATGTCCAAACGATACCCATGGATGAGTTGATGCTTTTTGGTAGAGCAAAGAAAAGAATACCAATTGCGGCAACTTGCATAACAAGCGCCATGATAGGTGAGATACCTATTGCCATAGTGAATACAGCCGCGATAGCACTGGTTACCAGCGTCATCGACAGTAGGAAATAGGTATTTTTAAGCGTTTTGTTAATCTCAAGGGTGTTTAAACCACTTGCAGAATTTGAAAACATAGGACTGTTCATACTTTTACTCTTCCTCATAGAAAGGTGTTTCATGTTTATGTAGACATTAATGGGGCTAATAGTTCCATTTTTCAAGCCCAAAGTCTTTTGTTGATATGAAAATAATAAACAAAAACGGATTAAAATAGAGTGACAAGTTGTAACACAATATTTCCGTATTGTTATCTTCGCTGATTGTGAAATATTTTCCTGATTTATATAGATATTTTGAGTATAAATGAAAAAAGAAAAGAGGCGGAAATCGCCTCTTTTTTGACCAAGTAAGTATTGGTTAGTGGTGTAAGATTTGAGATAAGAAGTTTTGCGTACGATCCGACTGAGGATTCTCAAAGAACTCTTTCGGATTGTTCTCTTCGATAATTTCACCCGCATCCATGAATATTACACGGTCTGCGACTTCTTTTGCGAAGCCCATTTCGTGTGTTACACAAAGCATGGTCATACCTTCACTTGCCAACTCTACCATTACATCCAATACCTCTCTAACCATCTCTGGATCCAGAGCCGATGTTGGTTCGTCAAACAGCATTATTTGCGGGCTCATACATAGAGAACGAGCAATAGCTACACGCTGTTGCTGACCACCCGATAGCTGACCCGGGTATTTGTCCGCTTGGTCAGGGATCTTAACGCGTTTTAGATATTTCATTGCAATCGCCTCTGCTTCATCTTTGGGCATTTTTTTCACCCAAATTGGCGCAAGAGTACAGTTTTCTAAAACCGTTAGGTGAGGGAAGAGATTAAAGTGCTGGAAACACATGCCGACTTCACGGCGCACGGCTTCGATGTTTTTCAAATCTTCCGTTAGCTCTGTACCTGCAACTAAAATTTGCCCTTTTTGGTGTTCTTCCAGATGGTTGATACAGCGGATCATGGTTGATTTACCAGAGCCTGAAGGACCACAAATAACGATTTTTTCGCCCTTTGTAACATTCAGGTTGATATTCTTCAGTACGTGGAATTCTCCGTACCATTTGTTCATGTCTTTAATTTGAATCATGAACTCTTGTGAATTTTGTTGCGTCATAATACGTTCCCTGAATTATTGTTTATCGTTTGTGACCGGTATGGAGTTTGCCTTCTAGCCAAATCGAGTATCTCGACATGCTAAAGCAGAACACCCAGAACACTAACGCGACAAAGACATAACTTTCGGTAGCAAAGCCTAACCACTCTGGGTCGGTGTTTGCTGATTGACCAATACCCAGTACATCAAACATACCGATGATGAGTACTAGACTGGTATCTTTAAACAGGCCAATAAAGGTATTTACGATGGAAGGAATCGTAATTTTCAGTGCTTGAGGCAGAATGATTAAGCCTACTTTTTTCCAGTAAGAAAGACCCAATGCATCAGCCGCTTCATACTGACCTTTAGGAATCGCTTGTAGACCACCACGAATAACCTCAGCCATGTATGCAGAAGCAAACATCACCACACCAATCAGGGCTCGAATCAGTTTATCTGTCTCTGAACCTTCAGAAAGGAACAGAGGTAGCATTACTGATGCCATGAAAAGAACCGTGATCAGTGGAACACCACGCCATACTTCAATGTATACCGTACATAGGCTTCGGATGATTGGCATATCCGAGCGACGACCCAGCGCTAACACTACACCGATTGGTAAAGAGACCACGATACCAACAAGGGCAATGATCAGTGTGACTAATAAACCACCCCATTTGTGCGTCTCAACGACTTCTAGACCGAATACGCCACCGTACAACAGTGCAGCCATCAAGAATGGGTAGATATTGACCATAAACAGCCAAATCCAAGTACGTTTTGGTGTTTTATCGTATGCAACCAACGCAACTAATACCGCTAACGTCGCGAAGAACAGGCGAGGGCGCCATATTTCGGACTCTGGATAGAAGCCGTACATGTATTGTTGCCAGCGCACACTGATGAATACCCAACAGGCGCCTTCACTGGTACAAGCATCGCGGGTTGTGCCAACCCAATCTGCATTGATAAATGCCCAGTTAACTATGTTCCATATTCCCATGAACGCGAAATACGCGAGAATAATGGTCACAATAGAGTTTAATGGACTACTGAATAGATTTTTTTTCAGCCAACCCACAATACCTGTTGTGTTTTCTGGTGGTGGGAGACTTGGTTGAAACTCATGTTTGCTCATCTTATCTCTCCACCAAAGCAACTTTACGGTTATACAAGTTCATTAACGCTGATGTGATCAGGCTCAGGGATAGATAGACTCCCATTGTCATTGCGATAATTTCAATTGCCTGACCCGTTTGGTTCAACGTTGTACCTGCGAATACGGACACCAAATCTGGGTAACCAATCGCCATCGCCAGTGATGAGTTTTTGGTTAAGTTCAAATATTGGCTTGTAAGAGGAGGAATAATGATTCGTAACGCTTGTGGAATAACAACCAGTTTTAGTGTTTTTGAACGAGGCAAACCCAAAGACATAGCCGCTTCTGTTTGACCGTGACTTACTGCGTTGATACCTGAACGCACAATTTCGGCAATAAATGCAGCAGTGTAGATGCTCAATGCCAAAAGTAATGCTGCAAGTTCAGGGATAATGCTGATACCTCCTCGGAAGTTGAAGCCTTTAAGTACTGGATATTCCGCCGAGATAGGGGAGCCCATAATAAAGAACACCACTAACGGAAATACAACAATTAGCCCCACAGCGATGCGTCCCATTGGAGTTTGTTGGCCAGTTAAGCGCTGTTTGTTTTTAGCCCATATGCCGATAGCAATAGTCGCTATTAACCCAGCAATAAATGAACCAATTACAAATCCGCTTCCTGCTTCAAAAATTGGCGCAGGCATATAGAGACCACGAACGTTTAGAAAGATCGCCTCACCTAAACTGTGACTTTGGCGAGCAGAGGGTAATGCCTGAAGAACTGCAACGTACCAAAAAAGGATTTGGAGTAGCAAAGGAACATTACGAAAACACTCGATGTAAACTGCCGCTAACCGACTAACAAGCCAGTTTGATGACAGTCGGGCAATACCTAAAACAAAACCAATAATGGTGGCAAGGATAATACCCAAAAAAGATACAAGCGCAGTATTGAGTAGGCCAACAATAAATGTACGACCGTATGAAAATGTTTCATCATACTCAATGAGGCTTAACCCAATCCCAAAACCAGCGGGTTGATTTAAAAAATCAAAACCTGTGGCAATGCCGCGCGCACTAAGGTTAGTTAACGCGTTATTTATTATCGTGTAGAAGAAAAAAGCCAGTGCAGCAATTGCAATGAACTGAAAAACGATAGAGCGGAAAGTGGGATTATAAAGAAGATTAGTGCTTTTAGCCGGCGCGGACGCTGTCGGTTGCACTGAATTTTTAATAGGTTTCATACAGCGATAACCTCTATATCCATTTAGACAAAGGGCGGCCGAAACCGCCCAATATTTCCATGTATCTATTAACGGATAGGTGGAGCGTACATAAAGCCACCGTCATTCCATAGTGCGTTCACACCACGAGAAATTTGCAGTGGAGAGCCTTTACCTACTGTACGTTCAAAGCTTTCACCATAGTTACCAACTTGTTTTATGATTTGGTAACCCCAGTCATCACGAATACCTAAACCAGAACCTTTAGGGCCATCAACGCCTAGGATGCGCTTAACGTTTGGATTATCTGACTTAAGCATGTCGTCCGCATTTTTCGAAGTAATACCGTATTCTTCTGCGTTGATCATTGCGCTTAGAGTCCATTTAGCAATGTTGAACCATTGGTCGTCATCTTGACGTACCACTGGTCCTAGTGGCTCTTTTGATATGATTTCTGGAAGAACTTCTGCAGAAGATGGGTCAGCTAAATTTAGACGCAGTGCGTAAAGGCCTGATTGGTCAGTGGTCAGTACGTCACAACGACCTGAATCGAAACCTTTAGATGTTTGAGCTGCTGTATCAAATACTACTGGCTTGTAGCTCATACCGCTGGCACGGAAGTAGTCCGCTAGGTTTAGTTCGGTAGTGGTACCAGACTGAACACATACTGATGCTCCGTCTAGTTCTTTTGCACTCTTAAGACCTAAGTCTTTCTTAACCATGAAACCTTGACCATCGTAGTAGTTAACACCCGCAAAGTTTAAGCCTAGAGCGGTATCACGTTGTAGAGTCCATGTTGTGTTACGAGAAAGAACGTCGATTTCACCAGATTGTAGTGCAGTAAAACGCTCTTTAGCAGTTAATGGTACGTATTTTACTTTTGTTTTGTCGCCAAGAACTGCCGCTGCTACTGCTTGGCAGTACTCAACGTCGATGCCTTCCCATTCACCCTTTGAGTTAGGGTTTGAAAAGCCGGGTAGACCTGTACTTACACCACAAGATAAAACGCCCGCCGCTAGAACTTTATCTAATGTACCTTCTGCAGCTGTCGCTGAAGTCGCTGCAAAGGCAGAAGATGCCGCTACAACTGTGGCAAGAAGTGTGAGTTTATTCGCCATGTGTATCCTTCCTGTATGATCCATGTTTGCTCAGGTGACCCCTGATACAAGCTTTATAAAATAATGTTGTGTTTTATAATCATTTACTGGCTGACAATGCATATGCTTGCACTATTGTGAATCAACCAGTTAAAAGCGTAGGCATAAAGTTTAGATTTCTCAACCTCATAATTTAAAAAAGAAATTCGATGGAAATCACATACCTAAGCTGTGGTTTAGCATGGCTAAATGTTGTTACAATGTAAATAGTGCAACTAGGCTCATCAATGGTGCAACAGAATGAGGTTGGGATAATTGACTACTTTGTTGATATTTATAAGTGTCTTTGTAGGATAGTTCTTATATTATTAACTGCAGATCGGATTAAATTTAGTCATTAATTATTTGATAACTTTTAAGTGATGCATTTCTTGCACCTTTTTTGTTAGCATGTCCGCATAGTTATTTACATTAAGATGAAATTTAAATGCAATATTTTCCTCTGTTTTTAGATCTAAGCAATAAAGCGGTTTTAGTTGTCGGA
Organism: Vibrio sp.; assembly: GCA_048259585.1. Taxonomy (GTDB): domain Bacteria; phylum Pseudomonadota; class Gammaproteobacteria; order Enterobacterales; family Vibrionaceae; genus Vibrio. Next base: position 756,831 of record JBLXHN010000001.1, on the reverse strand, counting down.
GGAGGGGAAGTCGCGTGCCGAAAAATCGACGCTCTAATGCGCGCAGGAGCGAGAGTAACTATCGTCTCACCTAAGATCTCACCTTATTTGCAGGCTCTGGTTGACTCAGACAAGTGTGATTGGGTACAGAACTTTTACTCACCTCAAGTTTTGAATCGCAATTACGTTCAAGTTTGGGCAACAACGGACAATCCTGATTTAAATCATCAAGTGCATAAAGATGCAAAGAGTTTGGGTATTTTAGTCAATGTGGTCGATGATCAACCCTATTGTGATTTTATTACTCCATCAATGCTAAATAGAGGCCGAATTCAGGTCGCTATCTCCAGCGGAGGCGCGTCACCAGTACTTGTCCGTAACTTAAGAGAAACGCTTGAATCGGTATTACCACAAAATTTAGGTTTGCTCGCGGAGTTCGGTGCATCGAAAAGAAATTCAATCAAAGAGCAGCTGCCAACAGTTGATCAACGTCGCAAATTCTGGGAAATGTTTTTTGCTGATTCGCGAGTCCAAAGTGCTAAAAGCAGAGATGAGCTAGAAATTGCTTATGTTGCTACTTTAAATCGTGATATCGATCAACAGGGTGAAGTGACTTGGATTGAATACGGCTCGGATGTTGAACTGTTACCGATTAAAGCGATGAGATATATGCAGCAAGCTGAGTTAATTCTCCACCCAGACGCGTGTCCATTCGGTGTGATGGACTTGTGTCGTCGTGATGCTGAGCGAGAAACGTTCCACAGTGCTGCAGAGTTAGGTGAACGGCTGCAACGAGCGAAACAAGAGAAACTCCGAGTATGTGTACTGCTGTTTAAATCAACTCAAGAGTATTCCTTATTGCAAAACCAGCAGCGGGTGATATCTCCGGGCAGTGAAAACTAATAAAGGCGGCTTGATGAGCCGCCTTTATGGCGTTTAAGGCAAGTGGTTTAAAGTACAAACTTTTCAATTGCCGCGGCTACGCCATCTTCGTCATTACTTAATGTAATGTAATCGGCTAAACGCTTAGTCTCTTCCATTGCATTAGCCATCGCAATACCCATTCCTGCGTATTCGATCATGTGGTGGTCGTTTTCTGCATCACCCATGCACATTACTTGATTTGCTGGAACACCTAAATGTTCGGCTATCGCTTTAAGGCCAACACCCTTGTTACTTTTGGTGTTAAGAAATTCTAAAAAGTGGTCGGCACTTTGAACTACGGTGAACTGCTCGCGTAGCGTCTGAGGGATGTGCTTTATCGCTGCTGAAAGCAATTCTGGTTTGGCAACAATCATGGTTTTAATGATCGGATGATCGTCTGAAAGCTCCATAAAGTCCATTTCAGTGATCTTCAAGCCGTCATTAATCTTTGATTCTAGCTCTGTATATTCGCTAATTTTAGGGGTAATGAGACCGTGTTTTTGACTAAAGGCGTGGGTGTTTACTCCCAGTTCTTGTGCTAGCTTTGCAATGGTTTTTGCCGCTTTTCCATCGATAATCTGTTTGTAGATTACTTCTCCGGTTCCAACGTTTTCAACCATAGAACCGTTGTAGTGAAGAACGTAGTCTTGGTCTGAAGTAAGGTTGAGCTCTTCAAGTTTGCTACGCATACCGTCGACAGGGCGACCAGAGGCAAGAACAATCTTGACACCCTGCGCACGGGCTAAAGCTATTGCTTGTTTTGTACGGGGAGAAATTTGCTTTTGGCTATTGAGAAGAGTGCCATCCATATCAAGTGCAATGATTTTATACATGTAGTACCTAGAATGAAAAATTGAACGATTTATATAATAGCTTTGATTTATGACAGTGTGCTTGTTTGTGATGTAAAGCGCAAAATAAATTGTGCAAAAATTTTTGAACTCGATTGGTCTAATCTTAATTTATAGATAAGACGATATTTTTCGATACTCTCGTTTTTGAATTGACCTGATGACTCGCTTCCTTTAAGGTCAGCGGCTGCAATTTTTTGGGATAGGTTAGCCACGTTGTATAAAGTAAATGAAATGTTTGAGACGATTCAGGGAGAAGGGTTTTTTACTGGCGTCTCCGCTGTTTTCGTCCGTTTGCAAGAATGTCCTGTCGGTTGTGCTTGGTGTGATACTAAGCAGACATGGGATGCCGAACCAATCGATGAACAGTCTTTTGAGGAAGTGATTCTAAAAACAGGTGATACACCAACTTGGTGTAAGGCTTCTGCAAACCAAATCGTGGCTATGTACCAATCTCAAGGTTATTCGGCTAAGCATATTGTGATTACTGGCGGTGAGCCTTGTATCTACGATCTCGTACCTTTAACGGAAGCTTTTGAATCTATCGGTTGCCGTTGTCAGATAGAAACCAGTGGCACCTTCGTTGTAAAAGCCACGGATGATACTTGGGTGACAGTGTCACCTAAAGTGGCAATGAAAGGTAAGCTACCAGTGGTAGAGTCTGCGTTACAAAGAGCGAATGAAATCAAACATCCGGTAGCGACAGACAAAGATATTGATAATTTGCAGCAGTTGCTAAATTCGGCAAAAGTACCAACAACAACGGTTGTAGCACTGCAACCGATTAGTCAGAAACCAAGAGCAACCCAGTTGTGTATCGACACCTGCATTAAGAACAATTGGCGCTTGTCGATTCAAACCCATAAGTATCTAAGTATTGCGTGAAGGAACAAATGATGAAGAAAGCTGTGGTAGTTTTTAGCGGTGGACAGGATTCTACAACTTGTCTGGTCCAAGCGTTAAAAGAGTTTGATGAAGTCCATGCAATTACTTTCGATTATGGTCAACGTCATAAGCTTGAAATTGAAGTTGCACAAGCCTTGAGTAAAAAGCTTGGTGTTACTGCACATAAAGTGCTGGATGTTGGTTTACTCAACGAACTGGCAATTAGCTCACTAACTCGTGACGACATACCTGTATCACACGAGCTGCAAGAGAACGGATTACCGAATTCGTTTGTACCTGGCCGAAACATTTTGTTTCTGACTCTCGCTGGTATTTATGCGTACCAAATTGGTGCTCAAACCGTGATTACAGGCGTTTGTGAAACAGACTTTTCTGGCTATCCTGACTGCCGTGACGATTTTGTTAAGTCGATGAACCAAGCGTTGGTTAAGGGTATGGACAGAGAGCTAGAAATCCGTACACCACTGATGTGGTTAAACAAAGCCGAAACTTGGGCTCTTGCCGATCAATATGGTGCACTTGATTTGGTTCGCAATGAAACCCTAACGTGCTACAACGGTGTAATTGGCGATGGCTGTGGTGACTGCCCAGCTTGTGATTTGCGTAAAGCAGGTTTGAACGATTACTTGGATAATCGTGAAATGGTTATGCAGGCATTGGTCAATAAAATGAATTAAGCTCAGTCGTATATTGGTGGGCTCACTAATAAAAACAAATGCTGTTAAATTTGTAAGGGCCTCGGGCCCTTTTTTACTTTAGTTCAATGGATAATGACACGAATTGAAACGATATAAAATTGGACAATCAGGTAGAGTTATTCACACTTAAATCATTCATGATGTTTAGGTGAACCCATTTCGTTACACGGAATGATTGTTGATACGTGGGGAAATCCTGTCCCTAGTATCAAGGTAGAAATATGGCAGTGTGACGGTCAGGGCATTTATGATCATCCTAATCAACAAAATAACCGTAGGTTTGATCCTAATTTCGCAGGCTCTGGGGCTGTTGTCACTGGGAATGATGGTCGCTATCTATTTCAGACTTTATACCCTGCGCCGTGTGCTTCTCGACCTCCCCATATTCATGTAAAACTGTGGTGTGGTGAGCGAGAATTATTAACCACACAGCTTTATTTGAAAGGTAAAACGGGCAATGAATGGTGGGGGGGAACAGAACGTGATCATTTGCAGTTTGAACCAGTCAAAGTCAACGAGAACTTAGTCGGCGAGTTTATTTTTGTGACTGTCTAGTTATAGAACCCAAAGTATCTTATATTCTGCATATTTGAACTTCCCCTAAATTAGATTTGCTCCATTCCGTAGTAACGGAGCTAGTTATGATCGCCTAATGTAATTACGCAATACTGAAACTCGTGGTTTGAATAGCTGGCGAGTTTCAGTAGGTTCGCTTTTTTTTGGGAGTAAAATTTTGACTTGATGTTTTGTTTAGATTCTATAATGCCATCTTTCGATGGCACATTGAATGTACTAAAGTCGTTGGTGATGTGTAATCTGGCGTTTATTTATGCGTTGTGAAAGTACAGCTATATTAATAGAATTCTTATTCACACGCTTTAGCATACATATCAACGACTTCTTGAATTTTGTCAACGACAAGGTCGTTAGGTTTAGTGGTCAATAGGCCGTGGCTGACTTTATGGTACTGGCCAGGCATGTATTGGCTGAGCATAGAAAGTGGAATCGGAGTATTTTCAAGGTTGGAAAATAACTGGTCAATAGCTGTTTTTATACGTGGTTCAGACCAGTAATAACGAATACGGTCTGAGAAACTATAGTGAAGGTTGTTCATGATGGTTGAATGTTTTTCACCATAGTAAGACTTCCAATATTTGGGTGTGTCCAACAACACTTCATCAATGACTTTTTTAAACTGACTTGTCTTTTCTATTGGAACTAACTCTAGTTCCATTTCTGCCAGAGCAAAAAGTGCTTCTCTCAAAGCAAAAGTTAGTGCTGGCCCAACTTTCAAAATCGAAAAATGGTTTTGAACCAGTTCGCTCAAGTGTTCTTGAGTTTGATAGTCTGTTGAATGAGCTTCATACACCCAAGGAGAGCTTTCGATATACTTAGATATTTCAAGCGCTTTTTCCTTTTCAAAACGAATGACTTTGCTGTGGTCAAATTCGACACCTGGTTGCACGACAACAGCAATAACTTTTTCAAAAGCCTCTTTGATTCCTAGCGCTTCAAACGCTGTGATATGAGTATCGATAGTGTTCTGGATATCGGATAGCTCACTTACATGTACGGTATTAATTTCTTCTTTCTCACCACCCGGAACTGGTACTTCAGTTCCAATGACATATGTAAGTTGTTGTTTAACTTCAGGTGAAGCTGACTTTTCAGCTATCTGACACATTTGAGCGGAACGTTTAGCAACAATCATCGGGTCTAGAGGCACTTCATCGTCTAAACATGACATTGAAGCGTCTAAGTGGATTTTGGTAAAGCCAGCTTCAACATAAGTTTTAATAAGATCTAGTGACTTTTTCATTGCAGATTCGGCAGTTTCATTTTGCCAACAGTTAGGCCCTAGATGATCGCCTCCTAAGATAATTCGTTCTTTTTCAAAGCCTACTTGTTCAGCAATTCCGTAAACATACGCTACAAAATCTTTAGGAGTCATTCCTGTATAGCCACCAAATTGATTAACTTGGTTTGAAGTGGCTTCAATGAGAACTTTCTTCCCAGTGGCTAATTCATATTTTAGGGTCGCTTCAATAACTAACGGGTGAGCAGAGCATACGGAGTAGATGCCAACTCTATTGTTTTCGTTTTTATGAGTATCAATAATTTCTTTCATATTCTTACCTCCATGTTTCGATTGTAAGATTTATTTCTAGTTTTGGATTATTAAATTAGCTTCTAGAGAGGATGTTAACCTAATTCTTATCGATTGTCTTCGTTTATTTTCGTATTCGTAAGTTTATTTGTTTCGAAGTGTTATTTTGATACGGGCGTAAGAAACTGAAATGAAATTGCACGATGGTATTGGCTGAACTTTAAAGGGGGGAGATAAAATAGCGTATATAAAATGGAATAAGTTGTCGGTGAGACTTAGATGGAAATAAATGCTTTTAGGCTAATGTAAAGCGTACACTAGCCTAAAACATTGAATTGATTAAAGAGTTATAACAAACATAATAAGGTTACGTATAAAGAGTTACTCAACGACGATAACTTCTACACCTTTTTGTTCAAATTTCTGCTTTGTTTCTGGTGGTATTCCGCTATCGGTAACCAAAGTATCAATTTGTTCGGTGCTCAGTACTTTATTAAAACCGATACGCCCAAGTTTAGAAGAATCCACAACAGCAATAACTTTTTGAACGCAGGAAGCCATTACATTTGTAATTGCGTATCCTTCATTAAATGTCGTTATTCCTTTATCTGGGTCGATCCCGTCAGCACCAACAAATAGTACGTCTGCCTGAATGCCTATTAAACATTGTTCTGCTTGATAACCATGTAACGATTTGGTTTTACTGCGATATGTACCGCCAACAATTACCAATGTTGTATCTGTAGCATCTAATAGTTCTGCAGAAGCTGCTAAGTTATTGGTAATTATCGTATAACCACCTTCTTGAGCAAGATACTTTGCAACTAAGTGTGTTGTGCTTCCGCTATCTATTATGATTGAATCGCCTTTGTCTACGAGTCCCGCTGCGATACTTGCGATTATGTCTTTCGAATCGGAGTTTAATTGGTATCGATTTTCTATTTGAACTTCGTCTTCGTGATCTTTTTGGGTTAAAGGTAGAGACTCAATCGACTGAGCTCCACCAAAGAAGCGTTTTAGCTTTCCTTGTTGTTCTAAAAATTTTAAATCAGATCTGAGGGTTACCTCTGAAGTATCGAACATGACGGACAAGTTTTTGACCGCTACCTGACCGTCTTTCTTAAGAAGCTCAAGGATTTTTTCTCTACGATTTAACGGATTCATTCATTCCTCATACTTCGGGTTTACTATTAAATATCAATTACATTGCGAAACACAATAATGCTATTTGAAAGGTTCCGCAATGTAAACGACGAAAAAGCTTAAGAATTAAGACGAAATTTGGCCATTTAAATCCCAAAGATCTTCCCAACCATTAGCGCCCTCCCATAAAAATACCTGACCTTTGACGAGGCGATTGTTCATATCAATTTTAGAAATAGCCTCCATCTCTTCTTCGGTTAACGGATTCTCTGTAACACATTGAAGGTTAGTCGTATATTGGTCTTCAAAAACAGAAAATGGGATTGGTACATGTCCACGCTGAACAGCCCACTTAATACACACAATGGCTGGATGTACCCCTAAACGTTCTGCAGCAGAAACGATAACTGGGTGTTCAATATCAACAAGGTCTTGCTCTGTCTTATCTCGATCAGGCCTGGTTGGAGAACCGATAGGGCAGAAACCAACGGGTACGATATTATTGTTTACCAAATAGTCGTATAGGTCTTGTTGCTGGAATAGCGGGTGGCATTCCATTTCATTTACTGCCGGCTTAATTTTCGCATCTTGTAAAAGTAATTTCATTTTAGGTACTGTCATATTTGAAGTACCAATCGCCTTTACAAGTCCCATTTCAACCAGTTGCTCCATTTGGCGCCAGGTTTTCATGAATGCTTCATGTATATATGGTTTCGCATCCGCACTTCTAGAATCGACATCACAACCTATCGGATGGAAGTTGGGAAATGGCCAATGAACCAAATAAAGGTCAAGGTAATCCACTTGCAGATCTTGTAGCGTTTTCTTGCAAGCATTGATTACATCGTCGTGTTGGTCATTCCAAACCTTCGAGTTAATAAAAAATTCTTTTCTATCTAAATCAAAATCTTTTAGTGCTCGATTAAATACTTCCCCAATTTGGTCTTCATTGCCATAGATTGATGCACAATCGAGAAAGCGGTAACCAGCTCTAATTGCACCATATACTGCTTCTGACACTTGCTCTGGGCTAAAGCGATCTGAACCGAAAGTACCTAAGCCAACAGCCGGCATCTTCTGACCAGTATAAAGAGTTTTTACTGGAACTTTGTTTAAATCTACCGTAGGTTGGTAAACATATGCTACCGTCATCCTAATTACTCCACGTCTTTATCGTTATCATATTAATTTGTAAGTTCATACAGTTGGGTCTTCTATGCCGAACTGTCAGTTACTGTGATTTTAAGAAATAGGTGTAACCCCTTTCTTCAATATGACATTTCCATATTTTCGAGTAGTCCCAGTAACGACTACACACTTAGCGGTTTTAGCTCTCTCATAGAAGTCAAATCTATCTATAAAGCAAATTTCAGTGTTTGCTGGTAATTTTGAACTGTACTCAGTAATTAAACCTGGTGGATGTTCGTCATCACCAACGGGGGCCATCATTACAACTTTATCTGGAACGTATTGATCAAGTTCAATTAATGGCATGACTGCTTCAATTAATTCAGATACTTCACATCCGCGAGCCTGTAATACGTACTCACCGAAAGAATATGCAGGAAAGTGAATATCCGAAAATACAATTTCATCACCGTGCCCCATTTTAGCAAGCATATACAAAAGCTCAGGTTCTATAATGGGATTAATATTTTTTAGCATTTTTAGCTCCTTAAATGCGTCCAGCACTACCGCATATATCAATCTTTTGTCGAATAATGTTCGCCATCGCATTCTTTGCTTCAATATTGTAAATACGAGGGTCATTCACACTTGGGTCATTTTCAAATACGCTTTTCAATGTTTCCGCATAAGCAATTTTAAGTTCAGTAGCAACATTAACTTTACATATTCCTAATGATACGCATCTTGCTACATCGCTAGCTGGAACTCCGGAGGCACCATGAAGTACCAAAGGTATGGAAACTCGATCTGCGATTTTTTTAAGTCTGTCGAAATCTAGCTTAGGAGTACTTTTGTATAAGCCGTGCGCTGTTCCGATAGCAATTGCAAGTGAGTCTATGTTAGTTCGCTCTACAAACTCTGCAGCTTGGAGTGGATCGGTATAGGGTTCTTCTACGGACTCTACAATCAGATCATCTTCTTGGCCTACCAATTGACCGAGTTCGGCTTCAACAGATGCACCATAACGATGACACATATCCACAACTTTTTTAGTGATATCGATATTGTCGTTGAACGGTGAATGTGACCCATCCACCATTGCCGATAAAATTCCGGACTTTACTTTGTATTCGATATCATCGAATGAAGTGTGGTGGTCAAGGTGTAGGGCGACTTTCATGCCTCTTTCGTCCGCAGAAGCTCTGACTAAAGCAATAAGCTCTTGTGTTCCTGCATATTTGTAAGTGGACGGTGTTCCTGCAAGTATTACCGGTGAGTTCATTTCTTTTGCGGTGTCTAATACGCAATGAACGGATTCTAAGTTGTGGATATTAAACGCTGGAACTGCGTAACCGTATTTTTGAGCATGCTCGAGTAAAAATTTAGTATGGGTAAGTGACATTATTTAACTCCACTTCAGTAATATTTTGCCTGCAGGACTGTTACCATCAAGTTGCACTACGCGATCAATGAAGTCTTGTGGTGCGTATATACCGTCAAGTAATTCTTCTGTATTTATTAAGTTTCTTGAAAAGAGATCTCTCGCTATTTCCCATTCTTTACCCGGATATGGAGCTGAATAGTTCATCCAACTTCCGAATAAATTCAATTCTTTGCGGAGAATTTGGCTGAACTCTTGATGAGTTAAAGTTAAATCTTTATGTAGTGTTCCGATCAGGGCGATAGTTGCTCTTAAACCTGCAATGTTTAGGCACTGTTTCACTGAAGCTGGAGCCCCAGCTGTTTCAAGAATCAATTGTGGTTTCGTAGCATCAAGAGTGGAGTTAAGTTGTTCTGCAATGTCTTCACTAAGTGAACTGAAGCTATGGTCAGCACCTAAAGTCAGTGCTTTTGCTAATTTATTTTCACAGATATCTATAGCGGTGACTGAAGCTGCGCCCATTGCTTTAGCAGCTTGTATTGCTAGTAACCCGATGGTACCGACACCAATTACTATGACGTTTTTCCCTACAACGCCACCGGCCATTAAAATTGGATGTAAGCTTACTGTTAGCGGCTCAAAGAATGCACCTTGTACAGAGTTAACCGAGTCATCCAGCATGAAACAACACTTCTCAGGTACTTCTACGTACTCGGCATTACCACCCTGAATTCTGGAACCGATAAATGTGTATTCTTTGCAAAGGCTGTAATTACCTTGACCGCATTGAATACATTTACAGCAAGGGACTAAAGGAGCACACGCTATGCGATCTCCGACCTTAAATTTTGTTACTTTTTCACCAACGTCGACTATTTCTCCCATGAACTCATGGCCCAATACAACAGGATAGAAGTGTGCACCATGGTCAAATATCCGTGGCAAGTCTGAACCACATAAACCAGAGACATGCACCTTCACAATTACGGAATCTTCTTTCATATCAGGTTTCGAAATTTGGGTGATCTCTAGTTTTTTGTTCGCCTTAACAGCAATACTAAGCATCTCATCAACCTTATTAATTAAAAATTAATTTCATATTCTTACAAACTAACTTTCGAACTCTTATGATTTTATGTATTATTGCGTTTGAATAGCAATTGAAACTTTCGAGTTTTGTCTTTTTATGGTTTGTTGTTTGCTTTAGATCACAAAATCGAACTAATTAGAAAGGAATAGTAAATGTATGTAGGTATTGATTGTGGAACACAAGGTACTAAGGCCATTGTTTGGAATGAAGGGCAAATCTTAGGGCAGGGATATACGACTCATAATAGTGTTATGGATGACGAAGGACAGCGGGAGCAATCTCCTGAACTTTGGTTTGAAGCTTTAGTTTCTTCAATAAACCAATCATTTATAGGTAATGAACATCTTAAGAAACAAGTAAAAGGTATTGGAATTTCTGGGCAGCAGCACGGGTTGGTACTATTAGATATAGATGATAAAGTGATTCGAGATGCACTTTTATGGTGTGATACCAGACCGCAGAAAGAGCTGTCAGAATTTGTTTATGCCCACGATATTAATTTTGTCGAGGAGATAGGAATACAGGTACCAGTTGCTTTTACGATTGGCAAACTACTCTGGATAAAGCATAACGATCCAGAAAGCTTTCGAAAAATAAAAAAAATTATGCTTCCTCATGACTACCTGAATTGGAAATTAACAGGCAGATATACGATCGAAGCGGGAGATGCCTCCGGGTCTGGCTGGTTTGATACTAAATCTAAATCAATCAATGAAAAGCTACTTACCTTAGTTGGGATAGACAATGAGGTTGATCGACCTGAACTCATTGAATCACAAGAAATAGTGGGTACGCTACAACCTAGCGTAGCTGAACTACTTGGGTTTAATTCAAAAGTTATCGTATCGTCTGGTGGTGGTGACAATATGATGGCTGCGATTGGAACCGGAAATGTAGATGAGGGGCAATTAACTATTAGTTTGGGGACTTCTGGTACATTGTTCTCTCACTGTAAATCTCAGGTGGATAGTCGACAACATCCTGACTTAAACGCGTTCTGCTCATCGACCAATGGCTACCTGCCGTTATCAAGCACTATGAATGTAACAACAGCAAACAACCAAATTCTAAAATTGATGAATAGTGATATTGGAAACTTTGATTCTTTGTTGGCATCTAGTTCCATAGGTTCTGATGGCTTAATGTCTTTGCCTTTCTTTAATGGAGCTCGTTTACCAAATATTCCGAATGCAAATGGTGCGATTGTTGGAATTACATCGAACAACCTCACTCAACCCAATCTACTCAGGTCGACTGTCGAAGCTGTTACCTTTAACTTGGAAAAAGGTGTTTCAGTGTTAAAAGATGCGGGAGTACGATTTGATAAAGCTTGTGTTATTGGCGGTGGAGCCAATAGCCATATGTGGAGGCAGATGATTGCTGATACCACTAATTTAGAACTGTGGAGCCCTTTATCCAATGAGGCTGCTGCGGTTGGCGCCGCAATTCAAGCTTACTGGGCATACGAAAATCAATATAAGTCTACTGACATATTGGAGCTGTGTCGTAACTTCATTGATGTTGATCCTCAAAAGTCAATTTTACCAAATCAAGCAAATGTCTCTACTTATGCAGAGCTTTCCCTGCAGTATCATCAGACGGTTAGTAAATATATGGAACAGTTTATCTAACCTCCCTTTCTTAAGATTACGAGTATGAGATTTGGTCGTAATCTTTTGAAACCTTTTCGTTTTCATTGTTTGAAGTGTTTGTAGGATGATTTTTATTTTCTATGTAAATTATTTCAATAAAAACAGGTGTTTAAGTTTTTTCTAATTTTTCGACTTATGTTTTGGATGTTTAATTTATACATAAAGTGTGTGATCGATACCTTAAAATCGCAAGCTTTCGTTAGGATTCGAAAGTTCTAAGGTGTAGTATTACTTGGAAGTTAAAAGTCAGCTAGAAAAGAAAATAATTAAGGCTGATGTACTTTTTAATTTGCAAGGAATCATTATGAGCAGTCCAATACTCACTATGAGTGGTATATCAAAAGCCTTTACGGGCGTACAAGCACTGCAAAACGTTAACTTCCAGTTGAGAGCCGGTGAGGTTCATGCACTTATGGGAGAAAATGGTGCTGGTAAATCGACACTGATGAAAGTGCTTATTGGTGTACACTCTGCAGATACGGGTTATATCCAATATAAAAATGAAACAGTCGCGTTTGATTCGGTTCTAGAAGCGCAAAAAGCTGGAATTTCGATGATATTCCAAGAGCTTAATCTTATTCCTCATCTGTCTGTTGCTGAGAATATTTTCTTTGCAAGAGAGCCTCTTAAGAAAGGTCTGATAGACTACAAAACAATGTATAAAGAAGCGCAAAAGCTTCTGAATATGTTTGATATAGATGTTAAACCTACCGATATTGTGAATACTTTATCTGTTGCTAAACAGCAGATGGTTGAAATCGCAAAATCCTTAAGCTTTGACGTTGAAATTCTAATAATGGACGAACCTACGTCAGCGTTAACTGATAAAGAAATAGATGCACTATTTGTCTTAGTCGAAAAGTTAAAAGCTAAAGGGGTCGCTATCGTTTATATCTCACATCGTATGAACGAGCTGAAGCGAATATGCGATCACATTACAATATTTCGTGATGGACAATATGTTTCAAACCATAGATTTAACGAGATATCAATGGACGAAATCATCGCCAAGATGGTTGGCCGTGCATTAGATAATCACTTCCCAGTCAAAAATGCCGTTATTCATGATGACTTAATATTTTCTGTAATGAATGTTTCTCGTGAAGGTGTCTTTTTTCCGCTGAACTTTGATCTTCGTAAAGGTGAAATCTTAGCGATTACAGGTCTTGTTGGTGCAAAACGGACAGAACTTGCAAGAGCACTATTTGGCGCAGACAAATTAACGCAAGGCGAATTGTTTGTTCACGGCGAAAAGCAAGTGATTCGCTCCCCTTCTGACGCCATTAAAGCTGGAGTCGCTTACCTTTCAGAAGACCGTAAGCTTAATGGTATAGCGGTCAAAATGTCGATTCGTGAAAACACAACAATGGCTTCGATGGATAAGGTCAGCTCCAAGCTTGGTGTTATTTCTAATCAATCTGAAGTTGATGCTGCTAATCAGTATATCGACAAAATGGAAATTAAAACGCCAACGGTAGAACAGCTAGTTGGCAACCTGTCTGGTGGTAACCAACAGAAAGTCGTTATTGGTAAATGGTTATTTAGAGACGCCAAAGTAATGATTTTCGATGAACCTACCCGAGGCATAGACGTTGGCGCTAAGTACGCCATCTATCAATTGCTTGATGAGTTAGCAAGTCAAGGTATCGGAGTCATCATGATTTCGTCTGAATTACCTGAAGTATTAGGTATGTCAGATAGAGTCATCGTCATGAAAGAAGGTGAGATGACGGGGATGTTAGAAACTGCGAAAACAACACAAGAAGAAATTATGCAATATGCAACAGGAGTTAAGAATATGTTCCCACTATATGAGGAGGCAGTGTAATGAGCGAACAACATAAACAGATGCTTCAGAAGCTAGCATCATTAGGCGGTCTATTTGCTTTAATCATTGTTTTCTCAGTTACGAGTCCGTTCTTTTTCACCATGGACAACGTAATGACGGTTGGGTTGCAAACATCGACGATTACTATAATTGGTATCGGTGTAATGTTGACCATTCTTACTGGGGGGATTGATCTGTCGATTGGTTCTGTTATGGCCTTATCGGGTGTAACTGCAGCACTATCAGTTAATGCTGGCTTACCAGTTCCGGTAGGAATGTTTATCGGTGTTCTTACTGGTGCATTATGCGGACTTGTTAGTGGCTTATGCGTTTCAAAGCTACGACTGCCTCCTTTCATCGCAACTCTTGGGATGATGATGATAGCTCGTGGTGTGGCTTTGTATATTACAAATGCTGCTCCAGTGTCGGGTATGCCTGAGTCGTTCTCATACCTTGGTAACGGTGCACTTTTCCGTATGGTTGAAATCGGAGCAAATGGGTTCCCTATCGTTAAATTTGCTGGTATCCCATACCCAGTATTGGTGATGTTACTGGTAGTTATAGCATTCTCTTTCTTACTCACCAAGATGCGCTTAGGTCGTTATCTATACGCGATTGGCTCTAACGAAGAAGCTGCTCGCCTATCAGGTATTAATACTGAAAAAGTGAAAACAGCCGCATACGTTGCTTCAGGTTTTCTAGCTGGTGTCGCAGGTGTAATTATCGCAAGCCGACTTGTTACAGCGCAGCCTAATGGTTCGGTGATGGCAGAGCTTGATGCAATTGCTTCGGCAGTAGTTGGTGGTACCTCTCTTATGGGTGGTGTAGGTACGGTAGCTGGAGCGGTTATCGGATCTTTCATTATCGGTGTTCTAAGAAACGGTTTGAACATGAACGGTGTGAGTTTCTTTGTTCAACAAATTGTCATTGGCGGTGTGATTATCGCTACTGTCGCGTACGACCAATATCGTATGCACCATACAACAAAAGCAAAAAACCCTACAAATAAATCCAAAAAGGATGTTAAGAATATGAAAGTTAATAAGATAGCAAGTATTGTAGCACTCGGAGTTGCGTTTACATTCGGTGGGTATTCAGCAGATACGGTTGCTGCGCAAAAAGAGATAGCTGTAGTAGTAAAAACTGAGAACTCTAACTTTTGGCAGAATGTGAAAGGTGGTGCTATTGATGCCTCTGATTCATTACCAGAGTATCGCGTAACTTTCCAGGGGCCAGCTGCTGAAACTGCGGTTGATGAGCAAGTTAACATGATTCAGAATGCATTGAATCGTGGTGTTGCAGGCCTTGTTGTCGCACCAACAGACCCAAATGCTTTGGTTCCTGCACTTAAAGCTGCATGGGAAAGAGGTGTTCCAGTTGCTCTTATTGATTCAGGTTTGAATGATGGCGATAAATATCATCAAACTTTCCTATCTACGGATAACCGTGAAGCTGGAAAACTAGCAGCTCAACAAATGATTAAATCATTAAATGGCAAAAAAGGTAAAATTGCCATGATGAGCTTTACGGCTGGCTCGGGTTCAGCAATGGAACGTGACGGTGGCTTTAAGGAAACTATCGAAGCAGCAGGTTATGAAGTTGTTGGTCCATATTACTCAAATGCAGATATGGTCACAGCGTTAAACCAAACGGTTGATGTACTAGCTTCAAATACAGATTTGGTTGGTATCTTTGGCTCAAATGAACCGACTGCAGTTGGTATGGCTCGAGCAGTTCAACAAAAAGGTTACGCGGGCAAAATTGTTGCAGTAGCGTTTGATGGTAACTCAGATATTCAACAGTTTATCCGTGATGGTGTGTTAAATGGTGCAGTTGTTCAGTCTTCTTATGGTATGGGTAATATGGGTGTAGAAGCTGTATCTGATATTCTTACAGGTAAGAAAATTGCTTCATTCATTGATACAGGTGTTGTTTACGTAACTAAAGACAACATTGATACGAAAGAAGCTCAATCTGTTCTTTATTAACATCTAGTATTTGAAAGATTCGCTGAAAATGCCAGTAAATATTTATTTACTGGCATTGTTGTTGTCAGCTCTAAACCACCGCCATGAGCGGTGATGATACTATTGTCCCATGTTGCCCGTAGTTGACTGGATTCGTATTGCTGAACAGAGTTTGCCATCATTGACATTGATGACAGATAAATATCAATAGAAAGTGGGCTAAACGCTATAAATCTCCCCTAAAATTGACATCAAAGTAATGTAGTAATGGATAAATTCATTACTACAAAAGGGGGATATAACGTGACTAGCAAGCATAAAAGTAACATGTTTACTTCAAGTGAATGTATCTATGTTTAATGCTCTAGAATTTTTACAGCGTAAGTCTACACAAACTCATTACACTATTGGCTTGCGTTTACAATTACGTTTTGACCAAGCTTTTTGGATTGATTTAGGGCTCTATCCAATATTGGATAAAGCTGATTAAAATCATTCATTTCCCAAGAAACACTTAAATAACTCGCATTGATTGATGTAAATACTAATGAATTGTTACTGGATTCATGTGGAATCAGCGTGAGATCCTTATGTATGGTTTCAACGTAAAATTGGGTTTCAAAAGGGTCGACATTATTCATTACAACAGCGAACTTTCCACCACTTAGTCTTCCCCAGAAACCACTATTTTTTATCGAATCTTCGATAACTTTGGAAATATTTTTCAGTATTTTATTACCGATTTCATAACCATAACTATCATTGATGGATTTTAAGTTATCGATATCAAATAATATGATCAGATTTTTATTATCTTCGTTATTAGATGGGTTTTGTGTTTTTAATTTCTCAATAAATTCGGGGCGGTGCAGGGCACTTGTTAAGCAGTCGACGCCAATATGGTTTTTGAGTTTGTAGTACTGGCGTAATATTACGCATGTTGCGATAAAAAATACGCTAAGAACAGCAAGCAATAGGTATCGTTGAAAATTTAGTTGGTTGACTTGAGTTGTGAGATCATCGTTCTTGTGAGACAAATTCGATCGCATTAACTTTTGTTCCAATTGTTGCTTGGATAGATCTAAAGCTTCAAATGCCTTCCTATGCTCTGAATTTCTTATTTCAATCTCGTTATCTACATAGTTTCTATAATAGTAAAGCGCTTGTCGGTAGTTTTGAGAATGATCTGAAACGATGGCCAGTTGTCGTAATGCCAGTGTCGTTGTTTTAAGGTTCTTCGTTTGTTCTGCCAGAATTTTAGCTTTCATTGCATAATAATGTGCTTGCTTGTAATATTTTTTAGCTAAATAGGAACCTGATAGCGCTAGATAGACTTCGATTTTTAGGGCGGTGTTATTATGTTCGATTGCATAGTTAAGAGATTTTAGTAAGTAGTTGATTCCGTGATGAAACTCTCCAATTTCTGTATAGGATCGACCCAGTCCCAAGTGTGCATATGCCAGCGCCTTAACATTTCCATCATCACTTAAAATAAGTCGAGCTTTATTAAAATGAACAATGCTTTTTTCGAAATCTTGCATGTGAAAGTAAACATCGCCAAGGCTATGCTCAATTTTAGCGACTCCTAAGCGGGTATTACTTTCCACTTGCAGGGTTAATGCTCGATATAAGTACTCGAGAGCTTTGTCATATTGACCAATGGTACAAAAAAGTAATCCAATGTCATTGTAATAAAAAGAAGGATCTTCGCTTTCTGGAAGTTTATCTAAAACTCTTTTGTAATTGTGCAAAGCAGATTGATAATTACCAATGAACTCTTGGTTTTTCGCTATAACAGTCCACGCGCGATAACTCGCGACAAGCGGGTTTTGTTCAGAAGTTAAACGCTGACTCAATTGTTCACAATAAAATTGGCTCTTAAAATATTGCCCTTTTTGGTTGTAAAGTCGGCATAAATGATATTCGAACAGCAGTTCGCCATCATTCTCAGCTTTTGCTTTCATATACTGGTATAAATTTAAATAGCCTTGCTCCGCAATATCATACTCACGCTGTTGTTCAGCAATTAAACTATTAACAAATTCATTTTCTAACTGTTGGTATTCTGAATGAATAGAGCTTTGACTAGAATAATAGCGTTTATTTTTTTGCGCCATAAAGTCGTAAATTAAGCTAGCAATATAGAGTTTTTCTGCTCCGGCTGGGAGAGCGGCGTATCTTTCCCTCATTAATACTAGTGCTGAGCTTGGGGCGCGTTTTTTTGCTTTACTTAGTACCGATTCCCATTCTGAACGTTCGCCAGCTTGGCAAGATAGACTGATTAAAATAATTGATAGTACGAAAACAAAATGACAAAGTGTACGCATAATGAGACGGGAAGTAGACAACAATTGAGAAGTATAAGCGGACAATAAAGCAATCCAATCCGTTTACGTGGTTTTTCGAGAAAACTGCGAGTGTGTTCTAATATATAAATAATAAGCAGTATTGTTGTGTTGAAATACTATTACCGTATATGAGAGGAAAAATCGTTCGATCAACAAAGGATCTTTTATTGCAATTTAGTGGCTTAGGTAACGGTTTTTCTCAATACGACTTGCTACTTTGATGATAGGTAACCAAACCGCTACTGTGTTGTGTAGCTGGGAGTGTGCTTATGAATACGAAAGAAATCATGGCCTTATACAATCGGCATGAACGTATGCATATCGATATTCCTGGGTGGGTAACACATACTGAACCATCACTGGTCAAATCTGTCTCCCCCGATCTAGATGGGAGCTTTGTCTCTTACTTTCAATTTAATGCTCATCGAGCGAATCAAGTTATTAACCAACAGATTTCTTTCTTTTCTGGTTCTCAAAAAAATTTCGAGTGGAAAGTGTACGATACTGATAAACCGCAGAGTATCTGCCGATCCTTGCTTAACCATGGTTTTTATGAGGAAGAAGAAGAGTCGTTTATGGTACTAGACCTTCATCAATTCACTGTAATTCCAGAGCGACAAAAACAGTGTGTTGAAGCAACAAGTGCCGAAAGTATACGAGACGCGATTTTGGTCAAGCAGGTTCAGTTACAAGATGACTGCGAAGGTTACTACCGACATTTGGTTAACTTAAAGCAACGACGACCAGAAAGTATCAAGATTTATGTGATTTACCAAGGTGGTGAGCCAGTATCTTCTGCATGGATTACATTTAACAGTCCATTGAGCCCATTTGCCGGCATTTGGGGAGGCAGTACAATCGCAGAGTTTCGTGGGCGTGGTCATTACCAGTCGTTATTGAAACAAAGAATAAGGGAGGCATTGTTGGCTGGTAAGCGGTTTTTAATTATTGATGCTTCAGAAATGAGTAAACCCATTGTAGAAAAGTATGGTTTTAGAGTGGTCACTAAAACAACGCCCTACATGTTTAATTATGAATATTTTAATTAATTACAGAGTGTTACGACATTTTTAGCAAACCGAGTGAAGGAGAAGTGAAAAGTAAGCTGTATAAATAAACAGTAATTCTGTTGACAATTGTATGACTGAAACTACACTGTATGTATAAACAGTGATGGAGGAGGTATCTATGTTGTTAGAGAAATTAGAACGCATTAACCGCCTACGCCAAGAGGCGATGTCTAACCCTGAATTTATACAAATAGCGAAAGAACACGAAGACACCATTAAACACGTTGAACAAGAGTTTGAACCAAAGCGATTCAGACGACGTAAAGCTAAACCTAGCGAAAAGTCGCTTGCCGATATTTATAAACAATCTGATTTTGGATCAAATCCATCAGGTATCCAACATTAAATCCTATACACTCATAAATAAAAAGGCTCAAACCATTGATAGGTTTGAGCCTGATAAATGTCTTCAATTTACATAGCTAGGTGTCAGCGTTAAAAGTCAGCTTTTTTCACGAAGTAAGGATTCGAATATTTTTTAGCTGGTCCAAATTGTTGTACAACCAGTTTATTCCATAGGTTTTTGTCAAAAGACTCTTTTGGAATCGAAGGGTATAGTGTTTCCACTTCTTCCCACGCATAAACCATTAACTCTTTCTTTTTGATTTTATTGTATTTTCTGACAATATCATTGTATTTTCGCATCCACTCAATCTTAAATTGACGCAATGCAGGCTCAGCTTGCTCAAGTGGGACACGTGATAAGTAAACTCGCTTGTAGGATATTTTCTTGTCAATCATGGTTAACATCGTCGTTTGGATGTATTTACCATGGTGAGTAATTGAAATATCGTCTTCAGAAAAGGGGGTTAAACACCAACCTCTTGGTAAGAAGCTTTGTTTCTGAAACTGTTTGTTACGCACAGTCAGTGCTTCATGCAATACTAAATCTGAAGTACCACGGAACGTCGCTTGCCACTTGGCAATACGAACTTGGATTGATCCAGGTAAACGATAAACATTAGTAAACTTATCTTGATTCATTGGCTTTCACGATCTTTAAATAATGCAGTCAGAATGTGTTAATACGAAAGTTATTGCCATTTCGAACAAAGTGTATCTGAAACGATATACACATTTGGTGATACAGACATTGGATATATCAAAAATTTATACTTATTAGCCTTAAAGCGATTTGATGCTATCACTTTAAGCACTGAGCTCACCAATTATAATGATTTTTATCTATAAAGTGAGGGCGCACATTCTACAACGGTTTATTAGTCAATTGCGAGAGTAAATAAGCGCATTTTTTCATCTAATTTAAATATAATACAGATAAAACATAAGCCAAAAAGAGTTTTAGCTTATGTTTTGACTTTTATTTACCAGCAAATTTAACGCTCAACACTTCAATCAGTGTAAAATTAATGTCAAACCATGTGGTAAGGCATCACCAAAAATGCGTTTTGATTCGTTGTCACTTAACTCGCTAACTTGATCCACCAGAGTCACCCATGATTCAGGCACTTTACTTTGTTTGAGCTTTTGTAGAACTTGCTCTCTAAAGTGATCGCTAATATCTAATGTACGGTCGCCAGTTTTACGGCAAATCATAACGGCAGCAAAGGCTATCATTGGTTCTTTTTGCCAGTTCTTGTCTAACAGTTTAGGCAGCCATTGTTCGGCTTGTTCTCGCGTTACGACATTGTGCGCGCTAC
The DNA here is from genome assembly GCA_048259585.1 of Vibrio sp. GTDB lineage: Bacteria > Pseudomonadota > Gammaproteobacteria > Enterobacterales > Vibrionaceae > Vibrio. Next base: position 736,098 of record JBLXHN010000001.1, on the reverse strand, counting down.
CGTAAAGTGGTGTGCGTGATAGTAAACGGCCTACAGCCCACCAATGAGCTTGTTCAAACTGAGATTGATTAATGGCTTTGTTAAGGAACCAAGTTGCTAGCAGAACTTTATCTTCCACTTCTAAATGCTCCAGTGATGCAGCAAGACGCACCATAGCTTCATAGCCTTTATCTTGCGCTTCTTTCTGTGACTTAGGATTTCGTGCGGCGCCAGGATGCAAATATTTGGCAATATCTGACAGAAGCGTTTCTTGTTGCTCTTGGTTTAAACCTCCTGCGATACGTCTCCAAAATACCCACCAATCACTCCAGCCCTGATGATTTTGAAACTGAATACCTTGTTGGTACAAACCCCAGATCTGCTCGATACGCCAACCATCGGTTGCATCCCCAAAACCAGGACGTAGGGCAAAACCTGCCAAACGTAACCAGTTCTTTTCATGTTGTTCTGAACGGCGGCGACGTTTTCTACCCAGAGCGAAAGTATCAAACAACGAACGTAATACCGAGAAGTCCCATTCGTCGCGCTTACCGAGTAGTTTTTCTAAATCTTTGCTTAATGTTTTAACGGCTTTGCTATCGGCGCTGTTTTTATTACCACTATAGATTTGAGTGACAAGTGTTTTGGCTTGTTCAAGCTTAGGATTTGGTTTTGTTTCTTGTTCGGCTTGAGACTGGTTATTGCTGCGAACTTCGAACTCCATTAACCAACGTTTGTTTTCGTCTTGAGTTGAGACGCACTCCATTTTTAATGTACCCACTTCAGTGAGTTGGCAAGCGAGTAACACTTCTTCACGCTGTTTTTGGTTTGCCTGTAATTCCACATTTTCGTCACCCTGTAACGTAGTGATGTAGGGAGGAAGAGGTAGGAACTTATCAGCATCAATATCGACTAACACGCCATTTTGAATTGTAGTGTCATGAGCGATTTGGTCGTGCGTGGAAGTGAGTAGATTAAACCGAACAGGCATACCCAAGGTTAAAGAAAAGCGACGACTACTCAAACGAATTTCCTGACCTTCCTCGGTGCCTTTCGCTAACAGACACAGAGCTTTACCCATACTGTTTTTTTCTTGTAGATGCAGGAAATAGGAGCGGGCAGAACCACCACCGATCTTAAGTTGTGCACCTCGACGAGCTTTTGCAAAGGCAACAGCACCCAACGCAACAGACCAGTCTGGATGAGGGTTATCTAACTGAGTCACATCTTCACCACGCCAGTGACCGAGAAGGTTCATCATTCGCTGAGTGATTAAATCGCTATTAAATGCACCACCGTTAAGAAGTAGACCAACTGGGATGGATGGTGAGTCTGACCCCGTTTCGTTGAGTGCTGCTTTTGAAACTTGTTGGTGCTGGGTTAAAAACTCCGCAACATGTTTACTGACGGCGGGGTCTGCGACATAGGGCAGGCCAAATTCCATGACAGCGCTACGACGTTTGTTTGGCAGCTCAGTAAACTCAGAAATAGGGAAGAAACCATCTAACGCTATTTGGTGGACTTCTTGCTTGGTTAAGCTAACGCTCTTAGTTCCGCCCAATAACTTGGAACCACTGCCCAGCATGGTGATTTTAACGGTGTCAGGCGCTTCACTTGAAAGCAGATTTTCTTTTGCTTGTCGGGTTTGTTGAATCAGTTTGGTTAACCCGGAAGCGGTAAGCTTTTTAGTTTGGTTAAACCGACTTTCTGCTAAGTGTGCGAGTGCTAAGTCGAGGTTATCACCACCCAGCATTAGGTGTTCACCAACACCGATTCGGTTCAGGGCAAGGTTTCCTTGTTCAAACTTTGCTTCAATTAGGCTTAAATCGGTTGTACCACCACCAACATCACAGACCAAAATAAGAGGCAGTTGTGCTAACTGTTCATTGGCGGTGTCTTTATGACGGGCATACCAGTCGTAGCAAACTGCCTGAGGCTCTTCTAGCAGAACGATTTTGTCTAATCCGGCAAGTTTCGCTGAATCTAAAGTGAGATTACGTGCAGTTTCATCGAAGGATGCTGGTACCGTAACAACCACTTCTTGATCTTCCAGCGGATTGCTCGGATGGCGATAGTTCCACGCTTGACGAATGTGGTTTAAGTAGCTGGCACTGGCAATAACAGGAGAGATTTTTTCTACGTCAGGCGCTCCAGCCCAAGGCAATATGGCTTCTGAGCGGTCAACTGACGGATGAGAGAGCCAACTTTTCGCACTGGAAACTTGTCGGCCTTCGACTTTTGCGCCTAAATCACGTGCCCATTGACCAATAATGGCAAGTTCAGTATCGCCAACAACGGGTGTGTTTTCCCATGGAAGCGTTAGATCGCTTGCTGCAATTTGTCCCGGTGCTGGGTGGTAACGAAAAGAAGGAAGCAGCGGTTTACGAACAACTTCACCCGGGCCAATTAACTGGTCGATAGGGAAGAGTTCTACAGCGGCATTTTCGAGATCATCCGTTAATTCACAAAATGCGACTACCGTGTTGGTAGTACCTAAATCGATCCCGACAAGAAAGCGCGGTGCAGCCATAATGATAGAAACCTCGTTAGATTATAGATAGATAAATAAACGGCATCGCTGAGGATGCCGTCTTATCATTAATTTTGTGAGTCGCTGGACTCTTCGTTACTGTTTTCTCTTACATCAAACTCTACGTGCCATTTTTGACCGTTGTCAGCGGCAATCGCTTCCAGATAAAGCGTGCCTAACTCGGTTACGCGAGAAGCTAGGGTAACAGGGACAACTTCACCTTCACGACGACCTTCAGAAACCGGTAGGGTTACTTGAATTTCAGGCAGATCTTCCAGCTCTTCAGGTGCCCAGTAATCAAGGTGAGTACCTGCGATATCGTCACGGCGCGTGGTTGAGCCATAAAATTGGAAGTGAACAGGCTGACCTATAACCAAACCAAATTGCTGACTTGGAACTTCAGCATGAGAGCCTTCTTCCATACCAAACGGTGCAACACAAAGCGCTTCCATTGGAGGGGCCATACCTGGAATGGCTGGCATCGCACTTTCAATACCGACGTAGTAGGCAGAAGCAATACCACCACGAATACGGACGCCCTCACCACGGCGAACATTGCCGTAGTATGCTGCGCCGCTAGCAACGGCAAGATCAAGATCAAGACCAGAAAGACGTTTAGCTTGAGAGGCTTGCGCGCTGCTTAACCACTCATTAATGGTATTGAACAGGCGGTTCGCAAGCAGGTCGGATTTCAGCACACCACCGTTAAACAAAATCGCACTTGGCTTGATGAAATCAACAGTAGGCGCTGACATGCCCGGAATTCCTGCCATATTAAATGGCGCTGGCTCTGCGTGACCTTGGCCTTGTGCATCAGCTTGTTTTGATAAGAAAGCCGCGATGTGGCGAGTGATACCCGCATCTTGGGCGTAAGGCAGCCCCATGTGCGTTAAAGCACCACGAGATTTTTGAATTGGGTGATCGCTAATTGCCACTTGTGGGAAAAAGCCATCAACCAGCGTTTGTTGAACTTCTTCCTTGGTGAGTTCGGTTTTTAGTGTTGCACCAAGCAGTTTGGAACCACGACTTGGTACAACAATCGGCACAGACTGAAGTTCAGAATCTTTTAGCAGTGCTTCTTTTGCATCACGGCAAGCATGCGTCATTGCTTGAACTTGCCATGGCTGTAGCTCTTTACCTTGTTGTGCCAGCTTCATTTTAAGGCGGTAGGCGAGAGCAAGGTCCATGTTGTCACCACCCAGCAGAATATGTTCACCAACCGCAATACGGTTGAGTGACAAATTACCCTGATCTTCGGTGACTTCGACTAATGACAAGTCGGTCGTACCACCACCAATATCGACTACCAGAATCACTTCACCGACAGAAACTTCATCACGCCAGGCATCACTACTGTTGTTGATCCAACTATAAAGTGCCGCTTGTGGCTCTTCCAACAGAGTTAAATGATTAAAACCTACATTGCGAGCTGCTTCTGCGGTAAGGTCACGGGCTGCAGGGTCAAACGATGCAGGCACCGTAATGGTAACATCTTGTTGTGCGATTGGGTGAGAAGGGTGCTCATGGTCCCAGGCTTGTTTAATGTGTTCTAGGTAAAGCTCAGTTGCGCGAAGAGGTGATACCTTAGCGACATCTTCTGGGCTGCCTTGTGGCAGAAAAGCATCACGGCGATTAACGCCGCCATGGCACAGCCAAGATTTTGCACTGGCCACTAAACGAATCGGTGTTTTTACGCCTAGGTTACGTGCAATCGCGCCAACTAAAGCTGTTGGGGATTCTGTCCAAGGAAGGCGTCTCGATGATTCGGACATTTCATGCTCGTGCGGCTGGTATAAAAACGAACCTAACTGTTCACGAGTTTCCACTGTACCTGGTGCGGTCATTTGAGCAATGCCCATCACCGTTACAGCTTGATTGTCTGATTCAGTATCAACGTAGGCTAAAACACTGTGGGTTGTACCTAAGTCGATACCAATGCTGAATTTTGCGTTTTGTTCCATTACAGCTCAACCTCTGCCGGAGCAATGATAGAAGCGTCGTAGTTTTCAGCCAGTTTTGGCAGAGTCATTGAATCTGCTTTCCAGCCTTTATGAATCAGAGTGCCTGTAAATGGTGCTGAACCTGAAACGTTACCCACTAGGCGAATTTGTTGCGCGTTAAAGCCTTCTTGTAGCGTGATACGAGTCTCTTCTTCTTCACTGCGAACTGGAGATAGAGAGACGTAATCTTTTAGCACTTTTTGGCCTCCTGTGTGAATCACACGTGCAGCTGCACCGACTTCTTCATCTGAAAAACTGGTGACATCTTCTGTTAGGAAATCAATTAGGCGAGCTTCTTGTTGGAATAGTGAAAGTAGCTGCATTGCAGAATCTGTATTAGCTGTTGCCAGTTTTGATTCTACCTCAACGACTTTTTCTACCACTTTTTCGACTTCGACAACTTTCTCGACTTCAACGATCTTTTCAACCGGCTTTTCTACTTCAACAATTTTCTCTACCGGTTTTTCTACCACTTTCTCAATCACTTTTGATTTGCGAGATACGGCAATAATCAACAGTAAAATGCTAGAGGCGGCTAAACCAGCATGAAGGATATCGAAGGTAGTTGGAATGACGTTTAAATCGAAGTTCATGATGAATTCTCTATAAATGAATGCAGGATGTAACAAGCAAATGTTTCTGCATGACTAGCGTCAACAGACACTAAGTTAAAAGTTAGCAAAAAAATAGGGGCGAATCTTACCATATTCAAGGATTAAGGCTTACAGAAAAGCGTTTTTCTCACAATTTATATGGTTCGATAGGCTATCTTTTATACATCTTTGGTGAATAAAACAGCGAACGAAAGCAAGTCTATTCAGGTTAGGTGCTATTTTCCTGTTTGGGCGTCGAGTTTTTTTCCGGAGTCGGGTAACATACCGACTTTTCAGTTTTAGAACAGAGGACTAAATTTACCAATGAACTATAACCGTGTTGTTTGCTTCGATTTAGAAATGTGCTGTTGGAACGAAAACGGAGTAGGCACAACTGGAGAGATCATTGAAATTGGTCTGGCTGAAATTGATTTGGCCGCTGGCGAAATTGTGAAACGCGCTCAATATTATGTTAAGCCGGAACAGGACGACATTTCACTGTTTTGTACTGAGCTGACGGGCATAACACCACGTAAGATTGAAAAACAGGGTCGCTCCTTAGCGGAAGTGTTGAAATCTATGGTGAAGAACTTTGGTGGTCCCAATAAAATATACGCTTCTTGGGGGCGAGATGACCTTATTTTAATTAATGAGTGTCAGGACAAGGGGATCGAAGTGCCATTCAAAGAGTTTGTTAATATTGCGACACTTTACCGGATGCAAAATCGCTTAAAAGACAAAAGAATCGGTCATCGTGCGGCTCAAGAGAATAAAGGCATTGAGTGGGAAGGGCGTCAGCACTCAGGTTATGTAGACGCATATAATTTAGCCAAGCTAACGTTAACCATGCTGTAAATAATTCCAAATATTCAATCATAAAGAGCGCTCGATTGGCGCTCTTTATGTATCCGTTTACTGCTTATTGGTCGTCATCAACTTTGCACGGATGAAATCATGGTGATCGACATACAGCAGCTCTGACGTTTTACGTATTACAGCATCTTCCAACGGGTCAATCTCTCCATCAGCATGGGCGACTTCCCACATTGCCTTTATTAGTTCAAATCGTGTCTCTTGAGAGAGTTCACGCAGTTGCGATGTAAAATCATAGAGTGAAGCCGATTGTTTAATTTGCTCATCTGCTTTTGTAACCAGTTGTTGAGCTTCGGCTTCTGAAAGCCCGAGTAGACGTTGAATCAGATGTAGTTTGGCAACTTGCTCCTGATCGCCGATTTGATAATCCGCACCTGCGACTTCACTCAATAAACATGCGATCGCAAGATTCGGGCTCTGTTTCTGCTGACTGAGATCCTGTCCATCTAGCAGTTGTTTAAAAAGAGAGGTAATAGCGTTAAACATAATGAAATCTCACTCACTGATTTGTACCAATTATAGTTATTACTATAAAGACCGATTTTACTGCAAACAGTTCAGACAACTTTTGTTTGAAAAATGATGGGTAGGATTAGCTGTCGTTATCAGAGGAGAAGGGTTCGATCATCTCAATAAACTCAGAACTGGTACGTTCATGAGCCATAATGAGTAATGTGGTCAACATTTCAGTTTTGGTTTTTATACCTTTGTCTTCTTCTCGAAGCAAGGTTTCTATCTGTTGACGAATTAACTCAACTTCGTGCTCGACAAAACCTCTGCCTTCTTCTTCACCTTGGCCTTCTTCTGGCGCGTTATCGAACTCAAGGAAAACAAACTCGTTATCAATGTGCGTATTGATCAGGCGTTCAGGTAACCACTCTTCGCCCATCACAATCTCTGGGTCACTGTCAGGCGGCAATGAATCTAATAAAGCTTTTAATTCGGATGCTTTCACAATTCGGTCTTATAGTCGATGTATCTCTCTTTATAATAACGGCCAATTCACTCAGAAACTAAAAGTTCTTTTTAATATTAGAGATATAATTTGAAGTGATATTCAAAATTGCCCCAAAAAAAAGCAGCCCAAGTAGTGGGCTGCAATCATTACACTTCGTTAGGGAACGAATTTACAGTGCAATCGCTTCTAATTGAGATTGAGCAGATTCAATCCCTTTAGCCGCTGGCTCTTCACCCATGTTTAGAGCTTCGGCGTATACAAACTCAACGTCTGTAATACCGATAAATCCAAGAATTGTTTTTAGGTAAGGAGTTACGTTGTCAGAAGCTGCATCTTTGTGAATACCGCCACGAGTTGTGATAACAACCGCTTTCTTACCTTCGATTAAACCTTGAACACCAGCTTCAGTATATTTGAATGTAACGCCTGCACGAGCAATTAAGTCAAACCAGTTTTTAAGCTGTGTCGGAATCGTGAAGTTATACATTGGTGCTGCAATTACAATGGTGTCAGCAGCCTTAACTTCATCGATCAGTTGGTCTGAAAGAGCGATGATTTTTTGCTGTTCTTCAGTAACGTCATCGGTAGCTCGTAATGCTGTAGCCACTGACAAATCAAGCACAGGAAGTGGAGACTCAGCCAAATCACGTACCGTAAGTTTATCTTGGTCAAACTTAGTTAGGTAAGTATCAATCAATTTACCTGATTGAGAGTAATCGCCAAGAATACTGGATTTAAGAGCAAGTACTTGAGACATCATATGTTCCTTAAGAGTGGTTATCACGTTGATGTTTACATATTAATGAGACACAAAACACATAAAAAGTAGGAAGATTTGCACAACTCATTCAAAAAAATTGAATAAGAGGAATTGCTAATACCAGCCCTAGACTGTGATACAATCTGCGCAATTTTATGAAAACAAAATAGAATAGGTAAACGCTTTGACTCAGTCACAGCCTAAACAAGAAACAAGCCGTTCCGCTAAAGCCAATAGCGCACAGTCGCTAAAGAAAGCGTTGAACCAGTGTTTGTATAAAGATCGTTTTAGATTCAGTAAACGTATTGCTGGCGCAAGTAAAATCAAAAAAGAAACCGCTCGTAATGCTGTATTTGATGAAATTGCTTTGGACATTGCTCAATCAATGATGGTTGTGCAGCAACGCATAAGCCAAAAAGTCACTATCGAATACCCAGAACTTCTGCCAGTTAGTCAGAAGCGTGATGATATTGCCAAAGCGATAGAAGATAACCAAGTAGTGATCGTTGCGGGCGAAACCGGCTCAGGTAAAACAACTCAGTTACCAAAAATTTGTGCTGAGTTGGGGCGTGGAAAATATGGCTTAATCGGTCACACTCAGCCTCGCCGCCTTGCTGCGCGCTCTGTTGCGAGCCGTATCGCCGAAGAGATGGAAACAGAACTGGGCAGTTTTGTTGGTTACAAAGTACGTTTTAATGATCAAATTTCGGATCAAACCCAGATTAAGTTGATGACTGACGGTATCTTGCTGGCAGAAATTCAGCATGACCGTTTCCTAAGCCAATACGACACCATCATCATCGATGAAGCGCACGAGCGCAGTTTGAATATTGATTTCATTATGGGCTACTTGAAGCAGTTGTTGCCGCGTCGCCCTGATTTCAAAGTGATCATTACATCTGCAACCATCGACCCGGAACGTTTTTCGAAACACTTTAATAACGCGCCAATTATAGAAGTTTCTGGACGTACTTACCCAGTAGACACACGTTACCGTCCGTTGGCGAGTGATGAAGACAGCGACCGCGATCAGTTAGAAGGGATCTTCGAAGCTGTCGATGAACTGTGTGATGAAGGACTTGGCGACATTCTTATTTTCATGAACGGTGAACGAGAAATTCGTGACACAGCCGATGCGCTGTCAAAGCGAAATTTGCGTGATACCGAAATTGTCCCTTTGTATGCACGTTTGTCAGCCGGAGAACAGAATAAGATCTTCCAGCCTCATGCTGGTCGACGTATTGTTCTTGCGACTAACGTTGCGGAAACGTCACTGACGGTTCCGGGCATTAAATATGTTATTGATCCGGGTACGGCCCGTATTAGTCGATATAGTTACCGCACGAAAGTCCAGCGCCTTCCTATTGAGCCGATCTCTCAGGCGAGTGCGAACCAGCGTAAAGGTCGTTGTGGTCGTGTCGAAGAGGGGATCTGTATTCGTTTGTACTCGGAGGAAGATTTCCTATCTCGTCCAGAGTTTACCGACCCTGAAATATTACGTACTAACTTAGCGTCCGTTATATTACAGATGACCTCTTTAGGGCTCGGTGATATTGAAGCATTCCCGTTTGTTGAAGCGCCGGATAAGCGCAATATTCAAGACGGTGTTCGCCTTCTGGAAGAACTGGGTGCGATTGCTGAAGATAAGAAAAACACCAATAAACGTCTTACTGAAGTGGGTCGCAAGCTTGCTCGTTTACCCATTGACCCGCGTTTAGCGCGTATGGTGCTAGAAGCACCCAAAATGGGCTGTTTGAAAGAAGTAATGGTGATTGCATCAGCGCTTTCCATTCAGGATCCGCGTGAAAGACCCAGTGATAAACAGCAGGCGTCAGATGATAAACATCGCCGCTTCTTCCATGAGGAGTCTGATTTCTTAACGTTAGTGAACCTGTGGGATTACATTAAGAAACAGCAAAAAGCGTTGACTGGCAACCAGTTCCGTCGTCAATGTAAACAGGATTATTTGAACTACTTACGTATTCGTGAATGGCAAGATGTCTATTTCCAACTGCATCAATCGATGCGTGAAATGGATTATAAACTCAACGACGAGCCGGGTAGCTACCAAGGCGTTCATACCGCTATTTTGGTTGGTTTACTTTCACACATCGGTGTGAAAGATCCTGAAAAGAACGAGTATCAAGGTGCGCGAAATGCTCGTTTTAACATCTTCCCAGCTTCTGGCTTATTTAAAAAGCAGCCGAAGTGGGTGATGTCTGCCGAGTTGGTCGAAACGTCTAAGTTGTGGGCACGTATCGTTGCGAAAATCCAACCGGAATGGATTGAGCCATTAGCGAAGCACTTAATTAAGCGCAGCTACAGTGAGCCGCACTGGTCGAAGAAGCGTGCGGCGGTTATGGCGTATGAAAAAGTGATGATTTACGGCATTGCTATTGTACCGAAGCGTTTGGTGAACTACGGTAATATTGATCCAGCAGTAAGCCGGGAAATTTTCATTCGTAGCGCATTAGTTGAAGGTGAATGGGAAACCAAACATAAGTTCTTTAAGCTTAATCGTTCGCTTCTGCAAGAAGTTGAAGAACTTGAGCATAAATCGCGTCGTCGTGACATCTTGGTCGACGATGAAGACTTGTTCCAGTTCTACGATCAGCGTGTTGGAACAGAAGTGGTTTCCGGACGTCATTTTGATACCTGGTGGAAATCGACCAGTCAGAAATCTCCTGAACTGCTTAACTTTGAAAAAGAGATGCTATTCAAAGGTGACGCCAGCCATGTGACGGATTTGGATTATCCAAATTTCTGGCATCAGAACGGCATGAAACTCAAGCTAAGTTACCAGTTTGAACCGGGAGAGGATAGTGACGGCGTCACGGTTCATATCCCATTACCGATTCTCAACCAAATTGAACCGCAAGGTTTTGATTGGCAGATCCCAGGTCTACGCCACGAGCTCATTGTTAGCCTTATAAAATCACTGCCTAAGAACTTACGTAAGAATTTTGTCCCAGCTCCAAACTATGCGGATGCGTTCTTATCTCGCGTGACGGCAATGGAACTACCTTTGCTGGATGCACTTGAGAAAGAGCTTCGCCGTATGACTGGCGCTGAGGTTTTACGTGATGACTGGAACATGGAACAAGTGGCTGATCACTTAAAGATCACGTTCCGTGCCGTTGACCATCGCAATCGTAAGCTCAAAGAGAACAAGGATCTGTACGAGCTGAAAGAGAGCTTGAAAGATAAAGTTCAAGAGACGTTGTCGAAAGTTGCTGATGATGACATTGAACAGTCTGGTTTGCATACTTGGTCTTTTGGTGAACTACCAAAAGTGTATCAACAAAAGCGCGGTGGGTTTGATGTTAAAGCCTATCCTGCGCTGGTGGATAAGAAAGACAGTGTAGAAATAAAGTTGTTTGAGACAGAGCAAGAACAGCAAAGCGCAATGCGGGAAGGTCAGCGTCGTTTGATTTTGTTGAATGTTCCATCACCGATTAAATATCTTCACAGTAACCTGCCAAACAAATCTAAACTTGGTTTGTATTTCAACCCGTTTGGTAAAGTGATGGATTTAATCGATGACTGTATCGCTTGTGGTATCGATAAGCTGTTGGAAGAGCGTGGTGGAATGGCTTGGACTCCGGAAGAGTTCGAATCATTAAAAGAATTTGTTCGTGCCGAATTGGGTGACACTGTTGTCGATATTGCTAAGCAAGTGGAAGAGATCCTGACCATGGCGTTTAACATTAATAAACGTTTAAAAGGGAAAGTCGATTTCACCATGGCTTTTGCACTTTCGGATGTGAAAGCGCAAGTCGAGGGACTGATATTTAAAGGGTTTGCCACCGAGTGCGGTTGGAAGCGATTGCCGGACATTCTGCGTTATATGAAGGCAATAGAGCGCCGTTTGGAGAAGTTGCCGATCGATCCAAACAAAGATCGTCTGCATATGCTTAAAGTGGAATCGATTCGGGAAGATTATAAAGAACTGCTTAACAAAGTACCTAAAGGCATGGCAATGCCGGAAAGTATTAAAGAAGTTCGTTGGATGATAGAAGAGTTAAGGGTGAGTTATTTTGCTCAACAGCTCGGAACGCCTTACCCTGTTTCGGATAAACGGGTGAAAAACGCAATTGATGCAGCTCTGAATCCTGCATCTTGAGGTCACTTGGGTATAACATTTGCATAGTTAAACGAAAGCACTATAATTTGACGCAATGTGGCAATGGATAGCCGATAATCGGACCGTTGCTCCTCGTTATAAAAGAAGGTTAATTATGAAAAAGACTTTATTAGCACTCGCTCTTATCGGAGCGTCTACAACAGCTTTCGCTGACTCATGGATCTACGGTGGTGCGTCTGTTGGACAGTCTGACCTTAACGGTAAAACTGCGACTTCAATGACCGTTCACGCAGGTACGGGTATTCTTCCGTTTATTGGTGTAGAGGCGGGTTATACAGACCACGGTGATTTTGATATTGGTGTGAATCAAGAACTATCAGCGAACTCGGTTTACTTTGCGCTTAAACCAAGTATCGATTTTGGTCCTCTGCATGTATATGCGCGTGCTGGTCTACACTCTTGGGACAAAGAGCTGAACAGCACGAAAATTGATGATGGTGTTGATTTGATGTATGGCTTTGGCGCTGAGTACTTCATTATGGGCCCATTCTCTGTTGGCGCTAGCTACAACAACTACGAACTAGACAAAGACAATATTGACTCGTTCACGTTAAACGCGACATTCCACTTTTTATAAGTTAAATAGCCGCTTAAGAAAGCCAGCCAGTGAGCTGGCTTTTTTGTCACTGGAGTTAAGCCCAGTACCAGTTAAGCGTAAAATTAAAAAGCCCCACTCTTGAAAGTGGGGATTGGCTATCTGATTTTAATATGGCTTCTGTGGGTTAGAACTTGTAACCGCCGCCAATCATGAATACCCAAGGGTTGATTTCAACATCGGTGGTTTTTGCCGCGCCATTGTATGTGTATGTTGCTTCGGTACTGATGTCTACATACCAAACTGAGGCATTTAAGAACCAATCGTCGTTAAGCATATAGTCAACACCTGCGTTGGCCGCTAATCCCCATGAATCATCAAGTTTAAGGTTAGCTAAACCTACGCCTTCAGCTTTGCTGTTAAAACCTTCATCAAAGAAGAAGGTATAGTTGATACCTGCACCAATATATGGGCGAATGTCGCTTTCAGCCTGACCAAAATAGTATTGAACCATTAGCGTAGGTGGCAGATGTTTAGTATCAGCAATGTTACCTAAACCTAATAGGTCGGTATCAATGTCATGGCTAAATGGAGTCGCTGCCAATAGCTCCAAGCTAACGTTATCAGTAAACATATAGCCTAAAGTTAAACCTACTTGAATATCAGAATCTACTTTTAGTTCTTGGTCACTACCGAGAATTTTGTCACTGCTATCATTAGGTACCACAGCGGCCAACCCACCGCGAACGATAAAATCACCTTTTTTGTGAGCAAAAGCACTCCCAGAGGTAAGAATTGCTAGAACCGCTGCGCAGCATAATGTTTTTTTCATTTTAATTTCCTTTTCTTATATGTAGGGCTTTCTTTATTAAAGAGTTACTCAATCATTGTTATTTGTTAAGCAAAGTAACACATAATAACCTTACTATTTTGATGGAAATCAATTTGCTTCATTTGGGTAATGTTTTGGTTACATTTTTACCTGTGCGGTCACAATTAGCATAAGGTTTAGTGACATTTATGTAATGCAACTTTTGCGTACATCACAAATTGGTAGTAGTTGATGAGAAAGTTAACTCTATGATTAATAGCAAGTAACGTTTTAAGAGATGGAGGATTCGTTGACAAAAGCAATGAGCGGCTTTACGACAGGCGATCTTGTAGAAGTAAAATCTAAGGGATAAGAGAGTCTGACTTAAGGGTTGTTTTGTAGAAATTAGGTAACAAATGTAAATGGGTGCCTAACTGAATAGGCACCCTGAAGAGTCTTTATAGATAACGCTGGGTTAAGTGTTGTTTAAAGTGAGTTGGGTTTAACGTTTCACCTGTAGCTTGTTTAACTAACTCATCGGTCGTTAGCAGGCTGCCTTTACTCCAAATATGTTCTGATAACCAGTTAAAAATCGGTGTTAAGTCTTTAGATTGAATTGCCGCGTCCACATCCACGGTTTTCTTCATCGCCGCCATAAACTGAGCTGCGTACATAGCGCCTAATGTGTAGCTAGGGAAGTAGCCAAAACTCCCATCTGTCCAATGAACACTGATATCTATTTTTTCAGTGAAGTACAGAGGTTAAAATTGGGAGGATAATATAAATTACGTTGCATCTCATTTAACGGATGAGTCAACGTCATCCATGCTGGTTTCTTCGTAAACCCCATATCTACTTTCCCAAGTTTATCTTTCAAGACGTTATCTCAAAAACACGCAATCGATTTGCTTCTTTCTAATGATTACACGCCAAGTCAATCGAATATTATTCTACTCGAAATTGAACAGTCGCATTAACCATGGCAATTTTTCGTCACATAAAAATATTCTCCCTCCCAAACCCTACAGGTAAAGACTCGGGAAGTGAGACCGAGACAAGCACGATCTTTAATGGCGGAAAGAGTTCTGATGATCAAGTAATCATACAGGATTAATAACCATATTAATTTTAAGGATAAGTCCATGAAGCTGACAAAGATAGTTGGTTTATTAGCAACCATCATCTTCTCTCAAAGTGTCTTCGCCACCAGTGATTGGCTCTCAGACCAAGTATACACCGCTGGGGATATCGTCACATGGCAAGGTGATACTTACATTTCCTCACATTGGACTAAAGGCATTGAACCTGTAATTAACGACATAAACTGGGATGGTTGGGTGCTGATCGAAAGTTCTAGTATTAAAGACTGGGAGCCGAACACAGAGTACGACGGCGGTGACGTTGTTCGGCTTAACGCCAATCACTACCTAGCAAAGTGGTGGTCAAAAGATGAGATACCTGCGGATTCAATAGCATGGCGCAAGTTATCCGACTTTGAAGTAAGCCCTCCGACGCTACCTGCCAGTCCAGTTCTTGGAAGTGATGAAGACAGTAACGGCATACGAGATGATTTTGAACAAGCGCTGAAGATTTTTTATCCTTTAGATAAACAGAACTATACACAGGTAGCCATCGCCGCAAGTTACGTATGGAAAAAGCAAACGGAGATTGCTCTCGATGACACAATAAAAATGACCCCTACATCTGCAGCCATTGCCTATAACGAAGAGCTGGCTTTAGATCATTGTTTTTTACTTCTCAAAAAAGAAGACCCTGACTTCAATCCACCTCACCTTGCCTACTACAATACACCGGAAAGAGCACTGAAATCGCGTATTGGTCATGAACGCATAGCCAAAATGATAGGGGACAGGACCGATCTTATCGTTATTCCGTCAGATCCATGTGTTGGATATAACAAGGAGAGTATGTGATGAAACTATCGACAAAAATACTCCTACCTTTACTTACTAGCGGATTGTATAGCACCGGTGCTCTAGCCGATAGATACTGTGTACAAAAAGTAGACAATCTTCAACTATTTTACGTTAATGGGATGTTTACTAAACATTCAAATTTCACGTCAAACCTCGCTGCGCTTAATCGTTTTCAAGACAATTACCTTTACATGTTTAGAAAAGCGGGGAACGTTGTAGGCCAACATAATTTTAATGAAAGCCTAGTAAACCAGATATATGAAGTGGGCCTGCACAAACTACAGGACATGGAGGAGAATGCACCAATTCGCCACCTTCTAACACTCTTTGTAGCAGGGGAGCTTAACAAGGCGTCTAGCAATACTCTGGGATACCTAAATCAGTTCATGGAACTTGTCATGGAAGAAAACGTCTGGGGCATAACCTACGAAACTGATTATAGGAACATGAGAGTTAAGCTAGACGCAGTCCTATCGCAGTGTAATAGAACCATTTTGGTCACACACTCCCAAGGTAACTTCTATGGAAACAAACTGTATTCAGAAACTTTGGGCTCTTATGAATATTACGATGGGCCAATACTCAGTGAATATCCAATGTTAGGCTACATCGGTATAGCAAATCCAAGTAATGAAATAGGTGGACCTTTGGGCCTACAGAACCCATCAATTGCTAAGACCTTTACCAATAAAAACGATCTCGTCATGGGAGCTGTCCGCTATGCGTTTGGAGCAAGACCCGCCAACCCTATCAGTGGCCGTTCAGCTGTTGATTATACCGCGCACAGTCTTCAGCATTCGTATTTGGAAAGCCCAACTGTTCGCGACATTATTGCCGAAATGATGGAAAGTATCACTAACGAACTCAAACCGTACCCAATGTTCGAACAAAATCCGTCAAGCTCATCTGCTATAAAATCTATTGGCTACTCAAAGATAAGTAATATTCTCGACATTAAATTTAAACATGGCGGAGTCTACCGATACTTCGACGTCCCAGTTGGTACTTGGGAGGATTTCTACAAGTCAACATCACATGGTACATATTTCAACATTCACATTAGAGATAATTTCTCTTATGAAAAATTAGTGCCTTTAATGAAATTGGCTGTCCAATAAGAGCTGCCAAACTTAAAGCAATGACGTCGGAAGTCTACATGTATTGCAGCCACTTTAAATCTAACTTCGAACTTTTGCCAACTCGTGTTCACATAGCAAAATAGAAGCTTGCCATCGTTTCGCTTTGTGTTGTTGATGTAAGCGAATAAATTGTTCTTCATATTACTTTTGTGTCTTCATAACAATAAACGATTACTCAAAACCAAAAAGTGAGACTAGCGAATATCTAGACCCATATACGAATTGTAAACACCAATTAACCCAAATAGCGAGATTTAAGGTGGTTCTTAAAATGATCAGGGTTTAACATTTCACCTGTTGCCGCCTTAACCAGCTCATCCGTGGTTAGCGAACTGCCTTTACTCCAAATATGTTTTGATAACCAGTTAAAAATCGGTGTTAAGTCTTTAGATTGAATTGCCGCGTCCACATCCACGGTTTTCTTCATCGCCGCCATAAACTGAGCTGCGTACATCGCGCCTAATGTGTAGCTAGGGAAGTAGCCGAAGCTCCCATCTGTCCAATGAATGTCCTGCATACAACCGTTTTGATAGTTGTCTTTGGTCGACAAACCAATATAAGACTGCATTTTGCTATCCCATAACTCTGGTACGTCAGTATGTTTAATTTTACCGTTCATTAGATCACGTTCGATTTCATAACGCAGGATAACGTGGCTTGGGTAGGTCAGCTCATCGGCATCGACGCGGATAAAGCTTTTTTCGACTCGGGTGTATAGCTTCTTCATATTGTCGACATCGAGTACGGTAAGGTCACTGTCTTTAAAGTGAGTGGCAGCCAAGCCCGCTAAATGCTGGATAAAGTGTTCGTTTCTTCCAATCTGCATTTCAAAGAACAGCGATTGTGACTCATGAATGCCCATAGAACGCGCCTCGCCCGCAGGGTTACCTGCCAGATGTTTAGGTAAGCCTTGCTCATAACGAGCATGACCCGTTTCATGAACGATCCCCATAAGAGACTGAACAAACTCAGAATCACTGTAGCGCGTAGTGATACGGACATCACTAGGTACACCACCACAGAAGGGGTGTACGCTTTCGTCGAGTCGGCCGTGGTTGAAATCAAATTGCAGCAGTTTCATCACATCTAAGCCAAGCGCCTTTTGCTTTTCAGACGCATAGTGCCCATTGGGAAAGATCACTGAATCTGATTTTTGTTTTTCGATCGCTTGATCAATTAGTGAAGGTAACCAGCTTTTAACGTCGTTAAATACTCGATCCAAAGATTGAGTCGTGGTTCCAGGTTCGTATATATCTAACATTGCATCGTAAGGCGTTAACCCAGTGGCACTCGCCCTGATTGATGCTTCTTCTTGAGAAAGCTTGACAACTTCTGCCCAGTTCTTTTCGAAACCCGCCCAATCGTTAGACTTACGCTGGCTGCGCCAGGCATGCTCACATTTAGAACCTGCCAGTGATTTAGCTTGTACTAAGCTCTGAGGCAATACATTAGCTTGTTGCCATTGTCGCTTCATCTCTCTTAACGTTGATTGCTGAACCACATCCAGAGCTTCTGATTCTGCATTCACAAACCATTCTTCTAACTGAGGCTGTGTCATTAAGCCGTGAATATGAACAGATAGCTGAGCCATCGCTTCTGAGCGTGCTTGTGCGCCACCGTGAGGCATCATAGCGGCCTGATCCCAACCACAGATAGCTGAGAGGTGGCTGAAGTGAGAAATGGTCTTAAAGTGCTGAACTAAATTATTGAATGCATTCATAGAAAATCTTCCCTAACACGAGATACCCGAGCAGTGTATCAAGCGAGAATCTATTCACCAAGTTCTACGAGCAAACAGAAATTTGTTGCTCCGTCCTTAACTTGCTCAATGAGCAGAAAATTACTTCTTTGTAGGCAGCTTATTGCTTTATCTAAAAATGCTAATTTATAAGTGATTGATTTTATAGGTATATATTTTTGGCATTTCACTTGCTCTGTATGGAATGGAAAAACAATCGCATATTGCGTTTTACCCATTGATAATAAAGAGGAATTTATAATGCCAACTCCATGTTATATCTCGATTGAAGGTCAAACACAGGGTCTTATCACTTCAGGCGCATGTACTTCTGACTCGATTGGCGATTCTTTCGTAGAAGGCCACGAAGATGAGATGCTAGTACAACAGTTCGATCATAACGTGACAGTACCAACTGACCCTCAGTCTGGTCAGCCTTCAGGTCAACGTGTTCACAAGCCATTTAAGTTTACTGTTGCTTTGAACAAAGCAGTACCGCTACTTTATAACGCATTAGCTTCTGGCGAAAAAATGAAGACCGTTGAACTAAAATGGTACCGTACTTCAATTGAAGGTAAACAAGAAAACTTCTTTATCACTAAGCTAGAAAACGCTTCTATTGTGGATATCCACTGTGAAATGCCACACTGTCAGGATCCAGCAAAATCAGACTTCACTCAAAACCTTACTGTTTCAATGTCTTACCGTAAGATTACTTGGGATCACGTCAACGCAGGTACATCTGGTTCAGATGACTGGCGTAAGCCTATCGAAGCATAAGCTTAGTTTAACTAGGTTTTATGGAAAAATGCCGCTAGAGTCACTAGCGGCATTTCTATATTGATTAACGGGCTTTTATTGATTTTCCGCGCCAAAGTTGTTGGCCAAACACATTGATTAGTGCTCCAGAGACAATCAATGCCCCTCCAATGTAAGTCCACATCGCTGGAATCTCATCGAAGTAAACGACACCAATCACGATAGAAAAAACAATTTGAACATAAGAGAATGCTGAGGCTTTTCCTGCTTCTTGCGTTTTCATTGCTTTGGTTAAACCGTATTGACCGATTTGGGTAAAGATACCAATCATTACCAGCATAAATGCTAAATGAAGGTCGGGCCAAACGAACTCATTCCACACCAGAATGATGGAGATCGGAGTAGCAATCATAGGAAAGTACAAAATGATAACCGAACTGTCTTCCGTCTGGCTGAGTTTACGCACAATAACGTAGGCGATAGAGCTACCAAACGCTCCGAGTAGGGCGATAAAAACGCTGAAAGTCGGCAAATTGACTTCTGTATAACCGTTTAACTCTGGTAACAAAATGCAGTACAACCCTAGGACACAGAGTACGATACAAATCAATGTTGCTGGTTGTATTTTTTCTTTTAAAAAGAATACCGCAAGCAGGGCTGTAAATATCGGGTGGACATATTGCAAAATTGTCGCTTCAGCGAGCGGCAATGATGTTACTGAATAATAAACACAGATCAAAGAAAACGTGCCGACTGCACCTCTCAAGAAGAGTAGCGGCTTATTATTACCCCATACCGATATTTTTTTGCGTTTTACGTCGGCATAACTAATGATGAACGAAACTAAAGCCCTTGCCGCGACGATTTCAAACACGGGAATACCGTATTCATGTACTGCTTTTACTGACGCTGACATAAGAGCGAAACCAAGCGCAGACAACATCATAAAACGGACGCCAACGGGTAGCAGCGGCAATTGATTAGTTTGCATAGAATGAGTGAACTTGTTGCAGAGAAAATAGGGCGTTACTTTATCGTTAGGACAGTTCGATGTCTCGTACTTTTTTTATAAAGTCATTGTTGAGTAAAAACAGCATTTACTAAAAGAGATTTTATCGGCTATTGTATTTGGGCTAATAGAAATATCAGCAAACACCATTTTTATTGGTACTAGGAAAGTACCTTCTGTATTTACTTATATTCGAGCCTTTTGGGCTTTAAGTCCGTTTCCCCTGAAATGGTTGCAACGGCTAAGGAAAATTATGAATGCAAACAGTTTGGATTAAGAATCCTCTCGCGATATACACAGGGAACGACCACGATGCTCGTGGTGGGATAGTGATTCGCGAAAACAAAATTATTGAGCTGGTTCCAAAAAACGGTTCTCCCTCTATTACTTGCGATTATACCATTGACGCTTCACGTCACGTTGTCACTCCTGGTTTAATCAATGCCCATCACCATTTCTATCAAACGTTGACCCGAGCTTACCCTGGTGCTTTAAATAAAGAGCTGTTTCATTGGTTGAAAAGCCTCTATCCCGTTTGGGCTAATCTTGATGACGAAATGCATAGTGTGGCGACAGAGTTGGCTCTTGTAGAACTTATGCTGTCTGGGTGTACCACCGCGTCTGACCACCATTATTTGCTTCCTTCAGGTTTAGAACATGCGATTGATTTACAAGTACAAGCCGCAAGTAAACTGGGTGTCAGAGCAATATTTACCCGAGGCTCTATGAGTCTCGGCGAAGATCAGGGCGGTCTACCTCCCAGACATACCATCCAGACCGAGCAGACAATTATTGATGATAGTGAGCGCCTGATTTCTCAATATCACCAAACTCACGATGGTGCGATGACGCAAATAGCGTTAGCACCTTGCTCTCCATTCTCCGTGACAACGGATTTAATGAAGGAAACCGCGCGAATCGCAAAACGCGAAGCGGTAATGACACATACTCATTTGTGCGAAACCATCGATGAAGAAAACTTCTGTATTGAAAGTTTCGGTATGCGTCCGGTGGACTATTTGGAAGATGTGGGTTGGCTCAATGAGCGAACCTGGCTTGCGCATGGCATTCATTTTAACTCGGAAGAGATCGTCAGATTGGGTAAAGCAGCCGTAGGGATTTGCCATTGTCCAACGTCTAACATGATGCTGGCGTCGGGGATGTGTAAAAACCTAGAACTGGAATCTGCTGGTGTTAAAGTTGGCTTAGGTGTTGACGGATCCGCATCGAATGACGGTTCTAATATGATTGCTGAAGTCCGTATGGCGATGTACTTACAACGTCTGCAATATGGTTCGGCTCAAGTTACGCATTTTGACGCTCTGCGCTGGGCAACAAAAGGTTCAGCTTTAGCGATGGGGCGTGAGGATATCGGTGAGATCAACGTTGGGCTTGAAGCTGATATTGCAATGTTCAAGTTAGATGATATTCGCTTCTCTGGAAGTCATGATCCATTAGCCGCATTGTTACTGTGTGGAGCGCAACAAGCTGACCGTGTGATGGTTGCCGGACATTGGCGAGTGATGGACGGTGAAGTGGTTGGCGTGGATATGGAACAATTACTTGCAAGACATTCCGTAGCGGCCAAACGTTTAGTTAAACTCGCCAGTTAATACGGCATTGGTTTAAAAGTGATAGAGACAGTAAGAGATCTTTGTTGTATAACGAAGATCTCATTTTTCATCAGGGATTGATAATGTACATTCAGAATTTCGAAGCCTTCCTTATCGCGATTACTATTCTAACTCTTACACCCGGTTTGGATACCGCACTGGTGATTCGTAATACCTCAAGAGCGGGCTTGGCGGACGGATGCAGTACCAGTTTAGGCATTTGTACAGGTTTGTTTGTCCACGCGACATTCTCGGCTATCGGTATCTCAGCGATTCTTGCTCAATCGGCAGAGCTGTTTCACTTAGTCAAAATGGTGGGTGCGGCGTATTTAATATGGCTTGGTTTGTCTAGCCTGCGTGCATTGATGAAATCAGGGCAGGGTATCAACGTCTCGTCAGCTGCGCACTCTTCATTGAGTTTAAAACGTTCGTTACGAGAAGGATTTCTGTCGAATGTGCTGAATCCTAAAACCGCCGTGTTCTATTTAGCCTTCTTACCTCAGTTTATTAATCCAGAACATTCGCCATTGCTCCAATCGTTACTTATGGCTGCTATTCATTTCATTATCGCTATGATTTGGCAGTGTGGGCTGGCGACAGCTTTAAGTTCGGCGAAGAACTTATTAAAAAACGCGTCATTTATGCGTTGGATGGAAGGAACCACGGGGGTTGTGTTGGTGGCACTGGGGGTAAAACTTTTGCTAGAGAAAGAAACCGTTTGATGCATCGATAATTTAGAAACAAAAATAGCGCCAACTCGGCGCTATTTTTGTATTCGGTCATGATTAAGCCGTGACGTTTGAATAGTTCGTCTGAGCTTGAAAGTAATGCTTGGTTTCTTCAATCACTACGTGGCGAAGCGCAATCAAACCAATTAGGTTAGGAATCGCCATCAAACCGTTCACGATGTCGGCGATAATCCAAATCATATCTAGGTGTAAAAATGCACCTGAAGCAACTAATGCAATGAAGATAATTTTGTACGGCAGTACAGCTTTTGTTCCTAATAGGAATACAACACAGCGTTCACCATAGTAGTTCCAACCAAGAATAGTGGTAAAGGCGAAGAACATAAGGCCAATTGAAACCAGCATTGGGCCTAGCGTATCTGCGTTTAAACCAACAGCAAAAGCGTGTGTTGTCATTGCTGCACCCGCTAAATCGGTCTGCCAAGCTCCGGTTAGAATCAGTGCAAGACCTGTCATTGTACAGATGATGATGGTATCGAAGAAGGTCCCGGTCATTGAGATCAACCCTTGTTTCACACAAGAGTCTGTTTTGGCTGCCGCCGCAGCCATTGGCGCACTACCTAAGCCTGACTCATTCGAGAATACACCGCGAGCAATACCGGATTGTATTGCTAGCATGATGCTTGCACCTAGGAATCCGCCTGTGGCTGCTGTTGATGTGAACGCTGAAACCAGTACAAGTTCCAATGCATTGAGTAGTTGGTCTGCGTTAGTAATAATCACACTTAAACAAGCCACGACATAAAACACTGCCATGGTAGGGACCACTTTACCCGCGACTTTAGCAATAGATTGAATACCGCCAATGGTCACAAACGCCACCAAGATAGTTAAGATGACTGCTGATACTTCACGAGGGACACCAAAAGAGAGTTGAGAAGCATCTAAAATTGCGTTGACTTGTGGGAAGGTACCAATACCAAAGCAAGCAACACCGAGCGCAAATATTGCAAACATGACGGCTAAAGCTTTTGAACCAACGCCATATTGCAAGTAGTACATTGGGCCGCCTAGCATTTGGCCGTTTTCATCAACTTTGCGATATTTTACCGCTAATAAACATTCTGCATATTTTGTTGCCATACCAAACACAGCGGCCAGCCACATCCAGAATAGTGCTCCTGGCCCACCAAGTTTAATTGCGGTTGCAACGCCGACGATATTACCGGTGCCGATGGTCGCTGATAAGGCGGTACATAATGCTGCAAAGCTGGAAACATCACCTTGTTTGTTCGCATTTTTATCTTTGGAAAAAACCATTTTGAGCGCTGTTGGCAGATGACGGAACTGTAATAATCCCAAGCGAAAGGTAAAGTAGATACCCGTTCCAACTAGCAGTATTAGAAGTGGTGGACCCCAAATGAAACTGTCGATTGATTGTAAAAGTGATTGAAGGTTTGTCATGATTTCCCCTTAAAAATACCAAATATAAGGAGAAGAGAGAAAGGGTATGCAAATTGTGTTTATATAATCGGCAGCGAAATGATCGCTACAGAGATAGTCTTGTTGCCTTTCGCTCCTCTGTCCTTTTGCCTGAGAGTTTCACCCTGCTATGAATTAGCAGAACTTGCTCCTTCGGCGACCGATTTAACGGTTCTCTCCAGAGGTTCCTCCAACTACAGTCCTCGCTTTCTCTTAAATTAAGAATAAAGCACCTGAAAGATTTACTTCTTCGGCGGGTCATACTGACTAAAGTTGTTAGCTTTAGGTTAATGACCTCTCTCCTGCAGTCTTCATCGGAACAATTATCTTATTGATAAATAAAACTTTCTTTAAATTGTGAATGTTAAATTTATGTTGATAATCAGTAGGTTACGATAATTTGTAACCTAGGGCGTGTAATTTATCAAAATGTGTACTGAGATCAAGCTTTTTATGTAGTCAATTTCCAACACCTACTTTAGTGATTGCTATTACAAAACAAACTTATTCAAAAAAACAATTATGTATACAATGTGTGAATTTTTTGTATTCAAAAAATTGGGCGTTTTACTAGTTTAATCCAATAGAATTTCATTTCCTAAACACTTTTCTTATCATTAATATTAATGATTTATGTTCTAACTGTATGATTATAATTAATTATTCTTCTCGGTGTTTAGTCCTGTCAGAGGCAAGGTTGTATAAGTTTAAGTATTCAGTTCGTTTCACCAAATTAGTACTTGATGCGTAATTTCGGTGCATGTCTTTTGTGCGTTTCTGGGTGGTTTTTGTTTGTTTAATGAGCGGGTTTTTGTTTGATATGTATTTATCTTACTGATTTATAGTTATTTATTTTATTGGTTGTTTTTGTTTTTTATCGTGGCATGTCAGTTGCATACATTAACTTGTCATTATTGTGAACAATCTATAAGTATATTGTTCACAATGGGGTAGTGGATGCTTAAATGATTTCGTGTTCATCAATTTGTTGAACAATCAGTTAAAAATAAATGGAGTTATACAGATGAAAAATAGTCGCTCATTTAAGGCTTGTTTACTGGCAGGTATGGTTAGCATGGCTGTTTCTGGGGCAGCAAATGCTGAAAATCCAACACTTAAAATCGGTTTTGTTGGTGTGACATCTGGTCCTGCCGCTGCTTGGGGGATTTCTAACCAGCGCTCAATGGAGACAAGAGCAGACTGGATTAATGAAATGGGTGGAGTCACAATCGGTGGTACTACCTATGATATTGATATTGTTGCGTTTGATGACCAAAAAGATCCTAAGCGCGCAGTCGCTGGTATGGAAAAAATGGCACAAGAAGGCGTTCACTATGTTGTGGGTCCAAACGTTGATGATGGTGCCGCTGCCGTTCGTCCGGTTGCTGAGCAAAAAGGTATCATGTACTTCCCGTATGCTTTTCCTAAGACGTTATACACCGCGCCAGCATCAAATGCTGTGCTAGGCATGGTAGCAAACTATCAATCGGGACCAGCGATTTATAAATACTTAATGGAAAATGAAAACATTAAGAATGTTGCGTTTGTTGCTGCGAATGAATCGGATCCGCTAAGCCAACGTGATGGTGGTGTTGAGGCTGCTAAAAAACTGGGTCTAAACGTAGTGTCGAGCAATGTTACTTATCAGGTAGATACAACAGACTTTACTCCTGTACTTCTTCCAGTTGTGAAAACACGTCCGGATCTATTGGTTCTTTCTGGTGTGTCTCCGGCGAATGCTCCGCAGTTAATTCGTTCTGCTCGTGAGTTAGGTTATACCGGAATTATTTCGACAGAAACCGCTCAGGACGCAGCAGTGCTTAAAGAAGGTGCTGGCGATCTAGCTAATGGATTTATTTCTGTAGGCGGTGCTTCTACGCCAGAACTTGCTTCAGATGCAATGCGTGAATTTGTTACTCGTTACACTGAAAAATATGGTGAGTACAACGATGAATCAAATACCAAAGTTTACGCGCTTGAATATATTTTAGAGACATTAAAAGCAAACCCAGAAGCGATTAGCGATGTTGGTGAATTCCAGCAAACTATGGATACGTTCGAAGCGCCAAACCCATATATGGTTGGTGATGCAAAACTGAAATACGTGGGTAGCAGTTCGTTTGGTCAAAAACGTCAGTTATCTGTTCCTCTTGTCGTCAATACCTACAGCGACGGTGAGTTCAAAACACTGTTTGTCGCACAAGTGGATTAATCGATTCACAAAGTCATAGAAAAGTGGCGCTGTCGTTGGCTGCGCCACTCCATTCCAGTAGGTTAAGTTATGGAACAGATTGTTGTTAATGGGTTATACCTTGGTGCGCAGTACGCACTCATTGCTCTTGGTTTGACACTCATTTTTTCATTAATGAATGTAATGAATTTTGCTCACGGACAAATGTACGTGCTCGGTGGATTTGTTACGTATACCGTTGTTTCTCAATTCAATATCCCATTTTTTATCGCGTTGATAATTTCAGGGCTCACATTAGCGGTCGTTGGTGCTGCGATAGAAAAGTTTTTGTTTCGCCCTGTTATTAAAAAATCCAAGCGAGATGAAAGCACCATGCTTTTAGCCGCAGGTGTTGGCTTTTTCCTTGATTCGATCATTCTGCTGTTGTTCGGTGAAAAACAGCGTGGTGTTCCTAAAATCGTTGATGGTGTTTTTAACTGGGATTTTAAGATCATCATGCCTTATGACCGTATAGTGATTGGACTAATTGCGATTGCGATGATCATCGCGTTCATGATGATAATGCACTATTCAAAAGCGGGGCGAGCAATGCGTGCTTTGGCTCAAGATAAAGTGGCAGCAACGTTGATGGGGGTGGATGTCGATCGTTATCAAATGATTGGTTTTGCACTTGGTGCAATGCTGGCTGGCGTTGTCGGTGGATTACTCGTATCTATTACTGGCGTCAACTTAGGCATGGGAGGACCAACATCGACTAAAGCCTTCATTATGATCATGATTGGTGGTGCCGGCGTTATTCCAGGCGCAATTGCTGGTGGGTTTATTCTTGGCATGATGGAAAGCGTGGGCCTATCTGTACTGTCTGAGTACGGCGATATTACCTATCTGATGATTTTTGCTTCGTTAATGATATTTCTTGCAATTAGACCTCACGGTTTAATGGGTAAACCTTGGGGGTGATTCATGGATAAGAAAATGCTGTCTCGAGTAGCAATATTTGCTGTTGCTGTTTACATACTGGTTCCATTATTTATTTCGATGACAGGGCGTTTAGACTTCTACTACACACTGACTTCTGTCGCTCTGTTATCCATCTCTTCTGCTGGTGTATGGCTTACGTTTTACATCGGTCGTATTAACATTGGTCAGGGGGCTTACTCTCTGGCGGGTGGATATGCTTCTGCCATTTTAATTACTCAATATGGATTTAGCTTCTGGTCCACGTTGCCTTTGGCAGGCTTATTCTGTGCTGCTCTTTCGATATTTATCGGTCTACCAATTTTACGTTTGCGTGGTGTTTATTTCGCAATGGTAACCTTGATCCTGACTGAAGTGATGCGCTTAACTGCGCTGGCGTTGCCGATAACTCATGGCGCAAAAGGTATCACATCACTGCCTTTGCCGGGAAGTTTAGAACTATTTGGTTTAACACTGATTCCCGACTTTAGTTCGTTAGAGAATCCTAAGGTTGCGTTCTACATTATGGCGATAACGATGATGATCGTCGTGTATGCTATTCTTTGGCGTATTGTTAACTCTCGATTGGGGCACCTGTGTCGCTCTCTGCAACAAAATGAAGAATTGGCGTCTTCAATTGGAGTTAACACCACTTATTTACGTGTACTGACTTATTCTATTTCTTCTTTTTTTGGCGGTATTGCCGGAGCAAGTTTTGTTGCCATCACTCAATCCGTTTATCCATCCTCGTTCCAGGTTGCAGATAGCATCAACTTCATGCTGAACTGTTTCCTCGGTGGTTTGGGCTATGTGTTCGGGCCTATGTTGGGCACGCTAATGTTGTATTTCGGATGGGATCTATTATTCAGTATTGGTCAGTATCAGATGTTGGTGTACTCGAGCCTGCTCATTATATTGATGTTGTTCTTACCAAACGGTGTTTTGAGTCTACTTGAACGCAAGGAGAACCGCTAATGAGACCGATACTTGAAGTCCGCAATGTGACCAAGCGTTTTGGCGGCCTAACTGCTGTTAATGATGTGAGCTTTTTAGTTAAGAAAGGCGAGATTTTGTCGATTATCGGTCCAAATGGCGCAGGAAAATCGACACTGTTTAAATTGATATCATCTTTTCTTAAAACCAGTAGTGGTATGGTTTTATACCGTGGTGAGAGGATCAGTAACCTTGCACCTCACACCGTGGCCAGACGCGGGGTTGTGAGAACGTTTCAGGAAACAACCATATTCAAATCGATGACGGTGAGAGAAAACATCATAGTTGCTCATCATTTACAGTCTAAAGCGTCATTGCTCGGGTTCTTCCTTGGAACGCCTGCAGCAAAAGTGGATGAAGCGCGTTTTGGTCAGTCTGCCGATAAGATCATCCAACTGTTGGGGCTAGAATCGATTGCCAATGAACTGGCTTCAAACTTACCACAGGGCCATTTAAGGGTGTTAGGTATGGCGATCGGCTTAGCAACTGACCCAGCAATTATATTGCTCGATGAACCATTTGCGGGCCTCAATCACGATGAGACAATGCGTTTGGTGACCTTGGTCAAACGTCTAAGAGATGAGCGTGGAGTAACCGTGTTACTGGTTGAACATGATATTCCTGCGGTGATGAAGATTTCTAACCGAATCGTGGTGCTGAACTTTGGCCAAAAAATTGCGGAAGGTACTCCGCAAGAAATTCAAAACGACCCTAAAGTCATTGAAGCTTATCTGGGTTCTGAAGACGTTGCTGTAGGGATATAAGCTATGAGTGAAATATTAAAGCTGGAAGATGTCGAACTTTATTATGACCATGTATACGCGCTAAAAGGTATTTCGCTGAATGTTTCAGAAGGTGAAACGGTCGCACTTATTGGAGCAAATGGAGCGGGTAAGTCCTCTATTTTACGTGCGATCACTGGGTTGTCGAAAATAAAGTCCGGTCAAATTCACTACCAGGGCAGTCGTTTAGACGGCACCCCAGCCAGCCAGATTGTCGGTAAGGGAATCGCGATGGTACCGGAAGGGCGCCGGGTTTTTCCTTACATGTCTATTAAAGACAATTTGCTGATGGGGGCATTTTCACGCAACGATAAAGCCGGTATCGCGAGAACACTGGACAGTGTTTTAGAACGCTTTCCTCGTTTAAAGGAGCGTTATTCTCAACAAGCAGGTACATTATCGGGCGGTGAGCAGCAAATGATGGTTATTGGCCGTGCTTTAATGGCAGCACCAAAGCTTTTACTGCTGGATGAGCCCAGCTTAGGTATTGCACCTAAACTGGTTCAGGAGATTGCTCGTTCTATTGTCGCGATTTCTCGTGACGAAAACGTCAGTGTAGTACTTGTTGAGCAAAATAGCCGTATGGCGATGTCGATTTCAAATCGAACTTACGCGTTATCAACCGGCTCGATTGTGTTAGAAGGACAGTCAAAAGACCTTATGGACGATAAACGAATAAAAGAAGCGTATTTAGGTGGAGATGTATAAGTATGCGTATATTGGTAGTAAACCCGAACACCACTAAAAGCATGACAGAAAAAGCATGCGAAGCTGCAAGGAAAGTGGCTTCTGTGGGAACCGAGGTTATTGCTGTTACATCAGAAAATGGTCCGGTGTCTATCGAAGGCTATTACGACGAAGCGATGGCGGTTCCCGGAATGTTAAGAGCAATCCAAACTCAAAAAGGTTTTGATGCGGTTGTTATTGCTTGTTTTGACGATACTGGCTTGGATGCCGCTCGTTGTATTACTGATAAACCAGTTCTTGGCATCGGTGAAGCGGCATATCGCGTTGCTTCTATGTTGTCGAATAAGTTTAGCGTAATAACGACACTTGGCCGCTCAGTACCAGCTCTGGAACATAATTTAATGCGTTATGGAATGGAGCGTCAGTGTATTAAGGTCCGCTCTTCAGAAATCCCAGTATTAGAGTTAGAAAAAGAGCTTTCTGATGCTGCTGATAAAATTTCGTCTGAAATAGTCAAAGCCTTAAACGAAGATCGTGCCGAAGCGATTGTTCTCGGTTGCGCAGGTATGGTCGACCTCGCCCAACAATTATCAGAAAAACATTCTATACCCGTATTAGATGGAGTGACATGTGCTGTTTCTCTATGTGAAAGCTTAGTAAGGTTGAACGTTAGGAACAGTCAGCAAGGTGGTTATGCACCACCACCAGCGTCGAAAATTTAAATCCTACCTCTCCTCAGTATGCATGAAGCATGCATAAACTTTATGCATACTGTCTGTCGCTTGTTCCTTTTAGCGTCACTTTTTATCATTCGTGTTGGATGGCATCACGATCACTAAAGTAATCCTGTTATTTTTCAAACTGTAACGCCTATTGTTGACGCATTAAGGTATACTTCGGTTGTAAGCGACTAAAATTTCATACTTTGTCATGACCTTGTACTGTAAAGGTCATGGTATAAGAGAATAAACCGGAGGAAACTATGAATAGATTGATTGCCATTGCCGTTTTGGTTGTGCTGGCTTTTCTATTAATCCGATACGGTACTAATGCTAAGTTTCAAAAGTGGATAGTGACGTCTCTTGTCTCCGCGTTTGTGATTTATGTTGGTTATGTTGTTGTGACAGAATTGATTCGCTGATGTTTGTTTACCTAAATGACTTCAAGGTGCAGGATTCAGAGCTTCATCAACAAGTTCAGGGCAAGCTTAATAACGGTAGGAATGGTTATTCCCTTTCAACGTTGTATATTGGGAGTAGAAAATGAATCAAACAGATTTAGATGATAATGATGATGTTGTTGTCATCGAGCAGCGAGATAGACACGGGGTTATTTATATTGCAGTTGCCGCCGTTTTAGGCTTGGCTCTCGGTGGTCTTGTGGGCTCGTCACTCACGGCTTCAAAGTGGGAAAAAACGTATAACTCGTTAGAGGAACAGTTCCAGCAGAGCCAAAAGGTTAAGACTGAGCAAGCGGTGATCATTGAGCAAAACAATAGTAATGCCCAGCAAGATTTCGATAAGCAACTTGAAGAGGCGTTAAGTGAACAGCAAGCGCTACACCAACAAGCTTTAGATAAGGTGGAACAGCAGCTTTCAGAATTAGAGAAAGTGAACATGTCACTGGAATCTCAAATCGCCGAACAAAAAACACAACTCGAGCAAGCTAATCAGCAAAATGATCGTTTAAATCGCCAGTCTGACATGCAATCGACGATGCTTGAGCGTTCTCGTGAATTATTCCAACGAGAGCTTAAAATTAAGCAAGAAGTGGAAGCGCTACAAAAAGAGCGTGATGAACTTGTACCTAAGCTTAAAACATTGAAAAAAGAGTGTGATATTTATCTGGAAGGAAAGTCATGGGATGTAACTTCAGATTCTTGCGATAAACAGGATGAGGCGAGTTCACGTATTAGCCAAATAGACCAAATGCTTAGAGTCCACCAACTGGATTTGGAACAAATCAAAGCGCTTTCGGAAGATATTGGTTTATAGTTTAGACAACAAAAATCCAGTCATAGACTGGATTTTTTGCTTATTGGGTCAGGTATTTATATTAGTCTCGGAAGTTATTGTATTGGAATGGTTGATCCAAATCCGATTCTTTTAGAAACGCAATAACACCTTGTAGCTCGTCACGCTTTTTACCTGTGACGCGCACTTTATCACCCTGAATCGCTACTTGAACTTTCAACTTGGCATCTTTGATCATTTTGACCACTTTCTTTGCCAATTGAGTGTCGATACCTTGCTTGAACACCACTTCTTTGTGCCAGTTTCGGCCAGAATGTACAGACGCTTTAGAATCCATAGAGCGCGGGTCTACGCCGCGTTTAGCGAGATTGTTACGTAAAATATCCATCATCTGAGTGATTTGAAAATCATCAGGCGCTGAAAGCTTTACGGTTTCGTCTTTTAGTTCGAAACTTGCGTCCACATTGCGAAAGTCAAAACGTGTAGCAAGCTCACGGTTTGAGTTGTCAACGGTGTTACGCAGTTCTACCGTATCGACTTCAGAGATAATATCAAAAGAAGGCATGTTGTCGTATTCCTTATTGTTGATTAGAGCGACGTACTTGAATAGCTTCCGCCAGAATTGACAGCATCGCTTTGGTATCTTCCCAGCCTAGGCATGGGTCGGTAATCGACTGGCCATAGCTTAAATTATTCAGGTCGGCCATCGGTTGGTTACCTTCCTCAATAAAACTTTCAGCCATGATACCCGCTATTTTATGACTACCAGACTCAATTTGCTGACAAATATTTTTTGCGACATCTAATTGCTTACGATGTTGCTTTTGACAGTTAGCATGACTGAAATCCACAACCAGTCGTTGAGGTAAGTCAAATTGAGCTAATTGATTACAAGCATCATCAATAGAGTCCGCATCAAAGTTAGGTCCAGATTCACCACCACGAAGAATAACGTGTCCAAATGGGTTGCCACTTGTACGATATACTGTCATACGACCATTTTTATCTGGCGAATAGAAGTAATGTGATGCGTGCGATGCGCGAATAGCATCAATAGCCACTTTTACATTGCCATTTGTGGCGTTTTTGAAACCCACTGGGCAGGAAAGTGCCGATGCCATCTCACGGTGAATTTGAGATTCTGTTGTCCGGGCACCAATAGCCCCCCAAGTAATCAGGTCGGAAATATACTGACCTGTGATCATATCTAAAAACTCGGTTGCCGTGGCTAGGCCTAGTTTGTTGATATCAAGCAGAAGTTTACGTGCTTTATTTAGACCGGTTTCTAAGGCATAAGAGCCATCGAGGTTTGGATCGGTAATCAGTCCTTTCCAACCAACAACCGTTCGTGGCTTTTCAAAATAAGTACGCATGACGATAAACAGTTCGTTACTGTATTTTTCTTGGATAGAAGCCAAACGATTTGCGTAATCGAGAGCTGCTTCCGTGTCATGAACGGAACAAGGGCCTACAATAACTAACAGGCGATCATCATCTCCCGTCAGAATGTTTTCGATTTGACGACGAGAGTTAGAAATACGGTCAGCAACTTCATCCGTAATTGGGTGCGCTTGGCTAAGTTCTGCCGGAGTTGGCATTGGTCCCAATGCTTGGGTTCTTAATTCATCAGTTTTGGTTGGCATAGGGTAGTAGCCTGTCCTTTTATTGCGAAGGGCTAAAGATAGCGAATTTAGCTGTCATAATAAACTGTTACGAGTAATTTGAGGCCTATAAAAAGTGTAAAGTGAAATTATATTCACTTTTTATCAATAACTATCGAATATATGCTTGTTTTTCTCGAGTTGACTCGGTATTTTCGATGGTAATAACAAAACGACAATTGGAGCAGTAATGAGTTTTGAACAACAAGGAGCCATCCATCAAGAATTGGCATTGGGGAATACTCTCCCTAGTACAGATGAACAACAGACCAGCCAATCTCTGTTTGTTTCATTTGCGGAGCTAATTGCAGAAAGCGTGTTTTATCATCCATCGCTAACTTCTGGTGTAGAGATGCTTTCAGAATTAGAACAAAGCTCACTGCAATCATTATTGAATGGTCACTCCGTTGAAGAACATTTTGTTTCGACACTAACAGATAAAATCAGTCAGGCGATCCAAAGTGAGCATGACAGTGTTCGAGTTTGCTTGAGTGGCTCGGACAGTTATGCATTTAAAGCATTAATCGGTGGTAGTATTGAGGCCGATGAAGTGAATCCAGCGATGGGGCTAAGAGGCGTTTCACGATTTGCGTCTCAGGCCCACGCTTCAGCGTTTGCTATGGAATGTAAAGTGATTAAACAGCTACAGCAGTTGGGTCACGACATCGAAATTGTTGTTCCATTTGTTCGTACTCTAAGCGACGCAGCAACCATTATCGACCGTTTGGCAGAGCAGGGGTTACCACGAGGTCTCAATGGCTTAAAGGTATTGTACTCTTGTAGTGTCCCTTCCGCGGCTTTGCTGGCTGATAAACTACTGCAATATTTCGATGGCATTGTGCTTGATTGGGATGAACTAACTCAAATGACGTTAGGGGTTGATAAGTACAATGAACAATTAAGTTATTTGTATAACCCTGAGAGTGAAGCGGTCAGCCAATTGGCAATGATTGCTGTTAAATTCGCTAACTTCACTAAGAAGCCAGTTGTGGTGGTGACTAAAGATTTAGAAAGCTATCCGAAATTGAAAGAGTATCTCAGCGAACATATTCAACCGCAGTCGGTGTTTAACTTCTGAGTTAGATAAATCAAAAAACACAAATTTGTTCTACAAAAGCCAGCGATATTCTTCGCTGGCTTCTTATTTTTGTTAACGGAATGTTGACACTGTTATCGCCATCCATTTAACTGACCGAAAAGATCGGAGTTTTTACTCCAATATAAGCAGGTAGCTTCAAGTTACTTGGAAATAAAATAAAAATAAAAGGTCAGTAATCATGCTCTCTCCACTTGCTAAAGCAAACTGGTACCTCAAATTATTTGGTTTCTTTAAAGTACCGCTAATTTGGGCTTGTCGACCACAAATCCTTTCGTTAGATAACAAAACAACCGTTATCCAAATTCCGTTGAAAAGACGGAACAAGAACCACTTAAACAGTATGTATTTTGGGGTGTTAGCCGTCGGTGCTGATGTTGCTGGTGGTTTTATGGCGATGGATAAAGCTTCGAAACGCGGTGAAAAGGTGTCGTTGGCGTTTAAAGCAGTTAAAGGCGAGTTCCTAAAACGTCCGGAAGCCGATGTAAATTTTCGTTGTGATGATGGAGAGTTAATAGACGCAATGCTTGACGAAACCATTGCCACAGGACAACGGGTCAACAAGGATGTGAAAATTATCGCCACATGCCCGTCACTGCATGGTGATGAGCCTATGGCTATCTTTCATTTGACCCTGTCTCTTAAACGAATCGATAAACGATAAATGTATTGACATCATTAACGTGTGAAACAGGCTAATCATGTTTGAAGTGGTTAGTCTTTGATCTCTGTTTTTTCAATATCGACAATTTTGCTTCGGTTTAAAACCACTTTCCAACGATAGTAGCGCGGTTCATCTTTATGGCTGTCTTCTTTGACGATCAGGTTTATCAGATGTCGTTTTTCAACCGACTCTTTACTAACTTGCCCATTATTCAGCGTATAAATACGGTTTGACCCTTTATCCATTAAGCGAGTAAGAAAGCGAAGGTCAACGAGCATGACGTCACGCGTTTCCTCATAACCACTCATGAAACGTGATGTCGTCATTTCTGTTTCGGAGCGATAGTGGAGAATGCTTTCTTCACGCTGAACAACTCTTTTTTTTCTGATTAACTTAATGCGATCTGCCAGTGACGACAAAGATCGATAATCGAGCCACTCGACTTTTTGTCCGACCTGTTTACCCGTCGTTGGGTCGAAATAGCGGCGGCGCCATTTTGGCTTTCCTTTACGTAGCCAGCGCCAAAGGATGTCTCTCAAATCGTCTTTGAATATTTCACGAAGTGCATAGATAAACGACATGGCAATAATGAATGAAGCGGTAATCTCTCCCCAGTAGTCGCGAGCGAGAATCACGGTCACCGTCACAAACAACATGACCAACCCAGTGGCTAAACCTTTTACAGCCCGTTTCACGTTGTTGCCTAGAGAGGTGACTTTTTCCTTTAGGATAATAGGATGCTCAATCAGTCGGCGTAGTAACCGCATTTTATTACTTAAGCGAGTAATATCTTTGTCGGCTTGAATCGAGTTGTAGTTGTTTAGAGCACGATGAGCTTGTTCCCGTTCAACCAAAGTGATTAAACGTTCCTTGATGGTTTTGTACTCTTTATCTCGAGGTAACTGCGAGATCATGAGCAGGAACTTTTGGTCGGTATACCAGGAAAGGTAGTTGTCTATGTTGGCATAGTAACGCTTCAAACCCTCTTCATATGGAATACTTCGACGCAGTCGTTTAAGGATATCAATTGAGAGCTCAATCACTGTATCAACCTCATCCTCAGTGACACTGTCACCTGTTAAGTTCAGTGAACTAACCGCTTTGTCGAGAGCTATAACGTATTGATAAGCAAATAAACTTAGACTGACTCGATACTGAGTCGGAGATAGCCGACCACGTTTAGCCAAGCGGCTGTGGACTAACGGTAGGAGAATTTTATCACTGTAGTACGAGCGTTTTTGATGGATTGAACTGTAAAATAGCTCCGATTCTTTGACCTGTTCAGCCCCCAATCCTAGCTCTCCGGGCACGAACATATACATATCCACATCAAGCTTTTTACTTTCTGACATTTCTGTGGTGATTTTTAATGTGACTGCATCATGCTTGTCTACGGTGATCAACAATAACTCCTATGCTTAGATATGTAGGTCCTGAGTGATATCCTTGAAAAAATTTAAAAAAATTTCTTTCAACAACAGGCGAAAGCATAACAGAGATCACGTATAATCTCCGCAAATTTGAGGTGAGAAAGTAATTAATGATTAACGTTGGCAAGATTAACAGTCTAGAAGTGGTAAAAATCGCTGAGTTTGGTGTGTTTTTGGATGCAGGTGAGTATGGAACAACCATGCTGCCAAAGCGCATGGCTCCAGAAGCCGTAGAACTAGGACATTATGTTGACGTGTTTCTGTATTTTGATTCCGATAATCAACTTGCAGCGACGACAGAGAAGCCCATTGCACAAGTGGGTGAGTGGGGGCTGATGACCATTGAAAGTGTCAATAGTACCGGTGCTTTTGCCAGTTGGGGGATTAAGAATAAAGATCTGCTTCTTCCTTTTAGTGAGCAACGCACACGTTTTAAACCGGGACAAAATGTTTTGGTTTATGTGTATACCGACAAAGCTTCAGGGCGAATTGTTGGTACCACCAAATTTAATAAGTGGTTAGACAAAACACCAGCGAAATATAGTAAAAACCAACAGGTTGATCTGATCATCGCAGAGCGTTCCGACCTTGGATACAAAGCTATCGTGAATGGCCAGCACTGGGGAATGATTTTTCCATCAGATGTGTTTGGTAAATTGTTTATTGGTAAACGCTTAAAAGGCTACATTAAAAACATCCGAGATGATGGCAAAATCGATCTATCTCTACAGAAAATCGGTGTTGAAAAAATGGACGATTTAAGCGAAAAAATCATGGACACATTGGCGAAAAAGGATGGTTTTGTTCCGTTGAGTGATAAATCGACTCCTGAAGCTATTTTTGCTGAGTTTCGTACCAGTAAAGGTACTTTTAAAAAGTCGATTGGTACGCTGTATAAGCAGGGCAAAATTGTGATCGAAAAAGACGGAATCAGGCTCGTTAAATAAAGGACAAAAAAAGGCCCGAATGCGATTGCTTCTGGGCCTAGGGGAATGGCTCCTAAGAGCCTGCGCTAATGGTTTGAGTCTTTGACTCCTTTAAACCTAATTGTAGTACAGGCTCAATATTTATCGAATTTAAAATGGAATATCATACTATAGTTTGGAGTTCCTTTAGTTTTATATCCATGTCTAATACCGGACTAGAATAGATTTTTATCTCTTACAAGCTCTCGAGGCAGTCCGTTCTTCACTCGGTTTCCTACCCATTTTCCCAAGCCAATCACATCGTTACCAAAACGCACAATCACTTCACCTTGACCACTCTGGCCCTGAGGGCGCACATCTCTACCCATATACCATTCGCGAGCGTCATCAATCGATAGTTCAATACAGTTTGGTTCATGGCCAGTCGCTAGCGTTGTCGCAACCTGATGTTGCCAACGATAACCTTTCTTATGTGCTTCAGCGATTTTTATCCCCATACGAGAGAAACGCAGTTCTCCCAGCATAGGTTCCAGTGCATTAGGGAACAGCCATACATCGTTGTCACGTAGCCAGACACTGCTATCGTTAGGTAGCGTGATACCAAGACTTTGCTCAAGCTTAGTGTTGATATCTTGAACTATTTTGCTACTTGCTTTTTCAAATGGAAATTTACCTAAGCGTTTTTTAACCTGTGGCGTCTCAACCGATTGATGTTTGCGAATGCGAGCAACAAAAAAGCCCTCACAGTCATAGACTTGAGGGAAAATGTGTAAGAAGCCTTCTTCCGTTAGTGCTTTATCAGCTTCAGGGAATAATTCTGATAGTGATTCAAAGCTAACAGCGTCACCGAAAGTATGCTTAAGGTGCGCACAAACTTGCTGGTTTTCTTCGCGGCTTAATGTACAGGTCGAATAAACTAATACACCGCCAACTTTTAATGCTTGGAAAGCACTCTCAATCAATTCTTTTTGCGTACTAGCAATGCTTTGAATCGACGCCTTGCTCCAGTTTTTCAGCGAGTCCGGATCTTTACGAATGGTGCCTTCACCTGAGCATGGTGCATCGAGTAAAACGGCGTCAAAACGTTCTGGCAACCAACCACCAAAAACACGTCCATCGAAATTGGTTAGTGCGGCATTGCGGATACCACAACGTTCGATATTGGCATGGAGAACTTTTACTCGGCTAGCGGCAAATTCGTTAGCGACTAAAATACCTTTGTTTTCCATTAACGCGGCTATCTGGGTGGTTTTTGAACCTGGGGCGGCTGCAGTATCTAATACAGATTGATATGGTTCGTCACCGGTCATGAATAGGGCAGAGACAGGCATCATTGAGCTGGCTTCTTGGATGTAGAATAGGCCAGCCATGTGCTCGGCAGTGTTTCCGAGTGGTGTTTCGTTTTCATCCGCGTCTATCCAAAAGCCTGTATCACACCATGGAACCGGCGCTATATTCCATCCTTTTTCGGAAGCTCGTTGTGCAAATTCTTCAACTGAGATTTTAAGTGTGTTTACCCGAATACTTTTACGAAGTGGTCTTTGACAGGCTGCAATAAAGTCTTCCATGTTGAGTTCAGCGGGAAGAATTTCAGCCATGGATTCTAGAAACTGTTGAGGAAAAGTAATATTGGGATGCAAAACGAGTTCTCGATTAGGGAGTAGGCGGCGAATTATATCGGTATAACACCTATATTTGAAGCTGGAGAGCGGGCATGAAACAACAAAAGCGTGTTTCCACGCTTTTGCTATATCTTATTAATCCGGTTTTGGAATAGGAGTGCGCCATTTTGTCCAGTTTTCTTGCGACCTTGGGTACAAGTAAAAAGACTGACCGGCTTTAGCCTCTGGCATGAGTTGATTCTGCTCAGGAGTAGCAAAGGTAATACCGCCTCTAACGATACTATCAAATGTTCCAGCCTTTATGTCGGCTCCAGACAAACCAATCGAGACATCAACGCCAGACACATTCCAGAAAACGCTATTTTGACGGATTAAATAACTGTATTCCGGTTCAATTTCTATTGTCGAGATGATTCTGTCAGCCAAATTACCCAGTTGAACTCGGGTAACACGCCCTACGTCCATACCCCGGAATAGTACTGGCGTACCGACGGATAACGAGCCTTTATCTTCACTTTGTAAGGTAAAAGCGATGCTGGATTTTTTGTAAGGGAGCTCAGACAGGGTAAAACGAGTCGCCGTCTTCCCACTGCCAGGTTTTACCGAAATTGATTTACTCAGTAAACTTTCTATATTTTCGACTCCTTGAGTAAGGCTAACTTTTGCCTGCTCTATCCAAAAAACCGAGCCTTGAACCGCGATGTTCTGACTAAACTCAGGTTTGACTTTAGCGGAAATGGTGATTTGGTTTGAGGTAAAGCTCGGTTTTACATCGACAACTTCACCCACGCTAACCCCTTGATATTTAATGCTAGTGCCGACGGGGACTGTGTTTTCACCTTTTGCTAACAGTGTGATAGTTGTGCCGTATTTTTGCGCTTGCTTGTAACTGTTATAGAGGATCCATTTCTTTTCAATTTTATTGTCAACGCCATCAATATTATCGAATGCGATCCCGCCTCGAATCAATGTTTGCAATGGCTCCGCTTTAATACTGACGCCTGATAATGAAGCGTCGATTTCGACGCCTGAACGGTTCCAGAATACGGTCTTCGCTGTAATCAAGTGTTTATAGCGGTTCTCTATTTTAACTTTAATATCAACTCCGTTGCTGCCAAGGGTATAGCTTGCCACTTTACCAACGGGCATGTTTCGATAGAGAAGAGGGCTGCCAACACTAATAGAAGGAAGTGAATCGGTAATTAAAGTGAGAGTTTGAGTACCTGATTGATTGTATTTTGCTAGTTCAGCAAGAGACTGACTTTGGTAAAGGCGATATTGTGGCTGAATATCTTTACTGCCTTCACTGACAAAGCTGATGGACCCGGTTAAAAGCTGTTTGGCTGGCGGAATAGAGACATTTAAACCGGATTCAGTGAGCTCTGCCGTTGCGGTACCTGTGACGTAAAAGCGACTATTTGAACCAATAAATGACACATAATCTTGATCGATTAATACATCAAATTCAACGTGTTGGGGGGTTAACGCAACGGCTGTAACACTACCGACAGAAACCCCACGGTAAAGTATCTCCGTACCCGCAGCTAAGCCAAATGAACTGTCAGCAATAAGCTTGAGCGCAACGGATTGGCTTTGTGTTTGGTTAAACTCCTGTTTTCTAACAGCGTTAAAACGTCGAGATCTTTCGCCTTCTCCGGGTATTAATGTCAGATAATTGCCTTTAAATAAGTTCGCTAGGTTTTCGACCCCAGTTAAGGCGATTTTGGCTTCCTCTAAAACAAAATGACTGCCTGTATTTAGCATGTCACTAAACACGGGTTGAATGGCTGCAGAAGCGATAATTTGCTCGTGTTGCTCATCTAATTGTAAATTGGTGATCTGACCAATTTCTAAGCCTCGATACATTATCGGAGCGCCAGACACACCAATGTTGTTGTTATCCGGTAGGGTAATTTTTATTGCGACGCCTCGGCCTGCGGTTTTGAGGTTTGGATAGAGTTTGAACTCGGAGTATTGTTTCGCGGGTTCTCCTTCATCAGGAGAGTCAACAGCAATTGCGCCACCCAAAAGAGCGCTGAAGCTTTCCATTCGAATATCGACGCCGCTTAAACCAAGGTTTGCTCCAATTCCGCTGACGTTCCAGAAACGGCTCTCCGTGGTTATGACGTTACGATACTCTTCCTGGATAGAAGCCTGGATAATGACGGATTCGTTGTCGTCAGACAGTTTGTAGTTAAAGACTTCGCCAATTGGAATCTTTTTGTAGACGATTTGAGAACCCACAGAAATTCCGCCTAAATCACGAGCTTTAAGAGTGATTGTTAACCCTTGATTTGTTAACAAATCAGAGGGGGCCGAATCAAGCGCTTGATATTTAACGGGGTGATCGTCAGCGTCATGGTCGTTTTCCTCGATAATTTCAGAACCCGGGTGAATGGCAATGTAGTTACCAGAAACTAGCGCATCAAGTCCGGAAATACCGGACAGACTTGCTGTCGGTTTCACTAACCAAAATCGAGTTTTATCCGACAGCAATCGGGCAGCATCTGGGTAGATGTCGGTGTCGACATAGATACTGTCGAGATTCGGCGAGAGTTTGATGTCTCTTACCATACCGACTTCTAAACCTTGATAACGTACCGGAGTTCTACCAGCCACTAAGCCTTGAGCGTTTGAAAAGTAGATTTGAATACGTTCGCCAGCATCATGAACAGCTTTTAGAATTAACCAACCAGCGAGTACTACCGTCAATATAGGTAAGATCCACAGGGGAGATATCCCTCGGTTTCTTCTCACATCTGGCACATAGGATGTTTGTTGGTTAACTTCTTTACTCATCGTTAGACTCTTGTTTTAAATTTTCTTGAGGATAGTTATCCCAGATTAGCCGTGGGTCTAAACTTTCGGCTGCTAGCAGGGTCAGTACAACGACCAGACCAAAAGCGATCGCACCGTACCCAGGGGTAAAATCAAGCAACTGACCTCGATCGACCAATGTCAGCATTATAGAAATCACGAACAAATCCATCACTGACCATTTCCCTATCCATTTGATTACAAAGTATATGATCATTCGTTGGCGAAAAAATATTTTTCGCTTGAATTTAATCGCCAACAACAAGTAGCCAAGGCCAATAATTTTAGCGACCGGGACAACAATGCTAGCCACAAAAATGATGATGGCGATACCGACCATATCACTATTAATTAACGATGCGACACCGGAAAAAATAGTATCCTCCAACCTTTGACCATTAGTGAGCAAAATTGAGATAGGTAACAGGTTGGCCGGAAAAATGGCAATTGTAGCTGCGATCAAGTAAGCCCAAGTCTTTTCGATCGATCTTGGTTCTCGATGATAAAGCTTATGCTGACAACGGATACAATGGCTGTACTCGGGTTGAGAAAGGTGGCAGTTATGGCAGTGTATGTGTTTGTTTTCAAGCGGGTAGTCTACCTCAGGGCGCCAAGCTTCCCAGTAGCGCCTCACACTGATACGGCTAATCAATAATACGGTAGAGATTTGTAAAAGAACCAGTCCGTACAGGCCTGGACCGACAAAAATATCGGAGATATCGTTAAGTTTAAAGCAAGAAACGGCAATGCTAACTAGAAATACGTCGATCATTACCCATGACTTTAATTTTTGTATTATTAATAGCGAATAACGAAACAGGTTAAAGCTGTTATGTCTGAGTGCTATGTGTGTGCTGACCACTGAGCAACACACAATAAACGGTGCGACCGAAGCACAGAAGAAAACCAGTAATGCGAGCAGTGTGTAGCCTTCGTCGATTAAAGCTTTTATTCCGGCTGGTAATGTAGCAGGAATCATGACGCCAACTAAGCGTATGCTGATAAAGTCAAAAAAGTGCGAAGGAACGAACAGCAAAAGGCAGGTGATAGCTATCGCCAAATTACCAGATAATGACGGATTACCCCCTCGGTAAAGTTGCGTACCACATCTGGGGCAGTACGCACTTTTTCCTTTTGCTACCGAAATGACATCAACCGGTAACTCACACCCCTGACATAAGCGTATACCTGAAGGCTGGGATAAATGCTTAATTGTCGCAACCTTCATAGATTATCCATGTACGTTAAAGTGACATTGTCACTAAATGGTGTGTGATTGTATGCTCCCATATAGGGTTTGATACAAGCCTTGCTGTTCAACTAACTCTCCATGTGTACCAGTCTGACTCACGCATCCATCTTCGAGTACGTAGATCAAATCAGCCTGTTTTACGGCAGATAAACGGTGAGCCACAATTAATGTTGTTCGGCCCTTCAAAAATTCATTCAGAGCTCTGTGTAATGCGCTTTCTGTTGCTGTATCCAGCGCAGATGTCGCTTCGTCCAGGATAACAAATTTTGGATTACTCAGGATCATGCGAGCGATTGCAAGACGTTGACGTTGACCTCCAGATA
This sequence comes from Vibrio sp., assembly GCA_048259585.1. Classification (GTDB taxonomy): domain Bacteria; phylum Pseudomonadota; class Gammaproteobacteria; order Enterobacterales; family Vibrionaceae; genus Vibrio. Next base: position 693,175 of record JBLXHN010000001.1, on the reverse strand, counting down.
AGCGAATACCATTACGGCCAATTTGTGTCTCAAGACCATGATCAAGTTGCTTAATCACATCCTGCATTTGAGCGATTTCTAACGCACGCCACAAAGAGAGTTCATCGTAATTGCTACCCAGTGTTAAATTATGTCTTAAGCTATCATTAAATAGTATAGGTTGTTGTAGTACAACGGCAATTTCGTTTCTTATCACGTCGAAGCTTATGTCATCACATGTTTCACCATTGAAACGAATTTGCCCTGAGTTTGCACGATAAACACCGATTAACAGTTGTATTAGCGTCGATTTTCCTCCGCCACTCGCTCCGACCAGTGCAACTTTTTTCCCCGCGGGAATGTTAAGCGATAAGTTGTTGAGGACATTGTTTTCGCCGTCATAGGAAAAACTAACGTTGGAAACCGTAACTTCGACTTCTTGTTCATTAGTGAATGGATTCACTTTACTAACAGGGCGGTATTCTTCTTCTAAATCGAGCAAAGTGTTGATACGACCAAGTGCCGCTTTAGCGCTATACCATGAGAATTGAATACTCAGTAGTTCTTGCACTGGCGAAAGCATAAACCATAAGTAACCAAACACAGCGAACATCTGGCCGATGGTTAAATCACTGAACAAAACCATCAGCATCGCTGCGGCTCGGAACAGTTCAAAACCTAATAAGAACAACAAGAAAGATAGACGGCCAGCCGCTTCAGATTGCCAGGCGTATTTGTCTGCGTTTTCTCGGACGTCGTTGGCCTGAGATTTTAACTCTGATAAAAACTCTCGTTCTTTATTTGCTGCCCTAAGTTGATAAATACCATCTAACGTTTCAACTAGGCGATTTTGGAAGCGTTCAAAGGCTTGGTTTTCTCGTTTCTTCAAATGTTTTACTTTACTGCCAAGTAGGCGAGAGAAGTAAATTACGACAGGATTTACCAGTAAGATAAAAAGTCCCAAACGCCACTCTATCCATAATAAAACGATAGCGGTTCCAGTAACGGTAAGTAAGCTGATAACAAATTTACTTAGCGTAGAGCCGATAAAATGGTCAATCGTTTCGATATCGGTAATTAAATGGGCGTTAATTCCACCACTTCCCCGAGTCTCGTATTGTTTTATGCTAATTCGCCCCAATTTATCAATCATCTTGCTACGCATTTGGTAAGTGATGGTTTTTGACACTAAGGTGAATTGTCGGCTTTGAAGGATATTGAGCATCTGGCTTGCGGTTCTCATTAACACAACCAGGACTAACGTCAGCATGATATACCCGGTGGCACTGTGCCAAGAGTCGGGCAGCAGTCGATTCATCATATCGATACCAGAGCTGGGTTGATTAAGCAGAACTTCATCAACCATCAAAGGCATTAGTAAGGGGATAGGTACACTGATAACAGTGGCTATAATAGCAATGACATTGGCGAACAATAATTTAGATTGATGCTTTTTTACTTGAGTTATAAGCCAAGAACGGCTAATAGTATCTTTATTATTTGACATATTTATGAGAATGAATCCTATTTGCTTTTAGGCGCCATTGTATTTAATACCTAAAGTGAAGTCTTTATTTTTCAATTGGAAGTTTAGTTTATATGAAGTTAGAAGATTACCACCGCTTAACAAAACAAGCTGTTGCTTTATTAGAATCAGAACAAGATTTAATAGCAAATTTGTCTAATTTAAGCGCACTGCTCAACATGGAGTTACAAGACCTTAACTGGGTTGGTTTCTATTTGATGCGAGACGGTGAGTTGGTATTAGGTCCTTTCCAAGGAAAACCTGCCTGTGTAAGAATCCCTGTTGGACGTGGTGTGTGTGGTACTGCAGTATCAACTAATAGTGTTCAACGAGTTTACGATGTTCATGAGTTTGAAGGCCATATTGCTTGTGATGCCGCCAGCAATTCGGAAATTGTGATTCCATTTTCTATCAATGGTGAAGTTGTCGGTGTTCTTGATATTGACAGTCCAAGTGTCGGTCGTTTCTCTGAAATTGATCAACAAGGCCTGACATTTTTGATGACAGAAGTAGAAAAGCTGTTCAATTCGCAGGCTAACAAGGCATAATTTGTCTTTTGCCTGTGGTTTTTCGTATTCATGTCACTATAATACCGAACATATTTACTCTTAATGCTCGCGGACCAGCCGCATAAACCAGGAATCCTCATGGAAAACACTGAAAAGTTAAAAAACAGCAAAGAAGTGATTGCGTACATTGCTGAATGTTTCCCGAAATGCTTTACTTTAGAGGGTGAAGCTAAACCGCTTAAAATTGGTATTTTTCAAGATCTTGCTGAACGTCTTGGTGAAGATCCAAAAGTTAGTAAAACTCAACTTCGCGCAGCGTTAAGACAGTACACCTCTTCATGGCGTTACCTACACGGCGTAAAACCTGGTGCAGTTCGTGTAGACTTAGATGGTAATGCTTGTGGTGAACTAGAAGAACAACACGTAGAACATGCAAAAACAGCCTTAGCTGAAAGCAAAGCTCGTGTAGATGCGCGCCGTAAAGAACAAGGTAAGAAAGCTCGTGAAGAGGCGAAAGCGAAGCCAAAAGCGAAAAAGGCTCAGCCACGTCGTCCTCAAAACAAAGGGCCAAAACCAGAAAATAAACCCGTTGAAACTCGCGCTTTGAATGCTGATGAAATCATCGTAGGCAAAGAAGTGAATATCAATATGGGTAAAGGCAACATGGCAGCGACCATCGTTGAAATCAATAAGGAAGATGTTCGTGTTCAACTTGGTAACGGCCTTCAAATGGTTGTAAAAGCGGAGCACTTGCGCGCCTAAAGGAGAAACTCCTACGCATGAAATGCCGTTCAAAATGGACTCTGATTGCTGCTAGCGTTTTGCTAGCAGCTTCGTCAGCTCAGGCTATAGAAGCCGATATTCATAAAGAAGACCTTCCAGTTCTTGTTCCTGAAACTCAACATGAAACTGCAGCAAAGAGGGTAACTTCTCGTTTTACTCGTTCCCATTACAAACATTTCAGTCTTGACGACCAGTTCTCTCAAGCTATTTTTGAGCGTTATGTAGAACTTCTTGATTACAACCGTAGCCTCTTCACACAAGCTGACATTGATTCGTTTAAGTCGGAATCTGTTCAACTTGATGATGAACTCAAGGCAGGTGATAACTCGATTGCTTTTGAAGTCTATAACTTATCAATGAATCGTCGTTTTGAGCGTTTCCAGTACGCTTTGTCTCTTCTCGACAACGAAATCACGTTTGATACTGATGAATCGATAGAAATTGATCGTTCTGAAGCTGCATGGCCAAAGAATCAAGCGGAAGTTAATGAGTTGTGGCGTAAACGAGTTAAGTACGATGCATTAAGTTTAAAGTTAACGGGTAAAGAGTGGCCTGAAATCAAAGAGACACTCTCGAAGCGTTACAATAATGCGATTAAGCGCTTAACTCAGACTCACAGTGAAGATGTATTTCAGCTATACATGAATGCGTTTGCACGTCAGGTGGATCCGCATACCAGTTATCTTTCGCCTCGTAATGCAGAGCAGTTCCAGTCAGAGATGAATCTATCTCTTGAAGGTATTGGAGCCGTATTGCAGATGACCGACGATTATACCGTGATCAGCTCTCTTGTTGCTGGTGGCCCGGCTGCGAGCAGTAAGCAACTGTCTGAAGGTGATCGAATTGTTGGAGTTGGTCAAGACGGTGAAGAACTGGTTGATGTTATTGGCTGGCGTCTTGATGACGTAGTGCAATTAATCAAAGGGCCAAAAGGAACTAAGGTAAACTTAGAAATTTTGCCCGATGGTAAAGATGCTAAACGTCACGTTGTCACAATTGTTCGCGATAAAATTCGTTTAGAAGATAGAGCGGTTAAGTCTGAAATAATCGAGAAAGACGGTAAGAAAATTGGTGTGCTTGAAGTGCCAAGTTTTTATGTCGGCCTTTCTAAAGATACCGATAAGCTCATCACTAAGCTCAAAGCAGACAAGGTTGATGGCATTATTGTTGACTTACGTAACAACGGTGGTGGTGCACTAACTGAAGCGACGGCGTTATCAGGGCTGTTTATTACTAGCGGACCGGTTGTTCAAGTGAGAGACAGCTATGGCCGAGTGAATGTTAACAGTGATACCGATGGTAAGATTAGCTACGACGGTCCGATGACCGTGTTGATCAATAGCTACAGTGCTTCAGCTTCTGAGATTTTTGCAGCCGCTATGCAAGATTATGGTCGAGCAGTCATCTTAGGTGAGAACTCGTTTGGTAAAGGAACGGTACAGCAACACCGCTCTTTAAATCATATCTACGATATGTTTGATAAAGAGTTGGGGTATGTTCAGTATACGATTCAGAAGTTTTATCGTATTGACGGTGGCAGCACCCAAAATAAAGGTGTCGTACCCGACATTGCTTTCCCTGCCGCGATCGAAGCGTCTGAAACGGGTGAAAGTGTAGAAGATAACGCACTTCCATGGGATAGCATCGATAAAGCGAAGTACTCTAAACTGAATGATTTTTCATCTTTAATTCCGACGCTAACGACTAAACATCAGCAGCGCATTTCCTCAGATATGGAGTTTGGCTTTATCGCGCAAGATATTGCTAAGTACAAAGCTGAGAAAGGAGATAATTCGCTGTCTCTAAATGAAAAAGTACGTAAGCAGGAAAGTGAAACTGCAGATGAAGAGCGATTGAGTCGAATTAACCAGCGTCAAAAAGCAGCGGGTAAGGAAATATATAAATCTTTGGATGACGTACCCAAAGATTATGAACTCCCGGATGCTTATTTGAATGAATCGGTTTCTATCATGATTGATATGCTGAAATCATAAATAGAATCAGATACCAGTAAGTTAATTAAGCGGGCATTAATGCCCGCTTTTTTATTACCAAACGAAAATATATGCAACTGAATGTGACATTGGTCAAATAATTTAGCGAAATTATTGATGCGATCCTAAGCTTAAAGAAAGTGAGGGGGAGCGCTATGAAATGGATAACAATTATTTTCGCTTGTCTCAGCTTGATGGTGACAAGCTCAGTATATAGTAGCAGTGACGGGCCAACCCGTGACCTGACACAGTTTGATCAACCGTTTTTATTGGGGGACTGGTACTTGTTAAACCCGGATCCTGAATCAACGGAAGAGAATTTTCTGGCCATAAAACTGAATTTTGAATCGGATTATACATTCGCGATTGATATTCAGAAGAAGGACTACAGTGTTGACCATTGGGAAGGATTCTACACCGCAAACAGTGACACCATTATTCTTGGTTTACACAGTGATGATCCGCAAGTCTATGAGTACAAGAGTAATCACAACCTGCTTTTCTTAAACGGTGTAACGTTTACAAAAGCATTACCTAATGCGCTCGCGGGCATGTGGTCAAGTCGCTCTTTATCTGGACGAGATCTGTACGAGGATAAGCTCAAAGAGGTGTTACTTATCTTACAACCAGATTTTGTTTTCTTGTTTAAAGCCAGCGGGGTTGATGGTAATGAAACCATTCATCAAGGGGTTTATTACATGGAAGGGGATCACCTTGTTTTGCTTTACGAGTCAGGCGAGCAAGATACTCGATATACCTTGAATAAAGACCAACTGACTTTAGATGTTGAAGGCGGTTCTATGTATGCGGTATTGGATCGAATACGGTAAATTCTCCTATTATTGATATGAAAATAATGCTTTGTTTTGGTTGTTTTTTGAGCGCAAAAAGAGATAGTTTGCTAACACTATCTCTTTTTTGTTAAATGGGGTTGTTATTAGCGTTAACAAGCCTAAGATCTGTAATTGTCATATATACCTAAGTAACCTTAATAACGTTGAAGGGAGTAACCATTCCTACCGTTATTGAGCTTGACCTCAACTCGTTTGTGCAGCTCTAAAGCCTGCATCTTGAGGTCACTTAGGTATGTCATTATTTAAAAGGATTCCGACAATGGCTCAAACTCCTCAAGCCAAATATCGTAAAGATTATACTCAACCGTCTCATCAAATTTCTCAAATTGATTTAACATTTGATCTGTTCGATACCGAAACAACCGTCACGGCTGTATCTCAAGTGAAGCAAATGCAAGACAGTACGACACTCGTTTTGGATGGTGAAGGCTTGACGTTACAGGCACTCAAAGTAAATGGCGTCGATTGGCAAGAATATACCCAGCAAGAAGCTCATCTGGAAATTCATCAACTACCAGCTGAATTTGAGTTGACTATTGTTACATTAATCAACCCTGAAGCGAATAGCGCGTTAGAAGGGCTATATAAATCAGGTGGTGCTTTCTGTACGCAGTGTGAAGCAGAAGGCTTCCGTCGTATTACCTATTATCTGGATCGACCAGACGTATTAGCAAAGTACACAACAACCGTTATTGCTGACCAATCACAGTATCCGTTCCTGTTAAGTAACGGTAATAAAGTTGACCAAGGTACAGTGGGAAATGGGCGTCACTGGGTAAAATGGCAAGATCCACATCCAAAACCAGCATATTTATTTGCACTTGTTGCCGGTGACTTTGACGTGTTGCGTGACAAGTACGTAACAAAATCGGGTCGTAATGTAGAACTCGAGATCTTTGTGGATAAAGGCAACTTAGACCGCGCTAATCATGCAATGCTTTCTCTGGTCAACTCAATGAAGTGGGACGAAGAACGTTTTGGTCTCGAATACGATTTAGATATCTACATGATTGTTGCCGTTGATTTCTTCAATATGGGCGCTATGGAAAACAAAGGCCTAAATGTATTTAACTCAAAATTTGTATTGGCTAATGATCAAACAGCGACAGATACCGATTACTTAGGTATTGAGGCCGTTATTGGTCACGAATACTTCCATAACTGGACTGGTAATCGAGTTACTTGTCGTGACTGGTTCCAGCTAAGTTTGAAAGAAGGCCTAACCGTTTTCCGCGATCAGGAATTTTCTTCTGATCTAGGCTCTCGTGCAGTAAATCGTATCAATAATGTACGTATTATTCGTGGACCTCAGTTTGCAGAAGATGCAAGTCCGATGTCACATCCAATTCGTCCGGAAAAAGTAATAGAAATGAATAACTTCTATACTTTAACAGTGTATGAAAAGGGCAGTGAAGTTATTCGAATGATGCATACATTACTTGGCGAATCTGGATTCCAAAAAGGCATGAAGCTATATTTCGAACGTCATGATGGAACAGCCGCAACGTGTGAAGACTTTGTTTCGGCGATGGAAGATGCATCAGGCGTGGATTTGAAACAGTTCCGTTTATGGTACAGCCAATCAGGGACTCCAACGGTTAAAGTAAGCAGTGAATACAATACGGGCCAAAGCACCTACGCGTTGACAATTACACAAGTCACAGAGCCGACTCACGATCAGAAAGAGAAACAACCGCTTCATATTCCGTTCGATGTTGAGTTGTACGCACAAGATGGCTCTGTGATTCCGTTACAGTGTAATGGTGTGTCAGTAGCAAATGTATTGAATGTAACTGAAGCAGAACAAACGTTTATTTTCGAAAACGTCACTGAGCAGCCTATACCTTCTCTACTTAGAGAATTCTCCGCGCCAGTTAAACTTGAGTACGATTATTCTGATGAAGAGCTTGTTTTCTTGATGTCGAATGCGACTAACGAGTTTGCTCGCTGGGATGCCGGTCAAATTATGATGGCGAAATACATTCGTGAAAACGTGCTACGAGTACAAAATGGTCAGGAAGTCGAACTATCAGACGTCGTGATTGATGCATTCCGTGGTGTGTTACTGAATGATTCACTAGAGCCGGCGTTTGTCGCAGAAATGCTTTCGCTTCCTAGTCATAACGAAGTGTCTGGTTGGTATAAGACTGTTGATGTTGATGCTATCGCTAAAGTGCTCAAAGGCTTCAAAGTGATATTGGCGAACGAGCTAGAAGATGAGTTAAGCGCTACGTACCACACTCTCAACCAAGTTGAGTATACAATCAATCATGACGCCATTGGTAAACGTGCGTTGCGTAATATGTGTTTGTCTTTCTTAGCTTATACTGAGCACGGCAATGAACTTGCTGAGAAGCAATACAAACAAGCAAACAACATGACGGACACTATGGCTGCAATGAGTGCAGCGAATAGTGCAGGTCTTCCATGCCGTGAAGCGCAAATCTCAGACTACAGCGATAAATGGAAACATGATGGGTTGGTGATGGATAAATGGTTTATGTTACAAGGATGCAATCCAGCGAACAACGCACTGGAAATCATCAAAAAGACTATGAACCATGAAGCATTTAGCTTGAAGAACCCGAATCGCACTCGTAACTTAATTGGTGGGTTCTTAAATAACAATCCAGTTAACTTCCATGATAAGAGTGGTGCTGGTTATCGATTTGCTGGTGAGATTTTACGAGAACTCAACAGTAGTAATCCGCAAGTGGCATCACGATTGATTGACCCACTGCTTAAATTCCGTAAGTACGATGACGAGCGACAAGCGCTTATCAGAAAAGAGTTAGAGCAGTTGAAAGCAATGGACAATTTGGCGAAAGATCTTTTTGAAAAAGTGTCAAAAGCGTTAGAAGATTAAGACGGACTTAAAGGCGGTATCGAGAGATTCCGCCTTTTTTGCTTGTTGGATTGTATATAAGTTTCCATGAAATATTATTATTTTTCTCTCAATATAACTTATCAAGCTTATTTAGCACATTACTCAGGAGCGGCCAGTACTGTGCTGGTTGTGACTGATGAAGGATTAAAGTTGCAGTTGCCAGCTACTCGATTTCGCCCTTTCCTTAGTCAACTTGGGCTTAAAGGTCGATTTAGACTGACAACTGACGGTGAAAATAAGTTTATTAAGTTAGAAATGCTGTAATCGTTAACTTCTACAGGTGTTTAATTAGGTATCTTAGTCACATTATCAAACATTCACCTGTTTAAAAACGTTAAAATTATTAACGTTTATTTTATAAAACTTTTACAATAACTCATGCATTACCAGTAGTAAGTTATATGCTTACTGCATCCCCTACAAAACATAATTCTAATCTGGAGTCGCCTATGACCGCGCGTGAGACTTTGATGCCGGTTCTACTTGAAAAAGTATACCAACTGATTCAAGACAAACTTGAGCCTAAGCAACAACCTTTGGTAACTCAACTCGCTCAACATTTGTTTAGTAACGTTTCGCAAGATGATCTTGATGAGCGAAATGAGTCAGACTTATATGGTGCAGTTGTGAGTCTTTGGCATCATATTAGTGAGAAGAAGAGTGAGGATTACTCAGTAAGAGTATTTAATCCAACGGTTAGCCGACACGGCTGGGAATCAACTCATACTATCGTAGAAATTGCAGTACCGGATGGTCCTTTCCATGTGGACTCGATTAAGATGGCACTGAGTAGGCTCGATTTGACTTCACACCTTATGCTTAATGGTCCAACACAAATTGACCGTAATGCAAAGGGTGAGGTAAAGAGCATTAATCAAGGCGAAGGACCGCTCCAATCTTTATTTCATATCGAGGTCGATCGATTAAGCAATAAAGAAGAAATGAAAAAACTTCAGGAAGAATTATTAGATATTTTACGCGACACGGATTTGGTTGTGAAAGATTGGAAACCTATGGTAGGTAAGTTGGATCAAGTGATTAAACAACTTGAGGCCGATGTTGATCATCTACCAATGGATTCAGATCGTTTCCAAGAAACCATGGCGTTCCTTCGTTGGTTAGGTGATCATAACTTTACCTTTATGGGTTACAAAGAGTATGACCTTGTCAATATTGAAGGGGATACTGAACTGCAACCGACACAAGAAGCAGGGTTAGGCCTGTTTTCAGAGAAAGATCGTGTTCGTACCGTCAAGTTATCAGAATTCTCGGACTCTGCACGCTTAGAAGCGAAGAAAGCTTACTTACTGATTTTAACTAAGGGTAACAAGCAGTCTCGTATTCATCGCCCGGCTTATACTGATTACATTGGCATTAAGAAATTTGATAAAAATGGCAAAGTTGTTGGTGAACACCGTTTTACCGGTCTTTACACTTCCGCGGTATATAATCAGGCTGTACAAAGCATTCCTTTAATCCGAGAAAAAGTGGAACGAATTCTAGTTGCAAGTGGTTACCGAGAAGGTTCTTATGCCTACAAAGCCCTGCATAATATTCTAGAAAACTATCCTCGTGATGAACTACTACAAGCAAGCGAAGAAGAATTATTAGAAGTCGGTATGGGCGTTGTTCAAATGCAAGACCGCGATCTATTACGCTTATTTGTCCGCAAAGACCCGTTTGGTCGTTTCTTTAGCTGTATGGTGTATGTCACTAAAGAGCGTTACAACACCGAGCTTCGCCGTCAAACTCAGCGTATTTTCAAACAGTATTTCGGTTGTGAGCAAGAAGTTGAATTTACCACTTTCTTCTCAGAAAGCCCTCTGGCAAGAACACATTACATCGTTCGTGTTGACAACAACAATATGGACGTCGATGTTAAGAAAATAGAGCAAAACTTAATGGAAGCATCAACGACGTGGGATGATCGTTTATCAGAAGCTATTGTAGCAAATAGTGGCGAAAGTAAAGGTTTACCACTATCTAAGCAATACCTACACGCATTCCCTCGTTCTTATAAAGAAGATGTGATGCCTGCTTCTGCGGTTGCAGATATTGAGCGCTTAGAAGCACTAAACGAAAACAACAAATTGGGTATGTTGTTTTATCGTCCACAAGAAGAGTCAAAAGATTCTAAAGCAGTACGACTAAAACTGTATCACCGTGATGAGCCAATTCATCTTTCTGACGTGATGCCAATGTTGGAAAATCTTGGTTTACGCGTCATTGGTGAATCTCCGTATGAAGTGGTGAAATCCAATGGTCAAGTATATTGGATCTTAGATTTCTCTATGCTGCATAAGAGTGACAGCCAGGTTGATCTGCGTGAAGCTCGAGATCGTTTCCAGCAAGCATTCGCCGCAATTTGGAATGGTGATCTTGAAAGCGATGGCTTTAACCGCTTGGTACTTGGCGCTTCATTAACGGGTCGTGAGGTCTCGATTCTTCGTGCTTACGCTCGCTATATGCGTCAGGTGGGTTTCCCATTTAGTCAACAATACATAGAAGATACATTGAGTCATTATCCGGATCTTGCGAAAGGTTTGGTTGATCTATTTGTTCGTCGTTTTGATCCCAAATTTAAAGGTGCTCAAAAAGGCCAAAGTGATCTTATTAAGAAGATTACCGAACAACTTGATCATGTAGAAAGTTTGGATGATGACCGTATTATCCGCCGTTACATGGAAATGATTACGGCAACTTACCGTACCAACTATTACCAAACAGACGAAAACAAGCAGCCAAAACCTTGGTTAGCATTGAAAATGAAGCCGAGTGAAATCCCAGAGATTCCAGCTCCTGTACCAGCGTTTGAAATTTTCGTTTACGCGCCAGACATCGAAGGTGTTCACCTACGTGGTGGTAAAGTCGCTCGTGGTGGTCTGCGTTGGTCGGATCGTCAAGAAGATTTCCGTACCGAAATTCTTGGTCTTGTCAAAGCACAGCAGGTTAAGAATACGGTCATTGTTCCGGTTGGTGCTAAAGGTGGGTTTGTTTGTAAGAAGCAATACCTGTTTAACACCCGTGATGAGATTTTTGCTGAAGGTCAGCGTTGTTACAAACGTTTTATCCGAGCACTACTTGATGTCAGCGATAACATTATTGAAGGTGAAGTCGCGCCACCAGTCAATGTTGTACGCCACGATGAAGATGATCCGTATTTGGTTGTTGCTGCGGATAAAGGTACTGCTACCTTCTCAGATTTAGCCAACTCTGTATCAGAAGAGTATAACTTCTGGCTGGGTGATGCGTTTGCCTCTGGTGGCTCTAACGGTTATGACCACAAAGCAATGGGTATTACCGCTAAAGGCGGTTGGGAATCAGTAAAACGTCATTTCCGTGAAATTGGCATTAACTGCCAGACTACTGATTTCACAGCTGTGGGCATCGGTGATATGGCGGGTGACGTGTTTGGTAACGGCATGTTGCTGTCGAAACACATACGTCTCCAATGTGCGTTTAACCATCTACATATCTTTATTGATCCAAACCCAGATTCAGCGAGCAGTTGGGAAGAGCGTAATCGCTTATTCAATCTGCCAAGATCAAGCTGGGAAGACTACAACCCTAAATTGATTTCGAAAGGCGGTGGTATCTTTTCGCGTAAAGCGAAATCGATCACTTTAACCCCTGAAATTCAGAAGATGTTAGGGACTAAGAAGGCATCTTTAGCACCGAATGATCTGATTAAGATGATCCTTTCAATGGAGGTCGATCTACTTTGGAACGGTGGTATCGGTACTTACGTTAAGTCTTCTCGCGAGACTCACACTGATGTGGGTGATCGTGCGAACGATTCATTGCGTATTGATGGCCGCGATCTTAATGCCAAAATCGTTGGCGAAGGCGGTAACTTAGGTATGACTCAGTTGGGGCGTGTTGAGTACGCTCTGAAAGGTGGCCGTGTTAATACAGACTTTGTCGATAACGTGGGTGGTGTAGACTGTTCGGATAACGAAGTTAACATTAAGATTTTCCTAAATGGTCTGGTGGCGAACGGTGATCTAACCGTTAAGCAACGTAACCAGATTCTGGAATCTATGGAAGATGAAGTAGGAGACATTGTTCTGGAAGATGCCTACGTTCAGTCAGAGTCTATTTCTGTTACTGAACAGCAAGGTGTTTCTGTTGTGAAAGAGCAGATCCGATTTATTCACCAATTGGAAAAAGCTGGGCATTTGGATCGCGCGCTTGAGTATATACCGGATGATGAAACTTTATTGGAGCGAGAAAAACAAGGTTTGGCTCTGACTCGTCCAGAGCTTTCAGTTCTAGTCGCGTACGGTAAAATGGTGCTCAAAGATGATCTTGCTTGTGATGAAATCGCAAACGATGACTTCCATGCGCAACAACTGATGAATTACTTCCCAACAGAGTTACGTCGTAACTATTCGCAGCACATGCAAAATCATCCGTTACGCACAGAGATTATTGCTACTGCGCTTGCAAATCAGATGGTTAACGAAATGGGCTGTAACTTCGTTACTCGTCTTCAAGAAGAGACCGGAGCAAATGCTGTTGATATAACGAACGCTTATGCTGCAGCGCGCGAAATCTATAAGTTAGGTTCGGTGCTAGAGAATGTGCGTAAGCTGGATAATAAAGCAGGGGCTGAAACTCAGTATGAAGTCATGTTCCATGTTCGACGTACACTTCGCCGCTTATCTCGTTGGTTATTGCGTAATCGTCCCGGTAAACAGTCAGTTCGTGAACTGGTTGAACTTTACCAAGCTGATGTTGAAACCATCGCTGCTAAGTTGGATGAAGTGTTAGTCGCAGAGGAAGTCGCAGAGCATAATGCAATGGCTCAGGCCTGGATTGATAAAGGTATTGATTCAGAAGTGGCTAATTATGTTGCGCGTCTTTCTAGTTTACACTCAGTACTGGATATATCCTCAGTCGCTAAGGAAAAAGGCAAAACTGTTGAACAAACAGCGAAACTGTACTTTAACTTGGGTGACCGTTTGTCACTGCACTGGTTCTTGAAACAAATCAACAATCAAGCGACAGACAACAACTGGCAGGTATTGGCTCGTGCCGCATTCCGTGAAGATCTCGATTGGCAACAACGTCAGTTAACCGCCCAAGTTCTTAACTGCGAGTGTGAAACTACTAAGATAGATGTGATTAAAGCTCTGGAAGAGTGGATGGACGTCAATCAGGTTTCTTTACACCGTTGGGAAAATATCTTGAATGAGTTCAAAGTAGGGGCTGTTCATGAATTCGCTAAGTTCTCAGTAGCGCTACGAGAATTGATGTTACTCAATTTAAACTGTCAAGCTGTTGAATAACGTTTGAATTGTTGAGCGAATAAGACAATAATAATGCCCCGTTTAATCGGGGCTTTTTTCTATCGGAGGCACAATGCTCTACCGCTTAGCCAGAACTGGCTTTTTCAAATTGGATGCTGAAAAGGCGCATGATCTTGCCATCCAAAACTTCAAACGTTTTAACGGCACTCCTCTTGAGCTTTTCTATCGTCAAAAACTTCCAAATCGACCTGTTGAGTGTATGGGCTTAACCTTCAAAAACCCTGTTGGTCTTGCTGCTGGCTTAGATAAGAACGGCGAATGTATCGAAGCCTTTGGTGCAATGGGATTCGGATTTGTTGAAGTAGGGACCGTGACTCCGCGACCTCAATCAGGCAATGATAAACCACGTTTGTTCCGTGTTATCCCGGCAGAAGGGATTATCAATCGCATGGGCTTCAACAATTTAGGTGTTGATAACCTAGTTGAGAATGTTAAGAAAGCGAACTATGACGGTATTATTGGTATTAATATCGGTAAAAACAAGGATACCCCAATCGAGAAAAGAGCTGAAGACTATCTGATCTGTATGGATAAGGTATATCCTCATGCGGGTTACATTGCCGTTAATATTTCTTCGCCTAATACTCCGGGATTGAGAACGCTTCAATATGGTGAGGCTTTAGATGAATTACTTGCTGCACTGAAAGAGAAGCAATCTGAACTCAACGCTAAATATGATAAGTATGTTCCGCTTGCGTTAAAAATCGCACCCGATCTTAGTGATGATGAAATCAAGCAAATTTGTAATTCTTTGCTGAAAAACAACATCGATGGGGTGATTGCAACCAATACAACGCTAGATCGTACATTGGTTGAAGGTATGAAATATGGCAATGAAGTTGGTGGCCTGAGCGGCAAACCGCTTCAGTCACGTAGTACTGAAGTGATCAAATGTTTGTATCAAGAATTAGGGGACCAAATTCCTATTATTGGTGTTGGTGGTATTGATTCCTATGTAGCAGCGAAAGAAAAATTATTAGCTGGGGCGAAGCTTGTACAAGTATACAGTGGGTTCATTTACCAAGGCCCAGGCTTAGTTGCAGACATTGTTAAAAATATCTAACTTATTATATTTGTTACTTTAATTTTACAAATTTATTAAAAGTGACAAGGTAATGAAGAGAGGAAATGAGAAATCATTTCCTCTTTTTTTTTAAATTTCCTCTCTTAGAATTAAGTTCAGTTAGTTGGTATAGGTAATTAAGCGTTTTACCTAATAGTCTGATAAATAATAAATAGCGAGTCAGGACAATGCTTAAACCGAGTGACAAATGGAATTGGTACTACTCAGATAGTGAAGGTTATCTGATGTTAGAACTGGGTGAGGAGATGGTGTTTCGCACTAATCTAAGCAGTAATCTATTAGTCGATTGCGCGTATACACCTAATCAATTTACCGTTGATGACGCTTCGGACTACCAAACCTATAAAGAACGTATTGACTATCTAGAGCTGAGCGAGCCACGCAAAGTCGAGTTAGTACTATATTGTGTTGCCGCAAAACGCTTTCACAAGCCTGTCCAGCCAAAGAGCTGGTTCTTTGACTATCAAAGCAGTGGTTATTCTCCACAAGAAGGGGAAATAGTGAGCTTAGTGAACAGCAACGGCCAAGGGTACTTCATCGTTCTTGAAGTCGGTGATAGTGCGAGTTTGTGCGCTCTTGTCGATTTAGATGCATTTTCATTGAATGCATCAAAGCAGTTGTCTTTTGGACAGGTGATTAAGGTCATGCATGATCGCATGGCGCCAGCTAACCATATTCTTCTATCTCAGCCAATGGCTATGGTAGGTTAAGTTTCCCTAGTGATATTTCGTTCCTTTGTTTCATTTCCTATCGGCGTAAAGCCGATTTTTTTTACCCAAAATTTAGGGTAGCACTCCATTAATAAATCTCTCCTTTGAAACACTCTAAGTAAATTTATAAACAATTGAAGAAAATTTGCGGCTAAAAGTGACGGTTAAAACGCCATACTTTCCGCTATTGAAGCATTAAAACTTCCGCTTTTGGGCTGTTTTGTAATAAATTTACAGTGTAAAAAGTAATCTGGTATAGTCCAGATTTGCTGTGAATAAGTATTCACTATCGCTATGAGCATTGAAATTACGTGTTTTCCTTTTGGCTGGGACAAGTTGGTGAAAATAGAAGCATCTGTGAGTGGGTTTGAAGGGTTTTTAATGATTTACGACGTTTAGATTTGGGAAGCTGTATATTGTCAGTTATAATCTGAGGCCATTTTTATCAGTTAAAGAACACTATGAATCAGTATCTAGCGGTAACCTCAAACGGTCTTGAAAACCTATTAGTCGAGGAACTCACTCAATTAGGCATTACAGATGCAAAACCTGTGCAAGCAGGGGTTAAGTTCAAAGCGTCCAAAGAGCAGATTTACCGTTGTTGTTTATGGAGTCGATTAGCTTCAAGATTCGTACGTGTAATAACTGAGTTCAATTGCCAAAATGACATGGACCTTTATTTATCAGCCACGTCAGTTAACTGGGTGAACCACTTTCACAGCTCTAAGAAGTTCGTTGTTGATTTTAATGGTACAAACCGAGAGATTCGTAATAGCCAATACGGCGCAATGAAAGTGAAAGATGCTGTCGTTGATTGTTTTGAAAAGAAAAACCTGCCAAGGCCGTCGATCAGTAAAGATCATGCAGATCTTCGAATCCATGTTCGCTTGCACAATGACAAAGCCTTACTTGGTATTGATATGGTCGGTGGTGGCTTACATATTCGTGGCTATAGACCTGAATCTGGTCGTGCACCTCTACGCGAAACTTTAGCTGCGGCTATTATCATGCGTAGCGGTTGGGATGCCTCTAAGCCTCTGTTAGACCCTATGTGTGGCTCTGGAACGTTATTAATTGAAGCTGCAATGATGGCGGCGAAGATTGCCCCCGGTTTAAAGCGTGAAAAATGGAGTTTTGAATCTTTAGAAGATTTTGAACCAGAGCTTTGGGCTGAGGTTAAATCAGAGGCTAGCGTACAGGCGAGAAGGGGTGTCAATAAACTTGACGCTAAGTTTTTCGGCTTAGATAACGATACTCGTGTGTTGAAAACCGCGCGTGATAACGCTCGTCGTGCTGGTGTTGAAAATCTTATTCAATTTGAGTTGGGTGATGCGTCACTTCTTAAGAAGCCGCAGGGTTTTGATGACGGTGTTATCGTGTGTAACCCTCCGTATGGTGAACGTCTAGGTACTCATCCAGGTCTTATCGCGCTTTATACTGCGTTTGGTGCACAACTTAAATCTGAATTTGGTGGCTGTAAGGCCTCTATTTTCTCAAGCTCTGATGAGCTACTTAGCTGTTTACGTATGCGGGCGGACAAGCAGTATAAAATGAATAATGGTGCGTTACCGTGTCACCAGAAAAACTACTCAATTTCCGCTCGTGAGCGTTCTGAAGCTGAAACCGAAGCTCCTCAATCTCAAATTGCACCGGACTTCGCTAACCGTTTAAAGAAAAACATTGGCAAAATTGGGAAATGGGCCAAACGCGAAGGGCTAGATTGCTATCGTATCTATGATGCTGATCTACCTGAATACAACGTTGCGATTGATGTGTACTTGGATCAATTGGTCATTCAAGAGTACGCTGCGCCCAAGAATATCCCAGAAGAGAAGGCTAAACGCCGCCTTACTGATATCATTCGCGCCACAATCCAAGTAACAGGCACAAATGCCAATAACGTCGTACTCAAAGTGCGTGAGAAGAAGAAAGGTTCTTCTCAGTACCAGAAGATTGGCCAACAAGCTCAAACCATGGAAGTGAACGAATACGGTGTGAAACTGATTGTTAACTTACATGATTACTTAGATACGGGCTTGTTCTTGGATCATAAGATCACTCGCCGTAAACTGGGTCAGATGTCTAAGGGTAAAGATTTCTTGAACTTATTTGCTTACACTGGCTCAGCAACCGTTCATGCCGCTTGTGGGGGCGCTCAATCAACAACGACAGTCGATATGTCTAAAACCTACTTAGATTGGGCGAAAGACAATATGAAGCTCAATGGTCAAGTAGGCCGTCAGCACCAGTATGTACAAGCGGATTGTTTGCAATGGTTAGAGCAAGCGAATGGTCAGTATGATCTTATCTTTATTGATCCACCTACGTTTTCGAACTCGAAGCGCATGGAGCAATCATTCGATGTTCAGCGCGACCATATCCAATTAATGAAGAGCTTAAAGCGTCTGTTGCGTGAGAATGGCACGATTGTCTTCTCCAATAACAAGCGACACTTCAAAATGGATATGGATGAATTAGCAGAACTTGGCTTAGAGGCCAAAAATATTTCTTCCCAAACACTTCCGCTAGATTTTGAGCGGAACAAGCATATCCACAACTGCTGGATTGTGACTCATAAGTGATAGGGACGTGGGTGTGATTACGTTATACAGTACTGAAGGCTGTCATCTGTGTGAGATGGCCTTTGGCTTATTGCAGCAAGCGCAAATTGGCGACCAAGTTGAAGTGGTCGATATTGCGTTTGATGATAATCTCTTTTCTCGTTACGGGGTAACTATTCCCGTAGTTTCTTATCAAGGTTCAGAGCTTAACTGGCCTTTTGATTTCGAAGAATTAACTCAGTGGTTAGAAAACAATGGCATTAATTACCATTCATAACGGTTTGTTAGCATTCGGCGATCATCCGTTGCTCGATCATGCTGACTTCGCTCTACAAGAAAACGAGCGCGTTTGTTTAGTTGGCCGCAACGGTGCCGGCAAGTCTACATTAATGAAAATACTAGCAGGGGAAATACTGCTAGACGATGGCAAGATGCAAGTGACACAAGATGTGGTTGTATCTCGATTAGAACAAGACCCACCACGTAATGAAGAAGGTACAGTCTTCGATTATGTGGCTGGTGGCCTGCAAGGAATTGGAGAGCAGATAAAGATCTATAACGATCTGCTCGATCTGGTCGAAAGTGACCCGTCTGAATCCAATCTTAAGAAGCTTTCTAATGTCCAGGAGCAATTAGAACATTCAGGCGCATGGCGTTTTGAAGACCGTATTAAGAACGTATTGGGCTCTCTTAAACTGGATGGCCACACTAAACTGACTGATTTATCCGGCGGTTGGCAGCGTAAAGCCGCGTTAGCACGTGCGTTGGTGTGTGATCCTGACGTCTTGCTACTTGATGAGCCTACCAACCACCTTGATGTGACGACTATTGAATGGCTTGAAGGTTTCTTGAAGGATTTCCGTGGTTCAATCATCTTCATTTCCCATGACCGTTCATTTATTAAGTCGATGGCAACACGAATCGTTGACCTCGATCGTGGCCAACTGAACTCTTTCCCCGGAGATTATGAGAATTATCTCACCGAAAAAGAAGAGTTATTGCGAGTTGAAGAGCTGCAGAATGCTGAGTTTGATAAGAAGCTTGCTCAAGAAGAAGTATGGATCCGCCAGGGAATTAAAGCGCGTCGTACGCGTAATGAAGGCCGTGTAAGAGCACTCAAGCAGCTTCGTCAAGAACGGAGTGAGCGTCGTGAAGTGCAGGGTAAGGTAAACCTTCAAATCGATGATGCGGCGCGTTCTGGTAAAATTGTATTTGAAGCTGAAAACATCAATTATGCGATTGATGATAAGTGTTTGGTCGATAATTTTAGCTTTAACATTATGCGTGGTGACCGTATCGCACTGATTGGCCCTAACGGTTGTGGTAAAAGTACACTGCTTAAACTGTTATTGGGTCAATTGACCCCAGATAGTGGCCGATTGCATTGCGGGACTAAACTTGAAGTTGCGTACTTCGATCAATACCGTGAGGTTTTGGATCCTGAAAAAACCGTCATTGATAACCTGGCTGATGGTAAACAAGAAGTGACGGTTGGTGGGCGTCAACGCCATGCGTTGAGTTACCTGCAAGACTTCCTTTTTGCGCCTAAGCGTGCGCGAACGCCTGTAAAAGCTCTCTCTGGTGGCGAGAAAAACCGCTTGTTGTTAGCTCGTCTTTTCCTAAGAGCGAATAATTTATTGGTGCTCGATGAGCCAACTAACGATTTAGATATCGAAACTTTGGAACTTTTAGAAGATTTGCTTGCCAATTATCAGGGTACTTTATTGTTAGTGAGCCACGATCGTGAGTTTGTTGATAATACAGTAACGACAAGTTGGATTTTCGAAGGGAATGGACAAATCGAAGAGTTTGTCGGCGGTTACCATGATGCACAACAGCAGCGATCTCAGGTGCTCAAATCTCGTAACGTACAAAACGACACCAAAGCTCAAAAAGTGATTGAGCCAGCTCCCAAATCAGAACCTGTTAAGCCTAAATCGAAGAAATTATCTTATAAACTGCAGCGTGAATTAGAAACACTGCCGCAGAAACTCGAAGAATTAGAAGCAGAAATCGAATCGCTTCAGGTACAAGTCAACGATGCCGACTTTTTCAGTCAGTCCGTCGATGTGACTCAACCTATTTTAGACAGGTTAGCTGCTTCCGAGCAGGAACTTGAAACTGCCTTCGAACGTTGGGAAGAACTCGAAGCGATGCAACAGGATAGTTAGTAGAATTTATGAATCATAAAATGTTTAAGTTGAGTGTCATCAGTTCGGCACTTTTGGCTACAACTCAGGTTTCAGCGGCGCTGTATAACATCGTTGAAGTGACCCCCAGTACTTCTTATAGCTATGAAAGTGCTTATGGTGTAGCGATTGAGCCCGCAGTAACCAGTGGCCCAGGTGATAACTGTTTCGCCAGCAGCACAGCAGGTTCTAAGTCATGTAATAGCTATACCTTAGCTGGTGAGACGCGTTTGGCTCCGATGAATTCAGGGTTAGCTGTCGATGGTTTAAGCTATCGTGAAGAAGCCCCGTTTGCGATGGATAACCGTTTCATCTATATCCAAAGCGAAAGCGAATTTGTGGATTACTGTGAAGAAGAATTGCGATACTCAACCTGTGGTGCATGGGCAAACACTCGTTGGAATATCTTTAGTCGTGAAAAAACCGACACCACGCCAAATTCTATTGCCTTTACAGGCTCGTCGACTACGGGTAGTCCAATTGATGAAACGTTAAATATTGTTATCAACAGTATTTCTCCTTCTGGTACACCGATCGGTATTGATAGTCAGCCAGCAAACTTTACTGGCGATGTTCGTGCTTCTGTTGTAGCAAGATCTGAAGGCGTAGACCCTGTTGCAAACAGCAGTCAGACTCGAGCGTGGGCCGCAAATACCGATTACACGGTTGGTAGCATTGCAAACACTTATGGTTCTTTTTACACCTCTAAAGCGGCAATTTGGAAAAATAGTGATGGCACGACGGTTGAAATCCCGTGGGATAGCGGTACTGCTGACACATCCGATCGTTTAGCGCAGGGCAGTATTCGTGATTTCGTCGTTGATAGCAATAACAACATGATTTATGCCGTTGGTTTTAACAGCTATCACGAATCCTCTTTTAACTATATGAATGCAACAATCTTTAGTGCGCCTTTGTCGTTTACTTCTGACTCTGATTGGACTGGTAAAGCGGTTTCTAATGCCAGAGCGATTATAGATGGCGATAGGGTTCATAGTAATTCCGTTGTAACTTCCATCAATAAAAACTTAGTGGCGATCGGTAGTGCGAAACGTGCTGGTGATAACCCTTACGCAGGCTCTGCCGCTAATCGTTTGTTTGTTATTCCTGATGTATCAGCGGATTCAATTTCTGCGACTTTCCCATCTGGCGGTATTTTGTTTAATGGTGCTGGCGGTAAAGCGGGGGCAATCAACAATTATAACGAAATTGTTGGTCAAATTGACTTCGAAAGCACTCGCGAAATCGATGGTAAAGCTCGTAGAAAACGCGGGTTTATTTATCCATACAGTGGTAAGGGGACGGATTCAACACGTAGTGCAATATTCAACAATCAAGCCTGGTATCTTGATGATTTAACTAATGATGGTTCTACCTCTGGAAATAACCAATACCGCGTGATCGATGCAACGGACATTAATGATGCAGGTGTTATCTCTGGTACGGCTTGGAAATGTGATGGCGGTTATAGCACGACCGCTCACAACTCAACCTGTAGCGGCACAGAAACCACGGTTGCAGTAAAACTTGTTCCTATCGCTGGAGCGACAGCTAGCGATATTACTGTACGAGGAACCGATGAAAACTCGCTGGGTGAACGTTCAGGAGGAAGCATGGGGTTGTGGGGATTTGTTCTGCTAGGTCTGGCTTGGTTCCGTAGAAAATAGTCATTTTTTGTCAATTAAAGCACAAGCTCACAAAAATGGGTTTGTGCTTTTTTTTGACTTGAGAATGGGGGATTTTTGCGCGATTCTTAATGGTGTGGTCATAAAAGATCCACACATTTGCAATAGTTGTAAGTAATAGACACAAGTTACTGTATGAGGACTGCACTATGAAGAGACAAAAGCGTGATCGCCTTGAAAGAGCACAATCTCAAGGTTACAAAGCTGGTTTGAATGGACGATCTCCCGAGGAGTGTCCATACCAACAAAATGATGCTCGTTCATATTGGCTAGGCGGTTGGCGTGACGCGAGAGATGACAAAAACTCTGGTCTCTATAAATAACCCCCACATACGAAAAGGATTTAAGCCCCGAAAGGGGCTTTTTAGTGTCTGTTGCATAATGCTCTAATGCACTATAACTAACCTCATTGAAACCAATAAAAACAGCTCGAAAGCTGTTCTTATTTATAAAATCGACATTAAAACGCTGAAGTGTCTTGGAAAAGACCAACTTTCAGATCTTTAGCAACGTAGATTTCTTTACCATCGACTAGAACACGACCGTCAGCTAAACCCATAACCAATTTACGGTTAACAACACGCTTCATATTGATTTCGTAAGTTACTTTTTTCGCAGTTGGTAAGATTTGGCCAGTAAATTTAACTTCACCAACACCAAGAGCACGGCCTTTACCTTTGCCGCCAACCCAACCTAAGAAGAAACCAACAAGTTGCCACATTGCGTCAAGGCCAAGACAGCCAGGCATTACAGGGTCACCAGGGAAGTGGCAATCAAAGAACCACAAATCAGGAGTGATATCTAACTCAGCAATAATTAAACCTTTGCCAAATTCGCCTTCAGTTTCAGACATTTTGCTAATACGATCCATCATTAGCATGTTTGGTGCTGGCAACTGAGGGTATCCTGGGCCAAAAAGCTCACCACGGCTAGAAGCTAATAGGTCTTCACGATTATATGAGTCACGTTTGTTTTGCATTATCAATTACTCCAATTTTTGATAGGGTGCATGTTAGTGAACACGTGTACGCCAAACAACTCCGATCAGTACTAAACAAACCAGTTTTTGATACGGTCCACAAACCCAATAGGGTGAACATGTTTTTCAAAGTTTTCTATGCGCTCAGCAATTTTGCTGATCACGCTCTCGTCATCTTCACCCCTAAATGGTTTACCCATTAGAAGTGGGACAGCTTCATCTACGTGTGAAACTGGCCAAATATGAAATTCGCCATTCTTGATACTTTCCACGACTGACTTATGAAGTGCAAGATGTTTCAAATTACTATTTGGAAGTATAACTCCCTGATTACCCGTAAATCCTTGGTGTTTACAGACATGGTAGAAACCTTCAATTTTTTCATTGAGACCGCCGACAGCCTGTACACGACCAAATTGATCAACCGCTCCAGTAACCGCGATTTGTTGATTAATTGGATATTCTGATAGTGCACTGACCAATGAGCAAAGTTCTGCCAGTGATGCACTGTCGCCATCGACTTCACAGTAAGATTGTTCAAACACTACGGATGCAGAGTAAGGCAGTGGAACATCTAGATCGAGTTCACTACTCACGAATGCTTGCATGATCATCATGCCTTTTGCATGCAAATTACCACCAAGCTCCACTTTTCGTTCTACATCAGAGATATCACCATCTCCGAAATGGATGACACAAGAAATACGAGCAGGTTCACCATAAGAAATAGGGTGGCCCGCAATATCGACTACGGTCAAACCGTTGACTTGACCCACTTGCTCGCCGTCCGTTTCGATAAACACTTGGCCTTCAAGAATATCATCCAGGGCACGTTCGGGTAGGTAAGATTCTCGGAAATATCGGCGATCGAGTGCAACATCAATATGGTGAGCGTAAATGTCACCCCCTTCGGCTTCTAATGCAGCTTCTTCAAGTAATGAACGATGCCACATAACGCAAAGTGGAGCATAGTGTTGATCTTCAGTGTAACGAGCTCCTGCAACCATCAAGCGTATAACCGCGTCCACGCTTAAGGTCGGTAATTGATAGTAATGATATAACCATTTAACAAAAGATAAATAGGATGTAATGGTATTAGAGTCTATTTTTATATCGAGTTCTAGTTCACTGTATACGCAAAGACCAGAGTGAATATCAGCGTCTAAAAAGTCTAAATCACCTAATTGATTTCTATCCCCAACGACGACCAGCTTAATGTCGTATGAGTTATTATTCTGTTCTTGAATAATCGATTTTGGATCACAATTTATTGCAGATACCGGGTTGCCTAAAATCGCTGATTTTAAAATTGGCCAATAACGTGGATTTGCCAATAATAGATTGGCTGAAACGATAAGATAACCACCGTTAGCTTGGTCGAGTAACCCTTTTGATTCGATTACTACATGGCCATTTTCAGCTTTGACTTGACCTAAAATCGCATCCATCTCTAGGGTTTCGGTGACAAGAATAGGTGTGTTGTCATCCGTTAATGAACGCATTTTGTTAGCAATAAGCGAACGGTAGATAGAATTATCAGGAGCATTGACCATTAGCACACGGCTCAAGCCTTTGATTTTCATGAACTGCTGAATGGCACTGGATAGACGTTGTTGAATATCTATTAAAGACAGATCGGTTAGGTTAGGGTACTGATCAAATTGCGATTGGAATTCATCGTACTGAGGGGTTGCAAGGCGCCAAATATCTTGAGTCATTGAATCACTGAAATAATATTAAGTTAACAACGGATTATATAGAAAAACCTACAGCGGTAATAGCAGAGATATTGAATGATCCTGATCTAAGATTTTCGCAGTTTCGTTTGAATATCATCATCTACTGGGTTACGCTGTCACCCTGACTTTTTATGGATAACTGTAAATGAAATATCAACAGCTTGAAAACCTCGAATGTGGTTGGAAATGGCAGTATTTGATTAAGAAATGGAAGGATGGTGAAGCGATCACCTGTCATGTTGATCGTAGCGAAGCTGATGCGGCTGTGGCAAAGCTTAAAGCCTTAGAGCATGAGCCAACATTAGTTCTTGATTGGATTGAAGAACATATGGCTCCGGAGTTAAGCAACAAGCTTAAACAAGCAATCCGAGCCAAACGTAAGCGCCATTTCAATGCTGAGCAGTTACATACCCGTAAAAAGTCTATCGACCTTGACTACCAGGTGTGGGAGAAACTTTCCACTAGAGCGAATGAACTTGGCTGTACACTTTCCGATGCAATTGAATACCTTCTTAGTGAGGCATCGAGGAGCGAGAAAGCGAGTAAAACAGTATCAAGTTTAAAAGAAGATTTGAGTAAGTTGCTATCTGATTAGGAGTTATGCTCATGTTGTACGTTATTTTAATTGCAGCCGCCGTTATTTTCTGGTTAGTTGCAATTGATAGGCCTGTGTTAAAAGTGACAGTGAAAGATGGATCTTTCAGTAAAATAAAAGGGCACTTCCCACCGACTTTTAAACATAATGTTTCTGAAATCGCTGAAGTCACTCCGTTTAGTGGTGATATCAAAGTTTATCAACAGCGTACAGGAATGAAGTTAGTGTTCTCAAATGAAGTTCCCAAGAAAGTTCAGCAACGGATCAGGAATGTTTTTCCACATCAAGGCTTTAAGAGTTCTGGTAGTAAAACAAAGAAAGGCCGCTAAGGTCTAGATAAAACAAGTATTTTGCAAGAAGGCACTCGATAGAGTGCCTTTTTTATGCTCAATAAATCGAATGTCATACGAAACGCAATTAATAACGTAAAATTTCATAAGATTATGTTAACTAGTGCTCAGTTCTAAAACGAAGTTTTGAAAATGGCAGTCAGTTTTTTGCAATAATCTAAACTAAAGTTGTATAAATATGGAACGAATATAACAATAAAGGTTGGCAAGAGGTTAGGTTAATGACAAGGAATGAGTATTACAAAAAACTCACAACGTTATCGCATCAACTTGAACAAGTAGAATGTGCAATTAAGGATTTTCATCATGACTACGATATTTATGTAGCTAAAGGATTCATTGAGTCAGATTACTTATCACTGGTCCGTAAAGCAGAAAAAATCGCTTCAGAAAGACACCAACTGACCATTGAGCGGCGAAATTTAAGACTCGTCAGCTAGAAGTTCATTAGTTAAAAGAGGCGCTGATACAGCGCCTTAATTGTATAAATATAACTACAGTTGACGAAAAACTTATTCTCAGGAAACGTTCGTGTAGAAACTCGCAAAATAGCAGGTAAAGAAGATCGCCCAGGTCGAACTATCTACGAACAAATCGCGTACGCTCATCTTAGTGGTAAGTTCCCAGTAGAAATGAAACTGACGCTCGAGAAAGACCAAGAGCCATACGCAGCAGGAAACTACACGCCACACAGTTCAAACTATGTGGTAAATAACTTCGGAGGCTTGGAATTAAAACGCTTCGGTATGATTATCGAAACATTAGAGGACGAGTTATGATCAAAGTCTTTATAGAAAAACAAGCGGGCTTAATTAGCTTGGTGTTCCCAGTAATCAATGAGCATTACGAGTGCAAATCACAAAGTGAAGTTGTAGATGCGATAAATGATTTTATCGGTGATGAGCCGTATGAACTCATTGAAGGCAGGCCAAAGCCTGAAGATTACGAACAACAAGATGCAAACCACAGTAAACCCATGCTGTATTGATCCTATATCTAAGTGCGCATTATGTACGTTATGTTAAATAAGGTTTAACCGATACATTCCTATCATTAATTTAAGGCTGCTCTTCTTGCTAAGTGGGATTGTTTTAACATAATCGCTATTTACCATAAAATACCTAATAACTACATTTATCATCTTCGATTAAAAATGTAGTTATTAGAAAACATATTTATCGATGATGTTTGAAATCTCGTTTATACGCATAGGTTTCAAAACAAAATCGTTCATTCCCACATTCAGACATTCTTCTTTGTCGTTTTCCATAGTATGAGCAGTCAATGCAATGATCGGGACGTTAATTTGTTCGGCTCGTATTAGTTTCGTGGCTTCAATACCATCCATCACTGGCATTGAAATATCCATAAATATGAGATCAAACTCGTTGTTGTTGGAAACCAATTTTAGTGCTTCTTGACCATTGTCAGCCAACGTAACGTTATACCCTAATCGACTTAACATCAGCTGTATGACCATTTGGTTTGTTTTAGTATCTTCAACAACAAGGATGTTACGAGTTTTCTTTGGTTCATCTTGTTTAAACTTCATGTCTTCGTTCAAACTGGTTTCTGACACTATGTAGCTTTTTAATGGAATCTTGATGTAAAACGTACTGCCCTTATTTAATGTGCTTTCTACCGATATTGTCCCTTTCATGAGTTCTACGAGATGCTTAGTAATGGTCAAACCTAACCCTGTACCACCATAATTTCGAGTATGTGAAGAGTCGGCTTGAATGAATGGAGAAAACAATTGGTCAACTTTTTCATTTTCCATTCCAATGCCTGTATCGTTAACCTCGATATCTAAGTGGCCTTTTGAATCCTTCAGTGACACTGTCACCATTCCATTTTCTGTAAATTTAACAGCATTTCCTACCACATTAAATAGAATTTGAGTAAGCCTCACTGAATCAACCCAATATTCCGCTTTGGGGCATAACGATACATCGACATAAAAGTTAATGCCTTTGTCTTCAGCTACTTGCCTATGATATTCAAGCGCATTATTTAACTTATGGTTAAGATTTACATGGTGACATTGTAACTTAAAATGACCGGATTCGACCCGACTTAAATCTAGAACGTCATTTATAATAACGAGGAGAAGCTCTGCCGAGTTCTCCATTTGCTCTAACAGTTCAAGTTGATGACGATTGGAGTCATCTCGCAAAATATCGATTAAACCAAGTACTGCATTAAGTGGAGTTCTTAATTCGTGGCTCATCATTGCCAGAAATTGAGATTTTGATTTGCTCGCTTGTTCTGCTAACTGTTGTGCAACTGATAGTTTTTTAGTTTTTATTTCTACTAGTTTTTGTAGCTCTTCTTTATTTTCAATGTCATTAATTGCTCTTTCTAACAGTGGTCTAAATCGACTCAACGTAGATTTTGTATCTAAGCTGAACTGACCTCGAGCTCTTCCTAAAAGTAATAACACTGAATCTGAAGTTTGAGTTCTTATACCGGTGATGAGAGCCGAGTTAATCTGGTCTTTTAGGAATGCGTTTAGATGTTTAAATTCATCGAGGTTAACGGGGTCAAACAAAACAATGCATTCATCATTCAGTACTCGTTGAAACTTCTTGCCGTTGAACCAACTTTTCCCTGTGTAAGCAATGTTAGAAGTAAGGTACGTTGTGTATGTGTCACTCGATTTGTTTTTAGATAATACGATGAAATCATTAAATCGAATGTAACGACTTAAAACTTTCTTTAACTCATCAAATATTTGGTATTTGTTGTCTGCATGACTCAAAGCAGTCAAAGCAGCTAAGATGACTCTGTTTTCTTCAGAAAGTCGGTGCTCTCGCTCTTTACTTCGCTCGAGCTCAAGCAAAGCTTCATTGTAGTTTTCAATATGCGATTGCTTCATGATTAGTTCTCTAACTCATAGAAAATGGCTGATGAAATCATTAAGTTTCCGTGGGCATTTTCACCGCCGACTAACCTTCCCTGTTCTCCAAATGTGAATGGGCATATAAATGGACGACCGTTCATTTGATTGACAAGCTGTTCATGGACCTTGTGAATATCATCACCAAGTCGTAGCATGGAGCCCGCACAAAAAATAACAATGGCTCCAAGTAACAAAGAGTCGTTATAATTTTTTGTATTAGCTTCGTTTACTACTCTTGATGCGCGATTAATTAGATGTTCTTTGGATCCTGTCATGAGTGTGATCTGGTCTCCGACTCTCATATCAGCAAACATTTCTAGTGCCGCATCACAGGTTACTCGAACTGGATGAGATAGCTTAAAATAAGGTCGATCACTGATATTCCCAACAGCGATTCCTATTGGGAATTCTGACACATATGAGAACAAATGCTCGTCTGTTAATTGTATTGCCGAATGATCGCTCACCCACTCTTTATAGGTTTCTTTCGCTGAGTCGTGATCGATTTCATAAACACGTCGACCGAAAGCTTTGGTAATTGTTCCAGAGAATTCTGTGGGTGAGTAACCCACGCTTAAACCTGTAGCCAATGGTTTAGAAGGAAAGCAAACAAGTACGCTCAGAGCGGAATTGGAAGCATCATTTTCTGTCATCACCATCCACTTTCCGTTGATGTCGTTGTCTGCTGCTGTCCCACCAATTATTTGCACTTGCGTCGCAAACAATTGGTCAATGGCTTCTATTAACTGTTCTTCATGTCCGGATGTAGAATGTACGATGACCAATTCTGGAACTTCACCCACTCTATCAGCAGAAAGAAGTGCTTGATTTATTGCTTTTTGTGCTGCTGAACCATAATTCGAACAGTTATTGAGGCTAACAAACCCACTACCGTAGGCGTAAGTACTTGTACCTTCGTGAATGGATAATACTGCGAGAATGGGGCCCTGATGGTAGCCCGATTCTGTTATGACACCTTGGCATGAGGAGCAGCCAATAAAAGGAATATTCGGGAAGTGTTTCGCGAATAGCACAGATAACTGTTGAGAGGCGTATTCTTGAGTAAAATAGCAGACAAAACAAGCCAAACCATCAAGTTTGATGGTTGCTTTTAGTTGTTGGATCGCAATGCTTGCATCCAGCTCTGTAGAAATGGTTGTAGTTAGTCGCATTAGCGAATTTTGTTCTGTGTGATTTCTATACCTTATACCTGATAATAATTCAGATAAAAACGTCTCTTCCTTTTAATCATCACAAAAGTCTTAATAACTACACATTATTTCTATAACTCAATTTGGATCTTTATTGTTTCATTAATAACTAGTGTTTGAGGTGTATTTAAGTTGTTATCACGAGGTATTAGTGTTGTTGATTTCTCTGTCGAGATAACCTCACCATCGTATTTAAATTTCCAGGCTGGATTGGATGGGTAAATAGTAAGCACTTGGCTATTTTTATTATCTTTTGTAACAGTTATTTTTTCACCATTCACAAATACAGAACAATTGGGCTTTGCAACACATTTGATCGAATTGGTATCCGTATAAGTGAGCGTTCTCCAAAAAAAGGCAATCACTAACAGGCATAAAGTGATGAGTATTTGAGCAAGTCTGTGTTTTGTAAGCTTTTCAGCTGCCATTAGAACGCGTTCCTCGTGTAACAAACTTCAAAGTTTTGAAATAAAAGAGCAAATCCGGATAAAGCGTAAGGTTACTACACTGTCATTGAATTGTTAATTGCAGTATACTTTCTCGCTTGAAAATGCCACTTTTTTATAAAGTCAGCAATGGTTATTAACGTTTTGATAAAACTTTAATTTTGTTGTGGATTTGGGTGGCATTGCGACATTTGTCGTGTTGGAAGAAAAGTGTAGTTAATTAGACATTGGAAGCATGCAAAATGAGCCAAGAAAAGCAGCTTGAACAAAACTATAACTATACAGTCGTTCGTCAATTTACCTTAGTAACCATTCTCTGGGGTATTGTCGGAATGGCTGTAGGTGTTTTGATTGCCGCTCAACTAGTTTGGCCACAGCTAAACTTTGATACGCCGTGGCTGACGTATAGTCGTCTCCGTCCACTGCATACTAATGCGGTTATATTCGCGTTTGGTACGAGTGCCCTGTTTGCAACATCTTATTATGTTGTTCAGCGTACCTGTCAAACTCGTTTATTTGGTGGTCCGCTTGTTCCATTCACCTTCTGGGGATGGCAAGCAATCATTCTTTCTGCAGCAATAACTCTACCGTTAGGTTTAACCTCTGGTAAGGAATACGCTGAGTTAGAATGGCCTATCGATATTGCAATCGCACTAGTATGGGTTTCTTACGCTGTTGTGTTCTTCGGAACACTGGTGAAACGTAAAACCTCTCATATTTATGTAGCAAACTGGTTCTTTGGAGCCTTTATTATCACTGTAGCTGTTTTACATATTGTAAACAGCATGGCAATCCCAGTCTCTATGACTAAATCGTACTCGATTTATTCTGGTGCTGTAGATGCAATGGTTCAGTGGTGGTATGGTCACAATGCGGTAGGTTTCCTACTGACGGCTGGTTTCCTAGGTATGATGTATTACTTTGTACCGAAACAAGCAGAACGTCCAGTTTACTCTTACCGTTTGTCAATTGTTCACTTTTGGGCATTGATCTCTCTTTATATCTGGGCAGGTCCACACCACTTGCATTACACAGCATTACCTGACTGGACACAGTCGTTAGGTATGGTGATGTCTTTGGTTCTATTCGCTCCTTCTTGGGGGGGGATGATCAACGGTATCATGACGCTGTCTGGTGCGTGGCATAAACTGCGCTACGACCCTATCCTACGTTTCCTAATCGTATCTCTATCTTTCTACGGTATGTCTACCTTTGAAGGACCGATGATGTCGATCAAGACGGTTAACGCCCTATCTCACTATACCGACTGGACGATTGGTCACGTTCACTCTGGTGCATTGGGTTGGGTTGCAATGGTTTCGATTGGTTCTGTCTACCATTTGATCCCTCGCCTATTTAACCAAGAACGTATGTATTCTGTGAGTCTAATTAATGCGCACTTCTGGTTGGCAACAATCGGTACTGTGCTTTATATCGTAGCAATGTGGATTTCTGGTGTAATGCAAGGCTTGATGTGGCGTGCAGTTAACTCTGACGGTACATTGACTTACAGCTTTGTTGAATCAGTACAAGCATCGTACCCATTCTACACAGTACGTTTCATCGGTGGTTTCATCTTCTTATTTGGTATGTTCTTAATGGCATACAACACATATAAGACGATTTCTGCTCCGAATCACAGCCTCAAAGCTGTTCAACAACCAGCGTAGGGAGATTTAAAGAATGAGTTCAGATTCTAATAATCGCCATGGCATTATCGAACGTAACGTCGGTTTGTTGGCAATTATGATTGTATTTGCAATCAGTTGGGGCGCACTAGTTGAAATCACTCCGTTGATTTTCCAAAAGCAAACCACTGAGCCTGTAGAAAACTTGAAGCCATATACAGCACTACAGATGGAAGGTCGTGATATCTATATCCGTGAAGGTTGTAACGTTTGTCACAGCCAAATGGTGCGCCCTTTCCGTTCTGAAACCGAACGTTATGGTCACTACTCCGTTGCTGGTGAAAGTGTATGGGAACACCCATTCTTATGGGGTTCTAAGCGTACTGGTCCTGATCTTGCTCGTGTTGGTGGACGTTATTCTGACGAATGGCATCGTGTTCACCTGTTAGACCCACGTGAACTAGTGCCAGAATCAAATATGCCTGGTTTCCCATGGCTAGCTGAAAACATGCTAGACGGTAAGGATACTCAAAAGAAACTTGAGATTTTCCGTAACCAATTTGGTGTGCCATACACAGATGAGCAAATTGCAAACGCGGCAAAAGATGTAGAAGGAAAATCAGAGATGGATGCCATCATTGCTTACCTTCAGTCTCTTGGTCACGCAATGAAATAAACAGAGGTAATTATGGATATCGGTACTATTCACAGTATTTGGACCATAGTGCTATTCGGCTGCTTTATTGGTGTAGTTTGGTGGGCTTATGGCAAAAAGCGTAAAGCGCGTTTTGACGAGGCTGCCAACCTAATCTTTGCAGACGAAGAGCAACAAACACCCTCTAAAAAACAAGGAGTGACTAAGTAATGACTACATTCTGGAGTCTTTGGATCATCGTAATAACGGTTGGTACTTTACTTGGATGTGCGATTCTTCTCGTTTGGTGTTTAAAAGACAAAATGGGTGTTGAAGAAGGCGCAGACATGGGCCACGAGTACGATGGTATTCGCGAAATAAACAACCCATTGCCAAAATGGTGGACTTACCTATTTGTAAGTACATTCATTTTCGCTGCTATTTATCTGACACTTTACCCAGGTCTAGGCAACTTTAAAGGTGTGCTAGGTTGGCAAAGTTCGGATCAACAAGTACGTACATTAGCAGAGTCAAAAGCTTCTATCGCTAATGCGCAAGAGACGAAAACTCTTGTGCAGTATGCGAAAGAGCTGGATGATGCAGACACGTATTTTGGTGAAGCATTTAAACGCCTAGCTTATAAAGACGGTGGTTCAGAACTACGCTCAATCCCTGAAATTGCAGCAGACTCTGATGCACTTAAGGTTGGTCAACGTTTATTCTTACAAAACTGTTCTCAATGTCACGGTTCAGATGCCCGCGGTCAAACCGGGTTCCCTAACCTGACTGATAATGCATGGTTATACGGTGGAGAACCTGATGCAATCGTGACAACTATTCGTCACGGTCGTATTGGTCAAATGCCAGCGTGGAAAGATGCATTAGGTGAACAAGGTGTGACTGAAGTAGTGAGCTATGCTCTAAGCTTAAGTGGACGTTCTGTTAACGCTCGTGAGGCTGAGGCTGGTAAAGCACGTTTTGTTGTCTGTGCGGCGTGTCATGGTACAGATGGTAAAGGTAACCCAGCAGTGGGTGCTCCTGATCTAACTGACCAAGACTGGTTGTTCGGTGATTCACGTGCGGCAGTAACAGAAACTGTTATGAACGGACGTTCTGGTGTAATGCCTGCTTGGATTGATATCTTAGGTGAAGATAAAGTGCAGCTTGTTTCTGCATATGTCTGGAGCCTAAGCAATTCACAAAAATAGTAAAAATCTAATAACAGCCCCTTTTCTAGGGGCTGCTTTTCTCTTAAGTTTTAAGCCCTTCTTATTTTTTGTTGTAGAGAACTTTTTTATGGTAAAGCCTTGGTATAAACAATTTTGGCCGTGGTTCCTGATTATTCTTCCTTTGACAGTCGTCGTATGGACAATTATCACGGTTATCGTGTTTTCTAAAAACTCCGTCTCTTTAGTTACCGAGGATTATTATAAAAAAGGTAAAGGGATAAACATTGACTTATCAAAAATACATGTAGCTAATGACTTAGGTTTGAAAGCTGCCGTGTATTCGCAAGCCAATGATATTGTTATTCAATTTGATAAAGGTAGCTTGGACCATTACCCAGCTATTCAAGCAATGTTTGCTCACCGTACGCTCCCAGACCGAGACTTTACGCAATTGATCACGTCAGATGCGAAAGGTAACTATCGAATCTCTCTAGACCATGAAATGCAAGGCCCGTGGTTTATTGAGCTCACGCCTCATAACGGAGAATGGTTAGTACAAGGTCGCGTTACCTTTCCGTCGTCATCGGCTACTCAATTAATGAACAAATAATATGAGCAAATCGTGTTATCACTGCGGTGAAGATGTACCAGAAAACACGGACTTCAAGGTTACTATTCTCGATGAAGAACGTGATATGTGCTGTCCTGGTTGTAAAACTGTAGCAGAAACAATCGTCGATAGTGGGCTCGTCTCCTACTACCAGTTTCGTACCACCACAGCTGAGAGAGTCGAGTTGGTTCCTGAGCAACTCAAATCTCTGATTCATTATGATAATGCAGATGTCCAAGAAGAGTTCGTACGAAACTCAGACGATCACGCTGAAGTGACACTGTCACTAGAGGGGGTATCTTGTGCTGCCTGTGCTTGGTTAATAGAAAAGCAACTTTCTACTGAGCCAGGAGTGATTGGTATTCGTGTCAATACCACCACCAACAGAGCACTGTTAAGCTGGGATAACTCGTCAGTAAAACTCAGTAGTATTCTTTCTCGTATTCACAAGCTTGGCTATAAAGCGGCTCCGTTTGAAGCGGATAAGCACGAAGAGCAATATCACCAATCGATGAAACAATACCTATATCGTTTAGGCGTTGCTGGACTCGCGACTATGCAGGTGATGATGCTGGCTGTCGCCTTATATCTCGAAGCGTTTGGTGACCTTGATAGCGAGTTTAAAAACTATTTCCGTTGGGTGAGTTTGCTATTTGCAACGCCGGTACTGCTTTATTCAGCGTTCCCTTTCTACCTTAACGCCTGGCGTAGTATTAAAGGGCGAACTTTGGGAATGGATGTGCCAGTTTCGATCGCCCTTCTGTTTGCTTACGTGGCCAGTTTGTTTGCCACGGTCACGGAAAAAGGAGAAGTGTTTTTCGAATCAATTTCGATGTTTACATTCTTTCTTTTGGTTGGCCGCTTTCTTGAAATGCGTGCGCGTCGTAAAGCTGCAGCGGCGAGTGGTAACTTGTTAAAACTCATTCCAGCTATCGCAAATCGCCTCGATGGTTCTCAAGTGCCCGTAAAAACTCTTAAAGTTGGTGATAAGATTCGAGTATTGCCAGGCGAGCATATTCCAGCAGACGGTATGGTCATTTCAAATCGGGTTCATATCGATGAATCTATGCTGACTGGTGAGTCACTGCCTGTTATAAAGAATGTTGGCGATGCAACTTATGCAGGTACGCTAAACGGTGATGAAGCTTTCGATTTAGAAGTTACTGCGAGTAAAGCCGATTCCGTTATTTCCAATATTGTTAGACTCCAAGACGATGCTCAATCATCTAAGCCTAAGATTGCCGAGATTGCTGACGTCGTTGCCCGTTATTTCGTTGCTGTTATTTTGATAATTTCCGCGGTAACTTGGTTGTATTGGCATGATTCGCGTCCTGATGACGCTTTTTGGATCATGTTGTCGGTGCTTGTTGCTACCTGCCCTTGTGCTCTCTCTCTCGCAACACCGACCGCTTTAACTTGTGCCACTTCAAAACTGGGTAACTTTGGTATTCTTCTGAGAAAAAATCATGTGTTTGAAACCTTGTGCAAAGTCAATCATCTGGTTTTGGATAAAACGGGTACGTTAACTCAAGGAAATATTCAAATCAGTCAAGTCTCAGTTATTGATGCTAGCTGGGATAAAGATCGTTGCCTAGCCGTTGCCGCTAGCATAGAACAGTATGCAAACCACCCTATAGCAAAAGCATTTAAACCGTACTTTTCATCGCAAGTCATAGCCTCAGATGTTAAAAACATTATTGGTTCAGGGATTGAGGGAGTCATTGATAGTCAGTTCGTACGTGTGGGTAACGCCTCTTATGCGCTAGCGGCAGACTCAGGCTTAAAGGAGCGTAATGCTGTCTATATGTCGGTCGATGGTCAACATGTGGCAACTTTTATTTATCAAGACCCTATCAGGAAGGAAGCCAGTAGTTTTATTTCAAAGTTCCACGAAGCAGGTATTAAAATTACCTTGTTAACGGGTGATTCAAAAATCAATGCTGAACAAGTCGCAAACCAGTTAGGCGTGGATAATGTGATTGCGCAGGCAAAGCCGGAAGACAAGCTCAACTACTTACGTTCGTTAGATCCCCAAGATATTACTATGATGGTTGGAGATGGTATTAATGATGCACCTACTCTTGCCGGCGCTCACCTTTCAGTCGCGATGGGAAGCGGGACGGACGTCGCTAAAGCTTCAGCTGATATGGTGTTGTTGGGCGATAAACTCGACAAGCTGTTAGAAGCGCGTGAATTAGCGCTAAAAACCCGGACTATCATCAGACAGAATTTGGCGTGGGCACTGGGCTACAACCTTGTTATTTTGCCTTTAGCGGTTGCGGGCTTTGTTGCTCCGTATGTTGCCGTTGTTGGTATGTCTGCGAGCTCAATTATAGTAGTATCGAATTCTCTTCGGTTACTGAAAGAAAAGAGTGGCTCATAAATGGAAAGTTTATACATTTTGATTCCCATTGCTATTGTGATTGTGTGCGTCGCGGTTGCTATATTTCTGTGGGCTGTCAAAAGTGATCAGTTTGAAGATCTTGAGCGTCAAGGGCATAACATTTTGTTTGATGAAGATGAGCACTTAACGCCAAAGAACGATAACAAAAAATGATGCCAGATTTTATAGGTGCTTTTGTCGTTGGTCTGTTGGGCGCCGGACACTGCGTTGGAATGTGTGGTGGATTAAGTTCGCTGTTGATGTTGAATTCACCCCATAAAAACCCTGTGCTTCCTTTACTGTTTTATAACGTGGGTAGGATTTTTAGCTACTCCATTTTTGGCGGCTTAGTTGCAGGTTTAACCGCATCTTTGTCGCATTTGGCTTCTATCAACCACTCTCTTGTCTGGTTAAGAATTTTATCTGCCGTCATGATGATAATCCTCGGGCTTTATATTGGTCGATGGTGGTTTGGTTTGCTGCGTTTAGAACAACTAGGCCAAACCGTTTGGAAGTGGGTTTCTCCTTATGGACGTTCCTTACTCCCTCTTAAAAAAAGCTGGTACGCTCTACCTTTTGGTATTATCTGGGGTTGGTTACCTTGCGGTTTAGTTTACTCTACGTTAACGTGGGCAGCTGTTTCGGGAAGCGCACTTAATGGCGCACTCATTATGTCTGCTTTCGGAATTGGAACATTGCCGGCGATGTTACTCGTTGGTTTTGGGGCAACAAAAATTAAGCAGCTGCAGCAATCAAATTCGTTTCGATCAATTGCTGCTATTTCAATTGTTTGTTACGGCCTTTATTCCGGTTACGGAGCGATAAATATGCTAATCAATCTGCATTAGATGATTGATTGTTGGAGCAATTTTTTTAACTATCCTTTAGTGCAAAGGAATGCTAAAATATTGATGTAAATCAATTAGTGAAAGGTCGTTATGATTTCGGAAAAGCCTGCTGCGAAGCGAATTCAATCTGGTGGATGTGCAATACACTGTCAAGATTGCAGTATCAGCCAATTATGTATTCCATTCACTCTTAATGAGTCAGAGTTGGATCAACTTGACCAAATTATAGAGCGTAAAAAGCCAATTCAAAAAGGTCAGGAACTTTTCAAGGCGGGTGATGAGCTTAAGTCTCTATACGCAATCCGTTCTGGAACCATTAAGAGCTATACCATTACTGAACAAGGTGATGAGCAGATTACTGCGTTTCACTTGGCTGGTGATTTAGTTGGATTTGATGCTATTACTGGCGACTCTCACCCAAGTTTCGCTCAAGCTCTTGAAACATCGATGGTTTGTGAAATTCCTTATGAAATCCTTGATGATCTTTCAGGTAAG
This sequence comes from Vibrio sp., assembly GCA_048259585.1. Lineage (GTDB taxonomy): Bacteria > Pseudomonadota > Gammaproteobacteria > Enterobacterales > Vibrionaceae > Vibrio. The sequence goes on along the minus strand of JBLXHN010000001.1, from coordinate 655,114 downwards.
ATGCCAAAGCTGCGTCAACAGATCATGCGTTTGATGAGTAACGAAATTAAGGGCGACCAGGAGATGATACTTCTATTGTCTAAGAAAAACGCTGAAGAACGTTTGGCGGCTTTTCTTTTTAACCTTTCTACTCGCTTCTCACAACGTGGTTTTAGTCCAAGAGAGTTCCGTTTGACCATGACGCGTGGTGATATTGGTAACTACCTTGGTTTAACCGTTGAAACAATTAGTCGCCTACTTGGCCGTTTCCAAAAATCTGAAATTTTAAGTGTAAAGGGCAAATACATTACAATTTTGGATCATGATTCTCTAATGGAACTGGCTGGCGTTTCGAAAGAAACCAAATAAACATCAATGACGTAGCTCAATAATGAGCTACGTCATACTTCTTCTACTTTCCCCCTTTTTTTGCTAAACCTATAGCCACTTCTAAGCTACTCTTGTATAAGAAATCTCCAAACCAAAAAGGAGTTTGTTATGAGTATCTATAACAAAATACTGGTCGTTGCTGACATCAATCATGATGAGCAACCAGCTTTAGCTCGTGCGATTCAGTTAGCGAAGAAAAGTCGCTCTACTAGTCATATTACGTTTTTCTTGTCGATCTATGATTTTTCATACGATATGACGTCAATGTTATCTGCTGATGAGCGGGATGCCATGAGGCGTGGTGTGATTCATCAACGTGAGCAATGGATGCATAAGGTTGCACAGCCATACCTAAACGAGTCTGTGGTTTTCGACGTTAAAGTGGTTTGGCACAATCGCCCTTATGAAGCCATTATTGGAGAAGTGTTCGCAGGTGAACACGATATTTTAATCAAAGGGACACGTAAACACGACGTCCTAGAGTCTGTTATTTTTACCCCTACTGATTGGCATCTATTGCGCAAATGCCCTATTCCAGTTCTGCTTGTAAAGAATTCGGATTGGCCAGAAAACGCGAACATTATTGCGTCTGTTCATGTCGGCTCCGAAGTCGATACGCATTTGGATTTGAATGACCGCATGGTTGAACAATTGCTCAATCTATCAGAACGTTTATCGACCACACCATATTTAGTGAATGCATATCCTGTCACTCCCGCAAACATCACCATTGAGTTGCCTGAGTTTGATCCAACAACTTACACTGATGCTGTTCGTGGTCATCATCTAACAGCAATGAAAGCACTGAGACAGAAACATGGTATCGACGAAGAACATACACTCGTCGAACAAGGTTTACCTGAAGATGTCATCCCTCAAGCTGCTGACAAGCTAGATGCTGCTATGGTTATTTTAGGTACCACCGGGCGTACAGGGTTATCTGCTGTCTTTATTGGTAATACGGCCGAGCAAGTTATTGATAAAATTAATTGCGATGTAATGGCACTAAAACCCAAAGGCTACGTGAGTCCTCTAGACCCAACCGTTGCTTCTTAAAAGACTAAATCGCGGTTAAGTAAGGTCCCTGACATTTAGTTAGGGACTTTTTTGTATCGTTTAACGCTAAACTCTGGCATCTCGCCCATTTATCCGTATCATACGCACTTCATTTTGTTTTGATGATTAAGACTGCAAGCTAATGACTGAGCAAACTCAAGAGCTAACAAAAGCTCAACAATACAATTTCAATAAGTTGCAAAAACGAATTCGTCGCCATACCGGCCAAGCCATTGCTGATTTCAATATGATCGAAGATGGCGACCGCATCATGGTGTGTTTATCTGGCGGTAAAGACAGCTTTACTATGTTGGATATATTGATGAGCCTGCAAAAAAGTGCGCCAGTATCGTTTGAGTTAGTTGCAGTAAACCTAGATCAAAAACAGCCAGGTTTTCCGGCGGATATTCTTCCCGCTTACCTCGAACAGTTAGGTGTCGAGTATAAGATTGTTGAAGAAGATACATATTCTATTGTCCAAGACAAAATACCTGAAGGTAAAACAACGTGTTCTTTATGCTCTCGTCTACGCAGAGGCATTCTCTATCGTACCGCAAAAGAAATTGGAGCCACTAAAATCGCATTAGGTCACCACCGAGATGATATTTTAGAAACTTTATTTTTGAACATGTTCTATGGCGGCAAGATGAAAGGTATGCCACCAAAGCTGGTTTCAGATAACGGCGAGCACGTTGTTATCCGCCCTCTGGCCTACTGTCGTGAAAAAGACATTATCAAGTATGCTACGATGCGTGACTACCCTATCATCCCATGTAACTTATGTGGCTCTCAGCCTAACTTACAGCGTCAGAACATAAAGCAAATGCTAAATACGTGGGATAAACAATTTCCAGGCCGTATTGAATCTATGTTCCGCGCTATGCAGAACGTCGTACCAAGTCATCTTGCTGACTATAATCTGTTTGACTTTAAGTCTATTGATCGCGACTCAGGCGTCATTAACGGTGGCGATATTGGCTTTGATAAAGAAGAGATTCCAGTGCAGTCATTTGCTGACGAAGACAGTGTTATGGAGTTTGATCCAAGCTTAAAGTTAGATGTGACCAACGTGTAAAGGCTTACGCGTGTAATGAAAAGGCTGCATATTATGCAGCCTTTTTTGTGTTATTTTTTCGCTCCAGGTAAAAACGGTAAAACCCGAGTCGTCGCTTGCGGTAGTTCCATCCACCCATCTTTGGTTATTTGTTCTAAAGTCACTTGAGCTCTGCCATTAGAAATAGCGACTTCTTCACCACTACTTAACTTTATTATATCGTTTAAGTCGTTTGAAAACTCAAGTGTCACCCCCTCAACATCAGGTGTAAACCAACTTGAAAACATACCACCCAGTGACTCTAGAAGGTTTTGCATCTGAGGTAGTAATGGTTCAACTTCGTCGTATGAAACACGCCCTTCTAGTGGCTGCTTACTCATTACAACCAATGAAAAATCACATCGAGTATCTTGAGGTGTATCGACAAATACTAGCGGATTCGCTTCTTTTAAGTTTGAATCGACGGGAAGCATGAGTTCGTGACTTGCGCTGGTTTTAAGCTCCTCATAATGTTTTTCTTTTTCCATCCAAGCTTTTTCAATTTCACACAGACGCTTAGTATCTGCATTTAAGAAAAACACGCCAACTTTTACATCTTTGTATTCGGGCTTAGCATTATTTTTTACCGATGAGTAAAGCTTACTGTAGGTAAACATGTATTCTTGTGCGCTCGCATTTAGCGTAAAACTGGCACATAGGATTCCAAGAGCGATAGCTGAAACTGACTTCATTAATTTATCCAATATTTTTCGTTATGACGCATCATTGCTTGTAAGTCTTGTACGTAATCTTCGCCACGTTCAGAGTACTTCAACAATCCATTACTCATCTCCATAGCACTGCTCATACTTAATAGGTCAGCGCCATCTTCACGCAGTTCAAATCGTATTTGGCGTAAATCAAAATATGCGTTGTTACGATTCACATTCATAAAGTAACGGTGAATAGACTCTTGAACCGAACTGAATTTCGCCACTTCATGAGTCATTCCTTCGCTACGTTGTAACGGAACAACACCACAGCCTTTACTGTAACACCATTGACCAAAATAGTTCTGGGCAGTACGAGCAAAACGAGAGGTTCCCCAAGCTGATTCGTTTGCGGCTTGAGTTAAAACTAGCGCTTCTGGAATTAAGTCTGCGCGATGAAGCATTTCATCCAACCATTGCTCTGAGATGCTATTGCCCGCTAGTTCAACTTGATATAAACGACCTAAATGTCTTGCATCTTCAATATCTGTTTCACTCACTGAGCCTTTGAGTAAATCCTGTTGAATTCGGATTAGGCGTTCACGCTCTTTAAGAATCCGTTGGTTCTCCAACTCAATACCAGGCTTAAGATAACTGAAAAAAGCGTGCTTCTTCTCTTTAACATTAGTAAAGGCTGTAAAATCTGGCGCATTCGAAACAGCTTTACCATTTAATCTACGTTGAGGTTCATTCTGTTTGATTGAGTTGGCTTGCTGAGTTTCAAAGTTGTACACCCCGAAAACTGCAACCGCAATAACACCAACGAAAACAGCAGTTTTAACAAAATTATGCATCGAATACCTGAGGATTTTTATTGTTGTTGTCGTCGTTATTATCGTTGTCATCACTTTTACCTGCCGTGACGATTTTCAAACGCACGCCAAACATGTTTCGATAGATGATTCCTTTTACATGGAAGAAAAATGGTACGACGAAGATAAGCCCAATTCCGTACAATAGCGCGGCAATAACGAACATAATCATCACAGTCAAGTAAATCGTAGCTAGAGGGAACAGTTTCTTGTTCGCCGCTCTTAGCGACAGGATCAACGACTGCATTGGTGGAACGTTCTTCTCACAAATCAATAATGTTGAGTTGCTGAATGCCACTGATAGGTACATAGACAATAGTGGAAATATCATCCCAGCGATTCCCTGCAGCATGAGTCCAATCATTGTGGCTAAAATCACAGGAATCGTGAACTGTAATCCTTTCGCGATATGTCTAGTGTGTGTTTTTAACCCCGCGGCGTGACTCATGGCCATTAAGCAAATACCTGCATAAACAGGTGCGCTGACTACCTCATAGCTAAAGTTAGCGATAAAAATCGCATTGACCCAAGATTCTTGAAACTCACCACCTTCACCCAATACCGTCAGTATTATCGAAGGCTCACCTAGCTGAAGCTTTAATGCAATAATAAATATTGCGACTTGAATAGCGACCATTATTACAATGGCTGGAGAAAAAGAGATAAAGTGCTTAATTGTGGTATCCCAAGCTTCTTTCAGTACCGCTCCTACTTTTAACTGGTATTGGCCTGACAGCGCCTGCTCTACAGTACCTCCTAAGTTGAAATCTCTTTCAATATCCTTGTTCATATTTTGCCCTAAGTTGGCTTGTAGTACGTATATCGGTCATACGACGACGTTTAGTTTTAAATCATTATACTTAAATGCTGTTCAGTCTTAAATCCGATCTCGAAAAGCATCTTGCTTTCTTTATACTATGGTTGATAATTAACCAATTGAAAGCATTAGCAGTTATCATACTTGTTATGGTAATGAATCTTTAGTTTTAACTGCAAAAATTTTTGTGTTTCAAGATAAGAAAATGCTTTGAGATCGCGTTCTGCGTGATTATGATGCGCGCATATTTTTTTGCTTAGCTAACAGGTCAGATTTGTAGAGTTTTTCTATAGACCAAGGTGGAGAAAGACAGACGTTGAACAAACCAAATTCAGTAGATAAACCAGTTGTTAGACTATCTGGTATTAGTAAAAGTTTCGATGGAAAACAGATCATTGGAAACTTTCAACTCGATGTTAATCATGGTGAATTTTTAACGATACTTGGCCCTTCCGGTTGCGGTAAAACAACTGTGTTGAGAATGATTGCCGGTTTTGAATCTGCAGACCAAGGTCAAATTCTACTTGATGGTCAAGACGTCACTCATGTCCCTGCTGAGCAACGCCACGTTAATACCGTATTTCAGAGTTACGCACTATTTCCTCATATGACGGTATTTGAAAACGTTGCTTTTGGTTTACGTATGCAAAAGGTGCCGAGTAAGGATATTGAACCACGCGTAATGGAAGTTCTACGTATGGTTCGCTTAGAACAAATGGCACAACGCAAGCCCCATCAGCTATCTGGTGGACAACAGCAACGTATCGCCATTGCTCGAGCTGTCGTCAACAAGCCTAAAGTTCTATTACTTGATGAGTCTCTATCTGCACTCGATTACAAACTGCGTAAACAGATGCAAACCGAATTGAAACAGCTTCAACGCCAGCTTGGTATTACTTTTATCTTCGTTACCCACGATCAGGAAGAAGCTCTCTCAATGTCTGACCGTATCATTGTTATGCGTGACGGAAATATAGAGCAAGACGGCTCCCCTCGTGAAATCTACGAAGAGCCTAAAAACCTATTCGTTGCGCGCTTTATCGGTGAGATCAACGTTTTTGCTGCTGACACGATTAAGCGTCTGGATGAAAAACGTATTTTGGTTTCAATCGAAGGTGTTGAGTCTGTCGTTTATTTTGACCGACCTGTTAGTGAAGGACAGAAGCTGCAAGTGTTGCTTCGTCCAGAAGACTTACGTATTGAAGAGATAAAAGAATCAGAAACCAAAGGTATTGTTGGTCACGTGACTGATCGCACCTATAAAGGTATGACTTTAGAGTCTGTAATTGAGTTAGATTCTGGCATGAGTGTGATGGTCAGTGAGTTCTTCAACGAAGATGATCCTGATGTAGACCATTCTATTGGTCAAAAAGTCGCAATAACCTGGGTAGAAAGCTGGGAGGTCGTCCTCAATGATGAGCAAGAAGTTTAATCTCCAAAACGCAATCATCACTCTGATTGTTGGTTGGTTGGTTCTTTTTGTTTTAATTCCCAACTTGATGATCATTGGTACCAGTTTCTTAACGAGAGACGAAGCGAATCTTATTGAGATGACCTTTACTCTTGATAACTACTTGCGCTTATTAGATCCACTTTATGCCAAAGTACTTATTCACTCGTTCTACATGGCAATTGTGGCCACAATCATCTGCTTGATTATTGGTTACCCTTTTGCATATATCGTGGCAAAAATGCCAGAGAAATGGCGTCCAATTATGCTGTTTTTGGTCATTGTTCCGTTTTGGACTAACTCATTAATTCGAACTTACGGTTTGAAAATTGTCCTTGGCACACAAGGAATCCTGAATAAGGCATTGATTGGTATTGGTATTATTGATACACCAATGCGGCTCATGTACACCGAATCTGCGGTGATGATTGGCCTAGTTTATATTTTGCTGCCATTTATGATTCTTCCACTCTATTCAGCGATAGAAAAATTGGATGACACATATATAGAAGCCGCTAGAGATTTAGGTGCCAACAAGCTGCAAACCTTAACCAAGGTGATATTACCTTTGACTATGCCTGGTATTATCGGTGGTTGTTTATTGGTTCTGCTACCTGCTCTTGGCATGTTCTACATTTCCGATCTTCTCGGTGGTGCAAAGAACCTATTGATCGGTAATGTCATTAAAAGCCAAGTACTTAATGCTCGAGACTGGCCGTTTGGAGCAGCAACCAGCATCGCGTTAACCTTTGCTATGGCCATTATGCTTTATGCCTACTACCGAGCAGGTAAATTATTGAATAAAAAAGTGGAGCTAGACTAATGGGAAAAACGGTTAGATTTAGCTTTATGAGTTTGGTGTACTTGTTCCTGTACTTACCAATCATCGTATTAATTGCTAACTCATTTAACGACAATAAATTTGGTATCAAATGGGGTGGATTCACGACCAAGTGGTATCACGCTTTAGTAAACAACGATAGTCTAATGCAGGCGGCTTGGCACTCAATCAATGTAGCAGTATTTTCGGCGACCGCAGCAACCATTATCGGTAGCCTTACTGCTGTAGCCTTGTTCCGTTATCAATTCCGAGGCAAAAACATGGTCAATGGTATGTTGTTTGTGGTTATGATGTCACCAGATATCGTTATGGCTATTTCTCTACTTGCGTTGTTTTTAGTGTTGGGCGCGAAATTGGGTTTTATGACCTTGTTGATTGCTCACATAACATTCTGCCTCCCATTTGTTGTTGTCACGGTATTTAGTCGTCTAAATGGCTTTGACGTGAAAATGTTAGAAGCGGCAAAAGACCTTGGTGCCAGTGAATGGGTTATTTTGAAAAAAATTATACTACCTTTGGCGAAACCAGCGGTTGCTGCAGGTTGGTTACTGAGTTTCACGCTCTCACTTGATGACGTTATTATTAGTTCATTCGTGACCGGTCCGACTTATGAAATCCTACCATTGAAGATCTACTCAATGGTTAAGGTTGGAATATCACCAGAGGTCAACGCGCTCGCGACTGTTATGTTAGTGGTTTCACTTGTGTTAGTGGTGGCGTCACAGCTACTGGCGAGAGAAAAAGTAAAATAACTCGACTACTATATTTAAATTCATCAGTTAAATGACTAACTGATAACACGAAACAGAGTAGTACAACATAACTACTCTGTTTTTCTTTGAAATGTCCACAATGGACAACGTTTGGTTTGGAGCTAACGTCAATGAAAAAATGGGCTACTCTATTAGCTGGTAGTGCATGTGCGCTTTCTCTGTTATCTGCATCAGCAGTTGCAGAGGACAAAGAATTGGTATTTATGAACTGGGGACCCTACATCAATAGTAGTATCCTCGAGCAGTTCACCGCAGAAACCGGTATTAAAGTGATCTACTCAACATATGAGTCGAATGAAACTTTATACGCAAAGCTAAAAACTCATAACCAAGGTTATGATCTGGTTGTTCCTTCAACGTACTTTGTTTCTAAAATGCGTGATGAAGGCATGATCCAGAAAATCGATAAATCAAAATTATCGAACATGAAAAATCTTGACCAAAACTATTTAAACAAGCCTTTTGATCCAAACAACGACTACTCTATTCCACACGTGGTTGCCATTACAGGTCTTGCCGTCAACACCGACATGTATGATCCAAACGACTTCCAAAGCTGGGGCGACCTATGGAAACCAGAGCTGCAAAGTCAGTTAATGCTGATGGATGACACTCGTGAAGTGTTCCACATTGCTCTACGTAAGCTAGGCTATTCAGGTAACACTACTGACGATAAGCAAATTGATGAAGCATACGCCGAGTTACAAAAGTTAATGCCAAACGTTTTGGTATTTAACTCTGACAACCCTGCCGATCCTTATCTCGCTGGCGAAGTTGGTTTAGGGATGCTTTGGAATGGTTCTGCGGCAGCAGCGCAAAAAGAAGGTCTGCCACTTAAACTGGTATTCCCTAAAGAAGGTGGTATCGGCTGGGTAGATAACTTTGCTATTGCTTCTGGCGCGAAAAATATCGACGCCGCACACAAGATGATTGATTTCCTGCTTCGTCCAGAAATTGCGGAGCAAATTTCTAATGATACGGGTTACTTGACTGCCGTTGCTCAATCAAACGAAAAGTTCAAAGATGTCGCACCTCTTTTCCCTTCTCAAGAGGATCTTGACCGCGTTGAATGGCAAGCGGCTGTTGGTGATAAGACGGTCAAATATGAAGATTACTTCATGAAGTTGAAAGCAGGTCAATAATCAGACCATAAAGCATTTAATAGGTAGCTTGAGCTGCCTATTTTTTTTTGAGCTGTTATACTATTTTTGACATTCAATAACGCTCTTGCCTAGCCAGGCTCTTGCACTAAACATGGAACTGTAATGAAAAGTAAACTGTATGCTGGCGCGCTATGTGCTGCAACTCTATTCACTACCAATGCAATGGCTGATGACCAAGAACTCTACTTCTATAACTGGTCTGAATACATTCCAAATGAAGTTCTTGAAGATTTTACCAAGGAAACTGGAATTAAAGTCATCTACTCCACGTATGAATCTAACGAGAGTATGTATGCTAAGCTCAAGACACAAGGCTCGGGTTATGATTTAGTTGTTCCTTCAACGTACTTTGTTTCTAAAATGCGTAAAGAAGGCATGCTACAAGAAATCGATAAGTCAAAATTGACTCACTTCGCTGATCTTGACCCTAATTACTTAAACAAGCCATTTGACCCAAGTAACAATTTCTCAATTCCGTACATCTGGGGGGCGACTGGCATCGGTATTAATACCGATATGCTTGATAAGTCTTCAGTTCACAACTGGAGTGACTTCTGGGACGCTAAATGGGAAGGTCAACTAATGCTGATGGACGATTCGCGAGAAGTGTTCCATATTGCACTAAGTAAACTGGGTTACTCACCGAATACGACAGACCCTAAAGAGATAGAAGCGGCTTATGAAGAACTTAAAAAGTTAATGCCCAATGTATTGGTATTTAACTCTGATTTTCCAGCGAACCCGTATTTAGCTGGTGAGGTTTCATTAGGTATGCTTTGGAACGGCTCTGCCTATATGGCACGTGAAGAAGGTGCAAATATCGAGATTATTTGGCCAGAAAAAGGCGCGATCTTCTGGATGGATAGCCTTGCAATCCCATCTGGCGCGAAAAATATCGATGCAGCACATAAGATGATCGACTTCCTTCTCCGACCAGAAAATGCAGCTAAAATTGCTTTGGAAATAGGTTACCCGACACCGGTTAAAACAGCATACCCATTGCTACCTAAAGAATTCGCGAATGATCCAAACATCTTCCCTCCTCAGTCTGTGATGGACAGTGGTGTATGGCAGGATGAAGTTGGTGAAGCGAGCGTATTGTACGATGAGTACTTCCAAAAGCTAAAAGTGACTAACTAAAACAAATAAAGCGGCTAATAAGCCGCTTTATTTTTGATTGATTTAAGCATGTTTTACATCAGGCCGTTGCAGTTCCAAAATCTCTTCAACCAGTTTTGGTACTTCTACACTCGCCTTTCCATAACGTTTCTCTGCAAACTCACTTTCTACCGCGCTCGGCTCTAAATTAATTTCGATGGTATGGGCTCCATGCATTTTTGCATCGTGAACAAACCCAGCGGCTGGATAAACCACGCCAGACGTACCGATTGAAATAAATAGATCCGCGTCTTCAAGTGCAGAATAAATGTCGCCCATTCTAAGAGGCATTTCACCAAACCAGACAATGTGAGGACGCATCTGAGCAGGAATCTGGCAACAATGACAGAGTTCGCCTGTCAGCAAGTCATCTTTGTGTTCAATGGTTTGATTTGAGACGCTGCAACGAGCTTTAAGCAACTCACCGTGCATGTGTATAATGTTTTGACTTCCGCCACGCTCATGCAAGTTATCGATATTTTGAGTAATAACCGTTACCTTTCCGTCTAACTCACTTTCTAACTTACCTAAAGCAATGTGCGCCGCATTCGGTTTAATCGTGTCTGATTGGAGTTTACGGCGGCGTTGGTTGTAAAAGTCTTGTACTAGATCAGGATCTTTTTCAAAACCTTCTGGAGTGGCGACATCCTCAATACGGTGATTTTCCCAAAGGCCATCTTGAGCACGGAATGTTTGAATACCAGATTCAGCGGAGATGCCAGCTCCGGTCAGAATCACAACATTACGATACGGAAAATTCATACTACATCCTTTTACTTACTGAGCTTTTGGCTAGATTAGCACCGTTGTTGAAACAACTGTAGTTTTCACCGTTAGACCATAGTCTTAATTCTAATACCAAATCCGTTTTATGTGATGCTGAAAAGACAAAAGCAGACCGAAAGTCTGCTTTTGCTTATATTATTGCCAATGTTAAGAGTAATTATTCTTCACTGACCGAGGAGATTTTATGAATCGCTAAGTCTGCACCAATAAACTCATCTTCTTCTGACAATCTTAGTCCTGTTAGCGCATTAAGTGCGCCATAAACAATGGATGCTCCAATCAAGGCGACAGCAATACCCATTAAGGTACCAAGTAGTTGTACTGTGAAGCTAACTCCACCTAGGCCACCTAGCGCCGATTGGCCAAAGATGCCGGCTGCAATACCACCCCATGCACCGCAGATTCCGTGAAGCGGCCAAACACCGAGTACATCGTCGATCTTGGTTTTATTTTGTAAATGAGTGAATAGCCACACAAACAGAGCGCCGGCAACACTGCCAGTGATTAGGGCGCCAAGTGGGTGCATCAAGTCAGAACCAGCGCACACAGCAACCAAGCCAGCTAAAGGACCGTTGTGAATAAACCCGGGGTCATTCTTACCTACCACAAGTGCCGCCAAGATTCCGCCAACCATCGCCATCAATGAATTCATCGCCACTAGGCCGCTTATTCCTTCAATAGCTTGCGCTGACATGACGTTAAAGCCAAACCACCCTACACATAGTATCCATGCTCCTAATGCTAAGAATGGAATATTAGAAGGGGCGAAGTTAGTGTGCTTACCCGCACGAATACGGCCTTTACGCATACCTAAGAAATATACCGCGACCAAGGCGATCCAACCGCCAACCGCGTGTACTACGACAGAACCTGCAAAATCATGGAACCCAGCCCCAAAGCGATTTTCAAACGCTTGCTGAACACCATAGTTACCATTCCAAATGATCCCTTCAAAAAAAGGATAAACGATACCGACCGTGAAGAAGGTTGCGATCAGCACTGGATAGAAACGAGCCCGTTCAGCAATACCACCAGAAACGATCGCAGGAATAGCGGCAGCGAAAGTCAGTAGGAAAAAGAACTTCACTAGCTCATAGCCGTTACCTTGAGATAAGGTTTCAGCATCAGCGAAGAAGTTAGCACCATAGGCAATCCAATAGCCAATAAAGAAATAAGCGATGGCAGAGACACCAAAGTCAGCTAAAATTTTGACCAAAGCATTCACTTGGTTTTTCTTACGCACGGTCCCCACTTCTAAAAAAGCAAAACCTGAATGCATTAAAAACACCATAATGGCGCCAAGCAATAAAAATAAGGTGTCGGAACTTTGGGTCAGGGTTTGTACAGCTCCGTATACCTGACTTACAGTTTGAGTCATTCTCGTTACACTCCATGCAGCAATATAAATAATCGCACCAAGCAGGTGCTTAAAAATTATCAATTCACAAAAATGGTGAATTTATTATGTTTGTACACTGCTTAGGCAAAATATGTTCCAAACTGTATAGAACCGATTATATTGATACAATAATACAATTAACCATATGATTAATATTGGTTTTTATAAATTAAAAACAGGTTTGAACGTAAGACTTTTTCGAGCCAGAATAGAAAACTCGCACCAAATTAGTACAAATGCACTTATTTGGTTCGCACCATTAAATAGCACAATAATTAACCAGATAGCGGGTTTAATCGAATGGAAATTCTCAGTGAGAATCAGAATGGTCTCTCTATTCTGATTTATGCTCCTCATTCTGATATAGGTGAGAATGAGGAGCCGCCCTCTTCTAGTATTAAATTTTTATGAGCCTGATGACGTATGGGAAGGTTTTTACAGGAAGTAATACAAGAAATATCGCATGCCAAATGCCCTTTTATGCCAGGATATGGCGAAAGATGCCAGAAGTGTGTTGTTTAGTGGGATGTAGTAGTGCCAATGTTGGGCAACAACAATATTGCATTAATTAATATGGCTAGTCGTTACGTCGTAACAAGATTTTGGACAGAGCCTTGTTAAGGTGAGCAGCTAAGTTGATCGCCAATTGATGAATAAAAGTAAGTTAATATTGTCAACCTATAGCACCTTTAATTATCAAGCAGCTCACGCATCCGCGCCTTAATTAACTCCACTAAATAATTGGCGCCTTTCGATCTCGCATCGCGAATGTCTTCAGCTAAAACCATCATCTCACCTGGTTAAAGAAAGACAACAAGGAAAAACTCGATAAGCATATGATTTACAAGAAAATGATAAGTCTGTAGTTTAAACCATTCACTAACACGCATCTAAAATCCTTAACCACTAGCTTAATCTTTATTGAATTCTCACTTAGCCTTGCGACAGTTTTAAAACCAAGGCATAAATCATGTGGAATCAGTTTCGAGTTCTTCTTTTTCTTATCTTTATTTCAATTCCTTGTCACTCATCCACGCAAGACCAAAATTTGGTCACTTACGCCTTCGCCACCTATAACACACACTTTCTTTCCGCTTGTATGGCAAAGCAACGACAGAGCAACTTTCAACTGGTCGTAGACGAGCTTTCATCCGTCAATGTCGTCGCATTACAAGAGGTGAGAGATAGGTTAGCCGTCGAATATTATTTTAAACCAGAACACTGGACTATCGTGATTGACGACGACAGCACAGACGACATGAATCTTGCGTTTGCCATTCGAAAAGGCACACAGTTTCGACTTGAATCAGGCAACCTGACGAATGCTGACCACGTTCTCGACTTTGCATTTTCCAAAGACAACGAAAACTTCACGGATGAGCGAAGAGTACTAAAGCTCTATGTAAGCACTGAACTTGGAGAAATTCTTGTTTTAAATCATCACGCCAAATCGCGCTATAACGGTCGTTCTATCACCGATCGGCAAAGAGTTAATGCATCGCTAGACCTTGTGGCATTTATCGAGGGCAGCAGCGAACAAAATGTCATTCTATTAGTCGCACATGAAGCCGTGAGCTATGGCTTAAAAAGTACAGCAACGACGGGCGAGTTTTTCAAAAAGATCAACCCCTTTGTACCGGGCTCACGTTGGGCCAACATCGATAACTTCGATACAGACCAGGCAAACACCTATGGTCTCTATGACCAAATTTTTATCTCAAGAAAGCTCGAAGAAGCCTTTGCTAAGCAGTGGCACATCCATGTCTTTGAACACCCAGCCGCTATCCAAGGCAATAACGACACTCGCGCGTCTGATCATGTGCCCGTCATTGCGCGTTTAGGGAGCCAAGGAGCTGCGCAACCGAATATCAAAATAGTCTCTCTACTTCCGAATCCTATTGGATCTGACTCTAAAAGAGAAACCGTCACTGTAATGAATCATGGCAGCTCCTACTCGGGAGGGCTAATTCTGAGAGATCTCAGCGGAAGAAGCATGCCTGTCACTGTCGACATCCCAAGTCAGCAAATGCAGACCATCACAATTACATCAGGAGTCACTCTTAACAACACAGGATACACAATCTCACTTCTAGACGAGCACGAACGACTGCTCGACTCCGTCAATTACGCTTCCTCAAAGGAAGGGATTGAAATTAACTTTTAAGGACAAAAAATGGATAAGCGACGCATCGCTCTCGGGGTTCTACTCGCGTTCCCTTTAACCGCATTCGCGGCCGATGACTGGTCTCAGCATGACGTCTACAATGCTGGTGACATTGTCACTCATAACGGTAACACGTTTGTTTCCGCTCATTGGAATCAGGGTAACAAGCCTACGGTCAACGATTACAGTTGGGATGGTTGGATATACCTCGATAAAACCGCTGTAACGCTTTATGAGCACGAGAAAGTGTATAACGGCGGGACTATAGTCGAGTACGGTGGTGACGTTTACCTATCAAAGTGGTGGGTTCAAGGCGACTACCCAAACACCTCCAACGCATGGCGTTTACTTGAAAACTTCACATTAGACCCATCTACACCCAGCGATGATACCGATCCAAACGTCAACCCAAAATCGCCTGAAACTATCAAAGGCATTGATAGTGATGGGGATGGGATTCGCGATAGTTACAAAGCCAGAGTCTTAGACAAGTATGACAGCCCTGAAGTTGTGCAGCTAGCACTGAGTGTAAGTCAAGAGTACAACGACCTCAACGCGCTTGCGTTCGATGACACGCTTGTTCTCGAGCCAGAAGAAGCCATCGTCAAACTCACAAACATATTAGCCGTAGAAAAATGCGCGGACATCCTTGTTGAGCAGGGCGTCATTTCAGAAACACCGCTTCAGCTCTATGCAAACACCATTTACCGAGCACTTTACTATCGATTAGGTAAAGAGAGGTTGTTTGCTCAATCAGGTTCTGACCTAACAACTCTCCGGACCGAAGACCAGCCATGCCCAGAGAACTTTGTAAAGGAGACCCTATAATGAATAAAACTATATTAGGTTTAGTCGCTGGCTTAGTTGCAATGTCATCGAACGTTTACGCCAGCGAATGCGAAGCCAATGTCGATAAACTTCAACTGTTCTATATCAATGGAATGTTCACGGGGATAGAAAATGCAGAGAAAAATGTAAAGGCGCTCAATGCATTTCAAGATCAATACCTAAGTGATTTCGAAAAAAACGCTCCTGTAGAGTACGCCCACAATTTCAGTGAAAACTTCATGACTCAGATTGCTGAAGTAGCTTTTCATAAGATGACGGAAGAGGAAAAGGCAGGCGATAAAGGGGCACTGTTACTCAATATCATCCATGGGAAACCAACGTACATATTGGATGATGCTGCCTATCTCTTCAGCTGGTTCTTCAGTGAAATAGTGGAAGACGTCAGTATAATCTCGCAGGAAGGGGATTACCTAAAGGCAGACACAAAACTTAAAAACGTATTAGACCAATGTGCTCGCACCATACTTGTGACACACTCTCAAGGTAACTTCTACGGTAACTCACTCTATACCGACATTGGCAATTCCTATAGCTACCCGAATGATGCTCTGCTCAGTGAATACCCTATGTTGGGCTATATTGGTATTGCCAATCCCACTTACTCAGTAGGCGGCAGTTTTGGTCTTCAAAACCCTAACATAGCAAAGACGTTCACCAATAATAATGACCGGGTCATGGCTGGAGTCCGTGCAGTATTTGGGGCTGTGCCAGCAGACCCCGTTAGTGCTAACTTGTTTAAAGACTTTACCGGGCACCTCTTAGAAAGTTCCTATCTCGCCAATCGAGGCGCCCCGGTAATCGCAAGCAGAATGTTAGACATTGCAAACAATTTGACACCCTACCCCTTATTTGACCAATATAGTGTCTCATCATCCGCCATTACAGATATTGGGTACTCTAGCATGTCGGAGATCTTAGATATTCGATTCAAGTACGGTGGCGGATATCGATACTCCGGTGTACCTGAGCACATAGGCAAGCCATTCATTGATGCTACGAGTCATGGTAGTTACTTTAATGAGTTCATTAGAGAGCACTACGACTATGAAAAAATAGAAGAAGAACTTTGATAAATACATTGTTCTAAACCGAACCACTAGCTGAGCAAGAGGCATAGACATGAAGTTGATAAAGTGGATAGCCTTATTTTCCCTTATCGCGTTGCTATACACCGCTTGCTCATCTAGTGAAAAACTGCTGACCAAATGTTTCCCCCCCTTTGAGGTAAAACATTCTGAACTCTTCAGTGGTAAGCAATTGCTTTCATGGCGCTTTAGCGGAGGGAATACCTATGAAGACTTTCTCATTGACCATTTGATTGTCGGCTATCTTGGGTTCACCCTGAACAATTCAGGTACGATTCCACTCGATGACACGCTGCATTTCACGGGTAGAGCTTTTAAAATGAAGCCAGACTTAGCTCACCGAGTCTTGGGTGGCTCAAAGACCTCTATGCTCTACGAAGTGTCGATTTATGATCAGCACTACGTCTTAAATGAATCGACTTTTAAAGACAGCATACGAGGTGACTTAAAGTCTATATGCCATCTAGACTCTCAGTAACCCTTCTCACAGCAGAAAAAGTCGAAATATCCACACCACTATCTATTTAAATCAAACATAGCTCTCATCAGGTGACGGCGTTTTGTTCTATCCAGTGACATACATTAGTTTTTATATGGAAGATTCCAATAAACAATGCTTGTGAATATATTTGCGCTAGCAAACTTTGGGGCAGTTTTAATTTAGAAAATAATTCAATGACATGGAAATGGTAGCTCACAGGTCATCAATCTCTGGGAAAATTCTCTTTTTGCTTAATATGCTGGGTTAGCTTGCAGTTTATGCTAACTTATTTTGCAGATATCAGATGTCGTTATCGCCAACCGGTTTCAATCAATTCCGATAATTTTGATGGTTTATGTAAGTCAATTAGAGAGTGAAATGACATTACAATGGGTGCGCTTCGACTATACCCATTACGTGAAGGCTTTTTAACAGATGCCTATGGTCAAGATTCATATGGTACTGTTTGGGGGATTTCTGAAGCAGCCGGTACATAATTTAAAGAAAGTGAAGCTCATAACGCCTTTGAGCTTGCTCGCCAATTCTTCTATTTGGTTAATGAACGTTACCCACAAGCAAACCAGTACGGTGATCAGGCTGAAAAGCTCGATTTAGATTCATGGTCAATTTACGCTCCTCAATATACCCCGTTAAGAAAACGTGTAGAGCAATACTGCGCGTATTTGTGAAAAGTAGCAGTGAATAATGCACTTCTACTTCTAGTAATCAGTAGCCTTGTTAATTGTATTTATCCCTAGATTGACGCTGTATCTGGTTGATACCAACTCCTTCAGTAAAGAGCTGGTTGGCATATAAAATGACGTCAAATTCGGCATCAAGGGGCATTTTGCTGTATTTAGTGTTTGCTTTAATGTACTTCGTTAAAGCGACTATTTGCTTTAAATGTTTGTTCGACTTAGATAAAAATGAGGAGACCGTTGCTGGCTCTCTGTACAAGATGATATCGCATGTTTCTATGACCACGGATTCAACTTGCTCAGAAAAATCTCCTAATAGCTTTTCAGTTACTAGTTGCTCGACCGTAAGGTTACGTTGACCTCGCTTTTTGGCTACAAGATCCATATTCACTAGCCTGATAGCCTTTTCCAGTTCTTCTTTATAGAAGAGTTCTGGCTTCCAACCCTGTGATAAGTTTGGGTACCGTAATTTGCAATAGGATTCTTCTGCGTTCAAAATCGCTTGCTTAACTAATTTAGGTATCAAATCAGCTTCGTGATTAAACCGATTTCGTCTTGCCCAACCAGAAATTCTCGTGGCTTTAATATGTAAAGCAGATGGATCTTGAACCAAACCAGTAAAGCCTTTTTCCAGCTCATCAATAAAGGAAAACATTTCCTGTGTCATGACCGAATTACTTGAAGTCATTGCACCAGGTTTACTGAATTCAGCCCTTTTAGCGGCTAGTTTATTTTCAGCTGTTTTTAGACGTGCTAATACAACATCGGACTGATAACGAGAAGACGAAGATATCAGTGACTTTAACTGAGCTTCACCAACCTCAATATTTCTAAGGTTCCTAGCTTTACTTGATACCTTGATAAGACGATTAATGTTATTTCTAAGCTTATTTACGTCCGTTGCTGCTTGTCGGCGTGCCTTTTGAGTGTGATATAACACTTCAGCTTCGGCGCACTTTTTCTTAACGAGTTCTTGATAGCGGGTAACCGTCTTGGTAAATCGATACCCTATTTCTAAACTGTCATTTTTCAGAAGTTTCGTATCAAATAATTTATCATCTATAACTGTATTGCCGCTGACTTTTGAGTAAGCCATTTTCCGTAGTGTTATTAAAAACGACGCTTTAGTTTTTCTTTTGAGGATTGCCAATTCATCCGTCGCCTTCTTAAAGCTGGTGGACGTTTTTCTAACAAAAGGAAGTCTTTCTGTTGGATTTAAACTCGCTTCAGATAATGCACACATTTCTGATTCTATATCGAATTCGATGCTCTGTAATTCAACATTAACTCTGGCTTTAGGATAGCGTACTTCAAAAAAGAGCTCTCGCTTACTCACCGTTTTCAATTTTGCCGCTTTTGACAAAACAAAGGCATTGCACTCAACTTCTGCCAAAACGTTATGCTCAACGGCTTCTACTCGTGAACTTGGAGACCCAAACAGTATTAAATTAAAAGTTGTGCCATTAAACTCCTCACAGTCAGGACTAAATAGCCAGATCAGATTTATGCTTTGAGACCTAAAGAATCGCTCTCGCTTTGCAACCACTTCCGGAGACATCCACCAGCGAGTCAATTCAATCGCAAATGAATTTCCATTACTATCCTCAAAAGCAATATCAGGTCTTCTACGTTCATCGATTTCCGGTGATTTTGAAAAGATGAATTTTTCGACTTCAACATTTTTATATACGGGATTTGCTTTAAGGAGTTCAGCTATCCAGTGTTTAGACTCGAAATGCCAGTGTCCTTCTCCCTTATAGATATCACCAGGTCCGAAGAATGTTGAATTCTTAGAGTAAAACGCACAATCCTTAATGTTATCTGGATCATGAGCCTTGTTTACATCATGCCTAAAAAAAGTCGCGCTCGTAGCATTCCCGGCCACTAGCTGTAAAGGGCAACCGCATTCGCCACATTTCACATAGCTTTGGCCATCAATGGCACTATTTCCGATATAGCTTTTAAGTAGGGACTGAGAAACGACACTATTGCTGGTTTCAGACGCCATAGTATCCAGAAGAGTACTCGCAAGGATCGGCGTATCAAAACCTGAAACGTTCAATTCCCAAATGCTATGTCGTTCTGTCGTATCCATAATAGTAAACCTGCCCTAAAGCCTAACCAGTTACCGCAACAATGCTTGTTAAGTTAACATCACTTTGATTTAAAACGATGATTTCCTTTTCATTTCTTCGAAGAAATAATGCCAGTACATTTCCCTTTTTAACAGTGTATTGGTGGATTACATCTACACTTCGTTTGTTCGCCCATGCTATGGCAACCGATTTAGACAACGTGTATGCAATACAATCTGTTTCATTTGGTCGTTTAGCTGTCGCTGAAACCATAAAGTGTCATAACGCCCTATCGCAAATTAATCAGTTATCAACACAGTAAAACCATATAGTGTCATAACATGAAAGCATAAGATGTCCTATTTTTTGCTTCGGTTTAATACTGATGAATGTTGTGAAAGAAAACACTTACAGTTTCAGGCAAAAATGTAGTAGTAGAAACCACACAGCTCGGTGATCACACGACTAACCATGAGATCGTAACAAGGTTTTGGACAATAAATGAGTTATGGGAGCAGGGAGTAATGCCCGCATTTGCAGCTGGTTTAGAGCGAAGCGGAAAACCAGTCCGACAATATGCGCTTGTTAGGCATCTTCTACCCCAATACTTTGAAGTAGCGCCGAATACTGGTCTGGATCTTTTTCTTCAATTTTCCGCAATATAAAACTTGCCGTTGTCTTCATCTCAGGCACATCAATAGGCGAAACACTTCTCTCAAATACCCCCTCTAAATGGGAAAACTCATTGTTTATGCGATCCGTTAGTGACGATGCCAATCCATCATCTCCGAAAAAACGCGACAACTTATCATCTTTTCCTGAGGCATTGGGGTATTTGTAGTACAAGAATGCTTCAAAATACGTTTTCCGATACCGGCGGTAATACTTTGTAGCTTTTTGTTCTTTGGCTTCCCTGTTGTAAACGATAAATCGGCCACAGTTAAATGCACATCTAGCTCATCAAAGAAAAAGCAGTTAAATATATCGGTCTGGTAATGCAGTTTGCCTTCCAGTGAGCCGCCAGTCGAACTGGTAGTCTCCAGAACAGGAACATCATCCCATCTTGTCTCTATGTAGTTAGCAATATCCGCAACCATCTTCTTGGGATCGGATTTAGCGAATGCGTTAGATGTAGCGAGTATCACCAAAGGCAATAGCAGCACTGTAAACCATTTCATAAAGACACCTTTACCAATGTTTTGCACAAGATTAGAACAAGTGCAGAGGGGTAACCTTGCTCAGACACAATATCTGATTGATTAATGCATTTATTAAGTAGAAAAGTTATCCCCAGCGATAGCACAGTAAATGGCAAACGTTGGAAACTATGCTTGAAATGAGAGTTTATATGGCACTTAGTTTACGTCTCGTAAGATACTTTCAACTAAAGCTCCATCAACAAAGCGTAATGTTACTGCTTTTGTATATTTGAGTTGGAAATCTAGCTCGATGATGCAGTCGATGAGTTCACCTTGAGGTAGTTCAAACTCTCCGGTAAACCAATTTGCAACGATAGGCTCGTCATCCTTAAGCTTGTATTTCCCTTCAAGCCGAACGAGCAATAGCTGATTATTCAGAACCTCCCACCCTGCCACGTAATTGCGCCAACAGGCTGTGGAAAGATAGAGTCCATTAGTATCTTCACTCTTAAGTTCTGCGGGACTGAGTTCGACAATTCTCGGGTCATCTATCGGAAAGCCTAAGAGATATGGCATCTGATAGTCACAACCTAAGTATTTACAATTATCTTTAATTTGAACTGTCATATTTATGTAAACGGATTCGTTAAATAACGGAGAGTTAAAGTCGCAGCCAACACCGCTAAACTCAAAATAACCACCGTCAGAACAGAAATCAATGTAAAGATGTCAGGAACGAAAGGTCGAGTTGTTTAGAATGTAAAATAGCGTCATTCTTAAACCAATAAGAATGACGCTAAGCAGGCCTACAAGTTTGGTCCTTTTGAAGGGGCATGAGGAACATTGTTTCTTAATTGCTGCATGCCTACCGCCATTCTGTAGAACCATACGACAAGAGCGAGTATCGCCATTAAAGCCCCGACATAAGGAATCGCACCACCAAGTGTGGTTAACCAAGAGTGAGCGTACCAATAACGGTTAACACCCATGATTAAGCCGTTGGTTGTAGCGACTGTGACGATGAGTACGACGAAAAACGTCAAGAACAGAAAGAAGGTACGAATCATCCCGTAATAATGTGAGTTGGCAACGTCACCGTCTTCATTCTTATCAAGACGATATCCGGCGTAAATAATGCCAATCACGCCGGATAACAGGCAGGTAAACGGTGTAAGTAAATTGGCAATATAAACAAACCAAACCGATTTATTATTAGCGGCTGTCATGTTTAGGCTCTCCTATTGGTGCTGAAGAGTCGGAACTGTGAGTAGAGTCGGCGTTAGCTTCTTCAATCTCACCTTTTGCTTTTATCTCTTCGTACCATAAATCGTGGTGTTCTTTCGCCCAGGTCTCGTCAACCTTACCTGTCACCATGCCTTCCAATGCCCCTTCCATACCAAACAGACCAATATAGATGTGGAAAATGAAACCACAAATAAGGATCAGCGCTGAAAACATGTGTACTAGGTTTGATAGTTCCATATCTCTTCGCGTTTGACCGAAGATAGGAAAATCTAAAACCAATCCACTGAATGCGGCAAAAGCACCAAAAACAATCAGCAACCAGTAAACCGCCTTTTCACCCGCGTTGGAGAAACCCGCTGAAGGATGTGTGCCTTTATGTTTGCCAAACATGCCACCCAGTTTCAGCATCCACTGAATATCGACTTTCGTGAACAGTGATTTTCTCCACCACTTTAGCAGCATAAACAGCAGTAGGATGAAGAACAGCGGTCCTACATAGTTATGGTACTGCTTCGCAAGCATAATCACGAAGCCCCAAAACTCAGAAGGCACGTACGGTTTTAAAAAATGCTTACCGTAAACCAACATCAAACCACTAAATGCCAGAGTTAAGAAAGTAAACGCCATTGACCAATGCAATGCTCGATCTAAACGTGACCAACGGCTAAGTTTACGGCCAGTTCTTGGCTTACTGAGCATGATTGGACCAACAATCACATAGGCGAAAATAACCACAGCGATACTACCAAAAATAGCAACTGCACCCGCTGGTGACATCCACTTCTCTTTGAGTATGTACCAAGTTTCACCCGGTTTACTGATTAGCACACCGTGCTCAGGAAACTGGGATGTGGTATACCCTGCTTCACCCTGACGCACTTGTCGCCAGTAGTCTGCACCAGCAAGCTGACTCATCTCACTTTGCGCAACATCTGCTTTAGCCGCGGTTTCAGCAAAAGCAGGTGGAAATGCTAAGCACAACAGTGCTGCCAACAAAGGCAGCACTCGACTAGCAGCGCGAACAATTACATTTCGCATAAGCCACTAGCTCCTAGTTGCATCATAGGAAAGGTCTTCACCATCGGTCCAACCTGCCCCTTTCGCACCGCGCTCTACAACCCTCTGACGGAAGATATCTGAAACGGTTTCAGCATCACCTGCCATCAAAGCTTTAGTTGAACACAGTGAAGCACACATTGGCAGTTTGCCTTCAGCAATACGGTTTGCACCATATTTAACACGTTCTTCTTCAGAACCGGCTTCGGTTTCAGGACCTCCCGCACAGAAAGTGCATTTGTCCATCTTGCCACGTTCACCAAAAGCAGTTTGCTTAGGAAACTGAGGGGCGCCAAACGGACAGGCGAACAAGCAATAACCACAGCCGATACATAAATCTTTATTATGCAGTACAATGCCGTCTTCTGTGTGTTCGAAACAGTCCGCGGGACATACAGCCATACAAGGTGCATCAGTACAGTGCATACAAGCGACTGAAATTGAGTTTTCACCGGGTTCACCATCATTCAGTGTTACAACGCGGCGACGTTGAATACCCCATTCCAGAGCATCATCGTTTTCATTTTTACATGCGGTCACACAACCGTTGCACTCAATGCAGCGCTTGGTGTCACAAAGGAATTTCATTCTAGCCATCGTGGTGCTCCTTACGCCTTACGAATGTTACAGAGAGTGACTTTAGTTTCTTGCATTTGAGTCGTTGGATCGTAACCATAAGTGGTTGCAATATTCGCAGAATCACCTACGACATAAGGTTGCGTCCCTTCTGGGTATTTGTCTCTCAGGTCCTCTCCTTGGAATTTTCCGCCGAAGTGGAAAGGAATGAATGCCATTCCAGGTCGAACACGACGAGTCACCATAGCTTTGACGTGGATGCGGCCTTTCTCTGCGCCTTCTACCCACACCATTTCACCATCTTTGAACCCTAAATCGTTAGCATCTTTAGGGTTCACTTCCACAAACATTTCTTGTTGAAGTTCAGCTAACCAAGGGTTCGAGCGAGTTTCTTCACCACCACCCTCATACTCAACCAGACGACCAGAAGTAAGAATGATTGGGTATTCTCCTGACTTATCCTGATCTTGAATGGACTTATACAGCGTTGGTAGACGGTAGATCGACTCAGCGTCATCCCAAGTTGGATAGTCAGCAATCAAATCACGTCGAGGGGTATAAAGTGGCTCGCGGTGCAATGGTACACGGTCTGGGAAAGTCCAAACAATCGCACGTGCTTTTGCATTACCAAATGGAATACACCCGTGCTTAATCGCAACGCGCTGGATACCACCCGACAAATCGGTTTTCCAGTTTTTACCTTCAGCCGCTTGTTTCTCTTCGGCGGTCAGGTCATCCCACCAACCGAGATGTTTTAAAAGCTTGTCGCTAAACTCTGGATAACCATCTTCAATTTCACTGTCTTTAGAGAAGCTGTCTTCTGCGAGCAGGTTTTTGCCCTCAAACTCAACCCCGAAACGAGCGCGGAAAGTCCCCCCTCCTTCAGCAACCGGTTTGGATGTATCATAAAGAATATGAGTACCTGGGTGCTTCATTTCAGGAGAGCCCCAACATGGCCATGGTAAACCATAGGTTTCCCCATGTACTGGTCCGCCTTCAGCTTCGAGAGACGTTTTGTGGAATGTATGCCAGTTTTGCTGATGATCTTTCAAACGTTCCGGACTTTGACCCGTATAACCAATCGTCCACATGCCGCGGTTGAACTCACGGGTTATGTCTTCAATTAAAGGCTGGTTATTCTCAACACGAATATGCTTAAACAGTTGGTCTGCAAATCCGAGTTTCTTCGCAAGAAGGTACATAATTTCGTGGTCAGGTTTTGATTCGAATAAAGGTTCAATAACCTGATCGCGCCATTGAAGTGAGCGGTTTGAAGCCGTCACACTACCGTAGGTTTCAAACTGTGTTGTAGCAGGAAGCAGATAAACGCCGTCAGTACGATCGTTCATAACTGCTGCCACTGTTGGATATGGGTCAACAATTACCATCATATCCAGCTTCTGCATCGCTTTTTTCATTTCGACGCCACGAGTCTGTGAGTTAACCGCATGGCCCCAGTAGAACATTGCACGGATATTATCGTTTTGTTCGATGTTCGCTTTATCTTCTAACACACCATCTATCCAACGAGAAACCGGAATACCCATGTTGTTCATTGGTTTTTGGCCGCGATACTCTTTCTGGTCAAAACGATTTTTGATCCACTCGTAGTCAATATCCCAGACTTTCGCCCAGTGTTTCCACGAACCATCAGCCAAGCCATAATAGCCAGGTAGGGTGTGCGAAAGTACGCCAAGGTCAGTCGCGCCCTGTACGTTATCGTGACCACGGAAAATATTAGCGCCGCCGCCTGATTTACCCAGGTTGCCCAGAGCAAGTTCAAGTACACAGTATGCACGAGTGTTGTTGTTACCCGTTGTATGTTGAGTACCACCCATACACCAAACCACACAACCCGGACGATTTTCTGACAGAAGTTTCGCTGTTTGATAAACGTCTTCTTCACTTACACCAGTAACACGCTCGACTTCTTGCGGTGTCCATTTGGCAACTTCAGATTGAATTTCATCCATGCCAAAAACACGCTGGCGAATAAATTCTTTATCTTCCCATTGGTTTTTGAATACGTGCCACAAAATACCCCAAATGAAGGCGACATCAGTACCTGGGCGCAGTGAGACATAATGGTCGGATTTTGCTGCTGTTCGAGTACGACGAGGATCCGCAACCACAATTTTACAGCTGTTTTTCTCTTTCGCGATCAAGATGTGTTGCATCGCAACGGGGTGAGCTTCAGCTGGGTTTGAACCGATGAAAAGAATCGATTTGCAGTTGTGCATATCGTTAAACGAGTTGGTCATCGCACCATAGCCCCAAGTATTTGCGACACCGGCCACCGTAGTTGAGTGACAAATACGCGCTTGGTGGTCTACGTTATTGGTACCCCAAAGTGACGCCATTTTACGGAATATGTACGCTTGCTCGTTGCTGTGCTTCGCACTACCTAGCCAGTAAACAGAATCTGGACCTGATTCTTGACGAATCTTTTCCACGTTGTCGCCAATCTCATTGATTGCTTGATCCCAGGAGATCTTTTTCCATTTACCGTCTTCCAATTTCATTGGATATTTTAAACGGCGTTCACCATGACCGTGTTCACGCAGCGCTGCACCTTTAGCACAGTGTCCACCAGCATTAAAAGGATGATCAAAAGCTGGCTCTTGACCGGTCCATACCCCATTTTGTACTTCAGCGTAGATCCCACAGCCAACCGAACAGTGAGAACAAATCGTGCGTTTGACTTCAATTTTTGCGTTGTGATCAGCTTCGACAGCTTGTGCTTTTTTGATCATACCAGGGCCAAACAGGCCAGCACCAACCACTGCACCACCAGCGGCAAGTGAGCTGTTTTTCATAAATGCACGACGACTAATTCCGAGCTGATTTTTCTCTTTAGTTACGTTATCCGAACGTTTAGTTAGTCTCATCTCAGAGCTCCTATAGCGTGTCGTAGTAATCACGAATGTGTTGAGTCTCGTGATATCCGTCTTGTAGAGGTTGAACGACATCTTTAACCTCTTCTTTGGCGCTGACACTCTGTGAAACTGTTGCTGTAACAGCTCCCACCACAGCGGCCGTACCAATTCCTTTGATCAGGTCACGTCTGCTTTGATCAAACTCTTTTTGTTGTTTTTTCATCATTGCTTCCTTATCCCGTTCTTGTTGTCTTCAACAAGCTGATGTCCTAATACATCACGTTATAGCGATACCATCGCTTTAATTTGACAGGTTCTTTACTTCTATTTTATGGGTATTACGTTTACTGGTTTTTGCTTCTGTAAATGACACATTTTCCAGAGACAAAAATGCACCGAGTAGCTGAGCAACAGCTAGATAGTACTGAGCACTTGGAGCTGACATAATTTGGTTCACCAATCGCTCAAACCATGGCGCAATATGGCGGTTGAAAAAGGCTTTCTGCTGACCTTCTTCCGCCTCACATAAATACGACATGATTTCACATAACGCAGCGATATGGTCTTCAGGTTCTTTCACGTTTTCGCTTCGCTCTAATCCAAGCTGAGCAAGATCAGAACGAATATCGGCAAGCGGTTTCTCCATCAGCGAGCCTGTGACATGCCATGAAGCAAAAGGCACCACTTCACCGCGACCGATACCAATGAATAACTCTTGGTACTCATCAGCAATCTGTGACTCCACGGCCTCCTTAGACGAATCAACTAATGCAGACCAAGATTTGGCCATCGGAGTGCCATTGTTTTCGAATTCTAATTCGGATAAAAAACCTAACAATTCTGAATTTGGCGCTTGTCTAAATAGTGTTGCCAGTAACAGATAAATGTCAGAGCGCATAGATTGAGACTGTTCCATTGCCTATTCCTTAATATTTGAGTTGCTGCTCTGGGTCATTAGCCATCGATTCAAACACATCCACGACTCGGCAGTCTTCACACATAGCAATACGGTTTAGAGCCGCTGCATCAGAGAAATGCGAGTGACCTTGTAACTTATTTTGCAACATAGTAATCATAGATTTAGGTGCGAAAGGTTTGTGGCAGCGTAAACATAGCGCAGGCTCTTCTTGATGAAGTGTTATCGCTGACTGACGAGACATTTTGTCCCAGTTCATCTGTTGAACGCTGGTTAAGGCATTTTCTGGGCACGCCTTGGTACATAAGCCACATTGAACACAATCTTGTTCAACCAACTTCAAACCCGGAACGTCACCATCATGGTGAAGTGCGCGCGTCGGACAAACGGCAACACAACTCATACAGAGTGTGCAATCGTCTGTTGAACACTGAATAGTTCCGTATGGTGCTGACGCTTCTAATGGCTGACTAACTTTATCAACATTAAACTGCTCACCTAGCGCATCAAGCGCTTGGAACAAACGCGTTCGTTTATTGCCCTCTAGTTCGCCCAAACGAACCGTGAGATCGTCAATAACCAGTGTTGGCACAGATTCACGTAAGGACTCAAGATAAAGGATATCAACGGTCTCTTTAGCTAGTCCTAGCTGATCAAGAAACGTCTGAGCGGTAGAAACTTCTTGTTCTAAAATTCTTTGAATTGTTGCTGGCATATGACGGCTGGCAGCAAAAAGAACCTGCGTCGCACCGTTTGTCAAAGCAGCAAACCAAGTATCAATGCCAACTGAAGGTAATTCTTCAACCGTCACTGGAATAACATTATCTGGTAAAGTTTTAAGTGCCATGACGTTATACGTTTCATGTTCTGCACTGCAGATGAGTACAATCGGTTTTTCACCGCCAGCCCGAAAGTAGTTACTGAGTAAACGTTCAATAAATTTTTGGGTATCTTTTGGGTTTGGCAGCGCGTAATGAATCGCTTCTGTCGGGCATGCCGTCGCACATGTACCAACGCCTTGGCATAAATACGGATTTATTTCGATTCGATGACCCGTTTTTTCTGTGCCTTCGCTTGATAATGCCCCTGCGGGACAAGCATCAACACAACGCTCACACCCTTTCACGCCCCGTGAACTGTGCGCACACAAATCCGTATCGAGTCTAAAGAACTTAGGTTTATCAAAGGTACCGACCAGTGAAGGAATTTGTTCTAAGGCGTCAGCTAATTTTGGATGACCACGCCCTACAGGGAAATAACCCGGCACAGGTACTTCTTCAGTCATCACACCATTCAGTGACATATCAAGAATAATATCGAACGCATCTCGATTTATGGCGACTTTAGCCAAATTTGTGCTCGTACCTTGATTGTCGACCATGACAGTAAAAGCACCAAGGTAACCGCTTATTTGTACGCTATCTGTAAAATAGAGGTTGCTATGCTTACCCTTTTCTCCGTCTACAGACAGCAATGTAAGCGAATTAACATTAGGTAGCTGTTGTTCAACACGTTCGATTAAACTCGTAGGGCCAATAATTAATGTATGACCACCACTTTCATAACTGACAGTTGGTGGAATTAAGTTGGTTAGTTCGACGGTATTTTCAATAGCAGATAGCCGTGCGATACCATTTCGCGAAGTCGATTGTTGTAAGTATTGTTCTAGCATTTGCTCGCTTCCAGTGTTTATCCAAACGGAACCCGTTTAAATAGATATGTTTACATTAGCAAATAGTGTTCCAATAAATTTCGGCTAATTAATCAGCGAGTTATTGATGTTATCCGTATATTATCTCTCTGATATTCATAGTGTGAGACAATTTGTCCCATAGTGACATTTTAAGAAGTTAGTCAAAATGTACCTACTTGTTATGTGGTATTTTTTGTCTCATCGTTGTGATCTTGTTCAGAAAGCTCTGTTTCCATTTGTTGTTCAACGCTTTTTTCAGTTTGACTTGGCTCTGCGACGGGGCTGTTTTTATCTGTGTCGTCACTCAATTCTTCTACGTCATCTGAAGTCTTACTCCACCACTGCCTCAACTGTTCAGCGACTTCAGATGCCAAAGGTTTTACAGAGCTGTAGTCATGGTCGTAATCATTCAGGCGATCAACTTCGCTAAACTCTCCGCTTAAAAAGAGCTTTCTTAATGCGGCTTTCTTGGTTTCCTTTGCTGCTTGAGAGGCAAGTAATGAGGCAATGGACTGTGGTTGCGCAACACTTTCATCACTGTCTTGAATGTGAACTGACTCTGTTTCAATAGTCGAATTGCCAGGGAGCTGTTCACTGACTGATAAATCAAGCTCATCAGACTGTTCAGGCTCTTCTTGCCCTTCAATTTTTCGCTTAGACCAACGGGATAAAAAGTGATTACTGACCACTAGACCTCCCCGCGCCGTGACGTTTCTTACGGCGTACTTCTAGTAGTTCTCCATGTCTGCCAATAAAAGCTTCCATCCAAGCTTGAACTGCTAAAGGCATATCTGTAGACAGTACCAAATACTCACCATCCATGTATTGACCAGCAACGCTTTGCGATGCCACTAGCCGAACAATTTTAGGTTTTTCGTTGGTTTCTGGTTGTTCAAGAACGAGGAAGAGTTTAGGTTGTTGAGAACTTAAATTGAACCGGTAATCAGTGCGCTCATCACGGAATAACTCCAGCACAGCAAAGTGTTCAGCGTTGCGAGAAGTCGACAAATCAAAACCGAGTAATTGCCATTGGGTTGTCGTCCACATTCCGGTCGTAATTTCATGATCTTTAAGTTGGCAATTCATTGGCCAACAGCTTTCATTTTTCTCAACAGGCAGCGTTGTAGTATTTTTTTCGGACATAAGCACCTAATCCTTTCATGGTTAGAGCGATGTAAAGCAAATATTGAGCCATTGGATCAAGCGTAGTACGAATTTGTGCGTTGTCATCCATTTAATATCATGTCAATTTGCGCTTTAATATCGACAGAAGATCGCAAGCTGTGACGATGGAATGATAATTGCTGCTTTCGATTTTAGAATTTAACTCACCAGGAAGGTCACGTGGCGCAACCAACGATTATTAAAACCAGTGAAAACCCATTACAAACCATTGAAGTCGAGGTATTTGATGAGTATGGCGAAGTGATGACTAAGTCTATCGCTTGCGAACGCCCTCTTACAGTCATGCTCAATTGGAAAGAAATCGTCACCTTGATGACATTAGGCTCTCGTCCAGAGTCATTGGTGTTAGGGTATCTGAAGAATCAAAGTTTCCTTAATGATCCCGAAGCCTTAGAGTCGATCATTATTGATTGGGAAACGAACTCAGCAGCGGTTGTCACCAAAGAGTCACTCGATCACCTTGAGCCAGCTTTAAAAAAGAAAACGGTAACATCGGGATGTGGTCAAGGAACCATGTATGGCAACGTGATGAAACAGTTGGAGCACTATCAGGTGCCACAAACGACATTAAAGCAATCGCAAATTTATCAAGCTTTAGAGGCTCTGACACATTACAACGACACCTATAAAGCCGCTGGAGCAGTACACGGTTGTGCGGTGTGTCAAGGAGACAAGGTTTTATCGTTTGTCGAAGATGTCGGTCGCCATAACGCTGTAGACACATTAGCCGGAGAAATGTGGCTAAATGGTGAAACGGGAGATAATAAGATCTTTTATACCACTGGCCGATTAACTTCTGAAATGGTGATAAAAGTCGCTCAGATGGGAATCCCTGTGTTGCTGTCTCGTTCTGGGGTAACTCAGATGGGGTTAGATCTCGCTCACCAATTTGGTATTACGACGATTGCACGAGCAAAAGGTCGCCGTTTTCAAGTGTATAGCGGAGCACAAAAGGTTGATTTTGATGTAAAAGGCCATTTAGCCGAATAATGGTAAACCCGCCTGCGCCGACGATCACCTTATCGTCGGCAATCGCTTAACGTATCAAAAGCTAAACAAGCACGAAACTTCTTTATTTTCCTACAGCTATAAATAAATCTGTTATATCCAATTTTCTGTATTCCAACTACACTGGTTTATGAAATCAATAGCTTAAAAAACGATAATTTATATGCAAATTTTGTTACGTCTCTTTTTGATGTTTTCGCTGGTTTGTTGGCAAACGGCTGTGCATGCTGAATGGGATCTTGTTGATATTGAAACGAGTCCCAAAGCAAACGCACAAGCGTTAGACATACAGAATCAAGTGGATGCCCTTCCTGATACACTTTTTATGAGTGATAAGCAGATGGGCGAAGTACAACAACTGTTGAGAGCAACACTTGTTCTTCAGACAGAAAACATCAATGACCTCTCCCACTCTTTAAACAATTACCGAAATCAAAGTGATGAACTCAACTGGTTCAATCTTGAACAAAACTACTTAACGCAATTAAGTCTTACTTATTCAAAACAACACTTGCTGCAATCTGTCGATGAATTTACTCGCTCTGAGCTCACTGGGTTTGGTCCAAACGGGGTCACTCAGTTTAAACAAGAGTGGCAGTTAGCTCGTCTGAATATTGAGTATCTGGCCTATTTTCAGTTACGTAGTTTTAAATCCCTATATAACGATCTATTGATTTCACCGGTACCGTTTATCTGGTCGGTGTGTAAAGTGATATTCATTTATTTCTTACTCGTTTGGTGGTTGCGACACAGTAAACGTCTCATTGAATTATTTAGAAACGCTTATCTAAAGGACAAATCTTCACCTTCTTTATGGGCAAGAGCGATTTGGTATTTGAGCAAGGCAAACAAAGCCATCGCTTGGTTGATTGCCATTACGTTTTCTTTGCAGGTTTTAGCAGAAATAAAGAGCCTTCAGCACCTGATTTTTCTAGAGATTTTTATTTGGTGGATCTGGGGTGGCGCAATCGCGGTTAGTTTGATTCTCGAAATGACTTACAGATATAGCCATACATCCAACAAAGCGTTAATGGCATTACGATTGAGTACCATACGGAGAATCGTCTGGACGGTCATTATCACTGGCGTGATTCTACAGTTGTCAGAACGTACACTGGGTAAAGGCACCATCTATTATTGGATCTTAAACACCATGTATGCGTGGTTCTTTATCATGATAGTGTCGGTACTCAACCTATGGAGAGAACGTATTTTTGCTTATGCTGAGAAAGCGGCCGACCGACCATTATGGATTAATTGGACGATAAGTAAGAAAGACACTTTCGCAGTAAGAGTGTTTGCCACTATGGCGACGCTAATATGGCTTCTTACTCACACATTACAGTACAAGTTGATATCGGCGTTATCCAATTACACTTTCTTTAGTCAAGCGCTCGCGTATCTATTCCGTATCGAAGTCGCGAAGCAGACCGAAAGTATTTCTTCTGACCACAACCATGTCCGTATCAAAGGTGATGAAGCGTTTAACTATATTCTTCCAGGCTCGATAGATAGTGAACTGATTGATTATGGCAGCGATGAAATTAAGCAGCTGTCTCGCTATTTAATGACTGACAGTCCGGCAGTGTGTGTCGTGACTGGAGAACGCGGTATCGGAACCACAACATTATTGTATACCTTGCTAAATAAAGTCAAAAATGCTGAGCCGCTTTATTTGAATTGCCCTTACTCTGGTTACAACGAGCTGCTGAGCTTGTTTGCCCTAAGCCTTGGTTTGGAAGAAGAAGCGACGGAAATCCAGATTCTCTCTTATCTGCGTAAGAGTGAACAAACCTACCTCGTTGCTATTGATAATGCTCAACGACTGGTTAAGCCGATGGTCGGCGGTCTAAACAGCTTGATGAAATTGACCAACTTATTGCGCCGCTCTAAGAAGAATCACCGCGTTATCATGGCGATCGAGAAATCAAACTGGCGGTTTGTTGATCGCGCGCGTGGAGAACGCTTGCTGTTTGATTTGGTGACTATGCTTCCTCGCTGGACTGAGAAGCAGATGCATAGCTTATTAGATAGCCGGATAAATCAGAATGTTGAATCCCCCGTCTGTTTTGAAGGGCTCGTGGTGCCTAAACAATGGGACCAAGATGACTCAAGTGATGATGAGCGCGCTAAGCAAGGTTTTTACCGTATCTTATGGCACTACTCAGATGGTAACCCAACCGTCGCGTTGAGGTTTTTTCGTCGTTCACTGAACAAAAATAAAGAAACTGGGGTTGTTAATGTTCGTTTGTTCCATGTTCCCGACTCGCAGGAACTGGAACAAATGCCCAAACCTATGCTTGCTGTATTACGTTCGGTTGTTCAATTAGAGGTCGCTTCAAGCGAAGAATTATCGAAATGCACTCAGTTAAGCATTGCTGAAGTCACCGGTATAGTCCGTTACTTCCAAAGCCGAGGCTATTTAGAATGGGCAGAAGATAAGGCCCGAGTTTCCGATCACTGGTATCGAACCATCACCAATGTTCTCGACCGTCAACACTTACTGGTGAAATAATGAAGTTAACCATCAAATCTGTAAATAATTCCTTTATTGTCGGTTTATTGATAATGACACTTTCGGGTCAAGCTTTTGCCGAAGAAGCGGTGAGTGCCGAGAGTTTTCAACAAATCGCTAGTCTTGTTCGTTGGAGTGGCGTGTTTTTCTCGATACTCATCATCGCAGCGACATGGCTGTTGTTAAAGTTTATGAGTTCGGTCGTGGAAACGGTCGGTAGTCAATTTGCTCAATACCGAATGTTATTGCAAAAGCTGCAATCGTTTCTGCAATTCTTTGTCTATATGACGGCGGGGGTCGTGGTCTTCGTACTCAGTTTTAGGATTAATGACCATATTCTCGCGCTCATTGGAGGGACACTGGCTGTCTCGGTTGGTTTTGCGTTAAAAGATTTAGCCGCATCGTTTATCGCAGGACTTACCGTAATGATAGATCGCCCGTTTCAAGTGGGTGACCGCGTCACGTTTGAGGGGCACTATGGTGATATTATTACCATTGGCTTACGCTCAGTACGTATGCGAACCCTGTCCGATGACATCATCACTATCCCAAACAACAAGTTTTTAAATGAAGTCGCGGTGAGTGGAAACTATGGTGCGCTGGATATGCAAGTGGTTATCCCATTCTATGTAGGGATTGATGAGGATATCGTACTGGCTCGAGACCTCATTCAAGAAGCAGCTTCTTCAAGCCGCTATATTCATTTACCTAAGCCAGTAACGGTATTAGTAAACCAAACGATTACTGAAAATTACTTTGCTGTACAACTGACCTGCAAAGCCTATGTAGTGGATACCGCTTATGAAAAGCTGTTTGAAACGGATATTACGCTGAGAGTCATGAACGAGTTCCGCCAGCATGGAATAAAGCCGCCGAAAATAGCAGTTCACGCTCAATAGTAAAATGCCTCTGCAAAGAGGCTTTTGTATTTCTAGAACGATTGCGCAATGATTAAATCGGTTTCGGCTTTTATCGGTAAATAGATACTGAACGTGGAGCCTTTACCAACTTCAGACTCAACTTGAATTTCCCCTCCCGTCTGACTTAACAGACTTTGCGAAACCGACAATCCCAATCCGGTGCCATCGCGCTTAGTGGTGTAAAAAGGGTCAAATATACGTTTGAGATTTTCGGGTTTAATACCGCAGCCTTCATCTTCGATATAAATAACAGCACCGGATATCTCACCCTGTTTAATCCAATCCTGACTACGAACGGTCAGTCGCCCCTTACCATTCATCGCGTGAATCGCATTCATCTGCAAATTGACTAAAATTTGCAGCAATTGATGACGATTGACTTCAACAGAAGCTTTCGCTTTTAAATCAAGGTTAAAGTTAATGTCTCTTTTCTTGGTGCCAGTTTTAACTAAAGTAATACTTTCTTCAATAATCGGATTGACATGCTGCCAAGTGATTTCATCCTGAACACCGCCTTGACGACTATACTGCAACAAACTTCTGGTGATATTTCTAATCCGATCAATTTGCTGCAAGATCGCGGCTATCTCTTCTTGTACTCTTTCACCATCCTCTCCGAGTTCAAACTGTATTAGTTCAGTATTGCCAAGAATTACAGCCGTTGGATTGTTTATCTCATGCGCAATACCCGCAGTAAGCTCACCGAGTGCGGCCAATTTTTCATGTACGATCAGTTTATCGCGAGTGGTGTGTAGCAGTTGGATATGATGTTCCAGTTGCTGAGTTTGTTCCCGTAACTTAGCGGTGCGGTGTTGTACTTTCTCTTCTAGTTCATTTGCAGCTAGTTGAATTTCTTCATTACGTTGCTGCAAGAGATCCAACATATTGTCGAACTGCTTTGCTAGTTGAGCCAGTTCGTGTTTTTCATCTAAACCCAATGTACCAATACGCTGGTTTTTGCCTAACTGAACTAACTTAACCACGCGATGGATTCGTTCAATTGGATGAAATAAGTCACGGGAACCTCGGTATACAAATAAGCCTGAAACAATGAGAAGCACTAAGGTTATGATGGCTATTTCTATAATATTGGTGATGTAAGCTTTAATAAACGGCCACATGAGATAACCAGTATAAAGCATTCCAATAATGTTATCGTATTGATCCTTTATTGGCTGATATGCCGTTATGTACCAGGCATCGTAGACATAGGCTCGGTCAAACCATTCGCCACCTTCGACTAATACGGCTTGACGAACTTCATTCGATACTCTGGTACCAATAGCCCGTCCTTGGCTTTCATCACTGTTTAATGGCACATTGGTACTGACACGTAGATCGTCCAAAAACAGGGTTAAGGTACCCAACGGTCTTAAATTGTCTCGATCCGACGGGTAAACAATATCACGAATCTCATCTATTAGGCCTGTGCTGTTATTAAGGAGTAAACCACCATCAAGGAATCCAATGATATCGTTGTCAGCATTGAAAACCGGTATGACAGTTCGACTGATTAAACCTCGCTGTTCCACATGGTTAGAAGCGAGTTCGGTGACTTTTGCTCTTTTAGCCAATTCAGTATCGAGTTGTGTTAACTCATCCTTATCTAGCACATCAAAAAAAGCTTGTTTTCGTGTCAGTTGCAAATATCGGAATTTTTGCTCAATAGACTTAACCGAGTGATAAGTGAGAAAGTCGAGTTGATAACGTTGTTTTTGTTCACCAACCCAACGATTCAAATCATTATGATCTTGCGATTTTAGTTGAGTAATAAACTCATAAGAATTTGAGAACGCTTCAACTCTAGTTACTTGATTTTCTTGTACTAATTTTATCGCATTATTGGCAACGTTGAGTCTTTCAGAGACATCGACCAAGGTACTTTGCCAAGTATAATGCAGTGACCAATAGACTGAAATCGCAATCAATGCAAGCAAGGTAAACGCTATTGGTACAGAAGTCAGAATCAACAAACGATAGCGGACCATAGTTTGGAAGCGATTACGCCATTTAGGCCAAAAATGGATTCGACTAAACATTGTCAATGCCTTCGCTTTCCCAGTCTTTGTATTTTCTTTCTAGTGTTTTACGCGCGACACCAAGATCTCGCGCTGCAGCGGATTTATTCCCAGCATGAAAATCAACCAGTTGTTGGATATGAGCACGCTCAACCTCTTTTAAACTCCACTCATTCGGGTAACCCTTTGAAGAATGAATTTGTTCAGATTCTAAATTCTTCTCTTCTTTCATATTAAGTGACGACGTCACCAAATCTTCATTTAGAAGCGGGATCCCGTTCATTTCTCGCCAGTAATGTGCAGGTGGCTTACCTAAGAGAATACATCGCTCAATCAGATTCTTTAGCTCTCGAATATTGCCTGGCCAGTTGTAGTCGGCCATTGCTGCAACATCTTCATGGGCCCACTTAGGTATTGGCATTGCCAGCTCTTTACATAGTTGTTGTGTAAAAAACGGTATCAATTCTTTCAAGTCGCTCTTCCGCTCTCTCAACGGTGTTACATCGATCTTAAGCACGTTTAAACGGTAATACAGATCTCGACGAAAGCGTCCTTTTTCTACCTCTTGTTCTAGATTTCGGTTGGTCGCGGCGACAACTCTAACGTCAATAGTTAGCTCTTTTTCCGTCCCGACCGGACGAATGGTTCTTTGCTCTAGCACTCTGAGTAGTGAAGATTGCATCGTAAGAGGCATTTCACCAATTTCGTCTAAAAACAAAGTGCCGCTATTGGCGACTCGAAATAACCCTTCGCGACTCTTTTTAGCTCCAGTAAACGCACCAGATGTATGACCAAATAATTCACTTTCTAGTAATTCTGGTGCTATAGCCCCACAGTTAACGGGAACAAATGGTCCTTTTCTACCGCTGGCTTCATGGATTCCACGTGCAACCAGCTCTTTACCGGTACCAGATTCACCTTCAATAAGAACCGATGCTCGAGACGGCGAAAATTGTAAAATTAATTGTTTGAGTTGTTGAGTTTGCTCTGACTGTCCAATGATTTTACTTGTGGTGTGTCGTTCAAAATCATGTTTGAGTGCGTACTGCATTCTCTCGGTTAAGCACTTATCCATACATCGCTTAACGGCTTGCATCATTTGTTCTAAATTGAATGGTTTGAGAATAAAGTCAGAAGCGCCAAGTTTTAAGGCGCTGATCGCCGTTTCAAGATCCGCATAGCCAGTCATGAAAATAACTTCTGCTTTATGGTATTCGTCATTAAACGCTTCTTCCCATTCTATTCCTGAACGCCCTGGCAAATTGATATCAAGTATGATCAAGTCATAATGCTGGTTTGCTCTAAACGCTTCAGCTTCATCAACCGAACCTGCACAATCCACTTTAGAAAACCACTTTGTCATGGCTTTTTTCAATATCGCTTGCATGCCCGTTTCATCGTCAACAACAAGAACGGAGAAGGCTTGATATAACAGCGTTTGTTTCGAATCTTGGGAATTACTCATTACTTTCTCTAGAAATAACTATGAATGGGACATAACGACTCACTTAACCATACTACCAATGTGTCTACATTGAGACATTTTGTCCCTTTAATTGTGCGCTCTAACCAAATTTTCTAATATAAATCATGCTATTGTCTGCTTTGTGTACATATTTGCGCTTATTATAGTTGGCATCTTGATTGCAAGATCCTGATTGCAAATAACACCCACCATTAAATCGATAACAACGTTATTCATAAAAAAATAAAGATCAACCTGATAAGAATGGAATATCAAATGAATCAAAAGTTTTCTTTTGCTATCGCAGCAGCGTCATTGGCTTTGGTTAGTTACTCGGCTTCAAGTGCAGACGATTCGCACCGAGTAAAATTGGCGACAACCACCAGTACTTACCACTCTGGTCTTCTTGACTATTTATTACCTACTTTTGAAAAAGAAACCGGTTATAAAATTGATGTCATTGCCACGGGTACAGGCAAAGCACTTAAGATGGGCGAAAATGGCGACGTTGATTTAGTAATGACGCACGCACCTAAGTCTGAGGCCGCCTTTGTAGATAAAGGATATGGCGTATTACCACGTAAACTGATGTACAACGACTTTGTTGTTGTTGGCCCTAAAAACGACCCAGCCCAAATTAGTAAACAAGATAACGTTATCAAAGCCTTCGATAAAATAGCTAAGTCTGGCGAAGTGTTTATCTCTCGTGGAGATGATTCCGGTACACATAAGAAAGAGTTAGGTATTTGGGCTCAAGCAAACATCGAACCTAACTTTGGTGGTTACCGTTCGGTAGGTCAAGGTATGGGGCCGACATTAAATATGGCTAACGAAATGCAAGCGTATACGCTGACAGATCGAGGAACCTGGCTGGCTTATCAAAACAAACTTGATTTAGACATTTTATTCCAAGGCGACGACAAACTGTTTAATCCTTACCAAGTTATCCTAATAAACCCCGAACGTTACCCAACAACAAACTATAAGGGTGCTAAAGCATTGAGTGATTGGTTAGTAACGGATAAAGGTCAGCAGTTGATTAATAGCTTCAAGCTGAATGGTCAACAACTGTTTGTTGCGAACGCAGATAAATAACGGTTACTTATGAGCCTATGGCAAACAACACAAGAAGCGTTTACGCTCCTTGTGAACTTTGATGCTGAACTATGGGAGATCGTAGCGGTCTCCTTTAGTGTTTCACTAACAGCCATTTGTTTGGTACTCATCCCCGCAATCTTATTGTCGTTTATACTGGCCTATACCGATTTTCGTGGTAAATGGGCTCTACTATCAGTGATCAATACACTACAAGCTGTTCCTACGGTTGTAATTGGTTTACTACTTTATATGTTGCTCTCGCGTTCCGGTCCTCTCGGCGATTGGTCAATGCTATTTACCCAAAAATCGATGATTCTTGGTCAAATGATGATTTGTTTCCCTATTTTGGTCTCAATGATGCACGGCGCATTGCAATCAAGTGATCGTCGGACGATTGAAACGGCGATGACGCTTGGAGTATCCCCCTTACGTGTTGCTGCAACGATGATCTGGGAAACTCGTTTTCCATTATTCGCCGCAACTATCGCGAGTTTTTCGCGTATTGTCACCGAAGTGGGGTGTTCAATGATGGTCGGCGGTAACATTATGGGCTTAACTCGAAATATTCCCACGGCTATTGCAATGGAAAGTCACAAAGGCGCTTTCGCACAAGGAGTTGCATTAGGAATGGTGTTACTATGCTTAGCGTTAGCCTTAAATTTTGCACTCTCCGCCATGCGCGGAAAAGGCTTTTTACGCACTTAAGGATAATGGATGACAGTTAAACTTGATGCCAAGCAGTTATCAATGCGTTTTAAAGATCGTGTTTTATTTCATATAGACCATGTGAGCATTGGTCCTAATGATGCAATTTATTTAAAAGGTGATAATGGTGTTGGTAAAACCACGCTGTTGAAAATCCTTGCTGGACTCCAGAAGCCCACAAAAGGAAAAGTATCTAATTCACAGCCGTGGTGGCGGAATGTACTTAGCACATCAGCTCACCGCGACGTCGTTTATCTGCATCAAACCCCCTATTTGTTCGATACAACGGTGTATCACAATGTGGCTTATGGTATTAGATTTAGCGCTCATAACACCAAAGACAAACGTTCTATTGTGATTAACGCTTTGAGAATGGTTGGTTTAGAAACTCTGGCAGATGAGCATATTTCGGTTCTGTCCGGTGGCGAAAGGCAACGTGTTGCAATGGCCCGTGCGTGGATTTTAAACCCGTCCATTTTATTAATGGACGAACCTAGTGCGTC
Source organism: Vibrio sp. (assembly GCA_048259585.1). Lineage (GTDB taxonomy): Bacteria > Pseudomonadota > Gammaproteobacteria > Enterobacterales > Vibrionaceae > Vibrio. Next base: position 614,417 of record JBLXHN010000001.1, on the reverse strand, counting down.
TTTAGATCAGGAATCGATCGAACGACTGGTCGTTATGGCAAAAGACTTATTAGCGAGGGGGTCAAGCCTTGTCATTACGAGTCATCAGGCTAACGCTCTGACAGAATTATGTAAAAAACAGTGGTGGTTAAAGGATTGTACCCTCACAGAATCACCTCTACTTCATATTGTGAAACCGAATAAAGAGAAATCCTATGTTACTTCCCTCTCAAACTAGTTGGGTAATTTTAGCTGGCGGTCAAGCCAGTCGTATGGGTGGAAACGACAAAGGCTTAATAAAGTTAAACGAAAAGCCGCTAATCAAACATGTTATTGAGCGGCTATATCCACAGACGCCAAACATTTTAATTAACGCCAATCGAAATTTAGAACACTATGCCGAATTTGGTGAGGTCATTTGTGATCGTTTTGATGGTTTTCTTGGTCCTCTGGGCGGAATTCATAGTGGATTGATTCACGCAAATACAGATTGGGTTGGCTTTGTTCCCTGCGATAGTCCTTTGATTTCTCGCAACTTAGTTGAACGCTTCTGTAACGCTGTAACTGATGAAAGCGACATTATTGTTGCTCATGATGGCGAGCACGCTCAACCCGTATTTACCCTCTACCATAAAAGAGTATTGCCAAAGCTTACCGCCTTTCTTGAACGCGGAGACCGTAAAATCATCCTGCTGTATAATGACTGTCATACTCAATATGTGGATTTTAGCGACTCAACTGAGTGCTTTTTTAATTTAAATACGCCAGAAGAACTGGCGCAATTTGGATCGTTACATTTATGATATCTCAACGCCCTAACCTCCCTCTGCTTGGGTTTGCTGCTTATTCTGGAACAGGAAAAACAACGTTACTTGAAGCATTAATCCCCAAATTGACAGCGGCAGGTCTGCGTCTAGGTGTGTTAAAACACGCTCATCATAATTTCGATGTCGATGTACCTGGTAAAGACAGTTACCGTTTACGTAAAGCAGGCGCTAGCCAAATGCTTATCGCATCGAGAAACCGACACGTTTTGATGACTGAGACTCCTGATGCAGAAGCCGAATTTGATTACCTTCTAACAAGATTCGACAGTGACAAGCTCGATGTTATTTTGGTCGAAGGTTGTAAAAACATAGCATTCCCAAAAATTGAGTTGCACAGAAAAGAGCTCAATAAACCTTGGCTCCACCCTAATGACTCAAACATTGTCGCCATAGCCGCTGATGAAGTAGTTTCAAGTGAACTACCTCAGCTTGATATTAACGATTTAGACGCTATTGCTATTTTTGTTATTGATTACATCCAATCCAATAAACAGCGCGACTTAATCACTCCTGCAAGTTGTGACACCCTTTCTCCCGCTTTTTTGTCAGTAGAACAGGGGCGAAAAAAGATATTAGAAAGTGTGTTTGCGATTCAACAATCTGAGCAAGTCGCTATTGAAAAGTGTTACAACCGAGTTCTTGCAACAAATCTGGATTCCCCCGTTAACGTTCCTTCTTACAAGAACTCTGCGATGGACGGTTTTGCAATTCGAAGTGAAGATTTGGGGCGAACAGAATATTCGATCGTTGCAGAAGTTTTAGCTGGTTATCACTACCCTCATCCCCTTGATGAAGGCCAAGCGGTGAAAATTATGACCGGAGCAGCGGTACCTGACGGCGCTGATACAGTTGTTATGCGAGAACAAGCTAACGTGTCTAACGATATGGTTTCTTTTGGCGACGCAAATATAAAGCCTGGCCAAAACGTTCGTCGCGCCGGTGAAGATTTAGCGTTGGGACAGAATGTGTTTAATACCGGACAACGAATGACGTCTCCAGAACTTGGTATGATCGCGTCGCTAGGATTGAGTTCGATTTCTGTTTATCGCAAATTGAAAGTCGCTATATTTTCCACCGGCGATGAAGTACAAGCACCAGGCACTCCAGCCTGTAATACACGCATTTTTGATTCAAATCGTTATACCTTGATTGGGTTACTGACTCATTTAGGTTGTGAAATCATTGACCTTGGTATTATTGAAGACAATGAACAAAAGATGCTGGATGTATTGGACAAAGCCGCAGAACAGGCCGATGTGGTTCTTACCTCAGGTGGTGTATCGGTTGGCGACGCTGATTTTATTAAAGCGGCTCTTGAGTCGTTGGGTTCAATTGAATTTTGGCGTATAAATATGCGTCCAGGGCGTCCGCTTGCTTTTGGAAAAATTAAAGATAAGCCAATTTTTGGTTTACCTGGAAACCCAGTTGCAGTGATGGTGTCTTTTATTAACTTCGTTGAACCTGCACTAAGGAAAATGCAAGGTGAATCCGATTTTCAGCCATTGAAAGTCAAAGCTATCGCAACAGAAGACTTACGTTCGCGTCAAGGTCGAACTGAATTTACTCGTGGTATCTATCGTATTAACTCTCAAGGCCAGTTAGTTGTTCAATCTACCGGGAAACAAGGTTCTGGAATCCTGCGTTCAATGAGTGAAGCAAACTGCTTAATTGAGATTTCTCCAGCTGCTGACACAGTTAAAGCCGGTGAAAGCGTGACAATTATACCGTTACAAGGCAGAATCTAGCCCCCAAGAATACCCTAGTCATCGCAAACGAGAGAACTTATGGCTCGAACAATTATTTATACCTATAAAGACGAAGAGAAAACCCTAACGTTTTCTTACCAACAACACCGTAATATTCACGAAGCGGTGGCTGAAGCTGAGGGTATAGACATTTCAGATTATTTGAAGATGGAACAGCAGCTTGAGCTGATCTCGGATACAAAAGCTGTACGTAACTATCGCGACAACCATTTCAAAAAATTAGGCTTTGGCACTATTACGTTAAAACCTAAAGAGAATTTGGGTGTAGGTAAGAAACCCAAGCCACAAGTGAAGTAACCTGAACCTTGATAAAAAGAAAAAGGGCTTGATAATTCAAGCCCTTTTTGCATTCTAATTATTTAATATTTAAGAAAGCAGCACCACGAACCCCACCTGAATCACCGTGTTTTGCTTTAATAATTTTTGGACATTTAGCGACCGAAAGAAGATGTTTGCCGATACGTTTCGGCACTTCTTCATAAATGAGATCAAAGTTTGACAGGCCCCCTCCAAGTGCAACCACATGTGGGTCGTGAGCGGTAAAGATATTGCCAAAACAGATCGCTAGAAGTTCCATAAACGAGTCGACGTGCTTAACCGCCTTCTCTTCACCTTCTTTAAACGCATTAATGATGTCGATGGCTTTTTTCTTCTCGCCATTGTTGTGCTCATAAATTAGTTCAAAACCACGGCCAGATAAATAGTTGTCCATACAGCCTTTATTGCCACATCCACACTCAAGTAAAGGCGCTTTGTCACCGCCAAGGTGGAACCATGCATCAATCGGTAAGCGCATATGACCAATTTCACCAGCGACGTGATTGCGGCCTGAAAAAACTTTACCGTTGTAAATTAGGCCACCGCCAAATCCAGTACCAAGGATTAACCCCATAACAGAAGGTTCGTTTTTAAGTTCATCATCCCAAGCTTCAGATAAAGCAAAACAGTTCGCATCATTTTCGATTTGCACACTACGACCAATTTTCGCTTCCAAATCAGCACGTAATGGCTTCCCTTTTGCCGCAGGTACATTCACCGTCAACACCGTTGCATCGTCCGCATCTTCCATACCTGGCAAACCTAATCCAATTGTTCCTTCTACACCAAATTCAGCATCATATTTAGCGACTAAACCAGCAATGGTCTCTACTAACTTATTATAGTCGTCTGTTGGTGTCGGTACTCGTTCTGACGCTATACGCTCCAGTTTTTCATTAAATGCACCAAATTCAATCTTAGTGCCACCGACATCAAACCCATAATACATGCAAAGCTCTCCTACCCAATCCTGTTCGTAAGGAAACAATAAAACGCCAATTACTCAAATGTGATAAGTCATTCAATTAATTCGCAAACTAAAAATATTTATCTATTATCCATATCATACCCTCAACAGTCCGTGACCAAGGGCTTATTTATTCTTGCAAAGTTGTTTAGATGTCCAAAAACGAATCAACGGTACGTGTTGTCACGCAAAATCAACACTCAATTAATATCACTAAACTTAATGTATTCTGCTAGCGCTGTTTTTTCTTTTTTGGGTTTGATGCGAGTCTTTCCAAGTAAGTAACTTTCTTTGAATGTTTCAAACCACAAACGTAACGTTTCTGAAGCTAACTTTTCATCAAACTTTTCTAATACTAAGCTAGCGACTTCTGCCGTCGCCAGGTGTTGATCGTTATCTGACTTTCTCATTACATAATTCGATACGGTTTCAGGCTCTATTGAGACCAAAGGCAAATGCGCTAAGTATTCAGATCGGCGGACGATACGTTTCGCTTCGCGCCAACTGCCATCAACAAAAACCAATAGCGGTTTCTTATTTGGATCGATAGTCGAAGTGTTATGGAGCACTCTTGAATGCTCTTCTTTAGTTTCAGCCGGAAAAACCAGTACCGGAAAGTATGTTGGATTTTGTAAAAGCGTCAACATCTCAGTGGCAGGTTCAGTTCGGCTCCACTGGTAAACATACGTTTCTTTTATTGTGTCCGCGATCAAGCGGCCAGTGTTGCTTGGCTTAAACACTTCATTCTGAGAAACAATCATTAAAACAGCGATTTGCGTTTCGATATTCGGTTGATACTCACACAAACAATGCTTTAATCCAACATTACAAAATTCACAACGTTGGATTTTTGAACCTCTGGCATTGAAAGGTTTTGTTGATCGTTCGAGTCTATATTGATACAAACGGTGGAAAGCGTGAATTCTCATGATTTTTCTAAACTCTGGAAAGTGGTGCAAATTTTACTGTTGAAAAGCACATTTCTCCACAAAGATTTTTGATTTCACGCATCGTGCAGCGTCAGTGACTTATGTAGATTGGTATCACACGGAGATAATTATGTCCTACCAGCCAGAAACCATAAGATTGGTGTTTTTTATCAGTGTATTAGTCATTTGTGCATTTTGGGAGTCTAATGCACCTCGTAAACCCCTGTCTCAAAACAAGATGATTCGATGGATAAACAATTTAGGTTTGGTTGGTCTAAATAGCTTATTGATCACTATCCTAATGCCCATCGTCGCTGTATCTGCTGCTACTTGGGCAGAGTCACACGCTTTTGGCTTAATGAATTGGTTACACGTATCGACAACCACGGCGGTCATCTTCTCGGTTATAGTGTTGGATGGCATTATTTATTGGCAACACCAGATGTTTCATAGCATCCCGCTCTTGTGGCGTCTGCATGCTATGCATCACGCCGATCAAGACATAGATGTTACGACGGGTACACGTTTTCACCCAGTTGAAATTCTTTTATCAATGTGGATTAAAATTGGTGCTGTGACTCTTTTAGGCGCGCCTGCATGGGCAGTGATTGCATTTGAAATTATCTTAAACGCAAGTGCGATGTTTAATCACAGTAATGCTAAGCTACCGCTGAAACTCGACAAATGGTTACGACTCGTGATTGTCACTCCTGACATGCATAGGGTGCATCATTCAGTTATTGAGCGAGAGACCCACTCAAACTTTGGTTTCTTCTTGTCGATTTGGGATCGGCTGTTTAACACCTATGTTGCACAACCAGCTCTCGGACATGACGGAATGAAAATTGGTTTGCCTGTATTTAAACAATCGAGGGAACAATGGTTGGATAAGATGCTTACCCAACCTTTTAGACACAATTAGGCCCTGCTAACCCAGGTTATACTTGTCTAGCATTGATTTTTGTAGGCCGGCAATTTCAGCAACTTGCTCAGAGCTATCCACCATAGACTCGAGTTGCTGTTTTGTGTCACTTGCTTGATCTGATATGTGAGTAATTGAACGACTCACATCTGCGGTCGCTCTCTCTTGCTCTTCCGTCGCTACTGAAATTTGCTCAATACGCGCTCTTATATGGCTCACAGCCTTTTCGATATCATTAAAAGTAACTTTAACGTCTTCACTAGACTTAAGTGCAGAGCTCATTTCTGAGCGGGAATCACTAACTGCATGGCGCGATTTTAGAGCTGAAGCTTCAAGCTCACTCATCATTGCTCGTATACTTCCCGTTTGCTGTGTAGTATCACGCGCAAGCTTACGAACTTCATCAGCGACAACAGCAAATCCACGCCCATGTTCTCCGGCTCTGGCCGCTTCGATAGCCGCGTTAAGCGCTAATAAGTTGGTACTTTCAGCAATTCCAGTAATCATGTCAACCAACTCACTAATTCCAGCGACGCTAGTGTCCAGATCTTGCATCGCATCTTCGTTAGTATTTAATGATTGCTCTAACGCCTCTAAACGTAATCGATTTTGTTCTAATGCTTTAACACCAAGAACAGAATGTTCAGCAGCTGACACGGAATCAGTGTAGGAATCGTTGGTCACCCCTGCGATTTCACGAATTGATGCCTCTAACTGGTTAATCGTAGTAACCATATCGTTTAAAGCATCATTCTGTCGCGTTAACCCTTGGTTAGAGATTTCTGCAGCGTCATGACTGAGCTGAGCCGTACGATATAGAGTATCGCAATTTGATGTAACCGTAATAAGTGAATCATGAGTTGATTCAACTACTTGGTTAAGCTTGCTAGCAATGCCTTTAAACTCCATTGGCCCCACCATCTCAGCCTTATGACTAAAATCATGATCCGTCATATAAGTAAGATGACGAGTAATATTACTCATTCCTTTATTGACCCAGAATCTTAAGCCAAGCCAAGCGATAACAATAACAGCAACGATCACGGTGCCACTCACTAACAGTACCAATGTTATATCAGCAATCGTTCCTTTGACTTCAGTCTCTTTGTCATGAATGATGTTTGAAGCGATATCTGAAAGCTCACTCAATTGTTCGGTTATTTTCTCTGCTAAAAGGGCCGTTTTGGTAAAATCATTGTTTTGTTGTTGTGCTGTTTCCAGCTTAACCATGATTTGGTCAAGAATGCCTCCTTGTTTAAAGCCTTCAAGCACCATTTGATACGGAGCCGTTAAACTCGCAAACTCACTAACATCCGGATGCCACTCTTTAAAATCTTCAAAAGCAAGCTCCAGGCCTGAAATACGGGTATTCAGTTCTTTGTATTCTTTCTTAGCCAACTCTAAATCGTCTTGCATCATCAGTAACAAGAAAGTACTTTCCATAACACTTGCAGCCGCGACAAATCGATTTGCAGCATCCATAGACTCAGGATTATCAACAGCTAAAAATGAAGCAATGCGATTCATCTCTGGGCCTATGGAACTCAAACCATAACGAAACCCTGATGACAATTCGTTGATTTTACGTGATTGTTCGATTTGAAGCTGCTGTGATGAAAGTATTGCGGAAGAGTATTGAGAAAACAGAGCGACATCTGAACTTAATTGTTGTTGTAACGATGAGTCAATCAATTCACCAAACTGTTCAGTGATACTCTTCATCTCCTCTAACCCTGAACGAGCATTTTGGTCAAGCTCTTCAAGATCAATTTTTACAAAGTTAAGTTCATCATTGTCTTTTGCTCGAGTGCTGTATCCGATATATTTTACCTGTTCAAGGATGTTTTGAGTTAACTCAGCATTGTTGGTCGCTAGCGGTAAAGCTCTTTCAGAAAGGTGGCTAAACTGGTTACCAATACGATCAATACCTTTTACGCTGGTTACAGCGAGTACTGTCACAAGTACCGTAATCGTTACAAATATCGCTGTCAGGGTTTGAATAAGAGAAAAGCTTATTCGACTCTTGGTAGATGTAATCATTTTTTATAGTCAATCCGGGACCAAAGTAAATACAACGCTCGGTATATTAGGTGCGTTTCATGACATATTTATTTCACAGGGCTAACCCAATGTTAATCAAACGTATTTCTTTCCTATTGACCATCTTCGCCACTATTGCTGGATGTTCGACCCCTAGCTCAAACATGACACGCTCTGCCGAACAGACGCAGACGCTAACCAATATTGATTCATCTGAAGTTCGCGAAAGCTCATTATTTTCGATTTACAACCAATGGCAAGGTGTTCCTTACCGATTGGGCGGAACAAATAAAAACGGAATAGACTGTTCAGCGTTTGTGCAAATAGCCTACCGTGATGCGTGGCAACTTCCATTGCCTCGAACCACAAACATGCAGAGTAAAATTGGGAATACCATCCACTACAAGGACGCGCAATATGGCGATTTGGTATTTTTCAAAACATCTAAGTCGACTAATCATGTCGGCGTCTACTTAGGGAATTCGAGGTTTATGCATGCTTCAACGTCTAAAGGTGTCATCATTTCACGATTAGATAACCCTTATTGGGCATCGAAATTTTGGCAGTTTAGAAGAGTCGATGCACAAACATATTAAGGTCTACGGCTCTAATCGTATGTTGCAACCGCAGTGTCAAATAGGTTTTTAACTAAAGCGATGTACTCATCAAGAAATATGATTTGATCATTCGTTGCTGGTTTAAGCCATACACCTGCAAGGACTTCACTAAGGTCTTCGACTACTGAATCAGCTTCTTTAAGTAATTGAAAGCGAACACTCGAATGCAGCTCTGGGTTTTGCTCAAACACTGCCATGATATTACTGGCCACCATGTCGTTTACAACATCTTCGACACTCTCTTTACCAGTGTCTCCGCCGCGGGTAAACACATCCATATTGAATGAAAGGTGTTCAATTAGTGCTAAATAACCATCGGTTTCTACAACCACTATAATTCTCCGCTTTACTGCTTACTGCCAATAACTGGCTATTCCTTCAATAATACTAAGCCATGTGAGGAATTTTTCACACATTAGATATGTTTGCTCTATAAAGTATCTGGCAATTCATTGATAAAAATCTAACTAACAGCGACAAAACATACTGTGACTGTTACGACTTTGTCACGATAAATATCATTGGTAACTATTTTGACGGCTTAACCAATTAAAACGCAATATCACTGGTCAGTCGTTTTATGCGTAGCGTCACAAAACGCACTAATTCAAACCTCTATTAAACTAAGTTAATGAAATTATTTGCATTACGCGTCGGTAAAGTTTTAGGTGTTGTTCTAAACTAAACAGGGTTAAGCGACGGTCTAGGAGTTAAGGTTATGTGGCAAGCAATCACTCAGCAACTTTCAGACACTTTAATGTTTCAATACGATATGGTTGAAAAAGTTAAGTTAGACGGTGGTGATATTAGCGAGAGCTATATGATCTCGGATGGCAAAGAGCGTTATTTCGTAAAGTTAAACGAAAAAGATTTTTTGCCTTTGTACGAGGCCGAAACAGAAAACCTGCGTATTTTACGAGAAAGCAACTGTGTCCATGTCCCTGAACATGTTTTGACCGGAAGCACGAAAACCCACTCCTTTATCATTTTAAATTATCTCGTCACTAAGCCCCTTAGCGATTCGGAAAATAGTTTCGAATTTGGTGTTCAACTAGCAAAGCTCCATCAATGGGGAGATCAAAAAGAGTATGGTTTCGACATTGATAATTATATAGGCAGCACGGTTCAACCCAACCAATGGACGAAAAAGTGGTGCCAGTTCTTTGCAGAACAACGGTTAGGTTGGCAACTGCAATTGATGTTGGAGAAAGGTATCAACTTAGTCAACATCGAAGAATTTCTCGAAGTTGTTAAACAACGTTTAGCCAGTCACTCCCCTCGTCCTTCTTTGCTGCACGGAGATCTTTGGAGTGAAAATGTCGCCAACAGTCCAATCGGACCAATTTGCTATGATCCTGCTTCATATTGGGGAGATCGTGAATGTGATATAGCGATGACCGAACTATTTGGCGGTTTTGAACCAGAGTTTTATCAAGGTTACGAAACTATCGCGCCTCTTGATATCGGGTACGTCGAGCGCAAAGACATATATAACCTCTATCATATCCTTAACCACTACAATCAATTTGGCGGACATTATCTCGACGAATCTGAGTATTTAATCAAAAAAATACTCTCTTTTTGATGGTAACTAAAAACAAAAAGCAGTGAGAGCCGAACAAGTCGGCTCTTTTTTATGTTTAGTCAATTTTTGTGCGGTTTTCTCATCTCTAAACCGTTTCTCGGCTTACTATTACATAGAGTAATCAAAAAAATAATAGTAACAATAAAGCGAGAATAACCATGAAAAACTATATTCAAAAATCGATTACCTGCCCCCATTGTGGCCATCATGTACCGGTAACACTTGATTCATCAAATGGCAGTCAGGAGTTTTATGACGACTGTCCTGCATGTTGTAACCCAATTCATATGAATATGACGGTCAATGAACAGCAAGATGAAATAGAGTTATTTGTGGACGCAGATGACGAACAAATTTTCTAGAGTCTAAATGCTAGAACTGTTTTATAGCCTCGCTATAAGGACACGTTCAACGGTATCGACAATGGCTTGGGTTTGCGGGTCAAGCTCGACGTTAATCTTGTCGCCTATTTTCCTGTTCCCAAACAGTGTTCTCTCAAGCGTTTCTGGTATGAGATGAACATTAAAACGGTTACCGCTAACTTCACCAATGGTCAGTGAACAACCATCCAGACCGATAAAGCCTTTGGTCAAAACGTACTTCATATGCTCTTGTGCTAATTCAAACCAAATGGTTTTGTTATTTGGTGTGTCGATAACATCAGTAATGCTCGCTAAACACATAATGTGTCCAGACATGGTATGCCCACCGATTTCATCACCAAACTTAGCTGCACGCTCAACATTGACCAACGAGCCAGGTTGAACTTCCCCTAAGTTCGTGAGCCTGAGTGTTTCTTGCATTAAATCGAAGGATACTAACGCTCCTTCAATCTTTGTCACAGTCAGACAACAACCATTATGAGCTACGGAAGCGCCTACCGATAGGCCTTCATTTAAAGGGGAAGCGAGGTGAATTACGTGAGTTTGGAAGTTATCTTTTTTATCAATCGACACGACTTTTGCCATGCCCTGAACAATCCCAGTGAACATTTTACTTTTCCGCTAGTTTTTCGTGGTGTTCAGTGTGACATTTCTTTATCATTCACACCAGCAACACCTTCTGAATAACACATATCGCTACCACTGCGTCAGCTCGATAATTAAAATAACTAATAATTACTATTACAACGTCATGTTCGTTCGTCTCGGAGAAAGATGTGCATCCTTATAAGAAAGAAATTAACAAGTTAGTCAAACTCTCTACTCCAGTACTTATTGCATCGATTGCACAAACCGGGATGAGTTTCGTTGATACTATTATGGCTGGTGGCGTTAGCGCGATCGATTTGGCTGCAGTTTCTGTTGCGTCAAGTATTTGGATGCCCACTATCCTATTTGGTATCGGCCTACTTATGGCTTTAGTGCCGGTCGTGGCTCAGCTAAACGGCTCAGGTAGACAACATAAAATAGCCTCAGAAATTTTTCAGGGTGGCTATTTAGCGTTATTTATTTGTATTCCTACCATATTGGTACTGCTGCAAACAGGCAATATTATGCAGTTGATGGACGTAGAGACGTTAATGGCTGAAAAAACGATTGGCTACATACATGCTGTGAGTTTCGCGGTACCTGCTTTTCTACTATTTCAGGTTCTACGTAGTTTTGCTGAGGGAATGTCACTCACTAAACCAGCAATGGTGATTGGTTTTATCGGGCTATTGATCAACATCCCTCTTAACTGGATCTTTGTATATGGTAAGTTAGGAATGCCCGCTTTAGGCGGTGTTGGGTGTGGTGTAGCAACAATGATTGTTTATTGGCTGATGTTTTTCATGTTGTTATTTTATGTCGCAACATCAAACCGGCTTGAGCATATTCAATTATTTAGCTATTTTCAAAAACCGCAATTTAAACCTCAATGGCGTTTGTTTAAACTTGGCCTGCCCGTCGCTGCAGCCCTTTTCTTTGAGGTGACATTATTTGCGGTCGTTGCCGTTCTGCTTGCCCCGTTAGGTTCATTAATTGTTGCATCCCATCAGGTTGCGATTAACTTCTCTTCGCTTATCTTTATGTTACCAATGAGTATCGGTGCCGCTGTGTCTATTCGCGTTGGCCATACGCTTGGTGAAAATGATACTAAAGGCGCGGCAATTGCGTCTAACGTAGGCTTGTTATTCGGTGTTTCTACCGCGATCATTACCGCTGCGCTTACCGTTATTTTCCGTGAACAGGTTTCCTACTTGTATACAGAAAACCGAGAAGTTGTCTCACTTGCTATGCAGTTACTTTTATTCTCAGCTATTTATCAATGTACTGATGCGATACAGGTCATCGGTGCTGGCGCATTGCGTGGTTATAAAGATATGAACGCCATTTTTGTGCGTACCTTTATTGCTTATTGGTTACTTGGATTACCAACAGGCTATATTCTTGCGATGACGGATTGGATTGTTGAGCCGATGGGAGCTCAAGGTTTCTGGATTGGGTTTATCGTCGGCCTTAGTTCCGCTGCGATTATGCTTGGACTGCGCTTATACTGGATTCAAAACCAAGATGAACAAGTGCAACTTAGATTTGCCGAAAAGTAATCAAACAGGGTCAGCTTATGCTGGCCTTATTTTCTATTCCGGTTCACTGTCAGCATACGTTGTTTCTAACCCGCTTAAAACGGATTGATAAGTATCAATTTCACATACAAAAACGACCATTTTTTCAATTAGACTCATCACTCTGCTCTCTTTTCAGTCTTAACTAGTTGATGAACATGCATACGCCCTGCAATTAACCCCATGCTATAGCCGTGATCCAGTGTTGCTTTGTTCATGGTTAAACGTTTAACCGCAAAGTGCTCAGGTGGTGCGATCACTCGAATACGAGCATCTTTAGGCGGATTACGTATGAATTGCAAAGACCCATTGTATTTTTCAGCTCGCGCGGTTACCGATTTTGCGACTTCGGGATAGCGAGCAAAAAGCTTCTTCATCATCCATTCACTTTTCACTTTAGGCATTTGATAGCTTTCCGGATGTGACAGTACTACAGTGATATCCCTTGCCCCTCGTCGATAGGCTTCTTTGACAGGGATAGAATCTGAAACACCGCCATCAGTGTAACAGTGGCCATCAAAACAAGGCGTTTTTTTATACGCAATAGGTAACGCGGATGTTGCTTCTATCGCGGTGGCAAAATTCTCACGAGTAACACGATAGTAATCGGGTTTACCTGTGCTGATATTTGTTGCAGCAGCATAGAATGGTATTGAATCAAACAGCGCTGCTTCATTGATAGGATAGCGCTGATTCGCTTCATCAATGAGCCAACGAACATCAACCAAATCCCCTCCTCTTAAGAAACGGCCAGGGCTATAAAACCGGCTGCTTGTGGCGAGTTGCGTGATGACTTGATAACTACGAAGAGGTTGATTCGATAGATACCCGACGAGATTGGAAGCGCCAGCGGATACCCCCATGACGAAATCGTAAGGTCGGTGGTTTAACTCCATAAACGAATCCAAAACGCCACTTGCGAATATACCTCGCATTGCGCCGCCTTCAACGACGAGTGCTTTTTCCCCTGCCATTATGTTACCTATATTATTTTTTGATATTAATAAGATAAAGCGTGACGATTCAGCTCGCAAATGGGTTTCGGTTATTGATGAGATAGTTATCACCGATTGAACCAAAGTATTTTAGACAGCTATTGGTTGTTTGTGTTTGTTAGCGCTGAGCCGAGGACAATTCGCACACACAGCTCGTCCATCACACTTATAGACTAAACAACAGCTGGTTCGTACCAGAGTTAAGCGTTGAGTTTGTGGGTCAAGCTTAAGACTATCGAGATGTTTTTCTGACAGATTAAAAGCCGATATCCAATATTTTGCTTGCTGCAAAATCTTTTGATTTGAATAAGATGGTCGTGCTTTCTGTAACCGAATTAAACAGTTAAGTAAGTGATCAGCTAAAAGATGATTGGTGAAACCTGGTCGAATCCTCCCCCACTGGTTGATAGCAGCACGGTAGCGTTCGAACAGTTGATTGAGTTGTTCCGCTGCGTTCTGGATAAGTGTTTCCCTGCGTGCTGACACCCACGAGTGAGGTTCAAAACTAAACCCAGTGATGAAACATTCTTTTTGATACTGAGCCATTCTCGTTAAGTCCGGTAGCGACTTTTGCCCATAAATGGCGATAAATGAAATAAATATAGGCTGCCAACAAAGCAGATCCCAAGTGCGAGTTAACCAATAGGCTTGCCCCGCTTCAGGATGGTTATTGGCAAGTTGAGAATAAAGGATTTGAAGGGATTGAGTGTCGGTAGCATCACGTAAATTGTGATGGTTTGACTCAATAAAACCATCTAAGTAAGGTGTAACGCCCCGTGCATAGTCAAATAGACGTTCAAATTGTTGTGAAGAATCCATAAACAACGCTGATTAACGAATGTTAAACTGATTGTATGAATAATTATTATCATATGCAAATGGTTATCATTAGATATAAAAAGACCTAATGACTTAGGCCTTTCCTTTATCGCTGTATAGCAGTCTCGTGACTATGACGTCCGTTGCTCAGTCGCTTTTCTCAATTGAGATAAGTACTTAATCCAACTTTGCGCCTCTTTCGAAGGTTCAATACTGTTTGCTTTCTTAGCTTCAATTAATGCCGGCTCTAATTGGTTTAGTTTGTATAACGCTCTAGCTTTTGCCAAGGCTACATCAGCTTGCTTGTCTTTCTGCTTAACATAGTTCAAAGCTACTAAAGCCTCTTCATAGCGAGCTTGCTGCAGCAATATCTGGGCGATATTCCAGTGATATTTTCTATCGAACTCACTTGCTAGCTGCCATACATCAATGGCTTTGTTCCACTCTTTTGCTTGCTGCCAGTAGTAAGCGCGTTGAGTGATGACTTGAATATCGGAATTTGCACCTTCAACCTGTTCTAATACCTTAGCGGCCCGCTCCGGAATTTTGTTGTTGGCATACAGTTGAGCTAGGAGTTTTAAATCAGAATCGCTTAGCTGAATGTTTTGCAGCTTTGCCAACACCAAACTGCTTAGGGCGTCACTACGTTTACCCATTCTAAGTTCAAGGTTGACCAGTTGAAGCCACCAATTCCCGCGTTGCGGCTCAATGTTAATCAGGCGCTTCAACGTCGGAATTGCCTGATCCCATTTTTCCAACTGCATTTGTGCACCCAGTTTTACTGACAATGGCGTTACGGAATCCGGTAATTTGAACTTATCGTATTCACTAATAGCAGTTAAAGCTTTATTCCATTGTTCAATTTGATAATGCACTTGGGCTATTCTGAGCCACAGTTCGTATACATTTTGTGTATTAGGAACGTTTTTAACCAACTCATAATAGTGAGGTAATGAGCGGCTATACTGCTGATCCATGAGCAGAAGATCTGCTAGCATCTTTTGCGTTTGCCAACCTTGCTCATCTTTAAGTTCACCACTAGATACTGCTTTTTCTAATGAGGAAATCGCTGGATTTACCTGCTCATTTTGCCAATAGAAAACGCCTAACATTCGTTCAAAATAAGCCTTATCATACCCACGCGATACATCCGCTTCTTTGAGGATCGCAATTGCTTGTGGTAATTGGCCTTCCTGTGCGTACTGGTTCGCTTTCATTGCTTTGTTCGCCGCATATTGGCTTAACTCAGCGCCAATACTCCATGTGGCTGAACTCAGTAGTAAAACGCTTAAGATTAATCTTTTGATCATTTGGCTAACCTAAACTCTAATTTTACTGATTGGCCTGTCTGAGTGACCGCTTTACCATCCATTAACTTAGGTTGATATTTCCAGTTACGCAGTGCTCGCATGGCATCACGTTCAAACATTCTCTTGGGTTGAGCTTCAACAACTTCAATATCGGTTGGTCTACCAGTCTCATCAATGGTAAAGCTCATTACCACGTAACCTTCAATGCCACGTTTTAATGCTCGTGATGGATAAGATGGCTCTACTCTATGCAAAGGCATCGCCTGCTGGTTAGCACCAAAGTCACCAAAAGTCGGCGCGTTAATCGCAATACCGTTAATGGAGGTATCCAAACCTAATGACGGTACACTCGAAAGCTTGGCAGTGTGAGTAACCGTGTTCTTACTTTTGGAAACTGGGGACTCCGGCGGTGGCTCTGGCATTTCAGGCTGTTCAGGAACACTGCGATGGCGTCTTTGCACGGCATTGTCCTGTTCAACCATCACCATATTAAAGCTTAACGGTTCAGTTGCTGTTGGTGACCTTTGATTACCGTGATCGACCATCCATGCCATAAACGCAAACAAACTTAAAGAAATGAATGCTGCAAACGGTGTAGCTAATAGTAGCCTCAGCATTAGCGTTTCTCCGCTGCCAAAGCGATATTTTTAACCCCCGCTCCTTTTGCCGCGTCCATGACTTTTACAACGGTACCGTTATAAGCGTGCTCGTCAGCCTGAATCACTAATGATGCTTCCGGTTGTTCTAGTAATAAGTGCTCTAGCGTTGCTTGCACGCGTTCTACATCAACTAGACGTTTGTCGATATAAATATCATTGGCTGAAGTAATCGCAACAAAGATGCCTGCATCTTTTTGACTAACAACATTAGATGCTGTCGGACGATTCACTTCCACACCTGACTCTCTGACGAACGAGCTGGTCACGATGAAGAAAATCAACATAATGAATACGATATCCAGCATCGAAGTAAGATCAATTTGCGCTTCTTCTTGCTGTGATTGGCGTCGACCGAGCCTCATCGTTGACTCCTTAAAGATTTTTCTAATTTCATTTCCAGTAAGCGGCATTTTTTCACTAAACGAGCATGTACAAACATACCCGCTAATGCAGCCACCATTCCAGCCATCGTCGGCAATGTAGCAAGAGAAATACCCGATGCCATCAGCTTTGGATCGCTACTCCCTTGCGTAGCCATAACATCAAAAACGGAGATCATACCTGTAACTGTACCAAGCAGCCCAAGCATTGGGCAAATGGCGACCATCACCTTGATAACGTTTAGGTTTTGAGTAAGTGCAATATGCGCCTGACCTATCCAGCCTTGTCTAATTGCATGCGCATGCCAGGAGCTGTGTTCAGTTCTCGCATGCCACTTTTCAATCCAATGCTTGCGCTGTTTTGGGAAGGTAAAAGCTAAATAGATAACTCGTTCTACCACAAGAAGCCAAGAGACCGCGACGACTGCAGCTAACCACCATAATATCGTTCCGCCTTGAGACATAAATTCTGAAAGCGGTAGCAACAAGTTGTTTAGTGGTAATAACCAATCTGCTTGCATGATCAATCCCTACGCTGCATTAACCATTTTTGCTGAAGCTATTTGGCTGCCTTCACTTTCAGCTTGTTCTGCTACTAAACCGATGCCCTGTTTTTCAAGAATGTTGCGTATGTTCTCTGCTTGAGTGCTAAGGATATTATGTGCCAATAAAAGTGGCATTGCCGCAACAAGGCCTAATACTGTTGTAACCAACGCCATTGAGATACCACCAGCCATAACTTTTGGATCACCATTACCAAACTGAGTAATCACCTGGAAAGTTTCGATCATACCTGTCACCGTGCCCAAAAGGCCGAGCATTGGTGCGAGTGCAGCCAACAATTTCAACATTGAAAGCCCTTTTTCTAACCCTGTTTGTTCATCAACAACCGCTTCGAGTAGACGAAGTTCGAGAGCCTCAACACTACGGTGCTTTTCTTTGTCATGAACTGACAACACACGTCCCAGTGGATTATTTCCCGGTTGATTCGGCTTCTTGAGCTGAACAGCAATTTTACTGCGAGCGATCGCTAATGAAGCACCTCGATAAAGCGCGATAAGTAGTCCAATCGCCAGTAATCCCATGATGATTTTACCGATCACACCACCTGCATCGATGCGTTGCTTCAATGTTGGGGTCAACGCTAATTGCTCAAGCAAGAGACCATGTGAAGGGTCAAGCAGTACCGGAGACGAACTATCAATAGTCTGTAACGAACTCCGTGTCGGAGCATTTTCAGGTTGAACTTTGTATGCCACTGCGTCTTTACGCACGTTGTTCCATTGCAAGTAACCTTGGTCTGACACCAGGCCAAAGGTGCCAATGCGAGTTGCTGAGATCTGCTGCTTACGACCTTCACCATCTATCAAAATAATTTCATTATTGGAAATTTCTCCGCTAGCTTGAATTTGCTCTTCCATTACATGCCACAAGCCCGTAAGTTGTTTCATGGATGGTAGAGATTTCGCCGCAACAATGTCTTCAACGATGTGTGATTGCGTTTGGCGATCAACACCGGTGATGGATTGGGACAGATCACCTTGAATCTCTTTAGCATTTTGTCTGACAACACCAAAGATCTCTCCAAGACTCCCCGTCTCCAAGCGCAGCTTCTCTTCCAGCCGCGCTAAACTATCTTCATTTTTCGAGAACTGAGTAGAAAGCTTGTCAGCTTGCGTTTGTAGCGTTTTACGCTGAGCAATTAACTGCGCTTTCTTTTCTTTTAATTGCTGCTCAGTCATTTTGAACACTGACTCACGTTCAGCATTATGAGTACGTTGAACGCTACTCTCTGACTTAGCTTGTTGTACCAGATTGTTCGCAGCCAATGGCGAAGATGCCATACCCGCCACTAGAGCAGCACACAATATTGGAGCAAATTTCTGCTTCATCTTAATTTGCCTCCGATTTAGCAAGCGAAATAGGTAACCGGAGTAAGGTTGGCGCAATTTGTTGGGTCGCTAAACTATAAGCAGTGTCTAAGTCTGATTTGAAACTAGTGTCCAGTTGTTGCCATTGTTTTTTCGCCTGATTCCAACTCCAATACTGACTCGCGTTAGGATTACGAGCGATAAGGGCCACACGACCAAGGTAGAGAATATCCGCATCAACGCTATCGTTATTATTTAAGGTAATTTGGCCTTGATAAGAACCTAGCTTTCTACCGTAGTCCATTTCAATTTGATAAGCTTCCAAAATTCTTCTGAATTTCTCAGCATCGCTGACATCAGCTCTTGGCATCAAAGTTTTCAGCTTTTCCAAACGCTCTGTTCTGGCTTGGAGACGAAGAGGGGCATCTTGCTCGACAAGACGTTGTAATCCATCAATCATTTGATACATCAGAGGCACTATCCCTTGGCGGGTATCTTTAATCTCTTCGATTTGAGCGTCTAAGCTCACCATTTCTTGCTGCTGGTTCTCGACCAAGGCTTGCAAATGGTTACGGTAAATCTCAAGATTTTTGACTTGTTCCGTCAGTTGCTCAATTTCAGCCTGCAACGCTACCGAAGTCGCATCGATTTTATCAATTCTATTTTGACTGGTAGCTGAAGCTGCGTTGGTTTTGTTTTGTATCGCTTTTGCTTGATCAACTGAATTAGCACTGACAGGCAATATTGTTGCCAGTGAAATAAGGACAAGACTAGGTTTAAAAAAGTTCATCATATTAATCAAATGCCGCTTAGTATTGCATGAATGCTATTGATAAACGCTCTCATTATCAACTAGATTTTGGAATTGTAACGACTTTTTGCTGTCACGACAATGGTATGGCGCGGCTAACACAAAAGGTTTAGAGAGTATGTCTGAAGTCGGCAAATAAACAAAGGGCAGGAAAACCTGCCCTTTATGAGTGTTTATCAAAATTAGTAACTTAACCCGGTGAGTTTAGCGACACTAACCATTTGATTACGTAAGTTCTCTGCTATTGAGTCTAAACGTTGCTTCTCATCGTCAGTAAATGGATGAATAAGTATTTTTTCAACACCATTTTTACCAACAACCGCAGGTAAACTCATCACGACGTCTTTATAGCCGTATTCACCTCTTAAAAGCACACCCACTGGTAATACAGAATGTTCATTGATCATGATAGCTTGGATAATACGAAATACACTTGCAGCAATACCATGCACAGTATTGTTTTTACGCTTAAAAATTTCAAATCCAGCTTGTTTCA
Source organism: Vibrio sp. (assembly GCA_048259585.1). Classification (GTDB taxonomy): domain Bacteria; phylum Pseudomonadota; class Gammaproteobacteria; order Enterobacterales; family Vibrionaceae; genus Vibrio. Next base: position 594,578 of record JBLXHN010000001.1, on the reverse strand, counting down.
CCGACTCAAGCAGTTCGTCAGCATCAATACGTTCAATGTGGTTTGCATCACAATAGTAGTCAGCAGGCTGACCAGCGATGCTAATCAAGCTTTTAGGAGTAAAACATTCACTTCCATGCTCACCCAAAACATAGCCGAAAACATTTTTAGGATCGAGGTTGACGCGTTGGGCAACGATTGCCATTAAACGTGCTGTATCGATAACACACCCAGCAGAAATAACGCGAGAAGGATCATACCCCGTGTTGGCAACAATACTATGCGTGACAATGTCGCATGGATTGGTTACCACAATTAAAATCGCTTTTGGTGCTACACGCTCTATTTTTTTCGCAATATCAACACCAATTTTGCTATTAATTTCCGCCAAGTCCATGCGGGTTTGGCCCTGCTGAATTTGCGCGCCAGCCGTGATTACAACAATATCTGCGCCAATTAATTCCATGTAATCATCGGTTGGTACAATACGTGTGTTCTTTGAAAAAGTCAGAGCAGCAGTATGTCTAAAATCAAAAGCTTCACCTTCCGCGCGGTTTACATCTCGATCGAGAATCGTAAGCTCGCTAACACTACCTAAAGTCAATAAGTAGTTACAGATACCTACTCCAACAGCCCCTGCACCAATAACACCAATTTTCATATTCGTTCCTTGAACAACTTAATAACAACAAAAGTAACAATTGTAGATACTACTAGAAGTTGCAACTTACATTCCAACTTTATCTTGAAATATAGCTATTGTTTGGCGAATTAATCTACCAAATTGAACTTTTATAGTTCAAATGGAAAGTTCAGCGCGCCAAGTTGGTGCAATTTTTAGCGACAAAACAAACGCCATTCAAACTCTATTCGCAACAAATCTTTAATCGCAGTGACATATTTCCTCCACTGATGTGAAACATTTATTCGCCACCATAGCATCAAACGAAACACAAACAGTATCGTTCGAAACTCAATAAGGACAAGTCAATGAACAAGCTATGGTTAGCAGGTGTACTTTCGGCAACAGTTTCAGGAACCAGCTTTGAGGCAACTGAAATCACATGGTGGCATGCGATGGGCGGTCAGTTAGGCGAAACAGTTAACAAAATCGCTTCTGATTTCAATGCTTCTCAAACAGATTATAAAATCACTCCTGTATATAAAGGTTCGTATACTGAAACATTAACAGCGGGTATTGCAGCTTTCCGCGCAGGTGAATCACCTAATATCCTTCAGGTATTTGATGCAGGTGCTGCGACAATTATGAATGCACCCGGTGTCGCAAAACCAGTGCAAGATATCATGGTTGATGCGGGTTACCCTTTCTCTGCGCAAGATTACTTGGCAGGTGTGCGTAATTTCTATGCTGATAAAAACGGTAAAATGGTGGGTATGCCATTTAACAGTTCAACACCTGTTTTGTACTACAACAAAGATATCCTAGCAAAGGTAGGTGCAGAGGCACCAAAAACTTATGAGCAGTTAGAAGCGTTAGCAAAAAAATTAAAAGCAAAAGGCTATGTCGCATTTTCTGAATCCCATACACCTTGGATTATGTTTGAGAACTTCAAATCACGCCATAACCTCCCTCTCGCGGATAAAGAAAATGGGTATGAAGCGCTATCCTCAAAAATCATGTTCAATACCAAAGACATGGTTATGCACTTCAACAAACTAAAAGAGTGGTCTGATAAAGGTTACTTCAAATATTACGGCAGCGATTGGGATGCAAACCAAACGCCTTTTGAACGTCAAGAAGTGGCGATGTGGATGGGTTCTTCCGGTTCTTTTGGTGGTTTACGTAACCGCGTGAAATTTGAACTCGGTACTACTTACCTCCCTTACTGGGAAAAGCTGAATAACAAAGGCGTACATACATTTATTGGTGGTGCTGCGCTGTTTGCTCTGAGTGGTCATAATAAAGCACAAGACAAAGGCGTTGCCGATTTCTTTGCATACTTGACGAAACCTGAAGTTCAAATGTACTGGCACAAAACCACTGGCTATGTACCAGTCACCAACGCTGCTTACGAATTAACGAAGCAATCTGGTTATTACAACGAACAACCGGATGCAGAAGTGGGTGTTAAACAACTTAGTTTAGCTTCAGGTGAGTGGAACAAAGGTTACCGCCTTGGCTTCTACCCACAAATTCGTGAAGTTATGCACCGTGAGTTCGACAATATCTTTGCTGGCCGTTCAACGGTTCAAGCAAGCTTAGATAAAGTAGAAGACGAAAGTGACAAACTTTTAGACCGCTTCGCTCGTACAGTGAAATAAAACGCTGCTGCCTGTCGGATTACATCCGGCGGGCATTTTTCTTTTCTACTCTTGGACATAGCTCGTGGAACGTCGTCAACAATTTTTTCACTCGCCAATACCCTATTTTTTGCTTGCCCCGCAAATCGCTATCATCGCGATATTCTTTGTTTACCCTGCAGCAAAAGCCATTTATTTATCATTCATGCTCGAAGATCCTTGGGGTATGTCTTCAACTTTTGTTTGGTTTGAAAACTATCAGATTCTTTTTGAGTCATCTGAGTATCTAGAATCATTAGGTTTTACGCTTGCTTTCTCTTTATTGGTATCTTTTTTATCTCTCAGCATAGCCCTTTTACTGGCAGTAAAAACGGATAACGTCATTCACGGCCAAGGGGCTTATAAAGTTACGCTGACATGGGTTTACGCTGTCGCCCCCGCTATAGCAGGTATTATTGGCAGTTTTCTGTTCAATCCGCATATTGGTGTGCTTACCGACTTCTTTGCTCATATTGGATGGCAGTTCAGTGTTCAGACCGATCCGTTAGATGCCAGCATCGCACTTATATTAGTGTCAGTTTGGAAACAAGTCGCGGTTAACTTCGTCTACTTCCTCGCTGGTCTTCAGTCAATTTCCTACGCAGTCAAAGAAGCGGCCACGCTGGATTGTGTTAGTGACAGTAAACGTTTCTGGACCATAACCTTCCCGCTACTCGCACCGACCGGTTTCTTTTTACTGGTAATTAACCTCACTTATGCCTTCTTCGACACTTTTGGGGTCATCGACACATTAACGAATGGTGGACCGGGTGGAACAACGACGTCACTGGTATACAAAGTTTACCGCGACGGATTCGTTGGTGCGGATTTAGGTGGCAGCTCAGCTCAATCCGTGGTTTTGCTTTTGCTGGTACTGGTACTCACCTTTATCCAGTTTCGTTTTGTAGAAAAACGTGTTCACTATTAAGGCGACAATATGAAAAGTAACAGTTTCTCCGACCATCTTATTCTTATCTTCGGTGCGTTATTCATGTTGGTACCACTATGGTTAATCTTTGCAAGTTCTACCCATGAACCAAACACACTGGTTAGTGACGGCCTTCAGTGGGGCATTGGTGATAATCTTGCTGCGGTATACGATGAAGCATGGAATAAAAGCCTTGGTTTTACGGGTGATGTAACAGCACGCAGTATGATTTTTAACTCACTCGTGATGGGACTAGGATTTGCCATTGGTAAAATCATCATTTCAATGATGGCGGCATATGCGCTGGTCTATTTCCGCCTACCTTACGCCAGCGCCTGGTTCTGGTTAATTTTCGTGACTTTGCTTTTGCCACTTGAAGTACGAATTATTCCTTCTTACGAAGTTGTATCGAACCTAGGTATGCTGAACAGTTACTCGGGCTTGATCCTTCCACTGATTGCGTCGGCTACCGCCACTTTCTTTTTTCGTCAGTTCTTTAAAACCATTCCTGATGAACTCTTAGAAGCCGCACAACTCGATAATGCCGGACCAATCAGATTCTTCATCGATATCCTATTCCCTCTGTCAAAAACCATGATGACAGCCATTTTCATCATTATGTTTGTTGTGGGTTGGAATCAATATTTATGGCCAATCATGATGACGACTGACGAGCATTACAACACCATCGTGATGGGTATTAAACAGATTCTAAACAATATTAACGAAACGAATAGCCCGCGTTACGACTATGCCTTCGCCATGGTAATACTGGCCATGTTGCCACCAGTACTTGTCGTCGTAATTTTTCAACGCTGGTTTGTAAAAGGATTAGTAGAAAGTGAAAAATAATCAATCGATTCAATTAGTGCATAGCTCTTCTAACGTAGAGCAGGACAAAATTATGCTAGATATTAAACAGTTAGTTAAAACCTACGAAAATGGCCATCAAGCGGTTAAAGGCGTGGATTTGTCTATAGCCAAAGGTGAGTTTTTGGTACTTGTTGGACCATCTGGTTGTGGGAAATCTTCAATTCTACGCTCGATTGCTGGATTAGAATCTATCAGTGGCGGTGAGATTCATCTCGCGGGAAGAAGAGTAGATACAGAAAAACCAGCCAAACGTGACATTGCGATGGTGTTTCAGAACTATGCACTCTACCCTCATATGAGTGTTTATAACAATCTCGCTTATGGATTGAAAAACCGTGGTGTGGACAAAAAAACGATAGACCAGAAAATTAAAAACGTCGCTAGGACATTGAAAATAGAAGAATATCTCGATCGTAAACCAGCAAAACTGTCAGGAGGTCAACGCCAACGCGTTGCTATGGGACGCGCTATTGTACGTGATCCTCAGTTATTTCTATTTGACGAACCTTTATCGAACTTAGATGCAGCTTTACGTGCACATATGCGTTTAGAAATTAAAAAACTGCAACGCGGACTAGGGGTCACCAGTGTTTATGTTACACACGATCAGGTAGAAGCAATGACACTGGCAGACCGAATTGTGGTACTCAAATCAGGTCAAATCGAACAGGTAGGAACACCCGCAGAAGTTTACCACAAGCCAGCCAGTACGTTCGTGGCTAGCTTTATCGGTAGCCCGGCAATGAATTTTATCCCCGCATCTTTAGACCAAGGACAATTAATTGTTGCCGGAAAACAGTTTTATTTGCCACAGTATGAAGGGTTGAGTTTAGCCAATCTCACTTTGGGCATTCGCCCTGAACACGTTGAAACTCAAAAATCAGGCCTATCAAACGATAGTATTTCGCTACCTCTATCCATCCACGTTATAGAGCCTCTTGGGCCGAATCAATTAGTACACGGAAGCCTAACGGATGTCGATAACGATGATAGCTTTATCGCTGTGACCCCGGAGATGAATCTCAATACATCACAGCCATTATCTATTTCCATTACGCGTAGTAATTTGCATCTGTTCGATGAACAAGGCAAGCGCCTGTGTCCTATTTCATTAGCTAAACGTGCGATTGCCTGAGGATTGCTGTGAGTTTATCTACCCGCCAAAAGCAGATTCTTGAGTATTTGCAGCACGCACACGGTGTACTATCTAGTGATTTACTTTCACAACGTTTTGACGTATCAGTACAAACCATTCGTAAAGATATGAATGACCTTAGTGACAAAGGTATGGTTCGCCGGGTTCACGGAGGCATCTCTTTGCCTAGCGCCAATGATAATGTGTCCTTCACCAATCGCGAATTACTTAACTTGTCCGCAAAACAAAAAATTGCTCAACGAGTTGTGAAGGAAATCCCTGAAGGAACGAGCATATTTCTCGGAATCGGTACAACACCCAAGCATGTGGCTCAAGCATTATTGGATCACCCGGGCCTGACGGTTGTAACCAATAATATCAATGCTGCTTTGACGTTAAGCAGAAATCCTCATATTAGTGTTTATTTAGCTGGAGGTGCAGTTCGGACATCAGATGAAGATACGGTTGGTGAAACAACCACCGGATTTTACCGTCAATTCAATATCAAAATCGGTATCTTTGGTGTAGGTGGGTTTAATGACAAAGGAAAACTACTCGATTTCACACCTGAAGAAGCCCACCTCACTCGTGCGATCATTGAACAAAGCCAGCAATGTTGGTTAGTTGCAGACAAAACCAAATTGGGACGTTATGCTCCTGTCGTCAGTGGCGAACTGAATGAAATAACGAAATTATTCGTCGATGAAGCAACATTCGAATTTTCTCGTTTATGCTCTACACATCAAGTTGATCTCGTCGTTGCTTAAATTTTTATGAAGGAAGGTCTATGTCTCCGATAATCGTCGGCCACCGAGGTGTAGCTGGAACCTATCCAGAGAACACCCGTATTAGCGTTCAAGCTGCCATTGATATGGGTTTAGCCTGGGTTGAAGTGGATGTTCAGCCCACCAAAGACAACCTATTGGTAGTCTGCCACGATCACACGATAAACCGATGCAGTAATGGTAAAGGTCGCATTGATAGTTTGACTCTCGAGGAACTTCGTCAGCTCGATTTTGGTGATTGGTTCTCAAGCGAGTTTTGCGGTGAAAGAATTATGACACTTGATGAACTGCTTTCGTTAGCGCAGCAACATCAGCTCGGTTTAAACATCGAAGTAAAAGTTGATCAACACGATGTCACCAAAGTCGTTTCTCAGTTAAAGCAGCAGTTAGATGCTCATCCCATTGCTAGGGACAAAATTCTTCTCTCTAGCTTCAGCCATGAAATCATCCGAGAACTTCATCAATGCTGTTCCGGTTATAAGCTAGGTGTGCTCAGTGAACGTTTGTCGAATAAAGATAAGATTCTGCTAGATGAAGTCGATGCTTTTAGCTGTAACCTTAACCACAAGTGGATCACTGAAAAGCATATTGATTACTTACGTGCTCATCAGTATCAAATCTGGTGTTACACGGTAAATGAACCACAAAAATTTAGCCACTTAGACAAAGTAGACGCCATCTTTTCAGATTGGCCACAGCGTTTTATCTAGCGTACATACAAAAATGCCCGCTATCGCGGGCATTGAATGGTTTCAAAACTCTGCTATGCGAAGATTGCTTTATCTACCTTAATCACAACTTTACGCACTGGCGCAGGCTTGTCATCAACAGCAACAAGTGGACGATGCGGTTGGCCTGGGTAGAATACAATAAACTCACCCGCGGTTAACTGGGCAAAATGTTCGCTTGAAAGTTGCTCACTGAACGCCAGATCTTTGTCCTCTAGATAATCTTCATCGAGTCCTTCATAAGGTTCAAGACTATAACCAAATGATTCATTGCCTTCGAGTAAAATCTGTACATCCAAGTAACGGCTGTGACACTCAGATTTACGCTGGGCTAGCAGTTGAGTATGGTCATCCACTAGCATAAAGAATGCGTTCCCACCATCGATTTCATGACGACCATTTTCTAGTGGCGTCTCTAGACGATCTAAAACGGCAGTAATTATTTTTTTAAGTTCAGGAGCTAGAAAGCTTGCGAATTCTAATTGTGAAGTTTTACCTACAAACACGACATTTACCCTATCGATCGAATAATTACAGACATTGTACATCGAATACGTCAATCAAAATGTGATGATTGAAACATCGTTTTAATAATATTAGTAAAAATTTCTTATCTAACTAAAGACTGATACAAATCAATCTGTGAAAGATTTAATACAAAAAGCACCCTATCCGAAGAAGGAGTGCTCAACTCAGTAGTGACTAACCATTAATGATTTAATCTAACCAAGCATTTAACATCCAAATGAGTTTCTCTTGTTCACGGATATAGTCACTCATCAATGCGGCAGAACCTTCGTCACCGGCTTCTGAAGCGAAAGCAAGTACCTGTCTCTGCTGGCTAATTAAAGAGCTAAATCCTGCAATTAGACCTTTCATAGTACTCACTCCATCAGTAGCATTGGTATGCTCCTTAATTTGTGAGATTTCTAAATACTGGCTAAAACTATGTAGCGGCTGTACATCGAGAGTAAGAATACGCTCTGCTAGCTCATCGATTTTTGTTTGCAGATCGGTATATATCTCTTCGAACTTTGCGTGTAGTTCAAAAAACTCTTTGCCTTTAATATTCCAATGGTAACCCCGAGTGTTCATGTAAAACACCTGGTAATTTGCTAGCAAGTGGTTCAAAGCTTCAGCAAGTTTCAGGCTTTGTTCTTTATCCAGACCGATTAAATTCGTTTTCATAACATCACCTCTTAATTAAAATGTTCGTCGTTTCGTTAAACAGAATATTAAGGCTTGTCAGTCATAAATAAAAATCGTATAAAACCATTAATTCAATAGGTACATCCTATTGAAAAGAGTCATTGGCAACTTATCACCCAACGCGAGTGTTAGGTCTATGTCGTTTTTAAAACTTTATTGATTTATCTCAGGGCTGATAACAACAAGCAAAGGCAAGGTATTCCCCTTGTTTTCGAAGAGATATGTTTTATGCCTGTAATTAACGAACAACGTCTTGTTGATCACTTTATTCAATTGATTAAGATTGACAGTGAATCTGGAAATGAAATACAGATTGCTGAAGAGCTATATTCGCAACTTCATACGCTTGGCTTTACCGTTGAAAAACTGCCTGTTCCCGCTGATGTTTCCAATGGATACAACTTATATGCTCGCTTAGAAGGCTCGTTACCCGGAAGCACCGTGTTTTCAGCCCACATGGACACAGTGACACCCGGTCAATCTATTCAACCGATTATAGAAGACGGAATCATTCGTTCATCAGGAAATACCATTTTAGGTGGTGACGACAAATCAGGAATTGCCGCGATCATCGAAGCTGTCAAAATCCTTCAAGAACAGAATTTGGAACACCAAACCATTGAGATAGCGTTCACGGTGCACGAAGAAGGTGGATTAATGGGCTCATTACATTTTGATATGAGTTACATTCAATCTAACCGCGCAATCGTGTTAGATAGTGGTGGTCCTATCGGTACGATTATCACTTCTGCGCCTGGTCAGCAAAAGCTCAATGTAACCATCAAAGGCAAACCCGCTCATGCAGGTCTTGCACCAGAAGAAGGTATCAGCGCAATTTCGGTCGCTGCAGATGCTATTAATCAAATGAAACTATTACGTATCGATGAAGAAACGACTGCCAACATCGGTATTGTTAATGGTGGCTCAGCGACCAATATTGTCATGCCTGAACTCAATATTATTGCCGAAGCTCGTTCTTTAAACAACGATAAACTGTCTGCACAAGTTCAGCACATGATTGAAACTTTTGAGACTGTCGCTGAAAAACACGGTGCGACAATCGATATAGATTCTCAACGTTCATACAATGCGTTTGTGATTGACGAAGATCATCCACATATTACAAACATTAAACACGTTTTTGAGCAGTTGGACATCGAGCCTAGAACTAAATCGACAGGTGGCGGTAGTGACGCCAATAACTTTAATGAAAAAGGCTTAACGACAGTGAACCTCTCGACAGGGATGGCTAAGGTACACACCACTGAAGAATATATAGCGATTAGCGACTTAGTCAAAATCACTCAATTTCTGACCAGCTACCTGCAAGCTTAAACAGATACCGATCTCCATACTCAAAGCTCAGTTTAACTGGGCTTTGTTGTTTTATTCATCGTTATTGATGTCACTCGAAGAAGAGCGACAAATACCATTATGATCGCTGGATAGCGTGAAGTCTCGACGATTAATGACCAAGCTCCACTCGATGAAACCATAGACGCGACTTGGGACATTCCGACATACGTCGCAACCAGTACCAAGATGAACACAAGACTTTGTCCCAGAGTTATGTATTCGCGTTGCCTCCGCAAAACTGTGGTGACGACCGCCATTATCACGAGCACCACTAACCACGCAGCAAATAAAGGAATCTGCCAGAAATAAGTAAATAGCGCGGCAACCATTGTAAGTCCCCACCATACCCTACGAGACCCCATGACCGTTCTTGCACGTTCCGTTCGCCTGATATCAAAACGGATAATATTCCAAGTGATCAGTAACCCCACAAAACCGCCCACGGCCATATCGATAATAAATGCCGAACCTAAGTAGAATTTAGACAGCGTTAACCAAATAGCAGAAACAACATACAACACGACAAAGGTGTGGTTGCCAAGGCGGTGCTTTTCGGTCATTAATAGAATCCCGATACAGCTCCATACGGCAATCGGTAAACTCGGAAATCCGTTACCATAGCTGGTAATAAGTTGAATAGATGGGAAATAGACGTGAGGCCTTGGTAACGAAAAACTCTGTTGTGCAAACAAACACACTAACGAAGTAACGCTAATGGCAAAGCTCACTTTGTAACAGACAGACTTTCCGCAACGCCAATAGAGCAGTGGAAAGAGAAAAATACCAGTTATTGGGGATGCCAGCATGTTACCCATGGCTAACAAATTATGAACCCAAGCGTTCCAAGGTTGGGTTAATCCACTCACCCATTTTTGCAAGGTTTGAACCCACATTAACTCTGGCTGGTGGAAATTAGGGGCTTTATGAACTAAGTCTGCAACAAGCTTCACCTGCTGAACAGTCGCCTTTTCATACATTGCAATAATATTTGGCCAATCTTCAGTATAGCGGTAGTGCAGAGCATTAATTTCATACGGTTCAGCGAGCGTAGCACTCGCAACTTCAATACCATAATCAGGAGCAAACCATACAGGTAACTCGTAACCGCCCAATGCATTCTGATGGTGGTAAGCTAGTATTTCCGTAGGACTGATACAATCAAAAAATACCGCTTTATCGGTGTGGCCTAACTCTTTACCAACGGAAACAACAATGCCTGTTTCTTCCCAAGTCTCCCGCTGTGCAGCTAAACGAGAGTCTTCTCCAATCATTACAGTCCCACCGGGAAGCGAAAGCTGCTTGGTAATCACTTCTCGCACCAAAACAAGTTTGTCATTAGCTCGAATGACACACAGAGCGCCCTTATAGTTACCAGAAGTTTCTATTTGCTGTTCGGCATACACTGGCAAAAAATATAGACAAGCACAGAGGATTCCGAATCCTTTCACTAACCAACGTTGTAACACGAGACTAATTTTCCTTAGGTTTTACACCCTAATGATTATTATCGGGTTTAACCGACTTTCTTAGCCATGATATGTGAGCTTCAAAGCCAATATCTTCATAAAACCGATGCGCTGTAGTGTTAAATGCCCATACTTCAACGAATATTTGCTCCACACCATAATCGATAAAGGTCGACTCTAACTTACGATAGAGATGACTAGCGGTGCCTTGTTTTCGGTATGTAGGAATAACATAAAGCTCATCAATACTTCCCATTGGTACAGGCTTACTGACTGAAGAAACGAGTTCGCAAAAATGTCCCGTTACAAAGCCGACTATTTCGTCTTCTATTTTCGCGACATAAACTAGACACTCTGGCATGTCCAAATATCGAGCAATGCTCTTTTCCTGTTCAACATCTTCCGCGGTTTTAAAATGTTCCGGACAGGCCTGATGATGTTCATCATGCAAGTCGTACATTAACTGGTTAAGAACTTCTAAATCATCGATTCGAGCTGGAACTATTTGTAACTGAGACATCCATCTATGCCATAAAAAATAAACCTATTTGAATTTTATAAGATAATTGAAAAAAGAACACTGTGAGATAGATAAAAATAGACGCGATTACAACTAGTTAGACATTAAAGCAGATATAAATATAAAAAACGCCCTTATTCGGGCGTTTTAGAAGGATTATCGAGCACCAGGTTTGCGCAGCAATATCAATAATGGCAGCGTAAATATGCAGACATACATCATCAATCTGAAATCCTGTAAATAGCCAAATATGGCCGCCTGTTTCGTAACTACGTTGTTCAAACTCACAAGTCCTGCAGTAGTAGATATATCATAGGCGCCTTTTTGGATGGCATCTTGCAATGCTGGGTTAAAGTTGTTGATATGTTCAGCATAAACCGCGTGGTTAATTTGAACCCGGTGCGACAAATACGTGGTTACCACCGAAATACCGATACTGCTTCCGATATTCCTTACCAAACTATACAACGCCGTTGCTTCATTGCGATAACGTGGCGCCAAGGTAGAAAAGCTCAATGTGGACAGAGGCACAAAGACCAAGCCTAACCCTAACCCCTGAACCACACCCGTCCAGATAATTTGCCACTGAGTAATATCGACAGAGAACTTAGTCATTTCCCATAGCGAAATAATCATAAGAACCAAGCCTGTAGCAACGAGATAGCGTAAATCCACTTTGCGCGCAACGCGTCCCACAATCATCATGCCGGTCATGGTGCCAAAACCTCGGGGTGTCAGCAGTAAGCCAACATCTAACACTGGGTAACCCATATAGTTTTGTAAAAATGGCGGCAGTAACGCCATGGTAGCCAACAGAATGACACCGATCATAAAGCCAAATAGCAGCCCTACCACATAGTTGCGGTCTTTAAACATCATTGGCTCCAGGAATGGCGCTTTATGAGTAAACATGTGTACTGTAAACATGTAAAACGCCAATACCGCTAACGATGCTTCAATGATGACTTCCAAACTAGAAAACCAGTTTAGTGATTCACCACGGTCTAAGAACATTTGCAAGCTACCGATGGCAAGACCCAATAACGCGAAACCAAACATATCAAACCTTCGTTCACTGTCTATTTTGGTCTCTTTTACATAGGCAGCGATCCCCATCCAGGCCATTATTCCAAATGGAACGTTGATGTAGAAAACCCAACGCCAACTGTAGTATTCGGTTAACCAACCACCCAGTGATGGGCCCAGAATTGGACCAACCATGACACCCATGCCCCACATCGCCATTGCGCTACCGTGTTGTTCTGTTGGGTAGGTATCTAGCAATACAGACTGAGATAATGGAACCAGACTCGCCCCAAATATCCCCTGTAATATCCTGAATAGAATGATCTGCTCTAAAGACTGGGCCGCACCGCACAGTACCGATGCCAGTGTAAATCCCAATACTGAGTACAAAAACAGTCGCTTACGACCTATTCGGGCAGCAACGAAACCGGTCAACGGCATCGCAATAGCGGAAGCAACAATGTATGAGGTCAGAACCCAGGATATTTGATCCTGAGTTGCACTCATGGTTCCCCTCATGTGAGGCAACGCGACGTTGGCAATTGTTGTGTCTAATACCTGAATGATGGTCGCCAGCATAACCGACAAGGTAATAAACAGTCGTTTACTGCCTTGGTTGTCGTCTTCGTTAGATTCGACGTGACTATTCATCGCCTAACTCCGCTTACAGCGACAAATGACGTTGATGATTGGTATCAACCGTCACCACTGCACTTAAACCGGCTCGAAGTTTCGGTGCATTTTTTTCTTGTTCTAAACGAATACGAATGGGTAAACGCTGGGCAATTTTAACCCAGTTACCGGTTGCGTTTTGCGCAGGAATCACTGAGAACTCTGCACCCGTTGCCGGGCTTAAGCTTTCAACCTTACCTTTCCAAGTATAACCTGGTGCGTAATCCACATTTACTTCCACTTCCTGACCGGTTTTTACATGGGTCAGTTCAGTTTCGGTAAAGTTTGCTTCAATCCAAATATCAGAGTCGGATATCAGCATCATCGCCAATGTACCTGGTGCCGTGTATTGACCTTTCTCAACCACTTTTGTCACTACACCATCAGCCGGAGCGTAAATGTTAACGTGTTCTAAGTCATTTTGTGCTTTATCTAACGCCGCAACTGCAGATCGATATTTAGGGTGTTGTTCAATTGGTGCGTTAACATCGCCGCCCAAGCTTTCCTCTACTTGCTTTAAGCCCTTTTTAAGAGCGTTTACTTCCAGCTCCACTAACAAAGTATTCTGACGAGCAGAATCGTACTGCGATTGGGAAGTGTATTTCTTTCTTAGCAAATCAAGCTGACGTTTTTCTTCTTTTTTCAAATAGTCGTGCTGACTTTTTGATACTTCAATGTTCGCCAGCTTGCTTTGATATTCCGCTTTCAACGTTGTCAGTGTCGTTTTGACATCGTTTAAGTTTGCACGCGCTTGCTCAACCGCAATTTCATAAGAGGTAGGGTCGATTTGAAGCAATAAATCCCCTGCTTTGACCAATTGGTTCTCTTCGACGGGGACATTAATAATGCGACCTGACACCTCAGAGGTGATCGACGTTTTGTCCGCTTTTACATAAGCATTTTCTGTTTCGACATATCGACCACCGTGCAAATAAATAGCGATACCGCCAGCAGCTGCAAGTAGTGGGACAAGGAAAAGCATCACAGCACGTTTTGTTTTACGGCGAGATTTAGGTGCTAACGTTGAAACTGCATTTTCCTGTTCGGGTTTGGTATTAGACATACGACATGTTCCTGAAAATTATGACTTAGTTAAATTGGTATGTATATGTTGAAGCATCTGAATAAACAGCTCTTGTTCTTGTTCCGATATACCTTCCAAAGCTTCTGACCAAATGCCATTTGCCACACTCTTAACTTTTCTAAGTTGTTCATCTGCAGCAGGCAGCAGGTAGATCAAATGTGCTCTTCTGTCTGTCGGATCAGGGCGCCTTTCAACAAACCCTTCTTCAACTAACGAATCGATCACCCGAACTAACGTCATTGGCTTAATATCAAGTAACTCTGCGAGTTCTACCTGTTTGACTCCCTGTCGGCAGGCAATGTGTGACAACGCTTTTGCCTCGGCGAGAGTAAGGCATGTCGAAGACGATGCAGATTCGTAACGTTTACGAACTAGGCGCGTGACATCCCAAAGCAAATACCCTATGGATGGAGTTGTCATAGCATTACCTTTGTTGGTTATGTTTCGGTAAATGTAACAAGATGCTACATATAGTAAGCATTACTTATTATATGTAAAGCCTATAAATTCAGCACATTTATACATTGAGATTAACTGTCTGTTTTACAGAGTGTTTCAGAATGTAAATTTTTATCTAAGACAAATAAAAAAAGTGCCCCGCAAGCGGAGCACAAAAGTTCGCCATGAACTTAGAAGTGGAAATCTATAAACCAGACAAGGTTTAGACCTAATAATTAAACGTGTAGTACCTTCTCCAATTCATTCAGACTGGTTGGGTCATCAATAGTAGAAGGGACAGTGTAACTTTCTCCGTCCGCTATCTGACGTATGATACGACGCAGGATTTTACCTGAGCGAGTTTTCGGTAAACGCTCAACGACCAGAGCATGTTTGAAACAGGCAACGGCACCAATTTGACTTCGAACGCTGTTTACCAACTCAGATTCAAGCGAATCTAAATCCACTTTTACGCCGTCTTTAAGAACAACCAAACCTAACGGTAACTGCCCTTTGAGCTCATCATGCACACCAACCACAGCACACTCAGCGACTGCTGGGTGAGCGCCAACGATCTCTTCCATTTCTCCGGTCGATAATCGGTGTCCTGCCACGTTAATAACGTCATCAATACGTCCCATGATGAACAGGTAACCATCTTCGTCCAGATATCCGCCATCACCGGAGACATAGTAATCTGGGAACTGTGAAAGATAGCCCGTTTCAAAGCGGTCATGATTACGCCACACCGTCGGTAAACAGCTTGGTGGTAGTGGTCGTTTTAGCGCAACGAAACCTTGTTGGTTTGGTGGCAGCACTTCACCGACCTCATTCAGGATTTCGACCTGATAACCAGGTATCGGTTTTGTCGCCGAACCCGCTTTAATTGGCATCAGTTCAATGCCTGTCGGGTTACCTGCAATCGCCCAACCGGTTTCCGTTTGCCACCAGTGATCAATAACCGGTTTGTTGGTCTGTTCCTGCACCCATTCCAGCGTAGGCGGGTCTAAGCGTTCACCCGCCATAAAAATGGTTTTAAGGTTGCTCAGGTTGTAATCATTCAGGCAGTCTCCATTCGGGTCTTCTTTCTTAATGGCACGAAAAGCGGTTGGTGCCGAGAAAAGTGCGGTAACTTTGTACTCCTGACACACGCGCCAGAATGCGCCCGGATCCGGAGTTCTTACCGGCTTGCCTTCATACAGAATCGTTGTACAGCCGTGAATTAACGGTGCATAAACAATGTATGAGTGGCCTACCACCCACCCCACGTCAGAAGCCGCCCAGAACACGCCATCTTGCGGCATATCGTAGATACAGCTCATTGAGTACTTCATCGCAACTGCGTGTCCGCCATTGTCACGAACCACACCTTTGGGTTTACCAGTCGTACCCGAGGTATAGAGAATATAAAGCGGATCAGTGGCGAGTACGGGAACACAAGCGTGTGGCAAAGCTTTTTCGTATTGCGCACTCCAGTCTAAATCACGCTCATTATCAAGGTCTGCCAAACATTCCTGACGCTGAAAAACCAATACTTTTTCAGGTTTCCAACGGCTATCCATAATGGCTTTATCGACCATTGGCTTGTATGGAATGACCTTGTTGATTTCAATACCACAAGAAGCGGTCATAATTACTTTTGGTTCTGCATCTTCAATACGAACCGCCAATTCATTTGGCGCAAAACCACCAAAAACCACAGAGTGGATCGCACCTAGACGTGCACAAGCGAACATAGCCATCGCCGCTTCAGGAATCATCGGCATATAAATAATTACGCGATCCCCTTTGGTGACCCCCTGATCGGCAAGCATCCCGGCAATACGCGCTACAGTGTCACGCAATGCATAATAACTGTAACGTTGTTTTTTGCCCGTGACTGGTGAGTCATAAATTAAAGCGGTTTGGTCGCCTCGGCCTTGTTCACAGTGATAATCCAAAGCCAACCAAGAGGTATTGAGTAGCCCATCCGGATACCAACGCTCTATTCCATTTTCGTCTTTCTTTAATATGGTTTGAGGAAACTCAAACCAATCAATTTTCTGAGCCTGAGCTTGCCAGAACGCTTCCGGTTGCTCTTTTGCCCATTGATATTCCTTTAAATATGCAGACATTGTGCTTCTCCCATTATTCTAAGACTAATAGCGTTCTGGCTCAGAGAGCATCCATGGTATCTGCCGGGACTCTGACCCAACCTTCCATCAACACTCGTGCACTGCGACTCATTACCGCTTTTTCTACTTTCCAACGGTTTTGCTCAGTCACCTTCGCTTTTGCCCCCACTTTTAATGTTCCGGATGGGTGACCAAAAGTTACAGATTCTTTTTCTCCACCACCTGCGGCCAAGTTAACCAAGGTGCCAGGAACACATGCTGCCGCAGCAATAGAAACAGCAGCTGTTCCCATCATTGCGTGATGCAGTTTCCCCATAGAAAGCGCTCTGACCAGTACATCAATATCTGACTCTAGAACGAATTTACCACTTGATGATTGATAAGTTTTCGGCTTAGCGACAAACGCAACTTTGGGCGTGTGCTGACGCTGTTTCGCCTCTGCTAAATCCTGAATTAAGCCCATTTTTAACGCACCATGAGCACGAATTTTTTCAAACATCGCTAGCGCGTTTTCATCGTTGTTGATGTCTTCTTGCAACTCTGTCCCTTGATAGCCGATTGCTGCTGCATCAACAAAGATAGTCGGGATACCAGCGTTGATCATAGTGACGTTTAACGTTCCTACCTCAGGCACTTCTAAATCATCGACTAAGTTTCCGGTTGGGAACATCGAACCTTCACCGTCCGCAGGGTCCATAAAATCAACCTGAATTTCAGCCGCGGGGAAAGTAACGCCATCCAACTCAAAATCACCGATTTCCTGAACCAGTCCGTCAACGATAGGTACGTGGACAACAATGGTTTTGCTGATATTGACCTGCCAAACGCGTACTTCAACAATCCCGTTTTCAGGAATACGTGATTCGGGGATTAAACCTGCGTGTATCGCAAACGGCCCGATAGCCGCAGACAAGTTTCCACAATTACCACTCCAGTCAACAAACGGACTATCAATCGATACCTGACCAAACAGATAGTCAACGTCGTGATCAGGCTTACTGCTTGTTGACACAATGACCGTTTTACTGGTACTCGACGTCGCTCCGCCCATACCATCAATCTGTTTAGCGTAAGGATCCGGGCTACCAATGACGCGCATTAACAGCTTATCGCGAGCTTGACCTGCAACCTGTGCCGCTTCAGGTAAATCATCCAATTTGAAAAACACGCCTTTACTGGTTCCGCCTCGCATATAGGTAGCAGGCACTTTTATTTGAGAAGCCATTATCTACCCCCTACTGCGCCAAGAAATCTTGAGCAAAACGTTGCAAAACACCGCCCGCGTTATACACGTTGACTTCGTCGGCAGTGTCTAAACGACAGGTCACAGCCACATCGATCTTCTCGCCATTGCTACGGGTAATAACTAATGCTAAATCGACGCCTGGTTTAATCTCACCAACCACGTCATAGAGCTCAGTACCATCCAACTCTAACGTGTTGCGGTTTACGCCATCTTTGAACTGCAACGGTAGAACACCCATGCCGACAAGGTTCGTTCGGTGAATACGTTCAAATCCTTCAGCCACAATAGCTTCGACACCGGCTAAGCGAACCCCTTTTGCTGCCCAGTCACGTGACGAGCCTTGCCCGTAGTCGGCACCCGCAACGATAATCAACGGCTGTTTACGCTTCATGTAGGTTTCAATCGCTTCCCACATACGCGTGACTTTGCCTTCCGGTTCGATTCGTGCCAGTGAGCCCTGAACCACTTCACCGTTCTCTTTAACCATTTCGTTAAACAGTTTTGGGTTGGCAAACGTTGCACGTTGCGCGGTTAAGTGATCACCACGGTGGGTCGCGTAAGAGTTAAAATCTTCTTCCGGAACATGCATTTTAGTCAGGTACTCACCTGCAGCACTGGAAGCGAGAATCGCATTCGATGGTGACAAGTGGTCAGTGGTAATGTTGTCACCCAACACTGCCAGAGGACGCATGCTTTTCAGTGCGCGTTCACCCGCTAGTGCTCCTTCCCAATATGGTGGACGACGAATATAAGTACTCATTGGTCGCCAGTCATACAGAGGGCTGCTGCTCTTCGCGGCATCATCCAGTTTAAACATCTGAATATAAACTTGGTTAAACTGCTGCGGCTTAACGTGTTGGCTAACCACTTGATCGATTTCTTCGTCAGTTGGCCATACATCGTTGAGATAAATTGGATTACCGTTCGCATCGTGACCTAAAGCGTCACGTTCAATATCAAAGCGAATGGTACCCGCCAAAGCATAAGCAACCACAAGCGGTGGAGAGGCAAGAAACGCTTGTTTCGCATATGGATGGATACGACCATCAAAGTTACGGTTACCAGACAATACCGCTGTAGCGTAGAGGTCGCGATCGATGATCTCTTGCTGGATCGTTGGATCCAGTGCACCACTCATACCGTTACAAGTGGTACAAGCGTACCCAACAATGCCAAAACCCAGTTGTTCAAGTTCGGGTAGCAGATTGGCTTCTTCAAGATAGAGTTTTGCCACTTTTGAGCCAGGTGCAAAAGAGGTTTTCACCCAAGGTTTGCGCACCAGACCAAGTTCATTGGCTTTTTTCGCTAATAGACCCGCGGCAACAACGTTACGTGGATTACTGGTGTTCGTGCATGAAGTAATGGCAGCGATGATGACGGCACCATCTGGCATTTCACCTTCCACTTCCTCCCATTTCCCAGCGATACCGCGAGACGCAAGTTCAGAAGTTGGTAAGCGACGATGTGGGTTTGATGGGCCTGCAAGGTTGCGCTCTACGGTGGACAAATCAAATTCTAGAACGCGTTCGTATTCTGCATTTTCGAGGCTGTCTGCCCATAAACCGGTCTCTTTAGCATATTGCTCAACTAACGCGACCTGCTCAGCATCGCGACCAGTCAGTTTCAGATAATTAATGGTTTGCTCATCGATGTAGAACATCCCTGCGCTGGCACCATATTCAGGTGTCATATTGGAAATGGTCGCACGGTCACCGATGGTAAGGTCTTTCGCGCCTTCGCCATAAAACTCTAGGTAACAAGAGACCACTTTTTCATTGCGCAGAAATTCAGTAATCGCCAACACAATATCGGTCGCAGTAATACCTGGCTTACGTTTCCCCGTCAGTTTTACGCCAACGATATCAGGCAAGCGCATCATAGAAGGTCGACCCAGCATAACCGTTTCTGCTTCCAAACCACCAACACCGATAGCAATGACGCCTAATGAATCAACGTGTGGTGTATGACTGTCTGTACCGACACAGGTATCGGGGAATGCAACGCCGTCTTTGAGCTGAATCACTGGTGACATTTTTTCTAGGTTGATCTGGTGCATTATGCCGTTACCCGCTGGGATAACGCTGACATTTTCAAACGCTGTCTTACACCATTCAATAAAATGGAATCGGTCTTCGTTACGACGCTCTTCAATTGCACGGTTTTTATCGAACGCTTCACTGTCAAAACCTGCGTGTTCAACCGCTAAAGAGTGGTCAACAATGAGTTGGGTTTCAACTACCGGGTTTACTTTCGCAGGGTCGCCGCCCTGCTCTGCTATCGCATCACGCAAGCCAGCTAAATCAACTAAAGCTGTTTGACCAAGAATGTCATGACAAACCACACGTGCAGGATACCAAGGAAAGTCTAAGTCACGTTTACGCCCAATAATTTGCTTAAGAGAGTCTTCCAGCGTTGCAGGATCACAACGACGGACTAAGTTTTCGGCGAGTACACGCGAAGTGTATGGCAGCTTTTCGTAAGCATTGGGAGAAATCTGGTTTACGGCTTCACGAGTGTCAAAATAACTAATCTGGCTTCCCGGAAGCGTTTTTTTGTAGGCATTATTCATCGCTTCTTCCTTAAAGGATATTTAAGGCGCTGCGCTACACCTGCACAGCGACCTTTATGCTATCTCATTAACTACGTTTTTCGATTGGTACCCACTCTTGATGATCTGGGCCAGTATAGTCTGCACTTGGGCGAATGATTCGGTTATTTGCTCGTTGCTCGTACACGTGAGCAGCCCATCCAGTTAAACGACTCATCACAAAGATAGGGGTAAATAACTTAGTCGGGATACCCATGAAGTGATAGGCAGAAGCATGGAAGAAATCTGCGTTACAGAACAATCCCTTTTCACGTTTCATTACCGCTTCAACGCGTTCTGACACAGCGTAAAGCTGCTTGTCGCCAACAAACTCAGCCAACTCTTTAGACCAACGTTTTATCAGTGCGTTACGAGGATCACTTTCACGATAGATTGCGTGACCAAAGCCCATAATTTTGTCTTTGTTTTCTAGCATACGCAGAATGTTTTGCTCAGCTTCGTCCGGAGTTTGCCAATTTTCAATCATCTCCATTGCGGCTTCGTTGGCACCGCCATGCAGTGGTCCACGTAACGTACCGATTGCGGCAGTAATGCAAGAATGGATATCTGACAGGGTTGAAGCACATACTCGAGCCGTAAAGGTTGACGCATTGAACTCATGTTCTGCGTAAACAATAAGCGAGGTATGCATCACCTGTTTGAACAGATCACTCGGTGCTTCATCAGTCAGCATTTTTAAGAAATATCCACCGATTGAATCTTCACTACGGTCCTCTGTATCAATACGGACGCCATCATGGCTGAAACGATACCAGTAACAGATTATGGCTGGGAACAAAGCAAGCATGCGTTCAGTTGCTGCTAATTGTTCGGAGAAATCTTGCTCTGTTTCCAGATTACCCAACACAGAACAGCCGGTACGCATCACATCCATTGGGTGGGCGTCTGCCGGAATCAATTCGAGCACATCTTTAAGCGCTTTTGGCAACCCACGTAAACCAACCAGACGTGTTTTGTATTGATCAAGCTCAGCCTGATTAGGTAGATGACCAACGAGTAGCAGATGCGCTACCTCTTCAAATTGAGCATGATTCGCCAGATCCGTAATGTCATAACCACGGTAAGTTAGACCCGTACCTGTTTTACCAACAGTACATAAAGCGGTGCTTCCAGCACTTTGACCGCGTAGGCCAGCTCCGCCTAGCTCTCCTTTAGGGGATTGAGGCATGTTGAACTCCTTTTGTTGCTTTGCTTTGGGTTCTTATAGAACCGGCCTCTTTGTGCCCACCTTTTATACTCAAGTAACTTCAAGATGAATTATGAATCTTGAGGTCACTTAAATATTGGTGCTATAGCTCAGCAGTTTCACGTTATTGGATTATTAATTTATATTTGGACTGAAGGTTGACTAAACGCTCCGTCCATTTCATTCGAACACTATTTATTCTTGGTTTTTCTTGGGCTTCCCGCCTCACAACACCTATGCGTTGCGTTAGGAATTCTTGCTAAATAACTTATCTAAAGTGTTTTCGTAGCTGTGGTAATCCAGATACTCATATAACTCTTTACGAGTCTGCATAGTATCGAGCAGAGCTTCTTGATTGCCGTTCTGCAAAATGTGGCTATACACCATTTCTGCTGCTTTGTTCATTGCTCGGAATGCACTTAACGGGTATAGAACCATATCGACTTTCGACTTCGCTAACTCTTCACAGTTGTACAACGGTGTTTGACCAAATTCGGTAATATTAGCCAGAATTGGAACGTGTTTGCCTGTTGCAGAATGAAGCGCTGTAGAGAACTGCTCATACTGTTGTAGTTCAGTCATCGCTTCAGGGAAGATCATGTCCGCCCCGGCTTCAACACAGGCAATCGCTCGCTCAATCGCACTGTCCATACCTTCTACTGCAAGTGCATCGGTACGAGCCATAATCACAAACTCTGGATTATCTCGCGCATCTACTGCGGCTTTTACGCGGTCAGTCATCTCTTCAACGCTGACAATGGCTTTGTTTGGACGGTGACCACAACGTTTCTGGGCTACCTGGTCTTCCATATGCACTGCGGCAGCGCCCGCTTTTTCCATCGCTTTAATCGTTCTGCCGATATTGAAAGCACCGCCAAAGCCAGTATCGATATCCACAAGCAAAGGTAAATCACACGCGTTAGTAATACGGTCAACGTCCACAAGAACGTCATTAAGAGTTGTAATCCCAAGGTCTGGTAAACCATATGAAGCATTAGCAATACCTCCACCGGATAGGTAAATCGCTTGATGACCCAGTTTTTTCGCCATCATCGCGCAGTAAGGGTTAATTGTTCCAACGACTTGTAGCGGATCGTTGGTCTTAACTGCGAGTCTAAATTTCGCACCAGGGCTTAAGCTCATTTGATTCTCCTTAACCTTTCACTCTTCATATTTGAATCCATAGCCACGCTATCTGCATTCATTCGCTCCAATCACATAGTTATCTATGCTCATGGAGTCTCATTCACTTGTCGCCTTGCTATGAATCCAAATCTTTTGAGTGTTTTATTTGTTGTTCGATTAAACGTCTGCTTCCAGATATGTGGCGACGCATCAGCATCTCTGCGAGCTCTTCGTCTCGGTTGCGAATCGCTTGCAAAATGAATTTATGCTCTTCTAAAGCCTCTACAGGACGAGACTGTGAGCGTGGTGATTGATAACGGTACATGCGTAACAAGTGATATAACTCATCACACAGCAATGAGATGAGTTGGCTATTGCGGCTGGCCTTAATAATACGGTAGTGAAAATCGAAATCGCCTTGTTGGTGGAAGTAAGATGCACCATCGACTTGATCAATATGAGCAGAATGTGTCGACAATAAGGTTTCCAATCCCGCAATTTCGATTTCCGTTATGTTGCGCACAGCTAAGCGTGCCGCCATTCCCTCTAATGCCTCGCGTACTGCGTATAGTTCTAATAGTTTTTCAGAAGAGAATTGAATAACACGAGCGCCCACATGAGGAATACGTTCGATTAAGCCTAAGCCTTCTACCCGCATGATTGCTTCACGCAATGGACCTCGGCTCACTTGAAAGCGTCTTGCTAACTCAGGTTCAGATATTTTACTTCCTGGAGCGATTTGTCCTTCAACAATTGCTTCTATCAAGTACTCCGTTAGGTTCTCTGACTTGGTATTTTCTTTTTCATTAACGGCTGATTTTCTTAGTTCACTGTTCATGCTGTCTCTTCATTTAGCTTGTTCAGCATTTACATTCGTAAACACTCATCAAGGAATGAAGTAACTTTAGCTGATCAAATTGTCGACAATCAAGATAATTGTCGACAATTTAGACTAAGGTATAAGATGAAATCTAGATAGGGTAACGACGATGTATTTTAAAGTGCTGATTTTAAATAAATAAAAATATTTCAGGTTCAAGATAGTTATTAAACTTTTTACAACCAGAGTTTAACTGTCGACACATATGCATAACTAAACGTTAATCAAGTGAACTAAAATCTACAACTGGTAAAGATTCAAAACCCGGCTTAGCAAAAAGATAACCTTGCATTAAATCCACACCATTCGCTTTTAGGTAAAGCAACTCTTCGCGTGTCTCTATCCCCTCAGCTAACACGGTAATATTCAGTTGACTAAACATTGCGATACAGTTTTTAACAATGACTTGTTTTACTGGATTTTTATCAATGTCACGGATTAATTCCATGTCCAGTTTAACAATATCTGTTTGAAAACCGGCAAGTAGGTTTAGTCCTGAATACCCCGACCCAAAATCATCGATCGCAGTGGTAAAACCTAAATTCTGATAGCACTCCACGATATGCTTAAGGTGGTCGTTATGTTTAACCTGTTCTACTTCGGTGAACTCAAACATTATCTTTTCAATTGGGAAGTTGTATTCTTTAGCCGCTTCTAACGTTGTTCGAATACACAGCTCTGGTCGATAAACGGCATTTGGTAAAAAGTTGATACTCACAATTGAGTCAATATTGAGTTTTGATGCTAAGGCGATCGCTTTCACACGACAAAGTTGATCAAATCGATAACGGTTATCGTCGTTAACTTTTGAGATAACAGAAAAGGCGGATTCATTATTAGGCCCCCTAACAAGAGCCTCATAACCAAAAATTTGTTTCGTTGAATAGCGAATGATCGGCTGAAACGCCATTGTGAACTCAAACCCAAGATCTCTACTTTCAAGGCACTGCTTGCATGAAAATTCTCTATAGTCTGAGGGCTTTTCTTTTTTATACATCATTGAGTTGCAACATTATTGTGTTATTTATCTTTAGATTAGATGGTTCACTCAACTTAAGCAATGAAACCAGAACCATTGCTACCGCTACCAAATATTCCATAGACAATCCATTCGACTAGACTTTTCACTGTATATATAAAATATTTTTTAATAATATAAAATTTATTTTATACAGTTAAGACATTGAAATATAATGAAAATTAAAAAAACAAAACCAAAACACCGTTTTAACCTCTAAAATTACTATTGATCCCTGTCAAATTTAGCCATAGAATTGTGACATCAATCACGAAGTGGTTAAGAAATTAAAAAATAGCTTCATTGGTTGATGAGAATCAAAAATAACGGATATTAATCAAATAGAGGTCACACCATGAACACACTACATATCGATAACAACGCAACTCTTTCTTCAACTGGTCTAGCAACTAAAATTGCAAACGCTGTAATTGCTTTCTTCAAAAAAGAACAAAAAACTGAATCAAGCGCAGAACCTAAAGGTCACTCTTTCCTAGATCAAGCTACTCGTTTGGGTTGTGATATGTCGCACTTCAACCATATCTCTTAAGTTTATAGGTTAGAAGTTCGATCTCTGAAATACGATAAATCCAAGGGAGAGTTAACCAGTTCAACGTTAACTCTTCTCCCTTAGATCAACCAAAAGCCCCGAAACTGCTAACTCTGTTTAAACCTTAGCATCGTCCAAGAGGTTTTTGGCAAAACAACCTGAAATTGAGTATCAGCTTTACTGGTTACATCAACATCGATAGGCGTTATGTTATTCGGTGATTCAAAACTGTTTACCGCAAATAAATCTTCCCCGGTTAACACTTGTCTTTCCACCATTTGCATATCACCAAACTGTTCTAACTGCAGATCAAGTGTGATGTCTTGGGTTAGATTGGTATTTAATATAAATACAGCCATCTCACCGCTATTTTCATCGAAAGTTGATGCGGTCGCTAACTCTGGTACGACACCATATTTTTTAGTTTCAACGTGATCACAAACAACTAAGTTTTTATACACGCTACCACGCCCATAACGACTGACTTGTTGGAAAGGATAGTAAGTTGAATGTTTCAACACTCCCCCCTTCGTTGCAGTATGTATAGGTGCTAATGCATTGACGAGTTGCGCTAAACACGCCATTTTGACGCGGTCAGCATTGTTGACAATTGTTGTGAGCAACCCACCTACAACTAAAGCATCCATCAATGAGTAAACATCTTCTGCGATAGCAGGTGCCCATTGCCAGCGCTTAGTGTTCATCTGTTTGATATACCAGACGTTCCATTCATCCAGACTCAACATCATGACTTTATCGCTACGATTTTTCGCCTTGACGTAATCCGCAGTTGACTTGATGGTATGGATGAAATCATTAAGATCGTGGAAAGCAGCCAAAAAACTCACTTTATCCTGCTCGTACTCGTAATAGCGATGAAGTGAAATATAGTCAACGTGTTCATAACAAGCTTCTAATACAGTTCGGTCCCATTCCGGAAATGTCGCCATTTCTTTTGAAGAACTGCCACAAGCAACCAGTTCTATATTAGGGTCTACCCATTTGAGAATTTTTGCGGTTTCACGCGCTTTGTTGGCGTACTCTTCTGCCGTTAACGCGCACGTTTGCCATGTCCCGTCCATCTCATTACCTAAACACCACACTTTGAAGTTATGTGGCTTTTCATAGCCATGCTCTCGGCGTTTGTCACTCCAATAGGTGCCTTGCTCGATATTACAATACTCAGCCAGATATCCAGCTTCTTGGGGAGTACCAGAACCAAGATTGACCGCAATCATTCCTTGCGTGTTTGCTTTGCAACTCCAATCGGCAAACTCATTAATTCCAAACTGATTATTTTCAATCGATAACCAGGCGTAGTCTAACCTAGTTGGGCGATCCTCTTTAGGACCTATGCCATCCTTCCAATCGTATCCAGACAAGAAGTTTCCGCCCGGATAACGAACTATAGGAACATTAAGTTCGCTAACAGCCTGAATAACGTCTGTCCTGAACCCTTGTTCATCTGCTGACTCATGTTCTGGTTCATAAATGCCTGTGTAAACAGCTCTTCCCATATGCTCAATAAATGAGCCATATATACGTTCATCAATATCAGCTATTTTGAAGTGCTTATTGACGATACATTTCGCTTCCTTCATCACTTTCATCCTTTTGTCATTCACCAGTCGATAGTCGCTTTTTGAATACCCGTATAAGTAACGGTGTCGCTGGATCATTATTGGTCAATTTATTATAAGAATTGAGGATTAAATAAATGTATACAGAAAAACGCTAAATACCTGTATGTATTGACTGAAGTTGTAATTTTCTGCCTAATTTCATATAAGTAAACTTACTTTCCATAAGCCCAAATTAAACGTTGACCTATATCAAATATATTCTTCCACAATCAGGAGTACGGTATGAGCAGTAGCTTGGATTTTTAAGGAGAGAAAAATGACAACGTTTAAAGTCGTACTGAGGGATTTTCTAGGTCTAATTGTTATTGTTTCAATTATTTTAGCAACAATAGGTGTACTTCTTGATGCACTCGTCGTGTTTGCTTACGTCACTCACGAAGAGGTTATAGCAAACTTATTCTTTCACGAATCTTTCTATTTACTCGTATTTTTCATCCCACCTTACTTTATCGTTAAATACATCAACAATACTAAGCTTGTTTCTGAAATCGAAGCATTTTTATTGTTAAAGCATAAGAAAGAACACTTTTAATCTTTGCTTAAAGTGAAAATTTAGGGCTGCTCTGTTGTCAGTTGCAGCCCTTAGTTTTAAATCCATTATGCTGGGCATGGCAGTTCCACCCCATCATTACCCATCGTTCCCATACGATTAACCATTGCGTGGGCAGCATCAATAAATGGCATAGCTAGTGTAGCGCCACTTCCCTCGCCTAATCTAAGCCCCATATGGATAAATGGTTTGAGCTTTAAGTATTCTAAAGCAATCACAGCCCCTTTTTCCGCCGACTCATGAGATGGAATTAAATAATCCCAAACGTTGGGTTGGATTTTGCAGGCAATCATTGCAGATGAATAAGATAAAAAACCATCGAGCACAATAGGAACTCTCATTGCTGCTGCGCCTAAAATTGCACCAGTCATGCCGGCCAAATCAAAACCGCCCACCTTTGCCATTATATCAATAGCATCATTTTCATCAGGATGATTCAGTGCGAGAGCCACAGAAACCACATCCACTTTGTGCTGTAGTTGGCTGCTTGGCAAGTTGGCTCCCAAACCAACAACATGTGTGGGGAGTTGACCAGTGACAATACTCACAATCGCGGCTGCCGGTGTCGTGTTCGCTATACCTAACTCACCGATACCAATAACGTTTAACTGCTCACGATCGATGGCTTGTTTGACATAGTTGGCAGTGTCGAGGATTAACTGCTCGGCTTGCTCATAACTCATGGCAGGACCTTTAGCGATATTGCCACAGCCCCGAGCAACCTTCATGTTTGTTATTCCGTCAATAGGGTCGCTATCTATCCCAACATCAACCATTTCAACATCAACATTGGTTGAATAACTTAACGCGGCTACCCCAGTCAGTCCCTTAACCGTATTGACCGCCTGCATGGTAGTGACTTCTTGTGGTGTTACGGCAACACCTTCATCAAACACGCCATGATCGGCCGCCATAACAAATATTTTCTTGTTACCCACATGCCAATGTGGCGTTCGATAAATTGCTGCCAACTGGGCCGCCAACTCTTCTAATTGGCCAAGGCTACCTATAGGTTTAAACAATTGATCGATATGACGTTGAGCCCGTTCCCGCGATAGTTCATCAACAGGAATGATTGATTCTTTCAAATCATTTAATAACGTACTCACAAGCTAAACTCCTTTCATGTATGCTGGCTGGGCATAGCGCTTGAACATCAATGTCGTTAACTGTTGATAGTTATTACGCAGGTGATAGCCATTAAAAAACATAATTCAAACAATTCGTTACCGGCACCAAGGGTATCTCCGGTTTGTCCACCGATGGTGTCATTGATATAGCGACGATAGACCCAGGCAAACATTCCTGTTATGGCGAAGGCAATGAGACCTTGCAAGCCTAGTAACCAACTACAAATGGCAGCACCAAGTAACAAAGTAAGATAAAACTGTTGCGAAGAAAGACGATTGATATAGACATGGCCGAGCCCTGACTCCCTGGCGTATTTCTGCTTATACATCAGCAACGACATCCAAGATCGGCTCGCACATGGCGCTAAAATAAAGATCATCAATGCTTGGTTAGGCGAGGTATCGAGAATTTGAGCTACTGTAAGAATTTTCAAGATCAACACGAAGAACAGTGCCAAAGCACCGTGTGTCCCTAACCGACTGTCTTTCATGATTTCCAGCATTCTGTCAGGCGTTCTAGCAGAAAAAATACCATCACAGGTATCAGCAAGTCCGTCCAGGTGAAAGCCACCACTCAAAACTGCCATTAACAATACATAAAGTGCAGCGCTCAATGCGCTTCCCCACTGAAGCACATCAAACATGACTAACGTTACGGCTGAAGCTAAAACTCCCAAAATGATGCCAACAACAGGGAAGCTCACCACACCGCGGTAAGTCTGATCAAAATCGAAGTCACAAGTCCAACTTTGTGGAACAGGGATACGGGTAATAAACTGCAGCGTGACTAAAAATGGTTTCATGCCACACATTCCTGCGGCTTTTTAGCCAATGTTAGTCGGAAATCTTTCATAATGCGTTCAAGTTGCTCGATATCGATCGCCTCACGCAGACCTTTAGCCAGTAGATCAAACTGACCGCTCTTGTAACTTGCATAATCGAACGCATCCACAGCCAGTGGCTCTAAACCTTTTGTTACTCTTAACTGGTTTAAGATATTTCGGGTAAAAACACCATGATCAAACAGGCCATGTATATAGGTGCCCATCACCATTCCATCCTTAGTGACGGCACCATCCAGAATACTTACATCTTGGTGATTTCTGGTTTGGATTTCGACAAATGGTTTTACGGCCTCACCTAATTCCGTCTCCCCCATATGAATCTCATAACCACTGAGTTCTATACCATCTGTTTGTTTTAAAAATCCTGTTCCTTGCTTTAGGACTAAGCCTTTGACCTGCGTAGTATGCTTTGACTGCGCAAATTTGGTGACCGTATCCAACAACCCCAGACCATCCATTCGGTCAATACCGGATTCAACGCCATCAATCAACGTTTTACCGAGCATTTGATAACCACCACAAACGCCTAATATTGCACAACCGTGCTTTGCTTTGTGGATGATTGCCGCCGACAAACCTTGCTCATTCAGATAAGACAAGTCAGCTAAGGTGTTCTTGCTTCCCGGAAGAATAATTAAATCAGGGTTACCCAATTGAGAAACTTTGGCCACATAACGCAGATTAACGTCTGGTTGAGCAGCAAGCGCGTTAAAATCGGTAAAATTAGAAATTCGCGGAATTTTAATCACCGCTATATCTAACTTATCATCGTCACTGTCTATACCCAGTTGATGGCGTAACTTTTCTGGCTGAAGAGCGACACCGTCCTCTTCTTCCAAATCAACATCAAGGTAAGGTACAACACCAATTACCGGAACTTGTGTAAGCGCTTCGATTTGCTTGATGCCCGGTTTTAACAGTTCAACATCACCTCTAAATTTATTGATGATCACCCCTCGAACCCGTTGACGCTCACGCTCTGAAAGCAGCATTAATGTGCCATAAATAGACGCAAATACGCCGCCACGATCGATATCGGCGATCAAAATAACTGGCGCATTGATCAGCTCAGCCATGCCCATATTAACGATGTCTCTATCACGAAGGTTTATTTCTGCCGGACTGCCTGCCCCCTCTAACACCACAACGTCGTTTTGTTCAGCCAGTTCTGTAAATGCATGGAATATTTTTTGTTGTAGCTGCGGCTTAAACTCATGATATGTTACCGCATCCATATTGGTTAACACTTTGCCCATGACAATGACTTGAGAATGGCGATCACCTGTCGGTTTTAATAACACAGGATTCATACGAACATCCGGTTCGACCCCTGCGGCCTCTGCCTGAAATATTTGCGCACGTCCCATTTCATCACCACTACGGGTAATACCAGAATTAAGAGCCATATTTTGAGCCTTAAAGGGCACACAACGATAGCCGTTTTGTGCCAGTATTCGACAGATTCCTGCCACCAGCACACTTTTACCGACATCAGAAGCGGTCCCCTGAAACATAATTGCACGACTCATATTGACTCCTTGTAAACATTATCCGGCAATCATTTCGTGCTCGTGACGAAACAAAGGCATATCAAGTTCTTGATGCATTTTGACCAGCCATGGTTGCTCTAACCCGACTTGTTCAATAAACGCTTTATCCAGAAATACATTTTCGGGTTCGCCTTGGGAAACCAGCTCTCCCTGACTCATCACATAGACATAATCACACACGTCATAAATCAAATTGATATCATGACTCGACATCACCACGTTTTTGCCCAGTTCTGAAATGGAGCGTATTAGATTCTTCATCTGTTTTGTTCCAACAGGATCGAGCCCAGCTGTTGGCTCATCTAACAATAGATAGTCAGAATCCATCACTAAAGATCCCGCTAAAGCGACACGTTTTTTCTGACCAAAACTCAGATATTGGATTGGTTTATGTGCAAAGCTTTCACCATCAACCCGTTCTAACGCCTTTTGTACGCGATTCTCTACCTCTGCTTCATCAAAACCAAGATTTCTTAAACTGAACGCGATGTCGTCATAAACATCGGTATAAAAAATTTGTTGATCCGGTTCCTGAAACAGTAAGGTGACATTTTTACGATGCTTGATTAACGCTGATTTACTGTAGCCGATAGAGTGATCTTTCCACCTCACCTCACCTTTAGTTGGCTTATGCAGGCCCAGTAATAATTTAAACAGGGTGGATTTACCACATCCATTAGCACCAACGACCCCAATCACAGGGTGGGATGAAAAATCCATATTGAGATTGGTTAATACCGTTTCATCCTTGTCATAGGAAAAGCTCATTGAACTTACGGATAGCGTCATTGATGGAACTCTCCCTGGTATAGCTTAACCGCTAAAGCACTTTGCATATGTTGATGACGAACCATCACTCGCTGAAGTAAAACCCCAACCAACATCGCCAATGATTTCAACCATAGTCCTCGTCGGGTATAGCCAAAACGCAATGTTTGAGCAGTGAAAATAGCATGCGCTTCTTCAATGAAAATAAAGATGAATCGATACGTCAGTAGAATTTGTTCAACCAACACTGAAGGCAGACGCGCTTTTTTGAGCAATACGACGCATTGATTAAAAGGCGTAATAATCACAAAACACAAGGTTGCTGCGATGGAACACAAACAGCGAAACAGTGTGGTTAATGCGGTATCAACCGTTTGTGCACTGATTCCTATATAACCATCAAAAAGCGGTAGACTGGCAATCAGACGCGTTGAACTATCGCTATAGGTTAGGAGCATTGCTATAAGGCTCATTGCCAGAAACCCAAAAGGCAAACTTAACCAACTCAGATATTGCCTAGACGTCAGTCTTCCAGCATAACAAGTCACTATGCTGAGTAACAAAAACAGCACGAATTGCCACACCATCGACGTCAGCATCGCTGAGACCAATACTGCTAGATAAGCCCACCATTTATAACTCGGTGATACATCAACCCAACGATTTTGATACGCGTATTTATCGATGATCAGCATCGCTTCTTCTTCTACCGTGGTAGAAGCCCAAAATATAGAAAATCACAGCAGCGCCAAGCGAACCTTGTAAGGTAAACAATAGGCTTTCAATCTCTCCACTCGCGGGTTCCACTAAAGGCTCTATCCATGGTTTATAATCAGGCGCTAGCTGTGAAATAAAAGCTTCGGCCTGACCATCTGCCCCTGCAAACTCTGCTCCCGGATTCATCAGTAACGGTACAACAACCAAAGCAACTAACATCGCTATTAGTAATAAGTTTTTTTTCATCGTAATACCCTCTCCTGGAACGAAATTAGGGAACGTTTAGTCAATTGTTCGTATATAAGAACCGTTAATAAACCTTCTGCTATCGCAATTGGCAATTGAGTAAACATGAAGATGCCCATGAATTTACTCATGGATGCCAAAACACCTAACTGAGGATCAGGGAAAGCGGCACCGAGTTGCAATGAAGTCACTGCATAAGTCGATATATCCGCAACAAATGCCACCAAGAAAACCGCCACATCTTTTCTCAAGTTAATTCGGTTAGCAGCAATCCATACGAAATAGCCAATCATTGGGCCAATTACCGCCATCGACATGCCATTCGCGCCAAGAGTTGAGACACCACCATGAGCAAGCAGTAGTGCTTGGAAAAGTAACGCTATGCCGCCCAACACTGGCACAACCAGAAAGCCAAACAGAATTACCGCTAAACCGACACCGGTAGGGTGTGAACAGCTACCTGTTACCGAGGGCAATTTCAGTGCTGAAAGTACAAAAATAAAGGCACCACACAAAGCTAGCAGCACTTTCTTATTTGCATCTTCAGTAACAATCTGCTTTAGATTTCGGACGCTCATAAACAGAAAAGGAATAAAAAGCGCCCACCAGGTTAACGCCCATGTCGGTGGTAAAAAACCTTCCATAATATGCATTGCATTGGCGGTTAAGGGAGACATTGCAATAGCCCCTGCCCACATCATTAACGCTACACGTTTTGCATTGAATTTGAATGACATACACGAACTCCTTAGTGATCGTTCACATTCGTCCAACTGCGATTCACCACAATGGTCGAGAAATAAGGGAGTGCCTCTCCCTCTTCCACTTGGGTTAAATCCGGGTAATAAATTTGATTATCCATTGATGCATTTGCCATCAGTACTGAGTGTTCCAGTAAACCCTGTTCACGCAATAACTGACGTACTTTGTCAAAACGCCCATACACTTTCATAAGAACCACAGCTTCATGGTCCTTAAGCGCACGGCGTAATACATCAATATCAGCAGTACAAGACATCACAGCCAAAGACTGTTGTTCCATGCATAGTGGGAAATGGGCCTGAGAAGCAATGCAAGAAAAGGATGTAATACCTGGGATAATCTCGATATCAATCTTGTGCGTAAGCCTTTCGAGCAGGAAAACCCAAGTACTGAATAGCATGCTGTCACCAAGAGTTATGAAGCCAACATTTTTGCCGTGTTTCACATCTGTTTCAATCTCACTCGAGACTTCGTCCCAAGCTTGCTGCTTTTCTTCAGCATCATTGGTCATAGGGAAATGACGCTCTTTGATCAATACGTCTTTACCAATGTATTCACGAACAATGGATAGAGCGAGACTGTCCCCCCCCTTTCGGCCAGCAGGCGCATATAAAATATCCAGCTTATCTAACAAGCGAGCTGCTCGAACCGTAATTAAGTCACTGGCTCCCGGTCCGGTTCCTATGGCATAGAGTTTTCCACTGTTCACGCCACTTTCTCCTTAACCATTTCCGTACTCGCTAAATGCTCAACAAACATTTTTCTAATCAAAGGATTCTCCCCTAAACCCTGAACGATGGGTTCAGCCTGGATACCGGCTTTTTGAATCAGTGTTTTCCAAGAGTCCGGTTCATCTGACGCCATATCGTTGATAGCGTGGTCACCAGCAACCAACATCAAAGGCATTAAGTAAACTTTGTTAACACACTCATTCTCCAAACGGGTTATCACGCTCTCGATTTCTGGATAACTCTCGACAGCGCCAACCACATAAGGGAGTTTTCTCGCCATCATCATGTGGTCGAGACAAGCGTAAGCTGAAAAGGCATGATGAGTCGCGCCATGCCCCATCAGGACTAAACGTTCGTCATACTTCAACTTGGGCGCTTGATGTTTAATGGCTTCAACAAGTTGGTCGTAATCTTCCATACAACTCAAAAGAGGCAGACCTAACTGAAGATTGTCGAATTGATCTCGGTATGACTCAACCTGCTGCGAGATTTTCTCGTATTCATCACCATTAATGATATGCAGCGATTGGATAACAACATCTCGGTAGCCAGCTTCTTTTAACCGCTGGAGAACTTGTTGAGGGTTATCGATATGTACGTTATCGCGTTTAGCCAGCTTACGAATAATCATCGAAGACGTGAATGCACGGAAAAAATCACGATTCGGATAAGCACGAGCAAGCTCGGCTTCACATGCTTCAATATTTTTCTTCATCGCGTGGGGATAGCTTGTTCCAAAGCTAATCACAACTAATGCTTTTTTCATACTACACTTGCCTCTTGTTGCCAGCGATCAAACCACTCAGCACAAGCCGTTAAGTCCGTTTGATAGCTTTGATATTGATGAATTGATGTGGTTTGGGGCCGCTCGATGACGATACAAGTAATTCCTAGCTCGATACACGGCTCGACTTTTTCAATGAATCCACCTTCATGCCCAGATTCTTTAGTGATCACAACATCCGGCTGAATCATTTCGTACATGGCTAAATTCATTTGTTTGCTAAACGGCCCTTTCATGGCAATAATATTGTCTATGCCAAGACCAAGATTGTTGCATTCAGCGATCACGCTAGCGACGGGTAATACACGAGCAACGATAAATTTGTCTCGTAATATCCGTTTAAAAGACTCTAAGTCCTTGCTACCCGTTGTTAGCAATACCTTCTTCTTATCTTCAGTCACCTTGCGGCATGCATCCATAACGTTTTGTGCTTTGATGAGAAATGGCGAACTTACGGCATTCATAGGACTCGGACGCTCATAACGCATCACAGGGCATTGAATACTTGCACAAGCAACCA
Organism: Vibrio sp.; assembly: GCA_048259585.1. Taxonomy (GTDB): domain Bacteria; phylum Pseudomonadota; class Gammaproteobacteria; order Enterobacterales; family Vibrionaceae; genus Vibrio. The sequence goes on along the minus strand of JBLXHN010000001.1, from coordinate 559,105 downwards.
CTATAGTCAGTCGCAATGCTTGGGCATATGGATGAGCCGCATCTATCACATAATCAACCCCATTCGACGTGATAAAGTCACGCATTTGGCTACTATCCATTCTCCCCAATACGATGTTGTCGGCAAAACGTCTGGCACTGTGCTTTCCTTCTTCGGTAGCGACTGACAAAGTAAAACGGATATCGCGTTCCTCTAGCGCTGCACACAAGGACAACGCATCAGACGTTCCACCAAAAACAAGTACATGGTTAGGTCTCACAATGAATAACCTCTAGGTGTAATCATCAACCCTTGATCGACGTACGTCGACTGGTTGCCGACAACCACTAAGGTACGCATATCCACAAGTTCAAAGTCCATTTCTTCGAATGGCAGAATCCACTTTTGCTCTTTGCGTCGCCCCGCCTCTTTTACGATACCAACAGGTGTATTCGGATCTTTATGCGCTGCCATCAGCTCAAATGCCCGTTTCAAATGCCCTTCGCGACCTCGGCTCCGAGGGTTGTAAAAGCAAATAACAAAATCTGCCTCAGCGGCGTTCACTACCCTTTTTTCAATCAGCTCCCATGGAGTAAGGAGATCACTCAAGCTGATATGACAAAAATCGTGCATCAAAGGCGCACCCAAAACCGAGCCCGCAGCAATACTCGCTGTCATACCAGGTATGACTTTGACTTCTACATCCCACTTTTGCTTAGTCACCATCTCTAGAATCAAGCCTGCCATTCCGTAAACACCAGAATCACCGCTACTGATAATGGCAACCGTTTTTCCGGATTGAGCAAGCTCTAAAGCCGCCTGACAGCGCTCGATTTCTTTACACATGCCAGTTTTAATCACTGGCTTATCACCGACCAGCGCTTTAACAAGATGCGTATAGGTTTTGTAGCCGACAATCACTTCTGAAGCCTCGATAGCTTCGCGTGCTTGGTAAGTCATCATATCTAGTCCACCTGGACCAATTCCTACCACGTATAACATCAGTTCAATACTCCATAAGTAATCGTAATTCCTTGCTGCTTGAAGGTTTCTCCCAGCAAAGAGCCGTTGCTTAATATCCAAGCTGTCGGTTGCGACACAGCCCCAACGCCAACGGTTTTCTCTACAAACTCTGAACGGGGAAAATGGCCAGCGCACTGATTCAGCTCATCAGCGGTAAACACTTCAAATGGCACGTCATAAGTTTTCGCGAGGTTGATAATGGCTTCTTCATTACGCTTAACATCAATACTACCGATAATGCTCAGCGCTTTAGGGTGTATATTCAGGGCTTGTAACTGGCTGGTGAACAGTGACTCTAATAGCTCAGGATCAACCCCTTTACGACAACCGATACCTGCCACTAAACGTTTTGGAATCAGCTGGAACGTTGGCACAGACCACGAAGGACGAACGGATTGCATAGAAACATCAATAAGCGCGTCCAATTTACTTTGTTCAACATTTGCGTCGTCAACAACCGTTAACCCGCGAATATCAAAACTATGAATATCGAAATCGAACTGCTTTGCGAGAAAAGGATCAACCGTGATTCCTACCTTCTTACCACTCACCAGCAACTGGTTAATGGTTTTGGTCGCGATACGAAAATCCATCGTGTCGGCACACATCTGTTTAGCAAGCAAATCAAACGCACAAGTTTGGTTTACATCCGTTGAGGTTGTAATGACCGCCGTTCCATCAATCAAATGAGATAAATAACGTGCCAACTCATTTGCGCCACCAACATGACCTGACAATAAGCTAATGACATGCTTGCCTTTTTCATCAATCACAAGAACGGCAGGATCAGTGAACTTATCCTGTAACAGAGGAGCGATAGTTCGCACGACAATTCCACAAGCACCGACGACAATAATTGCGCTATCACGTAAAAAAGCTTGGCCCAGCGTATTTTTGAAGCTTTCTACAAACGGAGTGAAACCTTCTTGTAAGTATTTTTCCGAGCAATAACATTGCATTGGCAAGTGCTCACGCAACTTATTCGCCACTTGTTGCCCACCAGGAGTTAGCGTGAATAGAGAAACCGATTCACATCTAACGGTATTCATGACAGAACTCCGCATCGTACAATTTAGAGTAGTGGTACTCTTCACCAAGAAAACGTCCCACTAAGATGAGTGCGGTTTTATAGATCCCCGCTTCCGTTACTTTTTGCGCAATGTCAGCCAATGTCCCTTTCAAAATTTGGCAGTCTTTCCAAGTCGCTTTATAGACAATAGAAACCGGAGTATCTGACGGATATCCACCAGTAGTCAGTTTGTCGACCACTTCACCAATGCCTTTTACTGACAGGAAAATAGCCATGGAAGTCTGGTGTTGAGCAAAGCTTTCTAATGATTCCAACGCAGGAGTCGGTGTTCTGCCTGCCATTCGGGTAATGATAAGGCTTTGCGATACTTCGGGAACCGTGTATTCCACACCCAACTCAGAGGCGGCCCCCAAGAAAGAAGAAACGCCAGCAACTGAACGAAAACCAATACCTAACTTTTCAAGTTCCTCTCCCTGCTCCCGAATCGACCCGTAGAGAGAGAGATCACCTGTCTGTAGCCGGACCACTAATTTGCCCGCTTTTACGCCGTCCGCCATCATGGTAATGATTTGATCCAAGTGCATATATGCGCTGTCGTGACATTCAGCTTCCGGCTTACAGTAATTCAGAAGTTCAGGATTAATTAAAGACCCTGCATAGATAACGATGTCAGCTTGCTTTAAAACGTTGTAGCCCTTTAATGTAATAAGCTCTGGATCGCCCGGCCCTGCGCCAACAAAATAGACTTTAGAATGATCAAAGTTCTCCATGACGTTGATTCCCCTTAATACATGAAACGATAAATGTTGGATTATTTGGCTTGAAGTAATAGCTGGTGGCGAGAGACGTCATTGTAGAGACTTGGATTTGGCTACACTCAAAATCTTCTATATTACACGTCTGTAAGTAGCTTAACGCCTGACTAAGACTACCGTGAAGTATGAACGTCATGACCAGACGTCCCCCTTCTTTTAGGTGCTCTAATGCCCAATCAATGATTTGTTCTAAGTTGCCACCGGTACCACCGACAAAAACGGCATCGAATTTACCCGTCAGTTCACACGGGGCTATTTGGTGAATAAGATGAATATGATGGCATCCGAAACGGTCCATATTTTGATGCATTGCTTCAACGGCATGTTCGTTTTTTTCAATCGCGTAAACGTGTAAATGCTCAAACCTAAGGGCGGCTTCTAAAGCGATACTTCCCGTCCCCGCACCTACATCGACAAATCGACTTGCAGCCCCTAGCTGCAACTTGTCGAGAACAATCGTTCGTACTTCTTGTTTCGTCATAGGAACATTTTCTGCACGCAAAAATTCACTGTCTTTCATTGATCACCACCACCACATTCATGTCATATTCACGCTGCACTTGCTCTGCTTGAAGCACCGAAATCTTTTGTTCCGGGTAACCCAAATTTTCACCGATGATAAGGCTGCACTTGATGTTACGTTTAATAGCTTGTTGTGCGATTTCATATGGGCCAAGAATCTTGTCTGTGACTAAAGCTATTTTTTTGTGCAGGAAGAGAAAATCGAAATCCGGCTGCTTTCCGTGAGAGCTGGTGATATACAGATCGTTCATATCTACACCCACTTCAGAAAAGAGCATCTGAATAGAACTGATTCCTGGAAGGCACTGGCGTTGATCTGACGCGAAATGCTCGCTAATACGTTTACCTATGCCAAATAGCATAGGATCGCCCGATGCTAAGACCACTACCTTTTGCGACTTGAACTGTTCCAATGTGGCTAATGTGCGGTCGATACTTCCGGACAATTCTATACGTTGCCCCTTAAAGTCACGAAAAGCGCTTAATAAGCGAGGCCAACCTACGAGGATATCGGCCTTCGCTATTAAGTTTTCACCAGCAACAGTAATGAGGTCTCTTCTTCCTGGTCCGGTACCTACTACGTAAATCATTGGAAATCCTCGACGATTTGTTCCACAGGACGGCTGCTTCCTAACACCTGATTATCAAAAGAAAAAAGTACTACATCGCACTTGAAGTGATGTTTGGCATACTTAAGCATGGATTGAACTTTTAGCTCGATTTGTTGGGCAATTTTGTTGTAAACCGCCTGATATCCGTATTCTTCAATCAACTCAAGAGCTTCCTCGGTAGTCAGACAGTCATATATTTTATGCAATAATTCGTGAGGGGCATTCAGCAGCGCTAAATGAGTCACTAATGTCTCCAAACGAGCATCGGCAATATGGGAATGGGTGTGAAAGACCCCGGCGGCAATTTTAATCAATTTGCCTAGATGGCCAACAATCAGAACTTGTTGAAAGTTAAGCCGATTGGCTTCCTGAAGCATGTAGCCGACAAAATTACTCATGGTAACGACAATATCTTGCTCAATATTAAGCTGCTGTTGAACAAAGCGTTCGCCATGATTTCCTGGTACCAATACGATTTTTTCGTTGCCTAACGCGCGTTTTTGTTCAAGTTCAATCGCCAGTGAGCGTTTCCAACTCTCTTCAGACATTGGTGTCACGATGCCAGAAGTACCAATAATTGAGATGCCATTTTCTATACCCAAACGTCCGTTGTAAGTACGTTGCGCGCGCTCTTTGCCTTCCGGAGCAAAAATAGTGACTACCGCCCCTTTATTTGGGCCAATGACTTCACGGACCTCTTGCTCAATAGTGTGGCGCGGTGTTTTATTGATAGCAGCCACACCGACAGGTAGCCCAACACCTTTACGAGTCACAACGCCCACACCCTCACCACCAAGGATTTCAATATCATGCGTATCGTTAACGATTACCCGCGCATAAATCAGCATTCCATGAGTTGCATCGACATCATCCCCACCATCTTTTCGGATTGCTGCCACAGCGCTTGCTACTTCAACCGAGGCGTCTTCGACATTCAGGTTTAGAGTTACTCCTGATGGCGTGATGATCGACACCTGTTGAATCAGCTGTTGACGCATAACCATTAACGCCGCGACTTTTGCTGCTGCGGTTGCGCATGATCCCGTGGTATAGCCTTTTCGGTATGATTTACCTCTATGCCAAACAATATTCGCCTCGGCTGCCTGACTCATAACGACTCCCGCATGTGATAAAGCACCGCGTTGACGATAGCTGCCGCAACATTGCTTCCACCTTTTCGTCCTAATGCTGTAATAAATGGGAAATCACTTTCGTACAACGCTTGTTTTGATTCAGCCGCTCCGACAAATCCGACTGGAACACCAATTGTCATCACTGGCGAGTCAGCGGCACTTTGCAGTAACTGAAACAGAGCCGTAGGTGCATTTCCGAACACAAACACCTTGTTGCCTTCATCCTTTAGCGCTTTTTCTACCGCCACCATAGAACGAGTTTTTGACTGTGCTTTGGCTTCTTCAGCGACTAATGGATCAGCGATATAGCACTTAATCTCACAATCAAACTGCTTAAGCAGGCTTTTATTGATACCCGACAAAGCCATCGTTGTATCAGTGTAAAAGGTACAGCCTTGATAAATTGCCGTTTGCAATGTTGCCAACGCATCTGGAGAGAACTTCAAGATGTCCAGCCAATCAAAATCAGCGGTGGTATGAACGGCTCGGGTAATAACTTTCTTTTCAAGCTCATTGGTAAATTGATATTCCGGAAACTCTGAAGCAATAATCTCGTCGATGATTTCAAAGCTCTTCGATTCAATTTTTTGTGGCTGCTGGATAAAGTTCATACTACTAGCCTTATATTAAAATGATGTAAGCAAAGGAAAAGATAATGAGTGCAAGCGTCGAAGCAACGTACATAAGCCGCGTTGATAAGGTGATATCCTCAGGCTCAATGTCTCTCACCAAATCTCCGATCCATGGTTTCTCAACTAACTGACCAAAATAATGACTTGGCCCCCCCAGTTGTACACCTAACGCCCCTGCCATTGCGGCTTCAGACCATGCGCTATTGGGACTTTTGTGCTGGTATCTGTCTCGCCACCCAACAGATAATGCGGATTTACCATTACAGCCGACTAAGGTTGCAGATATAGAAAACAGTAACCATGAGAGTCGAGCCGGAATGAAGTTAGCGACGTCATCCATTTTCGCAGAAACAAAACCCAACTCTCTATAACGGTCGTTCTTATAACCAACCATTGAATCCAAAGTGTTGATCGCTTTATAAGCCATCGCCAGTGGTGCTCCACCTAGGAACAAATAAAACAAAGGGGCAATGACACCATCCACCGTATTTTCAGCGACGGTTTCAACCGTCGCTCTGGTGATTTGTTTTTCATTCAGTTCACTGGTGTCACGGCCGACGATGTATGAGACTTTAAGTCGAGCTTCAGCAAGGTCATTGGCACGTAGAGGAGCTAGAACATCATGAGCCGATTGTTTCAGACACCCCGTTGCCAATACGGTGAATGTCAGCCAAAGTTCGACGACTGTACCCAGTAGCCAATGAATATCGTAACTTAAGTGAATAACTGCCCAGGTAATTAACCCAGCGGTACCGACTATCCAGAACCATAAAACTCCGCCAGCGATGTAAAGCCAAACTTTGCCCTTAAAAATCTGGCGAATTCGCTTCTCCATATTGGAAATCGAGTTGCCAATCAATCTAACCGGATGTGGCCAACTGTGAGGGTCACCAATCCAAAGATCCATAAAGAATGCTGTGATAAAAAGAGATAACGTCATCATAAGTTGCGCGCCCTCCTAAACCATTCAGCCAACATGTTTGGCGATTGAGCAAAGTGAACATGCAGGTACATGGCTAAGGTATTACCGAGTTGGTAACCGCCTTTCCATGAAGACAACACTTTACCTTCCTGCTCTTTTGTTAAGGAAAATACTGGCTCTAATTCCGTTTCAAAATCGGAGTAATGAAATTCGTGACCACGTAACTCTCCAAAAGCGGAACATAGCAAGGTTTCTTTATCTGCTTTCGCAGTGCAGTAACCAAAACGATTGAGTTTATTGGTCATCACGCTATGTCCAGATAAAATCCCAACCATTGGATAAACGTTGCCCTCGGTATCTGACAACGATGAACCTAAGTACATCAACCCACCGCATTCAGCATAAATAGGTGTGTTTCTATTATGTGCAGCCAGAATCGATTTCAACATAGTCCGATTTTCAGAAAGCTGCTTCCCATACAGTTCTGGGTATCCACCACCGATATAAACCAAATCACAACTCGGTAATTCTTTGTCCGTTAACGGGCTAAAATAGCGAACTTCAGCACCACTACTTGCCAACAGGTCCAAATTGGCCTGATAGTAAAAGTTAAACGCCTTATCCATAGCGACGGCTATCGTTAAACCTTCACCCTGCCCTTGTATCGTTTGATAAATAGATTGGGAAGACTCTGCGTAACATTCCATTTCAGCGATTTCAAGCAACCCATCTACATCAACGAATTCCTCAATAGCACTGGCTAACTCATCCCATTGGGGATCCATCTGTTGTGATTCTTGTGCAGTCATTAATCCCAAGTGACGAGAAGGGAGTTCAATAGTGGGTAACTTAGGTAAACGACCAAACACAGGTATCTGGCAATAGTTTTCTACCGCCTTTTTGACAAGTTGGTAGTGGCTGTCCGAGTTGATATTGTTAAATATCACTCCGGCAATATTGATATCTTTCCCGAACTGCTGAAAACCCATAACAATGGCTCCCGCCGATGTCGACATTGCCTTGCCATCAACAACCAGAATCACGGGACACCCCAAAGTTTTGGCTATACCTGCTCCGCTACAATAATAAGGGTCTGTGCCATAGCCATCGTATAGCCCCATCACTCCCTCAATAACAGCAATATCTGTATCTCGAGATTGTTGGCTAAACAAGGCATTCAGAGTCTGTTCATCAAGCATGAACGCATCTAAATTATGAGATGGCACCCCAGTGACTTTAGTGTGCCAGGCAGTATCAATGTAGTCGGGTCCGACTTTAAAGGGCTGCACGCGAAGCTTTCGACGACATAAGGCTCGTAATAAACCTAATGTGATTGTCGTTTTACCACTACCGCTGTTTGTGCCCGCTATAAGTATTGCTTTCATAGTCCACTTTCAGTTATGTATCTGAACGGACGGTGGGCAGGTGAAAAGTCGTAGGATCGAGAGTCAGGAACCTACTTCTCTCACTCTCTTCCCACCGAAGGAGTTATTGAGTCCAATTTGATTCGTCTTCTGGCTTAGCATCACTCTTCCTAGTCCCTTCCCGTCCAAAAACAGTGGATAAATACTAGGTCGTCAGCATTACAGCAGCGGGGGCTGCGGAGGATTCTCACCTCACTTCCGTAATCCCTTGCGGGATACATGCCCTGTCAGGGGCACAATCAAATTGAAATATATTCCCTTGCTGATTGATGTCGCTTTAGCTCTTCTCGAGTCTATCCAGTTACACCATCAAACAGTTTGGGTCTCATTTCGACAACTAAAACTAACTACATATTTTGTTCCTAGTTCTTACTATATGCTTCTGATAAATAAATTCTGGTGACGATTATGATGAATTTATGCTAATTGAGTCCATTGAATGGTAAAAAATTGTTCTATAAATTCACACCACTAATAAAACCAATACATTACGCTTAATTTGAAAATATTCAAATGGTAATTTATTGTCATTTTATATTATTCAAATATGTTAAGTGGCACTTGTTATTTAAAATAACGTGCCACTCAATATCATCGAAATAGATAGTCAATTAATCGTGGATAACACTATCCTGATAATGTTTGTCTCTGTATTCTTGTGGACTCATGCTGCAGTTTTTCCTGAATACCTTACAAAAATAACTTGTTTGTGAAAAACCTAAATTCTTAGCAATTGTTGCAACAGGTATGGAACTGCTTTTTAACATTTTTTTAGCATGCATGATTCGGCAGTTATTTAGGTAGGCATTGAAACCGATTCCTATATGCTTTTTAAATAACTTAGAAAAGTAATAGGGACTTAGATATATATGAGATGCGACATCTTCTAACTTGATGTCATCACTAAAATGGTGCTCAATAAAACGCAGCGCTTTTTTTATCTTATGATCATTATTATTGGTTGATAGCTTATGCTGTTCATGCGCCACCGTATCATCAATTACCACTAAATTAATGTGTTTACGAATACAGTTTTCTACGATTAATTGTAGCAACTCAGCAGACGCCACAACTTTCTGATAATCAACGACTGGAATATCATCGAAGCAGTGCTTTAAGTCCGTGTCTTGTTCCCAAAGACTCTGTGAATGAGCCATTCCTTCAAGTTCATCATCTTTATGATCAATCAGTTTTACTTGACCGCACAGTACAAAGCCAACTAAAGATCCTTCTACGATAAGTGGAATCGAAAAATCGGTGAGTCCGGCATGGCATTGATAGACACACGGCTTATTGTCGACAGATGCTTTTAGCCCGCCCCTTTTATCACTCAGCATGCATTGACTATGAAACTCCGGATTCTCTCGAAGCTTTTGGCAAAACTCAGAAAAATTAAATCGTTCGGAAATTTCCTCTCCGTGAATATTAACAACAACAACAGCCATTTCTGTTGCTTGTGCAAAATCCGAAGCTATTTTTCTAATTAACGCAGAGTCTAACGAGGTAATTGAAGACATAACCACCTTCTTAGTCCATAGGTTCTGTAAGTATAATGTTACTTAAAATTAAAGTATTATTTAGCACCAAGATGGAAATAAATAAGTGATCACCTACGAAATAAGATAATTTATCGAGCAAAATTTGTTCTACAAACAATCGTAAGTTACAGTAATGAAAAAACTTTGTTAACTATTAAATTTTTATAAATATAAAATCAAGTAGTAGGGTTATTTATATAACTAGATCTAAACAAATACCCAAATGATAGAATTCAAACTTATTTGTATTATGATCATTTGGGTACAGAGTATAAAGTGATGCTTATTCCAACTAACAACCTAATTCATGAGCCGTTAACATTGCGGATAAAACCAATTCTGGCGTCACTTCAAAAGGCATATTGTGGATGGTTTCTCCCTCAGCACACGCCGCTTTAGCCACATTAAGTAACTTGTCTTTATCGATATCAATAACCCCCATATCAGTCAAGTTCGTCGGTAATCCTACTGAACAACAGAATTCGATCACTTCATAGATTTCATCAATTGGCGCATTTTCCATTACCAACTGCGTAATAGTACCGAAAGCAACTTTTTCCCCGTGATACAAATGGTGACACTCTTCCAACAGTGTTAAACCATTATGTATTGCATGCGCAGCGGCTAATCCTGAACTCTCAAACCCGATTCCGGATAAATAGGTATTCGCTTCGACAATGTTTTCTAAAGCATGACTAGACAAATCATTGTCACAGGCAACTTTAGCTTTTAAGCCATCACTCATCAGTAAATCAAAGCATAACTTTGCCAAAGCTTGGGCGGCTTTAGTTGGCGCTCCACCAGCCATAGTCCCTTTACCAGAACGAGCATTTGCCCTAGCTTCAAAGTACGTTGACAGTGCATCCCCCATACCTGCAACCAATAGTCGTGTTGGTGCTTGCGCGATAATTTGGGTATCCATGATCACGACATCTGGATTTTTGGTGTAAAAACGGTATTCGCTAAACTCACCTTCAGGCGTATAGATTACCGATAGCGCACTTGTTGGCGCATCAGTAGATGCGATGGTCGGAACAATGGCTACCGGAATATTTAACTGAGAAGCTACCGCTTTTGCCGTATCTAAGGTTTTCCCACCACCAATACCAACCACAACCTCTACTTTTTGCTTTTGGGCGATAGTCGTCACACGTTCTATTTCTTGTTGACAGCATTCCCCACCGAATAAGCAAAAGTAACCTTCAATTTTCTGGTCACTAAAACTTTCGGTTACTCGTGTTTCTACCAAACGAGTAACGAAATCATCTGCCAGTACAAGCGCTGAATGTCCAAGTGGTTTAACATAAGTCGCAATGTTATCCATCACATTAGGACCTTGAACATACTTGCTTGGACAAATAATAATATTATCCATTGATACTCCTTAGGGCTATTCAGCCCTAATCGTTGCGTAAAAGTTTCTTTCTCAAACGTTATTACACTTGTTCTTCAGCTTCCTTGGGGGCCTGCGCCTCTGTTTCCAAACCTTTACTGATAAAGAATTTATAGCCAAAACCTCCGACGCAAGCACCAATAAGCGGGGCGATAATTGGCACTAAGAAATAAGGTATTTCTCGTGCTCCAGTCAGCGATACATTTCCCCAACCGGCAATGAATGTGAATAATTTGGGTCCAAAATCACGAGCTGGATTCATAGCAAAACCTGTTAGTGGTGCAGTAGATGCGCCAATAACAGCAACTAAAATACCAATCAACAATGGTGCTAATGCCCCTCTTGGAACTCCATTGCCATCATCCGTTAATGCTAGAATTAACGACATTAACGTCGCAGTAATGACAATTTCTACAAAACCTGCTTGAAAAACGGATATCTCAGGATGTGGGAATGTACTGAAAATGCTGGCCAAATATAAGCTTTCTTCCGAACCTCTCACCATTGCGTTAGTCGCTTCATATGCTATGAAAAGATCTTGGTAAATAAAGTAACACATAGCAGCACCAAAAAACGCCCCAGCAGTCTGTGCAAGACTGTAAGGAATTACTTTATGCTTGGGAAAATTAGCAAATAACCAAAGTCCAACCGTAACAGCTGGGTTTAAATGTGCACCCGACACACCTGCTGTCAAATAAACAGCAAGTGAGATACCAAGGCCCCATACTATGCAGATTTCCCATAGTCCATAGGAAGCACCAGCTACTTTTATTGCTGACAAACAGCTGGTACCAAAAAATAAAAATAATCCAGTTCCAAAAAATTCGGAAATGCATTCGTTTCTTAAGTTACTCATGACATTACGTTCCTTTTTTATTTAAATAAACGCCGTTTATTTATTCACATTTAACTTTAATCCTTGTTCCACAAAGCCAGTTTGCGGATTCATGAAATATAAACTCCGTCATAAAGTATATTTTTTTACCTTGTTACTTTTTTGTCATCTATACAAAACTTAGAGGTAATTTTTGACTAACAGTTAATACTCAAGAACAGAAATTAAAAAATATCACATAAATTTCAACCACTTAAAAATAATCATCAAGGTAAATTATTGCTCAACATTAAATTCAATTAATGATAACAAGCTCCCAATATTTTAATATTTATGAGCAAAATCAAATATTCACATTATTTTGCTAAGCATCACAAAAATATACATTGAAATATTTTTAAGATAGCAATTATTTACCATCAAATGGCATTAGCTCACGCCTCTTATTGATTAACAGTTCAACGTAAAATGAACAATAATTTCACATACACCACTAATTAGTCTCCAGTTAATTACTCAAAGTAAACCATTATTTCCCAGCCGGTTTTTCTAATATCACCTCGCAACAATACAAAAATACTACGAGGTATATATATGCAACAAGAAGCACTAGGAATGGTCGAGACCCGTGGATTAACCGCTGCAATTGAAGCTGCAGATACCATGGTTAAATCGGCAAATGTACTGCTTGTCGGATACGAAAAAATTGGTTCCGGCTTGGTTACTGTCGTTGTTCGTGGAGACGTAGGTGCAGTTAAAGCGGCTACTGACGCAGGCGCATCTTCTGCTGCCAATGTTGGTGAAGTTGTCGCGACACACGTTATTCCTCGCCCTCATACGGACGTTGAAAAAATTCTTCCAAAAGGACTTAACGAATGAGTGACAACCCATTAGTTGAACAAATCATGAATCAGGTGATCGCTCGGGTTCAGAAGGGTTCACCTGATGTCTCCTCAGCAAAAAAAGATCGAGGTGAAACAATGGATAAGAAATCATGCAGTCTTACTGAGTATGTCGGTACTGCGATTGGCGACACTATAGGGCTGGTCATCGCAAACGTCGACACGGCTTTACTGGACGCAATGAAGTTAGAAAAACGTTACCGCTCTATCGGTATTCTAGGTGCTCGTACTGGTGCAGGTCCACATATCATGGCAGCGGACGAGGCCGTTAAAGGTACCAATACAGAAGTTGTTTGTATTGAACTGCCTCGTGATACCAAAGGTGGTGCTGGCCACGGTTCTTTAATTGTATTCGGTGGAGACGACGTATCTGACGTACGTCGTGCAATCGAAGTCGCACTGAAAGAATTGGATCGCACGTTCGGTGACGTTTATGCAAACGACGCTGGCCATATCGAACTTCAATACAGCGCTCGTGCAAGCTACGCATTAGAAAAAGCATTTGGTGCTCCTCTGGGAAAATCTTGCGGCATCATCGTTGGCGCACCGGCATCTGTTGGTGTTTTGATGGCTGATACAGCGGTCAAGTCTGCCAACGTAGACGTTATTGCCTACAGCACACCAGCGAACGGCACAAGCTTCAGTAACGAAGCAATTTTGGTTGTCTCTGGTGACTCAGGTGCTGTACGTCAAGCTGTGATTTCCGCACGTGAAATCGGTAAAACTTTGCTTGCAACTTTGGGTGACGAGCCAACAAACGATCGCCCTTCTTACATCTAATCAAATTAACGAGGTTGGTTCATGCGTTCAAAAAGATTTGAAGCACTGGCAAAACGCCCAGTTAACCAAGATGGATTTGTAAAAGATTGGATCGAAGAAGGCTTTATTGCAATGGAAAGCCCAAATGATCCAACACCGTCAATTAAGATCGTCAACGGCAAAGTCGTTGAATTAGATGGTAAACCCGAATCTGAATTCGATTTAATCGACCAATATATTGCACGTTACGGTATCAACTTAGCTAACGCCGAAAAAGCAATGGCGATGGATTCTGTCAAAGTCGCAAACATGCTTTGTGATCCCAATGTGAAACGTGACGAAATCATTCCACTCACCACAGCGATGACTCCCGCAAAAATTGTTGAAGTTATGGGTCACATGAATGTCGTTGAAATGATGATGTCGATGCAAAAAATGCGCGCTCGTCGTACCCCTTCACAACAAGCACACGTCACCAACGTGCGTGATAACCCTGTACAAATTGCCGCTGATGCTGCAGAAGGCGCACTGCGTGGATTTGACGAACAAGAAACCACTGTTGCGGTTGCCCGTTATGCTCCATTTAATGCCATTGCTCTACTGATTGGTTCGCAAGTAGGTCGTCCAGGTGTTTTAACTCAATGTTCTTTGGAAGAAGCAACAGAACTAAAACTCGGGATGTTAGGCCATACCTGTTACGCGGAAACTATCTCTGTTTATGGTACTGAAAATGTATTTACTGACGGTGATGATACCCCTTGGTCTAAAGGTTTCCTTGCATCTTCATATGCATCACGTGGTTTGAAAATGCGATTTACTTCAGGTTCAGGATCAGAAGTACAGATGGGTTACGCTGAAGGTAAATCGATGCTTTACCTGGAAGCTCGCTGTATCTACATCACCAAAGGTGCCGGTGTTCAAGGCCTGCAAAACGGCTCTGTAAGCTGTATCGGTGTGCCGTCTGCCGTACCATCAGGTATTCGCGCGGTATTGGCCGAGAACTTAATCTGTGCAGCGCTTGACCTTGAATGTGCATCAAGTAATGACCAAACATTCACTCACTCAGACATGCGTCGTACTGCACGTATGTTGATGCAATTCTTGCCAGGTACCGACTTTATTTCATCGGGGTACTCTGCCGTTCCTAACTACGACAACATGTTCGCAGGTTCAAACGAAGACGCAGAAGACTTTGACGATTACAACGTTATTCAACGTGACTTAAAAGTCGATGGTGGCCTACGACCCGTTCGTGAAGAAGAAGTAGTTGCAGTGCGCAATAAAGCGGCTCGTGCAATGCAGGCTGTATTTGCTGGCCTTGGCTTCCCTGTCATTACTGACGAAGAAGTCACCGCTGCAACTTACGCCCACGGTTCGAAAGACATGCCAGAACGTAACGTTGTGGAGGATATCAAAGCGGCTCAGAAAGTCATTGAGAAAAACCTAAGCGGACTTGATGTTGTTAAAGCGTTAGCCAAAGGCGGCTTCGAAGATATCGCAACCGATATGCTGAATATTCAAAAAGCGAAAATCTCAGGCGACTACTTACATACCTCAGCCATCATTGTTGGCGACGGACAGGTTCTGTCTGCTGTGAATGATGTCAACGATTATGCAGGTCCCGCGACTGGTTATCGTGTACAGGGCGAACGTTGGGAAGAAATTAAAAACATTCCAAATGCCCTTGATCCTCAAGATCTTGGATAAGGAAGGCAAAAGATGGTTGATATCAATGAAACACTGTTGCGTCAGATTGTTGAAGACGTACTAAAAGAAATGCAAGGCGCTGATAAGCCAGTTTCTTTTGCTAAATCAGCACCCGCAGCCGGCAGTGAAGACTCTTTTTTACGTGAGTTAACACCAGCCAAGCAAGGTAATAGCAAGGATGAAGTCGTTATCGCTGTTGGTCCGGCATTTGGTCTGAGCCAAACCACCAACATGATAGGCACCCCGCACAAAGCAATCATTCGTGAGCTTAAAGCGGGAATCGAAGAAGAAGGCCTAAAAGCACGTGTTATTCGTTGCTTCAAGTCTTCTGACGTTGCATTTATTGCTGTTGAAGGCGACCGCTTAAGTGGCTCTGGCATCGCAATCGGCATTCAGTCAAAAGGGACAACAGTCATTCACCAAGACGGCTTACCACCGCTTTCTAACTTAGAGCTGTTCCCACAAGCACCGCTCTTAACGCTGGAAACATACCGTCATATCGGCAAGAACGCAGCTAAGTATGCAAAAGGTGAATCGCCACAACCTGTTCCAACACTGAACGACCAAATGGCTCGTCCTAAGTACCAGGCAAAATCTGCGGTATTGCACATCAAAGAAACAAAACACGTTGTGCAAGGTAAAGGTGCTGTGGAACTTGAGGTCCTAGATTAACGAAAGGAAATGTTATGAATTCTGAATCTATCGAATCCTTAGTTCGCGACGTGTTGTACAAAATGAGCAATGCAGATGCATCTGCTGCGCCAGCACCTAGCACAGCTAAGTCAAACAGTTCAGTTAGCGTTGAAGATTATCCACTAGCGAACAAACACCCTGACTGGGTAAAAACCAGCACAGGAAAAACGCTAGACGATATCACACTGGCAAACGTTCTAAACGACAGCGTTAAAGCTGCTGATATGCGAATCACCCCTGAAATTCTTAGAATTCAGGCAGGTATAGCACGCAGTGCTGGCCGTGAGCGCTTGGCCGTGAACTTTGAACGAGCTGCAGAACTGACGGCTGTACCCGATGATCGTGTACTTGAAATCTATAACGCTTTGCGTCCGTATCGTTCATCCAAAGAAGAGCTGATCGCTATTTCTGAGGAACTCAAAACGAAATACAACGCCACTATCTGTTCAGAGTATGTTCGCGAAGCGGCAGAAATGTACACGGAGCGTAAGAAACTCAAGGGCGACGATTAAAGTCAAAACGGAGTTGAAGTTAAAGGAGTATGGTGATGGCGTATATAGTAGGTATTGATATCGGTAACTCTTCTACCGAAGTTGCTTTGGCAAAACAAGAAGCTGGGGAAACTCGCTTCGTTGCCAGCGCAATTACGGAGACTACTGGTATTAAAGGCACCAAACGTAACTTGTTTGGTATCTACACCGCGCTTGACCTTGTCGTTGAAAAAGCCAATCTGACCCGTGAAGACATTGATATCATTCGCATCAATGAGGCAACACCGGTTATTGGTGACGTAGCGATGGAAACTATAACAGAGACCATCATTACTGAATCAACAATGATTGGACACAACCCTAAAACACCAGGCGGTCTGGGACTTGGGGTTGGAATCACCATCACCTTTAACGATTTACTTCATTGTGACAAAAGTAAGCCTTATATACTCGTCGCGCCCGGCGAGTTAGATTTCGCAGATATTGCAGCCATGATTAATGCCGCTGCTCAGGCTGGCTATAAAATTGAAGCTGCGATTTTGCAAAAAGATGATGGCGTGTTGGTCAACAACCGTCTCAACAAAATCATTCCAATCGTCGATGAAGTGAAATACATCGACAGAATTCCACTCGGAATGCCGGCAGCCGTTGAAGTTGCCATGCCTGGTCAGGTGATCTCTACCCTATCCAACCCTTACGGTATTGCAACCGTATTCGAATTGGATGCTGACGAAACCAAGAACGTTGTGCCTGTTGCCCGCGCTCTAATTGGTACACGTTCAGCGGTAGTGGTAAAAACACCTGAAGGTGATGTCAAAGCACGCACCATTCCAGCTGGGCATCTCACCTTATATTCTGAAGGCAGAACAACCACGGTCGATGTTGCTCAAGGCAGTGAAAAAATTATGCAAGCAGTATCAGCATGCAAAACACTCGACAACGTCACTGGCGAAGCCGGAAGCAACATCGGCGGTATGTTGGAAAATGTCCGTCAAACTATGGCTGAACTGACCAATAAACCAAGTAGCGAAATCTACATTCAGGATCTGCTGGCTGTCGACACCATGGTACCCATCAACGTAACAGGTGGCTTGGCTGGCGAATTCTCATTAGAACATGCGGTCGGTATTGCATCTATGGTGAAATCCGATCACCTCCAGATGGCTCGAATCGCAGAAGAGATTCACGGTAAGCTCAACGTAAAAGTGCAAATTGGTGGTGCAGAAGCGGAAGCCGCTATTTTAGGGGCGTTAACCACACCGGGAACTCAAACTCCCCTTGCTATCCTTGATTTAGGCGCAGGTTCTACCGATGCGTCAATCATCGACGGTCAAGGCCGTATGACAGCAATACACCTAGCAGGCGCCGGAGACATGGTCACGATGATCATCGCGTCAGAACTTGGACTAGACGACACTTATTTGGCAGAAGACATTAAGAAGTACCCTCTTGCTAAAGTAGAAAGCTTATTCCATTTACGCCACGAAGATGGCACGGTTCAGTTTTTTGATAAACCACTTCCAAGCGACATATTTGCTCGCGTTGTTGTTGTTAAAGATACCGGTTTTATTCCACTTGGTGGTGAAGAATCGATAGAAAAAGTGCGCATGATAAGACGGACTGCAAAACAACGCGTATTCGTTACCAACGCACTTCGTGCACTTCGCGCAGTGAGTCCTACAGGAAATATCAGAGATATCCCCTTTGTCGTACTTGTCGGTGGTTCTTCTCTTGACTTCGAAGTTCCACAATTAGTCACAGATGCTTTATCACACTACAACTTGGTTGCGGGTCGAGGCAATGTTCGTGGAACTGAAGGTCCAAGAAACGCAGTAGCGACTGGGTTGATCCTTTCCTACCACAAAGGACAAGGAGAGTCAGATGCATAGTCAATTACAAGAAATACCCGCCATTTTGGTTTATGTAGAGCACGCAGAAAACGGCCTGCTTCATCAAATGTTTTGGGGAATGGAAGAAGAAGGCATTCCATTCAAAACATCTGAAACCAGAATTGCTGACATAAAAGTCGATGCCCATAAGGCAGCATCCCTTTCCCCGTTGGCGGTAGGGATTGCATGCACAAATCAGGAAGTCGTTGTGCATTCACGCAACTTAACACCTGACAATCCGTTATTTCAAATTTCGCTACACAGGCAAAGCTCTGATAGCCAGCTGAACAACCAACTACGTAATCTTGGCTGTAACGCTGCTCGGCTGGTGAAAGGCTTGCCATTTAAACCGTTAACATAGCGCTCAACCAAGGAGGCTCATGTGAGAAAGTCATTAGGATTATTAGAAGTTAAAGGCTTGGCTAGCGCTATTTTGGTGGCTGATGCTATGGCAAAAACGGCTGCGGTCACCATTGTTGGTATCGAAACCTGTAAAGGCGGCGGTTGGCAAACCATTAAAGTGGTTGGTGATGTTGCTGCCGTACAGGCATCCCTGTCTTCAGGCAGTGAGCTGGCAAAGCGCTCTAACAGTTTCGTCGCGATGAAAACACTATCCAGACCGGATCAAACCATTATTGATACCTGGGGTGTTAAACCTGCTGAAAAAGCCGCAAGCATCAAGGCTCCCGTTAAAGCAGAAACCTTCATTAAAGAACCTGTGATCGAAGCCCCCGTAGAAGAAGCTGTTGTTTCTAAAACTCCCGATGAGACACCGGTTACTGACTACGACATCGTCGAAGAAGAAGTCGCTGCTGATAGCCAACCTCCTAAAAACGTACCCAAAACGGTTGAGGAAAAACAACCAGAACCCGTTGAAGCGACATGTAATTTATGTGGTGACCCGCTTTGTTCTCGAGTCAAAGGCGAACCTCATACCAAGTGTAGACATAACACAAAGGTGAAGTAAGGTGAATATTGGTGAAGTAAAACAAGCCGTTAGCAACGTGTTGGCTGAAATGCGTGAAAGACCTATTCCGGTTGGGATTTCAAATCGTCACTTGCATCTTTGTCAGCATGATTATGACGCCTTGTTTCCAAATACAGCAATGTCAGTAAAAAAAGAATTACAACAGCCAGGTCAATACGCTGCTGACCAAACCGTTACTCTGGTTGGCCCTAAAGGGAAACTAGAACGCGTACGTATTCTTGGCCCTGTCAGAAGCAAAACCCAAGTGGAAATCTCTAAAACAGATGCACGAACTTTGGGCATTCCAGCCCCAATTCGCTTATCCGGTGATCTTAAACAGACTCCTGGAATCAAATTAGTCAGCGAAATGGGTGAAGTCTCTTTGTACGAAGGGGTTATCGTCGCCTTAAGACACATTCATATGTCTCCACTTGATGCTTTACTGTTCGGCGTAAAGCACGGTGATTCGGTCAGCATTGAGATACACGGCACACCGCGTAAAACCGTATTTGAAGATGTGTCTATTCGTGTCTCACCGGATATGGTTCTGGAAATGCACTTGGATACTGATGAAGCCAATGCTGCTGATGCAGATAACCCCAAAGCATACGCAAAAATTTTGAAGGTTTAACTATGATTGAACTGGATGACAAAATCGTTGCCGCCGCTGTTGAACGTATCGTTGCGATACTCTGCAAGCGTGAGCATGCAGTTTATCACACCACGATGAACACTCTTTCTACACCCGTCGGTTTAAGTGTATTAGCCAGCCATGGGCACATGGTTGTAGAAGCGGTCGATGCGAACAGTATTATTGCTCTTGCCCGCTGCCAAACTGAACAAGCCGAAATAAAACACTTATTTGATGTAGTGAGTTTTGGCGTGTCAGTGACATTCGTCATCCACCCTTCACTTTGTTCGATGTTGCCAGTCAAAACATTAATCAGCTTACCATTTCACTGGCAAACCAAAGACAAACAACCAGTCGTGATCTGGGGACACTCTGTTTTGGCTTATGCCGATGTTTGTCAGTTAGAAAATGCTGTCGTGGTTACCAGACCAAACACCATAGTTACTGCAATGGCGAGAGATGTTATGACCAAAAACCGCATTATTTGGTCCTGTTCGGAGGACACATTATGGATTTAGCTAAAGTTGTCGGATCGGTTGTTTCGACACAGAAATCAGAAAGTTTGATCGGCAAAAAATTATTACTCATACAGCAGGTCGATACCGATGGTCAAACCCCAAAAATTCCAGGCTTCCCACCCGAAGTTGCGGTGGATTGTGTTGGCGCAGGCGACGGAGAGTTCGTATTGGTCACCAGAGGATCTTCTGCCAGAGCTTGCCTGAACAACGAACACTCTGCCGCCGACTTATGTGTTGTCGCAATTTTAGACTCTCTATCCGTTGCAAATAAATAAGGAGAAGTCGCGTGGGTATCTATACAAAGACCGGTGACAAAGGCACAACAGCACTCGTTGGTGGTGTGCGTATCTCTAAAACGGACATACAGGTCGAAGCTTACGGCACAATTGATGAGCTTAATTCACACGTTAGTGTGGCTCAGAAAATTGTCACTGTTGAAAGTACCAAGCAGTTGTTGGATAGCATTCAGTATCAGTTGTTTTTCATTGGCGCTGAATTAGCATCACCCGACCTGCATGTGAAGTCAGATAACCAGCAACAGGTCGGCGAAGCGGACATCAACGTACTGGAACAAGCGATTGATAATGCGATGAGTAAAGTACCTGAGCTTCATAGTTTTGTACTACCCGGAAGTTCCGCTTCGGGCAGTCAAATGCATTTGGCTCGATCTGTATGCCGTCGTGCAGAGCGCCGTGTACTGGCTGTTAATGAAGTGAAGCCAGTGCGTACTGAATTAATGAAATATTTAAATCGATTATCCGATTCGCTGTACGCACTTGCTCGACTTGAAGATCATGAAAATCAAATTAACACCATCATCAGCAAAGTCGCGCATCGTTACCAATCACTGTTACACACAGCGAATAACAACGCTCATCAGGACGCTGCAACACAGACGGCTTTAAAACTTCTAAATCTTGCTATTGAAGAAGCGAAACAAATTTCGGTCCCAATTGTATTCGCGCTTGTTGATGGACATGGAAACTCGATTTTGAATTACCGCATGCCAAATGCACTACTGGTCAGCAGTGATCTCGCGGTGAAAAAAGCCTATACCGCCGTGGCTCTAAAAATGGCAACTCATGAATTACATAACCTTGTTCAACCCGGACAACCTCTTTTCCAGATTGAAGCCAGTTGCAGCGATCAGTTGGTTTCTTTCGGTGGTGGTTACCCAATCTTTGCTGATGGAAGAATCATTGGTGGCATTGGTATCAGTGGCGGCTCGGTTGAAGAAGATATGCAAATAGCGCAAGCCGCATTAAAAGGACTCTGAGGAATTATTATGAACAACACAGAACTTGAAGGAATCATCCGTACAATCCTGACTGAAAAGCTTGCCAGTGACACAGGTACATCCTCTGTAGACGCACCAAAAGCGATTGCTATTTTTGACGATGTTGACAGTGCAATTAAAGCGGCAAACGAAGCTTATCAACGCTACCACGAGCTACCATTGAAATGTCGTAGTGCTATTATCGAAACATTACGCAAAGAGCTGGAAGCCGATATCCCTTACTTATCCGAAGAAGCGGTAAAAGAAACCGGCATGGGAAATGTTGGTCATAAAGTACTTAAGAACAAGCTCGCTTTGGAAAAAACGCCCGGGATTGAAGACCTAAAAACCACAGCGTTAACCGGTGATGACGGTATGGTGCTGTTTGAATATTCGCCATTCGGCGTTATTGGGTCTATCACCCCAAGTACCAACCCGACTGAAACCATCATCAATAACAGTATCAGTATGCTTGCTGCGGGTAACGCGATTTACTTCAGCCCTCACCCTGGTGCAAAAAATCTGTCGATTTGGCTGATTAAACGGATTGAAAATCTCATCTACAAAACGTGTGGCGTACATAACCTTGTCGTTACAGTATCAACGCCAAGCTTTGAAAACACACAACTTATGATGGAGCATCCCAACATTGCTGTGTTAGCCATTACCGGCGGCCCGGCTATCGTGAGCATGGGACTAAAAAGCGGTAAGAAAACCATTGGCGCCGGAGCCGGTAACCCTCCTTGCTTAGTTGACGAAACTGCCGAAATTACTAAAGCTGCGCAAGATATCGTCTCCGGTGCTTCCCTAGACAACAATATTCCATGTATTGCTGAAAAAGCCGTGGTGGTAGTCAATCAGGTTGCGGACGAATTGATCACCCAAATGATTGATTATGGTGCTCTGCTGATTCGTTCCGCAGAAGATGTTAAAGCGTTAAAAGCGGCGTGCGTTGTTGATGGTGGAATCAATAAAAAACTGATCGGTAAAAGTACAACAACCATTCTTGAATCAGCTGGCCTACAGGTGCCTTTAAAAGAACCGAAACTTATCATTGTCGAGACTTCGGAAGATGATCCTCTGGTGATGTTAGAGCAACTTATGCCTGTATTGCCAATCGTACGTGTTAAGAACTTTGAAGAAGCACTTCGTGTATCAATCAAAGTAGAAGATGGTCTGCACCATACTGCGATTATGCATTCACAAAATGTGTCGCGACTCAACAAAGTAGCCCAACTTATGCAGACCTCGATTTTCGTTAAGAACGGTCCTTCTTATGCGGGGATTGGCTTTGGTGCCGAAGGCTTTAATACCTTTACGATTGCTACACCAACGGGTGAAGGGACGACTTCAGCAAGAACCTTCTGTCGTTTGAGACGTTGTACGCTCACAAACGGCTTTTCAATCCGTTAATTTGGTGGCTGAACCATGAAACGATTTTCAATATCAACCGCCATATTTAGTGGCGAGAATGCACTGAAGCGCCTGAACAAATATCAAAACATGCGAGTTTGGATTGTATGTGATGCATTCTTGGCTAAAGGCGAACCGATAGAGCGTATTAAAACCGAGCTAAAAGGTAACGACGTCAGAGTATACACCGACATACAGCCGGACCCGGATGTAAAAACGGTCGTTGCAGGTATGAAAGATCTGATCGACTTTAAGCCAGATATCGTTATCGGATTCGGTGGCGGCTCCGCGATTGACGCCGCAAAAGCAATGGTCTTTTTCGCAACCAAATTTAATATTCACCTCGAGCGTTGTATTGCTATCCCTACCACGAGCGGTACAGGCTCTGAGGTGACCAATGCCACGGTGATTACCGACGAAGCAAAAGGGATTAAGTATCCGATTTTTGATGCCACTATTTATCCGGATGAAGCGATTCTGGAGCCTAAATTCGTTGTCACCGTCCCTTCTCATATCACGGCCAATACAGGGATGGACGTTCTTACTCATGCGATTGAAGCTTATGTTTCTACCACGGCAAATGACTTCAGCGATGCGCTGGCAGAAAAATCCGTGGCTTTAGTTTTTGAATATCTGCCAACCGCAGTATCAAAAGGCGATTGCGAAAAAACACGGGAAAAAATGCATAACGCTTCATGTATGGCAGGGATGGCATTCAGTCAATCTGGTCTGGGTATTAATCATGCG
Source organism: Vibrio sp. (assembly GCA_048259585.1). Taxonomy (GTDB): domain Bacteria; phylum Pseudomonadota; class Gammaproteobacteria; order Enterobacterales; family Vibrionaceae; genus Vibrio. The sequence goes on along the minus strand of JBLXHN010000001.1, from coordinate 535,255 downwards.
ATTGCTCACCAGCTGGGGGGAAAGTTTCACGTTGCCCACGGTTTAGCCAATGCGCTTCTACTTCCGCATGTTATACGATTTAATGCAAAAAACGATATTCGTGCTCGTAAGCGGTATGCACGAATTGCAAAAGCATGTCGATTCTGCCATCCGGATGCGTCCCCCGAAGCTGGTGTAAACCAGTTAATTCATAATATTAAGCGCCTGCAGCAAGAAGTAAAAATTGCCACTTCATTACGTACATTAAAAATCACTCGGAAAGACGTGTTAGCTCAAATGGATGCACTGGTTGAATCAACTCTGCAAGATTCAACCATGGCTACCACACCATTTAAAGCAAACAGCCTACAGGTACGTCAAATCATCGAGGCACTCCTATGACAGTAACAATGGAAGCAACACGACAAGAATTAAAATCCGTTTCTCCTGAACAAATCGTCGATATCGCGCGCAAGTCCGGCATCGTTGGTGCAGGTGGTGCTGGCTTTCCTACGTATGTGAAGTTGCAATCTAAAGCGGAGATATTCTTAGTCAACGCTGCCGAATGTGAACCCATGTTGAAAGTTGACCAGCAACTGATGGTCAGTGATGCTAAAGACCTTATTCAGGGTATTCGTTACGGTATGAAAGCGACCTCGGCAAAAGAAGGCATTATCGCCCTAAAAGCCAAGTACAAAAAAGCCATTGAAACACTCACTCCCCTGCTACCTAGCAATATTCGTATTCACATTCTGCCAGATGTGTATCCTGCAGGAGATGAGGTCATTACTATCTGGTTAGCAACCGGACGCCGCGTACCACCAGCACAAATACCGATCAGTATTGGCGTGGTGGTAAACAACGTTCAAACACTGATTAATCTTGCAAAAGCAATTGATGAACAGAAGCCGGTTACCCATCGCACTCTAACCATCAATGGCGCAATCAATAAACCAATGACATTGACTGTTCCTCTGGGGACTAAGATTGCCGAAATTATAGAGCTTTGTGGTGGTTGTACTGTCGATAATCCTGAATTTATTAATGGCGGCCCTATGATGGGGAAATATTTGACAGATATTAATGACCCAGTGACTAAAACGACTGGCGGTATTCTTGTGTTCCCGAAAGAACACCTATTAATTCAGCGCCGGTTAAAAACCGATGAACAAATTATCGCCATGGCAAAAACTGTCTGTGAACAGTGCCGTTTATGCACCGACTTATGTCCACGTCATATTATTGGGCATGAGCTTTCACCGCATGAACTGGTCAAATCCATGAGTTATAAGCAATTCGCAAAACCTTCCACCTTAACCTCTGCTTTGACTTGTTCAGAATGCAGTGTTTGCGAAAGCTATGCCTGTCCGGTGGAAATCTCACCAATGCGTATCAACCAGATTCTTAAAGGTGAACTGCGCGCAGCTAACGCCAAATATGAAGGGGAAATTGAACCTCAGGATCCTATGGCGGAACACCGTTTGGTCCCTATCACACGATTGATTAAACGCCTTAATTTACTTCCTTATTACCATGAAGCGCCAATGGTTGATCCACAGTGGTCTCCAGAAGTCGTTTCAATCCCATTGCAACAACATATTGGTGCCCCTTCTATCCCTGTTGTTAGCGTTGGTGATCATGTTAATGAGGGAGATTGCATCGCCAAAGCCACCCCAGACGCTCTCAGTGTTGCTCAGCATGCAAGTATCACAGGCACCATTACAGCAATTAACAATCAAGCTATAACCATGCGTCGAGGATAAGATATGCATCATGCAATTGGATTAGTTGAACTCAACAGTATCGCGAAAGGAATCGAAGTTACCGATACGATGTTAAAAAGTGCAAATGTAGAACTTTTATCCGCGAAGACAATCTGTCCGGGGAAATACATCGTGATGGTTGGTGGTGAAATCGCGGCAGTAAAACAGTCCGTCATGAACGGAGAACAACAAGGCGAACATATGGCGATAGACAGCTTTATTTTGCCCAATGTCCACTCATCAATATTGCCAGCTCTTAGCGGTGTCACCGTCGCTGAACACCGCCAATCAATCGGTGTAGTTGAAACCTATAGTGTCGCTACCTGTATTGAAGCTGCGGATGCGGCAATTAAAGCTTCCAACATTCAGCTACTACGTATTCACATGGCATTTGGTATCGGTGGTAAATGTTACTTTGTGGTCAACGGCGATGTATCAGACGTGCAAACAGCCATTACTGTTGCCAGCCAGCGTGCTGGTGATAAAGGTCTATTGGTTCATGGCTCTGTGATTGCCAAACCACACGCGGAACTTTGGCGTCAGTTGATATAACGGAGTGTTTATGCTCGAGAACTTAGAAAAGAAAGAACGCGTTATTCAGGAGTATGTGCCCGGTAAACAAGTGACATTAGCGCACCTTATCGCCAACCCAAATAAAACCGTATATAAAAAGTTGGGATTAAATGAAGCGGCAAGCGCTATTGGCATATTAACCATAACGCCAAGTGAAGGGGCGATTATCGCCAGTGATGTCACCACAAAATCCGGTAACGTGGAAATTGGCTTTATAGACCGTTTTACAGGTGCTGTCGTCATTACTGGAGATGTTTCCGCTGTTGAATACGCGCTTAAACAAGTGATTCAGGTTTTAAGTACTCAACTCAAATTTACCCCTTGCGACATAACCAGGACGTAGACGATGAAGCGTTTGATGTTGGTGGGCCAGACTTTAAGCGGTAAGACAACCTTATTGCAGAAGCTACGCGGCTTACCTTTGCGTTATCAAAAAACTCAATCTCTTGAGTGTGAAGATATGTCTATCGATACACCGGGAGAATATCTTGAAAATCGCTGTTTCAACAGCGCACTCATTACAACATCTTATGACGCTGACATTATCGGTTTAGTCCATAGTGCAACCGCTATTCAGCAAATGTTTTCGCCACTGTTTTCAAGTGCATTTACAAAACCAGTCATTGGTATCGTCACTAAAGCCGATGATCCCGACGCAAACATCAATGAAGCAATCACACATTTAACAAACGCGGGTGCTGACCCTATTTTCGTTACTTCTTCATTTAACGGAGACGGGATAAACGAACTGGTTGATTACCTCAACTAGTGAAAAAGCACAAGTTCATAAGGACAAGGACAATGCAGCAAAAGGTTATCGCGATAAACGCAGGCAGCTCTTCACTTAAGTTCCAGCTGTTTTCAATGCCTGACGAATTATCACTATGCCAGGGGCTAGTGGAAAGAATCGGATTAAAAGATGCGATTTTTACTATGAAGTTTAACGGCGAAAAAATCAGTAAAACACTGAGCATAGCGGATCACCAACAAGCGGTTGATATGCTTCTGACCTGTTTAATTGAATATCGTATCGTGAGTGATTTGAAAGAGATTCAGGGCGTAGGTCATCGAGTGGCACATGGTGGCGAATACTTCCCAGACAGTGCCATCATCAGCGACGAGTCAATTGCAAAAATCACGCTTCTTAACGACTTAGCGCCTCTACACAATCCCGTCAACTTAACGGGTATTCACGCTTTTAAGCAAGCACTGCCGGATGCTAAAGCAGTAGCCGTATTTGATACTTCTTTCCATCAAACCATGGAAGCACAAAATTACATCTACCCTATCCCTTACGAATACTACGAAAAGTATCGTGTTCGTCGTTACGGTTTTCATGGCACCAGCCATAAATATGTCGCCAACCATTACGCAGAGAGCATCGGAAAGCCAATATCCGATCTCAATATCATTACCTGTCATTTAGGTAACGGCTCGAGTATCTGTGCAATCAAAGGCGGACAATCCATACACACCTCTATGGGCTTTACCCCATTAGCAGGGGTAATGATGGGCACTCGTTGTGGTGATATTGACCCTTCCATATTGCCATTTTTGGCAGAGAAAGAATCACTCACTGTTGCTCAACTTAACGAGATGATGAATAGCCGTTCAGGCTTTCTGGGGGTTTCTGGACTTTCGCACGATTGCCGCGACATTCAACAAGCATCTAAAACCAATGAGCAAGCCAAATTAGCTCTGGACATATTTGTTGAACGGGTACGCGCATATATCGGTCAGTACTTGGTTAAGTTAGGTCGCGTTGACGCCATTTTGTTTACTGGCGGCATTGGCGAAAACGCTATCGATATTCGGGAACGAGTCTGTTCTTCATTAGAACCATTAGGAATTCATATAGATGTAGATAAAAGCCGCTCTAAATCAATGATTTTTTCATCACAACAGAGTTCAATCACTTTAGCAGTAGTAGAAACAAACGAAGAGTTAATGATCGCTAAAGACGTCATGAGGGTAACACTATGAAAGGGAAAGTTTGGTTAGTCGGTGCAGGTCCGGGAGACCCAACACTGTTAACGGTTAAAGCACTGTATTGCATCCGAGAGGCTGACGTTATTGTCTATGACCGATTGGTCAGTGACGAAATTCTTCAACAAGCGCCTAAGCAGTGTCAGATGGTAAACGTGGGTAAGTTACCGAATTTTCACCCTATTCCTCAAGATGACATCAATGAAACCTTAGTCAATTTCGCCCAACAAGGCTACAATGTCGTGCGCTTGAAAGGCGGCGATCCGTATGTATTCGGGCGTGGCGGAGAAGAAGCTGACGCCTTAGTAGAACACAACATCGAATTTGAGGTTGTTCCGGGTATTACCTCTGCCATTGGCGGTTTAGCGTATGCGGGTATTCCGGTGACTCATAGAGACCACGCTTCGTCCTTTCATGTCGTGACAGGACACCTAAAACAAGGCAAAGACCCACTAGATTGGTCATTGTATTCTAAACTTGATGGAACACTTGTTATTTTGATGGGTATGAGCCAAATCGAAAATATATGCCAACAACTCGTAGATGGCGGTAAAGCTAATGATACGCCAGCAGCGGTTGTTCGCTATGCAAGCCGTGATAATCAACAAGTTGTTACGGGCACGGTGTCGGATATTGCAAAGCGTGTAAAAGATAGCGGTATCACTTCTCCAGCATTGATTGTAATTGGGGGAGTAGCAGAAAAACACAAGACGCTTTCGTTTAAAACGACATTTCGTCAAATTAGTGAATTAGCAGAGTTACAACTAGATTTAGCGTAGAGTAGAAAATATATGGCGATAAGTGGACAACATGGTGGTAATGTCCTGCAAATGGCAAATCAATTCGGACTCGCTCCAAACGAAGTAATTGATTTTAGTGCAAATATTAACCCCCTGGGTATGCCTGGTGGATTGAAACATCTGTTCATCGAAAACTTATCTCGGTTAGAACAGTACCCAGATATTGATTACCACGTCCTCCATCGCCAGTTAGCTCGACATCATCGTTGTTCTCAAAGCCATGTTATTGCAGGAAATGGAGCAACTGAGTTGATCTTTCTTTGGGCTCATTATGTAAAGCCTAAAAAAGCTTTGTTAGTCGAACCCAGTTTTGCTGAGTATCGTCGTGCGCTTACTCGCGCCGGATGCAAAATAACAAATTATTTACTTAAGGAGGAGGAAGATTTTCGCGTGACGAAGCGTATTCTTACCGCTTTATCTCCAGATCTAGATTGCCTATTCCTTTGCACTCCGAATAACCCAACCGGACTCCAACCCGACGCAGACTTGCTGTTTGAGATTCTCTACCGCTGTGATGTTATGGGCATTAAGCTTTTCGTTGACGAATCGTTTCTCGACTTTATGCCAAAAACGAAGAGTTTCAGCCGTTATCTTAAATCTCATAAAAACCTTTACGTACTACGTTCGCTTACCAAATTTTATGCTCTGCCCGGATTGCGCTTGGGCTACATGCTCTCTTCTGATGGTGAACTACTGCAACAAATCAGGGATAAGCGTGAACCCTGGACAATTAACGCATTGGCGGCATTAGCGGGTGAAGTATTATTTGATTTTATTACCTACCACCAAGAAACATTTGAGTGGCTAGAGAAAGAACGTCATTATCTATTGGCACAACTAAACCAGTTTAGTCAAATCAAGGTTTACCCTCCTTCGGCAAATTATGTTTTCTTCAAGCATTTAGACGAGAACTCTGATTTGCAAAATCATTTGATGAAACATGGGATACTGATTCGTAGCTGCGCCAATTACATAGGCCTGACTCAACAATTCTACCGAGTCGCGATTAAATCTCATCAAGATAACCAACAACTGATTACGGCGCTGAGTCAGGTACTCAACCATGGCTGAAGCAAGTTGCCCGGCTTCGTGCGGGGAGCTCATTCAAGGCTGGATAAATGGTGGCGAAAAGCTGGTTTCCTGCCCTATCGATTGGTTTAGTACCGTAGAGGTTACTAACGGTAGTGCAAGTTTAAGCCGTGAAAGACCAATGATGCGCAAAGCTTTAGAGTTATCTCTGAAATACCTTAATGTACCGTATATTGAATCAACTCAGCTAAAAATCGATTTTAGTTCGACGATTCCTGTGGCTAAAGGAATGGCGAGTAGCACCGCAGATATTGCTGCGACGATTGCCGCGACTTATCGTCATTTCAATGTTGAGTATAGCGATCAACTTATCGCCTCACTGTGCGCACAACTTGAGCCAACGGACAGCACTATGTTCAACTCACTGACGCTGTTCGACCATAACCAAGGCGTCGTCTCTACCCATTATGGTGAAATGGCTGCAATTGATATGCTGGTATTAGAAAGTGATGTAGAGCTAGAAACCAAAGTATTTCACCAAGTTGATCATCGAACCACACTGCTTGGTTCATCGAAAGCATTGGATATGGCCAACAGCCATTTAGCCAGTGCGATTAAATCCAATTGTCCCGCTCAAATGGGCCAAGCATCCACGGCGAGCGCGATTGAAAGCCAAATAATTCTGCCAAAACCTCATTTTTCACAACTATTGGATATTGTCGCCAATCACCAACTTTATGGTCTTAACGTCGCCCACAGCGGTAGTGTGATAGGTTTGATGTTTGATGCGTGCCGACATGATATCGAGCATGTGGTATTCGACATGGAGCAACAAGGCATTCGCTCTTCCTATCCGCATTTTCATCTTCACAAAATGATTTCAGGCGGAATTCGTTAAGCATACTAAGCATTTAAAGACTGTTAAAAAAATGCTATAAATTTCACTTACTACAAACATATTCACGGTTAAAACGAACCTAACGAATGAATGTATGAATCATAGTGACTCACTTCCTCTTGTTATCGCTGGCCCGATATTGCGCAAGGTTGATACAACCTCATTGACCGTCTGGTTGGTGACGACGCGTACTGTCGATATCAAGCTTAATCTGTTTCCAAACCAAGGAGACAACCAAAGCTATGAACTACTGGCAAACAGTGAAAAACACCTTTGCTTACAAGCTTCGGCCAATTTGTACTACCAGATGGTTCACTTAGATCTTGACGCTCCACTGCCCTATGATTGCAGTGTCGAGTATGAACTTAAGTTACGCAAAGAAAGATCTCAACAACAAGAATGGCAAGACATTACCCAGCTCATGCCACATATGCTTTATCCACAGCAAGAAAGATTACAGTTTCGCATACCTTCACATGTGAGTTCTTTACTGCATGGCTCTTGCCGCAAGCCACATCATTCGGGTCCAGATGGGTTAGTTATCGCCGATAGCTATATGGAACAGATACTTAACCAGCATTCATCAAAGAACAGATGGCCCTCGATGTTAATGTTATCAGGCGACCAAATATACGCTGATGATGTTGCTGGCCCAATGCTTCACGGCATACACCAATTACTGAGTGAACTCTCATTTCCAAGCGAAAAATGGGATATTTCACCCGTGGATAAAACAGTGATAACCAGTGATGAGCTTTATCAACACCCTCGTAGCTATTACGAGCGCAGTCAGTTATTACCGTACACGGAAGAGAATAATACCCTAGTTGATGTGTTGTTTGGCGGTGCCCGTAAACCCATATTTACCAGCACCGATGCGGATAATCACCTGATAACTCTCGGGGAGTACTTAGCTTGTTACCTGCTTTCTTGGTCTCCGATACCGTGGGAGTTCATCAGCATGGATCCCCCATCAGACTTCACTGTCGAAAAAAAGCAACGTTACCGACAAGAGAGCAAAGTTATCAGGCAATTCGTTTCAGGGTTGCATAACGTACAAAGAGTCATGGCCCACTTACCCGTTGCGATGATTATGGACGATCATGATATTACCGACGACTTTAACCTTCATCGCCATTGGGAAGAAACCGTCTATAGTCACCCTCTCTCTAAACGCATGGTCGGCAATGGCATGCTTGCCTACTTGATTAATCAGGCGTGGGGAAACAATCCGAATAACTACAGTCAGGATTTGATTCAACAGGTTAAAGCTTCTTTAAACAAGCCAAGTACCAAAGAGTACGACAGCCTGTTAGATAAACTTACTAAACTTGAAGCTTGGGATTTTGATTGGGACACCTTTCCACCGTTAATTGTATTAGATACCCGAACAAGACGATGGCGAAGTGAACGTTCAGCGACTCAACCTTCAGGGTTGCTTGATTGGGAAGCCCTTACAGAATTACAGAGTCGTTTAAGTGGACACTCTTCTGTATTATTAGTCTCTGCCGCCCCTATTTTTGGCGTCAAATTTATCGAAGTCGTTCAACGCATCGTTACTTTTTTTGGCCACCCATTAGCGGTGGATGCCGAGTACTGGATGGCTCACCCAGGCACCGCATACGGAATACTCAATGTTTTCCGACACCGTAAAACACCACACAACTTCGTTGTTCTCAGTGGCGACGTTCATTACTCATTTGTTTATGATGTTGAACTAAGGGGATTAAAAAATAGCCCACATATCTGGCAAATTTGTAGCAGTGGTTTACGTAATTCCTTCCCTGAACGTCTGTTGAACACACTTGATAAGATCAACCGTTGGCTTTACTCACCGAAATCGCCTTTAAACTGGTTCACAAGTCGCCGAAAAATGCGCATAACCCCGAGAAAACCGCTCGGAGCGCCCACGGGGCGACGCCTTCTAAATCATGCTGGCATAGGTTTAGTTGAGCTAGATGAACAAGGTCGGCCGACCAAAATCTGTCAACTAATCGGTCCAGACAAGTCTGTAGAGTTTGAAAAACGCCACAAAGAATCGGTCTGGCATTAAAGTTTAGCAAGGAAAACACGTCATTTTGATCCTTACAACATCCCAAAGATGTATGGGTCGTCACTGTTCACCTGCTAACCTGTACGTTCTAACCCTTAGGTTGATTTCTTGTTAGTTCCCACTGAACAACGTTGTACTAGTGTTGGCATAAACAGCTTGTGCCCAGTGCGCTGTGACTCTTGATTACTGGCTAATTTAATTGATAACTTAACAGCTTCATTAGCCATTAACTGAATAGGGTAACGAATGGTTGTTAGACGAGGATATATATGTCGAGCAATGTGGCCATCATCAAACCCTATCACTGACATATCTTCTGGGATGCGAACACCGTTTTCTTGTAACAGCGTCATACATCCAGCAGCCATGTAATCATTATAGGCAGCGATTGCCGTGATACCGGTATTCTTTGCGACAAGGTTAATCGTTGCCTGCTCTCCTCCGGTCTCATCCGGTTCTCCGTATTCAATATACTCTTCGTTAATTTCAATACCGTTATCGCGCAATGCATCAAGATAGCCATCTAAACGATCGGACGCATCATCAATACCGTGGCTTGAACAGATATATCCGATATGCCGGTGACCATTGCGGATCAGATGCTCGGTAGCAATATAAGAACCTTTACGATTATCCAAAGCGATACAGCGTGATGCCATATCAGGGACAAACCGATTAATAATCACCATTCCCGGAATTTCCTTTGCGACCTCGGTCAGTTCGCTATCACTCATTCCTTTACTATGCACCACCAGTGACTCACAACGGGCATTAATAAGAAGCTCGATCGCATTGCGCTCTTTTACTGCATCGTGATAGCCACTGCCAATCAATAACTGTTTTTTCTGCTCACTAGCGATGGTATCCACCGCTTTCGCCAAGGTACCGAAAAAAGGTGCAGACATATCTCCGACTAACACACCGACCGTGTTAGATGATTTACGGACTAACGCTCTGGCATTCGCGTTCGGTCGGTAACCAAGAGTTTCCATCGCTTTTTTTACAGCAACAATAGCCGCTTCACTGGTATGGGGGGCATTATTAATAACACGTGACGCTGTCGCGATAGAAACACCCGCTTGTTTTGCAACATCTTTAATCGTGGCCATATAAAGTTCAGAGTCCTAATTAAGCTGTACTATGGTAACTATCTCTAGATCTCCTCGAATCATAAAGGTAATTTGCAAACGTTTACATACTAATCTAATTGTAAATCAGCAAAAATAAGCATCGTTGCCTTATTATGTGAAGACGATCTCCTTACCTTCAATATTTATTAATTTAAAACAGACACTTATTTACGAAACTTATCTTTTCCTTGCATAGCCTAACAGCTAAAGCAATTTCCCAATCGGGAATTCTTAATCTCTTAACTGCATTCGTTCTAAACGAAACACTGGGGAATCAGTTAAATTGTAAGCGTTTCCATGATTTGTGGTTGCTCACAGAATATTTTGTACTTTTCTTTAACATGCCATGTAATTATTAAGTTTCAAGGTAAAGCAGAATGACAGATAAAACACTGATTAAGCTCACAGGGAAGCAAACTCAGCTAATTATTGAACTCGGCGAATTTGCCGAGGTTTTACACTGGGGCAAACGAATCAGCGGTGATTTACACAACGCACGTCCCTCTCTTCTTCGGCCTGTGCCTTATGGACGCTTAGACAAAGATGTCCCGGTATCGCTTGCTCCAGAGTTAGGCAGAGGTGTATTTGGTAGTCCAGCACTTGAAGGGCATCGTAGCGGGCAACATTGGGCTCCGGTATTTACTATTTCCAACGTTAAACACCATAATTCAGAGCTTACCATTGAATCTGAAGATTCTATCGCAGGATTAAAACTCACTACCGAGTTGATATTGGATGAACACGACGTCATTAAAACTCGCCAAACCCTGACCAACACAGCAGAAGGTATTTATCAGGTTAACCGCTTAGCCAATACGCTCCCTCTGCCTGAGCGGGCAAATGAACTCATGACTTATTACGGAAGATGGGTACACGAATTTCAAACGCAACGTCAGTCACTGAATCACGGAGGTTATCAACAAGAAAACCGTCGAGGAAGAACATCACATGAACACTACCCTGCACTAGTAGCGGGTAGTGAGAATTTTGATGAATTAAACGGCAATGTATGGGGGTTCCATTTTGCCTGGAGTGGTAATCACAGGCTACGCGTTGATGTGAAAGCTGACGGTCGACGTTACATGCAAGCAGAAGTTATCTACTTTCCTGGAGAAATAGCTTTAAACAAAGAAGAGAGTCTGACAACGCCTTGGCTATATGCGAGTTACAACGATTCGGGGCTCAATGGCATGAGCCATCATTTCCATGACCATGTACGAAAGGCCATTCTCACACAAGAGTTTACCAATAAGCCTCGTCCTATTCACTTAAATACATGGGAAGGTATCTATTTCAAGCATGACCCCGACTACATTATGGCCATGGCTACTGAGTCAGCAAGAATGGGAGTTGAACGATTCATCATAGATGATGGTTGGTTTAAGGGGCGGAATGATGATACTGCTGCGCTTGGTGATTGGTTTCTGTGTGAGGATAAATACCTTAATGGCTTGCAGCCGATTGTAGAACACGTCAATAAACTTGGCATGGAGTTTGGTTTGTGGTTTGAACCAGAAATGATTAACAAAAACTCGGATCTGTATAGAGAACATCCGGATTGGCTACTTGCGGTTGATGGTTACGATCAGCCAACAGGCCGCCATCAGTACGTCATTGATTTACAAAATCAAGATGCTTTTGACTACCTTTATGAGCGTCTCGACCATTTCTTATCTACGTATAATATTGCTTATATCAAATGGGATATGAATCGTGAAATTGTTCAACCCGCACATTTGGGCCAAGCCGCAGCACACAATCAGGTACAGCGTTACTATCAGCTTGTCGATAAGGTTCGTTATCACCACCCTAATGTTGAGATTGAGTCCTGCGCAGCTGGTGGTGGACGCATTGATTTTGAAGTTCTAAAACGCACGCATCGCTTTTGGGCATCGGACAACAACGATGCTTTAGAGCGCCAAACCATTCAACGTGGCATGAGCTACTTCTTCCCACCAGAAGTCATGGGTAGTCATATAGGAGCAAGTCTTTGTCATAGTACTCGTCGCCGTCACAGTATGGAGTTTCGAGGACTAACGGCGCTATTTGGTCATATGGGCATCGAGTTAGATCCTGTCAAAGAAGATCAGGCGGAAATAACCGGATATGAACGTTATATCAAACTCCACAAAGAGCTCCGTCCCCTGCTCCACAGGGGTAAAACATGGCGTATACCAACGGATGATAAATCGCATCAAATTCTTTCTGTTGTTTCCGAAGATCAATCTGAAGCTGTGGTAATGCTAGCTCAATTGGCAATGCCGACCCATTCATTAAGTGGCTATCTACGAATTCCAGGCCTTGATTCCAATAGTTTATATCGAGTTACTGTTATCGATAAGCCCGCCAACTACGATTACATTGTGAACTACCAACCACCTTGGACTCAATCTGGTTGCGAACTCACCGGAGCATGGTGTGAAGAAGTCGGTTTAACAATGCCAATTTTGGATGCTGAGACGGCGATGTTAATAAAGATTGAACGCATTTCTCCCCGTTAATCCCGTAGGCGTTACTGTCGGCTAAAAAGATAAAAACGCCGTACTCAGTTGAATGGGTACGGCGTTTTTAGTTACGGAAAATAATTTAGGAACGAAAGCTCTTTAACTGAGTTTTATTTTACTAGGCATGCACCATCTTCAGCTTGGCAAATGTAGATTGATTCTTTCAATCCAGTTGCAGGTTGGTATTTTGCTTCTACCGCTGCTTTTACTTCATCAACTAAGCTAGGGGGAACAAGAGCAACAATACAACCGCCAAAGCCACCACCAGTCATACGAACACCGCCTTGCTCACCAATAACTTCTTTGACGATATCAACCAGAGTGTCCACTTCTTTAACTGTAATTTCGAAATCATCGCGCATCGAGGCGTGAGACTCAGCCATTAACTGCCCCATTCGCTTCAAATCATTAGCACGTAAAGCATCAGCGGCTTGAAGCGTACGATCATTTTCAGTAATAACATGACGCGCACGCTTAGCGACAACTTCGTCCAACTGCCCCACATGTTGCTCGAATTGTTCAATAGTGACATCGCGCAATGCTTTTACACCGAAAATACGAGCGGCTTCTTCACACTGTTGACGACGCGTATTGTATTCACTGTCTACCAGTCCACGCTTTTTGTTTGAGTTGATAATGACAACTGCCATATCTTCAGGCATCGATACCGCTTGCGTTTCAAGGCTTCGGCAATCAAGCAGCATTGCATGGTTTTTTCGACCTTGTGCTGAAATCATCTGATCCATAATGCCACAGTTACAACCGACGAATTCATTTTCCGCTTGCTGACCGTTAAGCGCGATTTCTGCCTGAGTAATTTCAAGGTTAAACAATGTCTTAAAGGTTTGACCAATCACTACTTCGAGTGCAGCTGAAGAGCTTAAACCTGCGCCTTGAGGCACATTACCACTTACAGAAATGTCAACGCCGCTGAACTGGTAACCACGCGCAAGCAGACATTTCACCACACCGCGTATGTAATTAGCCCACATTTTATCCTGTTGGAATATGATCTCTTGAGTCAAATCGAACTCATCAAGTTCATTCCCATAATCAACAGAGACAACACGTACACGTTGATCATCCCGTTTTGACGCCGCAACAACCGTTTGGTAGTTAATTGCACACGGTAAAACAAATCCATCATTATAATCGGTATGTTCACCAATTAAGTTCACACGGCCAGGCGCTTGAATCACGTGGCTCGCTTCATAGCCCAACACTTGTTGGAATGCAGTTTTAACACTTTGGACTAAATCAGACATAAGATATCTCACTTTATATTTATTCTCTCTAGAGGCAATAACTACCCCCAAGATAATTATTTGTTACTGTTGTTTGTAATGAACATCACTGACTTCACGAAGCTTTTGCGCAGCTTGTTCTGCCGTTAAATCACGTTGGCTTTCTGCCAACATTTCATAACCGACCATAAACTTACGTACAGTTGCGCTACGCAATAGCGGTGGGTAAAACAGAGCATGAAGCTGCCAATGTTCAATATCAGTCCCCTGCTCGAAGAACGGAGCGTAGTGCCACCCCATTGAGTAAGGGAATGAGCATTGGAATAAATTGTCATAACGACTGGTCAACTTCTTAATGGCTATTGCTAAATCATCACGTTGTTGTTCATTAAGTTCACTCATACGACGAATGTGAGTTTTAGGAAGCAACATAGTTTCAAAAGGCCAAGCTGCCCAATACGGGACCACCGCAACCCAATGTTCAGTTTCAACCACAATACGATCGCCGTTTTTCAATTCAGCTTGAACGTAATCCACCAGCAAATTGCTACCGTTCTCTTGGTAATAAGTTTTTAAGTTAAGATCTTTACGTTCGATTTCATTTGGTAAGAAACTGTTAGCCCAGATTTGACCATGAGGATGCGGCTGAGAACACCCCATCGCTGCACCTTTATTTTCAAAAGCTTGTACCCAAACAAAGTCTTGACCTAGCTCTTCGATTTGTTCGTTCCAGGTATCAATCACCCCACGAATTTTGTTTAACGAGAGTTCTGGCAATGTGGCACTGTGGTCTGGCGAAAAACAGATAACACGACTCAAACCACGAGCCCCCATCGTTTTGAATAGTGGGTTATTTGATTGCGGCGCATCTGGAGAATCCACCATCAACGCGGCAAAATCGTTCTGAAAAACGTAAGTTCCCAGATAGTTCGGATTCACGTCTCCAGAGACACGCGTGTTTGTAGGGCACAGAAAGCACGTTTTATCGTATTCAGGCAGTTCTTCTGTCGACGGCTTTTCATCCGCTCCACTCCAAGGACGTTTGGCACGATGTGGCGATACCAAAATCCATTGTCCTGTTAGCGGATTATAACGACGATGAGGATGGTCTACAGGGTTAAAATCAACATTCGACATTTCAACTACTCAACTCAATTAGATTGAAGCGAAGTTTATCAACAAACTGCCCCAAAAAACCGTGATCCAACTCAATTAGTGTAAACGTTACCACTCATTTTTTAAATGGAAAACAATCGATTTACGGGATGTTTAAATCAAGAAAAATACCAACAACTATCCCTGACTCAGTATCAGGCATTACAATTGTGTATACGTTTACACAAGGAGTAGATCCACTTGTGAAAACAATGGATTGGCACAGTACAGAGTGGTCTTAAAGATTAATTCTTAGCTGATAGCGACATGGTGACTAGCTCTTCACTGTCATATGGCGGGTCCCAAAACTCTTGCATCCCCAACTTCTTTAATAAATTGACGGAAGCCGTGTTTTCATTTTCTGATGTCATTCCGGTATGGGTTTGACCCACTTTTACCACTATGACTGAGTTCGCTCGATCATCAACGTACTAAGTTTAAAATGAATTTAAACTCCGGCGCTCGACAATCTCGGACCAGTTCGTATAAACACATCTCCAAACTTGTTATTTGGACACCATGCGCCCTCATACGATCGACACCCAATTGAAAGTTATATTTATCACGAGAAGAAACACAATCACTGACTAACTCGATATGATAGCCAAGCTCTGCTAAACCTCTGGCTGTTTGATAGACACAAATATGAGCCTCGATACCACAAACAAGCCAGTTACCTCTACTATTCGCTTTTATCGTTTCAATAAACTCAGTACAGTCACACCCATTAAAGGTAAATTTTGACACAATAGGGACATCATCCAACAGACTGGTCAGTTCGGTCACTGTTTTTCCTAATCGTTCAGGGTTTTGTTCTAGTAACACAATAGGCAGATCGAGAGCCTTAGCGCCTTGAATAAGCTTTGTGCAATTGGCTATCAAAATCTCACTATCGTTAACCAAACGTGCAAGCTTGCCCTGAATATCAACAATGATAAGCCCTGTATTCTCTCTATCTAACATCTGCCTCTCCGAGTCATTGAACCTTACAAAATCACTCTTGTTGTTCGACAAAAATTAAACGACTGGTGTCAAAGCCACGTTCTTTGGCCATTGTAATGAATTGATTAATAATGGTTTGATCTACGGTTGGAGCTCTAGCCAGTAACCAAAGGTAATCCGTATTGGGGCCTGAAACAAAAGCATATTGATAGTTTTCTTTATCTAAATCAAATACAACATAAGAGCCATAAAATGGACCAAAGAATGAGACTTTCAAGTACCCTTCAGACTCACTATCAACAAAATAGGCTTTACCTTGAGCTTCTTTCCAGCGATTTTCATCCGCTAAAAAGCCTTTGTTTAATACCGAAACGCCACCATCATCTCTAAGAGTATACTCGGCGGTCACTTGGCTGAGACCTTCTTCAAATGAATGGTCAAGTCTGGCTATCTCATACCAAGTCCCCAGATAGCTCTGAATATCAAAATTGGAGACAGGCTTAACGCTGTTGGGCATACCCAGACACCCACTCAAGAAAAAACATAACGCCATACTAAGAAATTTTTTCACATCATTCTCCCAAATCATTAAAGGAACTGTATAAGGGGTGAAAAGTATTGGTAAATTTATTCAGGTAAATGTTCAAAGCTAGGCACTCGACTTAAATCTATACACCAATCTGCACAACTAGCGGTATAAATCTTTGCTGTCGCTTCAATAGGAACAACACTGTCTAAGCTTCCTGCCGGAACCACTACACAGTTAATACTGTTAGCGACGGTGGGAAGAGCAGAACCACAATTGAGACAAAAGCTTTTGGAATGTAAGGTGTTTGGATGTTGATAGGTGTTAACTTGATTTTCACCTTGAAGCCAAACTAAGGTAGCTGCTTTTGCAAATAGATTAGCTGCGTGAGCTGAGCCTGTATCTTTTTGACAGCGCCGACAATGACACAAGTAGAACGACTGAAACTCACCGCAAAGCTCATATTTAACGCTGCCGCAAAGACAAGAACCCTGATGTTTGATCGCCATAAAATCTCCTTATTCCAGCTACTAACTCTCATTACGTTAAACTATTTTCCCACTACTCACTATTTGGCTGGGCACTCTTTTCAGAATTAATCTGATTAAATTCCAATAGAGCAGCAAGGGCTTCATCCGCTTTTTCAGACTGAACAAAAACATGATCATGATGAAAAGCCGCAATGACATTAGCACTGATACCTTTCGTGGCCAATTTTGTTGATATTGCCGCCGTTAACCCCACAGCTTCTAGACTAGAATGAACCGTTAACGTGATTTGTTTGAATGGGCCTTCGAAAGCCAAGCCTGCTTCGAGCGCAACAGATTTCTCTAAAACCAAAGTTAAGCCTTCAGACTCTCGAAACATCGCTATTGGATTAAATACGACGTAGTCTCGCAAATCACCCGGTACAGAGCAAAACACAAAATCCGGTTGAGCCAGTTTGGGACTGATAGATTTTAGTAATAGATTAATATCTTTAACGCCTGACATTTGAAAACCTCTTCACAAAACCTCACCAGTTTAATATGTCAGATTATGGCGACAAGCTGAATGAAGAATTCATTATTGCGTTACCCGGCTCAACGTACCTAATTTTTAATGTCTTCTTACTTCATTAAAAATGTCGCACGACACATCATAATTATGTTGTCGAGCAGTTTTCTGTGAGAAGAGCAATTGAGGCAGTTCATAAAGAACTACAATGAACTTGGGAGCCCTAAAACATACTCACTGATTGCGGGCTTTTTTGACAAAGCAGGTTGGCTAGCATTTTACCGCTGCCACGAAAACCGCTTTAGTTGGCTAATCTATTTTTAATCAAACTGGATTACCCTACTTGTTTACAATTTGGAGTTTTAAAAGGGCATTACACCGTGAGGTCACATTAAAAGTGAACCAAAATCTGCCCTTGTTTACGTTCCACCCTCAGCGTCAGCAACGCTAACAACCATGGCACCTTATAGGATAGACCTACTCTCCCTTTCTCGTGGTATGCTCAACCCAAACGACATTTTCATTTGAACTTGGGACTTCAAACCAAGACCAGAATAAATCAAGCATTTCTTGTGTCATCTCGTAAGACTCACCATTACGCTCGGAATTGCGAGCAAATGCCCTCTGCTGACAAGTTTCAAAAGGAACATCAAGATAATGCATTTCGCTATCGACACCTATGAGTGCTGCCCAATCAGTAAAAGAATCTCTTTCAGTTTTACTCCAGAACCCAAAGTCAAAAACAACTGAAACGCCTAACGAAAAAAGTTGTTGCGCAGCATCTTTAAATAGATGTTGTAGAGTCGCCAACCGACGATTAAACACGTCACGTTCCATATGCTCACCATATAGCGGGATCATCCATTCATCAATGGAGAACCTAAAAGCACCATGAGTTTCTGCCAAGGTTTTTGAATAAGTGGTTTTTCCAGAACCAATGAAACCACAAACAAAGTATATTTTAGTCATTTTTCTTCCTTAGTTTAATACGCCAACCTAAGGGTTTAAGAACGTTATTCACTCCCAACAGTTAACGAAATACCACTGATGTGTCATACACTCTTTATAACTGCTTTGTTATGCATATTTTTCCACAAACATTTGTTTATACGACTTGGTCTGTAATGCAGCTTCTGTCAACCCAAAGCGATTAGCTAAAGTTACGAGTTCTGATTTATATGTAGAGAGCATTGATTCATCGTCAGTCATTATAGCGAACTCCGCAAAGTCGCCAATCCCCTCTAGAGAGTCAACGGTGATATGAAACTTACCAATAAAATAAATACTTCTAATTTTTGTTGCTTTTAAGGTGACGTTATAGCCCATAGTTTCGAGCATACTCATAGCTGTGACTTCATTGGTGATGTTGGTCGCTTCACATCGGTCTGCTTCTGGTCCCTTAACAATCCAAAGTTTGATACCTGACGGCTCCATTTTTCGAATACAAACACTCTTGTTCTGCGCATGTAACGCTTTATCCGGAGTATCAAAATACCAGTCAGACTCTAGGTTATCCTGAAGCATGATTTCGTGAGGAATTTGATTTAATACTTCTAGGAAAGTAGCTTTTGACTCAAGTTTATATTTTAACTCAACCTCGTACTTACCCTTAAAATGATCTTGATTCATGTAGTCGCTCTGGTCAAAAAAGAAAAGCTTACCATAAGAAGAAAGAGCTAAAAATGACCAAACGCATGACGCTGCTTTAAAGTGTTGCAGCGTTTTTCTCCCAAGCCTCAATTTGTCAGACACCAATATTTAAACCAAAGTCGAAACCCAATGATTGTCGATCATAATCGCATGGTTGGGTTCAATATTTTCCAGTTTATCGACGGATTTACTTGGCTTGTCACCACTTAGCTGACACACTTAGTAGGCATTTTATATTAGGCAATCATTATGAAACTTCTAGTTCGCAACTTAGAACGAAAAACTACAGAGCATGAAATCCGTGTTCTATTCTCAACTCACGGTACGGTAACAGAATGTAACTTAGTATTAGACCAAGAAACTGGCTTATCAAAAGGCTTCGCATTTGTTGAAATGCCTGACGAAAACGAAGCAAAAACAGCCGTTGAAAACCTAAACCTGTCGACTGTAGCCAAGAGCAAGATTAGAGTTAAGTTCGCTCAAAACTAAACTTCCATATAGCCAGTAAACCTTTCACATTACTGGCTATATGCGAAAAGGTATTTGCTATGCATTACCTGACCTCAACAAGATATCGAACGCATACTAAATCAGTTACGTCAACTCTAAACTATTTGAACGTCAACACGATCGCCATGACTTGGTGGCGTAGAAGTAACAACAAAATGTAGGTCAGTTTGAGCACGATTGCTTAACTGATGTGGTGTGTTGCTTGGTACGTACAGCCCTTGGTTCTGTTTTAGCTCAAAAGTTTCACCATTCACTTCCAATGTGGCACAACCATGTAAAACAAAGAAAAATTGTTCTGATTTCTCATGTAGATGACGTACCTCACTACATCCCGAAGGTACTCGCTCTTGGATTACACTAAGGCTCTTAGACTTGACCAAATGCCAACCATCACATTGCTCGCCCCATTGATAATGTTCTGCATTGTCTATAGATACTACCGTCATATTTTTCCTCAAGCTTAACGAGAACCACCTTACTTAACCCAAAGTGACATTAATACTAAAGCTCAATTAATACACATTTATCAGAACTTAACCCGCTCATCTATACACTCATCTGATCCCATTTCGAATTCTCGGCATATCCAAGGACGGTGTTCGTAAATTGAGCACATTAAAGTATCTCTGTCTAAAGCAGCACACCAACCGTCATTTAATCTCATCATTGTCTCACCGCCATATTGGTCACGTGCAATAAATTCTTCTGGCACGCCAGTATCTGAAATAATCATAACTTCAAGGCGGCAGCAGCATGCTTTGCAGTTAGAACAAGATATATCTGAAGTGGAAAGCTTTTTAGTTGGTATAATCATGAATCACTACAATTTAGTCAATTAGGTATGATAACGTAAATTCAGTATAAACAATCTTTATTTCTGAAATTGCTTCTCTTTCAAACCATAGATCCCTGCGAAGGGGCTGCCCCCCCTGACCGAATCATTGTGAATGAACATTAAAGCCGCATCATACCGAAGAGGCCTAGGCATTGTGAATCTGCTTAATTTGGTTGTTATGTGTACACTTGCTATTTATCCCAAATAACATCAAAACCACCATAAATAATGCGTTTACCATCAAATGGCATCGGATTGTTTTCAGTACTCATTCGCGGGTCATTCACTATTTGTTGCCAAGCAGAGTCTCGAGTTTCTTTTGAAGGCCAGACGACCCATGAAAACACCACGGTTTCGTTGTCTTTAGCTTTTACCGCCATTGGAAAGGACGTGACTTCACCTTCAGGTACGTCGCTCCCCCATGTTTCCACAATTTTTAATGCGCCGTAATCTTTGAACATTTCTGAAGCTATTTCTACGTGTGCAATGTATTTTTCTTTATTCGCGGTAGGAACTGCCGCTACGAATCCATCAATATATGACATAGATATACTCCTTTATTTGGAGTAATAATCGTAGTACAACTCCGCAGAAGCACATAATGATACACTAAAAAACTAGAAACGCGTCTTCCTTAAGGAATGCCGTCTGACTTAAACACCTTGTATGGGCTTACTCCAGTAACCCTTGAGACCACAACGATACAACAACATCCATTTGATTGTTGTGCACCTTAGACTCTGAACCACATGACAGAACCCAGAGGTTTTTGATGTCATTTTGCATATCTGGTTTTTTGTTTAATATCCGAACTGCCTCTAAAGCATACTGTTTGTTTAAAACTGATTTTGTATAGTTTCCTTTCGGAACGCCAACAATAAAGCCACTTTCAGCTAAAGCTAGAAAAGCGTTTTTTGGACACCCTTTGTTAATGGAAGCAGTACTGTCCTTAAACTCATTTTTTGCAGCCGTATTCCAAGCATCAACTGGACACACTCCAGTTTGAGCAATACGAGTAGCTCCTATAGCAACATCACCATATTTGCTCATTTGACCTCCTTGAACATAACGTCCTACTAAGTGGTTGGAAACGATCCACTAAACCTAAAATAACCGCCGTAAACACACTAGCCAATTCAAACAAAAACCAGCCAAACGCTGGGAACCCATCTTAAATGCCTTATTAGCGGCCTGGACAACTTTCCTCTAAATTTGCTTCACCACTCAACCCTGACTTTTGTTTAACATCATTCAGTATAGCTTTCATTTCATTAAGCTGAATTTCCAAACGCTTCAACTTTCTTGTCTGATTTACGTTCACCGAAATCAAAACAAACAGAGGAATAACGGAATAAAATACGGGCGTACCGTGAGTAAAATAAACAAATAATCCAAGAACAGCTGCCAACAAAATTACTTCGTAGTTTTCCCAAAAATCCTTCATCGATTCACCATACCAATTTTAAATAAAATGTAAGTTATGAAAACACTAAAATTGAAATGCCATGCGTTGAGAACCCATCTTAAACGCATGGTATGTTTATTTACGCACATTCGGAAAACGACAAACATCATACAAACACTCATTTAGGAGTGGTTTTACGCAACGTTCGAAGTCTCGATATAAAACAATCCGATTTATCCCTATAAGAATAACTGAACCTATAACAACTGCCCCTGAAAATAACCCTAACATTAACAAAACCGTCAGTGATGTAAGCAAAAATGTCATCACCAATTTTAGGATAACTACCGGTTTTTTATAAACGTTTGAACGTGTTATCGCTAACTGAATAGCACGGTAACGAGTTCTCTTATCCACATTTTCGAAAATAGAGAGTTCTTCAAATCTGTTCATATTACCCTCTAAACATAACGCCCGGCGAAGGGGCTGGTAACGCATAACAACCAAACTTAAACACAGCATCCGTAGCCAACGCAGTTCGTAGGGACTGAAAACACCACGAGTTGACAGTCCCTATTGAGCCGTTTGTTATGTGTGAATGCTACATGGCCGAGCCCAAACCTCCCAATATACCTAAGACAGATAGATCTTTGACGTCACTGCCATAGTTTTCTTTATGAAGCCTGAGTACATCTGAAATTTCATTGGTTTCAATGACATCACCTGTCATTACAAAGCCTTGGGCAAACAGTTGCTTTTCCTCCTCTAAAGCAGTAGCAGAATTTTGGTCAACATACGTTGTCACTTCTCCATTTGTGAAAAATTGCACTTTTTTCATTGCGTTCTCCTTTAGTTTAAAAGACTTTAAAAATTGAACAAAAAGAAGACATTCAACTAAGCACTTAACACCAACAGATCATCTTGCCGAACCACAATACTTCAGTAAATCAGAGGACTCTAACGCGTATTGAGTCTTCTGCGACACGGTATAGAAAAACGATTACTCATAACGAATGAGGCTGGTACTAAGAGAATATCATCGAGGTAATGGCAATAAAGCCTGTCACATACCGAATGTAGAGCTGCTGTCCGAACCACAGTTGCCATAGAGAGCAATTGTTGACTAAAGAGGGAGTCCAGTTCATGTAGCCCTGTTAAGGGGTGAAAAACGCTACAACTCAACTTAAAGAATTGTACCGTAAACACTAAAATTGAAATGCCAAGCGTTGGGAATCGATCTTGAACGCTTTGTTATGTGTGATCTATGCAGTTAATAGAATCTACATACTTTTGGAGTTCCCTCGCTTTATTATGAACAAAAAATGCAGAAACTAAGTACAAAAGTGATAAGGTGCCCCATAAAATGAAACTTACAGTGTTTTCAAGGTTTACGCCAATAAGCGCATTAAATGAAAAGGCAATAATTACAACTATATACCGCCAATACTGTAACTTAAGTTCATACACATTCTGCTGTATGTTTCGAGTAATTAAGACTGGCATAGTTGCCCATGAAAGGCGAATACTAATTCGGTTTGCTTCGGCTTTAGCCTTATATCCTTGCTTAATCAGCGCTTCCAATAAACTGTTCATCACTAACCCCCATACTCAACCAAACTAGTATGGCAAGGCGGAGTGATTATTTCTGAGAATGACGCTAAAACTGCGATTGAGATTAAACAAATAACGCCCGCTTAAGTGGTGAGCAACGCAATACGATGTTTCCGCATACCACCTAAATCACTAAAACCAACTCATGGTGAAAATGCCACGCGTTGCGAATCCGTCTTAAAGCGTTTGTTAGCCGCTCATTTTCAAAGATTACTGCTTACTCAACAGGAACTTACGCAAATCTCTCTCAGCCCGCATAACAAACAGAATAAAGACCTTGTCGCCGTCTTGTTTGTAGAAAACACGACACGGATTAACGACCATTTCACGATAACTTAAATGTTCTAATTCAGGCGGAATACGGCCTAATTCTGGGAAAGTTTCTAGACGTTCAACTTTAGAGAAAATTGTTTGTACCAACTGTTTTGCCGCTATGACATTTTCAATTGCTATGTATTCAGCGATATCATTGAGATCAGACAGAGCTGGCTCAGTCCAGATTATTTCAGCCATTTTGACATTTTGTCCTTGGCTTCATCTTGACTTAACACTTTACCGTCAGCTAGTGCACGTTCGCCTCGTGCAATGCCCTCCAGAATAACCAAACGATTTTGCATAAACGCATAATCATCAACATCAACTAGATACGCTGATGGCTTACCGTGTTCGGTAATTAATACTGGTTCTTTAGTGTCGTGGAGTTCGGCGAGGATTTTAGTTGCTTGACGTTTAAGTGATGTAACTAGTTCTACTTTCATGAGAGCTGCTCCAAAGGAATACTAAAGTGATACTATTCTATCACTTTGAATATAGCAAGCTCCATGACGGCTAACGCCCAATGAAGGTGTGAAGCACGCTACCACGACACTTAATTTGACCACCTTAATCACTGAACTCAACCCAAACCAAAAATGCCAAGCGTTGTGAATCCGTCTTAAACGCTTTGTTATATTTAGCCTTCGATTTCAAATATGGAGTCAATGATGATTGGTAAATTGCCTCGTACGGACATTGCTCCAAAAACTGAGCGTGCGTGAACGCCCTTTTCACCAAACACGTCTGCCATTAAATCTGAGCACCCATCCAACACTTTAGGATGTTGTTCAAAATCACTCGTGGCATTAACGAAGCCTTGGAGCTTTACAACTCGGGCTACTTTGTCTAATGAACCTAATTCGAGTTTAACCGCTGCCAAAATATCTAAGCCTGTAGCTTTAGCAAAAACGTAACCTTCTGCTGTTGTGTATTCTTGACCTAGCTTACCTTTCGGTACTTTGTCTAAACCTGCCACTGGTCCTTTACCTGAAACATAAAGTAAGTTGCCTGTTCTCACACAATTGCAGTAACTCCCTTGAGGGTCGCTTGCTTGAGGTAACTCTAATCCAAGTTCTGATAGTCTCTGTTCGATGTTCATTTATCCTCCATGATTCAAAAAAAATATAACGCTAAGCTAAGTGGCTGCAAACACCGCTAAACCCAAAATAACCACCGTAAACACACTAGCCAATTGAACCAAAACCGCCACAGGTTTGCAGTCCGACTTAAGCGCCTTGTTAGCTGGTTGCGTTGAAGTTTGATGTTTGCACCCAAATGCATAATTTGAAATACATTATGACTATACGAACACAATGTAAAAGGGACAGTTACAAGACTGAAACCTAGCCCACGAAACATGACTGACCAAGTAGAAATATGATGATGCCAACCATAACAAGCTAGGAACTTTATTAGTCACGAACCACTTTCAACATCAAAGAAGCCACACCAAAGAACTCAATAAACACACCACTAAAAGTAAAACGGCCTAGCCGAATTCAACCACTTAAATGAAAGTGCCACTGGCGAGATAGTTGAAATACGCGAAATTTCAGGTGTAAAGCTCGAACCACATAACCGGGACAAAACTGCTCTTTTAATTTTCCAGCTAACGCCCGCTTAAGGGGCAGCCAACACCATTACCAACTTTCCGCATAACACCATAACCACAAAAACCCACGCATAGTAAAAATGCCGCGCGTTGGCTGTCCCTCTTGAAGCGTTTGTTAGGCAAAATTTTCACTCATAGCGAATATCATGACAAGCCCCAAAAAATTTAATTGAAAGTTAATTTTGAACAGATAATTCAAAGAAGTTAGTTGATGCGGTATTAATAACTCTAACTTCCCCATTCGAATCTTCCACTGAAATAAGTGTTCCAGCTACAGCTTTAACAGTAAGCCCATATTGTGTTTCTTCACCTTCAGGCCCAACAACGATTTTTACTTTTTTGCCTATAAATTGTTCTAACATTTTATGCTCCTTGATTGATTTAATTTGTGTAAATTAATTTTGCCTAACGCTAAGCTAAGTGGCTGCAAACCACCACTAAACTCAAAATAGCCACCGTAAACACACTAGCCAATTTGAGAATCAAAACCGCCACACGTTTGCAGTCCGGCTTAAGCGCCTTGTTATGTGAATTTAATTCGTTTGATAGAAAGACCTTGAACCTACCTTTCTAAAGCTGACTCTATTTTGATCTTGTAGATGTCTAGCTAATGTCGCAAAAAGCCAACCCGTACGATTATTTGTTTTATTCCCCTGTGGATATGCGTTTTTTAGGAGACCAAGTTGCTGCTTGATGAATGCTGCGGGCACCCATTTTTCAGGAAATGCGTCTTCCGACTGGCGAATAAAATCAAACAATTCATCCGCCATTTGGTCAAACAACATATTTATTTTTTCTTTATGATTCACTGTCAGCCTCCATTCACATAACGCTAAGCTAAGTGGCTGCAAACACCACCAAACCCAAAATAACCACCGTAAACACACTAGCCAATTGCACCAAAACCGCCACGCGTTTGCAGTCCAGCTTAAGCGCCTTGTTAGCTGGTTACGTTGAAGCTTGATATTTGCACCCAAATGCCTAATTTGAAATACATTATGACTATACGACCGCAATGTAAAAGGGACCGCTATAAAACTGAAACCTAGCCCACGAAACATAACTGACCAAGAAAAATTACGATGAAACCAACCATAACAAGCGAAGAACTTTATTAGTCACGAACCGCTTTCAACTTCAAAGAAGCCACACCAAAGAACTCGACAAACACATCATTAAAAGTAAACAGCTTGGGCAGATTCAACCATTTAATTGGAAGTACCACTGGCGAGATAGTTGAAAGACGTGAACGTTCAGGTGTAAAGCTCGAACCACAAAACCGGAACAAAACGGCTCTTTTAATTTTCCAGCTAACAGTTCTTATACAGAACAATTCCTCTAAAACTGTTCTGTATAAGTTGAACATTGTTACTACATTATGCTCCTTAACTTAATAAAAAATAATGAGTTCTGCATTATTTACTTAAAGTCTTCTCTCAAAATGTGGAGTTACTCCTGTTAATCTACCCACACCATGGTTTCATACCGAAAACTACCGTTTACTTGTAAGGTAAGAGTATGAAGTCTCCATTTCTAAACGACTTAACTGAATTTATGATCGTGAGGCATTATGCAAAAACTACGATTCATACTTACTGTTACTGGATTGTTCAATTCATTCGCTTCAACAATAACCAACATCCAAACCAGTTAGGGCGGGAAGAAGTCGAAGCGTTTTTAACTAATCTGGTCGTGAAGCTAAAAGTTTCTGTCGCAACACAATCTCTCGCTTTAAACGCCCTGGTCTTTTTATATCGAGATTTTCTTTCTAGACCTCTGGATTTGGATATGAGATTCCAAAAGTCGACAAAGAACAAAAAGCTACCTGTCGTTCTAACACCAAAAGAAGTAGGGCTGGTTTTTAGTCTTATACCAGTTCAATCTCGCTTGCCCTTTCAATTAATGTACGGCTCAGGATTGCGTTTGATGGAAACCGTTCGTCTTAGAGTAAAAGATATCGATTTTGACTATGGTGTTGTACGTATTCATAACAGCAAAGGCGGGAAAAGTAGAGTCGTCACCTTGGCTGAAGAACTTCATCCCACTTTGTACAACCAAATTGCTAAGGTGCGCCTGATTCATCAACAAGATCTGAGCACACCAAAATATTCAGGAACCACCATCCCCTTCCGATTAGCAGAGAAGTATCCATACGCCCCCAAGAGTTTAGAGTGGCAATTCTTGTTTCCGTCTCTACATCTTAGTCAATTTGGTACGAAGACAGGATGGTATCGACACCATCTTCATGAAAACTCACTACAAAAAATCATCAGAAAAGCGTCAACTAATATGGATACACATAAAAACATCACCTGCCACACGTTTAGGCACTCATTTGCAACTCACTTGCTCGAATCAGGCAGTGATATTCGTACCGTCCAAGAACAACTCGGTCACTCAGACGTTAAAACCACACAGATCTACACGCACGTTATCAATCGTGGTGCTAGCGGAGTGAAAAGCCCTTTGTCTAATTTAGGCATATAAAAAAGGCGGAACGTTTAACCGCACCCGCCTTTACATTGTGATTTAAATTCAACAACTATAGGTTAGAAATACACAGAGAATCTTTAAACACATGACAATTCTCTCGGTTAAACGTGAGCTCAATCTCTTCACCGCGTTTCACCGCAACATCGCCTGATAGGTGGACTTTGTTGTTCTCATATCCCCCAATAACACCAAACAGATAGGTGCTGTTGCCAAGTCGTTCAACCGCGTCCGTTTTGAAATGAAGCGAATAGTCACCTTCTCCGCCGACGGATAGGTGCTCTGGGCGCAAGCCGAAGGTCAGCTTATCTCCTACCGCAACTTTTGAAAGGTCAATATGCAGAGTGACGGATTGACCATCCGGCAGCTTGAGGGTCGCGCCATCTTCGCCAATATGGGTAACTTTTGCCGGTAACATATTCATTTTTGGAGAACCAATAAACCCAGCAACGAACTCATTTGCTGGACGATTATAGAGTTCAAGCGGTGATCCGACTTGCTCAATGCGACCATCTCTCAACACTACTATTTTGTCTGCCAGCGTCATAGCTTCTACCTGATCGTGAGTAACATAAATCATGGTAGTGGCAAGCTCACGATGAAGGCTGGAAATTTGCAAACGCATGTCTACACGCAGTTCAGCATCGAGGTTGGATAGTGGCTCATCAAACAAGAACACTTTAGGGTTACGTACTATCGCTCGGCCAATAGCAACACGCTGACGCTGACCACCAGACATATCTTTGGGTTTACGATCCATAAGATGGTCAAGCTGTAATGATTTAGCTGCTGCCATGACACGTTGTTTAATTTGATCTTTTGGAAAGCCATTCATCTTCATACCAAAACCCATGTTCTCTTCCACCGTTAAGTGGGGGTACAGAGCATAAGATTGGAATACCATTGCGATACCACGCTCTGCTGGGTCAACATGGTTAACCACTTCGTCATCAATACACAGAACACCATCCGTAATTTCTTCAAGACCGGCAATTAAGCGCAATAGGGTTGATTTACCACAACCAGATGGGCCGACGAACACCACGAACTCACCGTGTTTAATATCTAAGTCCACACCATGAACAACCGTGTTATCTCCATAGCGCTTAACTACATTGGAAAGATTAATATTTGCCATCTTTACATCCTTAAATTTGTTTCTTTAGAGAGCAATCGTTCACTCTCTACCGATAATGCGTGGTCAACTGAATTGCCAGCGCAGACGGCATCTGGTTAAAACTTCAGTTCAACTTGGTAACGGTAACGTTCGCGGTCAAGTTTAAATTCGTCATGCACGCTTGGTGTCCATGAATCGTCACCGCCAACTCCCATATGGAATCCATCGATTCTCACGAACACGTTGCCACTGTCTTTCAATTCGTTGGTATGTTTTGCCTCAGCAACGTTGTCCTGAGCGAAATGACTTACTGAAAAATGGAAATCACCTTTCACATTTAGCTCACCAACTTGCGCTTCTTTCACATCACAACGTAAACCGCTGTCTGAAGGGAAGATGTATCCTGTATGCATCTCCTCCTGGCTAGCTTTATAGCGACCAATGTG
Source organism: Vibrio sp. (assembly GCA_048259585.1). Classification (GTDB taxonomy): domain Bacteria; phylum Pseudomonadota; class Gammaproteobacteria; order Enterobacterales; family Vibrionaceae; genus Vibrio. Next base: position 505,686 of record JBLXHN010000001.1, on the reverse strand, counting down.
TGCGGAATCCAAACGATCAGGATAGTTCTCATGCGGGCCACGCCCAAACCATTCAACGGTTTGTTGTTTCTGTGGTAACGCCAGTTCCATACCAACACGAGCTAAAGGTGGTGCGCTTTTCGCGACGCGAGCATCAACATCTATTGATACCGTTCCGTCTGCGAAAATGTGATATGTCCATATTGTTGCGATTAATACGCCGTGAGAGTTTTTGTATACAAACTGAGTGACAACCTCGACGACATTCGGTTTATCAAACAGTTGCAACTCAACACATTCAACATCAAGCTGATTAATGCCTGCGGCATCCCAACGAGCAGACCAAGCATTAGGGTCAACGCGGTCAACTTCACTCACTCCGATATCGTTATCCAACGGTGCGCGGTAGAAGTTGTCTTTTGGTCCAGAAACTAGTTTCTCTTCTCCACCCACAATCCAACTATCAATCACGCCCGATTCTTTGTTAAAGCGTATAGAAAAATCTTGACCGCTAATCATTGCGTTGTCCGCCAACACTGATGATGTCAAAACTCCCTTTGGTTTAGCTTTATTGACTGCCAGTGATGGTGCAGACGGCAGATCAAACTGATGCGTAGCCGTAGTATGGCCTGCTTGTGCCCAAGCTGTATCACCAATCAAACTAACCTTAAGGTTCAAGTGATACGACTTACCGACTTTAGCTTCTGGTAATACCTGAGTAAGTTGCAACTGAATAGACTGCTCAGCATCCACAACCAGCTGCATTTCACCGCTTTGGATAACTGCGCCGTCTTCTGTGATTGTCCAAGAAAGCTGTTCATTCTCTGAAGAGGTAAACAAGTTCTCGCTGGTCACTTTAATGATTAATGGTTCGGTACCAAGCAACTTAAATTGGTAGAACTGCTGTGCGTGTTTCGCTTCTAAAACAGTTGGATGCACAGTGCGATCTGGGAAAATCAAACCGTTAATACAGAACTGACGGTCGTTTATTTCATCGCCAAAATCGCCACCATAAGCCCAGTATTGAGTGCCACTTTCATCGATTTTAGTTAAGCCCTGATCAACCCAGTCCCAAATAAAACCACCTTGCAAACGGGGGTAATCACGAAACGCTTGCCAATATTTATTAAAACTTCCCAAGCTATTACCCATCGCATGCGCATACTCACACAAAATGAGAGGACGCTCTTCTCCAGGCATACCCAACCATTTTTTCAATGAGTACTTTGGTGTAACTGTCGGGTCAATATGATGAACCTGATCTTTATCCACACGAGAATACATTGGAACAATGATATCGGTCGCTGCTGTATTTGAACCGCCACCTTCGTACTGAATCGGGCGTGATGGATCACGGAGTTTGGTCCATTGATACATACCATGATGGTTGCCACCAATACCCGACTCGTTACCGAGTGACCAAATGATCACAGACGGATGATTCTTATCGCGTTCAACCAAACGAGTAATACGGCGCATGTAGGCATTTAGCCAGGTGGTGTCATCAGAAAGGCGACACATCGGAAACTGACCATGCGTTTCTATGTTCGCTTCGTCAACCAGATACAAACCGTATTCGTCACACAATTCATACCACATTGGGTGGTTAGGATAATGAGCGGTACGCACTGCGTTAAAGTTATGCTGCTTAAGTAATTTGATATCTTGCAGCATGGTTTCCCGAGTCATAGTATGACCGGTCTCAGGATGGTGCTCGTGACGGTTAGCACCACGTACTAAAATGGCTTTACCATTAACTTTTAACAAACCACCTGCTATTTCAACACTGCGGAAACCGACGTTGTACGCTTCACAATCTAATAGCTCATCACCACAGAATAGGGTCACAACACAGCGGTAAAGATAGGGCGATTCCGCACTCCACTTATGTGGGTTTTCAACGTAAACCTTGTGATCTGTTCGCTCCAACCATGAGCCTTTTTCATCAATGATGCGTTGACCACTCAGAGCATTTTTCACTCCAAAAACTGAGTAACCTTCGGCATCGAAAAGCTCGACTTCAACTCTGTACTCGGGGCTCTTTTCACTGATACTGGTTGTGACATTTAACCAACCATCGCGATAGCAAGTATCGAGCGTAGTAACAATTTCTACATCTTGAATCGAAACCAACGGTTTCGCCAGCAAAGTAACATCACGGAATATTCCGCTTAGCCACCACATATCCTGATCTTCAAGATATGAACCATCAGACCAACGAATGACCATCGCAGCTAGTTGGTTCTCACCTTCAACCAAATGCTCTGTAAGGTCAAACTCTGCGGCTAAACGGCTGTCCTGAGAGTACCCTACCCACTTGCCGTTACACCAAAGATGAAATGCTGAGTTCACACCATCAAAAGTAATGGTTTGGCGTTTTCCTGAAAAATGTTTCGGCACATGAAAAGACAAACGATATAAGCCTGTGGGGTTCTCGTTAGGCACATAAGGCGGTATATCAGCAAACGGATATTTGACATTGGTATAAATCGGTTTGTCATAGCCTTGTAATTGCCAATTGCTCGGTACCTTGATGTCATCCCATTCTGAATCATCAAATTCAGTTTCTACAGCTTTTGATAAAACGTTTTCAGGACGTTCGAATAGCTTAAACTTCCATTCACCGTTCAGACTTAACTGATTCTCTGATTGTGAATTTTCTTTTGCCGCTTGTGTACTTGTGTACGATTTTAAAGGCGCATGAGCGGCTAATACATTGTGATGAGTTATATGTTGGTTTTCCCATTCACGAGCACTAATAATTTGTTCAAATGTTCTCATTATTATATTCCACACTTATTTCACCGAACCTGTCATACCTGCGACAAACTGTTTTTGCATAGCGAAGAACACCGCTAATGTTGGAAGTGTGGCGACCACAGTACCAACCATGATGATGCCAAAATCAGGGAAATAGGCAGACGATAAAGAAGATAAAACCAGGTTAATTGTTTTTAGATCGGCAGATTGCAACACAATCAATGGCCATAGGAACGCATTCCATGATGTCATGAACACGATGATAAACGCTGCTGCGTAGATAGTTTTCATCACCGGAATATAAACAAACAAATAGATTTTCCAGTCTTTAACCCCATCCACACGTGCAGCATCAATAAGCTCATGTGGAAACGCTTTAGTACATTGTCGAAAGTAGAAGACGATAAAGACTGATGCAATGGTTGGTAACATAACGGCGGCATGAGTATCCAAAAGCCCAGCTTTAGCCATAAGTGTAAAAAGCGGAATCATCAGAGCTGCAAACGGAATCATCATTGTTAACAATAACGCACCATAAACGCGGTCACGAACTTTGCTCTTGTACACTTCAAACCCGTAACCTGCCATCGAAGAGATCAGCAGGGTGACAAGAGTACTGATGATCGCGATTTTACTGGTATTCCAGAAAATTAGTCCCAAGTCGACCTGCTCACTTAACCGAGTGATGTTTGCTATAAGCTGATCGCCAAATGTGAATTTACCCTTATTGATGTCTGTCGCTGTATTCGTGCTTGATACCACCATCCAGTAAAAAGGAAATAGCGAAATAAAAGAGAACACCGTTAAGAACAGATACATTATAGCTAGGTTAATTTTGCTCTTATTCATCGTTATTTATCCTTAGCGATTTTGAACTGCAGAATCGCGAGAACCGCAGCAAAGAACACAATCACGTATGAAACAGTTGCGGCATAACCAAAGTTAGGTACGAACTTGAACGAAAGATTGTAGATATACATAGACAAAGTCATGGTTTCATTCGCTGGTCCACCAGCAGTAATATTCACCACTTCATCAAACAGCTGCAGCGTACCAATCGTCGACATAACGGTTGTAAACAGAATCACAGGTTTCAACAAAGGAACCGTAATAAAGAAGAACTGCTTAGCAGGGCTAACACCTTCCATGCGCGCCGCTTCGTAAATCGACTTATCAATATTCTGCATCGCCGAAAGGAAGAAAATCATGTTATACCCTGTCCAGCGCCAGGTAATCGCAATAATGATCGTTACTTTCGCCCAGAATGGATCAGATAGCCAAGGAATCGGCTCACTTACAATATGTGTCCAAAGAAGAAAGGAATTAATGATGCCTTCGTAAGAGAACATACTCTTAAACAGAATTGAATACGCTACCAATGACGTGACACAAGGCAGAAATATCGCTAAACGAAACAAACTACGAAGCTTTAAGTTTGGCGCATTTAAGCAAGAAGAAAGTATCAAAGACAACAAAATCATCACTGGAACTTGTATGATTAAAAAGATGAAAGTGTTCTTCAGTGATTTTAAGAAGAATGGGTCGTTAAACAGACGTAAGACGTTGTCATAACCAACAAATTCCATCATGACGCCACGTCCGGAGTGCATAGACATCCATAACGAGCTCACAATGGGATAAATCATAAAAAGACCGACAAGAACAACAGCAGGTAAAACAAATAACCAGCCATTAATATCGTAAAAGCGTTGGAAGCTTCTTTGACTTTTTTTCGGCTTTTTACTGATAGCAGTAGAAGTATCCATAAGACAAACCAGAATGCATTTAAAACAAGGCACTTAGGCACCAGAGAGGTGCCTAAGAAAGACAAATTAACGTAGTTGGAACTCTAACTGTTGTTGAACATCACCCAATACTTTTTCGATTGGTGCGCCTTGTACGATAGCAGGCAGCATTGAGCTTAATGCTGCATCCACTTCATATGTATAAATCCCATAGTTCACTTCTGGAATCTCACCTAGCCAATCAGTAAAGTTTGCATAGATTTTCTGACCACCGAAGAACTCATTACTGTATTGGTACGCCGGTGACTGACCAGAAGGCATGTAAGAACCCACAGCTCCGCGCTCTTTAAGAATTGTTTCATAGAAAGAAACGTTTGAGCCAAAAGTTTCGTTGAGGAAGTTAATGGCTTCTTGCTTCTCTTTAGATGAGTTTAGAACGTACCAGCTAGAACCACCCAAGTTAGAGCTGTTTACTGAGCCTGCTTTATTCAAACGTGGAGTTGGAGCGATCGCCCATTCACCAGATTGATCTTTACCTGCTTCCACTGAAGGCGTAATCCAAACACCAGTAACGATTGAAGCAACCTGACCACGGTTAACTGAACCCACCCATTCAGACCAACCAATCGTTGGACGAGATATTTCTGGACTCATCAGCTCTTTAAACAGTTGTAACGCTTCTTTGAGTGACTCATTCGCTGTGATGTTAAGAGTACCATCTTCATTGAAGTACCACTCACCACCCGATTGCATCATCACCCGAACCAAACCGAGATCATCTGGGTTCATACCAAGCATAGCAACGCCGGTTTTCGCCTTAACTTGTTTACCAATTTCAATAAAACGTTCCCAAGTAATGTTTTCAAGGTCTTTTGCCGTGAAGCCCGCTTTTTTGAGCAAATCAGTTCGGTAGTAGAAGCCCGTTACACCCGTATCAAATGGTAAGCCATAAACTTCACCATTAAGAGTCATCAGGTTAACTTTGTATGGTGCAAAATTCTTGTAGTCCACATCTTTCGTCATTGGTGCGAAAGCGCCTGGATAAGACTGAAGATATTTTTGTGCGTTATAGTCTTCAATAAGTACAACATCAGGAAGTGATGACGTAACGCCAGATGCAAGCATAGTGTGTAGCTTCTGCTCTAAGTCTGCTTTAGCGAAATCAACAACGTTAAAAGTTGTATCTGGATGATCTTTCATATAAATCGCTGCCGCTTCTTCCATAATGGCAACGTTGAAGTTTGGATCCCAAGCCCAAACAGTGATTTCTTCTGCCAGAGCCGTATTGCTAAAGCACGCTAAGCCGATTGAAGCCGCAAGCATCTTTTTAAGCATTTTGTTATTCATAATCACATTCTCTTTTTTATGTGTAGGGTGCCATATCACGTCAACTCACCACTGACTTATGCGATGAAAATATCCCGAATTCATCAATCATCGACACAATATGGAAACGTTTACAATCTAGGTTAGCATTCTGCCTGTTAAATAAGTAAGAGCCTGTACTCATTTTCGTGATCGTCTAAACAATAATTTTTCAATTTAGAAACCTAAAATAAAGAATCATGTTAACAAATTAAGTATAACAGCCCAAAAAAGCCCACATAACATGTTGTTTTAAAATAAAAATAACATAGAACCCACATAAAAAATTAAACAAAAAAAAGCCACTAGAAAACCAGTGACCCAGATAAATTTCCAAAAAGTGTTAATCGAAGTTACTCATCACCGACTAAAACATTCAAAAAACTAAATTGTAAACGCATCCAAAAATTGTGCCATTGATATTAAATAGTTGCCTCCAAAGGCACTGAAATGGCTTTTACTGTTGCGAAAAGCTGATTCTCAAATTTACGTATTTGTATATGAGTGACACTTTGATTACCGATGTTCAAAGTGGTATAGAGTCGCGGATTCTCCCAGTCCAGCCCTAGCAGATGGGCCAAAATATAACGAATAGGCCCACCGTGAGTGATCACCAATGTATCTTGCTCACACTGCTGCACAATCTGCTCCCAGGCTTGAACAACACGTTTGTAGCCATGCTCAAGTGGCTCAGAATTCGGTAAAGGAAATTGAGCGGGGGCCGCCCAGAATTTTTCTAATATTTGCCATTCACGCTCCAACGCATCAAACGGGACGCCATCAAACTTCCCGAAATTAAGCTCCATTATGCGTGGCTCAATCACCAGTCTTAATGCTGCGTTCGATTCTGTTAAAAGCTCAGCGACTCTACAACACCTCTGCAAAGGCGAGGTATACACATTGCTGAACGCATATTTCTCTGGCAGCCGCTTGGCGATGTGTGCCTGTATTGATTCATCAACAGCGACATCAGTATGGCCATTGAGAGCGGCTTTACCTTGAGTCTTGCCATGACGCAATAGATATAAGTTCAGCATCCGCTTCCCTTTAGTTTCATTGGTAGCCCAGCCACAACAAGATCCACCTGCTCTGCAACCTTTGCTACACCTTGATTCATCCATCCAGCATGATCAACATAAAGACGAGTCAGTGCATTCATCGGCACTATCCCCAGCCCGACTTCGGTTGAGACGCATATAATCATCCCTTTCGTTTCCGCTAAAGAATCCGTTAACTCTTTGAGCTTAGACTGAATAAGATTGGTTTCTGCACCTTCGCCTAAATAATGAATAACATTATTTAGCCAAACAGTCAGACAGTCGACCAATACAATGTCATTCTCAGTAAATGAGCCCAATGCTCCAGAAAGTTCGACCGGGACTTCATGGTTCATCCATTGACCATCACGACGCTCCTGATGCAACGCAATTCTTGCTTTCATTTCTGTATCAAACGCTTCAGCAGTCGCAATATAGTGGAGTTGAGTTTGAGGGTTCTCCTGTTTACGCTCTGCTAATAGCTCCAGTGCTAGCTGCTCGGCGTAACTCGATTTGCCGCTGCGGGCCCCCCCCATAATTAACCTTACTGACATCACATCTTCCTACTTATATCAATTCTCTAAATTAAGCCATAGAACCTGTAATATTCACAGTGAGTTAAGACACTTTTCTTCGTTCTCACCACGTTAATTTTCGATCTATCTCTCCTCACCATTGAACAATGATATTCCAAAATTAATAATTGGCATATGCTAATTATTGGCGCAATATTAAATCACCTAATGAAACGAACTAAGGAAACTATTATGAAATATGCCATTCCAGTTTGTGACGGGAAACTATTCAATCATTATTCTAAAGCACCACAGTTTCTGGTCATTGACGATACGTCCCGACAAAGCCGCTACGTTGATATTGAACAACAAAATAATACAGGATGCTGTGGCCACAAAAGAGAACTTAACGCAGTGCTTCGAAGCCACCAAGTCGACGCCGTGATTGTGAAGAATATTGGTGAATCAATGCTTAAAAGCCTATTTCAGCAAGGTATCAAAGTTTTTACTACAGTTAGAGGTATGGATATTAATAGTCTAGATTTTAGTGCACTCGTTCCTGTAGAAGACATGAGCTATGGCAGACCGTCATTAAACAAGGAGAATAAAGCTGACAACTGCCGTAAAAAGCACCAAAAACGTCATCATGACCAACTCGAGCATAAGCTCTCTCCATTGAGAAACCGTCTTGGTTTGATAGCATTAAACAAGTTACAGCGTATTCATAAATTGCAATGAAACGGGAGGAAGAATGACTTACCTGATTGCATTCTTGGCATTTATTGTCTTCATCGTATTGATGACTTTAGGGGTAATGGCAAAGCGTAAACCGATTCAGGGAAGTTGTGGGGGCCTATCAAACGTAGGGGTTGATAAGGTGTGTAACTGCAAAACATCCTGTGATGAACATAAAAAGAAACGCTATCAAATCAAAGAACCAAAAGCTAAACGCTAGCTAATAAACAGAAAATCCACCAGCGAAACTGGTGGATTTTCTATCATCGATGACTGTACATATCGCTAAACAATCTGCTAACCATCCTATCTTTCGTCAAGATGGCTTAGGCTCGATTAAATGCTCATGAATACGTTTAACAATCACCAAAGCATTTGAAAAATCACATTGTGAAACATATTCCGCTAGCGGTCCACAGTAATGAGGGACTGCTTTTTCAAAACAAGGCCTATGCTCGAAAAAATAATCTTCTGCCTCGAGATTATTTTGCTCTAACAACTCCTGTAAATAACTCACCTTGCTCTTAAAGATATCGATATCCATACAATCCGCTAAATCAACTCGCGGGCTGTCTATCACTGACTCCACTAGATGATTGCTCATAGATAACGCTGTGTGTAAGTCTGATTGGTCATCGTAGTTCAGTTCAACTTCAAACCAGAATGTACTGCCCTCTTTAAGCTTACTTTTCACCCCTATGACACCACCCATCAAATCAGCAATACTGCGTGAAATCGTTAAACCTAAGCCAGTACCACCATATTTACGAGTGGTTGAGCTATCAGCTTGTTGAAAGCTACCAAAGATTTTTTGCATATCATCTTCAGATAAACCAATGCCTGTATCTGTGACAGCAATATTCAGTAATGCTGTTGATCCCTTATTTTTCGAGGCTGTGACATGAATAGAGATTTCTCCATGCTCGGTAAACTTTATCGCATTACTAACGAAGTTAATCAGTATTTGCTTAATGCGTAAGGGGTCACCGATAAGAGTACGAATCCCCTCTTCAACATTAACTTCAAATCCAATATATTTATTAACAAGGCGGGGTTCAAATAACTCATAAACGTCTTTGACTAATGAGTATATGTCAAATGGGATCGCTTCGATATGGAGTCGACCTGATTCAATCTTCGATATATCAAGCACATCATTAATCACTAATAACAGATGTTCACCTGATTTTTTTATACGCTTAAGTGATTTTTCCTGCTCATGCTCAAGTTTTTCTTTAAGCAGCATATCGGACAACGCGAGAATTGAGTTCATCGGCGTCCTGATTTCATGACTGATATTAGAAATAAACCGACTTTTAGATTTGTTTGCCTCATCGGCTTCAACTTTAGCTGATTTTAATTGACTGGTTAATTTATCCAGACGTTTACCCATTCGAATGGTTGCATTTGCAGTGTCATTTAATTCTTTTAAATGAAAGTCATCATAGGATATGTCAAATTTACCTGTACTGACCTGGTAAAACATATCTCGAATTGTAAATAATGGTTCCGCTATTGAACGGCTCATTCGTTTAGAAACATACCAAGTAAAAGCAAGAAACATGATATAAAACCCAATGAGTCCCATAATCATCACATAACCTACTTTCTGGTATTTTTCCTTCAATTTAATAGACTCTTGATACATTTTTTGCTCATCGACGACAAAAAGAACTTTCCAGCTTGTTTCCGGTATGGTTGCCCAAGAAACAAATTTAACCTTATCGTTCAAGACTAATTTGGTTAATCCTTGAGTGCTATTATCAAATTCCGTTTTTAATCGAGAAGTATCGTTCCTTTTAAATAAATTAAATTCATGCGGTTTGAATACCTCTTTAGTAATTGCTTGTTGATATTCATGCTGCTTTAACTCTTTAATGTTAAGATCGTACTCACCTTGTGGTGGTAGAGCCATAATGTTCCCTGTTTCACTGACAAGGACCGCATAGCCATCCCAGGGTATGGAAAGGTTTTGAATATTCTTAACGATAGTATCGACGGTAATGTCTAAACCAACCACACCCTCCAGCTGACCTTTGACATAAACAGGCGCGACCACCGATGTCATCCAACCATGTCCTGCAGGATCGATGTAAACATCTGTCCAAACCGCTTTTCTCTCTGGGTTGTATTTATCAGTAGCCAAATAATAGAAGTTATAATCTGGGATGTTCATATCAGGCGGGTACTGTTCAAGCGTTTGAAACCAAGGGTATATACGGTTATAAGAATCCCAGCTATTAAAGTACACCGCAGCAATAAATGGGTCACTTTGCTTTAGCTGCTTCATCAGAGAATCGAGTTTCGACAACTTTGTAACTTTAACTAGGTCTTTATTTTTTACAATTGAAGAATAATAAGAAGCTGAACCACCATCATCAAACTTAGAATATAAGACTCCACTCTCACTGAGTGCTAAATTCGGGTCAAAGGGATTTTTATTCGTAGGCTCTTCAGACAACACTCGTTCTGTTTCACTTCTATATATCTCTGCCAAACGAGCGATTGATAAAATTCGCTCTCGAACAGTATTACTTTCCATTGACGTCGAAATGGTTAGCTCATTATTCACTTGTGACTGAATATATTTCATATTGTCTGAATTAATATAATGATTGCTAATAAGAAATACCGTAACCAATACAACTTCAACAAGAATTAAAGGTATAATTCCTGTTTTAACCATTGAACGCCATACCCAAGATTGAACGCTAATTTGTTTTTTATTTTCCATAACCAGTTACACATAGCGCAATGCAATTGAATTAAACTCACTTTCTAACTGCAAAAATGCATCGACGATTAGTGGGTCAAAATGCTTGCCTTTTTGTTCAACAATCAGCTGAACGGCATCACAGTGAGTAAATGCGGGCTTATATATTCTTTTACTGATCAAAGCATCATAAACATCAGCCACGGCCATTAGCCTCGCTGATAGAGGAATATCTTCTCCAGATAATCCTTCCGGATACCCAGCACCATCCCAACGCTCATGATGAGATTTCGCAATTTCTTTAGCGATTCGCAAAAAACTCATATTGCTACCATTCATTTTTTCTGCTTTATTGAGCGCGTCGAAACCGATGGTGGTATGAGTCTTCATGATTTCAAACTCTTCTGTCGTTAAACGACCTTTCTTTAACAATATTTCGTCAGGAATACCTATTTTCCCGATGTCATGCAAAGGGGCAGATCTAAACAATAAGTCTACCGTTTTGCTATCGAGTACTTCTGAGTAAGCTGGTTGTAAACTGAGTTGTTCCGCTAGACGCTTTATGTAGAGTTGGGTGCGACGAATGTGGCTCCCCGTCTCATTATCTCGAGTTTCTGCTAACGAAACCATAGCATGAAGCGCTACATCCTGAATGGTATTCAGTTCCTTCATTTGCTGTAAACTTTCCTGAGTTCTACGTTCAACCTCTTTTTCGAGAACTTCATTTTGTCCTTTTAGCAAATCCATGGCCATCTTTAACGAAACATGAGTTTTTACTCGAGCTTTGACGATTTCAGGCACGATTGGCTTATTGATATAATCAACAGCCCCCAACTCCAGTCCTGTATTTTCATCGACACTTTCTGTTTTTGCGGTAAGGAAAATTACTGGGATATTTTCAGTAATAGGATCAGATTTAAGAGACTTACAGACTTCGAACCCATCCATACCGGGCATCATAACATCGAGTAGTATGAGATCTGGCAAGTCTCTTTTAGCGATAGATAAACCTTTTTCTCCGCTATTTGCTCCTTTCACTACATAGTCATTTTTCAACAACTTATACATTAAAGTGAGGTTTTCAGGGATATCATCAATGACCAACAAAGTTGGAGATCGCGTGGCGGAACAATACATCCTTAATTCCTATTATATCGTTTGTAAGTATGAAGCCACATAACGATGTTTAATATTATTTATAATGTCTGCTAACTTATCTATTGTTAACTAAACAAATTTATTTTAGTTTATCCTAATGAATATGTGTATGTTTGGGGCTAATAAAAAGGCGTGAACGACATCTAATTATCCAAACAATAACCCTAAAGAGTTACACGTGAGTAATTACTCCAATCTCCAATACTTAGCTTTAAGTCTTTTACGTTAATGTCTGATTAGTATTGGCTCTAGAATCATAATAAATTTTCAAAAAATCTCACCCAATTTAGCAACTTTTGTGTACAGAACATTGCAATAGAAATATTCAACAAGTCGCTTACATTCCATTCAATTAAGTGATATACCTCAGTTCTACTGTATAAGGAGAATACTGTTGCTTAGAAGCCAAACTACCGTTCTATTCATCTTGAACGGAACAACCGCACTTGCTTTTGCTTTCATTCTGCCCGTTATGAGCTTGTTCCTTGTTACAGAACTTAATACAGAACCTGCTCTTATAGGCATTTACACGTCGTTGACGGCAGTCATGACCATAATTGTAAGTCAAAAGCTGACTGGACTGATTGATAAAGGAGTTTCCAGTAAGTTTTTACTGCTATTCGGATTGCTAGGCATAATGGCTTCCGCAATGGCATTTACGTATGCAACAAAGTTTTGGCATGCTTTAGTGATTGGCTGTGTTTTGATGCCGATTGCTTCTAGTTCTATCCCTCTGATATTGACGGTAATTAGACGCTACGCCGATTCAACGGGTAAAAACAGCGCTAAGCTTAATTCTCAAATGCGGTCATCAGTCTCGTTTCTATGGATATTTGGACCTCCGCTCGCTTTTTTGTCGGTTGATCAATTCGGTTTTGCGAATAACTTTTATTTATCGGCCGCGATAGCAGCTTGTGTGGTTGTGTGGATTGTGTTGCTACTTGATGCTCCCAAAGCCACACAACACAATAGCAATGAAAGGCGCTCAACCAAGCTACCCGCTTCGGTTTGGTTTTTGGGTTTGGTGATATTACTCGCGAATATATCCAACAGCACTTATATTAACGCTATGCCTATTTACCTAACGCAAGAGCTCCAGCTCACAAAATCCTACCCAGGTTATTTAATGGGTATCACTGCTGCTGTTGAGATACCGGTCATGTTACTTGCTGTAAACTGGGCACATCGTTTCGGCAAAATACTGATAATGAAGTTGGGCTTTGCCACTGGTGCGGTTTTCTATGTAGGAATGTATTTCAGCACTTCCATTTATTCATTATTTGCACTGCAAATTTTAAACGGTTTATTTTTCGGCATTTTTGTTGGTCTTGGTATCACCGTCATGCAAGACCTCGCGCCGAAGGCGATCGGTAAAGCGTCCGCGTTTTACACCAATTCAATGCTTGTCGGCACTATGCTAGGAACAACAATGATGGGGATTATTTCTCAGTACTTTGGTTTTAAAACTGCCTTTTTACTCAGTTTAGCCTCAATACTATTATCACTTATTGGCCTCACACTGTTTGACTCATACCGTGAAAAGCTGCAACAAATGCCTCAAGACTCCCAACTCGACACGGTAAGTAACACCCACAAGGATGAACGTGAACAATTACTTTGATAGACCATTCTCAGGAAAGCTGACTAAAGAATCAGGGAGCAATGCAAACATCGTCGTTGGTAAGCATAGGATCTAAAATCAATGAAATGGTGACAGTGCTGTGATGAACACATCGAAAATGCAATGGAACTGCTGTGTTCATCAGATGCCGTAGGAGGTTACCTATTTTGGAGAAACCACTGAGTTTAACGATTAATTTCTCTAAACTGTTTATAAAAATACCAATAGAATAGCAAGTTCCAAACAGTCATGACGTAAGCTTCGGCAGTTGTCGCGAAATCGTTATTCTGCTCAAAGAAAAACAGTGCAACCACGATTCCTACTGGAATGGTAACCATCATGAACCTTATCACCACCACAAAACCAAGACTGAAATAGCGACCTAAGAAATCTCGTCCACTGCTTTTACCATTCACGTGGTAGAGCAAATACGTCCCGATGATGTAGATAGTAAAGTTCAATATCGACACTATGCTATCCTTGTCATTACCGTCCTCAATTACGGGGAAAAATTCTATGACAGCGCTGGTTAAAATAAAATAGATAAAGAAATAAATAAAACGGTCTGTCTCAGTGAGCTGATTCGATTTTAGCTCCTCTTTTAGACGACTAATATTCCAAATGTACAAAATGATCACTCCACAACATCAAAAATATAACGACTGACTTCGCACTCGTCGCTATTCAAATTCATTGCCCATATTTTCGCGCTCTCTCTTTCCACAAACCGTGCATTGAACATAACGATTCATATTGTAGTAATGCCCGCCGTTAATAAACTCATGGAGCAATAGCATTAACCTGCCCGCGATAGATTTTTTACTATCGTAGCTCGAAGGTTTTCTGACTAAGGTTTCTTTATGCTCGGTTGGGCATTGACAGTGGTTGCAGTATCTCAACATAGTTGCCATCCAATAAATTGGTAACATCGTTAAGATACTACATCAGTAGATATAAACCTGAGTGCACATTATAAATTGCGAGTCACAGCGAACAAACGATAACCTTAATGTGGCTTATCAAAACGAATCATTATGAATGGTAGGAAAAAATCACAGCTATACGACTTAAGTACTCCTAAACAAATTCTATTTAGGAGTACTTAACCAACAAGGAAGGAATATAAATTAAGCGACCTCTGCAGTCGTTGGATCAATCATCGAGGTAACTTCGTTGATCTGATTGACTGGAAAGCCCCCCATTTCAGCGTGCTTTCTAACGATATCTTCATTTTCCGCAATGAAAACACAGTAAATCTTATTCGGAGTTACAAAAGTTTCCTGCCACTGTACCTTAGGACCAAGTTCTCGCAGTACTCCACAAGATGTTTGAGCAATGTCCTGAAGTTCTTTCGGTGAGAGGTTCCCCGCACCTTCAACTTCTCTTTCGATAACATATTTAGGCATAACAACCTCCTTTTGGGTCAATTAAATTCTAGTCCAAAAGAACGATTGCCATTGAATAAAATAAGACTTATTCGCAAAACAACAAGTAAACAAACAATTACGCACGCGCTACGTTCAAATAAAGTTCGCATTAAACTTAAAAATAACGTCGCTTGTTGAAAATTAAGCTAGTGCAATCGATTGAGTACCACCGTCTGATCAAGACTACTTTGCCATAGCGTGTAATCCAATCCTTTATCGAATATGAACTCACTAACCAGCGTTCTAACACATCCGATTAACTCTTCCGTTGTCCAAGGTTTTTCAAAGTAGCGGTTAATACCAGCACTATTGATCGCATTGATAGTATCGGTATGCGTCGCCTGCCCTGTTAACAATACTTTCTTAGTGTAGAGAAAGCGCGTATCCGCAGAAATCTCGGTTAATAGCTCAACCCCAGTTTTTTCTGGCATCACATGATCCGAGATAACTAATGCCACATACTCACCATTGGCATCGAGCTCATCCATCAGTTCCAAAGCTTCAGCCGCAGACTCACAGTCTTCAATATTTAACCATTGATTAAGTGGCTCTAGATCTTGCAACACAGCACTAAGCACTTCTCGTTGATCGTCAACGCAGATGATATTAAGTTTCTCCATGTTCACCCTCTACTGGTAACTTGATTCTAAAAATAGTTGCATCTTTGTCACTCTTTACGGCAATACTTCCACCATAGCCAGACACAATTCGCTTAACGATGGATAACCCAAGCCCCAAGCCGAACGATAAACCGTCTTTTTTGGTGGTAAAACTGGGTTGAAAAATTTTACGTCTGGTCGCTTCACTGATTTCTGGACCATTGTTATTCACGGTGACCAATATTCTTTGTTTACTGAACTTGGTTTGGATATCAATACTCGGCTCAGTTGTGGCCATCATTGCATCGCATGCATTTTTAATAATATTGACCCACACTTGAACCCACTCAGTTTGTGAACCTTTTAACAGTGGTAATTTACCCGGTCGCATTCGAACCGATACCCGTCTTAAATCACTTTGCAACAACGTCAGCGCTCGGTTAATGGTTTCGTTGATATCAAGATCTTCTTCAAGATTGACCTCACTCCGAGCTAACTGCTTAACAGACTTAACAATGCCTACAGTATGACTCGACGCTAATCTGAGGTCATGCAAGTCGCGTCCCATCTGCCAGTATCGAATAGCTAAATGTGGATTATTGAGCCAATGAGGTGATAAGTGCTCTTCAGGTACAGCGCGAGCTAAATCACGAGCAACACCTTTGGGAAGTTGGTATTTTTTCTCTAGTATTAAGCCTCGTTTCCTCGCCTCATTTGAAGAAACTTTTTGACCATGTACCAATCCAAAATCGAAAAACTGGCTTGCTTCTGGATGGACTTCTTCCAATAAATCCATAAACAAGTTTTCCAACCGTTCTGTTTTACTGCTAACGACCCCAATCGCATTGTTTAGTTCATGGGAAATACCAGCTGCGAGTTGTGCTAATGTTGTCATTTGTTCCGCAGAATGCAGTTTTTCTAACGCTTTCTCTTTGGCTACGGCTTCTTGGTGGGCTCGTCTTTGCCGGCGGTTAAGCTCAGCAACGATCAACGGCATAAATTGCGTCGTCAGGGGGCCAAACTTATCTTGCTCCACGACCTCAATGTTACGATCAATCCAACTCAGTGTGACTTCTGTTTGAGCTATGACGGTTGACGAAGCAGTCCAAGCTCCAGAAAAGAAACTGTGAACACCGATAAAAGCGCCTTTAGATGCAGAAAAGACTTTAACGTGTCTTCCTTCTAACTCTTCAAAATCACCAGCAAGTTCACCGGAGTGCACATAGTAGAGCCTATCGTTGTAGCCATCCTGCTGCAAAATTCTACTACCAGCAGGCAAAGTAATGGTTTGCTTAGCATTACGAAAATAACGTTCAACTAAAGTACGTTCTTGTTCATTCATCGTTATTAGCCAATAAACCCAACAAAATTAAGTATTGCGACCATTAAAAAACTCAGTATCACACCGACAACACCCAGTATCACACCCACTCTTGCCATCTGATTACTTTCGACATAGCCCGTCGCATGGGCCAATGCGTTTGGTGGGGTACTAATTGGTAACGACATACCAAGTGATGCAGCGAAGGTGACCACTAGGATAAGTGTCACTTCGCCGCCCAAAGGCGTAAGTGAAGCCATTGAAGCCCCTAGAGCCGCCATTATTGGCATCAATAAGTTAGCCGTGGCGGTATGCGACATAAAGTTAGCCATCAACAAGCAAAGTAACGCAGCACCCACTAAAACCACGTATGGAGAAAAATCACCAAATGGGATGCTATGCACTACAAGCTTTGCTAACCCCGTTTTATCAAGCGCTAGCCCTAAAGCAATACCACCTGAAACCAACCAAAGAACGTCCCATGAGATTTTTTTCAGGTCTTCTTTATTGATAATGCCGGTTACGGAAAACACTGCCACTGGTATTAAGGCGACGGTATAGGAGTTCATACCATGCGCCGATCCCATTAACCATAAAAGGATGGTCGCTGCAAAAGTAATATAAACAACGATCGCTTTAGGCGTTTTTAAAAACTTACCTTTGATTGTCAATTCTATTCGTTGCTGATCCGCTTGATAAAGTAAACCGATAAGTAGCCAAGCTAACGCCATCATTACAATGACGAAAGGTACACCAAACGCCATCCACTCACCAAACGTAATCAAGTTATCCCCGACCAAATACTTAAGTGCAATGGCATTCGGTGGTGTGCCGATTGGTGTGCCAATACCGCCAATATTTGCAGCTACTGGTATACACAACGCAAAAGCAATTCTACCTGGGTCTTTGGGTCCAAATACCGCAATCACTGGCGCTAAGATAGATAACATCATCGCAGTGGTGGCCGTATTCGACATGAACATCGAGAACACGCCGGTTATCAGCATTAACCCGAGCATGACGTATTTCGGATTCTGACCGAACGGTTTAAGAAGTACCCGTGCTAAGTTGACATCAAGCCGGTATTTGGTTGCCGCCATCGCCAAAAAGAACCCACCTAAAAACAGCATGATGATTGGGCTAGCAAACGTGGCCATTATGTCGCTGTATTTAAGTAAGTGACCAAACTCTGGCTGCCCTTCCCTTAAACGAAATAGAATTAAACCTTTGTCAGACAGCATTAACAACTCTAACACGATGATCACCACCGATGTGGCATATATAGGAATCGGCTCAAACACCCACAGTAAGGCAGCCAGAAGGAATATAGCAATCACCCGTTGTTGGATCAGTGTCAGACCGTCAAAAGGAAAAGCCGTAACAGGCAATAATAAAATGAGTAACGGAATAACGATGGGAATAATGAACTTCAAATAAGGCCGTATCATTGATCAACTTCCTAACAGTCGGTACACGATAAACATCAAGGTGTAGAGTATAAGGTCTACACCCCGAACTAATAGGTACATTATGGAAGAGCGCCCATGAATTGTTCGGCGCAAGATCAAACGTAACTCATTCACATAGAAGAAGATGTGAAAAATGAGGTCCAGCTAACAGATATCGTACTAAGCCCTCTAACGAAGGCTAAAACTGCAAAAAATTTAACAGCTAGATGCAGCATACGCAGCGAGAGTTGGGCCACATAGCAAAATGCCTGCGACTAAATATGTCAGTGCTTGGGGGGATACTCCATGTGATCTTTTCATTATCACTCTCCGACTTAACTACAGGAATCAAAGCGGTTATCTAATGCTAATGAAAACGTAAAATTCACTTTAGGTCAAAATAATTTATCAAAATTTACTTATCTTTACTCATAAAAAATCCGGCCAAAGCCGGATTCAAATTAATCGTGTTTTCCAAGTTTCACTTTACCATTGGTACTGAACCATAAAGCTTCTTTTCGGCGACGTCCGAGTAAAATAGGCCCGTCATCATAGAACAAAAAGTTTTTCCAATGACGCTTAAAAATAGACCATTTAGTCTCGATAACGTTATATTTTTCATAACAAAAGTAGACTGTGACATCATCCTGCCAATCTATATGTTCCAAGACGGCTTGTGGTAATGACTCATCATCACTCTCCCACTCACTCATCCAATCAACTTCGTTGTTCCAGCTTCCGACCTTGCTCGGCCAGTCTTGTGAACTAAACCGTTCAGAATCTGGACTTTGAGCGCTCAGATTATCTTTCCAATACTGCGCTGAACGCAACTGAGTCATCGGCTTTATCTGCTCAAGGTCCTGTTCAGGTACAGGCATCGATTGATGGGTAAAAATCCATTTTCTTTGGTAATCATCCAAAGGCAAATACGACATGGAATGTCCTTAAACTTTTAGCCAGCCATTCTCGGTGGCTTGTTCGATCATTTGCTGTGCATATTCCCACAGCGCATGTGAACCGTCATCAATTCGACGATTCACGGTTAATGCTTGTTGGCGAGTTACGCCATTTTCACGCCAACCAACCCCCTGATTGTTAAAATTCAACAACATAGGGATAAGTCGATCTAACGCTTTCGCAAATTTTGCATCGGCACTGACGGCATCTTCAAACTCGCGCCAAATTGAGAAAAGTTCCTCACCCTGCTCTTTCGGTAGCATACCAAACAAACGTTTAGCAGCTTGAAGCTCTTTTTCACTCTGTTGTGCCCAAGCCGCTGCATCATATACGAAGGTATCGCCAGCATCAATTTCAACCATATCGTGCATCAAAAGCATTTTAAGCACACGGCTGATATCAACGGGCTCGTTAGCATGTTCTTCCATCAAAAGGGCCATGGTTGCCACATGCCAACTATGCTCAGCACTGTTTTCCAACCGGTCATCCGCACACTGAATACGAGTGCGGCGCAATACCGATTTCAAACGGTCCAACTCTAAAACCAGTTCTAGCTGCTGCTGCATTCGTTTGTTCATATTATTCCTCTTGCCAATGAGAATTAACCAGTGCCATCAAGTTGTGATCTTCCCACTTACCATCAATGAGGATGTAGTCTTTGGCATGTCCCTCATGAACAAAACCAACACGCTCTAAAACACCTTCACTGCGTTTATTTCGCGGGATATAGGCCGCCATAATTCGATGAATATTCTGAATGGAGAACATATAACTACACGCCATTTGAAGCGCGCGTGTCATAATACCTTTACCCTGGACGTGTTCCGCTAATGAATAACCAACATTACATGAATGAATCGGAAAGCGGCATAAGTTACTAAATGATATCGTGCCAATAACTTCATTTGTACTCACATCGATGATCAGTAAATAGTAACCAAGCGAGAGTTTGTGAACTTCTGTAAGCTTGAGTAAGCGCTGCTGCCACCCTTCGACCGTAAAAAAAGCTTCGTCACGTTTAGGATCCCAAGGTTTTAAATGTGCTCGATTACTTTTAAAATATTCAACGATACGCTCTGCATCACTTAACTGAGCGGTAACCAGCAGGATTTCACCATCGGTTTCAAACACGCTTGAAGGGGTACTTTTTGATTTAATCAACGCTTCTTAATTCCATAATCTCGCAGTTTATTCGCAACAGAGGTATGCGATACATACAAACGTTTTGCTAATTTACGACTTGACGGGAAAGATTGATACAAGCGGTCAAGCACTTGTGCTTCGTAATCTTTCATTATTTCATCAAGTGATCCATCAAGATTGATGGCAGTGACACCAGATTGTGCCGTTTCCAACTGAGGAAGATGGAATAAATCCGCTGTTAACACATCACCCTGTAACTCTGTTAATGCGCGCAAAACCATATTGTCTAGCTGTCGCATATTGCCCGGCCACTGATACAACTCTAATTGATCCAATAAACCATCATCAAGTTCAGGTTTCGCCATACCTAGTTTGGTAATGTGCTTAGAAACGAACAGTTCCAACAAAGGCTGAACATCGCTAGGACGTTCTCGCAGTGGTGGGATAGTTAATGTTAAAACATTCAAACGATAGAACAAATCTTCTCTGAATTTTCCTGATTGTGCCAGTTCAGCTAGTTTATAACGTGTCGATGCAATAACTCGAACATCGACATGAATCTCATGTTCTTCACCCACACGGCGGAAAGTACCATCTTGCAAAAAGCGCAGCAGCTTAATTTGCAAATGCGGACTCATCTCACCAATTTCATCAAGTAGAACAGTACCGCCATTGGCTTGTTCGAATATACCTTTATGCCCTTGCTCGTGATTGAACGAGCCCGGTGCATGACCAAACAGTTCTGTCTCAGCAACATCATCAGGCATAGAAGCACAACTTAGTACCAAAAATGGTGAATCAGAGCGCTCTGAACGGTTGTGACAGGCTCGGGCAAGCATCTCTTTACCAGTACCAGTATCACCTTCAATTAACAACGGTTGATCCAGCATGGCGAGTTTTTTAGCTTGGGTAATGAGTGCCTTATGACGATTTGAAACACCGACAAAGTGTTCAAAGCCTAAGTTGTTATGCAGTGAAAGCTGAGTCGAGTTAACAGCGGCTGACACTCGAGGGCGAATGATCATCATCGCACTGGCTAAGGTCGACTCTTTTGACTCACCAGTGATGTAGACCGGCATCATTTCCATTACGTAATCCAAACCGTCCAAAACAATCTCATCACGTAAACGGGATTTACTCCCATCAAGCCAACGCTGGAAGTTAAAACTCGGTAATAATGTAGATATTTGTACGCCTATCATATCTACGCTCTCTCGATTAAACAGCGACAGTGCGGAATGGTTTGCCATATCCACAGCCCCTTTTAAGTCGATAGACAGAACAGCATCAGGAAGGTTATTGAGTAATGAAATAAGCTCAGTATTGTGCCTTTCCATTGGCATAAACTGGATTTTTCGCACATCTTTTACACCGGAAATGCGTCGAATCTCAGCCATCAATTCACTGAAAGTTTCAAAATCGATATCAGGGCAGTTCAGGTAGATGATTCCGATAATATCGATTTCTATACCGCGTAAATCAATGTTTTTAGAGGCGAGTATGTCGAGTAATTCTCGGGTCAGTCCTAACCTATCTTCGCAAGTTACTTCAAGACGCACAGAACAATATCCTAATTAAAAGGTGTCACGAAAAGTTGACAGTAGTTTCTTACAAGCCCTGAAATGCGTCAAGTAATCTATGTTCGAATAGCGTGATTTCTCTTATTTGACGGTTAATGCAGTCACTTTGGCAACAATCTGTTTTCTAATTGCACTTAATTTTACAGCACGATCTTTATGCCATGGCAACGGACGTAACAAAGTTATGGCTTTAAGGCCTAATCGAGCAGTCAATATACCAACGCCAATGCCTTGCCCAGCTCTAGCCGATACCTTGCCGGCGAGATCCATCGATAGTAAATCCATACTGGCATCAATGGCTAACTCACTCGCTCCAGCGGCCGCCATATTCACCAACACAGATTTGAACAACTTAATACGAGACCAGTAACCAAGCTGTACGCCATACAATTCAGCGAGTCGGTCAATCATAGTAAAATTGCGCCACGCCACCAGCAGCATATCTGCGATCGCCAACGGACTAATTGCCACTAATGCCGCAGACTCCGTAGCAAATTTTGATACGATTTGGCTTGCCTTTTTATCTTGCTCTGAAAGTACCATCGCATCATACATATCGAGTATTTCAGCATCACTATGACTACTACTAACACTATTTACCCAGCGATCATAAGCAGGTGATTGAGCAGAAATACCCCCTTGCTTCGCAACAGATTCACAAAACTGCTGACCTTTTCCGACCGCATCGTTAACAATTAACGCTTCTGCTTGCTCTTGAATACTAAAGTGATGACGTAGTTGGCGTAGCTTCCAAATTTCCTTGGCTATTGCGCCTAGCCCTAAGGTCGCCAACACGAAAATAAAACCTGTCCAGCCAAGGCTTAACCAATCCGAGTTTTGAACGGCTTGTATAACTGAATCAACCGCTTGCCAGCCCACAAGACCACTAAAACCTGCCAGTAATCCACTAGCCAACCAACGGCGGCCTCTCTTAGGCCTGATAACTTTTTCAAGTTGAGCTTCTATTTCCGTCTCTTCTTCTGTAACTGAAGGAATGAATTTCTCTTGTTGTTCAA
This sequence comes from Vibrio sp., assembly GCA_048259585.1. Taxonomy (GTDB): domain Bacteria; phylum Pseudomonadota; class Gammaproteobacteria; order Enterobacterales; family Vibrionaceae; genus Vibrio. The sequence continues at coordinate 482,567 of JBLXHN010000001.1, read as the reverse complement.
ACTGCTTTTGCGCCGTAAATTCACGATTCTCTTTTTCTGAGTCTAATGTTTGGGTAAACACTTGCTTGGATTTCAAATCACTCATTTCAGCTTATCTCCAATCAAGGTATCCAACGCTTTATCGATACGGATATGTTGACAAGGTTCATCTTGCTGGTGGGTCATTGGATGAAACGAAGTAAAATCAAACTGATTGTTGTGCCAAAACGATGGATCTGGCAATTTGCTCGGCACCTCTCCCGGATATAAAGTCATTACCTCTCCCTTATCCGTTGTCCCTTGTATCGCCGACACTTTTCCCTCAGGTGTATCAATATGTCCAGACTGTGTCGCTCGCACCGAAGCCATACTCATGCAGCTCATTTCTATGTTTTCATAGGCAGCGGTTTGCCAAGCTGGATGAATCATTTGCTGAAGCAATGACACCAAATTACCGTATTGATCTGGTGTGACATGATCCGCTTTGGTCGCTGCGAATAGCACTTTGTCTATTTTGGGTGAGAAAATTCGCTTCAAAAGACCGTTTCTTCCATACCGGAAGCTTTGCATGATCTGCTCCAGTGCACTTCTCATATCCATGAAAGATTCATGACCAGCATTAAGAGGTGTTAAACAATCGACCAGTACTATTTGACGGTCAAACGTTGAAAAATGGTGTTTATAAAACGCTTTAACTACCTTGTTTTGATACTCTTCATAACGCCTTTTCAACAATGCTAATACGCTGTGCTTGTCGGTGTTGGTCATTTCAGTTTGTCTACAAGGGAAAAACTGTAACACAGGCGCCCCTTTTAACTCTCCTGGCAAAACAAACCGTCCCGGCTGTACCCAATGTAAGCCGTGCTCTTTACAACGATGAAGGTATTCTGTGTACAACTCTGATATATGGGCTAATACTTTTTCATTCGCTTCTTGCGTGAAATCGAGCTTATCCAATTCTTTCAACCAAGGCTTCGCCAATTCAGCTCGTATACCATGCAAAGCATTGAACTGCTGTTGCGACCAAGTAGCGAAATCTAACTCCAGCATGGGCAGATCGAGCAACCATTCGCCCGGATAATCAATGATATCCAAATAGAGTGTCGAACTACTGCTAATGAATTTTTTAGTTGTTTTGGTGGATTTGTACTTAATCGCTAACCGAATTTCACTCACATCTCGGGTCGGAACCGGCCACTCTGGTGGTGATGAATGCAACTGAGCCATTGCTTGATCATAGCTAAATCGGGGGACCATCATGTTCGTTTGCGGGACACGCTTAGCACCGATGATACGTTTGTCACGCGCAGCAGCGAGCAGCGGAAGATTGTCATGAGTGGAGGTATGGAGTAGTTGATTGACCATTGAAGTAATAAACGCGGTTTTACCTGCTCTAGACAATCCTGTTACAGCCAGCCTTACATGAGCGTCTAATCCCCGATTTATTAAGTCATTCACTTCTTGGCGAATTCGCTTCATCCACTTTCTCCAAACGTTAATACAATGACAAGCCTATTATGAACAAAAAAGCCCCCGAATAAAATCAGAGGCTTAATATCAAAAAACGAATTTTAAGATCTGCTCGTTAATTTCTAGTCTTCTTCTATGAGTTTGTAAATCACAAACAAAGCGATTTCTAGCATAACAAACAGTACGCAAGTAATGGTCACATACTTGTCATCGAAAATGCTTATACCATGTAAGATCAGGTCGTAACCGACAAAAGCACCGATCACAACGGCAATAAGAATCTGTAGAATTTTTATAAAGCGAGGCATATTGCTCTCCTGACGTTAAGTAAGCTCAAATAAGTTAATAATTATTAAAGTATTATATAGACAAAAAGTGCCACTATCGCAGCACTTTTTGTGATTTCTTAGTCATTATTTACTTGAATCTCAATTACTTTGCAGCTTCTGCGATTTTAACTTTCCAAGTATCAGGACCCGTTTGGTGTGCATTTGCTCCCGTAGCGTCTACCGCGACAGTCACGGGCATGTCTTCAATTTCAAATTCGTAAATAGCTTCCATACCCAGATCTTCAAACGCGACCACGCGTGCTTTCTTAATTGCTTTCGCAACCAAGTATGCCGCGCCACCCACAGCCATCAAGTAAACCGCTTTATGCTTCTTAATCGATTCGACTGTCGCAGGGCCGCGTTCAGCTTTACCAATCATCCCCATAATGCCAACTTCTTCCAACATCATGTCAGTAAATTTATCCATACGTGTCGACGTTGTAGGACCTGCAGGACCAACCGCTTCATTACCCACAGCATCTACAGGGCCAACGTAGTAGATAAACTTGTCTTTTAGGTCCACACCCTCAGGAAGCCTCTCACCATTTTGTAGCATAGTTTGAATACGTTTATGTGCTGCATCACGGCCTGTCAGGATTTTTCCTGATAGCAGAACAGTTTCACCCGTTTTCCATGATTGAACTTCTTCTTTAGTGACCGTATCCAAATTCACACGGCGTGTATTTGAACCCGCTTCCCATGTAATTTGTGGCCAATCTTCCAGTTTCGGAGGCGTCAAATCAGCCGGTCCTGAACCATCAAGCGTAAAGTGGACGTGACGAGTTGCCGCGCAGTTAGGGATCAAACAAACTGGTTTTGACGCGGCGTGTGTTGGTGCAGTTTTAATCTTCACATCAACCACTGTCGTCAAGCCGCCAAGACCTTGAGCACCGATGCCAAGTTTGTTAACACGGTTAAAGATATCAATTCGCAGCTCTTCTTCCGCATTTTGTGGACCACGGGCAATCAGCTCTTGAATATCGATGTGCTCCATTAGAGACTCTTTCGCTAATACCGCAGCTTTTTCAGCCGTACCGCCAATGCCGATACCCAGCATACCCGGTGGGCACCAACCCGCCCCCATAGTTGGAAGCGTTTTTTCTACCCATTCTGCGATGTCGTCAGACGGGTTAAGCATGACCATCTTAGTCTTGTTTTCACTGCCGCCGCCCTTAGCCGCGATCTGAATTTCAACTTTATCGCCCGGCACCATATTGATGTGTACCACGGCTGGCGTATTGTCTTTGGTGTTAATACGTTTACCCGCTGGGTCCATCAGGACAGATGCGCGTAGAGGGTTATCAGGATTGGTGTAAGCCTGACGAACACCTTCATCCACCATTTGCTGAACGGTCATGTCGGTTGAATCCCATTGCACTGCCATACCGATGTTGACGAAACAAGTCACAATACCGGTATCCTGACAAATTGGACGATGGCCTTCTGCTGACATACGAGAGTTGATAAGAATTTGAGCGATAGCGTCTTTCGCAGCTTGGCTTTCTTCTTTGTTGTAGGCTTCTTCTAGGGCTTGGACAAAATCTAATGGATGATAGTAAGAAATATATTGTAGAGCATCAGCGACACTGCTGATTACATCTTGTTTGCGTATTACCGTCATTGCATGCCTCGTTATAGTTATGCTTCCTTGAGCTGAACGTTAATGACTCGCTTTTGAACTTCGAAGACAAAAGTCATTGAATTGTGAGCCCATTAAGTGACTTTATGATACTCTTGCTGACCTCAACGCGCCATTCGATGAACACTCTCTTTGTCACAATTTATCAAAATGAATAACAACGAAAAAAAACCGATTCAATCAAAAGCACTTGCGTATCAACCTAAACTGGCAAATCAGCTTTTTTCTCATTTACAACATTTACCGTGGGCCATGCTTCTTCGGTCAGCCTCTAATACTCATATTGACAGCCGTTTCGATATCCTTGTTGCAAACCCTATTGTGACTCTGACCACTTTTGGCAACGAGACGATCATCGTTGAGCCTTCAGGTATCAATGAGTCTTGGGAAGACCCGTTTGCACTTATCGCCAAGCTGCAACACCATTACTTACCAGATCAAGAATACAATCAGACACTTCCTTTTGTTGGCGGTGCGTTAGGCTACTTCGCATACGATTTAGGTCGCCGGGTTGAAAAACTGCCTGAGCAAGCACAACACGATATCGGCATGCCGGATATGGCGGTTGGCTTGTATGAATGGGCGATTGTGATTGACCACCAGCAACAAACTGCGCAATGGGTTGGCGTTAACTTAGAACAAGCGCAAAGCTGGTTTGATTCTCAATCCCAACAGCCAGAAACGGACTTCGAACTTGTCACGCCTTGGCAGTCGAACATGACACCAGATACGTACAAAGAGAAGTTTGACCGAGTGCAAGAGTATCTGAAATCAGGTGATTGCTACCAGATTAACTTGGCGCAACGTTTCAAAGCTCAATATCAGGGGTCGGAGTGGCTAGCCTATCAAAAACTCGAACAGTTCAATCAAGCCCCCTTCTCCTCATTTATTAGAACAGAACAAGGCGCAATACTGAGCGTATCCCCTGAACGTTTTTTACAGCTCAAACAAAACACCATCGAAACAAAACCAATCAAAGGAACCAGACCGCGTAGCCAAGATCCAAAACAGGACCAGACGTTCGCCCACGAGTTAGCCAATGCAGAAAAAGACCAGGCTGAAAACTTGATGATTGTTGATTTACTGCGCAACGATATTGGACGAGTCGCAAAACCAGGCACGGTTCATGTCCCTAAACTTTTTGAAATTGAAAGTTTCCCCGCGGTACATCACCTAGTCAGTACCATTCGGGCAGAGCTTGATAGTCAATATACTGCATGTGACCTACTTCGAGCAGGGTTTCCTGGCGGCTCCATTACAGGGGCTCCAAAAGTAAGAGCAATGGAGATCATCGAAGAACTGGAACCACACCGCCGGAGTGCATACTGCGGTTCGATTGGCTATATCAGCCGTCACGGTCAAATGGACACCAGTATTACTATTCGTACGCTTGTCGCTCACAACCAACAAATATATGCATGGGCTGGCGGTGGTTTGGTAGCCGACAGTCAATCAAGCTCTGAGTTTCAAGAAACTTTGGACAAGTTAAGTCGTATACTTCCTATATTGGAGAAGTAAAACCTATCGGCTAATCTTAACAGGTGGATGTGGAGTCACCACATCCATCAAAATTCAAAAGGTAGACAAAATTACCCAACGGTGTGGTATGAAAGTAAGTACAACGATAACAAAGTCAGAACTGATTCAGCGTTTTCAATTACACCAAACGGTCGATTACCATATTGAATCGACACGTCGCTTTGATCAATTCCCGCAGCATTCACTGCGCAAAGCGTCAGTGCTTATTGGTTTTGTTGAACGAGAGCACGGACTTAATATTGTGCTAACAAAACGCGCTGAGCATTTAAAACATCACCCAGGACAAATCAGTTTCCCTGGTGGAAAATATGAACAAAGCGATCGTAATTTGTACAACACCGCCATTCGTGAAGCAGAAGAAGAAATTGGCGTACGAGCGGAAGATATAAAAACATTCGGTCAGCTTCCCGAGATTGTGACCATAAGTCGATTTTCCGTTACGCCAATAATGGCATTCATAAGCCCTGACTATCAAGCCACTATTGACCCCAATGAAGTAGAAGAAGTGTTTGAAGTACCCGCCGATCACTTGCTGGATAGAAACAAACTTTACACCGGTGTGTTTCGGGTAAAAAGTCAGCCACATCGAATTTTCGCTATTCCCTATCAACGTCACTTTATTTGGGGAATGACAGCCCAGATCATTCAAGCTTTACAACGCCACATCAATATACATTACAAATAAAGCAAGCTTATTAACAACTCTTCCGTTCATCATTTCACCTCGTCTGTTCAATATTAAACCACCACCAGTTGTGAGTTAGTTTTTCTAATAGATTTCTGCAAAAAAAATCATGTGTAGCACGTAATTTTCTAGATCTAAGTATAGTTTTCATTAAACAAATAAATTGGTAAACGCTTGTTGTGATTTGTATCAACTTTTTTTGCAACACAAAAACAGAGAATTGCACCCGAAATTATTTTCCCATAAAAAATTGAGATATTTAAAATGAACACATCGATTGCTATCGAAAAATCAGAACAATCTACTAATAAATGGACTTATCAAGATTTTGCATGGACTCTCTCACTATTTGGTACAGCTGTAGGTGCAGGCGTACTATTTCTTCCAATTAAAGCAGGTGCTGGTGGTTTCTGGCCATTAGTTATTTTAGCTTTGATTGCTGCTCCAATGACTTGGTTTGCTCACAAGAGTTTGGCGCGATTCGTACTGTCAGCTAAGAACCCAGAAGCAGACATCACTGACACTGTTGAAGAACATTTTGGTAAGACTGGCGCAAACCTTATTACTTTCGCTTACTTCTTTGCGATTTACCCTATTGTTCTTATCTACGGAGTTGGTATCACAAACACGGTTGATTCATTCTTAGTTAACCAAGTGGGAATGGAATCAATGCCTCGCTGGTTGCTATCTGGTTTGTTGATCGCGGCAATGACTGCTGGCGTAGTATTTGGTAAAGAACTGATGCTTAAAGTAACTTCAGCCTTGGTTTATCCACTGGTTGCTATTTTATTAGCATTGTCTTTTTACCTGATTCCCGATTGGAACAGCTCAATGGTGGAAGTCGCACCAGATTGGTCTGCGATGCCAACCATCATTTGGCTTGCGATTCCGATCATTGTGTTCTCTTTCAACCACAGCCCAATTATTTCTCAGTTTTCTAAAGAACAACGCATGCAACACGGTGAAAATGCAGTTCAAAAAACGGACGCTATCACTGGTGGAGCAGCAATGATGCTGATGGGTTTTGTGATGTTCTTCGTATTCTCTGTCGTTCTTTCTCTTTCTCCAGAACAACTAGCACAGGCACAAGAGCAAAACATTTCTGTACTGTCTTACCTTGCAAACATCCACGAGTCACCCCTGATCTCTTACATGGGTCCACTGGTCGCATTCGCTGCGATTACTTCAAGCTATTTTGGTCACTTCCTGGGTGCTCACGAAGGTCTGGTTGGTCTCATCAAGTCTCGTTCACAATCGCCAGTAACCCAGATTGAAAAAGCATCTTTATTATTCATCGTTGTTACTACTTGGATCGTTGCAATTGTTAACCCAAGCATCCTAGGCATGATTGAAACAATGGGTGCGCCGATGATTGCTGCTATCCTATTCTTAATGCCGGTGTTCGCTATGAATAAAGTTCCTGCGATGGCGAAGTATAAGACTTCAGCTCCTGTGCAAATTTTCACAGTTATTTGTGGTCTTGCAGCTATTAGTTCTGTAATCTACGGCGCGTTTTAATCCCAAATTTTGTAAAGTCCGATTAAACTAAAAATATAATAGTAATAAACCTCCTTCTGATAGGAGGTTTTGTTTGAGGTAATCACTATGATTAGTGTGTTTGATATCTATAAAATTGGCATCGGTCCTTCGAGCTCACACACAGTAGGACCAATGAAAGCCGGTAAACAGTTTATTGATGACCTAGTGGCTCAGGAAAAGCTGCAAAACATCACTAAAATTACCGTAGACGTTTATGGATCATTATCGCTGACAGGGAAAGGTCACCATACAGATATTGCAATCATCATGGGTCTTGCAGGTAACACTCCAGAACATGTTGATATCGATAGTATTCCTGGATTTATTACCAACGTTCAGCAAACTGAGCGTCTCACTGTTGGTACGCACAATCATACCGTGGCTTTCCCACGTGAAGATGGCATGATATTTCACAAAAGTTTTCTATCTTTGCATGAGAATGGCATGTCCATTCATGCTTGGGTTGGTGAAGACGTTGTTTACAGTAAGACCTACTACTCTATTGGCGGTGGTTTTATTGTTGACGAAGAGCATTTCGGTCAAAAAACGCAAACTGAAGTGACCGTTCCGTATCCATTTAACACTGCTGAAGAAATGGTTAACCAGTGTAAACAAAGTGGTCTATCTATCAGCACACTTGTGATGGAAAACGAAAAAGCGCTTCACGCAGATGTGGAAGTAAAAGAGTACTTCGCCAATATCTGGCGTACCATGCAGGAGTGTATGGAACGCGGTATGAACACTGAAGGTATTCTACCTGGCCCATTGCGCGTGCCTCGTCGTGCTGCGGCTCTGCGCCAACAGCTATTAACATCAGAAAAAACCACCAATGATCCGATGGCTGTGGTTGATTGGGTCAACATGTATGCCTTCGCAGTCAACGAAGAAAATGCCGCTGGTGGGCGCGTGGTTACAGCACCAACAAACGGTGCATGTGGCATTATCCCTGCTGTATTGGCTTACTACGATAAATTCATCCAAACAGTGACGGAAAAAGATTACATCCGTTACTTTGCAGCTTCTGGCGCTATCGGCGGTCTTTACAAGCAAAATGCCTCTATCTCTGGGGCTGAAGTAGGTTGTCAGGGTGAGGTTGGTGTTGCATGTTCGATGGCAGCAGGTGGACTTGCAGCATTGCTGGGCGGAAGCCCAGAACAAGTGTGTATGGCCGCCGAGATTGCGATGGAACACAACTTAGGTCTGACGTGTGACCCTGTGGCTGGACAAGTTCAGGTTCCTTGTATTGAGCGAAACGGCATTGCTGCTGTGAAAGCGATTAACTCTACCCGTATGGCAATGCGCCGTTCTTCAGCTCCGACAGTTTCATTAGACAAAGTCATTGAAACCATGCTGGAAACAGGTAAAGACATGAACGCTAAATACCGTGAAACTTCACAAGGTGGTTTAGCGGTTAAAGTGATTTGTTAACGAACAACTTAACTTTAAAAGCCTGATAATCATCAGGCTTTTTCTTATTTAGTCTGGCCGACCTTTACCTTTCTTTACCTTCCTGACACTTGTTATAAAACACTATTCGATTGAAAATAGTTCCCATTATTGCTTTTCAAGTTTGGGAACAGGTTTTCATGGCTATACGTATTACTGGAAAAACACTTATTGCTTTTGCCATTGTTGTCACAGCTATCGCCTCTGCTGCGTATTATTTCCTACCAGAAGAAACACCACCCAGTTTTGCGACTGAAACCGTCCATCGGGGCAACATCGAAGATTCAGTCTTAGCGACAGGTATGCTCCAAGCCTCAAAGTTGGTAGCTGTGGGTGCACAGGTATCTGGTCAAATTGAAAAACTGGGAGTCGCACTCGGTGATGAAATTAAACAAGGCGATCTCGTGGCACAAATTGACAGCCTGACACAGCAGAATATGTTAAGAGAAGCCAATGCTTCACTAAACAGCTTGAATGCTCAGATTCGTGCAAAACAAGCACAAATTCTTCAAGCAAAATCAGAATTTAATCGTCAAAAGCTTATGCTGGCCGATAAAGCCAGTTCTCAAGCCGATTTCGAATCTGCGCAGGCCAATCTGGCCATTTATAACGCCGAACTTGAACAGTTGAAAGCCGAACTAGAGCAGGCAAAAATCAGTGTAGACAGTGCGAAACTGGATCTCGGTTATACAACGATCAGCGCTCCGATGGACGGCACCGTTGTTTACAGCGCAGTAGAACAAGGCCAAACAGTCAACGCCAACCAAACAACCCCTACTATTATCGAGCTTGCACAACTTGATCGCATGACAGTAAAAGCACAGATTTCTGAAGCGGATGTGGTCAATGTCAAACCAGGACTACCGGTGTACTTCACCATACTGGGTAAGCCAAACAAGCAGTATCACGGAACCTTACGTGCGATTGAACCTGGACCGACTTTAATGGATGGCGACGACAGTAATTTATCGGTCAGTGATAGTGAAGCGATTTATTACCACGGTCTGTTTGAAGTCGATAATCCAGACAGAACGCTTCGTATTGGTATGACGGCACAAGTGTCTATTATCTTAAACCAAGCCGAAAACGCCCTACTCGTTCCAGCACAAGTTGTGGCTAAGCTACCCGGGCATGAACCTCGCTATCAAGTGCCGGTATTAGCGAACGGTCAGCAAGAAATGCGTGATGTGACTATTGGTATCAACAATAAAGTGTTTACAGAAGTAACCAGCGGACTAGAAGAAGGCGATCAAATTATCGTTGGCACCCGAAATGCCACAGGTACTCGTTCGAGCCGCATGGGCCCAGCGAGGATTTTTTAATGTCTCATCCACTACTTGAAATATCCCATATCTATCGTTGCTTCACGGCTGGGGATGAAGAGTTAACGGTACTCAAAAACATCAACCTCACTATAGAGCGCGGGGAGATGGTCGCCATCGTCGGGACTTCTGGCTCTGGTAAATCCACCCTGATGAATATTCTCGGTTGTCTTGACCAACCGACGAGCGGTGAGTATTGGATCAACGGCAAAGACACCTCAAAGCTTAATTCCGATCAACTGGCTGAACTTCGCCGTGAATACTTCGGTTTTATTTTCCAGCGCTACCATCTACTGGGAGATTTAACCGCCATCGGCAACGTCGAAATTCCAGCTATTTATGCCGGCAGCGATAAGAAAGCGCGTCAAGAACGTGCACAGCAGTTACTGACCAGACTTGGTCTTGAGGAGCGTCTCGACCACAAACCCAGCCAACTGAGTGGTGGCCAACAGCAACGTGTCTCTGTTGCCCGCGCTCTGATGAACGGTGGTGATGTCATTCTTGCTGATGAACCGACGGGAGCTTTGGACAGTAAAAGCGGCGAAGAGATGATGGTTTTACTTCAGGAGCTACATCAACTCGGCCATACCATCATCATAGTAACGCACGATTTAAAAGTGGCTCAGCACGCTGAACGCATCATTGAAATTAAAGACGGCGAAATAATAAGTGACACCGTCACTGAAAATAACTTATCTACCGAAAACAAAGACGCTGTGGAACAAGTCGCAGCACAAAGCATATTAAATAAAAGTCGCAACTTATTTGATAACTTTTGGGAAGCGATGAAAATGGCATTGGTTGCGATGTCGAATCACCGCCTTCGCACATTTCTCACCATGCTTGGCATTATTATTGGTATTGCTTCCGTTGTTTCTGTGGTTGCTTTAGGTAACGGTTCGCAAAAGTCGATCCTTGATAACATATCAGCGATGGGGACCAACACTATTGATGTTATGCCCGGCACAGGATTTGGTGACCGGCGGTCAGGAAGAGTGAGAACTCTGACCGCCGCCGATGCCGATGCGTTAAACAATCTGCAATTTATTGACAGTGTGACTCCAACATTAAGCACATCTGTCACGGTGAAATATGGAAATCAAGCCGTTTCTGCATCAGTGCAAGGTGTGGGTCCGGATTATTTCCGGGTTCGGGGCTATGAACTCGCTTACGGACAGTACTGGGATAGCGCCAGCGTAAACGTTATGGCTCAGGAGGCGGTGATTGATCACAACACGCTTAACGAACTGTTCCCTGAACAGAACCCCATCGGCCAAGTCATTTTTGCTGGAAATTTGCCAGTCAGAATTATTGGTGTCACCAAAGCGAAAAAGAGCGCATTCGGAAACAGCGATTCACTCAATATTTGGGTGCCTTACACAACGGTCAGTGCTCGTATGGTAGGGCAAAACTATCTTAACCGAATATCTGTACGTGTAGACGATGGCACACCAAGTGAAGCCGCTGAACAAGCGATCATTTCACTACTCAAAATGCGTCACGGAACACAGGATTTTTTCACCATTAATACCGACACCATTCAGCAAAACATTCAGAAAACGACGGCAACGATGACCCTATTGATTTCAGCGATTGCGGTTATTTCGCTGATTGTTGGCGGTATCGGCGTGATGAACATAATGTTGGTATCGGTGACTGAACGTACAAGAGAAATTGGGGTTCGAATGGCGGTAGGAGCAAGGCAGAATGACATCTTGCGTCAGTTCTTAATCGAAGCGATTTTAGTTTGTTTATGCGGCGGAACCATAGGCATCGGTTTGGCATATCTTATCGGATTCATATTTGCCTCTTTAGGTAGTAGTTTTAGTATGATCTATTCCACCACGTCGATTATTTCGGCTTTCCTCTGCTCCACCCTTATCGGTGTACTGTTCGGCTATCTTCCAGCGAAAAACGCCGCACAACTGAACCCCATTGATGCACTGTCTAGAGAGTAAATCATGTTAGCTAATTTTAAATACTCAACAGTCACGCTGTGCGTATTACTGACTGCAGGTTGCGTCACTCGTTCTGAATTTACAGAACCTCAAGTACAAGTTCCCCAAGCTTGGCAATCAACAGAGCAACATCAATCGTCACCGGCAATTCAGCGTTGGTGGACTAGCTTCAATGATCAGCAGCTTAATCAGCTTATCGATCGTGTTCTCACAACCAACAGTGATTTGGCGCTCGCAACATTGACGCTTAAACAGGCACGTTTAGAAGCGAATTTGGCAGGTCGCGACCTCTACCCTGAACTCTCCGGTAGTGTGTCTTCCGATGGCTCTCGCTATCTCGATAGTGGCTCGAGCAGCGAATCATACCAAACGGGGTTGTCTGTCAGCTATGAAGTGGATTTGTGGGGTAAGCTATCAGCTGCCGCCGATGAAAGTGAATGGGCAGCACTGGCCAGCTTGGAAGAGCGTGAAGCAACCGCACAAAGCCTTGTTGCAACTACCGCTCAGCTATACTGGCAAATGGGTTACCTGAACCAACGTATTGAACTGAGCAACCGTGACATCTCCGATGCTAGAGATACATTGAATCAAGCGCAAAGCCAGTTCAAAAATGGTTCTGTTACACGCCTCAACGTGCTTGAAGCTAAACGTACCTTAGCAGGTCTGGAAGCCACCCACCGAGAATATTTACAGCAGCTGACTGAAGCACAAAATGCCTTTGCGATTTTATTCGATCAAGCTCCGCAGAAAATGATTAAAGACATAAAAGCGCTCCCTGAAGGCAAACTCCCAGAGATCGCTTCTGGCGTTCCAGCTGATGTGTTAAGCCGTAGACCTGACATTAAACAAGCGTTGTATGAACTTAAATCGACTTTTGCCGCGAAAGACTCAGCGGATGCCGCTTACTTTCCTACCTTAACGTTGACAGGAGCATTTGGGGGTTCTTCAGAACAACTGCGCAACTTACTCAGTGATCCTTTAGGCTCTATCGGTGCGGATTTGACCATGCCATTTCTCAACTGGAATACGATGAAAATCAATCAGGATATTGCACAGGCTAAGTATGAGTCAGCAATCATTTCCTATCGTCAGGCTTTGTATACCGCCTTTCAGGACGTGAATAATGCACTTTCTGCACGAGAGAATTATCAGTTTCAGGAGCAGAAACTCAAACAACAGTACGACAGCGCAGCAGAAGCTGCACGTATCTACAGGAGTCAATACAAATATGGTGCGATTAATATTACGGCCTTGTTAGATGCGCAAGAGAATGAACGCAGTGCAAAAGCAGCGTTGCTGGAAAACCGCTATAACCAATTAGTGAACCTAACAACTATCTACCAAAGTTTAGGTGGTGAAGATCTGGTTCCGCTAGAAGCGTCAGATCAATCGGAGCATTAAAACGAATAGCGGCTATAAGCCCGATCTCATACTGCCAACAATGCGCTCACGCGACCAATACCAATACGACGCTTTGTGGATTGAACAATGCAAAAAGCCACCTGTTCGGTGGCTCTCTTCATCGACAAAAATTCATCCTACTCATGGTGGATTTTTGTTTATTCTTCACCGGTATAAATACAACCAGCGGTGCACGTTTCTTTGATTTCAACTTTGCTCAATAAAGGCAGAGATGGCTTCAATTGTTGCCAAATCCATCTTGCAAGAACTTCACTGGTTGGGTTCTCTAAACCGTCGATATCATTCAAATAGTAATGATCCAAACGGTCGTAGATTGGTTTGAACGCGGCTTTAATTTCAGCAAAATCAACCAACCAGCCGGTATGAGGATCGACATCACCCGCTACGTACAAGCGAACCAAAAATGAGTGTCCATGTAAACGTCCACACTTATGACCTTCAGGAACATGTGGTAAGTGATGGGCGGCTTCGAACATGAACTCTTTGTAAATTTCAGTCTTCATATTGGTGATCAGTCTATCAATCTGGCTAGTAAAAATGAGGCGCAATAGTAAGTAATCTATGCGTGGGAAACAAGCTCAACTTCTCACTTTTCGTGCAAATCAACGCTCTATTCGCATGATTTTGGTTGACGAAATTATGACATAGGCGTCAAAAAAATGAGCACATGAATCTTGTGTCACAATTATAAAACCCATATTTTGTGTGTGGTCACAGTAACTTAACCGCATGATTTCCGCTTTATAGCTCTATGTCTATAGTTAACTAGGATCCAATCAATAACTATAAGACTATTATGAGCTCAACAATTACGTCCAAACTACTCCTAACTCTGGTGACGGTTTTTGCACTAGTGCTAACGGTCTCCACTTTGTACCAGTCAGTCCAGCAACGTGATTTAATTAATTCCGTGCTGGGTGAACAATTACACGATAAAGCCAGTAACTATTTTGACAGCCTCAATATGATGATGCTGACAGGTACCATGGCACAAAAAGAAACATTGCGCCAAAAAGCACTGGCGCAAGATGGGATCGAACAAGTGCGTGTACTTCGTGCCGACGCTGTCAGTAAGCTTTACGGTCCAGGGCAAGATAACCAAACTGCTGTGGATGATATCGATAAACGAGCGCTGAATGGCGAGTTTGTTCTTGAGCCATTTCAAGCGGAATGGGGCAAAGGTATTGTCGTCGCACTCCCAATGAAATCGAGTGAAAACTACCGAGGGACGAACTGCGTCGCCTGTCATATGGCTCCTGAAGGTGAAGTACTTGGTGTCATCCGACTTGAGTACAATCTTAGCCATATCAATAGTTTAATTACTCACCGTACTTGGGTTGGCGTTGGCATCATGGCTGTGATTGCTTTAGTCGGTTTTCTCATTACCTTGATGCTGATTCGGAAAATGATAGTTCGCCCTATCCAAAAAACCTCTCAGTTCATGAGTGAAGTCAGTAAGAGCAAGAATCTTTCACAAAGAATAACGAACAATAAAAAAGATGAGTTAGGTCAACTCGCTAGCTCTATCAACTCTCTAATGGACACTGTTTCTAGCAGCTTACAGCAAGTGCAGAGCACATCTCATTCGCTCGCAACATCTGCAAATCAATTGACGGATGTCGCACAAGTAACTGATAAGGCAGCGGATAACCAGCAAAAAGAAACCACTGAAGTGCAACACAGCATAGAAGATATGCAAAGCAAACAAAGTCAAGTTGAGCAAGCCACTGTCGACGCCTCTTCATTGGTGAAACATACCACCGATGTGGCAAGACAAAGCGCTATGCAGGCGCACTCAGCGAGCGAAGATATCAAAAAGCTGGTTGGTGATATTGAAGATGTGAAGCATAAAATTGCACAACTCAACGCCCAAACGGGTGAAGTATCGACAATATTAGAAGTGATAAAGGGTATTGCAGAACAAACTAACCTACTCGCTCTCAACGCTGCCATTGAAGCCGCACGAGCAGGCGAACAAGGGCGAGGATTTGCAGTGGTGGCAGATGAAGTTCGCAACCTAGCTTCGCGCACAGCTGAAGCCACTGGCAACATTGAAACGATCATCGAACAATTTCAGATCGAAAGCCAGACTTCTATGGCATCGGTTGATAGTGTTTGTTCAGAAGCACACACGCGCTCAAATGAAATTGAACAGCTATCATCAGCCATGACTAATGTCGTCGAAGAAATGGCTCAAGTGCTGAATCACGCTGAAAGTATTCAACATCAAACTCAAACCACGGCTTATGTTAGCCAAGAAGTTCAAGGTAAAGTTGTTGTTATTGCTCAACATGCACAGGACACGTCTCAGTCAGCAACTCAAACGCGAGAAATTAGCTTAAATCTTGAGCAATTATCACAACAACTAGAAACTTTACTCAATCAATTCACTCTTCCGCGTAAGAATTGACCACGAAAGTAAGATAAAAGGTTGATGCTTCAGAATTGACAGGTAATATGTCCCGTTGAATCGATAAAATTCAATCCAACCCGATGTTTCGTCTATTTTTTAAACAACAATGATGAACACAACTCATCGGGTTGAATGTTTACCTCAATGGAGACTATACCAAACATGACTTACGCGCCTGTAACAGACGTACTTGGCGGCAAGCTAGCAGTAGACAGTGAAGTTACTGTACGCGGCTGGATCCGTTCACGTCGTGATTCCAAAGCTGGAATCTCTTTCCTTGCCATTTATGACGGCTCTTGTTTCGACCCGATTCAGGCCGTGGTCCCTAATAATCTTAATAATTACGAAAACGAAGTATTAAAGCTAACAACTGGCTGCTCTGTTGAAGTAACGGGTAAGATTGTTGAGTCTCCAGCGAAAGGTCAGGACTTTGAGCTTGCTGCAACTGACGTAAAAGTCGTTGGTTGGGTTGAAGATGCAGATACGTACCCAATGGCAAAAACTCGTCACTCTATCGAGTACCTTCGTGAAGTTGCACACCTTCGCCCACGCACTAACGTGATCGGCGCAGTCGCTCGTGTTCGTAACTGTCTTTCTCAAGCAATCCACCGCTTCTACCATGAGCAAGGCTACTTCTGGATGTCTGCGCCACTGATTACTGCATCTGATGCAGAAGGTGCGGGTGAGATGTTCCGAGTTTCAACACTGGATCACGCTAACCTTCCTCTGGATGACAAAGGCAATGTGGACTACAACGAAGACTTCTTCGGTAAAGAGACATTCCTAACCGTATCTGGACAGCTTAACGCTGAAGCCTACGCTTGTGCATTAAGCAAAGTTTACACATTCGGCCCGACTTTCCGTGCAGAAAACTCAAACACTAGCCGCCACCTGGCAGAGTTCTGGATGGTTGAGCCTGAAGTTGCGTTTGCTGAACTTGATGATGTCGCGAAACTGGCTGAAGACATGCTTAAGTACGTATTTAAAGCCGTACTTGAAGAGCGTCGTGATGACCTTGAGTTTTTTGCTCAACGTATCGATAAAGAAGCGATCACTCGTCTGGAGCAATTCGTTGAATCTGATTTCGCACAAGTCGATTACACTGATGCAATCCAAATTCTTCTCGATTCTGGCCGCGAGTTCGAATTCCCTGTTGAATGGGGCATCGATATGTCTTCTGAGCATGAGCGTTTCCTTGCAGAAGAACACTTCAAAGCGCCTGTTATTGTTAAGAACTACCCGAAAGACATCAAGGCTTTCTACATGCGTCTAAATGACGACGGTAAGACAGTAGCAGCGATGGACGTTCTTGCACCGGGCATCGGTGAAATCATCGGTGGTTCTCAGCGTGAAGAGCGTTTAGACGTTCTTGATGCACGTATGGTTGAAATGGGCATCGACCCAGAGCACATGAGCTGGTACCGAGATCTACGTCGTTACGGTACTGTACCTCACGCTGGTTTCGGCCTAGGTTTCGAGCGTCTAGTGTCTTACGTAACAGGTATGGGTAACGTTCGTGATGTAATTCCATTCCCACGTACACCACGTAGCGCTAACTTCTAATCATTAGTAGTGACTTACAAGATTTAAAACCTCCCAAACGGGAGGTTTTTTTCGTTTCAGGGTTATAGAAATCAGCGTCTATCTATCATACTTATAGTGTTCAGGAGCTTTATGAAGAACTCAAAATGAAAGTATTCAGAATGGAAGACCTCAATTACATTGGTCAGAAATATGGTGTTCATTGCTGGGATCATCCTCAGGCCACTACCCCCTACTACTGGCATCCTGATTGGTTACATATTGCAGAAGATGCCATGGGTATTTACCCCAAAGAACCTCTGGATGTAAAAGAGGGCGAAGAGGATGCTAAAAAAGCGATTGTTAAGCATCTTAATGATAATCAGGATTAGGCTCTCTGATTTCTATTGCGGCCAAAGTGTGGTGTATTTACTTTGGCCGTCAAACTCGATTTCCAAAAAAGTTAGTACTATTGAATGCCCATCCCTGGAAATACCAACCCTCTATTTTTGACACTTCATGCGGATGTTCCGCAAGCAATGAAATTTCCATATTTCCTCTTTGACATATCGCCCGCTTAAGTGATGAGCAACCCAACTAACGTATTGCGGAAACTAAACAAGTATGCGATGCCTTTTCAAAGGTGAACGACAACGTGCAGCATATTATGGAGGTCAGAGGAATTGGTCCACAAACAGCAATCTCGGACACTTTTTATGGTTATTAATCGGTAATACTGACGCCATGTTAATTCATGGTGACAATAATGCTACCTCATCAATCCATTACACTGCGATCAGTTATCAGGCTTAGTCAAACCAAAGTTACTTTGACTTGGCTGATGGTACTCGCTGAAAACATCATACTTATTCTTTTACCACTCTTTATTGGTATTGCCATTGACGGTGTGCTTAAACAAAACATGCAGCCGCTTATTCTGTTTGCTTCCATTCTTTTAATGCTGGTCATATTTAGTGTGGGTCGTCGCTTCTACGACACTAGAGTTTATGGTGACATCAGAGTTAAATTGGCTAATGTGGTCGAATACAATCTGCGTAAGACATCAGTGTCTGTAAAAGATGCTCGCTTGACAATGTCACGCGAGCTTGTTGACTTTCTTGAGCAAGATTTGCCATTACTGATCACTGCAATCGTTCAGTTGATCGCTACAGTAGTCATTCTGGCTACCTTTCATCTCAAACTAGCATTGTGTGTATTGGCAGCTGGTCTATGCATGCTCGTCATTTATGCCCTGTTTCACCATACGTTCACTCACCTCAACGGCACATTAAACGATCAGTTAGAGCAGCAAGTAAGAGTTCTTAGTGGCGAACATTTTTCGGCTATACGAACACACTTTGAACGTATTAAACATTGTGAAATCAAGTTGTCCGACACTGAAGCACTAGTGTACGGACTGATCTTTATTGCCTTATTTGCGTCAGTACTAACCAACTTATGGATAATCAGTAGTCTTAACGCTACCAGTGTTGGTGAAGTATTTTCTATCGTGGCTTACTCACTAGAATTTGTTGAGGCAGCAGTGATGCTCCCTCTGGCCTTGCAAACCTTGTCTCGATTGACAGAAATAAGCCAACGTCTCAACAAAAACCTCACTCAGCATCCTGCCGAGGAGAAGCCTTATGAAATTTAAAAAGGGGCTTGCCACACTAATTGGCCTTGGGGCGATATTCGTAGCTTTGGTTGCTGTCGATATTCTCAAGCCCCAACCTGTTGTAGGCACGTTGAAACCACAGGTCAAAGATCCAGTGTCCGTGCTGGAATTATTACCGACCACTCATGACTCTAACCTTACCTTACTGGCAACAACCTCGGCCCGTTGGCTAATTCAGCTCAAAACATCGAGCAATGCTCAACTTGTCTGGTTGAATCCAGACATTGAACCGGGCTCATTAGTTACAAAAGGAACTCACTTAGCGCAACTGAATGACAGTGCGCTCAAAGCTAACCTCGCTCAGGCAAAGAGTGGCGTCAAACAGGCAGAGTTGAACCTGAAACAGGCTCAACATGAACAGACGGTGGCATTGAAAATGTTGCCATCAACAAAAAGTTCACCGTTTGCACGCAGAGAACCCCAGGTATCGTTAGCAAAAGCGGAGCTGAACCAAGCGATACAAGGCTACGCCAGTGCTACAAAACTGTTGGAAGAAGCAACGATCGTCGCCCCGTTTGATGCCGTGATAATGCATCGGTATATCAGCCCCGGCGAATGGTTGGAAGCAGGTCAGGTGACCTTTGAGTTGGCAACCAGCGACTCTCTAGATGTCGAACTACCCGTATCTGAACTTCACTGGCAAAGAGTTCAATCCGCACTACACAAGCCAGAAATTAAGGTACTGAACCGGGATGGAAGTGAGTGGCCCGCTCAGGTTCGCTATGTTGCTCCGCAAGCCGATATAACTACTCGCCAGAGAAAGGTGATACTTTCGGTCGAGCAACCTTATCATGGAGCTACCCCCTTACTACCCAACCAACAAGTCAAAGTGATCATTAGCCTTGGAAAGCAACCAAACATCGTGGCGTTACCACTAAGTGCAATAACACGCGACGGTTACGTCTGGACGCTTGATGAACAGAACCGTCTTCAAAAAGAGTGGGTTCAGTTAATAGAACAAGCACCTGATCGGGTCTATTGCCGATTTGAAAATAACAGTGCGAAAGTACGCCAAATCGTGGTTTATCCGCTGCAATCTATGTTACCGGGGAAACAGGTAACTCCAAATCCCGATCCGATGTTAGTAACAAGTCAGGAGTCTAACCAATGAGCTGGCTAACAAAATGGTTTATCCACAATCCGGTGGGAGCGAACCTTTTGATGCTCGCTATCCTTGCTAGCGGTGTGATGGCTTTTAGCCAATTACGCGTGGAGTCATTTCCACAAATTGCACCATCCTCTGTACTCATCACAGTAGACTATCCAGGCAGCACAGCAGAACAAATTGATCAAAGCGTAACGCAGCGAATAGAGGAAGCCATCAGTGGAATTGCAGGCATTAAGCAAGTGACCAGTGAGTCCAGGGCCGGTTTGTCAAGCGTCCTGGTCCGTAAAACTAGCAGCGCAGATCTCAACAAACTGCTCGACGATATACGTAATCAGGTAAATGCCATTAACGGCTTTCCCATTTATGCAGAAAAACCGCATGTCGTGAGAAATGAGTTCACTAACCTGGCGGGTTTTATTGTGATCTCCGGACCACGTAGTGATGAAGAACTCCAACCAATTGCCAGACAGGTTGAACTTGCTCTAAAAAATCACCCT
This sequence comes from Vibrio sp., assembly GCA_048259585.1. GTDB lineage: Bacteria > Pseudomonadota > Gammaproteobacteria > Enterobacterales > Vibrionaceae > Vibrio. Next base: position 462,025 of record JBLXHN010000001.1, on the reverse strand, counting down.
CAGATATCCAAAGTATCCAATTGGGGAAGAAAAACACCACAATTGATTATCGAACCGGACCCTGCCCAACTCAAGATTTTGGGGTTAAATCTTGAGGGTCTAGCTAACACAATGAGTCAAATGTCTCTGGAATCACGAACCGGTGAACTGTTCAGTGATAAAGGCAGGATGGTGATACGAGGAGATGGCTACGCCGATGATATACAGAAACTTCGTCGTCTGGTGGTTGTTTCTGGTCCATCAGGAACGATACACCTTGGTGATATTGCTCAACTAAGCCGCGGATATGAACATAGTGGCTCCATCGTGCGTAACAATGGCATTAATGCGATAGCTCTGCTCGTCAGCACCAGTCAGACCGACAATCTGCTTAAAGTCAGCCAGGCCATTAAACAGACCTTATCTGAACAACGCCAAATTCTGCCTTCAGACATTGAGCTCAATACCATGGCGGACATGGCACCTTACATTGAGGAGCAACTATTCCGATTGGGTGACAATGCGTGGCAAGGGCTGCTTATTGTCATTGTTTTGTTAGGTATTTTTCTAGAACTCAAACTCGCATTTTGGGTGGCAGTTGGCATTCCCGTTGCTATTGCTGGAACATTGGGCGCCATGCAGTTGACCGATTACAGTATTAACGACATTACCCTGTTTGGTTTTATTCTGGTGCTAGGTATTCTGGTTGATGATGCTGTCGTTGTGGGTGAAGCCATTCATGAGCAGCGAGGCCAACAAAGTAATGGACGTAAAGCAGCGTGGCTGGGCGTCCATTCTGTTTCAGTCGCTACTGTATTTGGTGTGTTAACGACAATTGCGGCGTTTTCGCCGATGCTTTGGATAAATAACGAGTTAGCAAAAATACTAGCGGGTTTTTCCGCTGTGGTGATATTTGCCTTATTCTTCTCACTGGTTGAGAGCAAATTCATTCTGCCATCGCATCTAGCCCACTTGTCTGAAAACAAGCCATCCAAAGGCCCCTTTACCAAAATTCAGTCTATCGCACAGGGCGCACTAAACTGGTTCAACCAAAGGGTTTACAAGCCTACTCTGGAAAAAGCGTTGGATTACAAGCTAGCAGCATTATTTGGCTTTGTGGCGACAATTGTCTTCGCTTACGGACTATGGTCAACCGGCACGATTCGCAGTGCGCTTTTTCCAGACATACCTGGACGCTATATCACCGCAAAAGTGGAGCTTGAAGACGGGGCCCCTATACCTTTGCAAAAAAAGGCTTTGGTACAACTAGAACACGCTATGACAAGAGTTCAGGAAACTCTGATGCAAAACTACCCTCTGAGTGAACCACCTGTCGTAAACTTGCTCGCTTGGTCTGATGGTTACGGACAAATTGAGGTTACGGCAGAGGTGACCAGCGAAGCATTGACAATCTTACCCGGGAACTTATTAACTGATCGCTGGCGTACAAAGACAGGAAAAATTGAGGGAGCTTACTCGGTTCAGTTCAGTGCCGCAGAAGAACTAACTGGTGGAACATTCATCTCAATTGCTTCCAGCGACAGAGAGTTAGCGAAACGCCTCAGCAGCCAGTTAGCTGTAAAACTAAGAACTCTACCCGGTGTGACAGATGTCTACGACGACGGACAAAATGGTGAACCACAAGTTCGATTGGTTCTAAATGAATACGGTCAACAATTGGGGTTAACTCAGGAAAAACTGGCTCGTCTTGCGGCTAATGAATTTGGCGAGCGAGAAATCCATCGCCTTCTTGAGCAAGGGCAAGAAACCAAGGTGCTGTTGCGGTATTCTCACGAAGGACGTAAATCACTCTCTCAGCTAGAACAGACGATAGTACTACTCCCAGATGACAAGAGTGTACTACTTAGCGATATAGCAGAGTTCAGACACGAGAAGGAACCACAGGTCCTATATCGTCGTAATCGCGAACTGGTGGTTAACCTATACTGGAAACAGAATCGTGACATTCAAGCACCAGAACAAACCATGGATCAGTTGAGCGAAGAGATTGAAGCTTTACATCATCAATTTCCTGAAGTTCGAATCAAAGCGGGTGGTGAATTAGAAGAGATTGGCGACGTATCAGATGGATTCCGCTCTGCTATGAAGCTGACGATTCTGCTTATTTACATTTTGCTCGCTGTTCCGCTCAAGTCTTATTTACAACCGTTTATCATTATGGCGGTAATTCCATTTGGGTTTGCAGGCGCGATTTTTGGTCATTACCTGATGAATTTACCGATTAGTTTGCTCTCCATGTTCGGCATGATGGCCATGACAGGCATCGTGATTAATGACTCTCTGGTTCTGATGACCCGTTTTAATGCTGAGTATCGCAGCGGTGTACCGCTCAAGGAAGCGTTGGTCATCGCGGGAACCAGCAGATTTAGAGCCATTTTCTTGACGACGATAACCACTGTATGTGGTTTGGTGCCACTGTTAATTGAAGACGCCGAGCAAGCACAGTACTTGAAACCTGCCGCAGTATCGCTTGTCTTTGGTGAACTGTTTGCCACAGCGGTGACGCTGATCTTGACCCCGATATTAATAGAAATGACGAGTCGTAAGTCATCAAAATTTATCGAAGTCAGTCTCAGTGCAGAAAGACAAAGAGCTCAGTGTGATTGATATTATTCCACTGACAGACGATAGTGATTCTTTCATCCAGATAAGGTCTGTGTTTGTGCAAGAACAAGAGAAGCCTCCGTTCAAGTTGGTCCCAGAAATTGCTTTGCTAGAACCATTGCCGGAACACTGGCGAAAGCGCTTTAGCAATGCACTGCATCTCATGCACGAAGATCTTTCTGTACAAAGGTCATGGGAGAACATCGCCACTGAAAGTGCGATTTCTCCCTATCATTTTCATCGTCAGTTTACTGAATTGTTTAGCGAAACTCCCGGACAATACCTTATCCGTTTACGTCTTCAGGTAGCGGTTAACTTGCTGCTAAATGATAAGCCGTGGAGCGTTATGGATATTGCTCAATACTGTGGTTTCTCTTCCTCTCAGGCTTTGGGCAAGGCTCTTAAAAGAGAACTCGGAGTGACAGCGAAACAGATACGAAAAATGGGATATGAATCCACCCCGAGCGAGACCACAGATTTTATCGCCAAACTTGCTCACCCGGGTTCTCAACATTCTCTCGAAACAGCATTAGCAAGTGCTATACCTACTGAAGTAGTTTGGTATCCTCAGAGAGGTATGAAAAAGGTTAATCTGGCAAACCCAGACTGGGACGCAGTCCTTGAACACTATGGTAAAAAATCAATACGCTTGCTTGGCGCGACACCGATCAATCAAATGGATCGAAACTGGGAAGAGATTGAGACCTTTATCGGTGACTGGCAAGTAGAAGAAGCATTACACGATTTTGTTATCCCCGAAGGCTACTACTTGTGCGCAGACGTTTACCTCGTCTCCGACGTTGCCTACTGTGCTGCGCTTGAAGCGATGTTTGATATTGCAAAGGAACAGAAACTAGAAATAGATGAGCAGACATTTCTTCTCGAAATAGTTCGTGATATCGAAATGACACTAACTGGAGGAGCGACATTTTCGTTTCAAATTCCCATTCACATGTGACTTGAAGAAGCGCTAAATGGCTGATAACAGTAGCCAAGAGAAAATTTCATTTGATACTGAGATTATACCAATCATAAAAAATCCAATATTATGCAACAAACCCATAGAAATAATGAATTCATACCAAGCTCAACATATCAGACTATCAGCTTAGGAGGAGCACAGATTAACAGGCACCTCCTATGTTATATTTTTCTGCTGTTGATAACTTGGGCTGTTATGGAGTTATATGTACTTCCATACTTAGATTATTTACGACCATTTTTCAAACTAACCATCTGGATACTACCTGTCTATACCTACATCAAAGCCATAGAAAATGATGACCCAATATTATATTTGGATTAACCTTGGGTTACGGACGTTTGGTTTCTTACGTAACAGGTATGGGTAACGTTCGTGATGTAATTCCTTTCCCACGTACTCCTCGCTCAGCGAACTTCTAATCACTTTTTGGTGATACGTAATTTAAAAGACCTTCCTAATTCTGGCGCTCAAACTGGTTATCTTTCTTCTTGTTCGGCTTTCATTGCATACCTTACACCCACAAAACATAAGCTAAAGATAACGAACGGAATGACCGCTGCGGTGTATTCAACCCACGCATATTGTGAAAATGATTTGGCCAAGATAAGGTGTGCAAACACAAGCAAGAAAGCACTAAATATCGCCACTATAATCAGTGTTACTTCATGTTTTACCAACTGCTTTTTCATCATCACTCCTAACTAAAAGGTTATTATTACCTTAATTAAACCACATTAAGAGAAAGGTGAACCGATACAGTTGTTGTGATAAATACCTAAACAGATGCTAGTAACTCACCTGTTTTTTGATGACATTTCCTAATGCACCATTAACAGGTATGGAGGTGTTAACTCGCAGGTAGTCTTGAAACTTGCTTTCACTTGAAAAATTATGTTCCATACTTTCTATGGAATGACGATTTCTTGGAGGAAGTTATGAAAGTTTTTAGAATGGAAGATCTCAACTACAAAGGTATAAAAGATAACGTGCACAGTTGGGACCATCCTGAAGCTCCGGATCCCTATTATTGGCGTCCAGATTGGTTACATATTGCGGAAGATGCTTTAGGCTTACACCCGAAACAACCATTGGACATCAATGAAGGTCATACGCCCACAGAAGAAGATGCAAAGAAAGCCATCGTTAAACATCTCAACGAAAATCAAGATTAGCCATTATTAACAACTGGATGAGTTGATGAAAAGCCTTCTAGTAAGGGGGTTTTTCTCTATTTAGTTATTCAATTTTGCCAACTAGAAAGCCTTTCCTTAAGATTTTTACGCTTTCTAAAGTTTTCCTGAAGTTACTCCCTGCACTATCCATCTCACAAAAACACGGTTATCCCCTATCAACTAACTGAAAGCTACTACAGCAATTGCTATTTCCAAAAGTTTACAGCAAACAATCGATACCCAAGTCAACACTATTTCAGATGTAAAAGTGGCCCATTATTTTAATGGCCTCGAAACGGGTATTACCCTTTCAATTTCATTTCAATCATCACTCTTACTCAGATCCTTATTAAACAAAACTGTTCACTGCATAACCCGGTAATCACAAACTACTTTCGGAAACAAATTGGTAACACTTTTCTACTTCGTTTCCTGCAAAATACGATAGTCTTTTCATAAGAAAAGCAACCTTTAAGCATTAATTATCAAGCAAGCTAAATTATTTTGAAATTTTCTGTTAACCACGGTTGTCAGCGCAATTTGAGAAAGGTATAAATACGATAATTTGATGAGTATTTCTTTCCACACTTCTAACACGGATGAGTATTATGTTTGATAAAGTTGTAGCGGCTCCTGCCGACCCTATTCTCGGCTTAACTGAAGAGTTCAAAAGCGACTCTCGCCCTGAAAAAATCAACCTTGGCGTTGGTATTTACAAAGATGAGTCAGGCCAAACACCGGTACTAGCAACGGTAAAAAAAGCTGAAGCTGCACTTCTTGAATCAGAAAAAACAAAATCTTACTTAACCATTGAAGGTACTGCAGAATATGGTTTAGCAGTGCAAAAACTGTTATTTGGTGCGGATTCGGAAATAGTAACGAGCAAACTTGCAAAAACCGCTCAGGCTCCAGGTGGTACTGGTGCACTGCGTGTGGCAGCTGAGTTCATTAAACGTCAATTAGGCGATGTAAAAGTATGGATCAGTAATCCTACTTGGGCGAACCACAATGGTGTATTTTCTGCGGCTGGTTTAGAAATTGCTCAGTATTCATACTATAACGCCGAAGCTAAGGATAAAGACTTTGCAGCTATGGTTGCTGACTTAGAAAATGCAGCAGCTGGTGATGTTGTTCTTCTACATGGCTGCTGCCACAACCCAACGGGTATTGATCCAACAGCTGAAGAGTGGGAAACATTAGCTAAACTGGTTGCAGATAAAGGCCTTCTACCAATGTTCGACTTTGCGTACCAAGGTTTTGCTAAAGGTGTTGAAGAAGACGCCGCTGGTCTACGTATTTTCGCTCAGTACAACAAAGAAATTTTAGTCGCGAGCTCATTCTCGAAAAACTTTGGTTTGTACAATGAACGTGTTGGTGCATTCACCCTGGTTGCAGAATCAAGTGACGTAGCAACAACAGCGTTTTCTCAAGTGAAAGCGATTATTCGTTCTATCTACTCAAACCCACCAGCACACGGTGCGGCAGTAGTAACGCACATTCTAAACAATGCTGAACTGCGTGCAGAATGGGAAGCTGAAGTAGCAGAGATGCGTGAACGTATCCAAGAAATGCGTGAACTATTCGTAGCGACTTTAAAAGAGCATGGCGTAACGGCAGACTTTAGCTTTATCGAGCGTCAAAACGGCATGTTCTCTTTCTCTGGTCTAAACAAAGAACAAGTTGCACGTCTAAAAGATGAGATGGGCATTTACATTGTTGGCTCTGGCCGTATTAGCGTAGCAGGCATGACTAAATCAAACATGCTTCCGCTATGTAAAGGTATTGCTGCCGTTCTTTAATTTAACTGTCAATAATAGAGAAAGCCGACTGAACCGTCGGCTTTTTTCGTTTGACTACACGACAAAGTCAGTAGTTGAATCGCGCCATTATCCCACCTTCTCGTACAGAAATATTATGCTCTGCATCTCGGTAAGAGACAAAACCACCCAAAGCAAACTTTGGATAGAAGTAATAATCACCGCTTACTGTTACTACATTTTCGTCCAACCATTTATTTCTTATCGCTTCAGCAAAAATAGATGTCTCAAACTTCTGTGTAACCGCATAACGGAATCCTAGCTCAGCACTGTAAACAAAATCGGTTTCCTTATTCCCAGCATCAATTCTTAATGCACCAACTTTGCCTCTTGCAACGAAATCAAGGTTATCTACCAACAACCAACGATAACCTAATCCTGTTCTAAGCAAATAATGGTCAACCGTATAGTTATCAAAGTGAACGAAACGGGAGCCATAATCGGCACTCCACAGTACATCACTATCTTCAACCTTATGTTGGATCCCTAATTCAACCGCAGTGACGTTATCTCCTTCACTGGTATCACTGCGGTATGATCCAGAATTGACACTACCATACAGATAATCATATTGTACTGGAGTAGCTTCATTGAGTTTATGCGCATAGGAATAAGAAGACACTAGCATCGGTGCCCAAAGCACAACCCACAGTTTCATCAACGGCTCCTCAAAAAATTAACAACTTGGTTACGTTTATCTTAGACGAAAATAGCGAAACATTTTGAGAGATGCTCTGAGATTCTGCGCAACCGGTCAAAGTCGTGTACAATTTATATTTTCCAGTTTTACCAAACCTTTATGTATCGTTGAATGCATAAAATGACCAAGGAGCCTATATGGAAGCTGAGCTATCAGAAATGAAAAACTTTCTTAGCCAATATCTCCCTTTCTCCGAACTACCCGAAGAGACTTTGGAGCACATCGCTCACCATATAGAGATTGCGTATTATCGTCAGGGAACCCCTATTATCCATCTAGGTGACCACATCCAAGATCTCTATATCATTCGAAGTGGCACCGCTGAGGTATACCGTAGAAAAGGAGAGCTCTATAACCGCTTAACCGAAGGTGGTGTTTTTGGCCAAATGGGGCTTCTCACCCATAACAAAGTTCTCTTTCCAGTCACCGCGATAGAAGATACGCTCGTCTACTGTATACCTGAACAGATTTTCCAACAGCTTTATGAAGAACACGACTCTTTTGCAGACTTCGTAGAAGTAGAAGACAATGCACGTTTACGTCAGGCCGTTTCAAATAGCGCAGAACAAAACGACCTAACCACATCCAAAGTAAAACACATCTTGGCTGGCGAAGCTCCGTTCGTATACAAGGATGCAACCATTCAGGAAGCGGCAGTCAAAATGAGTGAAGAAAATATTTCTTCTCTACTGATTATTGACCCTGAAATTCTTGAAGACAACGAAGACGAACAGAGCCCTGTTATTGGAATAATTACTGAGCAAGATTTATGTCGTCGAGTGTTAGCAACAGGTGTCGACTCTACGTCGCCACTCGCAGACGTCATGACAAATGAAGTCATGTTCTTGGATCATAACGCCTATGTTTATGAAGCCATGTTAACTATGCTTCGTTACAACGTTCATCATCTCCCGGTCTTGAAAGATAAAAAACCAATAGGCATTTTAGATATCACTGATATCGTACGTTATGAATCACAAAACTCATTGTTACTAGTGAGCAGTATATTCCAGCAAAACAGTATTGATGATTTGGTAGCTCTTTCTAAACAAGTCAAAGATAGCTTTGTACGTCTGGTGAACGAAGATGCTAACTCCCATATGGTGGGAACAGCAATGTCCACCATCGGGCGAAGCTTTAAACAGCGTATTCTTGAACTTGCTGAAGAGACTTTTGGCCCTCCCCCTATTCCGTACTGTTTTCTAGCTTTAGGCTCAATGGGACGAGATGAACAACTGGTGGTTACCGATCAGGATAACGCAATTATTCTGGACGACAGTTATGAAGAAAAACTGCATGGTGAATACTTTGCCAACTTGGCTAAATTCACCTGTGATGCTCTGGACCAATGCGGTTACACCTACTGCACTGGTGATATTATGGCAACCAACCCAATGTGGCGAATGACGCGTAAAGAGTGGGAAGAGTGCTTCGCGGACTGGATTGACGACCCAAATCCTAAGGCACTGTTAAATGCCTCTATTTTCTTTGATTTAGATGGTGTCTACGGACGTTTGAAATGGGCAGAAATGCTCAATGGCTTCATTGTAAGACGCGCACGCAGAAACAACCGTTTCTTGGCTTGTTTAGCTCGCAATGCTTTAAATCGTACTCCACCTCTTGGTTTCTTCAAAGATTTCGTGATGGAGAAAGACGGACGCCACAACAACTCTATTAACTTAAAACGTCGAGGGACGGCTCCACTTGCTGACCTTATTCGTGTTCATGCTCTGGGCGTAGGCTCTAGAGCGAAAAATTCATTTGAACGCTTAGATGACATTATCGATGCAGGAATACTTCCCAAAGGTAAAGGAGAAGACCTTCGAGATGCACTGGAGTTTATCTCTATGGTTCGAATTCGCCACCAAGCTTTTGATGTCGAAAACGACATCGAGGTTGACAACAACATCGAGCCGGAAAATTTGTCTGACTTTGAAAGACGTAACTTGAAGGACGCATTCCAGATTTTAAGTAACGCCCAGAACTTCTTGAAGTATCGCTATCAAGGCAACAAATTTAAATAAGGCAGTTATGAAACGATTATTTCAGGCGCCCAGCATTAACTGGCCGTTCAAATATCAGCAGAAACAAGACAAGGTAAAGCACCCTTTTCTTAAAAACTTCTACCAAGCGCCGCTATGCGACGGGAGTACTCCGCTCGATGAAATAGAGTTCATTGCTATGGATTTCGAAACCACCGGTCTTGACTCCGATAAGGACGAAATCATCACCATTGGAATCGTCCCATTTACGCTGAGTAGAGTCTATCTCAATCGAGCTAAGCACTGGACTGTCCGCCCTCGGCAAAAACTCGATGAGAACTCTGTCGTAATTCATGGCATCACTCACAGCGATATTATGGACGCTCCGGATTTATCAGAGATCATTGAAGAAGTTCTGCAACACCTATCAGGGAAAATCATTGTCGTGCATTACCGAACGATCGAACGAGAATTTCTAGACCAAGCGCTTAAACGTCGAATCGGTGAAGGTATAGAGTTTCCTGTTTTAGACACCATGGAAATTGAAACGCTAATCCAAAAGCGAGCGACCAGTGGTCTATGGAACAAACTGAAAGGGAAAAAGACAGAATCGATTCGTTTAGGGCAGTCGCGTCTACGTTATGGTTTGCCAGCGTATACCCCACATCACGCATTAACTGATGCCATCGCAACAGCTGAGTTATTTCAAGCACAAATAGCTCACCATTTCGATAAAGACACCAACGTTAGCGCATTTTGGAAATAACGAAATGACTAAACAAAAGTTGGAGCACAAAAAAGCCGACTCTTGAAGTCGGCTTTTTATTGGCAATATTACCGTTTAAGCTCTATTAGCGTTTGAATTGTTCAGTGCGCAGGCCCATAACCAAGCTCACACACATCAATAACAGAACAATGGTAAATGGTAAGGCAGTAGAGATTGCACCCGCTTGCAACGCTTGTACGGCTTCTGTGCCACCAATCCACAATAGTGCAATAGCAATCAAACCTTCCATCATCGCCCAGAACACACGCTGAGCAACCGGTGAATCTAACTTACCACCAGCAGTAATGCTATCAATCACTAACGAACCTGAATCTGAAGATGTGATAAAGAACACCAATACTAATACTATCGCGATAATAGATAGCGCAATACCAAACGGTAAACTATCAAACATCTGGAACATCGCTAAAGAAACATCCGTTAAACCGTGAGAGCCGAGTTCACCAACTTTATCAGCAACCTGTTCTATAGCTAAACCACCAAACACAGACATCCAAATCAAGGTAACAACGGTAGGTACAATTAATACCGCAGTAATGAACTCACGAATAGTACGACCTTTAGATACACGTGCGATAAACATACCTACGAATGGCGACCATGAAATCCACCACGCCCAGTAGAATACAGTCCAACCTTGGAACCATGCTTCATCCGTACGGCCATGAGGATTACTCAGCGGAATAATATTCTCAATGTATGACATCAAAGTGGTAGGGATCGAACCAAGCGTGACTGCATAACCAATTAACGCCACTAGGACCAATAACAAGAAAGCAACAATCATGTTGATGTTCGAGATAACTTTAACACCACCATCGATACCGCGGATAACAGAAATCGTCGCTAGTAGTGTCACCACTGTAATAACCGTAACTTGAAGGCCGATGCCAGCATCAACACCAAATACGTGATGAATACCACTCGCCGCCTGTTGTGCACCAAGACCTAAAGACGTCGCTAGACCAAACAAGGTGGCAATAACCGCTAGTATATCAACGATATGCCCCGCCCAGCCCCAAGCACGGTCACCTAGAATTGGATAAAAGATTGAACGAATCGATAACGGCAGACCTTTGTTATAGCAGAAAAATGCTAGCGACAAAGCAACCACGGCATAGATTGCCCAAGGGTGAAGCCCCCAGTGGAACATCGTAGCACCCAGTGCCAATTTCGCAGCTTCTGGACTATTGGCTTCAACACCCAGTGGTGTTTCGTACCAACCAGTAAAGTAAGCAACGGGTTCAGCAACACTCCAAAACATCAGGCCAATACCCATACCCGCGGCGAATAGCATCGAAAGCCATGAAATAAAGGAATGATCGGCTACAGCATCGTCGCCACCTAATCGAATTTTACCAAATGGAGAAACAATCAAAGCTAAACAGAAAATTACAAAAATGTTACCTGACCAAATAAACAGCCAGTCAAACGCCCCGATGATCTGCCATTTCAACCCATCTAATGCCGATTTTGCTGTATCAGCGTCGACAATTAATATTGTCAGTAGAAACAGTAAGATTAAGCTGGCGCTAATACCAAATACAGAGTTGTGGACGTCAAACCCCCACTTCTGTATGTTGTCTTGACCTACAGTATAGTCGGTACTATCTATACTGTATTTATCAATACCTTTTGTCATTTGTCCTCTCTTTGAATCATTCTAGATTGAACTCAGATAATCATGAGTAGGGAGTAGATTCTACTAATATTACAAAAATTACTTCGTACTCATAACTATTCGCTTCATATTTTTCACCGCTCATTTTACACACGTCACACTTAAGATCTACAACTTGCTCATAAAACATACAAAATTAACCAAAATAGTTAATCAACTGTTCAATTAAAAACCAACTTACTAAAAATATTAATTTGTACACGAAACAAAAATTTGTTTTAAGTTATAAGTTTCTGTTTAATTATGACCCTAAAAGTATGACATCTATGCTTTTCAACACACCTCAAGTGAGGTATGGTCGCGTTTAAAAACATCATCACGTTTTCTGGATAGCTAAAAGTGGAAAAACATGAAGAAGTTCTGGTCGCCATTCGCCAGATTATCAGAGCCATCGACCTACACTCTAAGAAGCTTAGCAAAAGTGCTGGCCTTACGGGTCCACAATTGATTTTAATGCGTGCAATTAGAGAGTTGGGTGAAGTCACCATTCGCGAACTTTCTAAACACACCAATATGAGTCAGGCAACTGCAACAACTATTTTAGACCGCCTAGAGCGAAATGGCTATGCGCAACGTGTCCGTAGCCTGACGGATAAACGTAAAGTGCATGCTCACCTGACAGAAGAAGGTAATAAGTTATTAGATCAAGCGCCTGCACCGCTGCAGGAGAGTTTTGTACAAAGGTTCCAAACACTGGAAGACTGGGAGCAAAGCCTACTTTTATCTTCGGTACAAAGACTGTCTTCGATGATGAATGCTGAAAATATTGATGTTGCGCCTCTTCTGGAAATCGGCAGTATTACTCAGCCGGAACAATAGTTATTCAAGTGCAAAAAGGTTGTGATTGTCCAACCTTTTTTCTTTATCGCTGACTAAAGATTGCCGTTAAAATTAACACCAGACAGCACTACTCTAATAAACCATGCTGCACGGCATACTTAGCGAGCTCGGCCGTTGAATGAATATCGAGTTTATGCTTAATATTTTGTCGGTGGGTTTCAACCGTTCGGTAACTGATATTGAGTAGTGATGCAATCTTCTTGCTGCTGCAACCTTGAGCCACTAACTTAAGCACAGCCTCTTCACGACGACTTAATGGATTCGGTTTATGCTCTGCTGGGGTAATCTCTTGAGTGAATAGTGTTTGAGTCACAGACTCACAAAAATAAGTCGATCCCTGCTTAACCGTTTTGATAGCTTGTACCATTTTCTCTGCCGAAATTTCTTTTAGCATGTAGCCAACCGCGCCAGCCTGCATCACTTTCATAATATATTCTCGGTTATCATGCATGGTCAGCATCAGTACTTTCGCTTCAGGGACTTCTTCTTTAATCAAACGCGTTGCATCAATACCATTCATGATGGGCATACTGACATCCATCAGAATGACATCAGGCGTAAACTGTTTAACGACATCTATGGCTTGTAAACCGTTACTGGCGGTCGCCACGACGTCTATTTCTGATTCGAGCTCTAAACGAGCCATAAAACCTTCGAGTACAACCTGATGGTCATCTACGATGACAACTCTAATTGGCCTTTCCATACACTAATCCATCCAGTTTTAATAACACGGTGATTTCCGTACCAAATCCAGCTTCACTCACCAGTTCAAACTCGCCGCCGATGAATTCCACCCTTTCCCGCATATTTCTCAAGCCAATACCACGTTTATTAAGCGCATCTTTTTCATTGAAACCTACTCCATCATCACGAATCATAAGCTGTAGCAAATTGTCGATTTGATGGACAATCACGGTGACCTTTTTTGCTTGAGCATGTTTCCGAATATTGTTTAATGACTCTTGTACCACTCGGTATAACGTCGTGGCCACTTCAGATTTCAGCCTCACTGGCTGGGTATCAAACAAGGTTTCGGTATGAATATTCGAATGTGCCTGAAAATCTTCTAGTAAAGTAACCAGAGCCGCTTGCAAGCCAATATCATCTAACGCACTCGGGCGTAAATTATGGGATATTCTTCTCACTTCATTAATTGCCGTCATCAACGACTGCTGAGCCTTATCAACATGAATTGATAACACATTACCCTTGAGTTTGTGATCCAATAACTCTAGATGACATTTACTTGAGACTAAAAGTTGGTTAATGCCATCATGTAATTCTCGTGCCAAATGTTTCTTTTCATCCTCTTGGAACATCACCGTCTTATGAGCTAACTCTTTTAAGTTCTTATCTGCCAAACGATGCTCATGGAGATTAATTGCAAGAGTCAAAACAATGATCACTGCCACAGTCACTGCCAATATGACAATCACAGAGAAGAATGTTGTCTCTATATTTTGGTTAATAGCCGCCTGCATGCCAGCGACCTCTTGCTTGACGTCTTCAATATAAAGGCCAGTACCAACCATCCACTCCCACTTATCCAACCACGCAACATAGCTTAATTTAGGTACGATTTCTTGCGTCGAGGGTTTTTGCCATAGGTATTGATGAAAACCACCTCCGGACTGCGCTTGAAACAATAATGCCTCAATCAAGTAGTCGCCTTCTTTATCTTGAAGACGGAGTAAGTTCTGTCCAATCAGTTCCGGTTGTACCGGATGAACCAGATTGACACCCTGACCATTGTAAGCAAAAAAATACCCGTCTGAACCGTAACGAAGTTTGGTGAGTATCGCTTTAACTTCTTCCTGTGCCTGCTGTTTACTAATGGTATTGTTGTTATAGATATGCGAAATAGAATCGAGTGCAAGATCAACACTGTCTTTCAGTGCGGTTTCTCTGGCTTTAATTAAGTTAATACGGAAAATTTCGACTTCTCGCTGACCGAGAGTCTTAGCTTGATGAATGGAGATCCAACTAATACTCACCGTTACTAATAGTAACGGTAACAGCGTTAAAAGTATTAATTTGGCTTTTAGAGGCATTCCGTTCCCCAATGAAAAACAGCTTACTGAACGTCAGCAAGCTGTTTGGTATTTTAACAAGTTGTTTACTACTCACGAATTAATAAGTGCACAATCAAGAATTTGATCACATTCCATAAAATTCGGGGAAGACCAACAGTGATATCAGCACCACTATTTGGATTGCAATAAACGGCATTACCCCCCGATAAATGTCCATGGTTGTAACGGATTTAGGCGCAACACCTTTCAAATAGAACAAGCTGAAGCCAAATGGTGGCGTTAAGAATGAGGTTTGTAGATTCATCGCGACAAGAATGGCAAACCAAGTCATCTCTATACCCATTAAACTTGCTACAGGAGCCAGAATAGGTACGATGATGAAACAGATTTCGACGAAATCAATAAAGAAACCAAGAATCAATATCACGATCATGGTCACTATCAAGAAGCCCCACTTATCACCCGGTATTGCCAGCATCCACTCTTCAACCAGAAGATCGCCACCAGTATAAGTGAAAGCCATAGAAAACGCGGTAGCACCAAGCAAAATAGCAAACACCATTGCAGTAACTTTTACGGTTTCCTTAGAAGCGTCATACACCATTTTCCAGCTAAATTGACGATAGAGTAACGCCAAAACTAACGCACCAGCACCACCCAAAGCAGCCGATTCTGTTGGCGTTGCAACTCCTGCGAAAATAGAGCCAAGAACGACAATGATTAGCGCGAGTGGTGGAATAATCGCTTTTAGAGCCGCTATCACTTCTTGTTTACGTGAAACAGATTCATCACGACCTATCGGCGCTGCTGCTTGTGGATTAAGCTTGGCGTATATCAGTATGTAGGTGACATAAGCCCCAACTAAAACTAGCCCGGGCCACAACGCTGCCTGAAACAAATCACCAACAGGCACGCCTAGTACATCCCCCAACAAGATCAAAACAATCGAAGGCGGGATGATTTGGCCTAACGTACCAGAGGCACAGATGGTGCCACAGGCTAAGCCTTTGTCGTAGTTGTACTTCAGCATCACTGGCAATGAAATTAGCCCCATTGCGACTACCGAGGCCCCTACTACACCTGTTGAAGCGGCTAATAACGCACCAACCAACACGGTTGAAATAGCGATACCACCACGAACGCCACCAAACAGTCGCCCCATTGACTCTAACAGTTGTTCAGCCAAACGGGTTTTCTGCAATACCAATCCCATAAAGACAAACAATGGCACCGCCATTAACACGGTGTTTTGCATGATGGACTGAATTCGATATGGCATGAAGGCGAACATCTCTATGCCTTCTGCCCAAACACCAAAAATCAGTGCAATTCCTCCGAAGGTAAAAGCAACGGGGAAACCTAAAAGTAGTGCAAACAGCGCTACAAAAAACATTACGATTCCGATCATTGTTGTTTCCTTTTACTTCGAGTCTTTAAAATTGGTATGTAACAGCTGTGGGTTTACAATGCGATTAATACTGTGTAAAACCATTCCAATGCCGCTCATTGCCATAAAGAAAAACGCTACTGAAATCAAACTCTTGATAATCCAACGATGAGGCAAACCTCCTGGGTCTCCGGAAGTCTCTCCCAATGCAAAACTCTCTTTGGCGTAATCAATGCCGAAATACGCGACCAATAAACAGAAAGGTAAGAGCAAAATTAGCGTGCCAAACAGATCAATTACGGCTTGGGCTTTATTCGATAAGCGCTCATAGAAAATATCAACGCGAACATGCCCCCCTGCTTTTAAAGCGTATGGAATGCCTAACATAAACACAGCCGAAAATAAGTGCCATTCCATTTCTTGGAAAGCAATGGAAACATCATTAAATGCATAACGCATGACAACGTCATAGACAACGTTAATAACCAGTAGAATGAATAAGATACTGGATAACCAACCGAGAAAATCGCTCATTCGATTAAACAGTCTTTCGATATAGATGAGACTTCTCATTCCCGACTCCATGGAATTTGAAAGATATGCTCCGCTTAACCCAGTCAATCTGGAATGAGCTAGCGGAGCTTAGTTATGTTTTCTTGGGCTTCTCAACCGCTGTTAGTTAAAACGGCTGAATTATTGTTGTTCGTTATTGAGGTATGCACGCATAGAAATGTCGGTCCACTGGCGAACATCTTTCAGATAGTTAGCTTGAGACTCTTGGATTTCTTTTGCTAACGCATCTTTAGACGCGTGCTCAGCAAGCAAACGGTCGTTTGCATCGCGCAGTGCCTTAATCACTTCTGGTGGGAAATCTTTCACTTTCACGTCTGGGTATTCTGTTTTAATTGAAACCCAGTTCTTACCACTCTCATGGACTGATTGTGCATACATGTCGTAAGCGGCTGTGCGCATTGCAATACGCAGAATTTCACGCAAGTCCTCAGGTAGACGCTCCCAAGTACGTTTGTTAACGAGGAACTGCAGCTCTGTTGCAGGCTCATGCCACCCTGTGTAGTAGTATGGAGCGATTTTGTGGAAACCCATACGTAGGTCTAACGATGGACCAACCCACTCTAGCGCATCAATAGTGCGACGCTCTAGCGAGGTATAGAGCTCTCCAGGAGCGATGTTGGTTGGTTTAGCGCCTAGCTCAGCCAATACTTCGCCCGCGAAACCAGGAATACGCATTTTCAAACCTTGAAGATCATCTAATGAATTGATCTCTTTTTGGAACCAGCCCCCCATCTGAATGTCCGTGTTACCGCCAGGGAAAGACAGCATATTGTGTGGCGAATAGACTTTTTCCATCAGTTCCATACCACCACCATGGTAAAACCACGCGTATTGCTCAGGCGCTGTCATACCAAAAGGCATAGAAGTAAAGTATAAAGTGTTTGGCACTTTACCTTTCCAATAATAAGAAGCAGAGTGGCCTAAGTCATATTGCCCCGATTTCACCATATCAAACACACCTAATGGTGCTTTATGTTTATTGGCAGAATCGATGCGAATTTGCAAACGGCCATTTGACATTTTTTCTGCCATTGCCGCCATATTTTTGGTTGCATCACCAAAAATAGGGAAATTGGGTCCCCATGTTTCAGCGAGCTTCAAGCGATACACTTTCTCATCAGCAACAGCTGATGTTGACAACATAGTAAAACACGCCGTCAGCGCCACCATGCTTGTAGTCATCACTCTTTTCACAGATTTATGAATCAGACTCATTGTTCACGTCCTTTTGTTATTGTACGTCGCCTTGCGCCATCCTTTTGGTAAGGTTGGTACCAGCACTTCAGTTCAATAACACTCTGAGTGAACTTAGTCCGATATGAAATGAGCATGATTACGCAACCACGTAACATGGAAATTGGATAATAAAACTATCGTCGTACGTATAAGTACGTAAGAGAATTGAGGATGGACTTTCTAAAAGATTGAAATTTAGATTAATACTAAAATGAAATTTTTCGGCATTAGGGAAATTACGTAGTAATTATCCCAGAGAAAAACTTTTCCTATTGTTTTCGAAATTGTGACAAAGACCAGCTCTTCCCTTTCAAATAGAATTGCAATGAGTTATAAAAAATGAAAAAACCTCGTATTCAATACGAGGTTTTTTCATCATTCGAGCAAGTAATGACTACAGCGCTTTGTAGATCACTTTATTCGCTGCTAGTTGTTCTTTTACTACTAGGTTTTCTTCCAGTAGTTTTTTCAACGCGCCAGTTGCCCAAGAAGCCGCTTTTGCATCCTCTTGTCCCGCAGCTAAGCCAATTGATTTAGGATTAATGCCTTCAGCGTTGCTAGCAACGATATCAAGAACTTGTTGTTGTTTAGGCGTTAACGCTACATCAACTGTCTTTGCTACAACTGCTTTCTCTGCAACCGGTTTAGCCACTTTTTTTGCTACTACTGGTTTCGCAACTGCCGGCTTTACAGCTTTGCTTGCTGAAGTTACTTTGATGCGCTTTTGCAATTTTGCCTGCACGTTACGCTTATGAGCAAGTCTCATTGAGTATGTCTCCATTTCACTGCTTTGGCCGCAGTGGTCAAAATTTGAAGCGCGTTTTATACCAAAAATTAGTCGTTATTTGTAGGGTTAAGGTCAACTTCTACCGCAAAAATGCACTGATTATGCGTTTATGTCTACAATTTATACAAACAAGCTTAAACTCGCACAGTTGCACTACTGAAAATAAACACAGGCCTTATTTAAGGAGAATGATCGTTTAATGCGCACCATTCATTTCGCCAATCATCATTTTGACCTCACTTCTCGCTATGCAAAGTTAATTGGCATCGCTGCGTTCATTATTGCCATAGGTTTTATAATCTGGGCACCTAGCTGGCAACAATCCATCATCGCGGTTATCGGGATCATTACGCTTTTAACTATGGGATATTGGTTAATTCGTAAAAGTCGTGTCGGCTATACCTTCACGCCCACTCATATTCAGCAGCACCTGTTTCGTGGGGGATGGGTTTTGAAATGGAATAACATCAGTCACATTGGAGTATGTACTTTCGAGCAGGATGGGTGGCATCAACCGCTTCCTTGGATTGGTATCAAACTTAAGAGTTATACGCCTTATTTGGATAGTATTTGCCCGAGAATTGCATCAGAAATCCTGCTTAGTCAACGCGGTTTACTGTATCTTGGTGCAAAACAGAAAAACCAAGAAACTCATTTTGAAGACATCGTTCTCGATTCCAAACCGTATAGTGAAGACAATGCAACGAAATACACAGGGCTGATGGCGATGCTAGCCAATCGGATGCGATATCAGCGTCGATACCATGATTACGATGTGTTTATTTCCGCCAATGACTTAGACAGAAGTGCCGAAGAATTTGTAGGGCTGGCTCGGCGCTATCTGGCAGCGGCCGAGCCAAATGATTGTGCTTAGTCTACGCCGAACTATTAATACAACGGCATTTCATCAGCCACAAATGGGTTACTTGCTCTTTCATAACCAAATGTCGATTTAGGCCCGTGTCCTGGGATAAAGGTTACGTCATTTCCGAGTGGCCAAAGCTTGGTTTTTATCGAACTAATCAACGTATTAAAGTCGCCTTGAGGAAAATCAGTACGACCAATACCACCGTTAAACAAAACATCACCAACGAAAGCTAATCGTGCTTGTTCACTAAACAACACAATGTGTCCAGGCGTATGTCCAGGAGTATGAATGACCTTTAACTGCTGATTGCCAAAACTAACAGTATCACCTTCATCCAACCAAATCGTCGGTTCGAACGATTCTGTCAATGGAAAGCCGAACATTTGGCTCTGCCCTTCTAATCCTTGTAGCCAGAAATTATCTGCTTTATGAGGACCAACAATATCCACACCTTGTAACTGCACCGCCAAGTCTTGTGTACCGCCAACGTGATCCAAGTGACCATGAGTAAGAACCAAATGAACCACTTTTACACCGAGTTGATCAATCAGCATTTTCAACTGGTTAACGTCACCTCCTGGGTCGACAACCACACCTTCCATGGTTTCATCACACCAGACAATGGAGCAGTTTTGCGAGAAAGAAGTCACGGGAACGACTTGATATTGTAAAGACATAACACAACCTTGTTCGATAAACGAAATTGCCCGAACTATGCCATCGAAGCCTTAGTTTGACAAGTTATGCGCCTTGCCAACGGCGCACAGGACCAGAGTCTATATGAACAAAACCACTTCGCGGATAATAACCGACACCACCAGCTTTTAGACTTAAAGCCGCTTCGTGAACAGTTTTCAAATTAATACCATCAAGACGAAAATCAAAGGCTTTACCCAGCATGTGATAGCTCTTCTTGGCGACCCCATTGGAGCCATTACGGAGCATTTCATTGGTCGCCGGAGAGCGGTAACCTGAAATAATCTGAACTTCTGCTTCACATCCAATTAACGTTTGAATACGGCTTATCTGATCGAACAAGCTTCTATCCATCGGATAAACCTCATTCCGGCGGAAATCTCGGCAAATATGATTTAAACGTTTAAGCTCTGAACGAACATAGCCATAACCGTTGAAGTAACGACTTTCTAAAGTTTCACCGGTATGAAGGTTGTTCATCGCTAACACTCTAGGTTCATCGGGATAGGAAGCTTGAGCAATACTTGGAGCACAGGCTGCCACAACCAAACTACTCCCTGTTAACTTGAGAAATTCACGACGAGATACGATCACAACAACACCTTTACATCTGACTGCTTTACGAACAGAGCGCGCAACTTAACGGACTCCCTTTCTAAGGTCAAATGCATATTTTGTGCACGAAATCGCTAATACCAATGGTTTGGTTATTTACTTACTGAACAATAAGGAGAAATTATTTTTGTAAATTTTGAGTAAACTTCACACTAGAAGTTTACTCAGCTATCTGTGTCACCCATTACTCCGGCTTTTGGAATCAAAGCGGTAAATATCTTCCCTGTACTGTAAACTGCCGCCTTCATACCACACGGTCTGGTAAATGATATGAACTGGTATTCTCTGTTTTAGCGCGATAGCGTTATTTGCAGGCTTTTGATTATCTCTTAACTTGGACTCATCCATCCCTTGAGTCTCTAGCAGTTTCGAAGCAAACAGGGAAGCATCTTGAACCCGAATACAGCCAGAACTGAATGCCCTTGAGGCATTGTTAAACAAATGCTTGCTTGGTGTGTCGTGTAAATAGATAGCTCTGCGATTTGGCGTATTAAACTTATATTTCCCCAAGGCATTTTGTCTACCGGCCTGCTGACGCATTCGATAAGGGAAAGTGTCGGGATCAACGTTTTTCCAATCGATACTCTTTGGATCCAAGACCTGGTTGGAGTTCCAGCTCTTAATGATATCAATATGGTGTCGACTAAAGTAATTCTCGTCTCGCTTCGCTAATGGCAGAATGTCTTCCACCATAATTTTTCTCGGGACATTCCAAGTCGGATTTAAAATCACTGAATCGAGTCTAGTAGACATTAAAGGTGTAGGACGAGTCACCCGACCCACCACCACTTTCGATGAAAATACCGCTTTGCCTGAATGCCAGTATTTAATATCAAAACCTGGGATGTTGACAACGATCACGGTATCTTCGGTTTGCGCCCATAGACGGCTACGCTCTGCGTTCAATGCTAGTAGAGATAATCGGCTATCTACAGACATGTTCAACCACTTCAACGTGTTTGGACCAATGATTCCATCAGCATTTAATCCATGCATTCGTTGAAAACGTTTCACAATTCTAACCAACGAGCCATCATACCAAGTGACAGCGTCACTAACACTACTCAGGTCAATACCAACCAAAGCGAGCCTTTTAATGAGTAAATCTCGATCGTTTAGTCTATCCCCCGGCTTAATTATTCCATTTTGGCGAAAGCTCGGAATGTCAATGGATTCCATACTAATAAGTGATTGATACGCATGCATCAACGGTCTATAAGATGCGTCATTGGGCGTATATGACTGTATTAGTTCACTGATTCCATTAGTATCTACCGCAACTTCCAAAGAAACAAACGCATTTTCGCTGGGCAGAGGTAATGCTTCAATCAGTTGCCTACCTTCAAAAAACCATTGCTGGCCGATAATCGCAGCATGCTCCGCATAGCTCAAGTACATGATCAAAGTATCGGTTGCCAGCAAATCATACTCGAACCAAGCATTGCGATTTCTGTATGTTTGAAGGTAACGCAGACGACGCTCAAACAGAGGACTAAAACCAGCTCGGCGAATAACATCCAGTTGCTGTTCAAACTTTTGAACCGTTGCCAAATCAATCCAAATAAGTTGATCGTTATTTTCACGATAAACGTGATCGACCCTATCTGCATAGCTCAGCAGGGTTAAAACCGTTGAGTTGGGTTCTACCCAACCTAATTTAGAGAACCGTTTTTCATTTGCAGAAACACTCAGACTCAATACTATCAGTAGCGCTGCAAAAAAACGCATATACTTCATATAACTACACCCAACTCGACCACCTATATTGATTATGGCAAAGAATTGGGTGTTTGTATGACAATAGTGGGGTCAGTTGACCTTAATATATTGCGGACCAGTGATTATCCCACTGCACATTGGAAACCGTGGTGACGGCTTTTGCAGGGTACTCACTGGTAACCACTTTCGCGGCTCCGGAGCTCACTTGAAATTTGTTTCCATGAACCACAACACCTGATGCGTCAGGTAAGGGAGAAAGCTCAACAAGTTTCCTTGTCTGTTTTGACCAAATACCATAGCAGTTACCTTTCGGAGAAGTCGCCAATATCCAATCACTTGTAGCGGCAATACTCGCGATATAATGATTAAACCTCGCCCACTCCTCTGGTTCAGCAAGCATAGGTATTATTTCACCTCCTCGAGTATGCATCGCTAATAGCGAAGGGGTATCTGAAGGTTCACCACGATACTGTTGCCCACAAAGAACCGTGTCACTACCATCGTGAGCAAGATGACGAATACTTAGATGATGATCAGGAAGCGATACTTGATCCAACAGTTCACCTTGCGGAGAAAGGTAGCTTAAAGATGGTCGCATAGAATCAATATTAAGTGGTTTACGCCCATACGTATGGACACCTCCAACACCGATAGCTAAGCTACCATCAGGCATAACAATCACCTCATGCGGCCCGACACCAAATCCGGAAAATTCAGCGATTTTTTGGTATCGATTCTGAACATCGTACACTCCAATAATCCCACGACTCGTTCCTCTTTCTCCTTCAGTGGCATACAGCCAAAGGCCATCGTTGGAATAAACGCCGTGACCGTAGAAATGGCGCTGCGGACCTGATGGATGCAAATACAACATCTCACCCAGTTGATAATCGAATACCAGCATAAATTCACCCGGGCGGCGTCCAAACGCCACGGCATGGTTAATATTCGGATGAATAGCAACACCATGCCCACGTGCAGGTAAAGGAAGCTGCTTCATTGCCTGTCCTTCATTGTCAGCAATAACTGCACTGAATTGGTTACGACTTGTTAAGGCGCAACCAATTAATGCCGCTTGTTTAGTCTGCTGCTCTGGTTGACTAGCGCAACCAAAAGGAAGAATAGGTACACACGAACCAAAGAGAGCCGTTTTTAAAAGTGTACGACGCGTATTATCAGTCACCATCTGTTGCATTAAATCCTATGACTACACCCAACTCCACCGATACTTCGTCATGCAATAGATACTTCAACTGATCCATTTTGTTATAGACAGATAGTGTCTCTCGGTAACCTTGCTTCGTCTGCAGCAGATCGAACAAACTCGCTTGTAACGGCCAAGTCTCTATTAAATTGGCATACTGCGCTTTCACTCTATCTGCGAGCTCGGCAAGATCTCTATCGCGAAGCATTTTATCTAACCCATTTCCATCCGCTAGATACAATGATTGCATCGCTTCTAAATTCGCTTTTAGGTTTAACATTGACGTTTTTGAACGCCAAGACTCTGAAAAATATGGGCGCGGTTTGCCAATGCTTGCCAAGGGGCGAGAAAGTTTTGACATACTAAATTCAAGCTGATTCGAAAGCAGCGCGATATATTCCGACTCCCAAGCCTGTAGATCCAGTTCCTTCCATGGGTTTAATCGCCAGGCAGTTTCAATCATTTTAGCTCTATTTGCTAGATTCTGACTGATTGCAATCGCAGACTTACAAGCCTGCTCCTTTGAAGACAGCATTGGTGAGTGTGAATCATACAACAACCATTCAATGGCTCCCAACCCCTGGACTGTAACGCTGTTCGCGGCAATCTCTTCCGCAGTCCAAATCTTATCCTGTTTCGTCACGGCAGCCATTTTTCGGCCAGTTGTGTTTTTCTTATCTGGCCAAAACTGAACATTCCAGCTCTCAGCTAAAGCTTCTGAAGGGCCTCTCTCCTGGCCTTGTAATGCCATCCAAGAAGTCATGGTTTGATGCCATTGATTCTGTAATAAGGACATGTCACCGGTTGATGATTGGCAATACTGCGTAAAACTGCTGGCTAACAAGTTAGCTTGGTTTGAAAAATGATCCGCAGCTTGGTACTCAACGAGATAAATAGGCTGACTCGCATGGCCAGTTCGTTCTGCGAGCATAGGTACATTCGCTGTCTGACAACCCGTTAACGATAAAAATAACACACTAGGTAAAAAATGTTTGAAGGTCATAACAACACCTATCAAAAAATTATTTATAAAGAATTTAGAAACGCGACTAAAGCATCACGTTCTTCTTGGTTAAACCGCAATACTTTGTTTTTAGCTTGTTGTGCTTCTCCACCATGCCAAAGAACGGCTTCCATTAAATTTCGAGCACGACCGTCATGTAGGAAATAGGTATGCCCGTTAACTTCTTGGGTATAACCAACACCCCACAACGGTGGTGTACGCCATTCATTTCCTGAAGCTAATGCTTCTGGTCGCCCATCACTCAGCCCTTCGCCCAAATCATGCAGTAGCAGATCCGTATAGGGATGAATAGTTTGCTGCGATAACGCTGGCTGTTCAGGTAACATCGCGGTTTTAATATCCGTTTTATGACAGCTATTACAACCGACTTCATTAAACAGGATTTTACCTAACTGGACTTTAGGATCGTCAACATTTCGCCGAATTGGAACCGCTAAATGCTGTGAATAGAACTCAACGAAATCAAGAATATTGTCGCTAACTTCCGGTTGCCCACCGTTCGGTAAATCGTTGCATAATGTTTGATGAACCGTACAGTTTTCGTTCGGGAACAACGAACTCGTTAACCCTAAATCACCATTAAAAGCCGCTGCATTTTGCTGCATCAACGAAGGTTGACCCGCTTTCCAACCGAAACGCCCTATCACTTTTGAGTTTAAACGTACATCCCAAACTCGATTAACGCGTCCAGAAATCCCATCCCCATCAGTATCATTTTCATCTTGCCAAGAGAGAATTGTCTCTTCAGGAATCGCTTCTAACAAACCTAAGCCGATCATCGGTGGTGCGACACGAGCAGAAAACTGGGTTTCAGGATGCAAAGGACCATACGCAAGGTTTGTGATTGTTAGATTAGGTTTACGCAATACCACAGGCGTGCCATCAGCAAACTTAACCACAACGTCGTCGTACTCCATATTGATAACACCTTCAGGATGTTGATCCGGCAAAGCAAAGTCTTGTAGCTGATCGCCATACACTGGCTCGGGTACTACCCCTGCTAAGTTATATATTTGTTTCTCTTTATCTGTCTTGGCTGGAATACTTAACCTGACAAGCATCGATACCGCGAGAGTATCGTTCTGTTCCGGTGGGTGACCTCGACCGTCTTTGATATGGCAGTTTTGACAGCCGTTAGTATTAAATAGTGGACCGAGACCGTCGCGAGCATCTGTCGAAGCAGGAGCGGGAACCCAGGGGTTACGAAAAAAACTGTTCCCGACACTAAAATCTAGGCGCTTAGCCATGGGTAAATTTGAAGCAGGCATTGAATAAGCATTGGAACCAACTTTGGTTGTACTGGTTCCGCCACCAGTTCTCAAGTCTTCAGCCACAGCCTGACAAGAGACCAAGCTAATTAACAGTGCTGAAAAATACGACTTCATGACATTTTTCTCATTGTTTCTCTGCTGTTACCAATACAAGTACGGACGTCCATATGGTATTGATAATAAAAAGCAATAAACCCAATCACGAGAGAACAAACAACGGGTCCTCGTAATTGGGTATAAATCAGCAAATAGCTAGCACAAATAGTGATTGTTATTCGCTGGTTACTTAATCCGAGATTAGAACTCGTGATCGGCCGTATCTGGATTTAGGTTATCGATGCCAATAATACCCGCAGCACGCTCAATAGACGCGGTTTGAGCGACCAGACCTGTAATCGCTTTGTTTACAAGAGCATTGCCTTCGGTGTTATCCGCTGCAATAAGTTGGTCAAAGTGTACATTGTTCTTCTCAGCAGAAGTAACAAGCTTGCCCACTTCTGCGCGAGAAGCTTCGAACTGAGCCAGGATATCTTTAGCAGCTGATGAGTCTTTCGCCGCCACTAGATCATGGATACTAGGACCGGTTAACGTTGAACCGTCTACACGTGAATATGAACCTGTATAAATGTTGTAAATACCTTGCTCATTGAAGTAGTGGGAGTTATGCGTGTTATCAGAGAAACAATCGTGTTCATCTTCAGTTGAGTTTGCTTCTAGAGCCACTTTCATACGCTCACCAGCAAGTTCACCTAGAGATAGTGACCCCATACCAAATAGCATCTTACGAATACCATTTGTCGCAGTATCAGCTAAAAGCTCTTGGCGGTAGTTACCCTGCTCTGAAGCAGACCACTGTTTTTCCATCCATTCTAGATCTTGTACAAGCAGTTGTGCAGAAGCTTTTAAGTATTGAGCACGACGGTCACAATTACCGTTTGTACATTCAGAACCTTGAACGTAGTCAGTATAAGGACGAGCACCTGCACCTGAGTTAGTGCCATTCAGATCTTGGCCCCAAAGAAGAAACTCAATAGCATGATAACCAGAAGCAACGTTTGCTTCTGAGCCACCCACTTCATTTAAGTCGGCAATCAATTCCGGTGTAATAGAAGTTGCATCAATAGTGGTTGCACCGATTGTAATTGATTTGTTGCCGATGATATTTGCATTTGCGCCTTCATTACCCAGTTCATACTGATAATCCGTCGCGACATAGTCAATCAAACCTTCATCCAGTGGCCATGCGTTTAACTGGCCTTCCCAATCATCAACGATGGCATTACCAAAACGGAATACTTCTGACTGTTGGTACGGGACACGAGCGGCTAACCAAGCTTTCTTAACATCTTGCAGTTTTGCCTCAGATGGTGAAGCAAGGAATGTATCGATCGACTTTTCTAGGGTTTGCGCGGTAGTGAGTGAGTCAGCAAATACCGCATGAGCGATATCTGCGTAATTTTCTACAACCTGTTGTTGAGTTACTGCAGCAAAGCCAGTCGCACTTGCTAGTGTAAGAGAAGCGGTAATGGATTGGACTAAAAACGTTTTAACTTTCATTGAAGCATCCTTGTTGAGCGTTTCTTTTTGTGTAGTACAAATTATTATCATTTGCACTATTAGTTACGCATAATACAAATTTACATTTCATTTGCAAGCAGTAACAAAAAAAACCTCACTTTCGTGAGGTTTTTTCATACATAAATAACAACTAGCTCAAATTACAGCTTCAGATTGTGCTTACCATGAGACACTTTGGCCTTCAAATAACTCTCATTACCTGTCTTAATGTGTGCGGCGGTGTTAACAACTTCGATGATTTCAATACCATGCTCACGTAGCTCATTAACTTTTTTAGGGTTATTAGTGACCAGGCGGATTCTCTGAATACCCAGTGCTTTGAGCATTTGAGCCGCTTCAGTAAAGTCACGAAGATCATCACCAAAACCTAAATGATTATTTGCTTCATAGGTGTTCATCCCTTGGCTTTGCAGGCGATAAGCATCAATCTTGTTATACAAGCCGATACCACGTCCTTCTTGGCGCAAATATAGAATGATCCCGCCGTGTTCTCCCATCTTTTCGATAGTTTCTTCAAGCTGCTCACCACAATCACAACGTGAAGAATGGAAAACATCGCCAGTGAGGCATTCTGAATGCATCCTGACCAACGGAACATCTTGGGTTTTATCTACAGATTTAAAAATCACAGCAATGTGTTCTTTTTCTGTTTCTAGTCCTTTGAATGAGAGGATTTCAGCATCAATTGTGCTTTTGGCACCTACTTTCAAATCGACTCTGGCTCTAACTTCCGCCATATCAGTACTCACTTCACTTAAACATTACTACTACACAGTCATTAAAATTTTTCTATTACTCAGAGAACATTCATCACGCTCTATTACCATAGACGTGTTATTGTCACGTTCACTACAAGAGACTATGTATTCGAATACGCTAATCTTGCCATAACTATGGGGGTTGCAGCCCCAGTTTTCAATGAAAAGATGCGACTTTGTTTACCCAACTAAATGGCCTGTTTACGTGCTCTCCCTCACTCAGTTGGACAATTGTTATAATATAACATATTTAACAAACAGCAAGAAAAAACCCAGAGATTAAAACAATCTCTGGGCTCAAAATTTTATCTAAATAGTCTAGTTCACTAACTCTGTGAATTTTTCCACACAACAAACTCTATCCAAAGTTGTTCTAACTCTTTTAACTCTTCATCAGTTAATAAAGATAAAGTCGGTTTTGATTGCGGCAAATTATAAGGTTGCAGAGAACTGATTTGCTCGTAAAAAGATTTTTTTAAATTGGAAATCATTAAATTGTCCACTGCCTAAATCCGTTAAAAAACATCGATTCTCAAAAATAATACCAGATTTAATTCAATTTTGTGACAATTAACAAACAAATGGAACTATCGTCACACTTTATTCTTGATTTGATTTTTGATCCATTATTGGGAATAAAAGATCTAATTGAGCATTATAAGATCAAACAAATGTGTCAATTTTCAGTACTGATAAAATGCATATTTAATTATTAAGTCTCGATAAAAGTAGAATCATAATAAATATTAAAAAATTTAAATATTCAACAAAGCCAAATTATAAGCCGAGACTATATTTTACGAAATAAAAAACGGTAAAGTATATGGGTAATTATTATAAAATAATTGATAAATGAGCAATAAAAAAGCCGAGTATTTCTACTCGGCTTTATCATTAGAATAAAAACTTTATTCAGTTTCGCTATCAGAGTCCGTTTCTGTAGGCGGTTCTACTGACGTAGTTTCTGCATTATCTGTCGCTTCTAGTGCTTCAGGTGCATCCTCTCCCTCTAGTAGTTCTGCTTCTTCGATCTCTTCGATGCGTTGTAATCCAACCACTTTCTCATCTTCAGCAGTACGGATCAATGTCACACCTTGAGTATTACGGCCAACTTGGCTCACCTCAGCAACACGAGTACGTACTAATGTACCAGCGTTGGTGATCATCATGAATTCATCACCCTCTTCTGCTTGAACAGCACCAATAACTAGACCGTTACGTTCAGAGACTTTAATCGACACAACACCTTGCGTTGCACGACTTTTCGCTGGGTATTCACTTAGAACCGTACGCTTACCATAACCATTTTCAGTTACTGTCAGTATGTTACCGTCAGTCTTAGGAACAATTAGAGAAACGATTTGATCATCGCCGTTCAACTTCATACCACGAACACCAGAAGCAGTACGGCCCATTGCACGAACTTGTTGCTCGTTAAAGCGAACCACTTTACCCGATTGCGAGAACAGCATAATGTCGTTATCACCATTAGTAATATCAACACCAATCAGTGAGTCATCATCACGTAAGTTCACAGCAATCAGACCATTAGATCGAACATTTGCAAACTGATCCAAAGAGGTCTTCTTAACCGTACCATCACCCGTTGCCATGAAGATAAAGTAATCTTCACTAAACTCAGTCACAGGAAGAATCGCAGTAATGCGTTCATTTTCTTCCAGCGGTAACAAGTTAACAATCGGCTTACCACGGGCGGTACGACTTGCTAACGGTAATTGATATGTTTTTAGGCGGTAAGTCTTACCACGTGTTGAGAAACATAAAATATTATCGTGAGTATTGGCAACAAGTAGACGCTCGATGTAATCTTCGTCTTTCATGCGAGTTGCGCTCTTACCACGGCCACCACGGCGCTGAGACTCGTAATCGCTCAGAAGTTGGTACTTCACGTAACCTTCATGAGAAAGTGTAACAACAACATCTTCACGAGCAATCAACTCTTCCATATCGATGTCATGGCTTGCTGCTGTAATTTCAGTACGACGAGCGTCACCGAAACTCTCACGAACTGCTTCTAACTCTTCACGAATCACTTCCATCAAACGTTCAGTGCTTGAAAGGATATGCATTAGCTCTGCGATTTCTTCAAGAAGCTGTTTGTATTCGTCAAGGATCTTTTCATGCTCTAAACCGGTTAAACGGTGTAGGCGTAATTCAAGAATCGCTTGCGCTTGTTGCTCAGTCAGGAAGTATTGACCATCACGAATACCGAACTGAGGCTCTAGCCACTCTGGGCGAGCCGCATCTGTACCCGCTCGCTCTAGCATTGCAGCTACATTACCAAGATCCCAACCACGAGCGATTAAACCCGCTTTTGCTTCAGCTGGTGTCGGCGCATTACGGATCAATTCGATGATTTCGTCGATATTTGCCAGTGCAAGTGCCAAACCTTCAAGGATATGTGCACGCTCACGAGCTTTACGCAGTTCAAAGATAGTACGACGAGTCACGACTTCACGACGGTGGTCAACGAAGCACTTGATCATCTCTTTCAGGTTAAACAGTTTTGGTTGACCGTGTTCCAGCGCAACCATGTTAATGCCGAAAGTGGTTTGAAGCTGTGTGTTTGCGTATAGGTTGTTTAGTACAACTTCACCTACAGCGTCGCGCTTACACTCAATAACAATACGCATACCGTCTTTATCAGATTCGTCACGTAGTGCACTGATGCCTTCAACTTTTTTATCTTTAACCAGTTCAGCGATCTTCTCAATCAAGCGAGCTTTGTTCACCTGATATGGAATCTCTGTAACGATAATGGTTTCTTTGCCACCCTTGTCAGCTTCAATATCAGCTTTTGAGCGCATATAAACCTTGCCGCGACCCGTCTTATACGCATCAATGATGCCTTTACGACCACTGATCAATGCAGCAGTTGGGAAGTCTGGCCCTGGGATGTAATCCATCAATTCATCGATAGTGATCTCTTCATTATCAATGTAAGCCAAACACCCATCCACAACTTCTGTTAAGTTGTGTGGTGGAATATTGGTTGCCATACCTACCGCGATACCAGACGCACCGTTAACAAGCAGGTTAGGAACTTTAGTCGGAAGTACCGCAGGAATCTGCTCAGTACCGTCGTAGTTATCTACGTAATCTACCGTTTCTTTATCTAAGTCAGCCAATAGTTCATGGGCTATTTTTGCCATGCGAACTTCGGTATAACGCATCGCCGCAGCGGAGTCGCCATCAATAGAGCCGAAGTTACCTTGACCATCAGCAAGCATGTAACGAAGTGAAAACGGTTGTGCCATACGAACAATAGTGTCGTAAACAGCGCTATCACCATGCGGGTGATATTTACCGATAACATCACCTACCACACGGGCAGATTTTTTATATGGTTTATTCCAATCGTTGCCCAATACGTTCATCGCGAACAATACGCGACGGTGTACTGGTTTTAGGCCATCACGCACATCTGGAAGAGCACGACCAACGATAACTGACATCGCATAGTCTAGGTATGAACCTCGAAGCTCATCTTCAATGTTTACGGGCGTGATCTCTTTAGCTAGATCGCTCATAGAGCCATTATCCCTCTATAGTTTGATCGGTATATCCGGACAGACGACTATTATATAAATAAGCCTAATAGACGCTGTTTTTCGATTTCCAGATATTATTGATACTTATAAGGTGAAAAAATATAACACAACTTATTACGCTTCGGCATAACTTTCATTGCCGTTTTCTCAGGTTGTGACGATTATTACTTTAAAATTGTGGAGAAATTACACACAAGCCGCATATCCACCTGAAAAGCGGTTATTTTTTACCCACTGTTTTTGCGATTTGCCTAAACACATAAAGGCAATAGACTCGATTCCCCCCCTCAGTAACCCAATATGATGGATTCAGAGGTTACTTGACGATATTTATGACGTTATAATGCCTGTAGATGAGTACTAAAGGCAAATACCCTATGACGACAATCAATAATCAAAACGTCGATTTAAACGAAATTAAAAAATTTGAAGATATGGCGTCTCGCTGGTGGGACTTGGATGGTGAGTTTAAGCCACTCCATCAGATCAATCCTCTACGTTTAAACTTCGTACTAGACAAAGCTCAAGGTCTATTTGGCAAGAAAGTACTAGATGTAGGCTGTGGTGGTGGAATCCTTGCAGAAAGTATGGCTCGCGAAGGCGCTGAAGTGACTGGCTTGGATATGGGTAAAGAACCGTTAGAAGTCGCCAGACTGCACGCGCTAGAAACAGGCACTAAACTCACTTATATTCAAAGCACCATTGAAGATCACGCAAAAGAGAACCCACAAACTTATGATGTTGTGACTTGTATGGAAATGCTAGAGCACGTTCCCGACCCTCTTTCGGTGATCAAATCGTGTGAAGTTCTGGTAAAACCCAACGGCCATGTTTTCTTTTCAACTCTAAACCGTAATTTTAAGTCTTACCTATTCGCCATTGTCGGTGCTGAGAAGCTGATGAAAATCGTTCCAGACGGTACCCACGATCATGAAAAATTTATCCGTCCTTCTGAACTATTAAAGATGGTTGACCAAACTCATCTGAAGGAACAAGCAATTACAGGTCTATTGTACAACCCTTTAACCGATACTTATCGTTTAGGTCGAAATGTAGACGTAAACTATATTGTTCACACTCGTCTACTGTAATTTTTCCCATCAAGAATTGAGGGTTTTGTCACCCTCAATTTAATCATTTATATGCACAGTTTTCGTGCAGTCCGTTCCATTTTGAAGCATCTAATTTCGGGGCGAAAATTTTGTCAAAGATCAAGGAAATTTTTTTTTAATCGGTTACGAAAAAACCGATCTTGAAACGTCGATTTTTTACAATCAACTCTGTTCTTTGATTATCAGTTAGTGACTACTAACGGTTTTTTTTATTTTCTCAAGTTATCCACAAATATTCCCCAAACTGTAACTTGCAATGAGGGCTATATAGCACTATGTTGTAACCCAAACACTGATGCACCCCTATATGTAGTGTCTCTACATCTAGATATAGGTCGAGCATAATCACAAAACCGCGAATAACTTTCACAAGAATTACAGTAAAAAGCGGTTTTAATCAGTTTTGTTAGGGAAATGAAGCAGAATGAACCAACAACTCACTGTCACAAAGCGTGATGGCCGTAAAGAAACTATTGATCTAGAGAAGATCCACCGAGTTATCACATGGGCAGCTGAAGGCTTACAAAATGTCTCAGTATCACAAGTAGAATTGCGCGCTCACATCCAGTTCTATGATGGCATTACCACCTCAGACATCCATGAAACGATTATCAAGTCAGCAGCTGATCTGATCTCTGAAGAGAGCCCAGATTACCAGTATCTTGCTGCTCGCCTAGCGGTATTCCACCTACGTAAAAAAGCGTACGGTCAATACGAGCCACCAGCGCTACTTGACCACGTTTCAACAATGGTAGAGAAAGGTAAGTACGATAAACACTTACTTGAAGATTACACTCGTGAAGATTTCATTGAGTTAGATAATTACATTGATCACCGTCGTGATTTAAATTTCTCGTACGCCGCGGTAAAACAGCTTGAAGGTAAGTATTTCGTTCAGAACCGTGTTACGGGTCAAATTTACGAAAGTGCTCAGTTCCTTTACATCTTGGTTGCTGCTTGTTTGTTCGCAAAATATCCAAAAGAAACACGTTTGGATTACATCAAACGTTTCTATGACGCGACATCCACATTTAAAATTTCCCTACCGACACCAATCATGTCTGGTGTGCGTACACCTACTCGTCAGTTCAGTTCATGTGTGCTTATTGAATGTGGCGATAGCTTGGATTCTATTAATGCAACGGCAAGTTCAATCGTTCGTTACGTTTCTCAACGAGCAGGTATCGGTATCAATGCTGGACGCATTCGCGCACTAGGTTCAGAAATCCGTGGCGGGGAAGCATTCCACACCGGTTGTATCCCATTCTACAAATACTTCCAAACAGCGGTAAAATGCTGTTCTCAAGGCGGTGTGCGTGGTGGTGCGGCGACAGTGTTCTACCCACTATGGCATGGCGAAGCTCAATCACTACTGGTTCTTAAGAACAACCGTGGTGTCGATGAGAACCGCGTACGCCACATGGATTATGGTGTACAGCTCAATAAACTGATGTACCAACGTTTGGTTGAAGGCGGTAACATTACTCTGTTCTCACCTTCTGATGTTCCGGGTCTGTATGATGCATTCTTCGAAGACCAGGCTGAGTTCGAGCGTTTATACGTTAAGTACGAAAACGATCCTTCAATTAAGAAGTCAACGGTTAAAGCTCTAGAAATGTTCTCTCTGCTAATGCAAGAGCGAGCATCGACAGGCCGTATTTACATTCAAAACGTAGACCACTGTAATACTCACAGTCCATTTGATTCTTCTGTGGCTCCAGTACGTCAATCAAACCTATGTTTGGAAATCGCACTTCCAACCAAACCATTAAAGAATGTAGAAGACGACAGCGGCGAAATCGCGCTATGTACTCTATCTGCGTTTAACCTAGGTTCAATTGAAAATCTGGATGACTTCGAAGAGTTAGCGGACCTTGTCGTTCGCGCTCTTGATGCGCTATTAGATTATCAAGACTACCCACTACCTGCGGCTTACAAGTCAACCATGAATCGTCGTACGTTAGGTGTTGGCGTAATCAACTACGCATACTACCTAGCGAAAAACGGTGTGAAATATTCTGACGGTAGCGCAAACGGTCTGACTCACCGCACATTTGAGGCAATGCAGTACTACTTGTTAAAAGCTTCTGTGCAACTGGCTAAAGAGCACGGTAAGTGTCCGTTATTTGAAGAAACAAACTACGCGAAAGGCCTATTGCCAATTGATACGTACAAACGAGACCTGGACAACATCTGTGA
Source organism: Vibrio sp. (assembly GCA_048259585.1). Classification (GTDB taxonomy): domain Bacteria; phylum Pseudomonadota; class Gammaproteobacteria; order Enterobacterales; family Vibrionaceae; genus Vibrio. Next base: position 426,822 of record JBLXHN010000001.1, on the reverse strand, counting down.
TGAAGAACTTCATTACGACTGGGACGCGCTACGTACTGAAATCATGGAGCATGGTCTGCGCAACTCAACGCTAACAGCTCTGATGCCATCTGAAACGTCTTCTCAGATTTCGAATGCGACAAACGGTATTGAACCACCACGTGGTTACGTATCCGTAAAGGCATCAAAAGACGGCATTTTGAAGCAAGTTGTGCCAGAGTTCCTAAAATACAAAGAAAACTACGAGTTACTTTGGAACATCGGTTCTAACGATGGTTATCTACACTTGGTTGGTATCATGCAGAAATTCGTTGACCAAGCGATTTCAGCCAACACCAACTATGACCCAAGCCAGTATGATTCAGGCAAAGTACCGATGAAGAAGCTGCTTCAAGACCTACTGACAGCATACAAGTTTGGTGTGAAAACGCTGTACTACCACAACACTCGTGATGGTGCTAAAGACGATCAAAAAGACGTGGTTCAGCCACAAGATGATGACTGCGCAGGCGGCGGTTGTAAGATCTAATCGGATTGATTCGAACTTTTACTCAATGAACAATGCCCTTCGCGATGGCGAGGGGCAATATGGATGACAGCAAATGGCTTACAGTACTTTTACTCAGACAAAGAATAACCAACTTAAAGAACCCATGTTTCTTGGTCAGCCTGTTAACGTAGCTCGTTACGACCAACAGAAATATGACATTTTCGAAAAGCTGATTGAAAAACAGCTCTCTTTCTTCTGGCGTCCGGAAGAAGTTGACGTATCTAGTGACCGTATCGACTACAACAAGCTTCCAGAGCATGAAAAACACATTTTCATCTCTAACCTGAAATACCAAACACTGCTTGATTCAATTCAAGGCCGTAGCCCTAACGTTGCGCTGCTTCCTCTCGTTTCTTTACCAGAGCTGGAAACATGGATTGAAACTTGGTCATTCTCAGAGACGATCCACTCTCGCTCGTACACTCATATTATTCGTAATATTGTTAATGATCCTGCAGTTGTATTCGATGATATCGTAGAGAACGAACACATTCTTAAGCGTGCTAAAGACATCGCTCACTACTATGACCGCTTAATCGAACTGACAAACGATTACCACCGTTACGGCGAAGGTAAGCATTCCATCAATGGTGAAACAGTAACGGTGAGTCTATCAAAACTGAAAAGACAACTTTATCTGTGTTTGATGTCAGTAAATGCGCTTGAAGCAATTCGCTTCTACGTCAGTTTCGCCTGTTCGTTCGCTTTTGCAGAGCGTGAGCTTATGGAAGGTAACGCAAAAATCATTAAGCTAATCGCTCGTGATGAAGCGCTTCACCTAACGGGTACCCAGCACATGATTAACCTACTTCGCAACGGCATGGATGACTTTGAGTTCCTGCAAATTGCGGAAGAGTGTAAACAAGAGTGTTTTGATCTGTTTAAAGACGCAGCCGAGCAAGAAAAAGAGTGGGCAGAATACCTGTTCAAAGACGGTTCGATGATCGGTTTAAACAAAGATATTCTGTCTCAGTATGTGGAGTACATCACGAACATCCGTATGCAAGCGGTCGGTCTTGATGTCGCTTATCCTGAAGCAACCAGTAACCCTATTCCATGGATCAACGCATGGTTATCATCTGACAATGTTCAGGTTGCACCACAGGAAGCGGAAATTAGCTCATACCTCGTTGGTCAGATCGACAACGAAGTTGGTGCAGATGACTTTGAGGGCTTTGAGCTCTAATGGCAACGGTCAAAATCAACAAAATCATGACTATTGAATCTAACCCATCTAACACTCTATTAGAAACAATGGAGCAAGCTGGGTTAGAACCAGAATACAATTGCAGAGATGGCCACTGCGGAGCATGCCGCTGTACCTTGGTTTCTGGAGAAGTTGAATACGTTGGTTTTGCAATGGCTTATACCCAAGCCAGAGAAATATTACCGTGTATCTGTAAAGCGAAAACACCTCTAGAACTGGCGGATGTTAATTATCATCCAAAAGCAAAACGTGCTTAGCTTCGTAGTCAGGTAAATTTAAGGCCAGAGTTATGCTCTGGCTTTGTTCATTCCAAATTCAAATAAAATTTCGTCGGCTGTTCCCATCGATACGGACTTATTTCCAATCTCTCTTCCTCCATCATCGAACAAGGACAAACGGTAACCTGAATAGCTAATATTGCTGTTTTCTACAGGCGCATTTCGCCATAGTGATACTACATCTCCGTTGCGGCTAAGTGCCTCACCCAAAACGACTTTTTGACTTGCCACTTCATACCATACTAATATTTTCGATTGAGAAAACATACCCAGCCTCCTGCCGAAGTCACATCAAGGAAATATCAGTGTACAAACAAAAATAACAAATGGCAGGACTCATTTGTGAGACGAGCTGCCACCCCTTCTAAAATCATCGGTTTACCACTTAGACAATTTGTTCATAAGAAAAAAACAACGTGGGACTTTGGTAATAAGTTGAATATTCATCAACTTATTACCAAACAGAAATGAGCTATACATTTTACATAAAAACAATAGGTTAGGCATAAAACGCACCTAACCTATTGATTACTAATTAAGTACGCTGCTTGGTAAATACATCTCTTTCACACATGTCACTGAGCTGTATTTTACCAACACTGGTTTACCTTCCAAATAACGGCGCAACATATCCGCCGCTATCGTACCTATCACTTCTTTCTGTTCAGATGGTGAATACACACGGTTAAACTTCGCTATCTGTCCCCACTCTCCTTGAGGCGCAGATATAGCCACGGTAAACTGATCACCGATTAATGTGCCCGTGACTACAGATAACTCGGTGGAACATTTCTCTTTGGTTGCAGCAGCTAATGCGAATGCGGCTGCAAGAGGGTCTTGCCCACCAAGTCCTTCTTCAGCAGTATGACTTAAAATCCAGCTATGCCCACTTAACTTTTCAATACTTGCATTACTCAAAAGCCAGCTAGATAACCAACCTTTGGTTGCCTGCTCTGCAATTGCCAGAGATAAACCTTTATCAGCCATTAAGTGACCTAGATGCTCAAGCATCGGCTCGTCTACACTCACCACATTCTGTTCTAGCAGAGCATAAATCATCTGTAGCAGTTTTACTCGGGTATCAAGATCACCTTTAGGGCCAAATAACTTAACTTCGATAAATGGCAAATAAGAACGATAACCCAACATATAACCCGTCGGTAACTGCAACTTATCCAACTTATCTGAGATTCCAGATTCAGACGTGCCAAATGTATAAAGACGACTGCATTCAAGTCCCGCTTGTGAAGGAAATTGTCGCTTTAAATCGGGTAAAATTTGCTCAGTGACCATTTTCTTAAACTCTTTAGGAACACCAGGCGTGAAATAGAACCAACAATCGTTTATCTGCACCTTAAAACCGCACGCAGTACCAATTGGGTTATCAAGTAAGATCGATTTCTCCGGCAACATCGCTTGCTTAATGTTACTTTCAGGCATTTTCATTTGGCGTGCTGAAAAAAAGGCTTCCAACTTCTCCAACCACTCAGGGAACAATTTCAGCTCCTGTTCGGCCGCAATAGCCGCACATTCAGAACTGAGATCATCTGTAGTGGGCCCTAACCCACCATTTACAATTACTACATCTGAGTTAAAACTTAACATTAATAGCTCTTCTACCAATGCTGCTTGGGCATCTCCCACGGTGGAACGCTTTGTTAACCCAAAACCATTCTGAAAAAACTCTCTCGATAACCATGCGGCATTGGTATCCACTATGTCACCGTGCAAGACTTCTTCGCCTGTACTCAACATTGCAATTTTGAGCATATTCTCACCTTTAATATATTTACCTAATCTATACTCGGTAATAGAAAACTCATTATAAGTTCTAATTTGTGTTGTTTATTCCGGAGTTTTGCTCTAACGCACAATTTGCTATTTCAATAACCAACACTTTAATAGATAATTGCGACAATGATCACCAAAAAAACAGCGTCTTGGAGACATCTGTGCTAAAGAAAACCATCACAGCACTCACTTTATCATTTTCAGTTTGTGCTAGCGCTAATCAATCCGTTGATTTTCAACCGATTGATTTAAGTGATCTCGCACGCTGTGATCAACCATTTTGCACTTTTGATTCAAAGTACTCTTATAAAGCGCCTTCACCTTATACTGCTAGCCTCGATCAGCAGACCAATATTAACATTGATGAGCCTATATTACCGCGCTACCTAAGAGTTTCAGATCAACACGATGCTGAATATCTTCGACAACAAACATATACCATATTGGGTCTCAGTGTCGCGACTGTTGCATTTATGACCTTACTACCTGAGTCCGTAACTAAATGGGATGAAGAAGATCGAAATTTAAGTGGGTTAGGTCAAAAGTGGAAAGACAATGTTTCTTCTGGTCCTGTATGGGATCGTGATGAACACTACCTAAACTACGTCATGCACCCCTACTTTGGCGGAGTTTACTACACTGCAGCCCGTCACGCTGGTTACAACGAGTTCCAGTCTTTCCTATACTCGTTCACGATGTCCGCATTCTTTTGGGAATACGGGGTAGAAGCGTTTGCAGAAGTTCCTTCATACCAAGACTTGTTCATTACTCCATTCTTTGGTGCCGTTGTCGGTGAACTGATGTTTGAGACCGAACAAGAAATTGTCGCGAATGGCGGTGAAGTGATGGGCTCTGAAACCATTGGTGATGTTAGTCTATTCTTCCTTAACCCTGTCGGTCATGTTCATGGTTGGGTAAGTGATGCTTGGGGCGGTTCAGCAGAATTCCAACTACAAACTGACCCATGGTATGGCAACAGTACCGCTGCAAATTTTGCATTGAGTTCAGGTGTTAACTACGATGACCAGTTTTACTCAATGAACCTGAAAATAACCTTCTAGTAAGTTCCGCATGATAAAGTTTAAAAGCGCTGAGATGGCGCTTTTAAACACTCTCTCCAAGCTCAATTCGATATCCTAAATCGATGCACGATTTGTAGTTTTTCTCGCCATTCAACCGGTTTACAATTTCTTGCGCAGCAACCTGACCTATTTTCTCACGTGGTGTAACAACAGTCGCTAGCCTTGGTGTCATTGCCTGGCTGATATCATGCCCATGAAAACCCGCAATAGAAATTTGCTTCGGCACTGAGATATTACGTCTTACGCACTCATAAAAGGCACCGATGGCTAAGTCATCGTTGGTACAAAATATTCCATCAAGCATCGGATGATTTTCTATAGCTTCACCCAGCAGCTTGGCGCCAAGGGTGAAAGACGAAGCATCTTCGGTTTGCAGAGTTAGCGGCTCAATATCAGCATCATTCATTGCCTGATTATAGCCTGCCATTTTTTGTCGAGTTCGCTCATCCATACGAGCAGCCAGATAAACAATTTGCTTACAGCCCTTCTCTATCATTGCCTGTGTCATATCCTTCGCTGCCGCGAAATTATCAAAGCCAACCGACTGTTCGATCCTTGGTGAGATCGAATCCATGATTTCAACCACAGGAATAGACGCAGTTTCCAACATTTTTTTTACCCGTTCTGTATGCACATTTTCCGACAAAATAATTGCGTCTACGTTATACGACAACAGTGAAGCGATACTTTGTTCTTCCAGCTCAGAACTATAACTGTAGTGGGCTAACATCGTTTGATAACCAGCGGGGCCTGTCACTTGTTCAATACCACGAATTACTTCAGCGAAAACTTGGTTAGTTAATGACGGGACAAGCACCCCAATAGCATGGCTTTTCGCATTTGAAAGGATATCAGGAGCGCGATTTGGGATGTAACCAAGAGCATCTACTGCTGCAGCAACTTTCTCTTGAACAGATGAAGATACGGAGTTGGGATCACGAAGACAGCGACTCACTGTCATTTTAGTCACCCCGACAAGATTCGCTACATCCTGTAGCGTCGGGCGTTTTTTCTTACTTACCATAAATTATTATTCTCATTGTTACTGGTAACATTGTACTCAAGAGACAAACAAAAAAATAACATCATCACTGCAATTATTTGAACTCGCTATCAAAAAAGCGCCTATAGTTAGGCGCTTAAGTCATTAACGTTCAACTTGTGTACGAACTTCCTGTTCCCATAGTAAATGAAATCGTTGTGATTCTAAACGATCTACCCTTGCGTAACAGTGTGCGCCAAAATAATCTCTCTGAGCTTGCAACAAATTGGCTGGTGAATTTGAGTCACGCAAAGAATCATAATAATTCAACGCTGAAGAAATGGCAGGCATTGCCACACCGGATAGCATCGCTTGGGCACTAGCGCTTCTCCATCCTGCAACTCGATATGAGAGCTGCTTGACAAAATCTGGGGCGAATAGAAGATGCTCCAGAGCTGAATTTTGTTGATAGGCGAATGAGATAGATTGCAAAAAGCCCGCTCTAATTATACACCCTGAACGCCAAATCCTAGCCACAGTCGAGAAATCGAGCTGCCATTGTTCCTTCTCTGAGGTTTGTTTCATCAGATCGAAGCCTTGAGCATAGATAACGAGCTTAGCGCAATAGAGTGCATCCTCTAACGCCGCTAGCACTTGCTTCTTGTCCGATGAATTCGCCTGATGCTTTCCCGGTAGGAGACTCTCTGCGACAACACGAATGTGTTTACGAGAACTAATAGCTCTAGAAAAAACAGCCTGAGCAATCGTCGTTGCCGGACTGCCTGCTTGCAATGCGTTAACAGCCGTCCATAATCCAGTCCCTTTTTGCTCAGCTTGATCCAATATCATATCGACAAGGGCGCTTTCTGACTCAGGATCTATCTGGCGCAAAATATCGGCACTGATTTCCATTAAATAGCTATTTAGTGCGCCTTTGTTCCATGCATCAAACACTTCTCCAATCTCATTTGCATCCATGTTGAGCGCTTGACGCATGAACTGATATGCTTCACAGATAATCTGCATGTCCGCATATTCAATGCCATTGTGCACCATTTTGACATAATGTCCTGCACCTGCCGGGCCGAGATAGGCAGCACAAGGCTCACCTTGATGATGGGAGCTTATTTCAGTGCCACTACCATCAACCTTAGCGGCTATCGCTTCCCACATCGGCTGCACTAGATACCAAGCTTCTTCAGCTCCACTCGCCATCAGTGAAGGTCCATGACGAGCCCCCTGCTCTCCCCCTGATACGGCAGTACTAAAAAATCGGAACTTTCCAGAAAATTCTTGTTCTCGACGCTCAGAATCTGTCCAAAGACTATTACCCGTATCAATAACTACATCGTCAGCTTCTAAACCATTCTCTAAAAGTTGCTTGATAACTTGATCGACAATGACACCCGCCGGGACAGAAAGTGCAATTACTCTCGGTAGAGCCATACGAGAGAGCAAATCCTTAAGATTCGCAGCAACTTTAAACTCTCCTTTACCGACTTCTAATGCTAACGCTTTCGCGTCGTTTTCAGCACGTAAACAATGTTCTTCACTTAAATCGTATCCAACCACTGAGAATCCATGGTCAAGCAGGTTAAGAGCTAAACTTTTCCCCATGACTCCCAGCCCGACCATCGCAATTTGATAGCTCAAGCATCACCTCCAAGAGATTTAATGCCTTGTAATGCTTGGGTTAGCACTTCTTCCATCGAAGCAGAAACATCGACAAAAATCGCTTCACCTTTCTCTGGCTCAATCAGCGTATCGAACTGACTACGCAACATTTTTTCACCATGAAAATAATGATTAGAACGTTGCGACAAACGAGACCAAATCGTATCGTAATCACCCTGCAGATAGATAATCACTAAATCCTGATTGTTGATACGAAGAATATCCCTGTATTCCGGCTTTAAAGCCGAGCATGCGATAACCGCACTGTCATTTTCTACGAACAAAGCATTCAGCCGATTTAACCACCCTTTGCGGTCTTCATCGGTAAGAGGAATACCTTGACGCATTTTCTCAACGCTTTGCTCCGAGTGAAAGTCATCACCATCGTAGAATTTCAGGTTCAATGCTTTTGCGATACTGCTACCAACAGAGCTCTTGCCGCAACCTGAAACCCCCATTACTAATATTTTTTTTGGGTTCATCGAACACACATCCCTAAGCTACAAACTTGGTAGCCGACTTACTAAATCGAAAAAATTAATGGATTACTTCCACCACATCGCTAGCTGTGGGAACACAATAACGAGGCCCAAGACGAAAACCTGCATGAAAATAAACGGTACTAGCGAACGGAATATCTCACCAAGGCTAATCTCTTTTGGTGCTACAGACTTCAGATAGAAAGCCGCCGGACCAAACGGAGGTGACAAGAAAGAAACCTGCATATTCAAACAGAACACGACACCAAACCAAATAGGGTCAAAACCGAGGTTAGTAATAATGGGTACGAAGATAGGCATTGTCAGTAGCGCAACACCAACCCAGTCCAGGAACATACCAAGCACCAGCAGGATTGCCATCATGATAAGTAACGTCGCTACCGGACTACCGCCTGATAAAGCCAGAATCGTTTCTTCAACAAAATCGATCCCCCCCATCAGGTTGTAAACACCAACCAAAGCACTTGCACCGATACCAATCCAGATGATCATCCCACAGGTACGCATGGTCGCCATCGCGCTCTCTTGCAGCATTTTCCAGCTCATTTCTTTACGGATAACCGCACTGATCATGATACCGACAACACCCAGTGCCGATGCTTCAGTAACTGAAGCCACACCGGTATAGATACTGCCCAATACAGTTGCAACTGAAAGCAATGGGAAAAACAGCGCTTTGAAGTAGCTTGGTTTTGCTTCTTCAGCCGCTAAATCTTCATCACTAAAATCAGGAGCCAAAGAAGGGTTGATATAACAACGAATCAATACATAAGCGATATAACAAGCCGCCAGAATAAATGCAGGGATAAATGCCGCTTTAAACAGATCACCAATAGATACACTTGCGGTCATGCCATAGATGATAAGAACGATACTTGGCGGAAGCATAGTACCTAAAGCCCCACCGGCACACGTTGTACCAATAGCAAGCTTGCGGTCATAGCCTAAGCGAAGCATTTGCGGTAGTGCCAAAATACCTAACAGAACGGTTTCACCACCGATAACGCCAGACATAGATGCCAGCAACACCGCAACCAAAAGGGTTTGAACCGCGACACCACCACGAACTTTACGCCCTACTGACTTCATCGCATCGAAAAGGTCACGTGCAATACCTGATCGGTCGAGCATCGCTGCCATCAATACGAACATTGGAATCGCGAGGAAAATGTAGTCAGATGCAAAGCTATACATACGACTGGTCACTAATGGAATGGCATCGACACCAAACCAACCTAAGGTAAAGACGATCGCGACAAAACAGGTAACGAATGCGAGCTGCATACCTGTCAGTAACAAGCCAATCATCAGTACCAACATGAGCAAACTGCCCCATTCAATACCGATAGCTGATAAATCAAACATCGTGTTTATTCCTTAAGGCTTGAACTTCTTGAATCATGTGCAATACAAACTGCACAACCAGTATCACTAAAGTGATAAAAATCACCGCTTTCAATAAAGCTGGATAAGGAGGATTAAACGCAGAGCCTGATGTTTCTAGGCGCATCTCGCCCCAAGGAGCAAACCACGCGCTTTCGACTGTGACATAAGAGGCGTAAGCCATCATTAATGCGAAAGCTAAACCAACGACATGATGAACCATATTGAGGTAACGTTTAGTACGCTGAGAGACATGATCATAAATCAACACGACACGAACATGCTTGTTTGCAGCCATAGCGTAAACACCACCAAAGACAAACAGACATCCACCAATAAAAGCTGCAGTTTCATGTACCCAAGTCGTTGGCGCACCAAACACATAGCGCATCACCACTTCATAAAACGAAATTGCGACAGTAAAAAGAAACAAAAGGCTAAGGGCGTTACCTAGACGAATGATTGCTCGGTCTAGCGCATTCTTGGGCTGGTCATCAGGCACTGATGCAGCAGATAGCTTATTCTCGCTCATAACGAACTCTTATTTTTGAAATGAGAGGGCTGAAACGCCCCCTCTTAAAAGGAAAGGTTTATTACAGTAGATCGTTCTTCTCTAGGAACGTTGTGACTGACTCATACACTTTCTGTGCATTTGGTGAACGTTCTGCAAACACTTTCCACTGCTCACGAGCGATAGCACGGAACTTCTTACGCTCTTCGTCAGACCAGTTGTGCACAGTAATTTTAGGGTTCGCGTTGGCTTCTTTTACTGCCGCTTGGTCAGCAATCTTCAGCTGTGTTGTGATGTCGTAAGAGAAATCACGTACCGATGTTTTCAGGATTTGCTGAAGGTCAGCTGGCATTTTGTCCCATTTCTTCTGGCTAACTGAAATGTCGATTAACGGTAGAGAATGGAAGCCAGGTTGAACTGGGTGTACCGCGATATCGTTCATACCCGCTTTTTGGTTGGTCGAGAATACTGTGTAGTCAGCGGCGTCAATAACACCTTTACTGAGACCAGTAAAAACTTCAGAACCTGGTAGGTTAACAGGCGTTGCCCCCGCAGCAGCAAATACTTGTTGAACCAAACCTTCTGGTGCACGAAGTTTCAACCCTTTTAGGTCTTCAACACTATTTAGTGGCTTCTTAGAAACTAGAGATTCTACGCCCGTTGTTGAAGCACCGATGAAATGTACGCCATAAGGTTTGTACAGTTCAGTCAATAGCTCATTGCCACCACCGTAGTTCATGTATTGAAGAAGCTGAGTGGTGTCAGACCACGCACCTACCATGTTACCTAACAAGCCGAATGCAGGATCTTTCCCAGAGAAAAACTCTGTCGCAGTGACGTGCCCATCAAGAATACCCATTTTGATAGAGCTTAATGTTTCAGTGTGTTTAACAACAGCACCTACAGGAAGTAAGTCGATGTCGATACGACCGCCTGACATCTTTTCAACGTTATCAGCCCATGCTTGCTGAATTTGAAAGTTGCGGTCACCAGATGGATCTGATGATTGAATCTTCAGTTTGAAATCAGCCGCAATCGCGGAAACAGAAACCAAACTTGTTACAGCAGCAGCGATAAGCGTTCTCGTCATAGCTTTCATTTATCTATCCTTATTTGCTTCACGTAAATACCGGTTTATATTTTTATGTTACCGGTAACCTTTAGCTAAATGTTACCGGTAACTATTAAGTCAAGTCTATGCGGACGATCACAAGATTTAAATATTAATTAACATTTAACTCAACTTTTGAAAGTTATTATTAACACCCTATTCAACGAGTGGCATTTACATTTGTGCAGAGGGTTAAATAAATGAAATTTCTACAATATCGTGATCTCAAAAAATTGACCTTGGTCAACTCACTGGATTTCACAACACCTAAACTCAGAAGGTAAGGCGAACATGTGATATATGGAGGTTAATTATGACATGCACTTTTATAGTAAGTTTTGTTGGTCAGGCCACGCCCGCAACAATCAAAGCACTTTCAGCTGTCACCAATGACAACAAAGGTAAGTGGCTAATCAGTAAAGTAAATTTCATCGAAAGTGAAGTTGCGGCGGTAATTAAAGTTGAAGTGCCCCAAGAAAACGCAGAATCAGTAAAAGACGCATTTCGCGCGTATGATGATCTATTAGTTAATATTGTTGATGTTGAAGACCATGTTCAACTTGAAGACACAATCCACCAAATCCGTATCGATGCTAATGACCGTTATGGTGTAGTAAACGAAATCACACACGTATTGGATGAACAAGATATTCATATTCTGGATATGGACTGCCAACGTGTGTTTATTGCCGGCGGAGGTGGTGTCAGTTCAAGCCTGTTTACCGCTAATCTCGCATTACGTTTACCTGTTGAGCGTAACATCAAAGATGTTGCCAGTGAACTCGAAGCCTTAAGTGACGATACTCGAGTGATTATCGAATCGTAAGTTTTACCTCCCTGAGTGTATGTAAAAAAACCACCGATTTCGGTGGTTTTTATTTAAACAACGATCTTTTTATCTTAGTTCAGATTATTTAACCGACCACTGCGACAGTGAGCGCTTAAAATCGTCGTAGCCAAATTCATTTAACTTTTGAATCTCGCCGTCACTGCGCTCACAGTATACTGAAGGCATCTTCAATCCGTTAAACCAGTTCAACTTAACCATGGTATAGCCTGCACTATCCATGATATGAAGCTTCTGACCGATTTCTAACGGTGCATCAAAGTTAGCCACACAAAACTGATCACCAGCCAAACAAGAACATGAACCAATTACATATTCGTGTTCACCGTTTTCAGACGCTTCTAATACTGACGCAGGCTCATTGTAGATCAGCGTATCCAAACGATGAGCTTCTGTTGCAGAGTCGACAATCGCTGTTTTCATTTCGTTTTCTACGATATCTACCACAGTCACAACTAAATCTGTTGTTTTAGTAATGATCGCTTCGCCCGGCTCAAGGTATAGTTGAACGCCGTGCTTTTCAGAAAATGCTTTCAGTGCTGCTGCGAGTTTTTCTACATCGTAGCCCGGCCATGTAAAGAATACACCGCCGCCCAAGCTAACCCAGTCAAGCTTGTTCAGGTATTCGCCAAACCGCTGTGAGATTGAGTCCAGTAGGCTGATAAATGCATCCACATCTTTGTTTTCACAGTTCATGTGGAACATCACGCCGTTGATGCTTTCAAATACAGAAGCATCAATGTTATCTGCTTGAACGCCTAGACGGGAGAATTTACGAGCTGGATTTGCCAGATCTTGACCTGCATAGCTCACACCCGGGTTTAAACGTAAACCAAGAGATGCTTTACCTTCAACAAGGTGACGGTGCGCGGCAAGTTGAGATTGAGAGTTGAAGATCATCTTGTCGCAGATGTCTGCCACTTCTTTCACGTCATCTTCGCTGTAACCCACGCTGTATGCATGTGTTTCACCGCCAAACTTCTCGTAGCCTAATTTAACTTCGAATGGACCTGAGCTTGTTGTTCCATCTAGATATGGTTTGATGATGTCAAACACACCCCAAGTTGAGAAGCACTTCAGTGCCAAAACCAATTTAACGCCTGACAGTTCTTTCAAGCGTTTAGCGATTTCTAGGTTCGCAATCAACTTGTCTTCATCGATCATGAAGTACGGAGTTTTTAGTTCGCTTTTTTGCATTTCTACGTTCACTCTAAAATTGAACAAAGCCGACGCTAACGCATCGGCTTTTATAAATATCACTATCTCATTCCAGAATTTCGGTATGAAATATCTGAAATGACAACAACGAATTATTTTAAGATCTTAATATCTGGTTGACCTGGTTCTAACTCCAGAACATCCCAGCCAAGACCAATCTCTGGCATCGTTTCCAGGAACACATCAGGGTTTAGCTGTTCCATGTTGAACACGCCAGCATCTGCCCACTCGCCACGGAAGTATTGTAGAGCAGCAGTAATAGCAGGAACACCTGTGGTGTAAGCAATTGCTTGATGTTCTACATCTTTGTAAGCCACTTCGTGGTCTGCGTTGTTGTAGATAAATACGCTGCGCTCTTTACCGTCTTTCTTACCCTGTACCCAAGTACCGATACAAGTTAGGCCAGTGTAACCTGGTGCTAGAGACGTTGGGTCTGGAAGCAGTGCTTTCAGAACATGCAGAGGCTGAACAACAGTACCATCGTGCAATGTGATTGGATCTGGGCTTAACAGACCAATGTCACGCATGCAGTTGAAGTAGTTTAAGTAGCGATCACCGAAGCCCATCCAGAACTCAATGCGTTTTGCTGGGATGAACTCTTTCAGAGAACGAACTTCATCGTGCGCCATTGAGTAAACTTTAAATGGACCACAGTTCGGGAAATCGAACTCAAGCATACGTGTATGACATGGAACCACTTTCCATTCGCCATTTTCCCAGTAGAAAGAATCACCCTGGATTTCCAGCATGTTTGTTTCTGGGTCAAAGTTGGTTGCGAACTTCTTACCGTGGTCACCTGCGTTCACGTCCATGACATCGATAGTATCGATTTCATCGAACAGATGTTTCGCTGCGTATGCGGCAAATACACTGACTACGCCTGGATCAAAACCAGCGCCTAGAATGCCTGTGATACCTGCTTGTTTAAACTTCTCGCGGAAAGCCCATTGTGGATCGTAAGCTTCAGGAACCTGTTGACCTTCAGAGCAAAGGTCTACGGCTACTGATGTATCTAAGTAAGAGACTTTCGCTTGATAACACGCTTCCATAATTGCAACGTTAACCCACGGAGGGCCAGCGTTGATGACAAGATCTGGCTGAACTTCTTTAATTAATGCAACCAACGCATCTACGTCGTCGGCATCAACCGCACGAGCTTCTAGCTTCTTAGTAGAATCTTTTAAGTTGTTTTTACCCTTAATTGATTCAATGATCTTCTCACACTTCCCGATAGAACGTGAAGCAATGGTAATATCACCCAGCACGTCGTTGTTTTGAGCCGCTTTATGTGCGACAACCCAACCAACGCCGCCCGCACCAATCTGTAGAATTGACATTATATCCGTTACCTTTATTTCGCTAGCTCAGACGCTAGAGTTTCAATTTTAGCCAGTAGAGATTCGAAGTCCGAAATCTTCAAGCATGGGTTCAAGATTGTGAATTTCAAGGCAGTTTTGCCATCCACAATGGTCTCGCCAAGTACAGCGATACCACGTACCAGCGCTTCCATTCGAACTGCTTTGTTAAGCTCATCGAAATCTGTCGCTTGGCTGTCTACAGCGCGGAATAACACGGTAGACAAAGATGGTTCAGCCAAAAGCTCAAAGGCTTTATGCTGACGAACCAAATCGGCCACTTCTAGTGTTTGTTCTAATAAGTGGTCGTACATTGCGCCCAGTTGTTTAGGACCGACATTTTGCATGGTCATAAACACTTTCAAGGCATCAAATCGTTTTGTAGTCGCGATAGACTTATCTACCAGATTCGGCAGAGTGTCGTGTTCGCGGTTTAAGTAATCTGCATGGTGTAGCAGGAACTTAAAGTTGCTCTTATCTTTAAGCAGCAGAGCGCCACAGCTAATGGTTTGGAAGAACAGTTTGTGGAAGTCAACGCTCACTGAATGCGCGCGTTCTACACCTTTCAAACGGTCTTTATGGCTGCTTAGAATCAACGCGCCACCGTATGCACTGTCTACGTGCATCCATAGGTCGTGTTTTTCTGAAACATCTGCGATAGTGGTTAGATCATCAATCGCACCGTGATCAGTCGTACCGGCTGTACCCACTACTGCAAATGGAATCAAACCTTCAGCTTTCGCAGCTTCAACAGCGGCTTCAAGCTTAGTCACATCCATGGTGCCGTTTGGCATGGCATCAACGGTCAGAACTGCTTTCTCACCTAAGCCCATCCAAGAAGCTGACTTCTGAACGGTAAAGTGAGATTTCTTCGAACAGATAATACGAAGTTTGTCAGCGTAATCCGGTAGACCTAGCTTCTGAATTGAGTGACCGCTCAGTTTATCAGCGATCCAGTCACGAGCTAGCATTAAGCCCATTTGGTTACTTTGAGTACCACCACTAGTGAAGATACCATCAGCATCTGCACCCAGTTCGTACTTAGTACACATCCAATCCACTACTTTCTGCTCAACGAATGTTGCTGCAGAAGCTTGGTCCCATGAATCCATAGATTGATTCAAAGAAGCGATGATCGCTTCAGCAACCACAGATGGCATCAACGGTGGTGTGTGCAGGTGTGCAATACAGTCAGGATGCTGAACAATGATAGAGTTCTTCGCAACTAGGTCAGCTGTATCGGAAATGACTTCATTCAATGAAGCATTCTTGTTATCAAGGTCAACCGCGTAAATCGCTTCTTCCAACGATTTTGGATCCATACCTGAATATGGTGCATTCACTTGTTCGAATACCGCTTTCATCGCCGCAGTGGTGTGATTCATCACTTTAGAGAACTCAGTGCTGCCCATTTCACCCGTTTGAATAAAGTGCTTCTTCCACTCTTGATTGGTTGGCTCTGGATCAACATAACCGCCACCAGCAACAATAATCGCTTCTTCAAGTGTGCGAAGTGCAAAATCAATCTGCTCGAAAGAGATAATCAATGGAGGAAGGAAACGAACAACCGAACCGTCGCGGCCGCCTTTCTCAACCATCAAACCACGCTCAAGCGCAGCACGTTGAATGCCAAGCGTTAATTGAGGTGCAGACTTTGGCTCACCAAACTTGTTCAGTTCGCCACTTGGATCTTTAATTTCAAGACCCAGCATCAAACCTTTACCACGTACTTCTGCAATACAGTTCACGCGGCTTTGAATTTTTTCTAAGCCCATGCGTAGATATTGACCCGCAATATTTGCGTGCTCTACCAGGCTGTCACGGTTGATGATTTCAAGCGCTTTAGCACCAGAAACCATGGCTAATTGGTTACCACGGAACGTACCAGTGTGTTCACCTGGCTTCCAGGTATCAAACTTCTTGTTGATAACCAACAGAGCCATTGGCAAACCACCACCAATCGCTTTAGATAGACATAGAACGTCAGGTACAATACCCGCTTCTTCGAATGCGAAGTTGTAACCTGTTTTACCGACCCCACACTGGATTTCATCAAGAATCAGCATGATTTCATGCTCGTCACAGATGCGGCGAAGTTCACGTAACCAGAATGCAGGTGCCGGCATAACGCCACCTTCACCTTGAACTGGCTCAACAATGATTGCAGCAGGCTTCATGATGCCTGATTCGTCATCGTTTAACAGACGTTCAATATAACGAATGCTCGCTTTCGCACCTTCGTCACCGCCAAGGCCAAATGGGCAGCGAATGTTGTATGGGAACGGCATAAAGTGTACATCTGACATTAAGCCAGTGCGACGCGCTTTAGTATTCAGGTTACCCATCATGCCCATTGTACCGTTTGTCATACCATGGTAGGCACCACGGAAGGCAAACATGGTATTGCGGCCAGTCGTTTGCTTAGCGAGTTTAATTGCTGCTTCTACTGCATCTGCACCTGAAGGGCCTGTGAACTGAATGACACAGTTGTCACCTAACTCTGAAGGTAAGAACCCTTTCACGGCTTTGATGAAGTCTGTTTTAGACTTAGTAGCAATATCAAGCGTCTGGTACGGTAGACCTGAGTCTAACTGCTGTTTGAGCGCCTGATTAATCTCAGGATGGTTGTAACCTAAAGCCAGCGTACCTGCACCAGCCAAACAATCTAGGAAGATTTGGCCACGAGTGTCTTCTACCAAACAGCCGTAAGCTTGTTTGATAGCGATAGGTAAACGACGTGGGTATGAACGTACTTCAGACTCATGTTCTGCTTGTTCAAGGAGAACTTCATCAGGAGTAAGATCGTAAACACCGTCTACGACTGGAATCTGGTTTGAAATTGCGGTTGCGATAGTGTTATCGACTTCAAAGGCTGTACTCATCTTAGTCCCCTTGAAAAGTGTAAATTTCTGTTCATTTCTCTACGCTGACTTAAATAAGAGAAACGACAAATAGCAAAACATTCCGTCTGTAAAATACAGATACGGAATACCGGGCCATCCTTTTTGATGGCAATTAACTAAAACAGAGGATCAAGGTTCTGTAATGCTACTGTCTTGATATACAGGGCATTCTGGAAGTACAAAGCTGATTACTGGTTGTAGTTTAAATGAGTTCAATGTTGGGTTTCCCATTAGTATGCTGTTCCCACAGCATTAAGTATCCCGTCTATCAACAAAAGGGCTTGCTGATACCTACCCTACGTAATGTCACAATCAGCCTGAATGGTCATCACGCGTATCCCCCAGAAACAACGTCCGAGATTGGGGCGGAAATTAACATAAATTTGATACTTTTAGCAATAAAAAATTGTGGAAAAATAACCCTTCTCAATAACAAGAAATTGAAGCTACCCGGAATCATTATTTGGCAATGAATCGAAGGATAAAAAAAACCCTTGCACAGCAAGGGCTTTCGTCCATCGATTCTTTTATGCGGATTCGGTCGCGGTGGTTTTTAATACATCAGTCAAGAATATAGTCGCATCAAAATCGCCACCATAGGTATCAATGTAATCAGTCACGCCATCTTCAATCACAATGACTTGTTGATTCTCACCATGAGCGACGGTTAACGTTACGTCAGTGCCGTCATCAGTGACTTCAATCTGACTCATTAGATCATCAATATTAGTGGTGTTAGGGTCATCGTCTAAAATGGATGTTAAATCTATTTTATCAACACCAAACTCGAAGTTTTTGACGATGTCTGAACTATTATCTAAAGCAGTATCAAGCCAAGCGAAAATATTAGCCTGTTCATCACCCTGCATTATATCTGCACCAAGTTTCGCTTCTACATATCCGGTTTCACTGTCAGCAATTTGTGTTTCATAAGCATCTAGCGTGACTACCGAATATCCATTCTCCCCATTGTCGTTTTGTGAAAGTTGGTCTTCTGAGTCAATGGCTTTGTATGTAAAACTATCATCTTGAACCGTTGGGACCCCCGAGCCTTCAAACTCACTCACTGTATAGTTTGAGCCATTATCTAAACTGGTGAAATCGACCTGAGTAATAGCACCTCCCTCTGGAGCTTGATAACTGACTTGAATCGTTTGCGATGACTCCTCATAACCCGCACTATTTTCATCATAGGCAACCGTTTGTGTCACTGTCTCTCCATCCAACAGATAACTATAGGTCACACTTGCGCCATGGTTAGGGTTGATACCTTCTAAGGTATAGCTGACGGATGCCATTAGATTACTTGATAGATCCAGTGTCAGTACCTCAGCTTTACCGATACCCTGCCCACCCTGACCATTTTCTGAACTTGATACACCTACCCCCGTACCGCTATTGTCTGAAGGGTTTGACTCTTGCCAAACTACGGTCGCCGCTTTACTGCTATTCCCAGTTAAGTGCACTGCTGATAATAGGTCTAAGTTGTCAGCTAAAACAAAGGATTCTGAGGTCAAGTTTGCAACATAGGATATCGCTTTAGGGTCTAATGTTAATCCCAAATCCTCCTCTCCAAGCGCTCTTTTCACTTGCGTATCTGGGTCCAAATACCAGAGGGTTCCATTTTCCGGAAGTTCGCCAATGACAATACCTAAAACCTCTCCTTGAGGATCATCGTCTTCGATATCGGAAATGTGGTCGTTGGCTTTTCCGTCATTATCAAACACGATCTGAATTTCTGAATTATCCATGACTGATTGAGTAAAGCTGTTTGCTTCTGGCGGAGTATCAACTTCAAGCTCTTTCAACGTAACCGTGACGAGATCGAATGCGCCTGCAGGATCGGAGACTTTCACTTGTAGCTCATGAATGTTCTGCGCCGCTTCAAAATCGTTAGTAAACGCTTCTTTACCTAAAGCGGTTAGGTAGATATAACCCTGACTATCGATAGTAAAATAATCAGAATAAAGCGTATCGTTTTCGCCTTCGCCATCAATGATTTGATAAGTAAGTGCTGTATCTTCGTCATCAACATCGGTCGCGGTTATTCGACCAATCGCGTCATCCTGATGATTTTCATAGTAGTGAAATATATAACCAGACTCTTGCGAATAACTATTAGCGACTTGTTGTTCTTCACCAAAGACATCAAACGATTGTGGAGAAACTGTTCCCGTGAATACCGGAGCATCATTCGTCCCTGTTATGGTGACATTTACAACATGGGTTCCGCCTTCAGTGTCTGTAACAACGAACTGACCTGACTCTTCATCATCGACATTAAGTTCATTAAATGCAGAAGCGGCTTCAAACACCCACTCACCATTGATGTAAGACAAGGAACCAAAGCCATCAACAACAAAGGGGCCAATACCTGAATCAAACACCGGTGGCTGTTCGCCTTCGCCAAGTTGGAAGTCCAATGTCAATGTTTCAACAATAGGTTGGTTTTGCTCTTCATAAGAACGAGAGGTTTCGCTGTCGATAGGATCGGCTTGTGGAGGCTCAGCTTGTGGAGTCACAACAGGTTGAACAATGTCCAACGCGACTGGTGGCACCGAAGAAACTGGAGGCTCATCCTCAACTAAGTCTTCATTCAAACTTTGGGTTTCACTTAAACTCTCACGTGAATATCCTGAGGTACTAAATGCAGTAGCGGCAATGATACTGGCAAGTTGCATGACGACCGTACCGCTATTTCCCAATGCAGAGCCATTTGCCCCACCAGCGGCGGTTGCTTGATCTTCATTAAGTGTCGGGTCAGCCCCTTGCTCTAATTGTCCAATGATCTGAGCAATTTCTTCATCAAAATTTAAGTTTAAAGCGCCCTGCTCACTTCCCGGAACTTCTTCTGCCGTCACTTGTGGATTAGCTCCATCTCCAACGGTAACCACGACTTCACCAGGCGCGGGCACCGCACCAGCTACAAGTTCACGAATTTGACCTTGCCTATCAATAACCAAAGTAGCGTTAGCAAGCATAAGTTGGCTAAAAGTTCGTGCGTCCATATTGTGCTCCCTTAAGCTTTTATAGCTCGGTGATCAATGCTGCGCGCCCCCCAAAAAATGCGCAACTTTCCATGCTTTAACATTAGATGGTCGCTGTTTAAGCATCAACTAAATTACTAGTACTACAGCTCCTATAATGACTAAGGTATCAATAAATAAGGAAAATAATCATTGGTACTTTTTTGAACTAAGCTCTCGCTTTTTGTGTTTATAAACTAATATTACTTAAACTACATAACTATCTATAACAGCTCAAAACTCAACCATTGAACTAACAACATCTTTGGTCTGGTACGAAATAATTCGAACTATAAGGAGCGTCATAGTGAAACAGCAACTTTCATTTCTAGCTGGATGCTTGCTCATATTATCTGCCCCAGCTTCATCTCAAACACTTGAGCAGGCGGTAGCAATTGCATTAGCAACTAACCCTGAAATCAAGAGCAGTTACAACCAGTATATAAGCTCTGTTAAAGAGAGTGACGCTTCCGGAGGTAACTATCTACCGACTATCGATTTAGACGCTGGTATTGGTTACGAAGGTATTCGACCAGCTTCATCTACCGGAAGAGAAGATACTGATTTAACTCGTAAAGAAGCCAGTATCATAATCAATCAACTCCTTTGGGATGGCAACGGTACCCTTAACGACATCGATAGAACCGCGGCTGAAGCAGAATCGACTCGGTTACAACTATTAGATGATGCATCAAATTTGGCACTTCAAGTGACCGATGTGTACTTAGCTGCGGTCAAGGCGACTGAAATTTTAGCTTTATCTGAAAGCAACCTCTCTGTTCATATCGATATCTATCGCGATATTAAACGGCGTGTGGATTCTGGAATTGGTTCGACAGCAGACTTAACGCAAGTAGAAGCTCGGATAGCAAAAGCACAAGGTAATTTACTCGCGGCACAAAATAACCTGTTTGATACTCACACTCAGTTTCGCCGACTCGTCGGTCAAGAGCCCTTAGGCCTTATCTATCCGCGCGCCGATGAATCAAAAATTCCATTGTCACTTTCCGACGCTTTAGTGGAAGCGTTTGATAACCACCCGGTAATAAAAATAGCCAATGCAGATGTTGACTCAGCGCGTTTCCAATATAAACAGTCAAAAGCCCCTTATTACCCAACCTTTTCAATTGAGGCGCGTCAAACTTGGCGTGATGATGCTGGTGGCTACGAGGGAGATGCAGATGAAACCGTCGCTATGCTTCGTATGAAGTACAACTTGTATAATGGCGGCAGTGATAGTGATCTCAGTGAAAGCGCAGCATATCAACTCAATAAGGCGAAAGACTTACGTGATGATGCTTATCGCCAAATAGAAGAGAGTCTGCGTTTGTCATGGAGTGCACTCGATTTAACACTTCAACAGAAAAACTTTTTAGCCGACCACGTTGACTCATCAGCACAAACCGTCGTCGCTTATGAAAAGCAGTACGGAATTGGACAGCGAACACTGTTGGACTTACTAAACACCGAAAACGAGCTGTTCGAAGCGCGCAAAGAGTACTTAGATGCACACTATGCTGAGCAATACGCTAAGTATCGAGTGATGAACGCGACGGGTGTTCTTATCGACGCACTGCTGGTTGATATCCCTGAAGAATGGACGACGGAAGTGGAGTACTAATTATGAGCAAGAGCACTCTATTAATGGCTATCCTTACCACAATGGTGATGACTCCTCCGGCATTGAGTGAGGAAGAGTACCAATACATGGAAACTCCAACAGCTAATCAGATCGCAGACTTACAGGATGACGACCAAGATGGTGTCGTCAATGCGCGTGATATTTGTCCGGGGACACCCGCTGGTTCACAAGTCGATAATGATGGCTGTGGAGAAGTACGTCGTGAGCAGGATCAGCGTCAACTGCGTATTTTATTTGCCCACGATTCTTATGAAATTAATCCTGTTTTCGCTAACCAAATTCAAACCATGTCAGACTTCTTGAAAGCCTATAAATCTGCATCAATCGAGATTCAAGGTTACACCAGTAAAGTCGGCAGTAATGAATATAATTTGGAGTTATCAAAAAAACGGGCAGAAGCGGTGGAACAAAAGCTGCTCTCTTACGATATCGCCCCCAAACGAGTGCGAATCATTGGTTATGGTGAGACAAGGTTGGAAGATGAAGGCGATGATCCGGCAGCACACGCGATTAATCGTAAGGTAACAGCAACCGTGGTCGGACTTAAAGAAAAAGTGGTGGAAGAGTGGACGATCTTCTCTTCTCTAGAGAAAAGGTAGCCCCTCTACAACGTTTTAGCACTGTAAGAAGTCCTGACAAGAAAATCAGGACTTCTTTTTTACGCGCTGATTACTATAGCTCATCAAGAGAAACATTATCCCTTCTTCAAGTTTAATGGGCCCTGGCTGTTTAGCCGATGCTAGATGACGTTCAAAAAACCTCAGCCGAAGCTGAGGTTTCATATTCATCACGGTGAGAATTATTGTTTTGCTTTCTTCGGTAGCGAGAAGCTTAATAAGATATAACCCACAATTGCTGCCATCGTTGATCCCATCAAAATACCTAAACGTGCATATCGATCGAACTCAACATTCTCCATACCAAACGCAAGGGATGAGATGAAGATGGACATAGTAAAGCCGATACCACACAGTACTGACACTGCAAAAATCTGCTTCATACCAATACCTTCAGGTAGTTTCGCCACACCCAGTTTTATAGCCATCCAACTAAAGCTAAAGATACCTAACGGTTTACCAATAAATAGACCCAAAGCGATACCTAAAGGTAAGGTTGATGCTAAAGCACTAAACGAAACGCCTTCTAAAGAAATACCCGCATTAGCAAACGCGAACAGAGGCAGAATACCAAACGCGACATAGGAATGGAGACCATGTTCGAGATGCTTCAATGGAGAATGCTCTTTACCATTACCTTTAAGTGGAATTGCAAAACCAATAACAACACCTGCTAATGTCGCGTGTACACCAGACTTAAGAACCGCAACCCATAGAATGAAGCCAACAACTAGGTAAGCACTAATTTTTGTCACATGTTTAGCGTTCATTAAAAATAGAATCGCAGTCATTAAGAAGCCAACTGCTAATGCCATCGTTGACAAGTCGCCACTGTAGAAAAGCGCGATGATAACAACAACACCTAGATCATCAATAATTGCTAACGCGAGCAAAAACACTTTTAAGCTAACGGGCACTCGGTTGCCAAGCAGAGCCATAATACCCAAAGCAAATGCTATATCAGTCGCCGCCGGGATAGCCCAACCCTGAATAGCCATAGGATCTGCAGAGTTAAATAAAACATATACTAACGCTGGTGCCAGCATACCACCTACCGCAGCTATAGCTGGGAAAATGGCGGTTTCACGAGACTTCAAAGCACCTTCAAGAAGCTCGCGTTTAACTTCAAGACCAATCAATAAAAAGAAGATAGCCATTAGGCCATCGTTGATCCAGTGAGAGACGGACATTCCAAGAATGTATGAATGCAGTACCGCTTGATAAAGTTCATTGAGCGGTGAGTTTGCGATTACCATAGCGATAGCCGCAGCAATTACCAAAATAATGCCACCAGCAGACTCCATTTTTAAAAAGTCGCGAATGATATCAGTCATTATATCGTCCTTATAATTTCGTTATGTCGATAAATGATTACGAACAGATGGGCATCAGTGTAGTGGTTGTTTTACCCCTTGAATAATCGCTTGTAATGATTCGAAACATCGGCTTTTCCGAATCAATCGACAATATTGGATATATATTCCGCATTTATTGCTATATTTTAAGTATAGAGAAGAAACAATTACAGAAACAATAGCAGTAGATAAAAACTCTGTACTACAAAAATGGAAAAAAGGAGCTGATTGCTCCTTTTCTTTTATAATTAATACCCTACGGACTGTATAAAGCCTTTGACCTCATGACTACCAGTCGTATGAATTGAACCTTGCCAATACGGTATGGCAAATGGAAGCCACGAGTTGGAGTTATCTACGTGAGTCGTCAAATCAATATTATACTCGGCAAGCGTAATACGCCATGCCATTGGCAAAGCCTTTCCATTTTCTAGCTCAACATTATTCAGTGGCGTAATCGCAACATCATCACGAGCTAATGAAATGACTTTACCATCTTGAGTTGAAAGCGTTCCGAATATAAAAGGCAGCTCAGTGTCTTGGCGCATCCGTTTAAGTGATAACGTAGTTCGCTCATTAAGGTTAATGACAAACCAGTCCCAACCTTGTTGAGTATTAGTCATTAAACCATTGCCCCACTCTTTACTCATCCATGCCGTACCTTTAACACTGATAGGCTGGCCGCTCTCTTCTAATTGAAGTTGTCCATAAACGGATAAGTATGGTGCCTGCATGTTGTATGTCGCAATGGGTATCGAAGCATGTTTTCTTTGCAGACCACGTTTGCCCGGTAAAATCAAACGACCATGGTTATCACTATATAAAGAGACAGAAAATTGGTCTGACTTTACATCAAGATGACCGGGAAAAGCCGTTCTCCCAAGTGAACGCCAAGCCCAATTATCGATCCAAATACGAAATGGAGGGTTGTGCAAACCTGCTTGTCCAATTCCACCACGAGCAATACGTTGTTCTTTCCAGATGTTTTTATCGGTAGAGATGGCAATATGAGATGAATAAATCTGAGAATTACTCCAGCCTAATGAGTCTCGTTTATCTGCGTTGGCTAATCGGAAGTAGCTCCACTGTACAAAATAGTGTTGTCCCTGACTATCATAAACACTCGCAGCGTAATTCCACCACTCATGCTGAAACTCAGGATGGAACCGAAAGTCTGCGGGTAGAACCACTGGGCCTTCAGCGACATGTTCTGACGTTAATGCAGTGTCGGCTTGTAGTAACTCTTTCACTTCATTTTCAACAACCTCAACACTTTGCGGCTGATAAAATGTTCGCAGCACAATACTGATCACAGAAACTGTAGCTGCGAGCAATAGAAAAGCGAGAGTGTATTTCAGTTTCACTTTCCTCATTATTACAACGCATCCCTGAGTGATTTCATCGGCGATTTACGCACAAGACGAATAATGGGTAATGCGCCAGCTATGATCAATGCCAGCATAGACAACAATGCCGTTTTTACATAAGCCCATGGCATTAATTTAAGTTCCATTGTCCAACCAAACGATTGTTTTATAACTATTTCTACCACTAACTTAGCTAATGCCAGCCCTAAAGGCATAGCAATCAACATTGAAATGAGCCCAAAAACAAACAGTTGCAATGCACCGATGACCACCAACTCTTTACCTGAAACCCCTAAACAGCGTAATAAAGCCGTATGTCGTTGGCGGGAAGTTTCCCCCGCTAATGTCGCAAAGAAAATACCGCAAACGGCGATAAATAAGGTGAAATTTCCTAAGGTGTCCGCGATGACAAATGTTCTATCAAAGACTCGCATCGCTTGCCGGTGAATATTACCGTTGTTAATAATACGTTCAGGGTCTAAATGGAATACCGAATTTAATCGGCTGATTACAGTGTGTCTCTCAACATTCTCTTTTAGTACCACCGCTAAGGCAATGTCACCACTGCCAGCGAAAGCTTGCAGCCAGTTCTGATGGGACATCAGTATCTGGTTATAAGGGTTCCCATAATCATAGTAGACTCCGAGTATCTGCCAACCATCACCTAAAGGTTCAGCTAGATCAATAGAATCGCCAGGGCGAAGATCCATTTTAAGTGACATGGATTCACTGATCATAATCCCTTTGGATTGATGTAGATAGTACCAATAGTTTGGTACGGCTAACTTCACCGTCAATGAGTTTTCTTCATCAAAACTCGGCCCAGTGCTGACCACCTGCAATGTGCCTCTTTCTGAAGGAACTTGATTCTCCCAACGCCACCATACATGATTCACTTCTGGTTGGTTTTGTAACCAACCACTGATTACAGAAGCAGAGTTGTTGGTTGGAAACAGGTACAAATCCGCCGCCAAGCGCTGTTCAAGCCATTGTTCCGTTGTATCGCGGAAACTCCCCACGGTAGTAACAATACCAATATTGGCAGCCATAGCGATCATAAATGCCATTGTTGCAACACCACGATAACTCATACTGGCAGCTGCATCGGAGAAAAACCAGCGCGCCTTAACCCAGCGTAAAGTATAGGAAAAACTATTGAACCATTTCCAAATAATATAGGGCGTTAACAAAGCGGTACTTATCAGCATTAAAGCGATAATAGTAAAACCGGATGATTGAGTTTTTGGTGCCTGATAAATAGCAATAGCGGCGACGATCAATGCTCCGGCGACAAAGGTTTGAAACAAAAATTCATTACCAGTAAAGCGCAGGATAGACAACCTCGTCGTTAAACGAATCGGTTGTGATCTTAGTAAACGGATAAGAGGCCAAGCACAAGAACCAAAAGCCCCCACAATAGCCATCAATAGACTATAACGGCTCCACTCCCAATCCCAAACAATAGATAGCCCAACGTTGGCGTTATACAAATCAGATAGACTCATTGAAACAGAAGGGATCATCTGATTGGCTAACACCAAACCAAGGCCGTTGCCACAAATCCAACTAATAATAACTAAACCAAACAACTCTAACGACAACGCCTGCGCTAATTGCCAGCCATTAACTCCTGCTTGGCGTAACATCCCAACCAATCGTTGACGCTGAATAAATGACAAAGACATCGCCTGATAAAAAATAAACAACCCGACCAAAAATGAAAGCATCCCCATCGCGTTTAAATTGATATGAAATGCTTTGGTCAGTGATTCCAACTCTGAACGAGCACTTTGTTTCAACGACATGCCTTTAGGAAGCAATTGAATCAACCGCTCCAATTTTTTTTCTGGCATTTCGCTACAGGCAATCGAGCTAAAGCCTGAGCTTTTACGAAGTTGACGAATCAATGACATATCAGCGACCAGACGAGTACCCGTGATGAGATTGTTTTGATCAATTTGGACCGGACCAAGTTCGGTACCATCTTGCATTTTAATCATGTCACCATCGTTCCAGCCTTGGATTGAAGCAAACTGATCACTGACTAATACTGGATAGGGTTCACGCATCAATTTAATCGCCTGAACCTCACTAAGACTTTTATCACCTGCGACAGGAATGAGTGCTACAGGATCAATACCCAGTAAAGAGATATCTACGCCCTTTTGAGTGGTAAAACGATAGCTATCAAAAGGCGTACATTGATGGAAACCATCTCGGCGTAATTGGATATAAAAACCTTGTGGGATTCGGTTTCCAACATGCTTAGGGCGAATGCGGTACGGAAGAGGATTAGAAAATAGCTTTTCACCATTTTCATAACTTAATCGAGCATGTTGATTAATTGCGGTAACACCAACAAGCAAAGAAACACCTAGAGTGAGACCGAACCAAACCAGGATGATCTGTAAAGGGTAACGGCGATAATGACCAAGTAGCGCTTTAACTACGGGCCATAACATGAAGATGTCCCCCTTGAAGACGAATACAACCATCCATATGTCGTGCGACTTTTTCGCTGTGCGTCACGAGGAACAAAGTACATTTTAGCTGTCTTGCCAGTGTCGTTAACAAACGCATTACGGCTTCGGCATTACGTTCATCGAGACTACCGGTTGGTTCATCTGCAAGTAAAATTGTGGGTTCCATGTACAAAGCACGAGCTATGGCGGCTCTTTGTTGTTGACCACCAGAGGCTTCTTCAGGGTAACGACCTAAAAGCGGCATCAAATCAAGCGCGGAAATAATCTGGCGCCATAATCCACGGTCTTCAGGTAGCCCTTTAAGCTGACGACAAAAACGAATGTTGTCAGCAATATTGAGGGTTGGAAGTAAATTGAATTGCTGGAAAATATGACCAATGTTATTGCGACGATAAGCAGTTCGCTGGTTTTCTGTGGTGTTATGCATAGAGAAATCTGGGAACCAAATTTCACCAGAATCAACAACATCAAGCCCAGCGATAAGGTTCAGAAGAGTACTCTTTCCGGAACCACTCTCTCCCATCAGAGCCAATTGGTCACCTTGATTGATCGTTAACTCGGCGCCCTGTAACACAGGGTGGAATTCACCACCGTCGACATATCCTTTGCTCAGGTTTACCAGTTGTAACATTCAATCTCCATCATCAATTCGGAACAGTTGCCCACTTGATATAAAGGTTTGTCAATTTACATGACGTACAGTAAGCAGTGCTTAGACACTTAGGTTTACACGACACAGAACGGGAGGAGAATTTACACTAAATCCCCCACAGTAGGAAGCCTTTTGCCGCGTACTGCTATTGAGTTGCTCTAAAATACAGCAACTTAGCAGTTAAAATTCAGCTTTCGATAAGATTACGCATCCATTTCTTACTTCTTACTCTATAAAAGCAGCCAACCCATTTTACAGCTTCTTCACTCAGAAAAAGCAGGTATATCCATTCAGGTTTTGCACCAAAATAGATCGCGGCAACAGCAGCTAATGGGATACCGATTAGCCACTGCGCAATCAGGTCCTGTCCAAAACAATACTTTACATCACCACCGGCACGTAAAACCCCAACGATAGCCACCATAGGAACTGAACGTAACATGATACCGAACGTGAGTATCAAAATGAACTTTTCAACTAGAGCTCGTGTTTCCACAGTTAACGCACTAAACGAATTTAGGATAGGAATCTGCGCCAAATACAGTATCCCAGCCATAAAGATAGCGGTGATAAAATTCGCCCCTATCACGCCTAACGCTTGATAGTAAACCGCTTCATAATGCTTCGCTCCGAGCTGATTGCCAATCAGTACCGCTGCTGCATTAGACAAACCGATTAATAAACTCAAAGAAATCGACTCAACTGGCGTCATCACTGACAACGCAGCTAACCCCTGCACGCCAGTCTGTCCCATAATTGCGTGATAGACAAACAACCCTCCGGACCATGCAAGGAAGTTGAATGTCGTAGGCAAAGACAACTTCAAAAATCTAACAACATTGCTTAGCTCAATAACCTGGCGTAGGTCAGCGATACCAAATGCCAGCAGGTGTTTTTTACTGTACAAATAGCCATACAAACAAGCAACCTCAATCACCCCACTCAGCAAAGTTGCTAACGCGGCACCTTGGATTCCCAGAGCAGGAAAGCCTAACTTACCAAAAATCAGTATCCAGTTAAGTACGATATTGGAAACAATACCCACCCCACTGAAAAAAGTACTGATACCAGGCTTGTGCATTGCTCTTAAGCCCACTGACATACTATTCACGCAGGCAATCGCACACATACTGAAAGAGGTGATGATTAAGTACTGACTGCCGAGTTCATTCACCACTTGCGAATCCGTAGTAAGAGCCATAATATCATTTGGGAACACCACAAACAGCACTACGGTAAACAAAGCGAAAATCATCGACATCAACCATGTAAGTGCCGTACTTCCCCTAACGCCTTCTCGGTCCCCTGCGCCCCAGTATTGTGCTGACAGCAGTGCTCCACCCGCCGACATGCCCACTAACATAATGGTGGAAACAAACGTCGCTCTGGCCGCCACCCCCACAGCTGCGATTTCGGCTTCACCCAGTTGACCCAGCATCAGAACGTCAACCAGCCCACGGCTGGATAAAAGCAACATCTGCAGGCTTATCGGTATAGCGATAGCAACCAGACGACGAAAAAAGTCGCCTTTTGTATGAAGCAAAACATTAGATAACAGGGACAAGCGACACCTCAGAAGACAAGAGATTGATGAAGAACGAAAATTGTGTCTATTATACTCATTTGTGCATAAGCTAACCAATACAAACCGAGGTGTATGGATGAAAAAAGTGCTGGTACTAGGTGCATCCGGTTATGTCGGTTCGCAACTGCTTCCACTGCTGTTAACCCAAGGGTATGAAGTGACTGCAGCGGCTCGCCATATTGACTACCTGGAAGCTCGAGCTACTCCAGATCCAAAACTCAAAATCACCTACTTAGATCTAGCTGATGAACAAGAAACACTAAATATCGTCTCTGATTTTGAGCTCGTGTTCTTCCTTGTTCATGGCATGGCTCAAGGCCACGACTTTCTCGATTACGAATTAAAACTTGCTCATAACTTTAAGCAAGCGCTCGATAAAAGTCAGATAAAACATGTCATCTATCTCAGTGCACTCCAACCACAAACGGGGGATTCAGAACACTTAAAAGCCCGTCAAATGACAGGAGAAATATTGCGCCAAAGTTCAGTTCCGATCACCGAAGTACGCGCTGGTGTCATTATCGGTCCCGGTTCGGCTGCATTCGAAATTATGCGTGATTTCGTTTACAACTTACCGATACTGATTACGCCCAAATGGGTAGATTCCAAAGCCAACCCAATCGCTTTGGAAAATCTCAATCACTACTTGATTGAGCTATCCAGAGAAACACCTCAGGTAAGCCATATTTATGAAGCTGGTGGGCCAGATATTCTTTCCTATCGCAAACAGTTTGAAGTCATTTGCCGTGCTGCAGGTAAACCTTTTCATCTATGGTCAACGTCGCTGTTGACGCCACGAATGGCATCGTACTGGTTAGGTATCATTACGTCCGTGCCAAGCAGCATTGGTAGCGCGCTATTAGCTGGATTGGAACACGACTACATAGCACATTCCGATGAGCTCCAACACCGATACCCTCAGACGCTGGTCTCGTATAACGATGCTGTAAAGCTAACCATTGAACGTGAAGGCACATTCGTACGCAGCAAAGTTTGGGGATTTGAACCTAACGCCCTGAAACGTTGGCAACCGGGTTTCGGTTACTACCCTAAGCAAGCTGGCGCAACGATTGAAACTGATCTTACTGACGCTCAGTTATGGCGAATCATCACCACCATCGGTAGCCCAAACGAAGGTTACTTCTTTGCCAATATTTTATGGCGAACAAGAGAGTGGTTGGATCTCTTTTTTGGTGGTGGAATTCCAATTCGAAGAAGCCCTTCTGGGCCAGAACTTGAAGTCGGTGACTTCATCGATTCTTGGAAAGTGATTCGCTGTGAAAACAACCGATTCCTGTCGCTATTTTTTGGAATGAAGGGCCCTGGTTTAGGAAGGCTGGAGTTCACGATTAAAGATCTTGGTGAAAAACGCGAACTGAATGTCACTGCGTGGTGGCACCCCAAAGGTTTCTTAGGGCTTCTCTACTGGTTTGCCATGATGCCTGCCCACCTATTCATTTTTAATGGCATGGTGAAAGCCATTGTGCGTAAAGCAAAACGTAAAAAGCCCTGATATCAGTACCAGGGCTTTCAACTTAAGAAGATTCGAGGCAATTAGTCCGCTTTCAATGACAACGGAATTTCCGCAAGCTGCGTTCCATGATTGGATGGGTAAACCAAATACTCACCATGGTATTTCACGTTCGATTTGTAATCCGTTTGCTTGTGAACCATAAAGCCAGCCGCGCTCGCCATCTCGATAAACTGTGCATGATTGCCACGAACAAACCAGTTCATTGGTTTCACCATCAACTCACCATCAAAACAAGAATCACACTGATTGGAACACAAAGCCAATGAGTTTTGGCCATCAGTAAAGATCTGTACTTTACCTTCTCCAACCAACGGCTCAGCCGTTGAAACTTCCCAATCCGCTTCTTCCATCAAATCCAGAAAAGCTTCGATCTTCTTGTCAGTAATGACGTTATCCGCGTCGCCAGCAAAGAACTGTTTATAAAATGCCGAAATACGTTTAAAGGTAAAAAGTAGCTCGGATTGGTTACCTTTTGAACGCCCGGCTTTTTGCCAACGCGTTAAATCAGCAACAACACAACTTGCAAACCTTTGACTCTTGATTGCTTTTGTTACCCAATGCACTAAAAAGTGATTGTTGGCCACAGGTGCGTTTGCGAGTTTACCTGACCGATGCTCTGCAGCGAGTTCATCTAAAGCGGTATTCACTACATTCTGAATTTCTAAATAGTATTCCGACATTACGCCTTTCTTCCTAACGTCCAATAAAACAGTGCAGACAGCACAGAACACATCGCCATCACTAGAACCATGGGCCATGCCACACCACTTGGCATCGCCGCAACGATCATACCAACAACCGATCCAGTACCAAATCTTAATGTTCCAGCGAGTGACGAAGCCGTACCTGCCATCCTAGGATATCCGCTCAGCAGCAACGCCATAGAGTTACTACCGATAGTTGAAATTGTGCCAACAAACATCACAACAAACGGAACGGTTCCCCAAAGTCCCCATTCCATTAGCCAGCTTAAGAACAAACCAAAACCTGCCATTAACTGAATAAACAGGCCAAATCTTAGCATCGCATGCGAACCAACTTTCTTCACAAAACGGCCATTAATGGTTGTCATCGCAATCATCGCAACAATGTTTAAACCAAATAGATAGCCGAACTCACTTGGGCTAACACCATACAAATCGATGTAAACAAACGAGCCTGCAGTAAGAAACGCGAACATACCCGAGAATGAAAATGCACCTGAAAAGATCAAACCCATCGCAAAGCCACTTTGACACAGCTTTGAATAATTGCGGATGGTGCTTCTAAAATGCAACGGTTGGCGGTTCTCTTCTGACAACGTTTCTGGGATCTTCCAAAATACCATCAAAATGACAATAACAGCGAACATTGCCAAAACCCAAAATATGGATCGCCAGCCAAACCAAATCGCTAAATGACCGCCTATCATAGGCGCAGCAAGAGGGGCCAGAGTAATAACCAGTGTGACGAAAGACATTGCACGAGCAAAATCTTCACGGTCGAACATATCACGCACAACCGCCTGAATAACCACAGCCGCTGCTGCTCCGGCAAAACCTTGCGCTGCACGAACATACATCAATGCATCGATACCATTTGTCGTTGCACTCACCACAGCCGCTACACCAAACAGAAATATACCTGTCAACATCACAGGGCGACGACCAAAGCTATCAGCAAGTGGACCATGTAATAGCTGACCAAAAGCAAAACCCAAAGTGTACGAAGTCAGCGTAATTTGTACTGCACCTGCACTCACACCCAGATCTTTAGCAATCGCGGGCATTGAAGGAAGGTACATGTCAATGGCAAGCGGTGTCAGAGCACCAATTGCACCCAACACAATAAACAGAATAAAGCTGATTTTAGTTTCATCGCTACTCGAGGACGCTGTATGTGAGGTCATAAATCTCCGTTCGGTTTTTATAGTAAAAGTGCAGCCACACAAGCTGCACTTAATATTAGCCTAGCCAGGTAAGCCTAAAAGATGTCAGCGTGTTGAACATCTGCTAGGGAAATGTATTGAGGGAAGAAACAGGTTAAGTATAAAAAAAACAGAAAATCCGTGGTCTTCCTATCACGCCGTTACTTCCAAACGGACTCGATTTCATCTTCAGTTAAGTAGCGATATTCGCCCGGTTCCAGCTCTTCATCTAGCATGATGTGGCCAACTTTCTCTCGATGTAGACCGACAACTTTATTACCTAATGCTGCGAACATACGCTTCACTTGGTGATACTTACCTTCATGGATAGTAAGTAGCACTTCGTTTTCGTCTATCACTTCCATTTGTGCTGGAAGTGTCAGTTCACGCTCATTACGCAATTCAATGCCTGCGGCCAACTTTTCTATGTAATCGGGTTGCACAGGGTCAGCCAGCCAAACACGATAAATCTTATCGCACTTGTGTTTTGGCGAAGTAATGCGATGCGACCACTTTCCATCATCGGTAATTAACACTAAGCCAGTCGTATCAACGTCTAAACGGCCAGCAAAATGCAAACCATTCATGTTCATTTCATCAAGTAGAACAAATGCGGTGTGGTTAAAGCCATCTTCATGTGAGCAAACATACCCTTCTGGCTTATTCAACATGATGTATCTTGGCCCCGTTTGAGTAATTTCTCGCCCTTGCCATTCTACTGCTGCTTGCTCTATTACTTTAAAAGAACCACTTTTCTGCACAACACCATCCACAGTCACTTCACCGGTTTTCAGTATCTGGGTGGATTCTTTACGTGTCGTACCTAACGCGTCACACAAAAATTTATCTAAACGCATGAATACCTCATCTGCTTGAAGTCAGGTATTATACGCATGTCGTTCAAAATAGTTGAGCTATTTCACAGAATTAATTCTAGAGTCAACAACACTAATCATTGCATGTACACACTTCGCCCATATCAAGCTGATTCCGTTAAAGCGGTTATCCATTATTTTCGTAAGTACTCAACCCCTGCGGTCATTGTACTGCCTACTGGTGCGGGCAAAAGCTTAGTGATTGCCGAACTAGCAAGGCTGGCTAAAGGCCGAGTACTTGTGCTAGCACACGTTAAAGAGCTGGTAGAGCAAAACCACGCTAAATATGAAGGCTATGGACTCACTGGCGCTATATTTTCAGCAGGGTTGGGCAGAAAAGAAACTGACCAACAAGTGGTGTTTGCTTCTGTTCAATCAGTGGTGAGAAACCTTGATGAGTTTAAGAATCAGTTTTCTTTATTAGTTATCGATGAATGTCACCGAGTTCCAGACGACAAAAATAGCAGCTACCAAAAAGTTATCTCTCACCTACTGGAACTTAACCCAGGCATGAAGGTTCTAGGTTTAACCGCTACACCCTATCGTTTAGGTATGGGGTGGATCTACCAGTATCACACCAGAGGCTTAGTACGTAGTGAAGAAAAGCGTTTCTTCCGTGACTGTATTTTTGAACTCCCAATCCGTTACCTATTAGATGAAGGCTTTCTTACTCATGCACGCTTAGTTGACGCTCCGGTTCTCAGCTATGACTTCTCCCAACTAAAACCAGCCAATACAGGTCGGTATAAAGAGTCAGAAATGGACTTGGTTATCGAACAGTCCAAACGTGCTACGCCACAAATCGTTGCCCAAATTATTCAGCAAGCGAAAGACAAACAAGGCATTATGATTTTCGCTGCTACGGTTCGCCACGCACAGGAAATCATGGGTTTACTCCCAGAGGAAGAATCGTCATTAGTGATTGGCGATACCCCATCTCCTGAACGCGACCGAATCATCCAAGCCTTTAAGCAGAGAGAAATAAAATATCTGGTGAACGTGTCTGTATTAACAACTGGCTTCGATGCCCCCCACGTTGATCTTATTGCCATACTAAGACCCACTGAATCGGTCAGCTTATATCAACAAATTGTTGGTCGAGGTTTACGTTTGTCTGAAGGCAAAACAGAATGTTTGGTTCTGGACTACGCTGGCAACACTTACGATCTATACCAACCTGAAGTGGGGGATCCCAAACCGGACTCCACCAGCGAAATCATCACCATACCCTGCCCTGCTTGCGGCTTTAATAACAATTTCTGGGGCAAGTTAGACAATAATGGCTTTTTAATTGAGCATTATGGTCGTAAATGTCAGGGCTACTTTACTGATGAAGAGACCAACGAACGTGAACATTGTGGATACCGCTTCCGGGCTAAATACTGTGGCGAATGCGGCGCGGATAACGACATTGCTGCA
Source organism: Vibrio sp. (assembly GCA_048259585.1). GTDB lineage: Bacteria > Pseudomonadota > Gammaproteobacteria > Enterobacterales > Vibrionaceae > Vibrio. The sequence continues at coordinate 390,990 of JBLXHN010000001.1, read as the reverse complement.
CGCATCTGTCATGAATGTGATGCAACCTTAGTTGACCCAGACAAAAAGCTAAAAGAAGCGCTTAACCTTAAGGACGCTTTAGTCTTCGAGTGTCTCAACATGGACATCAGCGTACATAAAGACGATAAAGGCAAGCCACAACTCAAAGTGACCTATATCGGTGACAATAACGCTCAGGTACATGAATTCTGGGCGTTAAACACGCAAAAGCAAAAAGCCCTATTTAAGCAAAAATTCGTAAGACCACACTTAGCAGATAAACACCGACCGTTTGACGAAGCATCACCAACCAAAGTGGTGAACAATCAGCATCGCTTCCGGCCACCACAGTTTGTTATTGCCAGAAAATCGGGGCGTTTTTGGAAAATGCGCGACAAAGTGTTTGCCGATGAGCTGAATTAATCAGCAAACACAACGGCTAAGCGACATTTCTATTGCGACAACTGTGATTGAATGATAGTATCCGCGCTCGTTTTGATGGATGAACCACATTTATCAAAGCGCTACGACAACACAAGGTCGCATTGTGTTGTTCATTTAATTTTTACTAATTTTGAGAGTAAATACTATGAAATTTGAAGCAGTAGTACGTACTGAACTAGGTAAAGGTGCGAGCCGCCGCCTACGTCACGCTGGTAAATTCCCTGCTATCGTTTACGGTGGTGAAGCAGCTCCAGTATCTATCGTTCTTAACCACGATGACATCATCAACCAAATGGACAAGCCTGAGTTCTACGAAGGTATCGTTCTAGTAATTGATGGTGCTGAAGTGAAGGTTAAGCCGCAAGACGTTCAACGTCACGCGTTCAAGCCAAAAGTTGAGCACATGGACTTCATCCGCATCTAATTCCCTACCAAGGAATTAGTTGGATAAAATCCAACCTTTTGCATATATAAGATAAATCAGCCTTACCAACTGATGAATCTAAAAAATTCGAAACCCCGATGCTACCAACATCGGGGTTTCACCGTTTTAAGGGTTGGAGCATTAATCCCAACCTCCACAAACCGACGCTATACCAGTGACTGGATACGATGCAGGGCTTCACAGATTTCCGTAAAGCTAGGTCGAGCTAAAACGTCAGATTGTAGGCAGCTTGAAGCTAGTGCTTTTAATTCACTTCTCACTGATTCATTTACCTCACCACAACGCTCTGTCAGCTCTTCCAACAAACAGCCAAACGCTCTGGCTTCTAGACGTTGCAGCTTAGACGATTGCTCAATATCACTGGCATCAAAAAATGAAGCTGCACCATAATCACTGAGCAACGCCTCACCCGATGGTGTAGTGAGTATGTTGTGTGCGTACAAATCACCATGAATCATACCCTGCTGATGAAGGTGATTGACAGCACCTGCAATGGAACCTGCAATTCCGAACAACTCAGAAGCAGAAAATGTCTGATCTTGTGAATAGACGTCACGAGTACATGAATCCAGACTTGGCGGCAGTGCTAAATTACCAAATTCGTCAGGAATCAGTTCCATAACTAAACCCTCTGTGCCATTAGGATGATTTTGAATTCTTCCTAATGTTTGTGTTAGTGAAGAGTGCTGCCCCGCTTTTATGGTTGAGGCCATTTCACACAAAGGCAAACCATCACTGGTCATCGCGCCTTTGAACAACTTCACAGCCACAGGGAGTAACTTATCTTGTTGTAACTCGCCTCGATAGATTAGCCCAGATGCTCCTTCTCCAAGCAGATCGTTAACGGCTAATTGGTTCCAGTCAATCTCTGCCATTGAAGCCTTTAACGCCTGTGATTCATGCTTCTCGACAACAGGGTTTCCCGCATAAGCCAGCCAAGTTAACTTAGGCAAAGAGAGCAACCACGCTGGCAATGAAGCCAACTTATTGGCAGAAATACGGATCAGCTCCAAATGATGACAAAGTGCCAACGAATCCGGTAACGCAGTAAGCTGATTCCCTGCCAACATCAGTTTCTGTAACTTTGAATACTGACCAATGTTACCGGGTAACGATTGAATGCGGTTATCGGTCAATATTAGCCAACGTAATTGGGCTGGTAAAGAAGCTTCAGGCACCTCGGTGATCTGGTTGGATTTGAACCCCACCATAGTTAACGACTCACATCGACCTAATACGGCAGGAAGTTGTTTGAACTGGTTTTGTGAACAAAAAATAACTTTTAGCTTGGTGAGCTGGTCAAGATCATCAGGTAGTGATGAAAGATGATTCCCTGTGAGGTCGAGAATTTCTAAAGATTCTGATAAAGAGAAAATTTCTCGCGGAAACTCAGTTAAATCACAGCAAAGCTTTAGCCTACGGATACCTTTTAACGCCCCAGAGCGTAGTTGTTCAAGTGTGTGCATTCTCAACCCAATAAAAAAGAAGCACGCTACAGCATGCTTCCGAAAAATAAAAACGTCAGAAGTATAACGCAATCGAAGGTGTTGAGTAACAAGCAACAACTACTAATCTTTTTATCTGCCCACCTATCAAGTCTCTTGATGCCCCTCACACAACGACAAACTTAAATCAAAAAGTCAGTTTGTAACCATCTGATAAATTTAACTTTTATGTATACTGACGGAACTTTCTGAAACTGATGCAACTAAGGAATATCAATGTTAAGCATCCTGCTTAAAATACTAGCCACCTTGGTTATTGTCGTTGCTTTAATGATGGCTTGCAGGCTGACATTCGATTATTTGGCAAACATAGCACTGATTGATTACGTCACATACAGCGGCATCGTTTCTCTGGTCATTGCATTGTTAGTTTTTGATGGTGACCACCCCACCAATCAGCATTTTCTCTCTATGATGGTTCACCGGGATATCGTGTCACGAGATAACGATTCTCAAGACAAAATGAATAAAATCAGCGTTTCTCTCGCAGTTGGATCTGTGGGCGTGATTCTCGTGATGACAAGTGGAGTGATGGCATGGCTAAGTTAATTATCAATATACTAATTATCAATGGATTTGCGGCCGTTGCAGTGTTTGTGCTCTCTCAATATGTAACCGCATTCAAAGCCAACCATGTTCAAGATTACCTTTTCTTTGTAGTCATCATTCTGTGGGCTTTAGCCAAGCTGATGTGGACAGGCGGAATACACAGCAAAACTACGCGTCTTGATGATGCTATGACCGACAAAACTTACTCTATGGTTAAAGGTCATGACTTTGATGGAGAGCAGCAGGAACACTACCGTCAAAATTATCAAACAGGATTTGTTCTGTTTCTAGCAGGCATACCAGCGCTCATTGCCTGTTTAATAATTTATTTTTTCTGATAGAAATCAGCCCCTATGTTAGGGGCCGAAGAATAATAAGCTTAGGCATTAATTAAATATCGGCGCATCATAATTCTCTGCTTCGTCGGTATAAGCAGTTACAATTGCATCTTCAACCAATCCAGATTCAGCCTTCACCTGAGTTTCAAAAAATTCTTTGATCTGTTTTCTGTTACCGTGTGCCGCCCATGCGTCAGCGTCTTTCCAAATTTCATTGAATACGATTGGGTATTCGTTTCTTACTGCACTTGGATGATCGATCTGACGAGTCACCGTATATTGAACGCACCCTTCTTCACGGTATGAATCTGGTTCTAACGCTTTTAACACTTCAAATAATTCCGCTTCTTTACCTGTTTTAGGCTTGAACTGGGCAATTACATATACACGTTTTGTCATTGTTCTATTCTTCTCCAAATAAATGTCTCCGGCATATTAACAGCATTTCACGCGTGTCGTCGTATCAACTATGTGTTCAATCCCCTATTCATTAATCTAGATTAAGTTTTCGAACACTCAGATTCGTTACCATCCCGCCATTGCTTCTCGAAAGTCCTAAATATTCAAAACCACCTTTCTGGTGGTAATCCTTATTTGCTCTAAGAGATGTTCACTGACCAAATTAGCGAGGAGTTAGGTGTGAGTGATTTATTTTCAGAAAGCCGCATTGGCAACATGGTGTTAAAAAACCGATTTGTACGCAGTGCAACATGGGAAAACATGGCGACAGAAGATGGCCATATGACAGACAAACTTTTGGCTATCTACCAAGAGTTAGCAAAAGGTGAAGTTGGCCTTATCGTTACCGGGTATGCCAACATTGTAGAAGAGGAAAAGCCCAACGCTGGCATGATGGGCATCTACGACGACTCTTTTATCGAAGAGTATTTAACGTTGACTGAGCTTGTTCACCAATACGATTCTAAAATCGTCATGCAAATCGCCTATGGTGGAACTAAAACTACCTATAACGTTGGCGAACGAGTCATCTTTGCTCCAAGTGACGTGTGTGAAAGAAGCACCCAAACTCAGGGTAAAGCAATGACCAAAGATGAAATTACCGACATCGTTAACGCATTTGCTGCAGCCTGTCTAAGAGCAAAGAAAAGTGGCTTTGATGGGGTAGAAATTCATGCAGCACATACCTATTTAATCAACCAATTTCTCAGCCCTTACTATAATAAGCGCACCGACGAGTATGGCGGTAATTTGGGGAACCGGATGCGTTTTCTGCTTGAAATTATCAGTGAAACTAGAAAGTTAGTCGGTAATGACTTCCCTCTTCTGATTAAATTGACTGCAACCGAATTTTTTGAAGGTGGGTTGACCTTTGAAGATACACGCTCAATCTGCAAAAAACTGGAAACGGTTGGTGTTGACGCGCTGATTATTTCCGGCAATATCCACGGTAAAGCTAACACTATGATCGGTGAAAGCTTTGATGGGTACACCATTCAGGAGGAAGGCTTTTTCCATCAGTATGGTGCGGTGATAAGCAAAGATGTAAACATTCCCGTAATTACTGTTGGCGGCTTAACCGATATAAATGCAATTGAAACACTCGCTGAAAAGACCAATATTCAGTATTTCGCTTTATCTAGACCACTTCTGTCAGAGCCAAACCTAATTAAACGTTGGAAAGAAGGAAATCGAGAGCCTGCGGTATGCGAAACCTGCTCTAAGTGCCGAACAAAACGTGGCAACTTCTGTGTAACTAATAAAGACAGAAAGCGAAAGCTGGCGAAACTGTAATTACATTAAAAATCAGCCCCTTACTTAGGGGCTAATAATCAAAGACACTTATCACTATTTTGTTTAAGATGCTTTGTTTGCATCAACAACCGGATTGTCTTTTTTTATTTCAGGCTCTTCAGGCTTATCATCGTTTTCAGCATTTTCTCTGAACAACTCTGCGACACTATTACGCTCCAGAGTTCCCTTAAGGTTACCGTCTTCATCGACCACAGGAAGTGAATAGTCACTAGACATACTATCCGTTAATACAGTTTCAATTGCAGCATCTGGAGAAATAACCGCAACGTGTTCATAAATATCTTCACTGATGCGCTGTGAATCTGTTGAATGAGCTTCAGCCGCGTGCTCTAAAGCATCCTGAGTGAGTAACCCTTGATAACCATCTTCCGTTACATGGTAGGCATAGTCGTGCTTCGAACGCTTCATTTCCTGCAAAGCTTCATCAATCGTCTTCGCAGTAATTCGACACTCTGGTGGTAGCATTACCGTTTCAACGGTCAGTGCGCGAGCTCGATTTACATCTTTCACGAAGGCTTCTACATAATCATCTGCAGGGTTGAGAAGAATATCATCGGGAGTACCTTGCTGAACCAGAACACCATCTTTCAAAATGGCAATTCTGTCACCAAGGCGCAATGCTTCATCGAGATCATGAGTAATGAAGATAATCGTTTTTTGCAGTTTACTTTGCAGCTCAATTAACTGATCTTGCATTTCACTACGAATCAGGGGGTCTAATGCCGAGAATGCCTCGTCCATTAACAGAATTTCTGCATCGGTACATAACGCGCGAGCTAAACCGACACGCTGTTGCTGCCCGCCAGAAAGTTGCGAAGGAAACTGCTGCTCATAGCCTTTTAATCCAACGGTATCTAACCACTCGGATGCTTTTTCAAGGCGTTTTTCTTTGTTAATACCCTGTATTTCCAACCCATAGGCGACATTATCAACCACAGTGCGGTGAGGCAACAGACCAAAGCGTTGGAATACCATCGACATTTTATGACGCCGGAACTCTTCCAACTCTTTTTGAGACAAGCTCATCACATCAATACCTTCAACCAGGATCTTACCTTCCGTTGGATCTATCAAACGGTTAAAATGACGAATCATTGTTGATTTGCCTGAGCCAGACAAACCCATAATAACGAAGATTTCACCTTTGTGAATCTCAAGGTTAATATTCTTCAAGCCAACGGTATGACCCGTTTCAGCTAAAACATCTTCTTTATTTTTGCCGTTTTTAACCTGTTCTAAAACGGATAGTGGCTTTTCACCGAAGATTTTATACAGGCCACTAATACTAATTAGGGGTTTAATCATGATGCGAATTTCCTAAATGAGCCTGAGTACGTTTTGCATACGCTTGTGATGCGCGGTCGAACAGAATTGCTAATGCAACAATCGCTAAGCCGTTTAGTAATCCGACGGTAAAATACTGGTTCATAATTGCTTTTAGTACCGGCTGACCCAAACCTTTAACGCCGATCATCGATGCAATCACCACCATAGAAAGCGCCATCATAATCGTTTGGTTAATCCCTGCCATGATGGTTGGCGTTGCCAAAGGTAACTGAACACCCCATAAACGTTGCCACTTGTTTGCACCAAAAGCGGTTGAAGCTTCCAAAACCTCTTTATCTACAAGACGAATACCTAGGTTAGTGAGTCGAATGACGGGGGGAATTGAATAGATAACAACAGCAATTACGCCCGGAATTTTACCAATACCCAGCAACATAACCACAGGGATCAAGTAAACGAAACCTGGCATGGTCTGCATAATATCTAGCAATGGTGTCACGATCATTTGAGTACGGTTTGAACGGGCCATCGCTATACCAATCGGTATACCGATCACAATAGAGACCACGGTACACACAGTGATGATACTGAGTGTTCTCATCGTATCTTCCCACATACCGAACACACCAATAAGCAGCAATGAAATTGCACAGCCTAACGCCATCTTCCACGAACGACTGGCTAAATACACCAACCCACAACAAACAGCGAGTACGATGAACCAAGGTGTATTAAGTAAAAGTTTTTCGAATGCGATAAGGAACTTAAGCAAGGGATTGAAAAAGGCACTAATAGCGTCACCATATTCGCTAGAAAAGTCGCGATAAGCACCATCCAGTGTTTTACGAATCGTCAGCAAAGTGCTTCGATCCATTTCTGGAAAACTGGTTAACCAGTTAGACATAATTGTAATTTCCTTTATTCAAACCCGGTGCATAACGCACCGGGACGAAGCATCTTCGGGCTATCAGGTCAGTATTAAAGCGCTTCTTCGATTTTTTCAACCGCGTCAGCCGATACCCATTTCTGCCACATCTCTTTGTTATTTTCTAAGAAGTGGTACATCGCCATTTCACCATCGGCTTGGTTGTCTTCCATCCATGCTAATAGAGAGTTCATCTTGGCATTTGTGAAACCACGCTTATTCAGATACTCCATTATTTCAGGAGACTTCTGAGCAAATTTTTCTGTCGCGAGCGTATAGACAGGCGCGGCTGGGAACGGCGTTGGTTTTAGATCAGTACAATCTGTTTGAGTAATGCAGTTCGTAAACTGGTCTTTATCGACTTCGACGCCAAAATCGACTTTAACCATGTTGTACTTACCCAAGATAGCAGTCGGCGCCCAATAATAACCGAACCAGCCTTCACCACTGTTGTAGGCTTTTGCAATTGAGCCTGAAAGACCAGCACTCGAACCGGGATCGATGATGTGAAACCCCGCTTCATCTAACTTAAGTGCTTTGAACAAGTTATTAGAGCTAATTTGGCAGTTCCAACCCGCTGGGCAGCTGTAAAACGCAGCTTTATCTGGGTCTTCACTATCTGGGAAAAGTTCTGGATGTTGGCGGATACCTTCGATGGTTTTCAGTTCAGGGTATTTTTCAACCATGTACTCAGGAATCCAAAAACCTTCTTCTCCTCCATCAACTAAAGAGCGACCAGCTAAGCGAAGCTGCTTTGCTTCAACTCCCTTAGCAATTCGTTCTTTAAAAGCATTGGTCCACATTTCAGGCGCGATATCTGGCTGGCCTTTGCTTTCCATTGATGTCATTGCAGGAACAGAATCACTGGCAATTAACTCAGCGTCACAACCATAGCCATTCTCAAGAATAAATTTGTCGATGTTTGCGATCAAAGTTGCAGAGTTCCAAGTCATATCAGCAATAGTTACACGACCACATTCAGATGCACTTGCTGAGCCTGAAAAAGCCGCAATTGCTAGTAACGGCATCAATCCTAATTTCATATCAAATTCCTTTTGTGGAGTATGAATTTATCATTTAGTGCTATTAATCTAGCTCAAAATTAATTCGTACTCAAACAATTATGCTTTTAAAAAGAACTATTTTATCGATAACAGAACAGACTCTCATATCAAAAACTCATCTATAACAAATAAAAATCAACAAGTTAAACCCATCCATCCCAACCTGGTATTGATAAAACCCCACCAAAACAATTAGAGCACGATTAATTCGAGTCTTAAGTATTTTTCAGTCAACTTGCCACTTTAATGTTCTAAAACCAGATCATTGAATTTGCTCAAGCGTTAATTGCAATTTTACGATGAAATTGACGCCACTAAGGTGTATAAATACTGACATCGTTAAGTCTACGAGCCATAAAGTGAAAATAGTTAAAGCGCACCCCGATCCTCTTACATGCCCATTGTGTGGTCAGCCAAACTCTTGTATAAATTTAGGTGTTTTGGATGTGACTAAATCTTGCTGGTGTAATGATCCAACTCTTAGCTTCCCTGAAGATTTGCTATCTAAGATACCCACAGAACAAAGAAGAAAAGCCTGTGTGTGCAAAGCTTGTGTTTTGAAATACTACGCTAATACGCAAATTGAAGAATAGTCTACCCTGAATTCCTCTGTAAAAAGCTTTTAATTAGCCATCATTTAAAAGTAGTGCTGCTAAAACCTGTTAACAGCATTCCTGTTCTAACTGGTACAACAGCTCTAAGGCTTCTTTGTCTTCACATTCATCAAAGTAGCTGTAAAGCATATTTAACTGGTTGCCAATAAAATTAAGGTTATCTCTTCCCATATTGTTCTGCTCTTGAATTTTATTTCGAAAATAGCTGTTCCATTTCTCACTACCACTTCGGTTTTCTAAGTTTTTATGCAATATATTCATCAGATGATTAGCGTTTTCATCACAATCAATATTGCAGAAAGAGATATAACGATCGGAATTATTATTGTTCATTTCTGCATCCTTATTCTAAATAACAAGCATATAAGCAATATATTAGCCAAAAAATAATTCATTGTTTTATATAGAAAAATAAATATAAGTAAATTTAAAATTGTCGTATTTACTCTAATATTGTTATCAACCAGACATATGTTCAGCCAATTATCCAACCAAAGAACATCAAGCTATAAAATCCCAAATACATAGATAATAACAATGAATACTGCGAATTTTATCGCCTATTAATAAAGGGAAATTGAAAGCCAACAAAAATAAAAAACTTTACAGCCATTCAAAGCTATAATAGAAACTAGAAAATAATAACTATATTCAGTCAGTTTTATTTATTGTTCTATTTTGCTCATATGAGGTGATTTATGCTTGGGATTGTATCGAAGAGCCTTAGATCCAAACTTTCAATATCCATGGGTATTGCCGTCGTTTCACTAATCGTTTTAATTGCCAGCTATGGAAGCTTAACCAACAAACTGAATGGTGGAGTTCAAAAATTCGGCTTCCAATACCTCCCCTCGACCTCTTTGATCCTTAACGCTGATAGAGATTTATACCAAGCCTATGTTGCGCAACTCCATTATTTAATCAGTCCGAAAGCCGAAGATTTAGATAGTTACAGCGAGAACGCCCAACAAGCGTTTGACAGAATGTTAAAGTTTAAAGAGTTAATGCAAGACTCCCCGGAAGTGATACAAAAGGTATCTGACTTTGACGGGCGATTTGAACAATGGAAACGATCATCTCAGAAATTTTTCGATTTAGCAGATCAAGGCCAAAAGCAGGAAGCGGTCGATTTCCTCAATAACAAGGTATCTGAAAACTTTGAGCACTTACGTGAACTCTACGATATAGCTAGCCAAGAAGTTGATTCCATTGCGAATTCTGAAGTTTCTATATTCGCAAAAGAAACCTCTCAGATGCAGCTTTACATGTTTGTTTTCGTTAGCATAATAATACTTTTAACAGCAACATTAAGCTACTTTGTCCCCAAAGTGCTGGTAACAAGCGTCAATGACTTAACGCGTCGTATTAAAGAAATTACGGAAGGCGACGGAGACCTTACTCAGCGTATAAACTCAGCAAGAACCGATGAAATAGGGATGTTAGCTTCGGCTTTCGATGGTTTCGTCGAAAAATTGCAAAACCTTATAAGCGAGATATTGGCAAGTAGTACATCTCTAGATCAAAACGCCCATCAACTCAATGCTGCTCATTCTAATGCTCAGAAAGTCAGTCGCGAACAGACAAAGAGTATCGAACAGATCGCAGCCGCGGTTAACGAGTTTAGCGTTTCCATCCGCGAAGTTGCTGAACGTACATTGAGCACAGCAAATGAAACTGACCATACCGCACAGTTAACAGCGCAAGGCTTTACCGTGGTTGAAAGTTCAGTAGTAGAGATAAATCAATTAGCTGACTCGATTAAAAGTGCTAATCAGGTTATTGAACAACTCGCTAAAGAGTCTGAAAACATCGCCACTGTACTTGAAGTCATTCGTAACATCGCAGAGCAGACAAACTTGCTCGCACTTAACGCCGCGATAGAAGCGGCTCGGGCTGGCGAGCAAGGCCGAGGATTCGCGGTAGTTGCTGACGAAGTACGTTCATTAGCAAGCAAAACTCAAAAGTCGACTGAAGAGATTCAAAATATGATCGATAAGCTGCAAAATGGTGTGAAATCAGCGGTGAACTCCATCATGGAAGGCTCGAACCGAGTTGAGAAAAACGTTGAACTATCACTGAATATTCAGCAGATGTTTGAGTCACTCCAATCATCAGCTTCTATTGTCAGTGATATGACGACGCAAATAGCTACAGCAACAGAACAGCAAAGTAGTGTTTCTGAAGAGTTAAGCGCTAACCTTGAACACTTGAATGAGCAAAGTAGAATGAGTCAGGAGCTTTCCTCAGAAATAAACAATGTGGCACAACTAGTGGGCAGTTCGGTAAACAAACTTTCTGCGGATGTGGGACAGTTCAAAGTAAGTTAATACAACAGCAAACCCAAAAGAGGAACACGACAAAAAGCCTCTTTTGGGTTGCAAAATTCAAAGCTTATATTCATACCTGTATATGTACCTCGTTTCATGCTTATAATAGTCTCAACAAATATCCTGCTGAGACCTAAGTCATGAAATCTCAAATTCTCAAATTCTCACTACTGCTTCCCCTTTTATTTAGTATCCCACTTCATGCTGAAGATGTGGTTGAAACTACGGTAGTTAAACAGTCACCCGTCTTAGATGTCAAAGTCGACTCAGTCAGTGTAGAACTGACAACCGTTGGCGAAGCGACACAAAAGCTAGCCGAAGCAATGCAGGCATTATCCGGGTCTTTAGATACTCTTGCGCAGAGCGATGTTGAGTTATCACCACAAAATCAGCAACAGTTGTCAGAAATGCTCAGTAGCGCAACTCAGTTAACCGACTCCGTCAACAATATGGTTGAGACCATTCCAAAAACTGCCAAAGAGTTACCGCAAGTAAACGAGTCATTAGGAGGGATTGCGGCCAGTGTACAGTCGATAAACAACGATCTGTTGGAAATTCTGGCTCAATATCCTGACTTTGTCGCTAATACGGAAAAGCTGTTTGACGTTTCCAAAGGGCACATCCCCGATATCTCAATTAATGTTCTTGATAATGTGATGTGGAAACTCATTATCACCCTAATCATCGTTGTATCGATTATTTTACTGCTTGCCGTTGGTCTACCTGTCGCCTTTATCTACGGTGTTATTGCCAAGCCAAAAAAAGCACTATTGGACAAACTGGAAGCCAAAGGCGACCGCTAAATTGCCAATCAATATTGCTGCTTCGTCAAGGATTGATCATCATGACGAAGCGGTTTCTTAGGCATATAAAACTCGCAGGCCTCACGTTTAGCAACCGTCGGTTGCTCCCAAGCACCGCATAAATCTTTTTGATTATCAGGAGTTCTGGTGAACTGACGACACTGGCCACATCGATTCATTTGCACTGTTAATCCTATTTGTATTTATCCATTTTATAACTAACCATACTCGGTTCTCGTAGTAGTAATTTGATCTAAAGCAGTTGCGTATAAGCAATATATATAAATGTCGACCTCACCCAACCAACCTCACTTAGATATCGTTGCAAAACTTGACCACTATCGTTTTATTTACCGAACTATAAACATCACTTAAATCTAAAGTTAGTCTTGTCACACCTTTGCGCATAATGTGTATAGAAAGCCCTTTCTGAACATAAACTTATTGGGTTAAGAATCCGCTTAGGTTACTTTATAGGCAGACTGACTTTGGGTGGCCGTTATGAAATCACTGTATTCACTTCTACTGCTTATTCCCCTTATTGCTGGATGTGAACCCAGCACAGATGCACAAGCTCTCGGTACTTTGGAGCGTGATAGAGTGACATTTTCAGCCACCAGCAATGAGATCATTAGAGAACTCCCTGTGATAGAGGGCAGCCAAGTTTCTGTCGGTGATATTCTGGTTCGCTTAGATACGACACGCCAAGAAGCTGTTGTTGCTCAAGCCATAGCACAGCAATCCAAAGCACAAGCTTATTTGACCAAACTGACCAATGGCGAGAGAGTTGAAGATATTGCTGTTGCACAAGCCAAAGTGTCCTTAGCAAACGCCAAGCTGACTGAAGCCGATAAGAACTATCGTCGAAAGTCTGAACTGGTGGCGAAAAAACTGATCAGTCAATCAGAAAGAGACAGCGCATTAGCCGCCAGAGATTCAGCAAGAGCAGAAGTCGATTCCGCTAAAGAAGAATTTGCCAAACTCACCGCAGGTGCTCGGGTAGAAGATATTGAGCAAGCCAAAGCTGAGTATGCGGCAGCAGAAGCAAACACTAAAGTACAACAACAAATACTTGCAGAACTCACCGTTATGTCAACTCGCGACGGCATTCTGGATAACTTACCGTACAACTTAGGTGAGCGTGTTTCTACCGGCAGCATCGTTGCCATTGTTCAGGCAAACAGCGCACCTTATGCGCGAGTCTACATACCAGAGCCTTATCGAGTAAACTTCACTCGCGGTACGTCTGTATCGGTTCACGTAGATGGTGTGGAAAAAACCTACCAAGGTACTGTTCGTTGGGTAGCAAATGAGCCCTCTTTTACTCCCTATTACGCGTTAACCGAAAGCGAACGTGCAAGATTAATGTATCTTGCTGAAATCGATTTAACCGATGAGGCACAAGACCTCCCTTCAGGTATCCCTGCACAAGTGGATTTACCTTAATCGGAGGCATTCATGACTGAATACGCTATTCAAGCCAAGCAGATAGTCAAAAAATTCGGCGATTTTACCGCGATTGAAGGCATCAACTTAAATGTTCCCAAAGGTAGTATCTACGGCTTCCTTGGCCCCAATGGCTGCGGAAAATCGACCACTATCCGAGTGCTTACTGGGCTTCTAAGCCCAACTTCAGGTTCAGTCAATGTTCTCGGTCTGGAGATCCCAAGGCAATCTGAACAACTGCGCTTAAAGATTGGCTACATGACGCAGAAATTCTCCCTTTATGATGAGTTGACGGTTGAAGAAAACCTGCAATTTATGGGGCAGATTTTTGGCATGAACAAAGCCGATCTCAAGCTACGTACCAATCAACAACTTAAAACTTACGGGCTGGATGAACGCAGAAAGCAACGCGTGTCCAGTATGAGTGGCGGCCAAAAACAACGCTTGGCTTTGGCGGCGGCCACTATGCATAACCCTGAGCTACTGTTCCTCGACGAACCGACTTCTGCCGTCGATCCAGAAAATCGCCGTGAGTTTTGGGAACAGCTGTTCGACTTATCCTCTCAAGGCACCACGATTCTCGTGACCACTCACTACATGGATGAAGCCGAACGTTGTCACCGATTAGCGATTATGGAGTCAGGTGAAATTCGAGCCGATGACGAACCTGAAAAACTGATGACGCAAATGGGTGTCAACATCGTTGAAGTCAAAACCAACCACCTGCGTAAGCTAAAAGAATCACTGATAACAAGGCCCGAGGTTCGCTCTGCCGCTCAACTTGGTGTTCGGTTACGAGTACTGATTGATAAAGAAGTAGAACAACCCATTGAATGGCTTCAATCGATTGAACCCAGTTTAGGCAAGGCTGAATTGACACTCGCTCGACCGAGTTTAGAAGACGTGTTTGTCACCGTAACGGGGAAAGGTCGCCAATGAACAGTTTTTATCGAATGAAAGCCGTGATGGTCAAAGAGTTCCGCCAACTATCTCGTGACCGCATAACATTTGGCATGGTAGTGATGATTCCGCTCATCCAGCTATTACTGTTTGGATTTGCCATCAATACCGATGTGCGAAACATTCCTGTTGCCGTCGTGGATCAGAGCCAAAGTACTTTTGGACGTTTGTTAACCGAGTCGATAAAAGTCACTCAAGTGGTCACTGTAAAAGAGCAATACGCGACAGCGCAGCAAGCAGAGCAAGCGATTGAACAAGGTCATGTACGAGCAGCACTCATCCTGCCAAAGGATTTAGTTCAACGATTGCAGCAAGGACGAGAATTAGGTCAATGGTTAGTGGATGGTTCAGATACCATTATTGCAGGCTCCATCATGGGATTAAAAGCGATGCCCCTCACGGATTATGACTTTGACATAAAACCTGCGGTCAAGCCTACATTTGAAATCACTCTGCTGTATAACCCAAGCCGCCGTTCTGCCGTCAATATTGTGCCTGGGTTATTAGGTGTAATTTTGACCATGACGATGATTCTGTTTACCAGTGCAGCCATCGTAAGAGAACGTGAGCGTGGTAATCTTGAACTACTGATCACCACCCCAGTTCACCCGATTGAGTTGATGATAGCTAAAATAGTCCCTTATATTTTCGTCGGACTGATTCAGGTATTCATCATTCTGGGTCTTGGCCATTTTATTTTCTCCGTTCCTATCAACGGTGATATCAGCCAAATCTTGTTTGGCACTTTACTGTTTATCTCGGCAAGTTTGACGTTGGGCTTAATGATTTCGACCATGGCGAATACCCAGCTTCAAGCGATGCAAATGACGGTGTTTATCCTTCTTCCATCGATTCTACTCTCAGGGTTCATCTTCCCTTATGAAGGAATGCCAGTGATTGCCCAATGGATTGCTGAAGTCCTTCCTGCGACCCACTTTATGCGCTTAATTCGAGGCATCGTATTACGCGGAGCAGACCTGTTAGATTTATGGAAAGATACCGCCTGGCTGACGGGTTTTACCCTCTTAGGACTGATAGGAGCGTCTCTACGCTTCAAAAAATCATTGGATTAAAACTGAGACAAACAGGCAACTTATCAGAGAACCTAACTAGCGCAGGTCCTAAAACGGCCTCCTTGAACAATATGCATTAGAAAAAGTATGGAAAGATCACATTGACTAAAAAACAACCAGATCCTAATTTTTCTATTGGTACATTGTTAACGGAGGTCAAAATGAAACGCGTGAGTAACAGCTATCGCCTGCAATTAATCAAAGAAGTGGCAACAAGAGCACAATCAAACAGCGCCGACCCGACAGACCCTATGGCCTGTTACATCCGAGCAATGATTTCCGAGCAACGCGAAGCAGACCCGGCGAGAGACTTAGACAGCAAATTTATTGGTACACACTTTGACTCCCATGCCGGCGGTTGGGTCAGTGACCGCTGGAACATGAAGTAACCTGCCTGACTACTTAAGTCTATTAGTTCAAAACAAATCTTGCTGTGGGCTTTCTATCTCGGAAGCCCTGTCTTGCTGAGAGGCCTTATTTTGTGCCATTTTACGACGATAGCGTTGACGACATAGCTTAATCACATGAAGCTGTTGAGCTGGTGTCATGTCTAGCCACCCAAACCGTTCCTCACGTTTCCGCATACACCCCTTACAGTAACCTTTCTCATCGACAGAACAGACACCCACACAGGGGCTAGGCACATTAAAGAACTCTAACTGTTCCATATTACTCCCCCTATCTTTTTTGTTTTAATTATAGATGACTGATTCTGCCCTGTTACATCTCAATTTGCTCCCACTACCTTGTTCTCCCATAGCCATATAGTGAGAACCATCAAGTTTTTTAGTGCAATTCCCACAAACATTCAGATCGAAATCACATTCGAAAACAGATCACTATCTTCACTACAAAGGTTGCGCTAGGATCTCATCGAAACGTTTCGATGACGAGTTTTTTACCGTTACAGCATTAGGAACTCAATGCTACCTACCGCTGAACAATCTTAAAATAAAGGTAAAACCATGAAAAAAAGCGCCCTACTTAACTCCGAACTGTCTTATTTAACATCAACGTTAGGTCACACTGACGAAATTACTATTTGTGACGCTGGTTTACCTATTCCAGAAGAGACGCTACGCATTGACCTTGCTTTGACTCACGGCATTCCAAGTTTCCTGGATACAGTTCGCGTTATTCTGTCTGAGTCCCAAATTGAAGGCGTGGTTATGGCAACTGAGTTCGCGAAAGTGAGCCCTGAACTTCATACCGCTCTCCTTCAAGAATTGAAAGATGAAGAAGCACGCTGCGGCAAACAAATTGAAATCGCCTATGTCTCCCATGAAGAATTCAAAGTACGCACTCAAGATAGCCGAGCAGTAGTGAGAACTGGCGAATGTACGCCATACGCAAACATCATTTTCCAAGCTGGCGTGGTTTTTTAACCTCCCTTACGACGATTGAGGAATGAGTATGACTCAACCAATATTAGCGCTCACCAACATCGACAAAGCGTTCCCCGGCGTTAAAGCACTGGACCAAGCTGGTTTGCGAGTTTACTCCGGGCGTGTTATGGCGCTGATGGGTGAAAACGGCGCGGGTAAGTCGACTTTGATGAAAGTACTTACTGGCATCTACAGCAAAGATGCAGGCGATATCGAGTATCAAGGGCAAGCTGCCAGCTTTAAAGGTCCACGTGATTCTCAGCATGCAGGTATCAGTATTATTCACCAGGAGTTGAATTTAATTCCAGAATTGACGATTGCGGAAAACATCTTTCTCGGCAGAGAAAAAACTAGCCCGATGGGCCGAATTCTGTGGAATGAAATGTATCAGGAAGCTGACAAACTTCTTGCTCGCCTAAACGTCAAATACAGCTCAAAAACACCACTGGGTGAGCTAAGCCTTGGCGAACAACAGATGGTAGAAATTGCTAAAGCACTATCGTTTGAATCGAAAGTCATCATCATGGATGAACCTACAGACGCATTGACCGATACCGAAACTGAATCACTGTTTAAGGTCATCAATGAGCTTCGTGATCAAGGTTGCGGAATTGTTTATATCTCTCACCGCCTGAAAGAGATCTTCGAAATCTGCGATGACGTTACTGTTCTACGAGACGGAAAATTTATCGGCGAATGCCCAGTTGCAGACATCAATGAAGATGGCCTCATCGAGATGATGGTTGGCCGCAAGCTTGAAGAACAGTACCCACGTATTGATGTTAAACATGGTGATACCTGTTTAGAAGTGATTGGGTTGACGGGCTCAGGTGTTCACGATGTGAGTTTTACGTTGAAGAAAGGTGAAATTCTGGGCGTTTCGGGCTTGATGGGCGCTGGCCGAACAGAACTGATGAAAGTGATTTATGGCGCACTACCTTCTGAACACGGTGTCATTAACCTCGAAGGCAAAACCATTAATCCTGTTAGCCCTCAGGACGGCTTAGTTAACGGTATTGCTTATATTTCTGAAGACCGGAAAGGCGATGGCCTGGTACTTGGCCTTTCAGTAAAAGAAAACATGTCTCTTTGCGCTTTGGACAAGTTATCGAAAGGTATTCAAATCCAACATAGTGAAGAAGCAACAGCCGTTGAAGACTTCATCAAACTGTTCAACATCAAAACACCATCCAAAGAGCAGATCATCGGCAATCTTTCTGGCGGTAACCAACAAAAGGTCGCCATTGCGAAAGGTTTAATCACTAAGCCTAAAGTTCTGATTCTTGATGAACCAACCCGTGGTGTTGATGTTGGTGCGAAAAAAGAAATCTACCAATTAATAAATAAGTTCAAAGCAGATGGCATGAGCATCATTCTTGTCTCTTCAGAGATGCCAGAAGTATTAGGAATGAGCGACCGTATCATCGTAATGCATGAAGGTCGAATCAGCGGTGAATTTGACGCGAAAGACGCCAACCAAGAGAACCTATTAGCGTGTGCCGTGGGTAAAACGGTGAACGAGGAAGCAGCATGAGTACAAATACAATGAACAAAGCGAACCCAGTCAGCGAAAAGAAACTGCTGAGCAAAGAGTGGTTGATCGAACAAAAGTCACTGATTGCTCTATTGGTTCTGATCGTTATCGTTTCTTTCCTAAACCCGAACTTTTTTACCGTCGATAACCTGATGAATATTCTTCGTCAGACTTCGGTTAACGCAATTATTGCCGTAGGTATGACTCTGGTTATCCTCACAGGCGGTATCGACTTGAGCGTCGGCTCTGTTCTCGCTCTTTGTGGTGCTTTTGCCGCCAGCTTGATTGCGATTGAAGTGCCGGTATTAATTGCAGTACCTACTGCTCTTTTTGCAGGCGCTGTGCTAGGTGCTTTAAGTGGCTTTATTATCGCCAAAGGCAAAGTTCAAGCCTTTATCGCCACACTGGTGACCATGACACTGCTTCGTGGTGTAACCATGGTTTATACCGATGGTCGTCCAATCTCTACAGGTTTTACAGACACAGCAGACGCGTTTGCATGGTTCGGTACTGGCTACATGCTCGGTATTCCGGTTCCTGTTTGGTTGATGGCTATCGTATTCGCAGCAGTTTGGTATCTGCTTAACCACACTCGTTTTGGTCGTTACGTCTACGCTTCAGGCGGTAACGAATCAGCAACACGCCTATCGGGTATCAACGTCGATAAAGTAAAAATCGGTGTTTACTCAATCTGTGGTGTGCTAGCGGCACTTGCGGGCATCATCGTGACCTCTCGCCTATCTTCAGCACAACCTACCGCTGGTATGGGGTATGAGCTGGATGCTATCGCTGCCGTGGTATTAGGTGGCACAAGCTTACTCGGTGGTCGCGGTAAAATTATGGGCACGCTGATTGGTGCTTTGATTATCGGTTTCCTAAACAACGCATTGAACCTACTTGATGTGTCCTCTTACTACCAAATGATTGCAAAAGCAGTGGTCATTCTGCTTGCAGTACTTGTAGACAATAAAAACAAATAACTAGTGAAACAACAGGCCTAACTTAGGTTAGGCCGCCCCCAGCATATAAGGACTATAAAATGAAAAAACTAGCAACTCTGATCTCAGCAGCACTGTTATCCACAACGGTTTCTGTTTCTGCTCAAGCGGCTGACACTATGGCAATCGTAGTATCTACGCTTAACAACCCATTCTTCGTTACGATGAAAGATGGTGCGGAAGCAAAAGCAAAAGAGCTAGGCTATAACTTAATCGTTTTAGATTCACAAAACGACCCAAGTAAAGAACTTTCAAACGTGGAAGATCTTACGGTTCGAGGCGTGAAAGCAATCCTGATCAACCCTACTGATTCTGATGCTGTATCAAATGCTATCCGTATCGCTAACCGCTCTAAAATCCCTGTACTAACACTAGACCGTGGTGCAAGCCGTGGCGACGTTGTGAGTCACATTGCATCAGACAACATTGTTGGTGGTGAAATGGCGGGTCACTACATCATGGAAAAAGTGGGTGAAAAAGCAAAAGTGATCCAACTTGAAGGTATCGCGGGTACTTCTGCGGCACGTGAACGTGGTGAAGGTTTCATGAACGCGGTGAAATCAAGCAACATGGAACTTCTAGCAAGCCAACCTGCTGACTTTGACCGTACTAAAGGCTTAAACGTAATGGAAAACTTGCTTGCTGCAAACCCTGACGTTGAAGCGGTATTCGCACAGAACGATGAAATGGCACTGGGTGCACTTCGCGCAGTAAAAGCTTCTGGTAAAGACGTGATGATCGTTGGCTTTGACGGTACTGACGACGGCATCGCTGCGGTAAACCGTGGTCAACTAGCAGCAACAGTTGCACAACAGCCTGACCTTATTGGTGGCCTAGGTGTTGAGACTGCTGACAAAGTACTAAAAGGTGAGACCGTTGAAGAGTACATCCCAGTACCTCTAAAAGTTATCACTAAGTAATCAATCCCGCCCTCTCCTGCCTGCATTTGGAGAGGGCGAAAAACGACAGTTTTAGTGTTTTATCTAAGACATTAAACCTCTCTTTTTTCCTATCACACTAAGGACAATCTCTATGAATAAGTTGGTGGTATTCGGTAGTGTCAATGCAGACCATGTTCTTCAAGTACCGACTTTTCCTCGCCCTGGTGAAACACTCCATGGTGCTAATTATCAAGTAATCCCAGGTGGTAAAGGGGCGAACCAAGCGGTTGCTGCAGCACGACTGAACGCCGATATCGGTTTTATTGCTTGTGTTGGGGACGACCCGTTCGGTATTAATATCCGTGAAAGCTTCAAAGTGGATGGCATCAACATAGCAGGCGTGAAGCTACAACCAAACTGCCCAACCGGCATTGCGATGATTCAGGTCTCTGAAACGGGTGAAAACACGATCTGTATTTCAGCAGAAGCCAATGCAAAATTAACCGCGGAAGCAATAGAACCAAATCTCGAACAAATCCGAGAAGCTCAATATCTACTGATGCAACTCGAAACGCCATTGGATGGAATTATCAAAGCGGCGCAAATTGCTAAAAGTGCTGAGACGAATGTGATTCTAAACCCTGCTCCAGCGCGAGAATTACCAGACGAACTGCTAAATTGTGTGGATATCATCACACCCAATGAAACCGAAGCGGAAGTGTTAACAGGCATTACCGTCACTGACGACAGTTCTGCGCAACAAGCAGCCGACGCATTACACGCTAAGGGTATCGAAACCGTTATGATCACTCTTGGCGCAAAGGGAGTATGGTTAAGCCAGCAAGGTAACGGCACTATCGTTCCTGGTTTCAGAGTTAAGGCTACCGACACCACAGCCGCAGGCGATACTTTTAATGGGGCGTTCGTCACTGGTTTGTTGGAGGAAATGCCTTTAGAATCAGCAATTAGATTTGCTCATGCTGCCGCTGCAATTTCCGTTACTCGATTCGGCGCGCAAACATCAATCCCACAACGTGAAGAAGTTGATGCGTTTTTAGCTGAGCAACCATCAAGCTAAACAGTAATAACTAAAGGATGTAGTTACATGGCAACAATGAAAGACCTCGCTAAACTCGCAGGAGTCTCCACTTCCACCGTTAGCCATGTAATCAATAAAACCCGTTTTGTGAGCGATGAAATCGCAGAGCGGGTGAACAAAGCCGCTCAGGAACTCAATTACGCACCTTCAGCCCTTGCTCGCAGTCTCAAAATGAATCGAACCAAAACCATTGGTATGTTGATGACAACATCAACCAACCCGTTTTTTGGCGAAGTCGTTAAGGGTGTTGAACGCAACTGCTATCAACAAGGCTACAACCTCATTTTATGTAACACCGAAGGCGATCACGAACGGATGAAGTCTTCAATCAATACGCTTTTGCAAAAGCGTGTTGATGGCATCATCCTCATGTGTTCTACCCTTGTGGGTGAGCGTATCGACGAATTTGAACGCTACCCAGATATTCCAGTCGTTGTTATGGATTGGGGCCCAATGCTGTTCTCCAGCGACAAAATTCAAGATAACTCGCTATTGGGTGGTTACATTGCTACAAAACACCTGATTGAGAATGGCCACACGCAAATTGGCTGTATCACTGGCCCACTTAACCATCATCAAGCGCAAATGCGCTATGAAGGCTACAAACGTGCACTGCGTGAATCACGACTCGATATCAACCCCGACTGGGTTATTGAGTCTGATTTTGAGTGCCAAGGCGGTTATGATTCATTCAACAAGCTTAAGAAAAAAGGCACTCTGCCAACCGCTCTATTTGTGAGTAATGACATGATGGCAATGGGCGTAATCAACGCCGCTAATGAGAACCACGTAAAAGTTCCTGAAGACTTGTCTATCGTTGGCTATGATGACATTCATATTTCAAAGTTCATGTCGCCTGCCCTTACCACTATCCACCAGCCTAAGTACCGTTTAGGTGAAGCCGCAGTTAAAACTCTGCTGAAAAAAATCGATAAAGAGAGCGACCAGCCCGAAATTATCCAACTTGAGCCAACTCTGTCAGTACGAAAAAGCGTCAAAGCGATATAAGTTCGATATTCTGCGCACAAAGTTGGTAAGGTGATGATTTACAATAGTAAAAACATCAATCAATTTGAACAACAACGCAATCTATAACCAAACGCTGACAAAAACAGTGTTTTATTGACTATACTGTGCGCAATTTCCACATTCGGAGCGAATAAAATGAAGTTGATTTCAAAATCATTACTCGCAGCAGTTACGCTACCTGTAATTTTAACAGCATGTCAAAGTACTGGAGATGAAACGGTGCAAATTACCGCTCAAGACCTTCAGCATCACAACTGGGAATTGGTTCAAGTTGATGGCAAAGATGTAGTGAAGAATGACCGCTTAAAAACTCCAAACCTAGAAATTGGCGAAAAGATGATTGCTAACGGCAACGCTGGTTGTAACAATTTCTTCGGCCAAGCTGAACTGAAAGACAATAAGTTCCGTATTGAAAAAATGGGTAAAACCATGAAGATGTGTATTGGTGATGTGATGGAAACTGAACAAGCAGTTTCTCAAACGCTACAAGAGTGGAGCGATATTACGCTAACCAAAGACACATTAACCCTGAAAAATGATGTTCATACTCTGTCGTACACATTACGTGACTACATGAACTAAAACTTATACTAATAACTACGTTGGCTAGTAAAAATAAATCCCCAAGCTGTTTGGCTTGGGGACTTTTTGTATCAGCTTGAACTAAAATCAATACAGTTCGATTTATAACACTAGTGCCAAGTGTACTTACTCACTTAACAACCTCTTCATCTTGCTGATAAACAGTGTGTGTGTATTGGTCATTAAGTCTTTTGATTTTGACGACCTCAATGTTGGGAAAAATCAACCGTAAGTGAAAAAGTAACTCTTCTTTTTGCTCAAGTGATGTAAAAATATCTCCTGAGTAGGCATGCGCACCTTTCTCAGGAGTCGCAAATGAAACAACACCATCATCCATTAGATTAAAGACGACAGTGCGCTCATCTATAAGCAGACAGCACTTATCAATGATTGGTTGAAAATCACTCATTCCAAAGGCCATTAACGCAAAGGCTCCGGCCCCGACAAATGCCAGCGGGCCAAGTACAATACCAGCAATAATACATACTACAATACCACCCCAAGCAAAGCCGCGCACGATTTGATAAGCGACCTCTGGGATCATATCTTGTTCTGTGTAGTGAATACCCAGTGCAGTTAAATGATAACAGCGATGTTTATCCGGGGAAAGAAGGTATCTTGAAAGCAAAACCATCACAGTCATAAAAGCCAAAAATCCCCAAAAAGCAATTGAGTCCACTGTTAGCTCATCGAAAACAAACCAAAAAAAAACAAATAATGTACAACCCACAAACATCGGTATCAACCAATTCACTAGATTCTCGTGTTTTAAACCAGAGCCTTTAAACTCCCAAGAATACTTCGTCTCAGCTAAATAAAGCTGTGTTTTAAGTACCTCAATGTTATCGGAGCTACTCATAATCAGCCCCTACTTCAATGATGCGAGTCGCAAACTCTCTCTGCGCAGGTGAAACAGCTAAATCGCCTTCGCTGCAACCAGAGGCTACGTAGCCAAGTTGCTCGTGACCAGAAACTTGCCAGTTAAAAGGCATAGTGAATTATTGACCTCTAGTCTTGGATAAAAATGGGGTGTTTAAACATATCGTTGCGTTTTGTTAACTCTACGTATTCTATATCTTTTCGATACTCTCGAACTAAAACAATAACTTTGTTTTTTTGCTCTAAAGATGAAAAGAAAAAATCTCTGCTACAGCAGTAATTGGAGGCTGTATTACTATCAATTCGAATAGTAGTATCTTTTACGAAGTTAAATAGGATTGGCTTTTCAGAAAAAAACACTTCGTGCTTTTGTATCGTCGAATGAAAGTTGGTCATCCCAAAAGACATTAACGCAAAGGCTCCGGCTCCGACAAATGCCAACGGGCCGAGGACAACAACAGCAATAATACATACCGCAATTCCAACCCAAGCCAAGCCGCGAGCAATTTTATAGGCTATCTCAGGGATCATATCTTGTTCTGTGTAGTGAATACCCATGGAAGTTAGGTTATAACAGCGATGTTTATCTGGAATAAATAAGTACCTTGTTATCAAAACCCCCATAGATGCCAGAATGAAACAAAACCAAAAACCTGAACTCCATATACGTATATCTCCAACAATCATTAAAAATATTGGTAGAAATAGGCCAATGAATAGAGCAAGAAGCCATCGAATAAGTGGGGAATAATTCCCATCAGAACCAATGTGCTCCCAATAATAATTTGTTTTAGAGGTATAAAGTTGCTCTTTAAGCAGGTCTATACTTTCATTACTATTCATTGTCTACTCTCACTTCCATAAGACGAGTCGCAAATTCTTTTTGTGCAGGCGACACAAATAACTCACCTTGACGGCTACCTGACGCCACATAACCCAACTGTTCTACTGTCGATGCTTGCCAGTTAAAGGGCATAGTTACGAGTACAGCAATGGTATCCTCTGTAGTACCGCCTAAATTAAGGCTATAGATTGGATTACCAGTTTCCTTATCTTGACTCCAAGAGCCATGTTGTTCATTAACTCTTACTACAGATTGTCGCTCCGTATTGCCATAATCGAAAGTGTTAACTTGGGGCTTTCGGATAATTTGCAACCCAACCTTTGCTCCCTTAGTAAACGCAGGTAATGTGATTTCTAATTGCCATTGGTTAGTGCCAGAGTCCATCCATTGGGAAGGTTTTCGGTTAGGAACTGAGTTGAGTTGAACTTGAGGTTTATGAATGATTTGCTCTAAGAGCGATAGTTCCTCAATAGGCTTCCATTGCTTCGATTCATTCCCCCATGTGGAGTGAAGTAACCACTTTTCTAATTCTGAGCGTTTAAATACATTAATGATGATGATAGAAATAAGATAGACAAAACCTGAAACCGTCAGTGTAGTCAGCATCCAAGGGGCAACAATGGCACCTATACTAGCTGCACCTAGTCTACTCGTTGAATTGAATGCAAATTGAGCAAGAAAAACCAGAAACTGTGCTCCAGTGGATAGTCCTTTTAAACCATAACCCAACCTTTCCATTGGTGAATGACTTGAATCCCACGCTTTTTCACCACTTTCCCATGTCTCCAGCCCTGTCGCAATTAAACCAAATAGAGATATTGCAGACGTAGTTTTGGTAAAGGTTGCTAAGCTTTGTTTAAGTTCATTTGAATGAACGCTGCTTCTTAACGCTATTTTCAAAGATTCAGAAAGCAAGGGCTGCTTAGCGATCTTTCCCCAAGCCGCATCGCGCCATACCGAGGTAACAGCAGAGACCGCATAACCTGTAGCATAGACTGCTTCCCTAATCGCTGGATTTGTCCAAAGATCATTATCTGGGTGTAGTGCTGCTTTATGACGAAGATCTTTGAGAACAATCGATACATTCCAAAGATTGAGGATAGCAACAATGGCCCCCATTCTGCCTAACTTGTCCCATGAAACTTGAGTCACTTGTTTGCCATATTGCCAGCTGCGCTCAATGGCATCGTGAAACATGTGTTTCGCGGCATTGTTGACCGCTTCATTCTTAAGCATCAGCATCATTGGCAACTCGCTACTCAGAAGCTTCTGCACTTTCTGCTGAGCAATACGCATAGTTTTTATTTGGTGATTCTTCGGTGTTACTTCCCCTGATGCAAGGTTACTGATACGACGAATCGTTGACATCTCCATGTTTAACTTTTGCTGCCATGCCGCTATCTGTGCGGGATAGTCAGGATTGTGAGTAATAATGGCTTCTGGACTCACCAAAGTTTCCAAGATCACCAACCGTAAGTTACTCACTAGCCCTTCCGGTGTGGCAGTGGTAATCATCTGACTGGGGAACAAGAAGTTAGAGATGGCACGCCAACTATCATACGCTGGCCCAGCTACCGCCTTTTGCAGGGCAGTAAAGCTTAGCCGAACAGGCTCAGCCAACGCTTTAAACCAGACTTTCGCTTGAACTCGACTATCGCCGCTAAAACCAGTCCAGTTGGCGATAGCCCCTGATACCGCAACCATATCGCTAGAATTATCTAATGAGAGCAGTCTGCTGTTAAGATCTTCTATATGTTCATTCAAAGCTTGAACATTTTCCATGCTAAAACCGAGTGACGCTAAGCTCATTAAGGTTTGAGGTGAATCTAACGAGAGTTTGTGTTTTAACTCTTCATGCGCTTGTTCTGTGTTTACGGCTTGTTTCACCACCGCCAGATTCTGGCTGGTTAAACTTAAGAGATAAGACAAGTGAGTTTGATCCTGATTATCAAGACCAAGCACTATAGGGTCAGTACCCAGCTCTTCATACACAGTCATAAAGTCTTGATATAGATCATCAATACGCTCATCGAGACCTTCAACCTGCTCGTAATATCGTATAAGAAAACTATCAAGTTCCTGCCAATTCACTTCATCACTAAACACGGTATTACGTTGCCAACGTTTCAGTTGCTCGTCAGTCGGGGTAAACTGATAACTCTCATTCAGTTCTGTCAGTTTTTTCAGTGCTTCTTCTTGGAGAAGAGTAAAAGGGGCGCTACCCACATTTGGATTAGAATCTAGGGCGGTACGCTCTTTATCTGCTAGATATTGAGTCGCCATATACTCAGAGAGTTGACGTTCAAATTTTAACACCTTGATAGGGTCATCTTTAACTTGTGGTGGCAGCTCCTCATATTCTAACCTAACCCGACCTAGCGTTCGTGTCAGTTCAGCCATTTGTAACTTATGAATATTCTCCTCATCTCCAGACAGTGTGCTGCGCAATACCACTTGCTCTGCAAGTGGTAAAAAAAGATCTGAGATATCTGCTAAAGGGTCATCTAGCGCCACAAATATCCCACTTTTTTCCGGAATATCTTTGAGATAGGTAGCACTTGCTGCTATCGGTTTACTTGCCACTTGTTTGAATAAATTATTATCTGGTGTACTTTCTTCTTGCTGTGGCTCCACTAGTGGGGTGCAGGTGTCTAGAAATCGTTTATTATCTTGAGTATCAATGTCTGCGACATAATCTCCCAAATACTTGGAAAAATGAGCATGCGGATGCAAGCTAGTATTATCACAATCAGCCGATTTCAAGTTTATTTTTCGCATCCAAACAGTACGACTACCACGATGAATTTGCACATGTTCACAAAGTCTCCATGTCCACCTTTGGTGAGCAAAGGCAATGTAGAGAGTATTATTGGTTGGATAGAGTAAATGATTTTGAACTTTACCTTTTGTTCCCCTTTCGGAGCTCGGTTTGTTCGCTTCATCGTCTGACCAATCAATCATAATTAACTGCGGCCCTTCCACCTGATATTCATGAAGTGTTTTATCCGTATCGTCATATACATATAGCCAACCGTCTCTAAGCTGTCTTAAAGTGTAGTTTTGATTTTTAGATGAGAATCTTCCTTTCCACTGCTTGTCATTTGCTGGAAGTGGATGCAATTGATTGCCTAACTCATCATTATCATCAAGTGCATAACGCACAGGTACAATACCGATTAAAGACTCTTTCAACGAACAAGTTCCTACAGCACTTTGAGAATCCTCTGTCGAAGCTGTCTTTGCACCGTCATTGGCATTGCTCATGATTGTTTCTCCTGAGATTGTGAGTACTGAAAGGCTAATTCAGCCGCTTGTTCAATACGTTGTGAAGGGGTTTGCTGAGAGCTTTGGTGAATGAGTTGGTGAATTTCTGGGTATTCTTTGTCTGACGTAATAACCTCAAGCCCGAGAAAACCAATCACGTTAAAGAACAGCAATAAGTCGCGCTCGCTGTTGAAGCCAAGTTGATAAGCAGCACTTGCTTGATCGTCGAGCTGATATGGCTCTGAGAAATATAAACGGTGCTTTTCTGGAAACCATCGAAGCATATGCGTTTCTATTTTTTCCAAGGTGTTGCGCCAAACAATTTTTCCCATAAGCTTCCATTGCTCGTCATTGAACTTATGGGGTTCTTCACTAACTTGAGGTAATGGCTCGGGTTTCGTGAGGTATTGCCAGCCAAATCTGGTTGGCAGCCACGCTTTGTTCATCGCTTGCCATAAATGAGGACAGTGGGTGCAGAGCAGTACATGGGCACACTCACTGTTCGCGAATTTTACGAATACCGACGACCCATAAGGAGATTCTGCTTTAATTAAGGTTCTTAACTTTTCTGCTACCCGACGAAGAACCAAAGGCGAGGAAAAAAAGAATCCCAGCGTGGGTTGATTTAGATTTAGAAACCACTGCTTTACAGAATCTGTTACCTGAATTAGATAAGGAGAAACTGACTTTAACTCAAGGTAGGGCTCAAACAGATAAATCGCTTCTAGATTTAGCTCACCTTTAATGCCATATAGTTTCTTAGCCAGTTCTTCAATCTGAGAACCGTCAACTAATAGATAAAGTGTTTCATCTTCACTGATAGGCATAGCAGGCATAGTAGAGATCAGACTTTCGCTCATTGCTCTTCACAAACCTCACAAATAGGCTCGTTACCTTTGAGGGCTTCAATCTGTCTACTTTTCAGCAATGGCGACATAGGAGGTGGAACAATTTCAGCATTCGGTGCTTCAACCGCTTCTACCCCATTTGGCAATAGCGCAGCTTGGCCGCTAAAACCACTACCGCTACTTGCACTGCCACCCGAATTGAGATTAATCCCCGGGCCAACCAAACTCACCCCTGAAGGGTCTACTTTTACAAAACTGCCGCCTGCTTTAATTGTGAGTTCAGCGCCCGCTTCGATTACGATTTTTTGCCCAGCTTTAATGTGGACTTCATTACCCACTTCCAGCGCA
Source organism: Vibrio sp. (assembly GCA_048259585.1). Lineage (GTDB taxonomy): Bacteria > Pseudomonadota > Gammaproteobacteria > Enterobacterales > Vibrionaceae > Vibrio. The sequence goes on along the minus strand of JBLXHN010000001.1, from coordinate 361,767 downwards.
TAGAGCTTACCGGCTTTGTCATAAGCATCCCCCTGCACGATCAGGCTTTGATCTTTAGTGATTCTTTGGCGATGTTCACCGTCAACCGTAACATGCTGATTATTTTTAACTTTAATAAAGCGATCGTTATCAACTGTCAGATGTTTATCATGCTTAATATGCATAGTGTCGTCGTTGTTGATCAACGCTTCTACATCTTTCTGAGCGTGTAGATAGATTTCTTCATTACCGACCTGATCTTCAAAACTCAGCTCGTTGAAACCTTCACCTTGATGAGTTTCACTGCGAATCACCATCTTAGTTTTGTTGGCTGGTAATGGATAAGGCGGCGTGTTCGTCGCGTGATAAGTGCGGCCAGTAATAATCGGCTGATCCGGATCGCCATTTAAAAATTCGACAATCACTTCGTGCCCAATACGCGGTATCGCCATCATGCCATATTGTCCACCAGCCCATCCTTGAGACACACGCACCCAACAAGAGCTATTTTCATCACCGTTGGAGTATCGGTCCCAAGGGAAATGAACTTTGACTCTCCCGTGCTCGTCACAATAAATTTCTTCCCCATCTGGGCCGACTACAATGGCTATCATCGGCCCATCCACTAGGGGCTTAGGTTGTGGCGTCGCTTGCCAGTTGTGTGTCGCGGGTATGACCTGAAAGTGATTGCTGTAAGTAGTACTGCCCTGCGTGGCATCTTCTTCTAAAGCTTGAGGCTGTTTGCCTGAATGATTGATGGAAACCACTAGCCAGCTTCGGTTGAAGTCAGTATTAAGGTGATCTTCCAAGTCAAAACGAACACCTGCTCTTAATCCACTATGGTTACTTATAGCAGAAGCTAAGTGCGCCTCTCGGCGTAAGAACTCAAGACGAACTTTGCTAAACGCTTTACCGTTAGCGTCGTTTTTATAGCGTCCTGGAACATCATAATGCTCATAACCTTCCAGTTGATAAGTCAGGTCAGCGGCGACTTGCTGCTGTAAAAAACTGTATTGCGGTTTTTTGAAGCTGTAGTCTTTCAAAGTAACTTCGGAAACTTCAGATTGAGTTCGTTTTTCAAACCACGATATAAAGCTCGCGGGTGCGATACCACCCGCATTGCGATTGTATGAAACCGGGGTATCAAGCTTAGGAAGCGATTCTGAACTGTCACTAAAGACCAGAATATGTTTGCCTTCTTGATGGACGAAGCTGTATGTCCACCCCTCTTCAGCCGCTAAACGGTGAACAAAATCTAAATCCGTTTCGCGATACTGAGCGCAGAATTCTCGTGGTTCACCTTCACGTTTCAATGAAAATACGTAATCGGTAATCCCCATTTCTTGCAAGATTACCGACACAATCTCGACACTCGTTTTGTGCTGAAAAACACGACTGTTATGACGCAGCGACAGGCGCTCTAGTGCAGGCACTAAAGTAACAGAATAAAAAGTATAGTGATGACCGATGTCACCTTGAGTAAAGTTGCGAACAACACCATGAACGCGCTGAGTTAACTCACCGTAATGATAAACATGCAACTCAGCCTGCTTATCAACCAGTTGTTCCGGTTTTACATCTTGTTGACGACTGGCAAGCTCAACCTGATATCGAAACCCTAAACAGTTCTGTTGCTGAAACTGATTATCAGACAGTGACTCTTGCCCTTCAAACTCTCGAACCACGAACACATTGTCGGCTAACCCTTCAACTTGAAAAGTAAATCGCAAACTCGCCATCAAAATTCCCTCTCGGTATGTTTAGATACCTTTACCACATTTCATTTTTCGAATAACAAGATGAGGTAAAAACATCTAAAAAGACTCAACTTTACGTTCAAATTGCTCTAAAACGCCTATTTTCTTTAGTTATTGAGAAACATATAAGTTAACAAAAATAGTGATACCCTGCCCAAAGCTAACCTCTGTTATGGACCATTAACTTGATAAGCTGAGTAACCGACTGAACTATCATTACAGGCACTTAGCGTAACACCACTCAAGGCTTCAAGATTTGTAATAAGACGGAATGGCGTTGACATAACTAGCGTTAGCGTTGAGATAAGTTTCCTAATTGCAGACAAGATTCACACCAACTTTTATTGCATTAATTTTCAACAAGTTAGATGTTTGAGAATTTACACGAGCTAAATTTCGCCCACTTCAAGCAAGAATTCGCCCAAATGAGCAAAATTCCGCATCAAATAACATCGTGTTGGCTAGTAAGAGTGACAAAACCATTAATTACGGCAAAGCAACTAACGCAGCGATTGAAAAACATCAGGCTAGGCGTGTTAGAAAAAAGATAGGTAGAGGAAGAATTGCGATGATGAGGTAAATGAGTCTGCCTCTTAACGATAAGAGACAGACTTGAAGCTGGCAGATTAACTAAAAACCAACGCTTTTAGCGCCGACTCAGGGTTGATATCCGCGAATTCTGGTGGATTGTCCAAGCGATATTGAAACTGAAGATTCGGTGCTTCTATTTTCATCTCTTCAATTAAGAAATCACTCGTCACCATTGGTGAGTTCACACACGCCAGCACTTCACCACCTTGTGATAACAGGTCAGGTAGACGGCGCAGTATCTTCTTATAGTCCTTGGTTAACGCAAAGCTGCCTTTTTGAAATGATGGTGGGTCAATAATAATCAAATCATACGGGCCTGATTTCTTGATTTTCCCCCAGCTTTTGAAGATGTCATGTCCTAAAAAGCTCACCTGATTCATGTTGTGATTGTTGGCTTTGTGGTTTTCCCGACCCTTTGCTAAAGAGCCTTTGGCCATATCGACATTCACTACTTTATCCGCACCACCAGCAATCGCTGCTACTGAGAAACCACAAGTGTAAGCAAACAGGTTTAACACATTTTTTTGTGCGGCACGTTGTCTCACCCAGTCACGTCCTAAACGCATATCCAGAAACAGACCAAAATTCTGATTTCTGCCGATATCTAACTGATAGTTTAATCCGCTTTCAACCACGATCGGTTTTTCATCGAGTTCACCCCAAACAACTTGCGATGGCGCACCATCCGCATAGCGGTGTTGAAGCAGAATACAGCGACCTTTTCGCTGCTGCCATAGTTGGGATTTAGAAAGCAGCTTAAGACCTGATTCCAGTTGTTGAAGAAAGTCTTCATCGACCTCTTTAAACAAGTTAACCACTAGCTGGCCTTGTAGCCAGTCACAAGTAATTTGTTCCAAACCTTCCCAACGCTGGCCTCGACCGTGAAACAGTCGACGAACCTCATCCGGTGCGCTTTCTAACTGAGCATTCAGCTCTTCAAAAAATGTCGTTAAAGCAGATAGTTGCATAAAATTATTTTTTCACTGTTGGCCAATTGAGTGACCACGGTTTTAACCATAGTTCGATATTGGTGCTGACGATATCACTGTTCCACTTCGATCCAAGATGCTGTTGATGCCTTGGATCGCAAACAAACTGAAACACTTCGCCCGCGTAAGAAAATTTCAACGCGAATGCATGAAGATAGCCACGGTCAGCGTCACTTGCATTGTTGTAAATAGGGTCTCCGACAATAGCAGAGCCGATAGACTTCAATGCCACACGAATTTGATGAGTTTTGCCTGTATGAGGCTTACATAAAAACAACCTCTCGCCGGGCTCTGCTGAGGCAGAGAAAAACTGAGTAATGGCAGGATTAACGTGTGTGTTAATCAACTTCCATGAGGCTCTACGCGAACGCTCCATATCGCCACTGATCAGTCCCTGTTTCTTTTTCGGCTTTTTACAACCTAAAGCTAAATAGAACTTCTCAACATTACGCTGGGCAAACCCCTTGGATAGTTCACTGGCTGCGGTTGAACTGCGTGCCAGCAACAAAATGCCTGAGGTCATTTTATCCAGTCGGTGAACTAAATAGAGCTGGGAGTCACCACTAGCTTTACCTACTTCCTGAAGAAGCATGGTATCACCATCATCTTTATGCACGGATACATTCGGATGTTTATTGATGACTAAGAAATCAGGGTGAGTAAATAGAATATCGAACATGGCACCTCACATTTACGGGCGGCCATTATACTCAAGTGGACACAGAGAAAGAAAGTAAAACAAAGGCCGCATAAGATAGCGGCCTTATCAAACAAGCGATGAGTATTACGCGAAGAAAACCAAAAGCATCAATACTGGGCAGACAAAACGAACGTATGTTGGCCAAATTTTCCAGAACCAGCTGCTTTCAATTTCTGGGTTACCTTGCTTAAGCTCGTTCAATACTTGGTTGCGATTCCAGATCCAACCAACCAGTAGCGTAATCAACAGCGCAATAATTGGCTGCGAGTATACGGTAGTTAGCTGAATCACCAAGCCAAACAGTGATGAGAAGTTTAGAACGATAATTCCCGAAATGACCGTCACTAACCCGCCAATCCAAAGTACTGCGGTACTGCGTTTCTGGTTCAGCTCTTCAACCGCGCAAGAGACTGGCACTTCTAACATTGAAATAGAAGAAGTCAACGCTGCGATGATCATCAGCAAGAAGAATACGAGGCCAACGATAGAGCCAATCGATCCCATGGTATCGAACATCGCTGGAAGTACTGTAAATACTAGCGTGTCTGAGTTTAATAGTTGACCGGATTCAGAGAAAATCTCAACGCCATTGTTTTTCGCCACAAACATTGCAGGCAAAATCATTAGGCCTGCGAAAAATGCCACGCCGGTATCAATAAGAGCAACCTGAGCTGCAGTCTTAGGAATGTTTACGTCTTTCTTTAGGTATGAACCGTACGTCGTCATAACGCATACACCTAATGAAAGAGAGAAGAACGCTTGGCCCATCGCACCAACGATCAGTTGTGGCGTGAAGTGTGAGAAATCAGGGATCAAATACATCTTAAGGCCTTCGATAGAACCTTCTTGGGTAAAGATGTAGATAGTCAGCAAACCAAATAGAACAAACAGCATTGGCATTAAACGTGTTGACCACTTTTCAATACCATCAGCGACACCACTACGTACTACATACATAGTGATAGCCATAAATGCCACCATCAGAATAAGGTTACGTTCGGTGCCGAAACCTGTTAACCAATCGCTAGCCCCTTGTATTCCAACTAAATCTAGACCGCTACCGGCAAAGAAGCCAAGCAGCCAACCCGCAACAATTGCGTAAAAGGCAAGAATGAGTGAAACAACCACTAAACCGATAATGCCCAACAAAACAGCACCAGACTTGCCTTTAGTCAAAACAGATTTAAATGAACTGATCGAGTTAGACTGACCGTAACGCCCAATCGTCAACTCAGCCACTAGCATTGGGAAAGCAAGTAAGAAAACCATTGCTAGATAAACGAAAAGGAATACAGCACCGCCGTTGCTTGCCGCCTGCGTTGGGAATCCCCAAACGTTACCTAGGCCGACAGCGGAACCAGCTGCTGCCATAATAAAACCAAATCGAGAGGTGAACTGACCTCTAGAACTACTTGCCATATTTTTGTACCAAAATGTGTGTTTGCATAAAAAGTGATTCAACGCTTACATTTGCTTATGTAAATTAAAATTTACACTTATAGAATAATTAAGTAGCACTGCGATGATGGCAAGTAAAACAGTTTAAGATTAAAATTGGAAGCCCGAACAGATTAAATTATGGCCCTTAAGCACATTTACTAGATTAAATGATGTTTTTTTAGCCATTACTTATTTTATTGTTTCGGATTTTTCCTACAAAACAATGCATCTCACTGCGTATTGTTTATTTCTAACTATCCCAATTCCCTTTCTTCGCTTATGCTTTGGATTTAATATCAAGATTAGATTTTTTTAGGGGCTGTTGATAAGTAACTCATGGATAAATTTTATCATTTTGTAACATTGGCCAGCTTTGCTTTGTATTGGCTTTTGGTTGCTGGTGTCACCCTGAGAGTTGTGTTTAAAAGAAGTTCAGTGAGTGTATCGCTGGCTTGGTTAATGGTGATTTACATATTCCCTATTGTCGGGGTGATTTTCTATTTCCTGATTGGTGAGCTAAACCTTGGTCGTAAACGCGCTGAGCGTGCAAAAGAAATGTTCACCCCTTTTGGAGAATGGTTTAATTCTTTAAATCATTGTCAGGCACATATGCCTGAAGTAATGGGTGCACACATCTCCAAAATTGATGAACTGTGTAATTATCGGATGGGAATCCCAGCTTTAACCGGCAACACGCTATCGTTACTCAATTCGCCCAATGAAATCCTACATTCAATTATCGAAGATATTGAAAAAGCACAGAATAGCATTCGGATTGTGTTCTACATTTGGCACCCCGGCGGACTTGCCGATTCAGTTGCATCTGCCCTAATACAAGCAGCAAAACGTGGCGTTAAAGTTAAGGTTCTGCTTGATTCTGCTGGTAGTCCTCGCTTCTTCAGAAGTGATTGGGAGAAAATGATGCGAGATGCTGATATTGAGTTAATTCAAGCATTAGAAGTAAGCCCATGGCGTGTGTTTCTGCGTCGTCTTGATTTGCGTCAGCACCGTAAAATCATCGTGATCGATAACAAAATTGCATACACCGGTTCAATGAACATGGTTGACCCGGCTTACTTCAAGCAAAGCTCAGGTGTTGGCCAATGGGTCGATATTATGGTCCGTGTGACAGGACCTACGGTCAATGTTCTCTCAGCTATTCATTGCTGGGACTGGGAAGTCGAGACTGGTATACGAGAGCTTCCGCCGCAACCAGAGTGTTTAATTGACTCAAAAGCGCCTTTGCACCCTATTCAGGTGGTTCCTTCTGGTCCCGGTATGCCAAGTAACTTGATCTCTCAGGTATTAACTCTGGCGATCAATCAGGCTAATGAATCGGTCTGTATCACTACGCCTTATTTCGTACCAAGTGCAGACCTATTAGAGACGCTAAAAATGACGGCTCAGCGCGGTATTAACGTTGACCTAATAATTCCGTTAAAAAACGATTCATTTATGGTTCAATGGGCATCACGCTCTTTCTTCGGTGAGTTGCTTGAAGCGGGAGTTAAAATCCATAAATTCGACGGTGGCCTGCTTCATACTAAGTCGGTGGTTATCGACCGCAAGTTCTGCTTGGTTGGAACGGTGAATTTGGATATGCGCAGCTTGTGGCTAAACTTTGAAGTCACCCTAGCGGTCGATGACCAAGAGTTTACCGAAGAGATGCATTGGCTTCAGATGAACTATATACAAAAATCTCAGCAAATTGATTACCAACAGTGGCAAAAACGTTCTTGGGGACATCGCTTCCTTGAGAGAGTTTTTTACTTGTTTAATCCCCTTCTTTGATCTTTTTGCGGTCATAGGGTTGCAATTCAATACAGCTCCATGTTTTAAATAGGTTCATTACTGATAAAATTATTCTCCAAGGGGCAGAAGCCCTTAGCTTTAAACAACAAGGACAAACCATGCCAGAAGGAAAAAAAACTAAGCTGATTACCGCAGGTCGCGATAAGAAATGGACAAATGGCGTGGTTAACCCACCAATTCAACGAGCTTCAACTGTTGTTTTTAATACGGTTGCTGAGAAAAATCACGCAACAATCAACCGAGCAAACAAAACACTATTTTACGGACGTCGTGGTACCAATACTCACTTTGCTCTGCAAGAAGCAATGAATGAAATTGAAGGGGGTGCAGGTTGTGCACTTTACCCATGTGGTGCAGCCGCTATCAGCAACACCATCCTATCGTTGGTGCAGGCAGGTGACCATATTCTGGTGGTCGATACCTGTTATGAACCAACCCGTGATTTCTGTGAAAAAATATTGGCTAAATTTGGTGTTGAGACCACCTATTACGACCCACTCATTGGCGAAGGTATTCGTGAGCTAATTAAGCCAAACACCAAGCTGCTGTTCACTGAGTCTCCGGGGTCAATCACCATGGAAGTTCAAGACGTGCCGGCTCTAGCGAGTATTGCTCATGAACACGACATTATTGTGGTATTAGATAATACTTGGGGCGCTGGTGTTAACTTTTCGCCGTTTGATCACGGCGTGGATATTTCCGTTCAAGCCGCCACCAAATACATCATCGGACATTCTGATGTGATGATGGGTACCGCCGTAGCCAATGAAAAATACTGGCCACAATTGCGCGAACAAAGCTATTTAATGGGACAGTATGTTTCCCCAGATGATGCGTACATGGCACTTCGTGGCTTACGTACTTTAGATGTACGCCTACGTCAGCACGCAGAAAGCAGCTTAAAAGTAGCCCAATGGTTGGAAACTCGTCCTGAAGTTGACCACGTTCGCCACCCTGCACTCCCTTCCTGTCCAGGTCACGATATCTTTAAACGTGACTTTACTGGCGGTAATGGGTTGTTTTCATTCGTACTGAAAACCAGTTGCCCAAAAGCAACCACCGCTCTACTGGATGGAATGAAACATTTTAGTATGGGGTATTCCTGGGGAGGCTTTGAAAGCTTGATTCTACCTAACGAACCAAAGAGCTTTAACAGTTTACGTACTATCTCGCATCCGAATTTTGAAGGAACATTGATTCGCCTTCATATCGGATTAGAAGATGTGAACGATTTAATCGCAGATTTGGAAGCAGGATTAGCGAGATACAACGCTGTGCTTTTAGAACAGGAAATAACCGCGTAATTCAGTTCCACACAGGTTCTGATAGACAAAGAGCACCCTGCGGTGCTCTTTTCAACTATTTCTTAGGGCATTGTTCTAAGTGGTCATTCACCATACCGACGGCTTGCATAAACGAATAGCAGATCGTTTCGCCAACAAACTTAAAGCCTCGCTTTTTGAGAAACTTGCTCATCGCTTTGGAAGTCTCTGTTGATGCAGGAACTTCTGTCATCTCTTTCCAATGGTTAACCTGAGGTACACCATCTACAAACTGCCATAACGCTTTGTCCAGAGATCCGTATTCTTTTTGCAGCTCAATTGTTGCTCGAGCATTAGAAAACACAGACGCTATTTTTCCTTTATGTTTAACCACATCGAACTGATCAATAATTTCTTGAACTCGTGATTCATTCTGCTGTGCCAAACTCTCGATGTCATAATCTTCAAAAGCCTGACGATAACCTTCGCGCTTTTTAAGAATAGTAATCCAGCTTAACCCAGCCTGCGCACCTTCTAAGGTAATAAATTCGAATAACTTCACATCGTCATGAACAGGTACCCCCCATTCACTATCATGATATTCACGCTCTAAAGGGTGCTTCATCGCCCAAGCACAAGTGGTATCATTATTTTCTGTCATCCGCGCGTTAGATCCTTTCTATAGTTTGTTGAATTCTCTATTCACTTTAAATGTTTCAGAGGTTACATAAGCCTCCATATTGCGAACTCTCATGTCCACTTTATCAAGGTCTCTCTCTAGCGTCTGCAACAAGTCATTCGCCGTTTGCCCTTGTTCCCACGGCTTACTTTTCAGGGTGTGATCTCTTTGCGTTCTTATATTCTGCTCATATTGATATGGCTGCTTTTCCAACATTAACATCATAGCGAAATAAGCCAGTACAATGAGAAAGCCACCACCCAGTAATCCAGCCGAGATCACCAGTATTCGCACCACCCAAACTTCTAAGTTAAAGTAGTTGGCTAAACCAGCGCACACACCACCAATTTTGCCGTTCATGGTGTCGCGATAGAGCTCTCTACTCATAATTACGCCTCCACGTAGGTGATTCTGCATCTAAAATCCGCTCTAGAGTTTCAACTCTCGACTGCAGACCATTAGCTTTCTCAGACAAATGTCTTAGTGTTTCGTAATCTTCTGACGACAAACCACTGCCCACTTTACGTTTACTACGGTAGTGGAGGAACAGCCACAATGGCGCGACAAATATTAGGAATACAATTAGAGGTCCTGTAAAAAATACTGAGGCCATAAGTTCACTCCACCTATTGGTCTTTATTCATTTGTTGTTTAAGTTTTGCTAACTCTTGTTCGATTTCATCTTGCGCCTGAAGATCAGCAAATTCTTGATCTAACGACTTACCTTGTGAAGACTGTGCGTACAGATCCGCTTCTGCTTCTAGTTCATCCACTTTACGCGAGTATTGTTCAAACTTCGACATTGCTTCTTCGGTACGGCTAGTATGCAGATGACGTTGAACGTCTCGACGGTTACTTGCTGTTTGCGAACGAATGGTCAAAGCCTGCTGTTTTGCTCTCGTTTCGGTAATTTTGCTTTCTAGCTTAGTGATTTCACCGGTTAACTTGTCAATGGTTTCATCAACCAATGTCTGCTCAGTATGAAGACTTTTCAGCACTGATTGTAGCTTCGCCTTCTCTATTAACGCTGCACGCGCTAAATCTTCACGTTGTTTATTCAGTGCCAGTGTCGCTTTGTTTTGCCAATCTTCAATTTGGTCATCAATGCTAGTAACTTTGCGTGCTAACTCTTTTTTATCAGCAATCGCTTTGGCCGAATTAGTGCGAACCTCTACCAACGTATCTTCCATTTCCTGGATAATAAGGCGAATCATTTTTTCTGGATCTTCAGCCTTATCCAATAGTGCGCTGATGTTTGAGTTTACAATATCTGCAAATCGAGAAAAGATACCCATAATTAACTCCTTAAATGACTTGAATCGAATAATTCTTTGTTTCACGTTTTATATTCCAATTTCTATGTTCCAATTTCTATGCCATATTTTTGATTGTTATTTTTCAAATACTTACATTGCAAATGACAATAAACAGAACTATTCTGTAATTAATTTCGCCAACAGTTGGTTAATTTCGCCAACGTCACTCGTTACTTTAGGAGCGAGAACATGCAACAAAATCTTATTGGAGAATCCCCCGCTTTCCATGCCGTGCTTGATAAAGTGTCTCGGCTGGCACCGATAGAACGTCCTGTGTTAATTGTTGGCGAACGAGGGACTGGCAAGGAATTGATTGCACAACGGCTGCATTATTTATCCAAACGTTGGGACCAGCCATTGATCTCACTAAACTGTTCAACCTTAAGTGAAGGGCTGATCGACTCAGAACTATTTGGCCATGAATCGGGATCGTTCACCGGCTCCAAAGGACGTCATCAGGGGAGATTTGAGAGAGCTGAAGGCGGCACGCTTTTTCTTGATGAGCTAGCGACTGCACCTATCTCTGTCCAGGAAAAGTTACTTAGGGTCATTGAATATGGTCAATATGAGCGCGTAGGTGGTAACCAAGTATTGAACGCCAACGTACGATTAATCTGTGCAACCAACGCTGACTTAGTCGATTTATCAAACAAAGGGGACTTCCGAGCTGATTTACTCGACCGCTTAGCTTTCGACGTTGTACAGCTCCCACCTTTAAGAGTTCGTCATGAAGATACCATTTTACTGGCTGAGCATTTTGCTATCCGTATGTGTCGAGAACTTAACCTGCCGTTTTTTGCTGGTTTTAGCAACGAAGCACTTAAAAGCTTAACGGACTACCCATGGCCGGGTAATGTGCGCGAACTTAAGAATGTTATTGAACGAGCCGTATACCAGCACGGCAGTATCGATCGCCCAATAGAGGCACTAACCTTTAACCCTTTCTCACCACAATGGCAACAATCGGCTCAGGAAACACCGAAGACACAAAACGAAGATCAGCTAATCGATAATACGCTGTCATTTCCAATGGATTTTAAACAATGGCAAGAGCAACAAGATAAGCATGTACTCAACGAATCGTTAAAATTTGCTAAGTTTAATCAACGTCAGGCTGCTGAAATTCTCGGTTTGAGCTACCATCAATTTCGAGGGTTAATGAGAAAATACCAATTAACGAAAACCGATTAACACTGAATAACCCTATATTTCCTTGGTTTAACAACTTAAAGAGTGGTAAATTAGCAAGATTTTGAGGCGTAAGTTATATCGACTTCGCTTCGTTTCTCACACTATTTTTCTATATGAGCACTTTATTAAGAATCACGCTTGGACTATTCGGATTAAGCCTTCTCTCAGGCTGTGGAGAAGACATTGACCATACACAAATTCGCCAAAGCGGATTTGTGTATTGTGGTCACGGTAGCCCGCATACCTTTAATCCTCAGTTAGTCGATAGTGGAATCACTTCAGAAGCCTTAAGTCCTCAGCTTTATGACACTTTGCTTAAGCTTGATCCTGAAACGCACAGACCGATTTCGAACTTAGCGACTGACTGGCAAGTAAATCCTGAAGGCACAGAGTACACCTTCACTTTACGTAAAGGGGTTTCATTTCATACCACTGAATGGTTTAACCCAACGAGAGATTTTAATGCCAAAGACGTAGTGTTCAGTTTTCAGCGCATCATCGACCCTGCGCACCCTTATCACTACGTGAGTAACGGTAGTTACCCTTGGTTTGAAGGCATTGATTTCGCGAGTCTTATCACTGATGTGACCGTAGTAGATCCATACACGGTCAAGTTTGTACTCAGCCGTCCAGATAACAGTTTCTTATCGAATATCTCTACCACTCATGCTGTAATTCTGTCAGAAGAATATGGACAAGCTCTTATCTTAAAAGATGAAAAACACAATATTGACAGTTTCCCTATCGGAACTGGACCTTTTTATCTCGATGAGTTCAAAGTGCATGATTTAGTGCGCTTACGTCGCCACGATAGCTATTGGAATAGTCCTGCGATCATGGATCAAGTTGTGTTTGATATTTCACAACGTGGTACGGGGACATTGGCGAAGTTACTTCGTAACGAATGTGATGTGCTAAGCTTCCCCATTTCTAGCCAAATCCCCGTAATTCAGAAACAAGATAATATTGATTTATCAATCAAACCTGCAATGAACGTTGCCTTCATCGCGGTTAACACAACGCACCCAGCTCTGAATGACGTACGAGTTCGCAAAGCACTCAACTTCGCAATTAACCGTCAAAACATTCTTGATTCCGTTTATTACGGAACTGGTGGTATCGCCTACAATATCCTACCGCCGACATCTTGGGCTTACCAAAAAGATGATATTCAGATTCGCTACGACCGTAATTATGCCGTTGGACTTTTAAAAGCGGCCGGTTATGACAGTGGGTTAGAAATGACAATGTCGGTGCCTATTGAACCTCGTTCCTATAACCCAAGCCCTCGAAAGATGGCTGAGATGATTCAATCTAACCTTGCTGATATTGGCATTACGCTTCACTTGGTTGCCGAAAGTAACCTCAAACGCTCAGAGCTCTCAGAGCTCTCAGAGCGCAGTCATATCGATTTGTTCTTAAGAGGCTGGACTGGTGATACTGGTGACCCAGACAACTTCTTACGTCCACTACTTTCATGTGATGCAAACCGTGCGGGGCTCAACGCCTCTATGTGGTGTAATAGCGACTTCGACTTCTTACTCGATCTTGCTTTAGAGGTTGACCGCCCTCGGTATAGATTGAACCTTTACAAGCAAGCCCAAACTATTTTGAATCAAGAGTTTCCCGTGATTCCAATTGCCCATGGTATGCAATTCAAAGCCTACAACAAAACACTCACCGGTTTTCGCTTGAGCCCATTTAGTGTTGAACCTTTTAATAAAGTTAAGAGGATCTCTGAATAATGTTCATCTATACCGTTCGTAGGTTTAACCTGTTTATCATCACCCTACTCATCCTGACAATGGTGGGTTACAGTTTATTGCGCCTTGAACCTCAATCTCACTGGGCTCTTCATAATTTTTGGTCCGGTTGGTGGTTATACCTCAATGAACTTTCGCAGTTTAATTTCGGTTTAAATAAGAACGGCGTCCCTATTGCTGATGAGCTTATCACCGTGTTTCCTGCGACTCTTGAGTTATGCTTTATTGCTTTTGTCCTCTCACTCATCATAGGCCTACCTATTGGCACAATTGCAGGTATGAAACAAGGTAAGTGGTTAGATACCCTCATCTCATTTACTTCGATGTCTGGATATTCTGCTCCACTATATTGGGTGGCGCTAATTATGATTATGGTGTTTTCACTACACTATGGCATGTTCCCTGTTTCCGGTCGTTACGATCTTCTGTATGAAGTGCAACATGTCACTGGATTCGCATTGATTGACGCCGTTATGGCAGAAGGTGTTTACAGCACGAACATACTTTACAGCGTGATTGACCACATGATCTTGCCTTGTTTGGTATTAGCACTGGCACCAACCACACAAGTTATTCGTTTAATGCGCGCCTCTGTCGCTGATGTCATGTCTCAAAACTACGTTCGCGCGGCCCGTATTAAAGGTCTTTCGTACTACAAAATTGTTACTCAGCATGTACTGCGAAATGCGATTCCACCGATTATTCCAAAGTTCGGTGTACAGCTATCCAGTATGCTGACATTAGCTATCATTACTGAATCTATTTTCAACTGGCCCGGTATTGGTCGCTGGCTGCTTGATGCCCTTTCAAACAAAGATTATGTCTCTATTCAAGCCGGTGTGATCGTGGTAGGTGCATTAGTTCTCACCGCAAATATTCTCTCGGATTTGATTGGTGCGATGATCAACCCACTGGTTAGAAAGGAATGGTATGCTAACAAATAATATTTATCAGGAAGAGCACATTCCAACCCAATTTGAACGTTTTTGGCGCAGTTTCAGAAACAATAGCTTAGCGATGTTCGGCTTGTGGAGTTTGGTACTGATAATACTCATCACCATTGCTTCACCTTGGATAACACCGCACGATCCTCAAGCACAAACGGGGCAACTGCTACACCCACCGTCGTGGGATCCTACTGGCTCCGTTGAGTATTTTCTTGGTACCGATGATTTAGGGCGCGATATTCTCTCTCGTCTGATTGACGGCTCTCAATTGACGTTTGGTGCGTCCGTTGTTATCACATTTATTGCAGCAGTCATCGGTTGCCTTATCGGTATTTTGGCAGGTATGACTCGAGGTTTGCTTTCAAGTACCTTGAACCACCTGCTCGATACCGTCATGTCTATTCCTTCGTTATTGTTGGCAATTATTTTTGTCGCATTTCTCGGCTTTGGTGAGTTCAACGTCCTACTGGCGATTTGTTTAGCACTTATCCCGAGGTTTGTTCGTTCGGTTTATATTGCAGTTCATAATGAAGTCGAAAAAGATTACATCATGGCAGCACGTCTCGATGGCGCGAGTGATTTTTACTTACTTTGGCACTCAATTCTTCCGAATACACTCCCAATGCTAAGTCAAGAAATCACTATGGCACTGTCTATTGCGATACTTGACGTTACAGCGTTAGGTTTCCTTGGATTAGGAGCTCAAGCTCCGAGTACTGAATGGGGAGCCATTTTAGGCGACTCAGTTGAACTCATTTACTTAGCTCCATGGACAGTCACCCTCCCCGGCATAGCTATCATGTATACTGTAGTTATGATAAACCTCGTTGGCGAAGGTGTTCGCCAAGCGCTGAATGCAGGAGTCGAATAATGCCATTACTTGATATTCGCCACCTCACCATCGAAATTGACACTCCTCAAGGCATGGTTAAAGCGGTCGACCGTATGAGCCTGACGTTGAACGAAGGTGAAATTCGCGGTCTTGTGGGTGAATCAGGCTCAGGTAAAAGCCTCGTTGCCAAAGCTATTGTTGGCGTGAACAAAGAAAACTGGCGCATTACCGCTGACAGGATGCGCTTGGGTAATATCGATCTGCTTCAACTCACTCCGCGAGAAAGACGTCGCGTTATCGCTCGCGATATTGCCATGATTTTCCAAGAACCGTCTACCTGTTTAGACCCTTCTGAAGAAGTGGGAAAACAATTGATTGAGTCTATCCCTACTCGCACTTTTGAAGGCCGTTGGTGGCAACGTTTTACTTGGCGTCAAAAACAAGCGATTGCCTTACTGCATAAAGTGGGAATTAAAGATCACAAACGCTTGATGAGAAGCTACCCCTACGAACTCACTGATGGTGAATGCCAAAAAGTGATGATTGCTATGGCTATAGCGGCCAAGCCTAAATTGCTTATTGCTGATGAACCGACTAATGATTTGGATCCAATTACCCAATCTCAAATTTTACGTTTATTGAGTCGGATGAACCAAGTCAATAACACTTCAATTCTACTTGTAGGACATGACTTAACCACCATTACTCAGTGGGCAACTCGAATTACTGTTATGTATTGCGGCCAATCGGTCGAATCGGCAGCAACACAAAAAATTGTGTCTGAACCTAAGCATCCCTACACCTCGGCGTTACTACAGGCGATGCCTGATTTCAGTGACTGGATACCTCACAAACAGAAACTGCATTCATTGCCTGGCTCAATTCCTCCATTGCAACACCTGCCGATTGGCTGTCGACTTGGACCTCGTTGTCCTTATGCTAAAAAGCAATGTGTTGAAGTACCGAGAACCAAATTGATTAAAAATCATAAATTCGCCTGTCACTTCCCTCTAAATGTGGAGAAAAAATAATGAGCATTTCTCTACTGGAAGTGAACAATCTATCGAAAAGTTTCACTTCTCGACCTGGGCTATTTAGAAGACAAATCCATCAAGCGGTAAAACCGGTAAGTTTCACGCTGGAAGCGGGACAAACCATCGGTTTTATGGGGCAGAATGGATCGGGTAAGTCCACGCTGGCAAGAATGCTCGCTGGCGTAGTAGAACCCACCGAGGGTGAAATTCGAGTTAATGGAGAGTTGTTAGAACACAAAGACTATTCAACCCGTTGTAAGCTTATTCGAATGATTTTCCAAGATCCAAATACGTCTTTGAACCCAAGAATCCAAATTGGTCGTATTTTAGAAGGGCCGCTAAAACGTAACACCAGCATGCCTCCAGAGGCGCGAATGAGGCGAGTTAAAGAAACTCTGATTCGGGTAGGTTTATTGCCTGAACACGCCTATTTTTATCCTCAAATGTTGGCTACCGGTCAAAAGCAGCGCGTTTGTTTAGCGCGAGCCTTAATTCTTCAGCCCTCAATTATCGTAGCGGATGAAGCTCTTAATGGTTTGGATATGGCGATGCGTTCTCAGATCATAAACTTATTCCTAGAGTTACAGGAAGAGATGGGGGTGTCATTCGTCTATGTATCCCAGCACATTGGAATCATGAAGCACATTACCGATAAAGTCATGGTGATGCACGAAGGGGAAGTCGTCGAAGCCGGTGATACCCTGCAGGTACTTTCAGATCCGCAACACCCAATAACTCAAAGAATGATTGAAAGTCACTTCAATAAGGCGCCATGCTTCAAATAGCATCGCCTATCCACTCTATATAAAACGAAGGCCTGCTTAAGCAGGCCTTCATTCTCGAACTCTACATTATTACGTCTAACAACGAGCATTTTGCTTGTTTAGTTCGAACTCAAACTCGTCAGGGAAAAGAACAACCCCTTCTTCGTTTTCGTTTGGAAACACAACAACTGAAAGTTCATCTTGCTCAAGACCACTTGTCCAGCGGCTACGCCATTTGTTAAACGAAATCGCTTCTGCTTCACATGAATCCCATTCGCCGGTTGCCCATGCTTCAGCAAACTCTTTGTTAGGCCATACAGGTACGCAATCATCATCTTCTGTATTAAGCATTACACAGCCGTGTTCATCTTTTAGAATCCACACTTGCTGATTTGCAACGATTTCTTTAATACAGTAGTTAAAACGCTTCTCTTGATCATACTGATTAATGGTCGCGATTTGTTCTGCGGTTAAAGTCTTTGACATACTGGCCTCCAAATATCCCCAAACCGTTTGAGATAGCTTAGGTAAAAAAAGCCCACAGCATGTGCTATGGGCATTTAAGCTTTATTTAACTTAGGATCATACCCTAAATTGGTAATTACGCCAGTTCAGTTTGAAGCCAAGGCCAACCTTGTTTCTTACGACTTAGAGTATTTTCCATCATCAATACACCATCTTTAAGGTGCTGCTCTAACTTGCTTGACCACTCACCTCTAAACAACAAGCGAGTTTGCGCTGTAGTGATGTCTGTTAGCATCAATGCAGCAAATGCTAGGTTTTCTTCTGTACAACGACGTTCTAAATCTGCCTCTAAAGCATCAATCATGTCCGACACCTGATCTAGCGTTGCTAATTCAACCTGACCAACGATAACTTCACGCTCGTTAAACGGATAAGCTTTAAGATCTTTCTCGACCAGTTCAGAAGCTGACAAACCTTCGATATCCGTCTTTGCAATAAGCAATGCTTTAATAAACGCATCTAAATCACTAATCTCAGCAAGTAAGGCTAACTCAGCGACCGCATCTTTGTCTTTCTGTGTACACGTTGGCGAAGCAAAGCCAACCGTATCTGACAAGATCGCAGAGATCATTAGTAAAGCGAGCGGCTTAGTGATAGGTGCATCTTCCATCTTAAATAGATTGAATAGAATGGTACTTGTACAGCCAACCGGCCAAATCCAAGCTTCTAAAGGATTAACCGTCATCACGTCACCTAAACGGTGGTGATCAACAATGCCTAAAATCTCAGCATCATTCAAATCATCTGGCGCTTGTGCAAGATCTGTGTAGTCAACAAGCCATACTTTCTCACCAGCAACACTTGTGCGTAGTTCCGGTTGCTCTGCACCCGCTGTCGATAAAATATGTTGAGTTTCACGGTTAATCTCACCTTGGCGAATGGCTTTTGCTTCTAAGCCTCTTGCTTTTAATAGCTCCGCAGCTACCAATGCGCTACAGATACTATCACTGTCTGGATTTTTATGACCGACTACTAAAATCATCGTTTTTCCTATAACTTTACCCATCTGGGTTAACAACATACAAAGATAAGCAATGTACTGATTTTGAGGAAATCTTCATGGTGCTAAATCAATAAAAATGTTATCTGGGCAGTTTAGAAGTCAAGCGGTTCACATACCCTAGGGGATTAGGTAATAATGAAAAGCAGAATGAAACAGTAACCAAGACCGTAGAGTGATTTCGTGGACAATGTAATTGATATTGCGTGGTGGCAATTAGCGGCTTTTAGCTTAGTGCTTTGTATTCCATTGACTGTAAATAGACTGTACCAATTAGGCATTGGTAAAGAAATAGTCCTATCTGTTGGAAGAATGGCCATTCAGCTACTGCTTGTCGGTATCTATTTGGAATACTTATTTACACTGAACAGCTTATCGATAAATCTCATTTGGCTTACTGCCATGATAGCTATCGGGGCGAGCTCAATTATTTCAAAAACTCACCTTCCCATGAACAAACTCTTTGTTCCTATAACCGTTGGGTTATCGGTAGGACTTTTTCCTTTGGTTTTAATACTGTGTCTGGCGGTGGTAAAACCGACCCCTTGGTATAGCACTCAATATCTTATTCCCCTGTCTGGAATGTTATTGGGTAACAGCCTAAGCAGTACTATCGTCGCATTACAAAACTTGTTTAGCGCGTTTGAAGAAAGACGAAGTGAATATGAGGCCGCTATTTCATTGGGTGCCTCACCGCAATATGCTTCACGTGATTTTGTGCGAAACGCTCTACGCAAAGCAAACGCGCCAATATTGGCCTCGATGGCGACCGTTGGACTTGTCACCCTGCCCGGAATGATGACCGGGCAGATTTTGGGTGGTACTTCGCCACTCATCGCCATTAAGTATCAACTGATGATAATGATCGCTATTTTTACGATGATGACCATTTCGCTCACTTTATCGATAAATTTAACTCTAAAGGCCGCTTTTACAAAAGAAGGAAGAGTGAACATTAAGTTTTTGGACTAATTAACCGTGACACGCACAAATAACAACCATTATTTAACGCGCGATATCAGTGCGGATATCGCACAATATCTGTGCATGTTTCTGGAAAAAATCATTGACTTGCATTTACACACTGAGTTTAAAACAAGTTATCCACAGAATCTGTGGATAAGGCACCTAAAAGAATTCTTGGTTAATACCACTATTCAGTTAACGTCAACAAAAAAAGCGGTATTTTTACCGCTTTTTGTTAATGTTCTGTTGCATTTAATTAACCATTAATCTTTAAGATAAATAAGCCAATACCACATACCGACGAATACACCACCACCAACGATATTGCCTAACGTCACTGGCACCAAATTATTTATAATGAAATTCACCATGGTTAAATCAGCGTAATCAGCAATGTTAGCACCGGTTATTTGCCAAAAGGTCTCAGGTGCGAAGTTCTTAATGCCGATCGCCATAGGTACTTGGAACATATTAGCAATGCAGTGCTCAAATCCAGAGGACACAAACATCGCGACAGGAAGAATCAACACCATTACCTTGTCTGTTAACGAGCGTGCACTAAAAGTCATCCATACCGCCAAGCACACCAGAATGTTACACATTAACCCCAAAGAAAAAGCTTGAATAAAAGTATGGTGGAGTTTGTGTTGAGAGATGGCCATAGCATTTAAGCCGAGTTGACCGCCATCTTCCATGTATTGGCGAGTAGACAGCATAATAATGACCAATAACACCGAACCACAAAGGTTACCCAGATAAACAACAGTCCAGTTTTTTACCAACTGCTTCCACGAAATTTTCCCACTCGCTTTCGCAACTAAAGTCAATACCGTACTGGTGAACAGCTCTCCTCCCGTGATTACGACGAGTATCAGCCCAAGACTGAACGCAACACCGCCAAGTAGTTTAGTAATACCATAAGGAACATCGTGTGCACCAGTGGTTACAACCGTATAAAAAACGAACGCAATACCAATGT
Source organism: Vibrio sp. (assembly GCA_048259585.1). Lineage (GTDB taxonomy): Bacteria > Pseudomonadota > Gammaproteobacteria > Enterobacterales > Vibrionaceae > Vibrio. Next base: position 341,241 of record JBLXHN010000001.1, on the reverse strand, counting down.
GTATTCCTGCAGATATCGCAAGGAGAAATGATTTATAAGCCGCTTTAGTTGCTTTACTTACACCAGTGTCGGCTGCTCTTTCTGCCATTTGAGGAGGGAGTAATGAATCGAATTGACTATGTTCCATGTTAAACCGTTACATTTTGATACAAAACCTGAATGAGCGGCGATATTCGCTCCAATTCCACTTTTATTCAAGGGCTTTTTGATGTTAACTAAAACTGTTTTAAGCGTGAGAGGGAAAAGGTAACGATAAGCAACAAAAGTGATATTCATTGGTAATCAATTTTATCGTCTTAATAACAAATACTTATTAGGTTCAACATTACCATTTATGTCTGTGTCACAAGGGCTAACGGCCAAAAAACAGCCATACTGGTTCTAGATAACACTTCTGTTTTTCGGGGATTGCGTCTTTTAAAAGCTCGGCCTATTGTGAAGCTAACTTAACGAATAATAAGGGTGTGTCATGAAATTTTCTCAACAACACTTAGACGAATTAAACCTGCTTGTTCAATTCGATATAAGCAGCGCTGCGACAGGGATTAAAGTCCATAACGAAGCCGGAGAAGCATTGCAGTCTGCTGCTCAACGACTTTACGATAAAGGGTTATGCACCTTACCAGATGGGGGCTATTTAACAGACGAAGGTATTGAAATCGCCGAGAACGCAGAACGTATTTTACGAGTGTTAAATGCCTAATGACCTCTGAAGTTAGAAGAATGTAAAAAGAGCGCCAACGGCGCTCTTTTGTTTTTATCAATTAACCCGCTTCATTCTGTACTGAAGCTTCGGGAGAGACAACCTCACTAACTGGCTGAATCTCTGTTTCCGATTCACTTGTTTCAGCTTGTGCTGATTTCTCTGCTTCGGCTGGAATAGTAACGCTTTGCTCTCCTGTCGATTGCAATTGCTTCAGGGACGCCACAAGCTCATCCATACGCTGGATATATTGATCGTCACGTATTTTTTGCTGTTTCAATTGCTGTTCACGCTGCTGGGCCTGCACTAAAGCTTCTTTCTGCTTACGGTTGTCAGCTTCTAACTGCTCAACTTTTTGCTTTAGAGCGGTAAGCTCATCTTTTAATGCATTCGTTTTATCTGCAGATTTTAGACTACTCACACTCGCTAAGATGTGATCAGCCTGTTGACGCAGCATAGTATCGCGGTAATCTGCACCGTCGATCTCTTGCGAAATTGCATAGAGGTTGTTTTCCATCTCTAGGACTGTCGCTTCAAATTTGTCATCTTCAATCGCAGATAGAAGTTTTACCTGATGTGCCACTTGCGCGACGTGTTTTAATTCAAACTGTACACGAGCGACCGCTTTTTCAATTGACTGAGTATCTCGAGGATTGGTCGCAACAACATTAGTGGCTAACGTAATCTCACTTTCAACTCGCTTAAATGTCAACGGGGCAACACGAGACAATCCTTCTTTTTTCTGCAATGCCGCTTCTTTTTCTAATGGCTCAATGTAAAGTTTATGATTAACTTTCACTTCTAAGAGCTTAGCTTTAGCCAAAAACTTAACTTGTTTCTCTTGTGCAGACTCTAATTTGTCGTCACGGACGTCGATAAATAAGCTTCGATAGTCACTATCAATTTTTTTGTAATCAGTAGAGAAATAGCTCTTAGTATCGATACTATCCAAGTAAACCATTTGAGCAATAGAGTCTGCTAATACGCTATCTGCCTTGGCTTTAAAAGTCTGTAGAGCTTGATAAGAAGAATCGACTTTTGCGATGTTTTCCTCATAGACCTGACGATACGTTTTACTAGAGAAAAGAGAGTAGTCTTCACTAATCAATTTAGGGTTTGCTTCAATCTCTTTATAGACATCCGTCGCACTGGTCCATGCTTCGGCTAGTTCTCGGAAGTGAAGAGGTGAATAAAGAACTAAATCATCGCTCTCTTTTAAAACGGATAACCAATCTTGATAAGAGTTATTTATTTCTGACGCTTGAACATCAATAGACTGCTCAACTTGATTTGTTTCTTGGGTAAGAGATACCGGCTCTGAGGTGCTTTGACACCCCGCAAGAGCAACCACTGCCGTCGCCAACAGTGTCATTCTGAAATTTGCCATGAATGAAACCTTGTAATTTTTTATTTTTTGAATAGTAACAACCTGCTCCACTACCTATACAAAAAGATAAATAGAGAGGAAGACACTTTAATACAATCACTCTAGGAATAAAATGCCAAATATTCATAAGGTTAGTGAGTAACACTATATTCGGTATTTAATTTCAATATCTCACCTATAAATTGGTAATCATGTTATACAACCGATACTATTTTCACTTCAGCAATAGCCCTGTTTTAAAGAGGTATCACACGATGAAAAGCGTTGCCATTATTGGAGCTGGTTGGCTCGGTTTACCGCTTGCAAAACATTTGCAACAACTCGGTTATCAGGTTCACGCAAGTAAAACGACTGAATCTGGTATTCAAGATCTTAAGGAACAAGGTATCAATGGCTTTCTCTGCAACTTAAATGGAGAATATATCAATGATAGTTTTGCGAATTTGTCATGTGACACGATCATTGGCTGCTTTCCTCCGGGTTTTCGCCGTGGTCAAGGTGACGAATATGTTTACCAGTGGGCCAATCTTGTAGAGCAAGCTAAGCGAGCTAAAGTAAGTAAAATCATTATGGTTAGCTCAACGACTGTCTATCCTGATCGTCCAGATTCCATGATAGAAAGCGATGCTTCGTTATCATTGGCTGAAAATAACCCTCAATTCTCATCTAATGCGAACCTGATGTTGCAAGCAGAACAAGGAGTCGTAGACTCAGGCCTTGATTACGTTATCGTTCGCTGTAGCGGCTTAATCGGTCCAAATCGACATCCAGCCCGTTTCGCCAGTAAACTTAAGCAAGTGAGTCGTTTGGCTCCAGCGAACATGCTTCACTTAAATGATGCCATTGGTGCGGTGACATTTGCATTAGAGCATTTAGACAAAGAGATCATTAACGCTTCCACTCCAAATACCGTGAGCAAGGCAGAGTTTTATCAAGCAGCACTCAAAGCGGTAGATTCAGCTGAGTCGTTACCTCCCATTGTCGATTTACCGGACAAAAAAATCATCAGTGACAAGCTAACGAAAGCGGGATATCAGTTTTGTTTCTCAAACACATTAGAGGCTTTGGTTAACGATGAGTAAGCGCATTTATCAGCATTTAGAAACACTGTGGCAGTACATGCAAATGGGGCATGATCTCAAGCCCGCTGATGCAATCTTTGTATTTTGCAGTAACGATACTCGAGTAGCAGAAGTCGCTACTCGTCTTTATCACCAAGGACTAGCGCCTCTGGTTGTGTTCTCTGGTGGCCGTGGCCGTTTTACTGATGAACTGTTTGAACATAGCGAAGCCGTCACATTTGCCAGAGTAGCAAAAGATTGCGGATTACCTAGCGATGCTATGCTGCTTGAACCTCGTTCGACCAACAGCGGTGAAAATGTTTTGTTCACTCATCAACTACTTTGCACTAAAGGGATCTCTCCCAAGCGTATTATTCTGGTTCAAAAACCATATATGGAACGCAGAGCTTACGCTACGCTAATGAAACAGTGGCCAGACGAAATTGAATCGCTACAAGTCACCTCTCAGGCTAACAGTATCTTTGACTATTTGACTGAAGAGCTGACTTTAGACTTTGTTATCGACGCCATGATCGGCGATTTCGAACGTATACAAAACTACCCACAACTAGGGTTTCAAATCGAACAGGAGATCCCAGAAGAAGTACTTGAAGCCTATCAAGTACTTAAACCCTTAGCCGCTTAAAACTATTAAAAAAGGATGGCACTGCCATCCTGTCAAATTTACGGTGAGTTTTAAGGTAATTACTTACCTAACGCCTCTTTGTAATGCATACGACATACAGAAACGTATTTGTCATTACCACCGATAGCAACCTGATCACCTTCAGAAATAGCATTCCCCTGTCCATCAGTACGAATAACCATGTTCGCTTTACGTCCACAGTGACAAATCGTTTTTAACTCCACCAGTTTATCTGCCCAAGAAAGCAGATATTTGCTGCCTTCAAATAACTCGCCTAAAAAGTCAGTACGCAAACCGTAACAAAGTACAGGAATATGAAGCTTGTCGACCACTTCCGTCAATTGATAAACCTGCTCTTTTGACAGAAACTGACACTCATCAATCATCACACAGTGACGTTTCTCATCTTGGTTAAGCTTGGTGATCACTTCAAGCAAGTCAGTGTCAGATTTGAATAGGTGCGCCTCTGCTTCTAGACCGATACGAGAGCTCACTTTACCAACGCCAAAACGGTCATCAATCGCAGCAGTGAAAATCACTGGCGTCATACCGCGTTCTTTGTAGTTAAACGACGATTGCAACAGTGTGGTTGATTTACCTGCATTCATCGCAGAGTAATAAAAATACATCTGAGCCAAAGGGAGAGCTTCCTATCTTATTCAATATAAATGTGAGCGGAATTATACAAAGCTAAAAGCTTGCATACTTTGATCCACTGTCAGTTAGACAATAAAAAGGGTGGCAATGTCTGCCACCCTCAAGGGTCTGTTTCACTAATCTACAACGATTATGCTTCTTTCTCTTTTGCTGCTGTAACAGCAATAGCCAGCTCTTCAAGCGCAGCAGGGTTAGCCAAACTTGGCGCATCGGTAAGAAGACACGCTGCTGCTGTTGTTTTAGGGAAAGCAATAACATCACGGATGTTATCAGTACCACATAGCAACATAACTAGGCGATCAAGACCAAACGCAAGACCTGCGTGTGGTGGTGTACCAAACTTAAGTGCATCCAATAGGAAGCCAAACTTAAGCTGTTGTTCGTCAGCTTCAATACCCAACAGATCAAATACTGCTGCCTGCATTTCAGCATTGTGAATACGAACAGAACCACCACCAACTTCGTAACCATTGATAACCATATCGTACGCGTTAGATAGCGCGGATGACGGGTTAGCTTTTAGCTCTTCCGGTGTCATGTTTAATGGAGATGTGAATGGGTGGTGCATTGCTGCAACGTTGCCTTCGCCATCGGCTTCAAACATTGGGAAATCAATAACCCAAAGTGGCGCCCAAGCTGAAGTATCAGTCAGCTCTAAGTCTTTACCTACTTTAAGGCGTAGTGCACCAATAGCTTCCGCAACGACGTTAGCTTTATCAGCACCAAACAGGATGATATCGCCAGTTTGAGCACCTGTACGTTCAACGATAGACGTAATAATTTCTTCGTTTAGGAACTTAGCCACTGGAGACTGAATGCCTTCAACACCTGCTTCCAGGTCATTAACCTTCATCCAAGCCAGACCTTTCGCACCGTAGATAGCAACAAAAGATGTGTACTCATCAATTTGCTTACGGCTTAGAGAAGCACCACCAGGAACGCGTAAAGCAGCGACACGGCCATCTTCATCATTAGCTGGACCTGAGAATACTTTAAACTCAACGTCTTTAAGTAGATCTGCAACATCAATCAACTCAAGTGGGTTACGTAGATCCGGCTTATCGCTACCAAAACGACGCATTGCTTCTTCGTAAGGCATGATTGGGAACTCACCCAAATCAACACCTTTCAGCTCTAGCCACATTTCACGAATCATTTTTTCTGTCACAGCACGAACTTGCTCTGCACTCATGAATGAAGTTTCGATATCGATCTGGGTGAATTCAGGCTGGCGGTCAGCACGTAAGTCTTCATCACGGAAACACTTAACGATTTGGTAGTAACGGTCAAAACCAGACATCATCAGCAGCTGTTTGAATAACTGTGGTGACTGAGGAAGCGCGTAAAAGCTGCCTTTGTGAACACGGCTAGGTACTAAGTAGTCACGAGCACCTTCAGGAGTCGCTTTAGTGAGTACTGGTGTTTCGATATCAAGGAAATCGTTACTATCAAGGAAACGGCGAACAAAGCTAGACGCTTTCGCGCGCAATTTAATGCGATCACTCATTTCAGGACGACGCAAGTCTAGGTAGCGGTACTTCAGACGCTGTTCTTCAGAGTTCTTTTGGTTGAAGTCTAGTGGAAGAACTTCGCTGCGGTTAACAATTGAAAGGCCAGTAGCCAAAATTTCAACTTCACCCGTTGCCATATCTTTGTTTACTTGGCTTTCAGGACGAACACGTACTTCACCAGTTAGTTTGATGCAGAATTCATTACGAAGTTGGTTAGCAACTTCAAAAACGTCTGCCATATCTGGGTCGACAACAACCTGAACGATACCTTCACGATCTCGCATATCAATGAAGATAAGACCGCCTAAATCACGACGGCGGTTAACCCAACCGCACAGCTCCACAGTTTGTCCTGCAAGGGACTTGTTCAGGTGACCACAATAATGGCTACGCATAATGAAATTCCCAACCTCTATATAAATTCATCAAATTCTATACGACACAGTCAGCTTTTACAGAAAACACTGTGTCGCGGAAAAGTTCCATTTATACGCTGAAAGGCGTTTAAAATCGACCTTCAAACATATAATTTGTTGTGTTTTATCCATCGTTGCTGATATTTAGTACAATAAAGCGCCATTTTAGCGACAATACTGTCTGCAAGACGGAAAAATAGTCGCTGATTATAGCGCTAAATACGGGTATTCTTCAAAACTCTCGTAATAATAAAAGCAAAAATAAACTAAGAAAGTAGAGCACTACGATTCAAATGAACTACCCACTTCGATTAGGGTTGACTATGTGGTCACACCCGTTTTGGCAACAGCATTTCTACGGAAGTGGCACTCAGGCTGCGCAAAGACTTGAAAAATACGCTCAGGTTTTTCACACTGTAGAAGGCAATACCACGTTTTACGCATCGCCTTCCCCTTCGACAGTGAAGAATTGGAAATCAGCCACAGGAGAAGACTTTCGATTTACGTTTAAGTTACCCAAATCTATTACCCACCAAAACCTGCTGTCCGGATGTCAGGATGAACTCAAAAGCTTTATGAGCCTGATGGAACCATTGCATGAGCGCGTCGGGATGTGGACGATTCAACTGCCAGCTGCTTTCGGACCACAGCATCTTCAGCAATTGACAAAGTTTCGCCAATACTTTCCCGCACAATTCCCGCTTGGTGTTGAAGTTCGACACCCAAGCTTTTTCGCGAAAGGGAAAGAAGAGAAGACACTCAATCAATGGCTAAACGAAGAGAACATCGATCGCATTATTATGGACAGTCGCCCGCTGTTCTCAGCAAAGCGCGATAACGATGTGATTATTGATGCACAACAGAAAAAGCCCCGGGTTCCGGTTCATGCAATTTCTACCGGAGATAAGCCAATGATTCGTTTTATTGGCCATCCTGATTTAGATGCAAATTTACCCTTTTTTGAACCTTGGTTGAAAAAACTGCCGTTGTGGATGACAGAAGGGAAACAACCCTATGTGATGATTCATACACCAGATAACAACTATGCACCTGAATTAGCTGTATCTTTATATGAAAAAATGCAGAGGCTCGTTGAACTACCAAACTTAAAACCATTTCCAGTACAAGGTGATAATAATCAACTCAGCATGTTTTAATTTGATGGTTCAAAGTAATTTGATGGCCTGACAATAATGACAGAGGCGACATTTTCTCTTAAAATACGCCCCTTTTCGTGAGCCAGCCACTGTTTAAGCGGGCATTTGTGTATCGTCGCGAGGTCAACAATGAACCCAAAAGACACTATTTTTTCAGCACCGATCGATAAGATTGGCGATTTCACGTTCGATGAGCGTGTCGTTGAAGTGTTCCCAGATATGATTCAACGTTCTGTACCGGGATACAGCAACATTATCTCAGCGATTGGTATGCTGGCTGAGCGCTTCGTAAAACCGAATACGCAAGTGTACGATTTAGGCTGTTCTCTGGGCGCAGCAACACTCTCGATCCGTCGCCATATAAAACAAGAAGGCTGCAATATCGTCGCTGTTGATAACTCCCACGCGATGGTTGAACGTTGTAAGTTACACGTCAATGCTTACCGCTCTGACACCCCTGTAGAAGTCATTGAGGCAGACATTCGTGACATCGAAATTGAGAATGCTTCGATGGTTGTATTGAATTTCACATTACAGTTCTTATCACCAGAAGACCGCTACGCACTGATTGAAAAAATCTACGCAGGCTTACGACCAGGTGGCATCTTGATAGTGTCGGAGAAATTCGTTTTTGGTAACGAAAGTGCTCATGAATTACTAATCGATTTACATCACGATTTTAAGCGAGCTAACGGCTATAGCGAGTTAGAAATTAGCCAAAAGCGCAGTGCGATTGAAAACGTCATGCGACCAGATTCAATCGAAACTCACAAGGAACGGTTTGCAAAACTAGGCTTTTCTAGCTTTGAAGTCTGGTTCCAATGCTTCAACTTTGGGTCAATGTTCGCCATAAAGTAAGCAGAAACAACTATAGATTTATGACTACTGGTACACCCCTAGCCACCAGCGGTTATTCATTGAAACTTCTAGGGTTAAATACTTTATTTAGGATTCTTCATGTTGAATTTTGCTAATGTCTATCAATTGCTTGCGCAAGACACTCGCCTGCAGCCTTGGCTCAATGTTTTGCCTCAGCAGCTAACCGACTGGCAAGAGAAAGCCCATGGTGACATGGCTCGTTGGGAACGCGCATTAAACAAAATCTCAACCAGTACACCTGATAATATCAATCTAAAAGAGTCCGTAACGGTTAGCAACAACGAACCTCTGCCTTCTGGCGAACAGAAGAAGTTAGAGAGTTTGTTAAAAACGTTCCACCCATGGCGCAAAGGTCCGTATCATCTACATGGTATTCATATTGATACTGAATGGCGCTCTGACTGGAAATGGGATCGCCTTCTACCCCATATTTCACCACTTAAGAACCGTTCTGTTCTTGATGTTGGCTGCGGTAATGGTTACCACATGTGGCGCATGCTCGGTGAAGGTGCCTATCAGGTTATTGGTATTGACCCTTCAGAACTGTTTCTGATTCAATTTGAAGCAGTTCGTAAATTGATGGGAGGTAATGACAAGATTCATTTGCTGCCACTGGGTATCGAACAGCTCCCAGAATTACAAGCATTTGATACTGTGTTCAGCATGGGCGTTTTGTATCACCGTCGTTCGCCTTTAGATCATTTGATTCAGCTTAAAAACCAGCTTGTATCGGGTGGTGAACTGATTCTCGAAACTCTGGTTATTGAAGGCGACGAGAATGCGGTGCTTGTACCGTTTGACCGATATGCTCAGATGCGAAATGTCTATTTCTTCCCTTCGGCACTTGCACTGAAAGCATGGTTAGAAAAAGTCGGCTTTGTCGATGTGAAAATCGTCGACGAAAATGTGACAACGTTGGGCGAACAACGTTCTACCGAGTGGATGACACACAACTCACTCCCAGATTACATCGATCCAAATGACCCAAGCAAAACGGTTGAAGGTTACCCTGCCCCACGACGCGCAATTTTAGTGGCTAAAAACCCATAATTGACACAGTTTTAACGCTCTAGATTCCATTCATCGTTATTCTACGACGAGGATGTGCACGACATCCTCGATCATCAATTATCATCCCCAAAACAAATAGATAAGGCCGTCAATGTTTAAGCGCATAGCACCAATCGTAGCTCTAAGCATGCTTTCTGGTTGCACATTATTAAAAGGCGATGAGTACCATCAAGCCACACTTTCTGCCATTCATCAGTCAAACCTAGAAATAACAAATAAAATCAACAATATAGAGTTACAACTAAGTAACCAAAATGACTATATTGACAGTTTAGAAACCAAAGTCCTGAGCTTGTCTGAAGAAGTGAAAGAGCTGCAAAAAATCACCACACCGCCCGAACCGAAGATCATCGTAAGGACAAAAGATACAAGTCAATCAAAATACCCTGATCAGACACCAACTCATCAAGTGGTGTTGGGCGAAGTTGAACATGTCCAAATCAAAGCCCTGAAGCAAACTTACGATGCTCGTGTTGATACTGGTGCAGCAACCTCGTCGCTGAACGCAATAGATATTTCAGAATTTGAGCGCAACGGAAAGAAATGGGTTCGCTTCCATCTCTCTGATGGCGTTACAAAACCTGATGAAAATAACTGGATAGAAGCACCTATCTTGCGTTATGTTCGTATACGTCAATCAACCAATGAAGACACCGAAAGACGCGCAGTTGTCGAGCTTTGGGTTAAAATTGGTACGATTAATGAAAAAGCTGAATTCACGCTGGCAGACCGTTCCCAAATGAGCCATCCTATATTACTTGGGCGCGAGTTTATTCGTGACATAGCAGTTGTGGATGTCAGTCGGAAATACATCCTTACAGCGAAAAAATAAATAACAAAAATAAAGGTAACTTATGACGTCAAAAGTACCATTTTATCTATCAGTATTTTTACTGATTGCGGCAGGGATTACTTTGAGCGTTTTACGCCACCAAAGTTATGGTGTTCCATGGACTCCCGGGGAAACCCGTCAGATATGGGACATTGAGGCTAGAATCGAGTTTAACGCTTTGGGTAAAGAAGCTAAGGTTTCATTAGCGGCCCCGCATACTCAAGCGGGCTATACCTTGATTGGTGAAACCGCCTCTTCTCCCGGTTACGGTGTTTCCTATATCAATGACGAATCAGGCCGTAGAGCTGAATGGTCTATTCGTCAGGCCCAAGGTCCGCAAACCATCTACTACAAAACTCAATTTCTTGTCGATCCTCAGGCTAAAGCAACCGTTGTACCTCCAAGTGAAGAAGTGGCAAAACCGACTTTCGATGGTCCGGTCGAAACCGCGGCTGTAGCGCTGATTGAAGAAGCGACCAAACGTTCTGCGGACGATACCTCTTTCACTCGAGAGCTGATTAAAAATCTCAACGATACAGAAAGCCAGAATGCCGCTTTGCTTATCAACGACATGAGTAAAGTGAAAGCAGCACAAAAACTGCTTTCTTACGCCGAAGTTCCAAACAAAATTGTTGGCGTTATTCAACTTGAAGATGGTCGTCGTCGCCAAAGCATTCAACATATGAATCAAGTATGGGATGGTAAACAGTGGATTCTGTTTAATCCTGAAACGGGTACACAACCGACCCACCCTAACCTGTTGGTGTGGGATGAATCTAACGTTTCATTGCTTGATGTGATTGGGGGCCGGAACAGTCAGGTGCACTTTAGCATGATTGCCCAGGAAGTCTCACCTCAGCAAGCTACCGACAACAAAGTGGAAGCCGATGGTTTATTAAATCTATCCATTCATAGTTTGCCACTTGAAGAACAGGCAATGTTTAAAACCATCATGCTTATTCCGATTGGTGCGCTTATCGTGGTATTCCTACGAGTGATTGTAGGTTTAAAAACATCCGGCACGTTTATGCCTGTTTTGATTGCTGTAGCGTTTGTTCAAACCCAGCTTACCACCGGCATTGTTGGTTTCTTATTGATTGTTGGTACGGGTTTGATTATTCGAAGTTACCTCTCTAAGTTAAATTTATTGTTGGTAGCGAGGATATCCGCGGTAATTATTGCCGTTATCTTGATTATCTCTGTCTTTACCGTTGTCGCATTTAAGATTGGTTTAACTGAAGGATTATCGATTACTTTCTTCCCGATGATCATCTTGTCATGGACAATCGAACGCATGTCGATTCTATGGGAAGAAGAAGGTGCTAAAGAAGTAATGATGCAAGGCGGCGGTTCATTGCTGACAGCTGTGCTGATCTACCTAGCTATGACGAACTCATACGTACAGCACCTAACATTTAACTTCATCGGTCTACAGCTCATCGTTTTAGGTATTATCTTACTGCTAGGTACCTACACTGGTTACCGCCTCAACGAGTTGCGCCGTTTTAAACCGCTAGCAGACGGAGATTAATATGATATTTAATCTCTCTGAATACACCTCTCCCTTTAAGCTTAAGCGCAAAGGGATTATGGGAATGAACAAACGTAACCACGCGTATATTGGTCGCTACAATGACCGTTCAAAATACCCATTAGTTGACGATAAGCTAAAAACTAAGCTGATTGCTGAAACAGCTGGTTGTACCGTACCTAAGTTAATCGGTGTGGTCAGTAACCAGGGTGATGTAAAACACATTCACGAAATGGTCAAAGACTGGCAAGGGTTTGTGATTAAGCCTGCTCGTGGCAGTGGCGGTAAAGGTATTCTGGTTATTACCTCTCACAAAGATGGCGTATATACTAAACCTTCGGGTTCGACCATCAACAAAGAAGATGTAGAGCGTCACGTCAGCAACGCGCTGGCGGGTCTTTTCTCCTTAGGTGGTAAAAATGACGTCGCGGTAGTCGAGAATCTAATCAAATTCGATGATTGTTTCGATGGCTTCAGTTACGAAGGTGTACCTGATGTGCGTATTATCGTATTTAAAGGCTACCCAGTAATGGCAATGATGCGTCTTTCTACTTCGGCATCAGATGGTAAAGCTAACTTGCACCAAGGAGCAGTCGGCGTTGGTATTGATATCGCTACAGGTAAAGCGGTTCGTGCCGTTCAGTTTAACCGACCAATAACAAACCACCCTGACACAGACAAACAGCTCAACACCTTGCAAGTTCCCCATTGGGAACGTTTATTGACGCTGGCTGCAAGTGCTTGGGAAATGACGGGTCTTGGGTACATGGGTACAGATATGGTACTGGATAAAGAGGAGGGACCAATGGTGCTTGAGCTCAACGCTCGACCAGGCCTTGCTATCCAAATAGCGAACGGCGCGGGCCTTTTACCTCGCCTGCAGCATATCGAAAACCTGGGCACTCCAATGGTTTACCCTTCTGCTGAAGAGCGAGTTAAATACTCAGCCAAGCATTTTGGTGTCAAAGAAGTCTAGCTCCACCACCCTCTCTTAACTCATATATAAGCCAGAGATTTTCTCTGGCTTTATTACATTCCACGCCCCGTCCAATAATGTTTAACATTTTCCGTTAATTTGCGACCTAACCCTGAACAAACAGCTCATTAAGCCTCTAGAGTTATCAATATGTGAGTGATTGATATCTGAGGAAAATTGATGAGATTAGTTCACTGGGTAATTTTGCTTTGTGGGTCGCTATACCTCCCGTTCGCTTTTTCTGAAAGTGCGACTGATATTGTCGATAAATCCGACAAGCAGATGCGTGGGAAATCAAGCTATTCTGTCGCGACCATGCGCATCATTCGTCCAGACTGGACTCGTAGCATGAGTATGAAAAGCTGGACCAAGGGTCGTAACTTCTCTCTCGTCTTAGTTACAGCTCCGGCCAAAGACAAAGGGACAGTGTCACTAAAGCGTTATCGTGAAATGTGGAACTGGGTGCCAGCTATTGAACGTGTGATCAAAATAGCGCCATCAATGTTAAGTCAATCTTGGATGGGATCCGATTTCACCAATGATGATTTAATTAACCAGTCGTCAATCGTCGTCGATTATGACCATCAGCTAATAAAAGAAGAATCGTTCGACAATGAAACAGCTTATGTTATCGATGCCATTGCATACCCTGATGCTCCCGTTGTCTGGAGCCGAGTAAGATTATGGATCTCCAAACAAACTTATTTACAAAGAAAAGTGGAGTTTTATGATGAGTTCGATGAACTGGTCAACACCATGCAGACTTTTGATATTAAACCGATGGGGGGACGTGTTCTAGCAACGCGCCTTGAGATGATTCCAGCCAACAAAACTGGATATAAAACCGAATTTATTACCCATGAAGCGCAATTTGACTTCGCTATTGAACAAGCGTTTTTCTCACAACAACAGATGAAGCAATTAAGGGACTAACGCATGTTAGTGACTCTGGCGTGGCGCAATATTTGGAGGCAAAAAAGGCGTACCATATTGACTGCGTCAGCTCTCGCCCTCGCACTTTTCTTATCACTCACAATGCGGGCAATGCAAGAAGGTAGCTACGCTATCAGTATTGATAATGCGGCCCGTTTTTATACTGGATTAGTCCAGTTACAACATCCTGATTACCAAGACAGTCAGAGTATTAACGACTTGCTACCGATGGATGATGAGTTTTTACGCCCCATAATAAACAACAAACAAATCTCTTTTTATCTCCCCCGTATTGAATCATTTGCCCTAGCCGCTTCCGGTGAACGGTCTAAAGGCGTTATGGTGATTGGCGCCATTCCAAGCCAAGAAGACGTATACTCCCATCTAAGCCAAAAACTCATTCGCGGTAACTACCTTAACAACGACGATCGTCAAGTTCTGGTAGGAGAAAGACTCGCCAGTTATTTTCAGTTGCAAGTCGGAGACGAAATCATTCTGTATGGCCAAGGTTACCATGGTCAAACTGCGGCGGGTTTGTACCCAGTTAAAGGCATACTTCGTTTCCCAGTACCTCAACTTGATAGTCAAATAATTTATATGCCACTGGCGTTAGCACAAGAACTTTACTCCACAGGTCACCGAGTAACAGCTTGGGTGTTACATACTCACGATTTAAACCAGATAACCCCTACAGCACAAGCCCTAAAAAGCAGTTATTCGAATCAAGTTAATGTAAGGACCTGGCAACAACTGGCGCCAGAACTGTCTCAGCAAATCACGATGGATAAAATCAGCGGCATCTTTATGCTGTATATTTTGTATGGTGTTGTCGGTTTCGGGCTGTTTGCCACCATTACTATGATGACACTTGAGAGGCAACGTGAGTTTGCTGTAATGCTAGCCACTGGAATGCTACGTACAACACTGGCGAAACTGATCATTATAGAGTCGTTTTTCATTGCTACCCTCGGTATCGGGCTTGGACTATTGTTGTCATTCCCAGTTCTCAGTTACCTGTACTTCAACCCAATTCAAATGACTGGCGATGCAGCTCAGATGATGTTGGAATCGGGGTTTGAACCTATTATTCCGGTACAAGTGACCCCAGCAATGGTTACCAACCAAGTTGTCTCGGTTATTACGTTATTGCTGATGAGTTTGATTTACCCACTGGTGCGAATTACTCGGCTAAATCTTGCTGATAGCCTAAAAGGAGGCGCACATGCTGGTTAGACTCGCTTGGCGTAACCTATGGCGAAACAAACTACGAACCGAAATTATGCTCGGTGCAATGGTGTTTGGTTTAATGGGTGTGGTCGTTATCATCGGGTTTATGTCAGGGATGGTCGATAACATGATAAACAATGCGATATCTTGGCAGATCAGCCACGTACAAATTCACAACAAACGCTATCTCGATAATCCGGATATCAACGCTACCATCGTTAATTCTGACACATTGCTACAACAATTATCGAAAGACCCACAAATACTCTCCTTTTCGGCGCGCTTTCTTGTCGACGGCATGATTGGTTCTGCGCACAGCAACAAAGGGGTTCGCATTAATGGAATCAATATAAACCAAGAAGCCACGCAAACTCCGTTAGCTCTCAATATAAAGCAAGGAGACTGGTTTTCGACAGGAGATAAAAAACCACTCATCATCTCCCAGAAAACCGCAGCACGGCTAAAACTACGAATAGGCTCAAAAGCCGTACTGACCTTTACCGATGGCCATGGCGAAGTCACTGGTGCCGCATTTCGAGTGAAAGGGATCTACAAATCCCCTTCTACCAATTTTGACAACATGAATATCTACGTTCCCATAGATGACTTACGTAAGGTTGCTGCTATCAAAGGAGTACATGAAATTGCGCTACTGATGAAAAAGAAACAAAGTGCGAATGACAGAAGTTCCGTTGTTGCGTTTCGCCAGCATATTTCCAGCAACTTAACCTCACCCAACATCGCAAGAGACTGGACCCAAGTACAACCATTATTAGCATCCATGCTCTCCACTATGGGCGTGAGCAGTGCCATCATGTTGGGTATTTTCATGCTAGCGATGGGTTTTGGCATTATCAATGTGATGCTGATGTCTGTATTTGAACGCACTCAAGAATTTGGCGTCTTAATGGCTGTCGGCATGCAAAAACACAAAATTTTCAGCCTCATCTTATTAGAAAGCTTTTGGATGG
This sequence comes from Vibrio sp., assembly GCA_048259585.1. Lineage (GTDB taxonomy): Bacteria > Pseudomonadota > Gammaproteobacteria > Enterobacterales > Vibrionaceae > Vibrio. The sequence continues at coordinate 325,283 of JBLXHN010000001.1, read as the reverse complement.
GTATCTGTGGTGCAACCCTCGGGTTAATCGGCTGTATCGCGTTAATCCAGTTACTACAACTGACAGGTCTACCTCTGGGCAGTATGGCTGAAGGTTTAGGCGCATATGGTGTGGATACCATTTTGTATCCTCGAGTTTCTATGAGCGAGTACTTGGTGATCTTTATTACGGTTGCAATGTCAGCATTAATCGCAGCTTTATATCCAGCCCAGCAAATTCTCAGGCAAAAGCCAGCTCAAGCAATGGCGGAGAAACATTAATGAGCATTAAGATTTCCAAATTATCAAAGATTTATAACCCAAACTCTGATTTCCCTGTCCATGCTGTACGTGAATTAGATTTGAATATTGAACAGGGAGAGTTTGTTGCCATCATGGGACCATCGGGTTCAGGAAAAACAACCCTACTGAACTTACTAGGTGGAATAGATAACCCCACATCAGGTGAAGTCGACATTGATGGCTGCAATATCTGCGCTTTGACTGAGAAACAACAAATCGCATTTCGCCGTGATCATATCGGTTTCATTTTCCAAGACTATAGTTTACTTCCCGTATTAACCGCGTTAGAAAACGTTGAGTTCATCATGCAACTACAAGGAAAAAGTGAGCGCGAATGTCGACAGCGCGCAACCGAATTATTAAAACAGGTTGGCTTGGAAACGCAGCTCAACAAGCGACCAAACAAATTATCAGGAGGACAACAGCAAAGAGTCGCAGTAGCACGAGCATTAGCTTCACGACCGCGTTTTATAATGGCAGACGAACCGACAGCAAATTTAGATGCAGAAAGCACAGCGGAACTGCTCGATATTATGCAGCAACTCAACGAAAAAGAAGAAACGACCTTTATTTTTTCTACCCATGATCCTCGCGTCATCAAACGAGCTAAACGTGTCATCGTATTTGAAGATGGCCGTCTTACCTCTGATAGTGAAAACAGTCAGTAGGTAATTACGGTCAGCCTTATGAGAAGTACGTTCATCAGCTTGATCTTCACCTTAGTTGTCAGTGCTCCATGTATAGCACAGATCCCCGGACTCACTCCACAAAAAGACTGGAACCTAGATGGTTATATCGATTACCGAGTTAACCACTACTGGTTAGACGATGCTAGCTCTGCTTTAGAACAATCGATACAACAACGCTTCAACTACGAATATCGCGTCATCCCCAATTTTCGCTTTAACGCCGCGATGCGGAATCGAGTTGTGTATGGTGATACAGTGCAAGCCAACGGTTTTGCGCAATGGTACAGTCGAGATAATGGTTACTTTGACCTCTCGCATAACTGGTCAGAGAAAGAAGAGTTGGTAGCGAATACTCAACTCGATCGCGTTTACCTTACTTGGCAAGACAGAAACTGGTTAGCACAAGCGGGACGTTTTCGTATCAATTGGGGCATGACAACGATTTGGAATCCCAACGATGTTTTCAACACCTACTCGGTCTATGATACCCAGTATATTGAGCGTCCGGGAACAGACGGCCTATTACTGCGCAGACAACTCTCGTTCGCCAGTAATATTGAACTCGCCTTTAGTCCATCAAAACAAGGCCATCAGCAGCGATACGCTAGCCGATACACCTTCAATTATGGTGGCTGGGATGGTCAGTTCATCGGTGGAAAATCGCGATTTGACCGTTTTGTCGGGCTTGGATTTAGTGGTGATATCAAGGGTGCAGGCGTTCGTGGAGAAAGTAGCTATTTCACTCCAGATGATCACGGTGAAAATGAACCTCTAGGCGAAACGACCATCACCAGCTTAGAAACCGATTATAGTTTTATTAGCCAAAGCAACTGGATGGTTAAGTTTGGCCTATTACATACTTCAAACCCGCAAATTCCCAACAGTTCTGCTGATTATTTCACTCACCCGCTTTCTACCCGAACCCTTAGCTTCACACGTCTTACCGGCTATGCGGAAACGGGATTTGACCTCACACCTCTCAACCGCAGTACGTTTTCGGTCATTTATTATCAAGACCATTCTGTTTATTTTACCTACAGCAACCAATACTCTATTGCTGATAACTGGCAACTCACGGCCAGCATTCAACATTTTGATGGCCCTGAAACTAGTCTGTTTGGCGCATCCCCAACAACTAATGTATACGCTTCTATTCGTTGGGATTGGTGAGTCTCTATCATGATACTGCCCGCGCCTTTTGACGATACTCACATGGCGTCATTCCCGTGACTCGAGAAAGCTCTCGATTGAAATTGAACCTTTAAACGGCTCTTCTGTGATTCAATTCAACTTTACCAATGACAATTAACACGACTTCTCAAAGACAAGTTACTGTTAAGCTTCATTAAACTAATCAACTGAGAATTTTAAAAATGTTTGAACCCTCCGCCCTGGAAGAAGAAAACTTTGATATGCATTTTTATATTCTAGTCGACGAACCTAGTCAGTGGCCCTCTATCGATTATGCTACTGCCGTAAAAGCTTCTAATGATGCAGTAAAGAAGCTAGCGCAAACAGAAACCGACATTATGGATGTCCTCCTAGTTTGCTGTGAACCGGAGGTTCTTTCTACCGAATGCATTAAAACCCTAGACGCAAAATTTAGAATCGTTTTGAAATTCCAAAAGAACACCAAACACTTGGCTGACTTTCAAGATACCATCACAGAGCTTTGCTGGGCTTCGTACCATAGCCATAACTTCGACATATTGGATGCCAACAGTCTCCTTAATGGACACCTTCCCATTATTTCAGCTAATCACCACATGATTCGTCATGGTTGGAAATCAAAACAACCAATAGACTCTGCAATTTTATTCATCCATGATTTTAATCAGGATGAAAAAGGGCTTGAGCAATTTATCTCAGAGGCCCGTACTGCATTAAATATCGATTCAATTTCAGCGGTATCCTTAGGCCAAGGACGTAAAGATAATTCCTGCCAATACTCGGTGTTAGCGAAGCAATTGTATAAAAATTGTTAGTCCATTAATCGATTTACATTATAGTCAAAATTTCTATAACCCATTGATTACAAAACCAAAAAAGAGTGAGAACTTATTAATTTACCTCGTTTTTCCAACGTTTTACTTGTTGCACAACATTATCCAGTTCACCTCTGTCACAAGCCGAACATAGCCCTGATTCTACATTACCTACGTCCGAGTTATTAAAAACAGTCACCCGCAACTCATATTTTTTCGTCATAGTAAAACTTATTACAAATAAAAGTAGAAAAACTACAGCAGCTACAATGGGATGAATCAAAAAGAAGACAAAACTAAAAACCAATGCAATCAAGGTTGAACGCTTGAACTTACTATTATTGTCATATTCTTTGACATAAATGTCTCTCACCCGACTGAGTTTCAATGCATCTGGTGACTTTTTACAATAAAGATAACCACCTTCGACCCAAGCAATTTTACTGTTCATAACGAGTCCTTAATAAAACCTGAATTAATTCTCTAGCCATTTATACATAATGTAACTATCAACGGCATTTTACACCAGAGAGCACCCCCCTCATCTACCGTCATATTAGGATCGAAAGCATACGTTTCCTGAGCTTGAATAATCATCGAAAACGTTGGCCAGAACGACTCAAAATCCGTTTTTGAAATTTCCTTAAACATAAGATTACTACCTAAAAATCACCACTTCTGATTTTAAGAAACAATTGATATTTAGCATGCGGTGAAGAGACGAATAAAATAACCGCACAAATTTATGGAGAACTTAAGGTTCGACTAAAGATATCAACGTAAAATATTATTAATATTCAATTAATTAAGAAACCAGGTCAATGACTTAATTGAGAGATAGCCTTCTATTTCTGAATGAAACTTTAATTTGAGAGACACCCCAAATAATTACAAGCATTAGAGTTAATAATTTCCGCATTACCCCTTGTACAAAGAGACCAATAACCATTTCCATTAAATATAGTTTTATCTGTAATTCTCAAAAATGACTCATCAATTTCGGTGAATTAATCTGCCAAGTAAATATAATCCTCAATATAGGTGAAAGAGTTCAAAATCTACTAAAAAATAATGAGGATACCGTGAGAAGATTCTTTAAATCGCTCAAAACTATAACTATCGCTGCGTTTCTTGCTATGCCTTTATCCGTTAATGCTGGCGTTATTTCCTTTGTCGATGATGATTTTTCCAAACAAACTCTTGATTTCGACTTTACGTTTTTTGGTAAAACCTACAATAGCGTTTTTGTTGGTTCTAATGGCTTTTTAACCTTTGGTTCCGGAAGTCGTGATTGGAGCGAAACGGTACCCGAATTTTTACGTAATGAACCCAAAATCGCCATTTGGGACGATTTTGATTCAAGTTTTACTGGCATTGTCAATGTAACCAGCACCGCTTCCTACTTTAAGGTCAGTTTCGATCTGGTCCCGCAATATGGTAATAATGATCAAAATAGCTTCGACATCACCATTTTCAGTGACAACTCCATTGAGCTATTTTTTGAGGACCTAAGCACTACTGACATGCTTGTTGGAATAACAGCTGGTAATGGCATTGGTTCCGCGGTGGACTTCTCTACAGCTCCTGTCTGGTCAAACTTAGAGACGAGCTACCAGTTATTCGACGGTGATTTCGATTTACAAGGGCAAACGATTCGATTCGAATCTCAAAGTATCCCTGTTCCCGAACCTTCTTCTATCCTGTTTCTAAGCTTAGGAGTATTCGCTATTCGAGCCGTTAACAAGCGAAAAACAGCTTAATTTTCAGAAAAGCTACTCAGTTTTACCACGATGCATTAAAGAAAAATACGATACAGCTTCGACAGTTGTACCCTAACATTACGTTTGCGACCCAAATAGTATTGGTATTCCTTTCATTGAACTTATTAAACAAGCTCACGAATCGAATTGTTCAATGGTAATGATCACGCTAGGTCTAATAGATTCGATCCGCTAGCGCCCACCGAGTTGAACTGAGGATAGCCTTAAAAGACAATGCAGTATTTAGAACATGGTTAAAAAACAAAAACGCCCTCACGAAAGTGAAGGCGTTTTACCTCAGAGTTCAATCATCAACTTAATTCTTCAGCCAATAACTGTTCTTCCGTTTTAGGTTTTTCCGTTTGGCCAAAGCCTCTCAACCCAACAACATGCACGTGTTCATGGTCTTTAAACACTTTACGCACCAGCTTATAGGTTGTGCCCTTCTCCGGACTGATATTTTCTGGCGCTGCAATAAGGAGCTGCATATCTAAGCGGTCACACAACTCGAACAGCGTTGCGATAGACTTCGAATCCAGACGTGCTGCTTCATCTAAGAACAGCAAGCGACAAGGAACGATATCTTTACTACGCAGACGACGTGACTCTTCTTCCCAGCTTTGAACCACCATCAACAGAATTGACTGACCAGTACCAATCGCCTCACCCGTAGATAGCGCGCCAGATTCGGCTTGTAACCAACCGTCTGAACCGCGACTCACTTCAACACTTAGCTCAAGATAGTTACGGTAATCCAACATTTCTTCACCCAGAACCTGAGGAGAACGTTGTCCCATATCGATATGCGGGTTTACACGCTGGAACAGTTTTGCCATCGCTTCTGAGAAGGTGTAGCGTGAGCTTTCAAACAGGTCTCTGTGCTGTTCGTGATTATCAGATAAACCAGTTAACAGTATTTCGTGGCTTTCACGGACTTTCACATTTAGGCGAACGCCCTTAACCTGACCAAAGGCGATATTCGACAAGCCCTGGTTAAGCATGCGAATACGGTTTTGTTCACGCTGAATGGTTTTACGAATAATGCTCGCGACCGATTCAGAGCTGATTGCTAATCGGTTTTCACGTTGTGTTAGCTCTTCAGTCAGACGAGCCAGCTCCACTTCCATCTCTTCAATTGCTTCGACCGGATCATCGGTACGAATAATATCCTGACGGATGCGCTCACGAAGGTGTTGATAAACGGCTATATAGAAAAGCACTTTACGCTCTGGGCGTGCGTTATCCTCTGATTGACGAAGCGAATCGCGAAGATCTTCATTGTTAGCCACTGCCAGACGCAATGCACCCAGTGATTTATCCGACATTGAGCGCAGTTCATCCGCTGATAGGTACGCTAATTCACGTTTGTGAAGACGACGTTCAACATCATTCTCACGCGCCAAACGAAGTACTGAACACCAACCCGCTTTTGCGTTTACAACAAAGGTACGTAAATCTCGGTACTCTTTCTCAACTTTCTTCAGACGTTTCGCCAGAGATTTCATCTCAAGCTCTGTTGAAGTAATCGTACGCTCGTACTCACTCTTACGAGCGCGAGAGGTATGTAGACGTTCATTCAGTTCGTCACGACGACGTTGAGCACGCTCCAGCGCACCTTCATCTGCGTGAACGCCAAATTCCTGAAGTTCTTGTTTGAACTCCTGAACAGTTTCCAGTTTCGCCTGATGCGAACTTTTAAGAGATGCCAACACCTGATTGTACTGACCAATTTGAGCTTGCGATTGCTTCAACGTTTCGCGGCTACGGTTTCGGGTATTCTCAGCCTGAACCAACTTCGCTTTTAACTGTTCACTCAACTCGCTACTTTGCGTCAGCATGTCTACCGAATCGGAATAAGCAAAGTAATGACGGCGCTCAACTAAGTCCGAAAGAGCAAAAATTTGCGTTTTCAGTTTCTGTAATTGAGCATCAGCTTGTTGATACTGCTCTTCTAACGCATCGAACTGTTCAGGGTCTGCATCCAATGCATTAACGACTTTTTCCAGTTGTTCAATCGCTTTACCGTGAGCAGTAATGAATGCTTTTGATTCGCTTAGCTGAGCAATTTTCAGCTCTGTTTCTTCAACGCGTGCTTGCAATGAATCTTCTTCAATCAACAGCATGTTTGGTGCGATTTTCTCTAAAGCAGAAATCGCCTGTTTGCTGAGTTGAAGCTGACTACGTTGTTGTTGCTCCTGACTGTCTAGTTCAGACAGTACACGTGCGATTTGATTACGTTTTTCACGGGCTACTTGAATCGCCTGTTCTGGATCGGCATCAAACGCGACTTGCAGATGTTTCGCTACAAACTCGTTAAAACTCGTGTACAAACGTTGCAGTTTTTGCGAATCAAACGCCGCTTTGGAGTGTTGTTCAACAACTTCTTCACGTTCACTACGCAACAACTCTAAACGCTGTTCACGTGCTGCTCGGCCAAACAATGGGATTTCTGGTAAACGGGAATAACGGATCTGACGGTCGTTAAACTGAACACAGACGGCACCATCCAATTCTTCGGCATTAAATGAACTATCATCAAACGCGTCGACGTCACCTTCAATCAGGTAAAGATCTTCAGGGCAGTCATCCAGCTCAATCAGTTTTTCTTTAATACCGGTCAGGTCAGAAACAACAATAGCGTGACGCGCAGGGCCGTACATTGCACTGAAATACGGCGCATCATCAATCGTAATGTCATCATAAATTTCAGACAGCAGTACACCGCCTAACGTATCAGCCAAGCCTTTAAGACGAGGGTCATTAGAGCCACTTGGCGAGGCTAAACGTTCAATCTCTTCCTCGAGTTTTGCTCGACGTTCTGCCAGCCTATCTTTAGCGTTAGATTGGACCTTCTCCTGCTCTAACACTTGCTGCATTTCTGCCATCACTGACTGGCTGTTCAGTAGATCTGCGCCACTTTGCTCACGCAGTACTTCCAAAGCATCATTGGCTTTGATCCACGCAGGTGCAATTGCTTCAAGCTGTTTTATTTGCGTTTGCTGATCTTGTTCTAGACGACGCTTTTCACTGCGTTTTTCACGCAGTTCTTCTTGTGTAATTTCTAAGCTTTCTAAAACCGCAGTGTGACGCTCTAGCTCTTGTTCAACGGCGATTTCATCGCTTAACACAAGGTTATGTTGTTTCTGGTATTCATCCACCAGCTTACGAACACTATTTTGCTGTTCTAAACGACGCTCTAAATCACGCTGTTGTGAATACCACTGCTGCTCGTTTTGCGTCACTTGCTTGGCTTCACTTGCCTTTCGAATCACGGCGCGGGCTTCTTTCGCTGCATCTTGACGAGTCACTTCGCCCAACATGCTTTTCACTAAACTGTAAGCTTGTTCAAACTGAGAAGCGGCAGCCGAAGACATATCCAGCTTATGTTTTAACGCCAATAGCTCTGAAGTACGCTCTTCTTGTTGCTGCTTGAGTTGGGATACCTGAGCCGCTGCGTTTTCAGCCGTGATGGAGTCATCATCTAACAGTTGCTGCGCTTTGTTCAAAGCTTGCAGAGCTTGTTGGTACTGCAAAGCTCGAGTTTGTTGAACATCCAGAGCTTGTTGGTAGTCGGCCAACTGGGTTTTAAGGCTATCCACCTCTTCTTCAGCAACCGTCGCTTGCTCTTCCGCTTCTAACAAGCGTTCCTGAGCTTCTTCCACCACCATCATCTGCTCTTCAAGACGCATGCTTAGTTCTTCAAGATCATCCTGATAGCGCTCAATTTTCTCTTGCTGACGCAGCGCATTTTGCACCAGTTGTAAGTGGTCTGAAGCACCTTGATAGTCTTGCTCAAGCACTGACTCTTGTTCAACCAGCATCTCAAGCTCTTCATGAACTCGATTCAGCAAGCTGTTTTGCTCAACCAACGTTTCGCGAGAAGAGAGAAGCTCTTTACGTAGCTCCAACGTTTGACCGACTTTATTGCGACGATCATTCGCGTGACGCATGTAATCAGCAGCAACGTAATTCGTTGATTCAGTAATAAGATGCTTGAACAAGTCGCGATCAGCCTGCGTCGATTTAATCGCTTCCAGCGTCATGCGGTTTTCACGCAGCGCTGATTCCATATCCTGGAATGCTTTCTTCACACCACCATTTTGCGGCAACAAATAGTCACGCAGTGAACGGGTAATCGCACTCGAGATACCACCGTAAAGTGACGCTTCAATCAAACGGTAAAATTTTGAACGGTCGCTACTGCTGCGGAGTTTCTTCGGCAGTACACCGAACTCAAACATTTGTGCATGGTAGTCCACTGTCGAATTAAATGTTTTGAAGTGAGCCCCTTCAATTGCCATCACTGCCGATTTGACATCGTTAATCTGGCGAACCCGAGCATGCTTATCAGAGACTGTCTCAATCAGAATATCAGTTGGTTTGATATGACTTGGCAAACCTTGGATAAGAAATGGCTTGATATCCACTTTCTTATCGCGGCCAGCGACCTGTTGCAGCTTAACACCAAACAGTAAGCGTTGTTTACGGGAGTTCACCACATCAAGTGCTGCGTAACATGCACCCGGTTGCAGCTTACCGAACAAACCTTTATCACGTGAGGCTTGTGAGCTCCCCGCTTCTGTTGTGTTTCTAAAGTGCAGTAAACTTTGGTCTGGAATTAAAGCCGTAATAAATGCAGCCATGGTGGTCGATTTACCCGCACCATTACCGCCAGATAGCGTCGTAACCAAATTATCGATGTCAAAAGTACGTGCAAAAAAGCCGTTCCAGTTGATCATGGTTAGCGATTGATATTTACCTCTTTCAATCATGCTTCACCTTCCAGTTCTGTGTCATCGGCTTGATCGTTTTCTTCATCATCCAGCAAACTTTGTTGATTTGGCTCTTGAGTGTGGATTACTGCTTCACCGTCACGGATCAATCGCAGTTGAGCTTCTCGCATATCATCGCCCATGCGTACGTCAGCGCCAAAGCGGAATACCGCTTCGCTGATACTAAACTTGGTTGTGTCGCCAACGTTAATGACCATTCCGAGGCGACGTAGACGGCGTAACGAAGCGCGTACCTTTTCAAATAGCTTTTCTTTGTCCAGATCTGAGCCGTTTGCACGATTTGTCACCAGCTTCATGAGTTTCTTCTCATCCGCCAGTGATAATAGCTCCTCATACAGTTCCTGATTGGTAAAAATACCTTCGTGCGCCAGTCGTTCTGGGCTTAGGTATAGAAAACACAATACTTTACCGACCAGCATATCCAGTTCAGATAGCACGCTGCGATTAATTAACGTCGTCGAACGTGGGCGTAAATAGAAAAACCCTTCAGGTGCGCGAACCAATTCGGTATTGTAACGTTGATAGAACAGAGCCAATTCCGGCTCAAAATCGGACAAAAACGCGTGATTATCTAAATCGTCGCTTGAGATATGACGACCAGCACGCAGCACACTATCCAACGCGGGAAACAGCGGATTACTGATCGCTTTCGCCAGATTTTCTGGCATGTATTCATTAATATCTGTCGATGACATTTGCTTGTACCTTTGCACCAAAATCGTTGATTGCCTGCCAGTCTGGCTGAATAGCTCGATAGTCTGATTCGGAGTAACCTAACCGAACAGCCTGATCGACAACAATGCGTGCCAAATCAAAATGATGGGTGTTAGGATGAGAGGCGAGATAGTCTCGCAGTACAACACCCAAATCTATTGCTTGTCCTTGGTCTTTATGTGCTTGCAACATAAAGCCAATTCTCTCAGCAAGTTCATCGTTTACTTGCTGGAATTCTTCGTATTCCACTTCGTCTGGAACGCTGCCGGTAACTTCATCGTCACGAAGAACCAAAGCCTCATCACGCATATCCATTAAGCGTTCGGCATCAGCGTGAGTTAAGAGCCATGGTTGATCAAAGTAATCATTAACCGACTGTCGTAAACGCTGACTAAACGCTCGGTTTTGGTCCATATCAATCGCGGTTCGAATGAACTTATGCACGTGTCGGTCGTAACCGATCCACAAGTCGATTGCCTGTTGACCCCAGCTCGTAATGCGGTCCAGCTTCATTTGAAGGCCGAACAGCGTTTCCTCAATGAACTCTAGTTCTGGGTTTCCGTAGACGATTTCCTGAATATCTAAGATCTGCGTTTGCAGTTCATCACCTGCTGTTTGCAGGGTGTCTTGCAACTCTCGCAAAGTCGACGAGGTTTCCGATAACAACGCTTCACAGTTATTAATGGCATCACGCCAATCTTTATTCAAAAGTTCAGCGATTTGATCTTTAACCGATTGTTGTTGTTCGTCCATCACTCGTTGGTTTAAGTCTATGCGGTCAAAAATTTCGCCCACAGAGTACTTAAGCACACCGAACACATTTTTTTTCCAATGCCCAGCTGTACCACCTTGCTGCGCAGACTCAACCGCTTTCGCCATTTCATCCGCCAACATAGACAACTGAATCGATAGCTTCAGCTTAGAAAATTCGCGATGACGAACATAGTAGTCGGTAATACCTACTGCTAATGGCGATAGGCGATAAATACTCACGCCTTCGGTAAACTCGCTGGTAAAGCGGCTAACCAGACGTTGTTTAACCAACTCATTAATGGCGTTGTTAGCGCGAAATGCTGACGCTTCACCTGTATCTTCAAACATTCGAGTGACTATAGTGAACGCATCATGCAGCTCGCCTTCACCGAGTTCTTCATCAAACCTTTCGTTACTAAGCACTGCTATGGCGATCAAAAACGCTAAACGCTCAGTTGTCAGGTTCAATGAGAAATCATGCTGTTTTACCCAGCTAACCAACTCATCGATTGGTTGCTCAACAGCGTTCTGAGTTAACTCACTCATTGTTATTCCTGTTATTGTATTTTCTTAGCCGATACATGTACGTATCGGCCTAATGAGAGGTACGGCTCCTGACGGCAATATTTGCGTTCTAAAGCTAATACATCATCATATTGGTATTCACCTTGATAAGTGACATTGCCTATATAGTCACTAAAACAGCGAATACCTGATTTTCCTAAAATTTCGAATCCAGATTCTTCAATCCACTGGTATACGTCATGCGGAAGTAACCCTTTTTGAGGTTGAAGTTTGAACCTTTTCTTATGTGGCATCCCATCCAATACATGCGGAATATTGCCACAAACTACATTTTTGTATACTAGCCCGTGATAGTTGTAGAACATTATCGAAGCCATTCCGCCCGGTCTCACTTGCTTCAACAAATTTTCAAGCGCAGGTTTGGGATCTGCCAACCATTCCATCACTGCATGGAACATCAGCATATCAACCGGTTCTGATAAATGCTGCTGAATAGTCTGAACCGATGAATGTACAAATCGATATTGATCAAGCAATCCGTGGTTTGCAATATCGTTTTTCGCCAACTTAAGCATTTCAGAAGAGAGGTCACACAATGTTACTTTGTGTCCCAACTTCGCTAACTTTTGCGACATTTGAGCCAAACCACCTCCAGCATCTAATATATGCAAAGGCTTTTCTTGACTGTGAAAGTTTGCTAATAATTGAGTTAGATCTTCCCAAACAATGACTTGACGGATTTCTCCTTTGTCAGAGCCATATATGTTTTTTGCAAATTTGTGGGCAATATCGTCGAAATTGCGATCTTCAGTCACGGCAGCTTGGGTTATGATAAGGGATTCGTGCTGCTATTTTGTCATAGGAATAGCAGGAATAAAGAGCCTTTCGGCCTTTTTTGTATCAAGTGCTGTTTTTTCGGACTATTTTGTTTATGTTTGAGCTGAAAAAGATCTTTTCATCCTTTTTAATGCCCTTGCCAGCACTGCTGATTGTGGGATTCGTCGGCTTAATGCTGATTATGTTTACTGCTAAACGCAAGACTGGCAGTTTAACGGTATTGTTTTCACTCACCGGTATCTTCCTTATTTCATTTCAACCAGTATCAACCCATTTATTGATGCCTTTGGAACGTCAATACTCTTCATTCCTTCCTGTCGAAGGAACCATTGATTATGTTATGGTTCTCGGTAATGGTCATGTTGTTGACGACGACATTCCCCCAACCTCCGAGCTTTCTAGAACAGCATTAATGCGCTTAACTGAAGGTATTCGCGTTATGCGTATGTATCCTGGCTCTAAGTTAATTCTTTCCGGTTATGCAGGAGGGAGTGAATTCAGTCATGCCAGAATGCTGGCTAGAGTAGCATTAGCTTTGGGTGTGGCTAAGTCAGATATCGTGTTGCTGGAAACAGCGAAGGATACCTGGGAAGAAGCCCGCCAAGCGGCTGCATTCGTTCAAAATCGTAAGCTTGTTTTAGTTACCTCTGCAAGCCACATGGAACGAGCATTACACGAGTTCCAAGCAGCTGGGCTGACTCCAATCCCCGCGCCAACTAATTATTTAGCGCAAGTTAACATCACACAACCATGGGAAAAATATACGCCGAAAGCTCGCTACCTTGAGCAAACCGAACGCTATTGGCATGAAACCATTGGCCAAATCTGGCAGTCACTGCGAGATTATGTCATCTCGGACCCGAACACGTTGGCTGAATCGAACTAATAAGACATATTAGTGGTGACAGACCTGCCTTAGTGCAGGTCTTTTTGTTTCAACTGCCTCTCAGTTAACAACATTTTTCTCGCTTCACTTTATATAAATCCTAATTATTGCTTAGACTTAAAGTAACGACGTTTGCGGAGTCTGAGTATGCAACACATTAAAGCATTTAACGAAAAGCGCGCTGAAATCTATTGGTGGCTGTCAAGTGTGTTTACTAGTGAACTCAGTGCTAAGGATTTAGAGCAGTATCATCGGCCTGAAATTAGAAATTTTTTGGCGGGTCTTGGCGAAAACAAACAACTGGAACAGGCAGTAAAGCAATTCAGCGCCCAACTAGACCAACTCTTGAACTTAAATAATGCTCAAGTTTTACTCGCAGAAAACTACTACAACCTGTTTTTGAAATGCGACCAATCTTCTGTACTTCCCTACGCTTCTTTGTACATTGATAAATCTCAAATTAAAGACAAAACCCCTGCCCAGTCGATCGCCGAGTTAATGGAGAAAAATGGTGTTCATGTTCAAGAGCATACAGATGAACCTTATGATCATTTAGCCATAGAGCTGGATTTTTTAGGTCACCTTATTATTCGTTCCAATGAATTTGAAAAGTCTGCGCACATGGAACAAGCGTTGCTATTTCAAGCCGATTACATTCGCAACCACTTACTAACCTGGGTGCCAGAATTTTCTCTTCATTGTGTCGAAAAAGATAAGTTAGGATTTTATGCATCGATATCTGTACTTTTAGTGGCTTTTCTTAAACTCGATTTGAATTATCTTACTGGTGGTTAAAGTCCGCGGCTCTTTGAAGTTAAATTGTGACTACCGTTGAGTTTGGTTAATGATTTATCGTTGCGAGTATACCGTTTGCGGTTTAAACTCCTCCACACAAAATTAAATCATTTTCAAACGCAAACCGCTGTCTAAAAGCGGTTTTTGTTTTTTTAGCTTACTTTAGACCTTACAATTCAATGTTCGGTCTTAGTTCTGCTGAATCTGGCTGATAAGCAGGTCCCACTGGCCTAATAAAATTTAGCTAAAATCAGCAGTCAAAACAGGACAGATCTATGGCTACGATTAAAGATGTTGCTCGCTTAGCAGGCGTTTCAACGACTACCGTATCACATGTTATTAATAAAACTCGTTTTGTTGCAGAAGCAACTCAAGAGAAAGTACTTGAAGCAGTAAAAGAACTGAACTATGCACCTAGCGCTGTGGCTCGTAGTCTAAAATGTAATACAACACGAACTATTGGCATGCTGGTAACTCAATCCACCAATCTCTTCTTTTCAGAGGTTATCGATGGTGTAGAGAGCTACTGTTACCGTCAAGGCTATACGCTGATCTTATGTAATACTGGCGGTATTTATGAGAAACAGCGTGACTATATTCGCATGCTCGCGGAAAAGCGTGTCGATGGCATCCTTGTGATGTGCTCAGATCTTACGCAAGAACTGTCTGAAATGCTGGAAACTCACTCTGACATTCCTAAAGTCATTATGGATTGGGGCCCAGAAGCTTCAAAAGCAGATAAAATCATCGATAACTCTGAATTAGGTGGTTACTTAGCGACTAAGTACCTTACAGATCGTGGTCATAAAGATATCGCTTGTCTCAGTGGACACTTAAATAAGCTTGCGTGTCAGGAACGTATTACCGGCTTCCGTCGGGCAATGGCTGAGTGCAACTACCCAGTTGAAGAAAACTGGATCTTAGAAGGGAACTTTGAGTGTGACACTGCGGTACTCGCAGCAGACAAAATCATTGCAATGGATAAAAAACCCACTGCGGTTTTCTGTTTCAACGACACTATGGCACTTGGCCTTATGTCTCGACTACAGCAAAGAGGTATTCGTGTACCTGAAGATATCTCAGTTATCGGTTATGACAATATTGAGTTAGCTGAATACTTTTCACCACCACTAACGACCGTGCACCAACCCAAACGCCGTGTAGGGAAAAACGCGTTTGAAATCCTACTGGAACGCATCAAAGACAAAGAGCACGAACGCAGGATCTTTGAAATGCATCCAGAGATTGTAGAACGCGATACAGTCAAGGATTTAACTCAATAATTCCAAAAACAGAACCTACAAAGTGATTGAGATATCAATCGCAAACAAGATTTTAAATGAGTAAAAGCGCAAATAAGGATTCTATTTATTGAAGCAAACTCACAATTGAGCTAGATTTTTGTGATACCTATTCAAAGTTTTTATTATTATTTCTTGTAGTAATGTCACGCACAGGGCAAACCATCCGAAAGGATGGGACGCAAAGCCTCCGGCCTAAACCAGTTACTAGAAAGAGTAAAAGGTAGGTAGCGGGGTTGCCGATGGCAAAAAGGTATACATGAGTTGACTCATCACTGACATACTCAATGTGTTCTTTTGCTATTCTCTCGGACCTGAATTTGGTGGCGTATTAGTAAATACACCGAGACTAACAGCATGGATAAACCAGTACTTAAAGACTCAATGCGACTTTTTGAACAATTAGGACGAGTAAAGTCTCGCTCAATGTTCGGAGGGTTTGGCATTTTTATTGATGACACTATGTTCGCTTTAGTTGTGAAAGAGCAGCTACACATTCGTGCGGATGAAAAATCATCAAAAACTTTTCAGCAGCAAGGCTACGAACCATACGTCTATAAAAAGCGTGGGTTTCCGGTAGTCACAAAATATTTTGCTCTTCCTGAAGACTCTTGGGAAAACCCAGAGCAGATTTTAGCTCAAGCAAAAGCAGCTTTGGATATTGCTAAGAATGAACGTAAAGTTCAAGCACAAGCAAAACCCGATCGCTTGAAAGATCTCCCAAATATGCGTTTAGCAACAGAGCGAATGCTGAAAAAAGCAGGTATCGATTCTGTTGATATGCTGCAACAAAAAGGCGCTGTAGAGGCGTTCAGAGCAGTTCAGGAAACTCACACGAGTGACGTAAGTATCGAACTGTTATGGGCTTTGGAAGGGGCAATAGAAGGCAAGCATTGGTCGGTTATTCCTCAAGCCCGGCGCGATGAGCTCATTCAAAAACTCTAAACATCATTTTCTACAAGCACTCTAATCAGAGTGCTTTTTTATTGCCAGTTGAAATAAAATCAACCGAAAGCCTGTCTTAGTCTAAGATGGGCTAGTTAGGCCAAACGGGCAATATTTACGAAACCACTGCTGGAAAATTAACGAAAGGAACGAGCGTAGATGAGTAAAAAAAGCGTATTGGGGATAGTTCTCGTTGTCGCTATCGTTTATTTAGGTATTGAGTTTGGTCAGTACCTAACATTAGAAAATGCTAAAGCTCAACAAGCCTCATTAACTCTATTTATCGAGCAAAATTTATTTGTTGCTGCAGCGACCTATTTCGTCCTCTATATCGCGCTAACCGCATTATCTATTCCAGGAGCGGCAGTGGTAACCTTACTTGGTGCTGCACTATTTGGGTTCTGGCAGAGCCTAGCATTAGTGTCATTCGCCAGTACGATAGGTGCAACCATCGCGTTTCTTAGTAGTCGTTACTTACTGCGTAGCTGGGTGCAAAATCGCTTTAGTTCCAAGCTCGCTGCGATTAATGAAGGTATGAAAAAAGACGGTGCTTTTTATCTATTTTCTCTACGGTTAATTCCAGTTTTCCCGTTTTTCTTGATCAACCTCTTGATGGGGCTGATGCCTATTTCAGTGTTCCGCTTCTATTGGGTAAGTCAAGTTGGTATGCTACCAGGTACCGCCGTATACTTGAACGCAGGCACGCAGTTATCCGAAATTAACTCGTTAGCGGGTATCGTGTCTCCCACTGTGTTATTTTCATTTGTGTTGCTTGGATTATTTCCAATGATGGCCAAATGGCTGTTGAAAAAATGTCGGACTAATAGTTCGATCACTGGATAGAACAAATGAAGATATTTGTCGCTCAAAATCCAACCGAAGCACATATCGTTTGTGGTTTACTGAGACAGGAACACATTCCTTGTGAAGTTCGAGGAGAAACACTTTTTGGTGTCCGAGGTGAAATACCATTTGACGATAGCTCAGCTCCATATGTATGGCTACTAAGCCCCCAATATGAGTCGCAATCAAAAGAACTCATCCAAGCCTACCTAAAAGCTCCTACGGAAAAACTGTCTGAATGGCTGTGTGAGAACTGCGGAGAAAATAATGAGTCACAGTTCGGATTATGTTGGAACTGCGGTGCTAGAGCGAGCTAGCTTGGATTTACCGGCAACAAAGGCACTTTACGCGTTGACAGCCACTTGTTTATTGATGAAATCAATCGATACGCGATTAAACACGTCAGGCTGCTCTACATTGCAGACATGACCACAATTAGGAATTTCCCACAACTCACTTTTTTCGTGTAAAGCAACCATATCCTTAACCGGTTTGATAAACATATAGTCGCGCTCTCCCATCAGGTACAATGTTGGGATAGGTAACTCTCTGTCGCGGAAGTATCGCATCAATGGGTTTATTTCCGCAGTCAGGGTGTACCAACGTTTAAACTCCTTCTGGCACAACTTCTTAGCTTCACGGACAAAAAGGTGTCTAGACTCTTTCTGGCACCGCTGAGGCATCACAATGTAAGCAAATAGACGATATAACCACATATAGGGTAAAAAGTTTTTACTCATATGACCAAGCTTAACCAGTATCTGAGAGCGGGTGTTTAAGCGAGTAACTGCGCCTCCCAACACCATTGAGCTGACTCTTTCAGCCGCTAGTTCGGCAAGGTTACGCACAATAATGGTACCCAACGACATGCCAACAAAATGTGCCGACTGGATTTTGAGATGGTCTAAGACTTTTAGCACGTCTAGCGTCACTGATTTGAACGTATATTGATTGGTAATCAGTTCTTTAATCAGTTGGGGTGACTTACCGTGACCTCTAAGGTCGATAAACAGCAAGTTAAAATGCTGTCTATATGCTTTAATCTGTTTGAACCAAATCGATGAACTGCCACCTGCACCATGCACAAAAACCACCCACTCTTTACTGGTAGGGTGGTTGTAAGTTTTATGAAAAAGCAAGCTTTTAGGCATCGACACCACTTTAGTTCAAATTAAATACTGAAGGCAGAGACTACCATACACTCCACCAATATGGGGATTGTAGTTGTTAAATTCTGTTAGTACACCCCGACCAGATCAAAAACGGAGCCTACTGACCCCGTTTGTACGATAGAGAATAACGCCATAAGAATTACTCAAACATAGCGAAATGGTACATTTTTATGTACTCCAATGCTGATTCTTTCCAGCTAAAATCTCTTAACATCGCCCGTTGTTGGACTTCAAGCATCCGATCTGGATGTTGAAGATAAAACAGCAAAGCCCTCTGCATAGTGATTAACAGTGCTTCTGGTGAAGGTTGCTGGAAACCAAACCCCGTCGCTTCATTCGGAAACTTATCGTAATCCAACACCGTATCTTTTAGGCCACCGACTTCACGAACAATCGGTAGTGTGCCGTAAGCCATACTGTAGATTTGATTCAACCCACATGCTTCAAACTCTGATGGCATTAAAAAGAAGTCTGAGCCCGCTTCAACCAAATGCGCATAGCGATTGCTGTAGGCTTCAACAAAAACAAACTGTTCAGGGTGCGTACTGGCTATTTTACGTAGTTGCGCAGCCACATCAGGCTCACCCGTTCCCACAATCACCAATTGAACATCGTTGCGCAGAAACCTATCTAAAATAGGCAGGATAAAATGGAAACCTTTTTGATGAGTCAAACGGCACACCATACCAAACATTGGTACATTGCGTTGCGGTAGATGAAGTTCTTGCTGGAGTAGCTCTTTACTCGCTAACTTACCTTTTTTCAAAGACGACGGCGATTCTGAATAACAAACCGGCAAATACTTATCAGTGCGGGGATCCCACTCAGAATAATCGCACCCATTAACGATACCGTGTAAATCTCTCGCTCGACGAACAAAATCATCAACCAAACCATGAGAACCAAGAGGCGTAAGCAACTCAGAAGCATAATTAGGGCTAACTGCATTCACTTTATCAGCAAATGCAATACCCGCTCTCAACAAGCTAATATGGTCAACGCCATACTCTAAAAATTCCATTCCCGACAAGTTTAACTCAGGAATGACTTCGAGTTGATGATGAGAAAAAATACCTTTAAACATCGCATTATGAATCGTGATAACACTTTTCACACCGTCAAAATAAGGATCTTTCTCGAAACGCGTTTTAAGTAAAAATGGGACAAGGCCAGTATGCCAATCATTGGCGTGGATAATGTCCGGTTTGATACCGAGTTTGGGCAATACATCAAGGCAAGCGGCAGAGAAAAAGCCAAAACGCTCACCGTTATCCGGGTAGGCTTGGTTGTTTTCTGCATACAGCTCTGGGCGATCAAAATATGCATCGCAATCAATCAGGTAAACCTTCACGCCCTCAAGTTCACGTTCACGTACTTGGTAGCGAACATGGGGCCAATGGGTAAGCTCTGTTTCAAGAATCACAGGAGATGTGTCTTTTTCAGGAACCGTTCTATAACCAGGTAGCACAATAGCGACTTCATGGCCCAGTTCCACCAACGCTTTCGGCAGAGCCTTGGCTACATCAGCCAAGCCTCCACTTTTTACGATGCCTTGAACTTCAGAAACGGTAAACCATATATTGAGTTGTTCCTTTCTAGAATCCAACTTTTGTTCCTTTTGCAATGACAACGATTCCGTCGTCAGATACGTGGAATCGTTTTCGGTCCAGTTCTAAATTTTCACCAATAATAGTGCCTGGAGCGACTTCCACATGCTTATCTATAATCGCACGTTTAATTGAACACCCAGCACCAATTTTCACATCCCCCAAGATAACAGATTCACTTATCAAAGAGCCAGCAGCAATATTACTTCTGAATCCCAACACTGATTTGTAAATCGTTGATCCTTGGATATAACTTCCGCCTGAAATGAGGCTATCCGTGATTTTAACTTTACGATCACCAGAGTCAACAAATGTAGCCGGAGGTAACGGCGGGTAAAACGTATGTAGTGGCCAACTACGGTTATAAAGTGAAAACGGAGGATTTTTTTCCAACAAGTCCATGTGAGCGGCCCAATAGGCTTCTATGGTACCGACATCGCGCCAGTAGGTATTATCGATTTCTCCTTTAATTTTATTGTTCGAGAAATCGTAGACGTAGACCCCTCCCTGGGGAAACATTTTGGGTATGATATCTTTACCAAAATCGTGGCTCGACTCAGTGTTGGCAGCATCTTCGCGCAACTCTCTACATAACACACAGGATTGAAAAATGTAATTGCCCATTGAGACCAATGCCCAATCAGGCTCACCTGGTATCGATTTCGGGTTAGCGGGCTTTTCTTGAAAACCAATCATTTTTCCCTGTTCATCAACTTCAATCACGCCAAACTGCGACGCCTCAGACAAAGGCATACGCAACGCTGCGACAGTTAAGCTTGCTCCTTTTTCCTTGTGAAAGTCTAACATTTGGCGAATATCCATCTTATATACGTGATCAGAACCAAATATACAAACTTCACTCGCACCTGAATTTTCAACAAAAATGATGTTCTGATAAATAGCATCTGCAGTACCTTCATACCAACGCTTACCATCACGCATTTGAGCAGGAATTGTGTCTATAAAGCGGTTGGTTATCCCTGAGACATTCCACCCTTTTTTCATATGCAAATAAAGAGATTGCGATTTGAACTGAGTCAGAACATAAATTCTCATCAGGTCAGCATTTACAAAATTGTTTAAAGCGAAATCAATCAAGCGATAGCTACCTCCAAATGGAACCGAAGGTTTGGATCGAGATTCAGTTAATGGCATCAAGCGGGATCCTTCCCCACCAGCCAAAATCATTCCTAGTACACCGAACATAGTAGATCTCCAATTTATAATATGACGTCTGCCACGATTATTTAGGGGGTATGGCAGCGTTTTCGATATTCACTCGAGTAATCAAAACAATTACAAAATAAATAAGTTAAATACCGAACTATAAATATATAAGGAGAAAGTGATTTAAAGATGACAAACTCATGCATTCGTTATAGGCAAAAGTTCAAAGTATGAGTTCCTGCACAAGTTCTAAGGTTTTAATTTCATTAACCAGACAGTAGCCTGTTAACAATCAAAAATTACAGAAATGAAAAAGGGTAGCTTAACGCTACCCTTTGATTTATAGAGCAAAAACTCAGTTACGATTTTTTGCGTTTATCTGTAACTTCCCACTTACCATCAACGTAAAGTGCAGTCCAACCAGATGGCTTTCCATCATTTTCAGTGCGAACATAATGCTCTTTCGTTTTACGACTAAAACGAACCACTGCAGGTTTGCCATCTGGATCATGTGCAGGTGCTGTTGCCAGGTACTGGAATTTCTCAGAAATTCGATCTTTGTACTTCGCCAATTCTTCCACTAACGGAGCGCGCGTCTCACGAGATTTAGGGAAGTTGCTAGCAGCAAAGAACAGGCCAGAAGCTCCATCACGTAGCACGAAGTAAGCATCCGAGTTTTCACACGGCAATTCTGGGAAGTGAACAGGATCTTCCTTAGGCGGAGCCACTTCACCGTTCTTCAGAATCTTACGCGTATTTTTACATTCCTCGCTCGTACAACCCATGTACTTACCGAAGCGGCCATTTTTAAGCACCATATCTGAGCCACACTTGTCACACTCAACTACAGGGCCATCGTAACCTTTAACTTTGAACTCACCCTCTTCAACGATGTAACCGTCACAGTTCGGGTTATTACCACAAACGTGCAGCTTACGCTTATCATCAATGAGGTAAGCGTCCATTGCGGTTTCACAGATTGGACAACGTTTTTTCGCACGAAGCGCAGCCGTTTCAACATCTTCTTCCAAAACGTTGATGATGCCTTCTTCATCGCCTAAGTTAATTGTTGTCTTACAACGCTCTTTAGGCGGAAGCGCATAACCTGAACAACCTAGGAATACACCTGTTGAAGCAGTACGAATACCCATTGGTCGACCACATGTTGGACACATAATATTGGTCTCAACAATATGGTTTGGCTTCATACCACCGTGGTCTTCATCTAACTCAGCTTTTTCTAAGTCACCGCTAAAGTCATTGAAGAAACTGTCTAATACGCCTTTCCAACTGGTCTCACCTTCCGCGATTTGGTCTAACTTCTCTTCCATACGCGCAGTGAAATCATAGTTCATCAAGTCGTCGAAACTGTCGTCTAGACGGTCAGTTACAATCTCACCCATTTTCTCTGCGTAAAAACGACGTTGCTCAACTTTTACATAACCACGATCTTGGATGGTTGAAATAATTGACGCGTACGTTGAAGGGCGACCGATACCGCGTTTCTCAAGCTCTTTAACCAGTGCTGCTTCTGTGTAACGCGCAGGCGGTTTAGTAAACTGTTGTCTCGGATCCAGTTTTTCTAGTGATAGCTTTTCACCCACTTTTACCGCAGGAAGAATTTGGTCTTCATTCTTACCCAGAGGACGTTGAACGCGTGTCCAACCGTCAAACTTAAGAATGCGACCTTTCGCTTTCAATGTGTATTCCGCCGCTTTTACGCTCACGGTTGTTGAGTCGTATTTTGCATCGGTCATTTGACATGCTACAAACTGATTCCAGATTAGCGCATAAAGTTTATGGGCATCTGCTTCCATTCCTTCAAGATCATCAGCTTTAACATCGACACTTGATGGGCGAATGGCTTCGTGCGCTTCTTGTGCCCCTTCCTTGCTACCGTATACCTTCGCTTTCGCAGGTAAGTAATCGGCACCGAATTCAGAACTGATGTATTCACGAACAGCGTCTACGGCTTCTGCACTCAAGTTGGTTGAGTCAGTACGCATATAGGTAATATAACCGGCTTCATACAAACGCTGTGCGAGCATCATGGTCTTCTTAACACCGTAACCTAAGCGAGTACTTGCCGCTTGCTGTAGGGTCGATGTAATAAACGGAGCACTTGCTTTGCTGCTGGTCGGGCGGTCTTCACGCTTACAAACCTCGTAAGTCGCTTTTTGCAATGCCGCAACCGATGCCATTGCATCCGTTTCGTTAGTTGGTTTGAACGCAACACCATCTTTTTGCGCAACCTGAAGACGGAACGCTTCAGCAGAAGGCGTAGTGGTATCTGCATGAATATCCCAGAACTCTTCAGGAACAAACGCTTTGATTGCACGTTCACGCTCTACAAGAAGTTTTACCGCGACCGATTGCACACGACCAGCCGAAAGACCACGAGCGACTTTCTTCCACAATAGAGGGGAAACCATAAAGCCCACGACACGGTCCATAAAACGACGTGCTTGCTGTGCGTTAACACCATCCATATTGAGCTCTCCCGGCTTTTGGAAGGCTTGCTGGATAGCATTTTTGGTGATTTCGTTAAAGACTACACGTTTGTATCGCTGTTCATCGCCACCGATGATCTCACGAAGGTGCCATGCGATTGCTTCCCCTTCGCGGTCCAAATCGGTTGCGAGATAAACGTTATCTGCGTCTTTTGCGAGTTTCTGTAGCTCTGCAACCACCTTTTCCTTACCTGGAAGGATCTGGTAATTGGCTTCCCAACCATGATATGGGTCGATACCCATTTTCTTGATTAGCGCACTACGCTCTTTCTCTTTCTTAATCCGTGCTTTTTCTTCAGCACTTAAATTCTTCGTTGACGTTGCTGCAGCTTTTTTCGCCGCAGTATTTTGCCCGGCAGTAGGAAGATCGCGGACATGACCGACGCTAGACTTAACAATGAAGTCTTTACCAAGATATTTGTTGATTGTTTTAGCCTTGGCTGGCGATTCCACTATAACGAGTGATTTACCCATAACTTGACTCAAATGTCCTTAATCACTATGAAAACTGTCAAACAAATTGACACTCCACAATATTGCTTCTTTTTTTTACTATCGAGCCGAACAACAAGAAGATCAACTTGTTTTTTTAAAAACCTATTTATTTGCTCGACAAATCGACGAATTGTGCTTCTACGTTCAAAATCGAGCACATACTAAATTGACCGCTTGCGATACGCGACCCTAAACGAATTAAATATGGAGCAAATCACAAAAAGTACCATTTCACAAATCCTACCATTTCTGTTTATGATCATAGAATTCGTTGAGCAGCGGTTTAAACTCAGCAGTCAGATTTAGATAAAATGGTGCAGCATACACGTCTGACAAAGTCGTCTTTGTGTCAAACTATTAAAAAAAAGACATCACACCATTTCAGTGAGGTAACACATTCATGAGTGATAAGAAAAACGTCAGTGAATTTGAATTATTATTGATTGCCAATCAACTTATTCAAGACCATGACCAGTATTTTGAAGGCCTGCGAGCAGATAGCGTAGAAGAAAAAGATGACGTTCTGGTGTTTAAAGGTAATTACTTTTTGGACGCGAATGGCTTACCGACAGAAAAAACGACGGTGGTGTTTAATATGTTTAAATATCTCGCTCATCAGCTATCGAAAGAATTCAGCGTACAAAAATAATAAAAGCCTCTTAGAGGCTTTTATTTCAATCAATTACTGAGCTAAATTTGCAAATTTATCAAAGTAATCTGGGAAGGTCTTGGAGGTGCATTTCGGGTCGTTAATCGTCACAGGAGTATCACTTAATGCAACCAACGAGAAACACATTGCCATCCTATGGTCATCGTAGGTATCAATCGCTGCATGTGTTAACTGCGTTGGTGGTGTGATAACGATATAATCATCGCCTTCTTCGACTTCTGCTCCAACTTTACGCAATTCTGCCGCCATAGCAGATAGACGGTCAGTCTCTTTCACTCGCCAGTTGTATACATTACGTATAGCAGTGGTACCTTTAGCAAACAACGCGGTTGTAGCAATAGTCATTGCCGCATCAGGAATGTGGTTAAAATCGAGATCGACGGCATTGAGTTCACCACGGCGAGAGATCACATAGTCATCGCCCCACTCAATTTCTGCACCCATTTTTTCCAGTGCATCTGCAAACTGAATATCACCCTGAATACTGTTTTTACCAATACCGGTTACTTTGATCTCACCGCCCTTAATTGCAGCGGCAGCAAGAAAGTAAGACGCTGATGACGCATCACCTTCAACCAGAAAGTCGCCCGGAGCAACGTACGATTGGCCAGAGCGAATCACAAACTCTTGGTAGTTATTGTTTTCAACGTCTACTCCGAATTGCTTCATGATGTGCAGTGTAATATCGATATACGGTTTTGATACCAAATCACCAATAATTTTGATTGTGATATCACCTTTGGCAAGTGGAGCTGACATCAGAAATGCTGTCAAAAATTGACTGGAAATCGAGCCATCAATTTCTACGGTTCCAGATTCTAATCCAGTCCCTTTAATTCGTAACGGTGGATAATTTTCATTTTCTAGATATTCGATATCAGCGCCTGCCTGACGTAGTGCATCGACTAAGTGACCAATTGGTCGCTCTTTCATGCGAGGCTCACCGGTCAATACATACTCACCTTTACCCAAGCACAATGCTGCAGCCAATGGACGCATCGCTGTGCCTGCATTACCTAAAAACAGCTCCTGAGCTTGGTCGACAGTAAACGGCTTACCGAGACCTTCCACTTCACAAACCGTTTTATCATCGGATAAACGATATTGAACACCTAATTTAGACAGAGCATTCAGCATATGACGAATGTCGTCGCTGTCTAACAAGTTAGTCAATCGCGTTGTTCCTTTAGCGAGTGCCGCTAACAACAACGCTCGATTTGATACACTTTTTGAACCCGGGAGATTGACCTCTCCACTCACTTTTTGAATAGGTTGTAACGTAAGGCTTTCCATTAATGCTGTGTTTCCTTGCACTACTCGGTTTTCATCAATTAATCGGAGTAGTGTAAAATTCTTCGTACTGGCAGACTAACCAAAATTATTAGTGAAAACCAGCCTAAATCTTGACTTCCGTTAACTTTTTAATCATGCCTTATTCCATTTTTTGACAAGATAAGCTTAGTTACATTTCCTTATCCACCCTGACGCCGTCATCAAAATATAAGATTCGAACGTTATCGCCTTTCTGAAACCGCATGTTCTTATCGATGTCCTGAATAACATCAATCCATTTGCCTTCCTTTGTTTCAATCAGAATCTCTACCAAACGGTATTCAACCTGATACATTTTGCTGGCATTATTTTTCGCAACACTACCACCAGCAATAGCTCCGACCGCAGTTGCAACTTCTCTTCCGCGACCATCACCAAACTGATTCCCAATTAAGCCTCCCACAATAGCTCCCAACAAGGTTTCCCATCCATTTGCTTTAGAGTGAATAACGTCCTGTTGGGAAATGTAGCGAACGTCCTCTACTACCCCAAATACCACTTGATTGACTTCTCTGGCTTGATTACGTTGATAATCAGCATTGGCAAACAGTGGGAAAATCAATATGATCCATAACCATTTTTTCATATTTTCTCCTAACTACAGATAGGGTTCGAATGGCGATTTACCTTCACGAATTAGCTCCTGACGATTTTGGATTTCCTTCCCCGTATGACGCCTTGGAAGACCCAAATGGTTTACTCGCCTTCGGTGGAGATTTGAATCCTGAGCGTGTATATAGCGCCTATCAACAGGGTATCTTCCCTTGGTATGGCCCCGGTGAACCGATTTTATGGTGGAGCCCTGCACCACGCGCTGTATTTGATCCTAAGACATTCAAACCAGCAAAAAGTGTGAAAAAATTTCAGCGAAAACATCAATATTTGGTCAGTCTCAATCACGCAACTCAGCAAGTCATTGATATGTGCGCAGCCACTCGCCCAGCAGACCAAACATGGATTCATCCAGAAATGCGTGACGCATACTGCGCACTCGCCAAACTCGGCCGTTGTCACTCAGTAGAAGTTTGGAGTGAAGAACAGCTTATTGGGGGCTTGTATGGTATTCAGATCGGGCAGATGTTTTGTGGTGAATCGATGTTTAGCACTAAAACCAACGCTTCTAAAATTGCATTGTGGTATTTTTGTCACCACTTTGCGAAGCATTCTGGGAAACTCATAGACTGTCAGGTAATGAATCCACACTTACAATCTTTAGGTGCAATTGAATTACCACGTAACGCATTTATGAAATCATTGCTATCTTATAAAGAACAGAAAGTTGAACAAGATTGCTTCAAACGTCAGTGGCTCGATATTGAGAGCTTTTAATGAGGAGTAAGTAAAGAGTGAGCTCTGATATTCATCAAATTAGAATTGGTTTAACCAACAACCACCCATGCAGTTACCTAAAAGATCGCATGGAAAGGGTGGCTGTTGCTTTAGATAATGCAATGCAATCTGATGAAAATTATGAAGTCCTGCTGGCAAATGGGTTTCGCCGTAGCGGTGATACTATCTATAAGCCTCATTGTGATAACTGTAGCGCCTGCCACGCGTTGCGGGTCGCTATTCCTGACTTTACCCTTTCAAAAAGTCAAAAGCGCTTATTGAACAAAGTGAAAGGTGAAATTAGCTGGGAAATGAAAAAAGACTTAGATGATAATTGGTTTGACCTCTATTCAAGGTATATCAAAGCTAGGCATCGTAACGGCACCATGTACCCACCAAGAAAAGATGAGTTCGACAAATTTGCTAAGTCACGCTGGCTAAATACCCATTTTCTACACATCTACCAAAATAATCAGCTTATCGCGATAGCGGTCACCGATATTCTCCCATTCAGTGCGAGTGCTTTCTATACCTTTTTTGAGCCAGAATCCCCGATATCTATAGGAACCTTGGCTGTTTTACTTCAAGTCAAATATTGCCAATTACACCAAAAACAGTGGCTATATTTGGGCTATCAAATCGATGAATGCGCAGCAATGAACTATAAAGTGCGCTTCCAACGTCATCAAAGGCTAGTAAATCAGCGTTGGCAAGGGTAGAATACGCTCCAACTTTACTTGTTTAACAATCAATGACGCTTCAGGTCGTTGATTTGCGCCACATTTCTAAAGAGGATTAAATGGCTAAAGAAGACGTAATTGAGATGCAAGGCACGGTCCTTGATACTCTTCCAAACACAATGTTCCGTGTTGAGCTTGAAAACGGTCACGTAGTAACGGCTCACATCTCTGGTAAAATGCGTAAAAACTACATTCGTATTCTAACGGGTGACAAAGTTACTGTTGAGATGACTCCATACGACCTGTCAAAAGGCCGCATCGTCTTCCGTGCTCGTTAATTTGTAAATTTTCGAACGCAACAAAAAGCGGAGCTTAATTGCTCCGTTTTTTGTTGACGCTCGCTGTTGTAAGCATTGGTAGGATATAAAAAAAGCGCATCAGTTGATGCGCTTTTCTATAGTATGTGTGTTTATTAATGTAGGACTTCTTCTTTGGAACCTAAATATTCAAACGTTAAGTGATCGTCTTTCAATCCTACTTTCACCGTTCCGCCATCAACTAAGGAACCAAACAACAGTTCATTTGCCAACGGTTTCTTCAACTGCTCTTGAATCACACGCCCCATTGGACGAGCGCCCATTTCGCGGTCATAGCCTTTCACAGCTAACCAGTGACGAGCATCTTCTGATACTTCTAAAGACACACCACGAGCATCCAACTGTGCTTGTAGCTCAACAATGAACTTATCAACCACTTGATGGATAACACTCTCATCTAGACTGTTAAACCAGATAGTGTGATCAAGACGGTTTCTAAACTCCGGAGTAAAGACTTTCTTAATCGCTGCCATTGCATCGTGGCTATGATCCTGCTGAATCAAACCAATCGATTTCTTAACGGTTTCTGCCACACCAGCATTCGTTGTCATCACCAAAATGATATTACGGAAGTCAGCCTTACGACCATTGTTGTCCGTTAACGTACCATTATCCATAACCTGTAGAAGAAGATTGAAGATGTCTGGATGAGCTTTTTCAATTTCGTCTAGTAAAACTACGGCATGGGGATTCTTAATCACCGCATCGGTCAACAAACCGCCTTGGTCATAACCAACGTAACCCGGAGGTGCACCTATTAACCGACTTACTGAATGACGTTCACCATATTCAGACATATCAAAGCGCAACAACTCAATACCTAGCAACTTAGAAAGCTGAACAGTAACTTCTGTTTTACCTACCCCTGTGGGGCCAGCAAATAGGAACGAACCTACAGGACGATTATCGGCACCAAGACCAGCACGCGTTAGCTTAATCGATTCGGTTAACACATCGATCGCATCGTCTTGCCCAAACACCAACATCTTCATTTTCTGATCAAGATTTTTCAAAATATCTTTATCGGAAGAAGATACGGATTTCTCAGGGATACGAGCCATCTTCGCGACCATCGACTCAATCTCTGCAACACCTACCGTTTTCTTACGCTTGCTCACTGGCATCAAACGCACTCGAGCACCCGCTTCATCTATTACGTCAATCGCTTTGTCAGGAAGGTGACGTTCATTGATGTATTTCGCGGACAACTCTACCGCTGCACGTAGTGCTTTATTGGTATACCGAACCTCGTGGTGAGCTTCGTATTTCGGTTTCAAGCCCATTAAGATTTTCGTCGTGTCATCCAATGACGGCTCTACCACGTCAATTTTTTGGAAACGGCGAGAAAGAGCTCGCTCCTTCTCAAAAATATTGCTGTATTCTTGATAGGTAGTAGAACCGATACAGCGAAGCTTACCGCTACTTAATAGTGGCTTAATCAGGTTTGCAGCATCAACTTGGCCGCCAGAGGCCGCCCCAGCACCGATAATAGTATGAATTTCATCGATGAAAAGAATGGCGTCTTTCTCTTTTTCTAGCTGCTTAAGAATCGTTTTGAAGCGTTTCTCAAAATCACCGCGATATTTAGTACCGGCAAGTAAAGAACCAATATCAAGCGAATAGATTACGCTGTCTTTAATCACTTCTGGTACTTGACCTTCAACAATTCTCCAAGCGAGACCTTCCGCAATAGCCGTTTTACCCACACCCGCTTCACCTACAAGTAATGGATTATTTTTTCGGCGACGACAAAGCACTTGAATGGTTCGTTCAAGTTCTTTATCACGACCAATAAGAGGATCGATTTGGCCCTGCCCTGCAAGCTGATTCAGGTTAGTGGCAAAACTTTCTAAACGCTCTTCTGAAGGCGAATCTTCTGAGCTTTCTGCACCAAAAGAATCTGAAGAAGGGTCATCGCTTGCGCTAGATGCTTTGGTGATACCATGAGAGATATAATTGACAATGTCTAAGCGACTGATGTCATTCTTCTTCAGCAAGTAAGCGGCATGAGATTCTTGTTCGCTAAATATCGCGACCAGCACATTAGCACCAGTCACTTCACTGCGACCAGAGGATTGTACGTGAAATACAGCACGCTGAAGCACTCGTTGAAAGCTCAGTGTAGGCTGAGTTTCTCGAGTTTCATCATTATCTGGAATTAGTGGGGTTGTTTGATCAATGAAAACGTCAAGCTCTCGACGCAAAACGTCAATATCAGCCTGACAAGCTAGCAACGCTTCCTTCGCTGCATCATTTTCCAATAATGCTAGTAGGAGGTGCTCGACGGTCATGAATTCATGTCTTTTGTCTCGCGCTCGAGCGAACGCGCCGTTTAGACTAGACTCTAGTTCTTTGTTAAGCATTAAGGCCTCCTTAAAGAACAACCACTCCTGCTAATATTATGCTTTTTCCATAGTACAAAGCAGTGGATGCTCATTTTCCCGTGCATACATTGTCACCTGAGCGACTTTCGTCTCTGCAACCTCTGCAGTAAACGTGCCACATATTGCTTTTCCTTCATAATGAACCTTGAGCATCACTTGGGTCGCTTTTTCTATATCCATTGAGAAAAAACGCTCTAGGATTTCAATTACAAAGTCCATCGGAGTGTAATCATCGTTGTTAAGTACAACGTTATACATAGCCGGTGGTTTTGTTGCTGTTTTCTCTTTCTCCAGTAAGTCTGAGTCTGGAGTTACCCATTCAAAATTTTTACTCATGATGGCCGTATTTAGGAGTGTTTCTCTTAAGTCTATCTCTTCTCTAGTCTGTCTTTTCAGTTGTTCACTTAAAGCACTGTCAGCGAAGGTGAAAAACAACTCTTACTTAGAGACTAATGCAGCAATTGTATCGCTGCAAATAAAACATTGCTATTAACAATCAACTTTAAACCAAACGTTCATTTGTTCATCACTTTTACACAACCCATTCTCAAGACTGATATTGAAAGATAAGTTTGAGAAACATCATCAATGGGAATCTTAAAAGTGATTTGGCTATAAAACTATGCATTTTTATACCATTCTCCTATTGACTGTGGTCAATCATTGACTACATTGGTCAAATAGTGACTAAAAATTTGGCAGCGGCTGAATCAATATTCACTACAAGGAGCAATCACCATGGTGACACAAGAGTGAATTTCTCCGCCAACAACATCAGTAACACAATGCATGAGGGACGTATAGCATGGCTACAGGTACAGTAAAATGGTTCAATAACGCCAAAGGATTTGGTTTCATCTGTCCAGAAGGCGAAGATGGAGACATTTTTGCTCATTATTCTACTATCCAAATGGATGGCTACCGCACTCTGAAAGCGGGACAGCAAGTAGCGTATGAAGTTGAACAAGGACCTAAAGGTTACCACGCTAGTAGTGTCGTACCTATTGAAGGGCAACAATCTAAATAGTTCGCTGCCGAATAAATCACAACTCCTTTTAGAGCAACGATTTATTGAAAGATAGATATGAAAACCCGCCTCTTGGCGGGTTTTGTGTTTATTTAAGTAGTAACGACGGGCAATTAAGCTTTATCGACAATACTATTTAAGGTTGCGCTTGGACGCATTAGGCTTGAAACGAGAGCATCGTTAAATGCGTAGTAACCGCCTAGATCACCAGTCACACCCTGAGCACCGTTAAGCTCTTCAACAATTTTCGCTTCCTGAGACGTTAGTTGCTCTGCAATCGGAGCAAATTCAGCCGCAAGCTCTGAATCTTCAGTTTGCGCCGCTAGCGCCTCTGCCCAGTATGTTGCTAGGTAGTAATGGCTACCGCGGTTATCCAGTTCGCCTACTTTACGTGATGGAGACTTATTAAGGTCTAAAAACTTACCTGTCGCTTTATCCAAAGCATCAGCCAGAACCTGAGCCTTCGCATTACCAGTTACCACACTCAAATGCTCTAGAGACGCCGCCAGTGCCAAGAATTCTCCCAAAGAGTCCCAACGTAGGTGGTTCTCTTTTTGAACCTGTTGTACGTGCTTAGGCGCAGAACCACCAGCTCCCGTTTCAAACAGACCACCGCCGTTCATTAGAGGAACGATGGATAGCATCTTAGCAGAAGTCCCTAACTCTAGAATTGGGAATAGATCTGTTAGGTAGTCACGCAGTACGTTACCTGTGACAGAAATCGTATCTTTACCCTCTTTAATGCGAGCTAACGAGAATAACGTTGCATCCACTGGAGAAAGGATCTTGATTTCCAGTCCAGAAGTATCGTGCTCAGGTAGATACTGGTTAACTTTCTTAATCAGCTCGGCGTCGTGTGCACGTGCTTCATCTAACCAGAACACAGCAGGTACGTTTGTCGCGCGAGCACGGTTTACCGCCAGCTTAACCCAATCTTGAACTGGCGCATCTTTAACCTGACACATACGGAAAATATCGCCCGCTTCAACGTCTTGCTCTAGAAGTACATTACCAGCCGTATCGACAACACGTACTGTGCCATCTGCATCTAGAATGAATGTTTTATCGTGCGAACCGTATTCTTCTGCTTTCTGCGCCATCAAACCGACGTTTGGTACACTACCCATTGTCGTTGGGTCAAATGCTCCGTGTTCTTTACAGAACTCTATCACTGCCTGATATACACCTGCGTAACAACGATCTGGAATCATTGCTTTGGTGTCTTTTTGCTTACCGTCCGGGCCCCACATTTGACCAGAAGAGCGGATCATTGCAGGCATAGAAGCATCAACAATGATGTCACTTGGTACGTGAAGGTTAGTAATGCCACGGTCTGAATCAACCATCGCTAGTGCAGGTTGAGTTTCGTATACCGCTTGAAGTGCTGCTTCAATTTCTCCACGTTGAGCGTCGGGAAGAGTTTGGAT
Source organism: Vibrio sp. (assembly GCA_048259585.1). Classification (GTDB taxonomy): domain Bacteria; phylum Pseudomonadota; class Gammaproteobacteria; order Enterobacterales; family Vibrionaceae; genus Vibrio. The sequence goes on along the minus strand of JBLXHN010000001.1, from coordinate 291,999 downwards.
TTTCGCGTAAACATCACCAAGACCGTTGTTTACGTCAACACCAAGCTTCTCGAATACATCACCGTACTTTTCAAATACGTCTTTGTAATAAACCTTAACAGCATGCCCAAAGATCACTGGGTCAGACACTTTCATCATGGTCGCTTTCATGTGCAATGAAAGCAGAACGTCTTGCTCTTTAGCTTCAGCAATCTCTTTTTCGAAAAATGCCACCAACGCGTTTTTGTTCATAACGCTTGCATCGATAATTTCTTTATCTTGCAATGCGAAAGGCTTTTTAAGTTCTTTGCTTGAACCATCTTTAGCAACGAATTGGATTGAAACTTCAGTTGCACCATCTACCGTTACTGACTTTTCACTACCGAAGAAATCTTTATCATCCATGCTAGCAACATGAGATTTAGAATCTGCAGACCAAGCACCCATTGAGTGTGGATTTTTCTTCGCGTAGTTTTTCACAGAAGTTGGTGCACGACGATCAGAGTTACCCTCACGTAATACAGGGTTTACTGCACTACCTTTGATTTTGTCGTAAGTCGCTTTAATCGCTTCTTCGTCGTAGGTTGCTGGCTCTTCAGGATAGTTTGGAAGGGCAAAGCCTTTCTCTTGAAGTTCTTTAATCGCAGCTTTTAGCTGAGGAACCGATGCTGAAATATTTGGCAGCTTGATGATGTTCGCTTCTGGCGTTTGAGCAAGTTCACCTAGTTCAGTTAGCGCATCGCCGATACGTTGGTCTTCTTTCAAATGCTCAGGGAAGTTAGCAAGAATACGCCCTGCTAAAGAAATATCACGAGTTTCCACATCAATACCAGAAGAAGCAGTGAAGGATTTAATGATTGGCAGCAATGAATAAGTTGCAAGCGCTGGAGCTTCGTCAGTGATGGTATAAATTATTGTAGGTTTGTTTGTAGGCATGAACTTTCCCTATTTGTTCTAACAACACACGAGAATGCGTTGTGTGAATGTGCGCGCAAGTTAGGTTACCCATTCTTGTGCACCTTAGTCCCACTCGGTCCATTTTGGCGTTCGAATTACATGTGAGTCTTCGATACAGTCCATGAGTGAAGATCGTTATAATTAAACAAAATTAGGATAATAGTCTATCATCTTGTCGTTTATCCTATTTCTGGGCGCGCAAATGATAGCGCAAAACCGAGTTTCAGAAAACTTTCAAATACACTTCATTTACATTTTTGCAAGGTAGTTAACATGTCATCCAGCTCGCGTAGAGGCACTTCTAAGGCTCCTCACTCGACTCATAAACCGCGTTTCAAACAAGGAAATCGTTCTTCTGGGCGTACTTCAACTAGCCAAAGAACACGTAAACCTGCGGTTCAGAAACCAAAAGTTCGGATTGAAGACCGAAAAATCATTGCCTTCAATAAACCTTATGACACGTTAAGCCAGTTTACTGACGGGGACGGACGTAAAACATTAGCCGACTATGTGCCAGTAAGAGATGTGTACGCCGCAGGTCGACTCGATCGTGATAGCGAAGGGCTAATGGTGCTAACCAACGATGGTATTTTGCAAGCCAGACTGACTCAGCCAAAGTCGAAATCAGAAAAAACCTATTGGGTACAAGTTGAAGGCGCTCCTCAACAGTCAGATCTCGATAAGCTGCGTAGCGGTGTTACATTAAAGGATGGGCCAACGTTACCTGCAAAAGTTGAAATTATGGATGAACCCCAGCTGTGGCCAAGAAATCCTCCTGTACGCTTTAGAGCGGCCATTCCAACCACATGGTTAACCATCACCATTATTGAAGGTCGAAATCGCCAGGTAAGACGCATGACAGCGCATATAGGGTTCCCAACTCTGCGTCTGATTCGTTATTCAATGGGCGACATTGAGCTTGGGGGTCTCCAGCCGGGAGAATGGAAAGAGATTAAACTTTAACAATAGAATCATACTAAAAAGCCCCGATAATTCGGGGCTTTGGTTATTACTTATGACGCTCTTTGAGCTTATCAACCACATCACTCATCGATAAGCCTTGGTCTTGCAGTAGAACCATCAGGTGATAAATCAAATCTGCTGATTCGCAGACTAGTTCCGCCTTATCGCCCGACGTCGCCGCAAGCGCAACTTCGACACCTTCTTCGCCCACTTTCTGCGAAATGCGTTTGGTGCCACGCGCATAAAGACTAGCGGTATAGGAGGATTCTGGATCGGCACTCTTGCGGGCAGCCAATAGCTGCTCAAGTTGATGAAGCCACACCATTTGTGACTCCTCTTGCGCATCCGCGTCCCAACAGGTTGTTGTTCCTGTGTGGCATGTTGGCCCAATAGGATTCACCTTAACCAGCAACGTATCCTGATCACAATCTAGGGCAATATTTTTTAACTGAAGAACGTTGCCTGATGTTTCGCCCTTAGTCCATAAACGCTGTTTGGTGCGTGAATAGAAAGTCACTTGTTCTGTTTCTAATGTCTTTGCTAACGCTTCTTGGTTCATGTAGCCCATCATAAGTACTTGGCTTGAACCAAAATCCTGCACTATTGCAGGAACAAGACCATCAACCTTTTCCCAATTAATACGTTCCGCTAGGCTCATAGTCTTACCTCAATCGCTTGTTGTTTTAGATATTGCTTGAGTTCACCAATATTGATGATTTGTTTGTGGAATACCGAAGCCGCTAACGCTCCATCCACATTAGCCAATTTGAAGGCATCCGCGAAGTGTTCGATAGCACCTGCACCGCCAGAAGCGATCAACGGAACATTACACACAGAGCGAACCATGTTCAGCTGCTCTAGATCGTACCCATTACGCACACCGTCCTGATTCATCATGTTCAACACGATTTCACCAGCGCCACGTTTTTGCACTTCCTGAACCCAGTCTTTAGTTTCCCATTTCGTCGCTTTGGTACGCGCTTCATCACCCGTGAACTGGTAAACCTGATATTTACCTGTCTCTTTATCAAAGTATGAATCGATACCTACTACGATACACTGCACACCGAATTTATCGGCAAGATCGGTAATCAACTCTGGATTGGCTAACGCTGGAGAGTTAATCGATACTTTGTCAGCACCAAACTCCAAAATACGAGCCGCATCTTCAGCTGATTTAATACCACCAGCAACACAGAAAGGAATATCAATCACTTCAGCGACACGGGCTACCCAACTTTTATCTACCACACGGCCATCACTGGAAGCGGTGATATCGTAGAACACCAACTCATCTGCCCCTTCTTCCGCGTAGCGTTTGGCTAACGGAACAATGTCACCAATGATTTCATGGTTGCGGAACTGAACCCCTTTCACAACCTGACCATCACGAACATCCAGACATGGAATTATACGTTTTGCCAACATGCGAATGCCTCCTCAGTAGTGAACTTACCGTCAAGTAATGCACGACCAACAATCACGCCAGCAACACCACTGCCTTTCAACGCTTCGATATCAGCCAGACTTCCAATACCGCCTGACGACTGGAACTGAATTTGCGGATACTGCTTACACAAATCGACATACAGCTCAACGTTCGAGCCTGCTAACGTACCGTCACGTGAGATATCGGTACACAACACATGTTTTAAGCCAACTGTCAGGTAATCTTCAATCAACGCTTCAATTGTTACGCCGGAATCTTCCTGCCAACCTGAAATAGCGACTTTACGAGTGCCGTCAGCGTCAATATTAATATCCAGCGCTAATACAATTTTCTCAGCGCCGTATTTACTCATCCAACCCTTAACAAGCTCAGGTTGTTTAACAGCAGTAGAGCCAACCACAACACGCTGTGCACCGGCTTCTAACAGATCAATCACGTCTTGCTCAGTGCGAACGCCGCCACCAATTTGGATGTTGGCTGGCGTGCCTGCAAGTAACTTAGCAATGAGATCTAACTGACGAGCACTGGTGTCTTTTGCACCGGTTAAATCCACCAGGTGCAACCAGTCAGCGCCGGCTTTATTGTATAAGTTGAATTGTTCTACTGGGTCGACTTTATATTCCGTCACCTGGCCGTAATCGCCTTGATATAAGCGTACAACCTGACCTTCAATTAAATCTAATGCGGGAATAATCATTTCTGTTCCTTTTTTGATACGCCGCTTACAGCTTCTGTTTATCTCTTAAAGCTCCAGGAAGTTCTGAATTAACTTAGAACCTGCTTTCGATGAACGCTCTGGGTGAAATTGAACGCCGTAATAATTGCCATTTTGAATCGCTGCGCTAAACGGATTACCGTAGTCACATTCGGCAATAGTGTAGTCACCCACAGGCATGGCAAAGCTGTGAACAAAGTAGAAGTACTCGCCTTCTTCGATGTCTTTAAACAGTGGATTACCCGCTTTTGCTGAAACCGTATTCCAACCCATGTGCGGCAGTGGCAAATCACCGGTTTGCATCAAACGAACTTCACCGTCAACTAACCCGAGACAATCCACAATTTCGTCAGCTTTCTGCCCTTTTTCTTCAGATAGCTTGCCCAAAAGCTGCATACCTAAACAGATCCCCAACATCGGCTTTTCAACCTTTTTCACCAGTTCAATCAGGTTGCGCTCTTGCAGGTTTTTCATTGCTTCACTTGCCGTTCCTACCCCCGGCAGGAACAACTTATCAGCAGCAAGAACAATGGCTGGGTCTTTAGAAATTGTTACTGAATAACCTAAACGCTCGATGGCAAATTTCACCGATGAAACGTTGGCACAACCAGTATCAATAATGACAACTTTGGATTCCATCAAAGCACTCCTTTACTGCTCGGCAGTTCGTTTCCTTGAACCTGAATAGCCTGACGCAAAGTACGACCGAACGCTTTAAACAGGCTTTCAATGATGTGGTGATCATTTTCACCAGCAGAAGACAAGTGAAGAGTACAAGCGAGTGTATCTGTTAACGAACGGAAGAAGTGGTAAACCATCTCAGTCGATAGGTCACCCACTTCTGGGCGACTAAACTCAGCATCAAACTTGAGGTATGGACGGCCTGATAGATCCAACGCGCATTGGGCTAAACACTCATCCATTGGCAGAGTAAAACCAAAACGACCAATGCCACGCTTATCACCCAAGGCCTCTTTAATCGCTTGCCCTAATGCCAATGCGGTGTCTTCAACCGTGTGGTGGTCATCGATGTGTAAATCACCATCCACTTTCAACTTTAACTGGAAACCGCCGTGAGTCGCGATTTGGTCCAGCATGTGATCAAAGAAACCTAAACCTGTCTCGATTTGATTACCGCCAGTCTCGTCTAGGTTAACTGCGACTAAAATATCCGTTTCTTTGGTCTTACGAACCACACTTGCAGTACGAGCCTTAACAGTGAGATCTTTAACAATTTGAGGCCAGTTCATGGTTTCAGGATTGTACTGAATACCGCGGATGGCCATGTTTTCTGCCAGTTGAAGATCCGTCGCTCGGTCACCGATAACAACCGAAGATTTGAAATCAACTTTGCCACCTTGCAGGTACTCTTTCACCATACCTAACTTAGGTTTACGACATGAGCAGTTATCTTCTTCAAAGTGAGGACAAATAAGAACATCATCAAACTTAACACCTTGCGATGAAAAGATTTCCATCATCATGTTGTGTGGTGCATCGAAATCTTCTTGCGGGTAGCTGCTGGTCCCTAAACCGTCTTGGTTGGTAACCATCACTAGACGGTAGCCTGCGTCTTGCAGAGTTAATAAGCTTGGAATCACCAAAGGTTCCAATTTTAGTTTGTCTAAACGGTCGACCTGAAAATCCACCGGTGGCTCAACAATTAAGGTGCCGTCGCGGTCGATAAATAGAATTTTTTGTTGGTTACTCACTGTAACTTCCTTATTTACTAATACTTTTACAGATATACCTAAATGACTTCAAGATGCAGAATTCAGAGCTGCATCAACGAGTTCAGGTCAAGCTTAATAACGGTAGGAATGGTACTCCCTTTCAACGTTATTGAGCGCAGAAATGGGCTCGTTGATGAGCTCCCGAAGGGCGAGTTTTATTCGCACCTATGCTACGTTACTGATTTTCTACGTAGAACAACTATGTCTTCAAATCCGTGCCTTGCCTAAGAGCGAATAAACTCTCGCTGAACCAGCATCTTGAGGTTACTTAGGTATAATAGTTACGAATAAACGCGACGGTCTTTTCGCACTCTTCTCGATTGCCTACGCTGATACGCACACAATCTTCAATCGGTGAATTACGCAGAATGATGCCTGCATCCCAGGCAGCTTTAAACAAAGCGTCTCCATCCGGGAACTTAATTAATAGGTAGTTACCCCAACCTTCAAAGACCTGAACACCATCAATCATTGACAGGCCGGCCTGCAAATACGCTCGGTTAGCACTCAAATCCGCGACTTGGTATTTAGCACGAGCTAACCCAGCTTCTGATAATGCTTGCGTAGCAATTTCAGCCACCGGTACTGGCACTGGGTAAGGCGCGATCACTTTTAGCAGCACATTGATTAGCTCTTCATTGGCCAGCGTGAAGCCACAGCGTAAACCGGCTAAAGCGAACGCTTTTGATAATGTGCGTAAAATTGCCAGATTTGGGTATTGTGCGAGTAAATCCACCGTAGAAGCTTCAGGACAAAAATCGATATACGCTTCATCCATCACCACAATGGCGCGATCTTTTGTCATTTCCAGCAGAGAAATAATATCTTCGCGCTTAACCAAGTTACCCGTTGGGTTGTTCGGGCTACAAACAAACACAAGCTTAACGTTTTCTAGGTTTGCTTCTATATTCGCTAAATCTAACTGCCACTCATCAGTAAGAGGTACTTTCTTGCGCTCAACACCAATTGTCTCAGCACTGATTGCGTACATACCATAAGTTGGCGGGCAGAACAAAATCGCATCTTCATTTGGCTCACAAAAAGCACGGATAAGAAGTTCAATCCCCTCATCAGCTCCACGAGAAGTCAGCACTTGCTCAGCTTTCACACCAGCATAAGCGGCATAAGCTTGAATCAGTTCTGGTGGTTGACATTCACTGTAGCGGTTAAGGCGAGTGAAATTCGTTTTGTATTCATTGTCGAATGGTGACTCATTGGCATTGAGCCATACATCACCACTACCACCGATACGACGAGCAGAAAGATAAGGCGTTAGCGCTTGAACCTGTTTACGAGCGAGTTTTTCCATGATGATTATGCCTTCTACTACTTTTGCTGAGACAGTTTTTCGATACGGATTGTGACAGCGCGCTTGTGCGCATCTAATCCTTCAGCTTCTGCCATTTTGACCACTGTTGGTGCCAATGATTTCAATCCATCAGCACTGAGTTCTTGTACAGTCATACGTTTGCTGAAATCAGCCAAACCTAAACTTGAGTATGTACGGGTGTAACCATAAGTCGGTAATACATGGTTAGTACCTGATGCATAATCACCGACCGATTCTGGCGACCAATCACCAAGGAAAATAGAACCAGCATTATCTAATAATGGCACGAGCTCACGAGGATTCTTAGTTTGCACAATCAAATGCTCAGGGCCGTAGTAGTTCGAAATGGATACCGCTTGAGTTATAGATTCCGCGATAATGATTAGACTTGAAGCCAACGCTTTTTCAGCAGTACTCGCACGAGACAATGACTTAAGTTGCTTTTGAACAGCATCTGCAACTTGATCAGCCACAACAGGCGAAGGCGTAACCAACACCACTTGAGAGTCTGGGCCGTGTTCGGCCTGACTCAACAAGTCAGCCGCAATGAAATCGGCATCCGCCGTATCATCTGCAATCACAAGCACTTCCGATGGGCCTGCTGGCATATCAATGGCTGCGCCACGAAAATCATTGCTTACCTGACGTTTTGCTTCCGTTACGTACGCGTTACCTGGGCCAAAGATTTTATCAACTTTAGAAACGCTTTCAGTACCGTACGCCATTGCAGCAATAGCCTGACCACCACCAACATTGTAAACCTCGTCAATTTTACACAGCTTCGCTACATATAGAATTTCATCGGCAATAGGCGGAGGTGAACACAGCACCACTTTGCGGCAGCCTGCAATCTGCGCTGGCACACCTAACATCAGTACCGTTGACGGTAGTGGTGCACTACCACCTGGGATATACAAGCCTACGTTATTAATTGCACGAGTAACCTGCTCACACAGGACACCCGGCATAGTTTCCACTTTAATCGGTACCGCTTTTTGCGCTTTGTGGAACTTGGAAATATTATTATATGCCGTTTCCAAAGCCTGCTTCATTTCTTCAGAAAGACGCTCTGAAGCCGCATCAATTTCTTGCTCTGAAACACGTATCGATTCTGGTGTGAATTTATCGAACTTCTCTGTTAGCTCTATAAGAGCAGCATCGCCTTCAGCACGCACTTTGTTAATAACCTCTGCAACCGCAGCGGTAATATTCGCACCTTCGGTAATAGCCGGACGCTCTAATATAGAGTCTTGTTGAGATTCACTTAGCGATTGCCAAACTATTGTTCTCATCAGGCTTACTCCATCATCTTCTCAATTGGTAATACAAGGATAGAACTTGCACCCAGAGCTTTTAACTGTTCCATGGTTTCCCAGAACAAGTTTTCTGCACTGACTAAGTGTACTGCGACTTTTGTCTTGTCAGCGGATAATGGTAGAACTGTTGGATCTTCAGCGCCTGGGAGAAGCGATTTGATGTCTGCTAATTTGTCCGCTGGAGCGTGTAGCATGATGTATTTAGACTCTTTCGCCTGTTGGACACCTTGCATACGAGTAAGAAGTTTATCGATGAGTGCTGCTTTATCGTCGGCGAATTGGCCAGTACGTTGAATCAGTTTTGCTTTTGACTGGAAGATAACTTCTACTTCTTTTAGGCCATTCGCTTCCAGTGTTGCGCCAGTTGAAACTAAATCGGCGATTGCATCAGCAAGACCTGCACGAGGTGCAACTTCAACTGAACCAGTTAACATACAAGTACTAAAATCAATACCCTGCTCATCCATATAAGCTTTTAGTAGTTGCGGGTAAGTGGTCGCAATACGCTTACCTTTCAGATCTTGTGGACCGTTATACTCAACATCTTTATCAATCGCGATAGATAAACGACAACCACCAAACTCAAGACGACGAAGGTCAACAAACTCACTCGGTTGCTTCATTGCAATACGGTCATAGCGAGTTTCTTCCAATACGTTTTCACCAACAAAACCAAGGTCGACCACGCCATCCATAATCAAGCCCGGGATGTCATCGTCGCGAACAAGAAGAAGGTCAATTGGCATATTCATTGAGTGAACCACTAAGCGTTCGCCCATCACATTAAATTTCACACCACATTGTTTTAACAGCTCAAAACATTCTTTGCTTAGGCGACCTTTCTTTTGTACTGCGATTCTTAGACGTTGTGTTTGCATTACATTCTTCCTTCGTAATATATTGAAATCTTTAAAGTTTTAATTAAGCTAGATAGTAAAAAACCCTTGGAAGAGTTGTCTCCCAAGGGTCATAAATCTGATAATACTTTGATTTTAACCACCGGGAGAATCCTGTCTCCCGGGTATGCGTACATCTCCCGAAAGACTATTAGGGATGATGATGGTGATGAATATTCATTACAAAATTACGCATACTTAATTACACCGAACGTGTTTACTGGATTGCTTTCCACACTAACGAAGCTCGTCTCATTTTTCAACAAAAAATTTCATTTTTCGTCATCTTTTTCTGACGGTATAAAAATCAAGCACAAAAAAGGAGGCCGTAACCTCCTTAAAAAAACAATCATGTCACTGATTAAGCGACGTTACAGTTCACCATTTTAGATTTGGACAGCGCGTTAAAAGCGAAACACACAGCAATGAACGCAACCGTTGACGCCGCTAAAGATGCCCATACTGAAAGCGTCATACCTAATACAACAAAACCAACACATGAAACAGCAGCTACAGCCAACGAATATGGCAACTGAGTTGCTACGTGGTCGATATGATTACAACGAGCTCCCGTTGAAGACAAAATCGTTGTATCTGAAATAGGAGAACAGTGGTCACCGAACACAGAACCAGCAAGCACAGCACTTAACATAGGTAGCATCAGTGCGATTTCCGTGGCACCTGCCATATCACCAGCGATAGGAAGCATAATACCAAACGTGCCCCATGAAGTACCGGTTGAGAATGCCATAATGCCCGATAGTAAGAACAGAATCACAGGTAGCCAGTGAGGATCGATATTTCCTTGTGCTAACGATGACAGGTAAGCACCTGTTTTCATGTCGCCTATTACTGAACCAATAGTCCATGCAAAGACTAAAATCAGAATTGCGCCGAACATTGATTTTGCACCAATCCACAAAGTACGAGCAATTTCTGCCACTGAGATACCTTGCTTAACAACCGTAAATAAGGCGACGGCTAAACCAACAAGGCCACCGTAGATTAATGAAGTACCAACGTCGGTATTTTCAAATGCGCCAAGTATGTTAAATGCCTGCCCATCGGCAGCCAAAGCTTGACGACCGGTGTACATCATTGCCCCTACTGTCGCAATAATAAGCAGTACGATTGGGAAAATAAGATCAGACACTTTGCCTTTCTCACTTTCACGGATATCCAGTTCATCGTTCAGGTCACGCGCTTGTTCATCATTTTCACGCATATCATCATCGAAACCTTGCCCTTGGGAAGCATTGATTTCGTGGTTACGCATTTGGCCTACATCCATTTGGAACCAGACAACGGCAAACACCATTAATAGTGCGAAAATAGCGTAAAAGTTCATAGGAACTAGACGTAAGTATGCACCAAGTGCTGAGTATTCAGTAACACCGTGAGATACAAGAATGCCACCAATAATAGTCATTATGTATGCACCCCAGCTTGAGGCAGGCATAACAACACACATAGGTGCAGCAGTTGAATCTAGGATATAAGCCAGTTTGGCACGTGATACATAAAAGCGGTCAGTCACAGGACGAGAGATTGAGCCCACCGCTAAACTATTAAAGTAATCATCAACAAAAATGAAAACCCCAAGGAAAGCGGCAAGCAATTTGGAACCACGCTTACTTTTAACACGAACTTGTGCCCACTCCGCAAATGCGCGAGTGCCACCAGAAAGTGTGAGCAGTGCCGTCATCATACCTAATAAAAGCAAGAATCCAACGATGCTCATATTCCAAGTGTTCAAACCACCGTCTTCGATAAAGACACCAGAAACTTGAGTACCAATATAACTTGCCGCATCACCGAGTGAATAATCAGCAAGTAATAACGCACCTAAAACAATCCCCATACCTAAAGAAACAAGTACGCGACGAGTAATAATAGCAAGACTCAATGCCACTAATGCAGGAACCAGTGACAACGGAGATGATGCAAAATCAATTAAATTCATGATCTTCAAAAACCAGTGAGTATTTGGTTAGAGATCTACTGCAGACAAACCACATCAAACAAATCAATGTAATTTATGTTGAACTAAGCGAAAGGGAAGTGAACACTCCACCCAACCCTACAGTAGCGCTCCATAGTTTAACAACATTATATCCGGCAAATTATCTACGCTTAGATATAAAACTATGGCAGTGTTGTACCTATTCGATAACAACCCCAGCTAGTAGTTTGATAGACATACTAACTTCGGCGATACGGCCTTTCTCCAGAATTCATTGGTATCACCCCAACACTGGATACTTTTCAATATCGCTCCTCTACGTCGAAGACAGAACAAATCACTCAATAGCAAACAATTTGCTTAGCTTTTGAACCGAACTTCGCATTAGGTGTGCAGTATTGTACTTAACAATTCCGTCAATGCAACACAGAATGTCAACTCTGCGTAAGCCGTTTATATCGGATATCAATTTTTAAACAACCAAAGCAGCTTTCACTTAATTATTTTTTCTGTTCGAGATATTGAAACTGTAGAATCAATGTTTAAAGCCAGCTTGATGGAACATATCTTTGAAACCAATTTCATAAATTGTAATGATAAGTAAACCTCATGTTTATGCTCTAACCTTGAAATATCAACTTCCCTAGATATTATTTGCTTAATATGTCCACCTCATATATAAGGTCTATGACAAAAGTGAAGGTATTTCCATTTAATTATAGTTTTTTTTAATTAATTACATTATTCTTACATACATTACATTGTAAGAATAAATACCTCGGTTTATTATTAAACTGTTTATTATTGAAGTGACAGGATTGAAAGATGTCAGAAATTACTAAAACTCTATTAAATATTCGTAGTCTGCGTGCTTTCTCACGTGAACTAACTTTAGAACAACTTGAAGAAGCTCTAGATAAATTAACGACTGTTGTTGAAGAACGCCGTGAAATTGAAGAGCAAGAAAAAGCAGCGCTAGCAGAGCAAGAAGCAAAGTTAGCTGCAATTGCTGAACAAATTGCAAGCGACGGCATCGATGTAGACGCTTTGATTTCGGCTCTTGCTGGCGAAACAAAATCTAAATCAAAAGCAAAAGGTAAACGTGCTCCACGTCCAGCTAAATATAAATATATGGACAATGGCGTAGAAAAAACTTGGACAGGCCAAGGCCGTACTCCATCAGTAATCCAAAAAGCGCTTGATGAAGGTAAATCTCTAGAAGAGTTTGCTATCTAATATTGTTTGCTGACAATGAAAAAGGCTCCCTTATGGGAGCCTTTTTATTTTGGATCAAGTTCAAATACTGACTTAATAAGAGCAAGCACTTGTATTGACGGTAATTATGACTTCCCTTTACGATGTTTACTCTGCTGTTTGTTATCCACTTTTAAATGAGTCGCAAAATTTAAATATAGCCAATATATTGACAACTACGCACAATAATAGCCAACAAACAACCTTATCCAGCGCATTTAACGCTCCCAGTACGCCTCTTCCAAACTGTCTTCGCGTTCAGGTAGTCCCCTTGATAAACGAGGTGAGTGCTGCGCCAACACTTCGTAACTGACTCGGTTAGCATATTTGCATACTTGAGAGAACGATGAATAAGTTAGGAAGTTATGTTGATGTTTACTTGAATTAGGCACATTACCTTTATGGTATTTATTTGCTGCCATATCGTGAAGTAATGCAGATAACGCCGCATCACCTGCACCATTAGTATTTTTGATTTTTTCCGGCCCACCCATATATGGGGCAATATGAGAATAGACTCTTATTGCATCCTCACAACTATTTTTTGTTGCTGGACGACTAAACTCAAAACGATTAAATTCAGGAATCGAACCAGGGAGTAAAGGAAGAGACGTTTCTCTTTTACTTTCATCTTCTGTATAACCGGCCATAAATAAGCCGACTGGTCCCGCAGTGCATAATACTAAATCCACCCAATCTAATGCTTTATCTGAAGCGGCGAGTGGATCATTCTCTCCAGTTAATGCTTCGGCTTCATCTTCATTCATCGCGACGACAGAAACATGATCGCGCAGAAAGTCTTGCCAATATTTGGGATCATCTTGAATAACAAATTTAGTACCCAGTGTTAATACCACTGGCACTTGATATTTTTTGGCATATTCAATCGCTCGCATCGTTGCTTCTGGCATCGGATCGCCTTCTTTACAGCGAACCAAATAAGCGGTAAGGACTAAAGCAGAAGCATTCTTAAATATTTTTTCTGGAATACTTTCTGGATGAAGTTGATTCATCTGCCCTTCACTAATTGCAAAAGTACGTTCACCATCTTCAGTAATTAGAGCGAAGCAACGGCCAATGGCACCATTTACGCCTTGCAGGTAATTTAAGTCCATACGACTAGATGTATTACATAAATATCGATAACCATAGCTACCAATTTTAATATCCTGACTCATCACGCCCAATAAAGTAGAACGATCATCAGCTAATACAGAATAATTGTGAAGCGTATTGCCGATAGTCCCCCCCGCAAACTCGTTAGTGATTAGGCCTTTTTGCTGCAGTTCCGTATATAAAGCTTCAGCCGTATCATTATCAATCACTAATGAATGGCCTTTACTCAGTCTAAAGCGCTCAATGAGTTCAGAGTCGACTTTCGCTTCAATATCAACCAGTGTTTGGTCAATACCAATAATATGAGTGCGTGATAACTTTTTACTATCTTGTGACTGAATGACTAAAGGATCACGAGCATCGACAGGGAAATAGTGCTTTGACTTACGTTGACCAGGAAATTTCATAACGTTTATTGAGTGCATGAGATGGAAAGAACGTGAATTCTACATCGCACCTATTAAGGCAGCAACTGAACAGATAATAGCAAACGTTTTCGCGTGTAACTTTTCTTACATTCCAAATATCGAATGGATTAATTGCCTATACATGACTTTGCTATGCTCCTTATTTATTCGATTCCACACTGTAGACTTAACTTCACAATTACACGCTGAGTTGGGCGGGTAAGAACCATCGATTCATTACTAATTTCAGATAGTCGAAGCTTTTATCAGATTAGAAGTGTGAGAACAGTCTCGGATCTGTCCTCAAAAAAATCTTTCTGTTAGAATCCTCCTCCTAGTCAATCAAGTGGTATTAAGTCATGTCAGATAACCGCAACGCAAACAGCCAAAAGAAAGTCATTGTAGGCATGTCAGGTGGCGTTGATTCATCCGTTTCAGCATATCTTCTTCAGCAACAAGGTTACCAAGTTGAAGGCCTATTCATGAAGAACTGGGAAGAAGATGACAACGAAGAATATTGTACAGCTGCAGAAGATCTTGCGGATGCTCAGGCAGTTTGTGACAAACTTGGTATCTACTTACATACTATCAATTTCGCTGCAGAATACTGGGACAACGTGTTTGAATACTTCTTGGCGGAATATAAAGCGGGTCGCACCCCTAACCCAGACATTCTTTGTAACAAAGAAATTAAGTTCAAAGCATTCCTCGAGTTTGCTGATGAAGTGTTGGACGCAGACTATATTGCCATGGGCCATTACGTTCGTCGCACGTTTGTTGAAGATGGTGAAAAACCACAAATGCTTCGCGGTTTAGACAACAACAAAGACCAAAGCTACTTCTTATATACGTTAAGCCACGAGCAAGTTGCACGTAGCCTTTTCCCTGTTGGTGAACTGGAAAAGCCAGAAGTGCGTCGCATTGCTGAAGAACAAGGTTTAATCACCGCGAAGAAAAAAGATTCAACTGGGATCTGTTTTATCGGTGAGCGCAAATTTACAGACTTCTTGTCTCGCTATTTACCAGCTCAACCGGGTAAAATCGAAACGCCTGAAGGTAAAGTCATTGGCGAACATCAAGGTTTGATGTATCACACTTTAGGCCAGCGAAAAGGTCTGCACATCGGTGGGCAGAAAGGCGGCGGTGGTAACGAAGATCCTTGGTACGTAGCGGAAAAAGATCTTAATCGTAATGTACTGATTGCAGTACAAGGTGCCGATCATCCTTTGTTAAAGTCTCACGGTTTAATGGCTTCACAACTTCACTGGGTTGACAGAACTCCAGTTAAAGAGGCATTTCGTTGTTCAGTGAAGACTCGTTATCGCCAAACTGACATCCCTTGTACTGTTATCCCTGTCGATGATAGCAGCATTAAAGTGATGTTTGATGACCCACAAGTCGCAGTGACCCCTGGACAATCAGCAGTATTCTATCAAGGCGATGTCTGTCTTGGTGGTGGTATTATCGAACAACGTATTTAAGGAGTATTACGTGGCTAACACAATTTATGACCGTACAATTGCATTTGCTGGAATTTGCCAAGCAGTGGCCTTGGTACAACAAGTGGCAAAAGACGGTTACTGTGATTCAGACGCGTTTGAAGCTTCACTGCGTGCCATTCTGGCGACCAATCCAAGTAATACACTTAATGTATTTGGTAACGAAGCAAACCTGAAAATTGGCCTAGAATGTTTAGTTAATGGTATTGATAGCACGCCGACAGGTAGCGCCATCACTCGTTACATTATTAGTTTATTGGCCCTTGAACGTAAGCTAATGAGCCGTCGTGATGCGATGTCTCAACTTGGTGACCGAATTCAGATGATCGAACGTCAAGTTGAGCATTTCGATTTACTCGATGAGCAGATGGTTAGCAATCTAGCCAGTATTTACCTAGATGTCATCAGTCCTATCGGCCCACGTATTCAAGTCGCAGGCACTCCTGCAGTACTACAACAAACCTCTAATCAGCAAAAAGTACGAGCTTTACTGCTGTCTGGTATTCGTTGTGCCGTACTTTGGCGCCAAGTCGGTGGTAGACGACTACACCTAGTGTTTGGTCGTAAAAAAATGGTAGAACAAGCTAAGATATTGTTAGCTAGAATGTAACAAAATTCCCCAGCTCGCGAATCCGCGGGCTGATTTTTTAGATTTACAGACAACCAGCGCAAACGTTTGCGCAATCTTCGTGACAATTGCCAAGGTTACTGGTATAAAGCACACGAAATTTTGAAACTCATTCATTCAGGAGAAGATCATGGAACTGTCAGCATTGACTGCTGTTTCACCAGTAGACGGCCGTTACGGAAGTAAAACTATTTCATTACGCAGCATTTTTAGCGAATTTGGCTTACTTAAATACCGTACTATCGTTGAAATCCGCTGGTTACAGAAGCTTGCAGCAACAGCTGAGATTGCAGAAGTTCCTGCATTCAGTGACGAAGCGAACCAATTCCTTGATAGCGTAGCAGCAAACTTCAGTGAAGAAGATGCACAACGTATCAAAGACATCGAGCGTACAACTAACCACGACGTAAAAGCCGTTGAATACTTCTTAAAAGAAAAAGTGGCTGGCGTTCCTGAGCTTGATGCAGTCAACGAGTTCATTCACTTTGCATGTACATCGGAAGACATCAACAACACTTCTCATGCTCTAATGCTTAAAGAAGCTCGTGATACTGTGATTCTTCCTGAAATCCGCAACATCATTGATGCGATTCGTTCTCTTGCATCTGAGTACCGCGATATTCCTCTTCTATCTCGTACACACGGTCAGCCTGCTTCTCCATCGACGATGGGTAAAGAAATGGCTAACGTGGCGTACCGTATGGAACGTCAATACAAGCAAATCGAAAACGTTGAGATTCTAGGTAAAATCAACGGTGCTGTTGGTAACTACAACGCGCACCTTTCTGCATACCCAACCGTTGACTGGCACAAGTTTAGCGAAGAGTTCATTACTGAGTCTCTAGGTGTGACTTGGAACCCATATACAACGCAAATTGAACCTCATGATTATATCGCTGAGTTGTTCGACGCAGTTGCACGTTTCAACACTATTCTGATCGACTTCGACCGTGACGTATGGGGCTACATCGCTCTGGGCCACTTCAAGCAAAAAACTATTGCTGGCGAAATCGGTTCTTCGACTATGCCACACAAAGTTAACCCAATTGACTTCGAAAACTCTGAAGGTAACTTAGGTCTGGCAAACGCGATATTTACCCACTTGGCGCAGAAATTACCTATCTCTCGCTGGCAACGTGACCTGACTGACTCAACAGTACTTCGTAACCTAGGTGTTGGTGTTGGTTATGCCATTATTGCATACACTTCAACTCTGAAAGGTATTAGCAAGCTAGAAGTAAACCGTGAAGCGCTACTGGCTGAGCTAGACAAAAACTGGGAAGTACTAGCAGAACCAGTACAAACCGTTATGCGTCGCTACGGTATCGAAAAGCCATACGAAAAACTAAAAGAGTTAACTCGTGGCAAGCGAGTTGATGGCGAAGCAATGCGTAACTTCATCGAAGGCTTAGAAATTCCTCAGGAAGAAAAAGCTCGTCTAAAAGAAATGACGCCAGCAAGCTACATCGGTCAAGCTATTGAGTTAACTGACCAGCTTTAAACGCTGATTGAAATAGATTCCAGGGAGGCATTTAGCCTCCCTTTTTGATTTATTGTTAGTTTACAGTTTTTCAAAAAACAGAGTGACTCGCCCTACTTCAACGCCGAATTTTCGGATCTTAGTAATATTGAAAACTCTTTTATCATCTTGACGATAAAGCCAGTCATCAAATGACACTTCAATCTCACCATCATCGGTTTTTAAAACAAAATCATACTGCCACTGCAAGGCATTACCCGTTTCTTGTCCGATAGCTTTACCAACAACATCATCGGCCTGACCAATATAGTGGTTGTCTTCGGTTCGGGTTATGGTCCAAATTCGTTGACTTATCTCACCATCATCAAACACAAAGTCCTCGACGAGAACAAGAGTGTCTTTATCGACACTGCCTTGTATGGTAACTTCAAAGCGTCGAGTTTGCTTATCACTGTAATCTTGCACCATCCCCCAAGCCATTGTGGTTCCCTGAAAATACTCAAACAAATCAAACTTAGGTGTACTTTGTCGATAGTCTGAAAGTTCAGCACTGCATCCAGACACTATGAAGAGTGATAACACCACTAACCATCGTTTAACTATTGTAATCATCTATTCATCCCTATTAATTGCTGGCGTAACTCTTGATACTCTGTTTTTGAAGATAGCCAAATCGATAAAAACGCGTCATTTAATAACTCATCGCTTATATAGCCTATCTGTTGTGAGTCTCCACCGTTCGGAACATAAATATACTTTCCTATTCGCCCATCAGTCACATAAACCAAAGCTTCGCCCATTTTAACACTTGGAAATATGCCACCAAGTTGCAGTAGCCAACGATTGATCTGCTGTTGGTCGTAACCCAAGTTTTGCCACTGCTCTTCGGTTGCATCAAGAAACTGTGCGTTAGTGATATCCCGCATGTAACGAATCTCTAACGCCATCGGATGAGGCGTAACATCATCACTCTGAATATACTCACCATCAGGTGAACGCAATTGCGAAGAATAAATATCTAGCCATAACCAAGATAAAGTAGCCTGACCAACGACTGGCCACTGCTGCCACTCTTCATCGGTTTGGCTCGTTAGTTCTACCGCATTAACCTTTGTTACCAGTAGAAGTGTTAATGTTGCCAGTATCAATCGAACTCGAACCATCATTTGCAAATACCTTCATGATTAACCAACTAATACCACACCACTCCAGACCAAGGAGCAACAATGTCCAGGGCATTGGAAACGAAAACGCTACTGCTGAAACTCGGCTTCCAGCCCAATAACTCAGAGCGCCGCAAGCCCCAACAAATATAACGACCACCAATTTGTTATATTTGGTTAAATAGGGAACCCATTGCTTGGCGTACCAAATAAAGCTCAGCCATAAAGCACCTAACCATACCGGGATATAATCTTGTTTAAAGACAAGTACCGCTGTTAAAGCGTTCAACCAATCAAGCCCAATCCCAGTGATTCCTAAAGCGATAATGCCTTTCAAGCCACGACTATCGGTGACTGCGGCGTAAAGCAAAGTCAATCCTGCAAGTAACAACGTTAACCATTGCCAACTCTCTTGACCCAGTACAGCAGCGAACCAAATTAGCTGAAACCAAATCGATACACCCAATAAACGATTCACACTTAACCTCTTTGTAATGTCATGTGAATCGTACTGATTGCCCGAGCGTTAAACCCACCTTCGCAATAACAAAAATAGTAACGCCACATACGAATGAATCGCTCGTCATAACCTAACAACGACACCTGTTCGAGAGATTGTTCGAACCGTAAGCGCCAATCATTAAGTGTTTTAGCGTAATCTAAACCGAGGTCAAACACGTCTCTGGTGACTAAATCGCTATGCTGTGTCGCCATTTGCGTAAGAACGGTAACCGAAGGAAGAAAACCGCCTGGGAAAATGTATTTCTGGATGAAGTCGACGTTATTGCTGTAATAATCGTAGCGTTGATCGGCAATTGTAATCGCCTGTATTGCCATCAAACCTTTAGGTTTAAGCAGAGACTGACACTTCTTAATATATGACTTCAGATACTGCTTACCCACGGCTTCAATCATCTCAATAGAAACAAGCTTGTCGTATTGCCCTTCTAGCAAGCGATAATCTTGTTTAAGTAGCGTGATACGATCTGAGAGATTTGACTTATCAATTTGCTCACGAGCATAAGCATATTGTTCTTCCGATATGGTGGTTGTCGTTACGCGACAGCCGTATGTTTGTGCCATGTAAATCGCCATTCCGCCCCAACCGGTGCCAATTTCTATTACATGGTCAGTTGGCTTGAGATCTAACTGCTGACATAGGCGATCCATCTTATTAATTTGAGCCTGTTCTAAACTATCTTGCGCAGAATTGTACAATCCACTGGAATACAGCATGCGCTTATCTAAAAACGTTTTGTAAAGCTCATTCCCGAGATCATAGTGTGCTTCAATGTTCTCTTTTGCTCGATCAATAGAATTTCTGTTGAACCAATGGCCAACTTTATTTGTCAACTGAGTAAACCAGTTACTGCGCTGTTCAATTCTATCTAATGCACTGGCGTTTCTCGCCATCAACTCCATCAAAACCGTTAAATTAGGACTATCCCACCAACCATCGATATAAGCTTCAGCTGCAGCAATACTGCCGCCTTTAAGTAGCCGTGAATAAAATTCGGGATGTCTCACCCATATTACAGCATGAGGCTCATCACCCTTTTTTTCGCCAAATTGTTGTTGCTGAGTATTCTGCTCTGAAAATGACTCGACAATTGACAAACTGCCCACATCCAAATATTGCAAACACTTAAATGCAACGCTGCGAGCGCTTTTTTGCCATGTAGACAGGCTGGTTGGCATATCCATAGAAGTCACATTTAGCATTGCGTATTCTCCTTACTACTCTTCTGTTTTTGTTGCGTTTTATTGTGAGGATGGTCGTAGATCGGCACGCCTTTCATCCATAGCTTTAAGGCATGCCAATAAATACCTAAAGTCACCTTAACTGCCATAACTGGTGTTTTAAGCAGTAACCACAATAAGTTGCTTGAGGTGAACGTTTTGGCTTTCATTGCCATTGTGGCGTCAAACACTTTTCCCTCTCGGTGGCACTCCAAATGCACCATCAACGAGTCCGAAATAGGTTTTAGTCTCCAGTGATACTGCTGATCGATAGGGTTAAATGGCGATACATGAAAAGCTTTGTCATGTTGCCAGTCCTCACCCTCGTTACCTTTTTCAGCCGGGATGGCGTAGTAATGACGCTCATTCCAAGGGGTATTACTTACTTCTGCTAGCAAATATCGCCATATTCCATCTGAGTCATAGAGGTAATAGAGATTAACAGGGCTGAAATAGATACCAAGATACCTAAGATGGACCACTGCCAAAACTTTACCTTCAATGCGATTTCCAGTGAGTTCGAAAACTTTATTTTGGACAGAGCGTTTCAAATCTCCTTGACCAACATAGTCTTCCCGACGATAGCGAGCCCAATGCCACCATTTCTCTCCAAGGCCCCAAACTTGTTGTGAGAGTTGTGACCATTCGTCTAAGTCGATACAAGGCATAAAGAGCGAGTACTTCAGCTCATGCCGCTTCGGAGTAAAGCGTCGATGCCTCACGTCTCCGACAAACAGCGAACTATTGAGCGAAGACATTACGCTGCTCCCTGCATTTTAGATTCAGACACTTGCTGTATATTGGTAACAACGTCTAATGCACTGCGTACGCCATCTTCATGGAATCCGTTATGCCAATACGCACCACAAAACCAAGTATGGTTGACGCCACTTATCTCAGCTTTACGCTGTTGCGCCTTAATTGACTGTTCTGTAAATACTGGATGGTCATACACAAAGCTACGAAGAATCTTGTTAGGGTCAATATGCTCACTACTATTAAGCGAAACACAGAACGTTTGCGGTGCATCGATATGCTGCAAAATATTCATGTTATATGTTAAAGAGGGTAATCGAGAATCTTGCCCCTGCTCTCCTCTCAACCAATAGTTCCATGAGGCCCATGCAGCTTTACGTTTTGGTAATAGACGAGTATCGGTATGTAGAATGACTTCGTTGGCCTGATAACCAAGGTTCGACAGAATTTGCTGCTCTGATTCGGAAGGGTCTTCCAGCATAGCAAGGGCTTGATCGCTGTGGCAGGCAAAAATAACTTCATCAAACCATTCCGTTTTTCCACGACTTGTCACCTCCACACCACCAGCAACTCGCTTCACTTTCTCTACCGGAGAGCTGGTAAGGATTTTATCTTTGAAGCCCTGTGTTAGCGGACCAATATAACTACGCGAACCACCTTTAACCACGTTCCATTTCGGACGGTTGCTAATATCCAACAAACCGTGATTGAGGAAGAAACGTAAGAAAAAAGTGAGTGGAAAAGCGCGCATATCAACGAGTGATGAGGACCAAATTGCTGCCCCCATTGGCAATATATAATTCTCACTAAAGTAGTGTGAAAAACCGTGATAATTGAGGAATTGACCAAGCGTCCGTAGATTTACTTCTGCAACGTTAGCTTCTTGTTTAGCGAGCTTATTGAAACGCAAAATCTCGTAGATAAAGTGATAAAAATGCGGATTTAACCAATTACGTTTCTGTGCAAAGAGTGTCATCACTGTGTGACCATTATACTCAAGTCCATTTGCGTCATTACGAACACTGAAACTCATTTCTGTTGGTGTCGTTTCGACTCCTAACTCTTTCATTAATTGAATGAAATTAGGATATGTCCGGTCGTTGTAAACAATAAATCCAGTATCAACTGGGTATGTCTTTCCTTCCAACTCAATATCGACTGTGGCGGTGTGACCTCCAATGTAATCATTGGCTTCATATACGGTGATATTGTGCTTTTGATGCAAGTAATAGCCACAACTTAATCCTGAAATTCCAGTACCTATAATCGCAATTTTCATCTTTTAATCCTTTCTAAGACCGAAATAGTTGAGTGGTAATGGCGTGCTGCCAGGTATATGGCAGGCTACCAATGAACCGAAGTATCCAAGTAAAACGTTTGGGGAAATATATGTTTGATAGTCCCTTAGCTAAACCTTCACGAATGGCTTTTGAAGCCTCTTCGACCGTAATGATCATTGGCATAGGGAAAGTATTTTTGTCCGTCAGTGGCGTGGCAACGAATCCGGGATAGATAGTTGAAACTTCAATACCTTGCGTTTTCCAGTCTAATCGCAGCGCTCGTGCCAGATAACTCACAGCCGCTTTTGAAGCCCCATACGCTTCCGCTCTAGGTAATGCGACTTCACTGGCAATCGAGCCAACTACGGCCACACGATGGCCCGATGACAAATGTGTTTGAATCGCTTGAATAACGTTCGACAGGCCTAATACATTGGTTTCAAAAACTCGTGACACAAGTTGCGAGTCCATCTGACCATCATCAATGTACTCACAATTACCTGCGTTTAATATCCAAAGTGAAGGGACAAACGGTAAAGTCGCAAGAGCATTGATAGTCTGGTCAATGTCAGTGATATCAAAACTCATCCCCATGACATTGCTGTATCGATCGTGGAGTTGGTTTAATACCTCGACGTTTCGCCCGCAAGCAATGACATCCCATCCCTGTTGAGCGTAATCTTGAGCGAGTTGATAACCAATACCTGAGGTTGCACCGGTGATTAGTACCTGTTTCATTGTCCCAACCTCTTCTTGATTGCTCGGATGATTGAACCTAGTAGTGGCAACTGCTCATACAGCATTTCACCTAAATCGAAATAATCTCGGTGATAAATAACTTTGCCTTCGTCAAACTTTAAGTGGCTAACCCCTTTGACATTAACCTGATTGCCACCGGCTAAACGTGGATGCTGCAATTGCATCGTCCAGGTCAAGAATCCAGCACTACCACATTGGTACTGCTCTGCAATATCAAACTGACAACGATCAACGTTTTGATAAAGGTTCTGAAAATAGGCCAACAAAGCGCCATAGCCCTCAATACGATGAGCTGCATCTTCAAACACGATATCTGAGTGGTAGATCTGTTCTAATCGACTCAAATTGTCTTTGTTGAGCTCGCTATAAAAACGCGCTACGGTATGGATATCCATTGCCACCCCTAAAACTATACAAAAATAAATATCGTACAACTTAAATTCAGGATAGCGCATAAAGAAAAGTTGTACAAAAAAATATTTGTACAACTTTGTAAACGAAAGTAATTGGGTGTGGAAATATAGCAGGTACAAAAAAGCCAGCACGGTGGCTGACTTAATAAACTTGAGGTTACTTAGACTTAAACCTAAGAATTACGCAATGCTGCGATACGCTTATCTAATGGAGGATGGCTCATTAGCAATTCAGTCATGGTGCGTTTACCGTTAATACCAAACGCCATCATCGAACCTTCTAGCTGCGGTTCATAGCTCATTTTTAAACGCTCTAAAGCGGCAATCATCTTATGTTTGCCAACTAACTCTGCAGCACCCGCATCAGCATGGAACTCACGATGACGGCTGTACCACATTGTAATAAAACTCGCCAAGAAGCCTAGTACGAGCTCGAGGACCATCGACACGGCAAAGTAAACCATCATACTGCTCCCCTGACCTTCCTCGTCACTGTCGCGTGAAGCAACAATGTTGGCAATAAAGCGAGACAGGAAGATAACGAATGTATTCACAACGCCTTGCATTAGCGTCATCGTCACCATATCACCATTAGCAATATGGCTTACTTCATGCGCCAATACCGCTTCTGCTTCATCACGAGTCATGTTGTGCAATAGTCCAGTAGACACAGCAACTAAAGAGTCATTCCGTTTAGCTCCGGTGGCAAATGCGTTCATATCTGGCGAATCATAAATCGCCACAGTTGGCATGCCAATGCCCGCTTGTTGAGATTGACGCTTCACCGTTTCTAACAGCCAGTGTTCCATCTCGTTACGAGGACTTTCAATTACAACACCGCCAACTGAGCGCAATGCCATCTTCTTTGACATAAGAAGCGAAATAAACGAACCGCCAAAACCAAAAACGGCTGCCATTACCAGTAAGCCAGAAAGACTCCCCGGTTGCATACCTGTAGTGGCATAAACAATATTCAAAACAACACTCAGAACCATTACAACTGCAAGGTTCGTTGCCAAGAATAACAATATTCGTTTCATTAATTATCTCCATAAGGAAAACTGACTATCCACTGACTGCCAAAGGCCTTCACCTAAAAGCATCAGCATTTTTCTAATAGATAGTGTCTGCTATTTAAAAAACAAGGTTAAGTGTTAAATTGAAACATTTAATGTCAATAAGATTTAACAGATCCGATGTGCTACATATTAGACTTTTGTCGTATTGAGGCGAACCTTAAAAGAGACTAAATTTTGCCCAGTGCAATAGAGTTATTATAACCAAGGAAATCATCATGGCTGAAGCTCAAAGTTATAAAATGGCAATTGATTTGCTACGCTGCCATCTAGGACTAACGGAAGAAGAAGCTAAAGTGCAATTAGGTATTGGCCAAGAACACACAGCTCAACAACACCTTGCAGAAACACAACAGGCATTCGCAATGCTTGGGATGAGCAAAGAAATCTAAAGCTACAGAATCAGAAAGGGCTGCAATCGCAGCCCTTTCTATTTTTTATCTTAATCGTCAGCTTAAGCGACAACTTCGGTTTCCATTAACGGTTCCAGATTAATATATTTACCAAGTTCGCTGCGTTTAGCACTCGGTACATATGGAATTTCACCAAGCTTCGGTGCGTTCAAGCGCTTCTCTAAAACTTCAATAATCTCCGCATAGTGCTCAGTACCTGGATTAATGCGATTTGCCACCCAGCCAACAATAGTTAAACCATCAGCTTCAATGCTTTCTGCCGTTAATAAGGCGTGACTCAAACACCCAAGTTTCACACCGACAACAAGTACCACAGGCAGCTTTTCTTGCTGTACCCATGAAGACAGGCAGTCAGTGTCGGAGACCGGGACACGCCATCCACCAGCACCTTCAACCAATACGATATCAGCCTTAGATTGCAGATAGTTAAGCTTATCGCTTAACACTTGATAATTGATCTCTACATTATCATGTTTTGCGGCAATATGTGGAGAAGCTGGTAGCTCTAAAGCATATGGATTTACATCCTCATATGGCATTTCTTGAGTCGCTGCTTTCATCAGATGAAGGGCATCTGAGTTTCGCAATCCATGTTCTGTTCTTTCACAACCTGCGGCGACAGGCTTATATCCAATGGTCGTAAATCCCTTACTTGCGATCGCTTGCAGTATCGCTTTCGAAGCAACTGTTTTACCAACATCGGTATCCGTACCCGCAATAAACAATGAACTAATCATCGATAAATAACCCCTAAACAAACCTGATATGTTGCAGGTAAAGAACCTTGCTGACTTCGAAACTGCTCATAGGCCTGTTCCACTTGAATCAGAGCCTTTCTTCCCGTCAACCCATGAGTACGTGTACTAATATGATTCGCGCCAATGCCTTTCAAATCTCGCATTAAGTCAAATGCAGAATCATACCAAACCGTCACTTCGGCCAAGTGTAAGTGATGCTTACGACTTTGAGCTTGCGCTAACGCAATTTTTACCTGATTGAAGTGAATGAAGTCATTAACATGTTGATGAGAATCAATTTTTCTCCACGACTGTTTAAGTTCAGTCAGAGAACCATCCACTAGTGTGGAAAAATAAGCGGTACCTTGGTTGTTTAATACCCGACGCATCTCCCTGATGGGCACCGATAAATCATCGCACCACTGTAGCGCCAGACTTGAAAACACGATATCAAACTCACCCTCATCAAAAGGTAGCTGTTCAGCATCTGCCAGTACATAACTCATACCATCATCACCACAACGCCGCCTTGCCTGCTCTAACATCGCAGATGACAAATCTGCACAAACTACGGCTGCACCGAGTTGCTTTAACTGAAAAGAGAAATACCCCGTACCACAACCTAAGTCCAAGATTCGCAATCCCGATAAGTCACTCGGTAATTGTTCAATTAGTCGATGGCCAACATCTCGTTGAAATGCTGCATGTTTATCATAGCTACAAGCAGCTTTGCTGAACGCATTTGCAATGGCTATCTTGTCTCTACTTTCTTCATCAGATCGCAATGCGAGTTCGCTCATACACACAACTCCATACTTCGCTTTAACGCATCTGCTAATTGGCAAATATGATGAATACTGTGATTAGCGGTCAGTGTGATTCGCAGTCTTGCCGCCCCTTGAGCGACGGTAGGCGGACGGATCGCAGTCATCCAATAACCCGCCTGTTTTAATTCTGTCGCAATGTTAAGTGCACTCTGAGAATGCCCTAAAATAAACGGTTTAATTGGCGTATCAGTCGCGACATACCCAGTAACCTCACTCAGTTTTTCATCGTAAATTGAAAACAACTCTCGCAACTTTTCACGTCGCCATTGTTGAGTTCGAATCATATAAATAGCGTGGGTAATCGCGTGGGCTTGTGATGGCGGGATGGCTGTTGAATAAACATGATGACGGGCAAACTGAGTCAGATAATTGCCTACTTCTTCATTACACAGTATTGCGGCCCCCGATAGGCCAAACGCTTTACCAAAAGTTACGACTAATAGCTCTGGCTTAACGCCTGATGCACTGCAACTTCCTGCACCGTCATCACCTAACACACCGACACCATGAGCGTCATCAACCATTAACCACGCTTTATCTCGCGTAGCGTGTTGAATTTGAGATAAAGGTGCTAAGTCACCATCCATACTGAACACCCCTTCGGTCACAACCAAAGCACTATTTTGTGATTCAAGCAGTTTTGATAAATGAACGACATCATTGTGTTTAAAGCGCTTCATCGTAGCTTCTGTCAACATCCCCGCTTCCATCAACGACGCATGGTTCTGCTTATCTTGGACAAGCAGATCATCCTGACGCAAAAGCGTAAACAATAGAGCTTGATTGGCACTAAACCCGGAACCAAACAATATCGCTCTTTCAAAACCTAACCACTCGCACAGAGCACTTTCTAAACTGGCGTGTGCTGGTGAAAAACCTGTCACTAAAGGAGACGCTCCACTGCCTGAACCATAAAGATCTAAACCTTTCTGCCATGCACTAATCAGTTCACTATCACTCGCCAATCCTAAGTAGTCGTTACTTGAAAAGTTTATATACCGAGCGTCACCACATTCGGTTTGAACTTGATTCCCAGCTCTCATCACTTGAAGTGAACGCGTCAAACTACGGCTTTCACGCTCCGACAGCGCACTTTGAATACGTAGCCTAAACTGTTGCGTCATAGAATAAGTCATCAGAACTTGGTCGAGATACTACTCGCTCAACAACGCGGTCTAGCAGTTCATTTTCTGTAATTTCATCCGGTTTTTGCGCCACTTGCTGGCTGTTAATACCGAGCTTTTTAAACAGTAACATATCGGTGTCTTCGGCTGGGTTTGGTGTGGTAAGTAGCTTACAACCATAGAAGATAGAGTTCGCCCCAGCCATAAAACACAGTGCCTGCATTTGCTCATTCATTTTTTCACGGCCCGCAGACAAACGCACTGCGGATTTTGGCATCATGATTCGCGCAACAGCAATTAGACGAATAAAATCAAACGGCTCGACATCTTCCACTTCTTCTAAAGGTGTTCCTTTAACTTTCACTAACATATTAATCGGCACACTTTCTGGTTGAACCGATAAGTTGGCTAGCTCAACCAGTAGGCCCGCCCGGTCATTGGTACTTTCGCCCATTCCGATGATACCACCTGAACAAATTTTCATACCGGCATCACGGACATGAGAAAGCGTATCAAGTCGGTCCTGATAGGTTCGAGTGGTAATAATGTTGCCGTAGAACTCCGGCGAGGTATCAAGGTTATGGTTGTAATAATCCAGCCCGGCTTCAGCCAACTCGCTTGCCTGCTCTGCATTGAGCATTCCCAATGTCATACAGGTTTCCAGTCCCATACCTTTAACCCCAGAGATCATCTCTTTAAGATAAGGCATATCACGGCTTTTAGGATTCTTCCACGCTGCGCCCATACAGAAACGCGTCGAGCCAGAGTTCTTTGCTTTACGTGCAGCGTCTAAAACACGCTCGACTTCCATCAATCGCTCTTTATCAACATCCGTAAGATAGTGGGCACTTTGAGGACAATATTTACAATCTTCTGGACATGCTCCGGTTTTTATCGAAAGCAGAGTGCTTACTTGAACGTGATTATGGGGTTGATACTGACGGTGAACTAACTGAGCTTCAAACAACAAATCCATAAACGGTTTTTCAAGCAGTGCTTTTACTTCAGACACTGTCCAATTATGACGAACTTCCACGTGTAATCCTTAATTTTAATTATGGTTTTCAACCTATATTGCCGGCTCTTCTAACTCACCTTGCGTATAAAAAACCGAGCTGTTATCACTATTTATGCTTGGTTAGTCTAACTACAAAGGTTAGACTGTCAACACAAACAAAATCACAAAATTTACATTTGACTAATTTTCAACCATGTTGAGATATAAGATTTTTTATGGATTTGGCCTTTGACCGCCAGCACATCTGGCATCCTTACACTTCAACCCTGACACCTCTGACCTGCTATCCCATCACCCATGCAGAAGGTGTTCACCTGTACTTAGAACAAGGAAAGCCGCTAGTTGATGGTATGTCTTCTTGGTGGTCAGCGATTCACGGCTATAACCACCCTGCACTGAATGCCGCAGCTCACAGTCAAATTGATAAGATGTCGCATATCATGTTTGGCGGGATAACTCATCAACCAGCCATCGACCTGTGTAAAAAGCTGCTTTCACTTGCGCCAGAGAATTTGGACCAGGTCTTTTTGGCTGATTCAGGTTCTGTAGCCGTAGAAGTGAGTCTGAAAATGGCGTTGCAGTATTGGCATGCCAAAGGAGAAAACCGCTCAAAGTTTCTAACGTTACGACATGGCTATCATGGTGATACTTTCGCAGCAATGTCAGTGACAGACCCTGACAATTCAATGCATAGCCTTTACAAAGGCTTCTTGCCCGAGCACATTTTTGCTGAGTCTCCGCAAGGGAGCTTTTGGCAACCATGGAATGATTCTGACATCGAAGATTTTCGCAATAAGCTCACCCAAAACCATCAGCAAATCGCAGCGGTCATTTTGGAGCCAATTGTGCAAGGTGCGGGTGGGATGCGTATCTATCACCCAGAATTCTTACGCCAAGTCAGGCAGCTTTGCGATGAGTACAACCTGCTACTCATTCTAGACGAAATTGCAACGGGATTTGGTCGAACAGGCAAACTGTTCGCTTGTGAACACGCCAACATCCAGCCAGATATTCTATGTGTCGGCAAGGCGTTAACAGGTGGCTATATGACTTTATCAGCCACCTTAACAACCCAAAAAGTTGCCGACACCGTTTGCGGTGGTGAAGCTGGTTGCTTTATGCATGGTCCCACCTTCATGGGGAATCCACTGGCTTGCGCTGTTGCATCAGCAAGCTTAGATCTGATTGCGACAGGAAAATGGCAACAACAAGTCAATCAGATTGAGGCTTTCTTATCAGAGCAGTTAATACAATTTGAGTCATTCACCAACGTCAAAGAAGTTCGCTATCTGGGCGCAATTGGTGTGATAGAAACTCACAAACCCGTAAATATGGAAGTTATCCAAGCCCTATTTGTTGAGCATGGAGTATGGATTCGACCTTTTGGCCGCCTGATTTATATTATGCCGCCATACATTAGCCAGCCAGAACACCTGTGTAAACTTCTAGCGGGTATCAAAGCAGCGCTATTAAATAATGACTGTTTTATCAAGGAGTAGCGCCTAACTTGCCAATTTGGAAAGAACGACTTTCCTAATTATTTGAACAAACTCCCCCCCGTTAGACAGTTCTCACCGAAATTTTCCTATATCATCACGGCTAATTTCAGATGTAACACTTGGTTACATTTGAAATGGCTATCTAAAAAATAATCAAAAAATATTATTCATCGAGCGAGTACTGAAAGTATTTTGCCGCTGACTTAAAGATTTGCTGTGTTGTCTATTCACCCAATGAGCACACCTATAAATGACAGAAACAAATCTGCGCTAAGAAATTAACCATTATATTTGAAGGTTCTTACAATGAGATTAGACAACAAGCATGTACTGGCTTTGATGGCCATCACTCCCCTATTTCTTTGGGGGTGTAAAGAGCCAGTACAAAAACAACAGGTAGACCTCCCAACGGTTGAAACGGTCACAATGCAGACTTCCGATATTACCCCTTATCATACTTTTATCGGCAGAACGGTTGCGGAAAATGACATCGATATTATGCCAAGGGTAAATGGTGAGCTCACTGAAATACACTTTAAAGATGGTGACTTGGTTGAAAAAGGTCAGGTCCTATTTCAAATCGATCCCCGTCCATATCAGGCTGCGCTAGAATATGCACAAGCTTCATTACAAAAAACGCGTGTAGAGCAGTCTTTGGCTAATCGAGACGCAGACAGAGCGAAAAAACTGATAAAAGACAAAAGCATTAGTGAACAGCAATACGATGACGCAATAGCTAAACAAGCCACTGCAAAGGCATCTGTCAAAGAAGCTGAAGCTTCATTGCTTACCGCTAAACTTGACCTAGAATTTTCTACCATCCGAGCTCCTTTTTCAGGCCGAGTTGGTTATAGCAATTACAATGTCGGTGACCGCATCTCAACACTGCAACTAAAACCTTTAATCTCGCTGACGCAAATCGATCCAATCCATTTTCGATTCAATATTGATGAGCAACTTTATCGACGTATACGCAACGTTGTCGATACGGTAAGAGCCGAGAATGACAAACTTGATGTAGATTTAGACCTAACCCTATCAGATAACAGCAACTATCCAATAAATGGCGAAATGTACGCAATGGGTAACAAAATTGACCTCGATACAGGCTCAATCCAGGCAGAAGCAACATTTGCCAACCCGAACTACTCTCTCATGCCTGGTGAATACGGAAACTTAACCATCAGACTTAAAGGAAAAACGATTGAGGGTCTACTAGTCCCTTCAGCTTCCGTTCAACAAGATCAATCTGGCGATTACGTCATGGTGGTAGATGATCAAAATGTGGTTGCTCGACGCAAAGTTGAACTCGGACAAACTTACGGAACTGAAAAAGCGGTACTAACAGGTTTGGCTGAAAGCGAGAAAGTGATCGTCAAAGGTCTACAAAAGGTTCGTGTTGGTTCGAAAGTGGTAGCCAACGATATTTCTAGCTCCGCAAACTAACCAGGTTACTGAATATTATGCTAAGTAAATTTTTTATTTATAGACCGAAGTTTGCGCTGGTTATTTCTCTCGCAATGACTCTTATGGGCCTGATTGCCCTAAAAGTACTGCCAGTTTCTGAATACCCACAAATTTCTCCAACCGTGATCACCGTAAGCACCATGTATCCTGGTGCCAGTGCCGATGTCGTTAAGAAAACCGTCGCGCAACCACTAGAAGCCAAAGTGAATGGTGTTGAAGACATGATTTATATGTCTTCTGTTATAGGTAACGACGGCTCTTATGCTTTAAGAGTCTATTTTAAAGTTGGTGCCGACGGGGATATGGCGCAAGTTCGTGTCAATAACCTTGTTTCCCAAGCCTCATCTTCATTGCCTCAAGAGGTCAACCAAATCGGTGTGACCGTTCGTAAAAAGTCATCGGATATGCTCGGCGTCATTACTTTACGTTCGCCAAAGCAAACCCATGACAGTATTTACTTATCGAACTACGCCGACCTAAATGTCGTTGAACGTTTAAAACGTATCGAAGGTATGAGTGATATTACCTTATTGGGTAAGAAAGACTACTCCATGCGTATTTGGTTACAACCAAACAAACTCGCGGCACTTAAGCTTTCAGCATCAGATGTAATTGGCGCAATAAAAACGCAAAACGTTCAAGTAGCGGCAGGTAAGATAGGTGGGATGCCCGCTCCTGATCAACAGCAATACCAATATGTACTGCAAGTTAAGGGGCGTCTACAAACGGCGGCTGAATTTGAAGACATTATTATCAAAGCAAGTTCAAACGGCTCTCTAATTCGGCTGAAAGATGTTGCACGTGTCGAAATCGGTGCTCAGGGGTATGAAGCTGATGGTCGAATGAACAATGAGCCAGCAGCGGTTCTCGCTCTGTATCAGTTACCGACCGCCAATGCGCTAGCCGTAATGGAACGTGTGAAAGAGGCAATGAAACAGTATGAACAGTCGTTTCCTGAAGACTTAGTTTATGACATTGCTTACGACTCTACAGAGTATGTTGAGACGTCCATTGACGAAGTTTATGAAACTCTGATCATCGCGGTATTGCTGGTAACATTCGTTGTTTATGTATTCTTGCAAAACTGGCGTGCAACCATTATTCCAACTCTAGCCATTCCTGTTTCAATCATTGCTACTTTCGCCGTCATGAACGTAATTGGAATGACAATCAACACCATTTCTCTGTTTGGTTTAATACTCGCAATAGGCATCGTGGTCGATGATGCCATCATCGTGGTAGAGAACGTTGAAAGGGTGATACACGAAGAACACCTAGCGCCAATACCAGCTACAATCCAAGCAATGAAAGAAGTAACTGGCCCAGTATTAGCAACCACATTAATTCTGCTTGCTGTATTTGTTCCTGTCGCTTTACTTCCTGGTATATCGGGTAAGATGTTCAATCAGTTTGCCGTTACCATCTGTGTTTCCGTACTGATTTCTGCAATTAACGCATTAACTTTAACGCCAGCGCTTTGTGCATTGATGTTGAAGTCTGAGCATTCGACTCCTATTGCTCCACTGCGCGCTTTTAACCGTGGTTTTAATGCTATTACCACCAAATACAAAGGGCTGGTTGGCTTTCTGGGGCAGCGTATGTTGTTAAGCGTTGCGATATACGGTGCGCTACTTGCGACATTAGCTTACAGTTTCATGCTTATCCCGTCCGCTTTTGTTCCTAACGAAGATAAAGGCGTGTTTATGGTAGAGATGCGTTTACCGGACGCAGCCGCGCTGCAACGTACAGCACCGTTAATGGAAAAATACGTAAACAAATTGCGAGAGATCGAAGGCGTTGAAAATGTGGTTTCGGTTGCTGGCTTCTCTGTGATTAACATGGCATCGATACCCAACTCTGGAATGCTAATCATCAAGTTGGACAACTGGAGTAAACGTAAAGATCCCGCTTTGCATCAACGGGCATTAATGAATAAAGTTGGTCAACTGCTGAATAGTAATCCGGACGCAGCTTCATTTGTGTTTGCAACTCCCGCGATTAAAGGGATGGGCGCTGTTGACGGCTTTAACTTAGTTTTACAAGATAACTTAGGGCGTTCGCCTCAAGAACTGGCAACAACCACCGCTGATTTTGTCGCGCAGATAAATCAATTACCAGAGGTGGCACGTGCGTTTTCTATCTTCCGCGCCAACATCCCACAGCGTTTTATTGATATTGACCGCGATAAAGCTATCTCGTTGGGCGTACCGCTCAATGAAGTATTTTCAACCTTACAATCGCAACTTGGCGGAGCCTATATTTCTGATTTCAACAAATTTGGTCGTTCGTACCAAGTTAAGGTGCAAGCAGAACAGCAGTATCGCGACAACATAGATGACATCAATCGTCTCTATGTGCGCAGTACAACGGGCAACATGGTTCAGTTAGGCACGTTGATCAAAATCAAACCTACTTTCGGTCCCGATACACTGTCTAATTACAATATGTTCAGTGCTGCGACTGTCAATGGTGCACCCGCCGCAGGCTACAGCTCCGGAGACGTGGTTAAAGCTATCGAAAAACTCGCCGCTGAAAAGCTGCCAAGTGGCTATTCGTATGAATGGTCAGGTATGACGTATCAAGAGATGAAAGCAGGTAACTTAGCACCAATTGCATTCGCTTTATCATTGATTTTCACCTACCTGTTTTTAGTGGCTCAATACGAAAGCTGGACCATTCCTGTTGCAGTTATGATGGCGGTCCCCGTCGCAGTATTAGGTGCAGTAGCCGCATTGATGATCGCAGGTCAAGCATTCGACCTATATGTGCAAATCGGCATAGTGATTCTGATCGGTATGTCCGCCAAAGTCGCGATCTTAATTGTGGAATTCGCCAAAGTACTCAGAGAAAACAAAGGCTTGTCGATACTTGATGCGGCTAAGGAAGCAGCGCGGATCCGTTTTCGAGCCGTGCAAATGACCGCTTTTGCTTTCATTTGGGGGGTATTTCCACTTGTGATCGCTTCAGGAGCGGGCGCGGCATCTCGTCACTCACTCGGCTTTGCTGTGTTTGGCGGCATGATTTTATCTACGTTTGTGGGAACTCTGCTCACACCGGTATTTTTCGTTTTGATGCAAACCTTACGAGAGAAATTTAAGAAAACACCTGCTGCTATCGATAACAATCACTAACCCATTGAGTGGGCGCACTACCATTGTGCGCCCTTTTCAAAATTTCCCTTGTGAATCTGAATCTAACTCAAGCAGCAACGCTTGCAGCCAATAGTGATATATCACCATCTTTTATCAACACTGACCAAGTTTTAAGCCGAACTTCAGGGTTTTCCACACACTGTCCAGTTTCAAGATTGAAGTGCTGTTTGTAGAGAGGAGAAGCGACACAAATTTCACCTTTAACATCGCCAACAATCCCTCGACTAATCACATTCGCTTGACCAATGGGATCCCAGTTTTGCACTGCAAACACTTTCTGTTCGGTATGAGGAACCAGAAACAGTGCGACTTGCTCGTCTCCGATTAAAGCTCCACACCCTTGCATCGGTACGAGCTCTTCAAGTTTACAAATATGTTCCATCATGATTAAAGCTCCTGTACTACTGGAATGCGTTGCTCACGTACACGTTTATATGGCAGTGCCATACTTCCTTGTTCATGGTTGATAAATGGGCGGAACTTACGCAATTTCTCTGCCGACTCCACCGTACTCTTCCACTCACATTGATAAGACTCAACCACATGCGACATTTGTTGCTCTAGCTGATCACACAGATCCAAAGCGTCATCAATCACCACTTGCTTCAGATACTCAATACCTCCTTCCAAACTTTCTAGCCATACCGAGGTACGCTGTAACTTATCAGCAGTGCGAACGTAGAACATCAGTACACGGTCTATCAGCACAACTAATTGCTCTTTGGAAAGATCAGATGCTAGAAGGTCAGCATGTCGAGGACGCATACCTCCGTTACCACAAACATAAAGGTTCCAGCCATTTTCTGTCGCGATGACGCCGATATCTTTGCTTTGTGCTTCGGCACATTCACGAGTACAACCGGATACCGCGAACTTAAGTTTGTGTGGTGAACGCAGACCTTTGTAGCGATTTTCCAGCTCAATCGCTAAACCTACGGAATCATCAACACCATAGCGACACCAAGTTGAGCCGACACACGATTTCACCGTGCGCAAAGATTTACCGTATGCATGTCCGGTTTCAAAGCCAGCGTTAATCAATTCACGCCAGATTTCTGGAAGTTGCTCCATCTGAGCACCAAACAGGTCGACCCGCTGACCACCGGTTATTTTGGTGTACAAATCGTATTTCTTCGCCACTTCGCCCAATACAATCAACTTTTCTGGTGTGATTTCACCGCCCGGAACGCGAGGAACAATTGAATAAGAGCCATCTTTCTGCATGTTTGCCATGAAAGCATCGTTGGTATCCTGAAGGCCACTCAACTGCGGTTCCATAATGTGTTCGTTCCATAACGAGGCAAAAATGGACGCAGCCGTTGGCTTACACAAATCACAACCAAAACCGTGCCCGTGTTTTTCCAGCAAAGTATTGAAATCTTTAATCTGTTCAACCTGACAAATATGGAACAGCTCTTGTCGCGAATACTCAAAGTGCTCACAAACGTGATTGTTGACTTCCATGCCCATGGCTACCAGCTCTGCATCCAGAACCGATTTAACCATACTTGAGCAACCACCACAGCCGGTACCCGCTTTAGTTACCACTTTTAGTTCATTGAGTTCCACCGCACCAGCATGAATCGCTTCGACCAACGCACCTTTAGTGACATTGTGACAAGAACAGATCATAGTATCGTCAGAGACTTCACCACTGAGAGACGATGTATCAAGCAAAAGGTAAGCAGGATGCTCAGGCAATACCGTTTTATTTAGGTAAGCCTGCAGCAGAGCATCATAGTCTGAATTGTCACCGACCAAAATAGCCCCCAAAAGCTGAGTACCGCTTTGGTCTACAACCAGCTTTTTGTAACTACCGCTGCAAGTATCCTGAAGAACCAATTCCTGTGCGCCTTCCATTTGCATTTGAGCATCACCAATCGATGCCACATCAACACCCAGCAGTTTCAATTTGGTGCTCATGTCGGCACCTGTAAAATCACCACCCTGTCCCATAATATGCCCAGCGACTGTGCGAGCCATTGCATACCCCGGAGCAACCAAGCCGAAAATACGCTGTTGCCAAAGCGCACACTCACCTATCGCGTAAATATTCGGGTCACTGGTTTGACAGCTGTCGCTAATCACGATACCGCCACGCTCACCAATTTCTAAACCAGATTGGCGCGCTAAGGCGTCTTGCGGGCGAATACCCGCAGAAAATACAATGACATCAACCTCAAGTGGGTCTGCATCTTTAAATACCATTCTGTGCTTAGCCGTTTCACCGTCGATGATTTTTTCTGTAGCGGTTGAGGTATGTACGGTTAAACCCAGTTGTTCAATTTTTTGTTTTAAAACTTCCCCAGCACCATCATCCAACTGTACAGGCATTAAGCGAGGAGCAAACTCAATTACATGAGTTTCCACGCCTAACAAACGTAGCGCATTAGCGGCTTCAAGACCCAATAGACCTCCTCCGATAACCGCCCCCGTTTTCGCGTTGTCACAAGCACTACGAATGGAAGAAAGATCATCCAACGTGCGATAGACAAAAATGTTATCTCGCTCATGGCCCGGTACTGGTGGTACGAATGGATATGAACCGGTAGCCAATACCAGAGTGTCATAACCTAAAACATCGTCACCATCTAAGATGATGCTTTTCTGGCTACGATTAATCGCCGTCACTTCACTGCCCAGAATCAGGTTAATACCATGTCTCTGGTACCACTCTTCACTGCTGAGCATTAAATCTTGATGGGATTTACCTGAAAACAGAGAAGAAAGCTGCACGCGGTCGTAAGCAATAAAACGCTCTTCGCCAATGACTGTAATACGTTTTTCCAAATGAGCTTGCTGCTCAACCAATTTGGCAACCAGATGGTGTCCCACCATTCCATTGCCGACAATAACGATATGTTCCATCATGAGAGTCTTCCTTAAGCCGTTTTTGCCATAGGAGCAGCTATAGGTTTCGCTGCCTCAGTTTTCGTTTGCTTTTCATAGAGAAAGCGCAGTACCGATTGGCGATATTTCTGATACGTTGGGTTATCTGCCAGTACTACGCGATCACGCGGACGCGGTAAATCGATGTTCAACACCTCACCCACTGTGGCTGCTGGTCCATTGGTCATCATCACGATTTTGTCTGATAGCAACACAGCCTCATCAACATCGTGAGTAATCATGATCACTGTGTTATTAAGCTCAGCTTGAATTTCCATCAGAGCGTCCTGTAAGCGAGCTCGTGTTAATGCGTCCAGAGCCCCGAACGGTTCATCCATCAACAACACTTTCGGCTGCAGCGCCAGTGCCCTAGCAATGCCTACACGCTGCTTCATACCACCTGAGATTTCGTCCGGTTTTTTATTCGCTGCATGGTCCATTTGAATCAGGTTCAGATAATGATCCACCTGCTCTTTGACCCAGCTTTTCGACTGACCCTTCGCGATTTGTTTCACCGCCAGTTCAACGTTTTGATACACAGTTAGCCAAGGCAACAAAGAGTGATTTTGAAACACAACCGCGCGCTCGGGACCGGGGCCATCGACTTCGCGCCCGTCAACAATCACGCCACCATCTGTCGGATTGTGGAGGCCAGCAACTAGGTTTAATACTGTCGATTTACCACAGCCAGAATGTCCAATCAGTGAAATAAACTCACCTTTCTGAATCTGTAGATTGACGTTTTTCAATGCGACAAACTCACCATTTGGCGTTGGAAAACGCATGCCGAGTTGAGATAGATCTAAAAATGCTTTTGACATGAGTTTTCTCCCTTAGCGAAGTTGTTGTTGTTTGTTCCATGAAAGGCGTTTTTGTAGCTTCAGCATGCCTCTGTCAAGCAATAGGCCGATAAAGCCAATCGCAAATACCGCGACCATAATCCTGCCTAGTGAAGCAGAGCTACCATTTTGAAATTCATCCCAGACAAATTTTCCAAGCCCTGGGTTTTGCGCCAACATTTCAGCCGCAATCAGTACCATCCAGGCGATCCCAAGAGACAAACGCAAACCAGTAAAAATCATAGGAATTGCAGAAGGCAAAACGATAGTACGAATGTGCGCCCACCAGGACAGTCGCAAAACTTTGCTGACGTTCAGTAAGTCTTTATCCACACTGGTGACACCAACCGCTGTGTTAATTAGAGTTGGCCACAAACTGCATAGTGCTACGGTAAAAAGGGAGTTCACAAACGATTTAGCGAACATAGGATCATCACTCACATACGTTGCGCTGACCACCATGGTCACAATCGGTAACCATGCCAAAGGAGATACGGGTTTAAGCAATTGAATGATCGGGTTAAACGCCTGATACATCCCTTGATTGAGTCCCAATACAATCCCCAACGGGATGGCGATAACCGAAGCTAGAATAAAGCCAGCTGCAACCGTGATTAAGCTAGTACCGATTTGGTCGAAGAACGTCGGCTTACCTGTATACGGGCGAATTTTTACTTCTGCGTCCGGGTTTTTCGCCAACTTAACGGCATTACGCTTTTCTTGCCTTGCGATAAATGCCTGCTCTTTATCTCGCTCCCGCACGTGCTCATCAATCAAATTGGAAAATTGAGTAAAGGTTTGCACTGGTCCAGGCAAAGTACCGAGTGAGGTTTCAACCTGCTTAGCAGCAACATGCCAAAACATAAGGAAAAAGCATATTCCCAGCGTTGGCCATAGCAGCATTTTGCTGCGGCTGACGACCTGAGTTCGGCTCGGTATTAGTGAAATTACATTGCTCGACATAGCAAACTCCTTAGCTATCTCTGTGGTCTATTGACCTTATTGACTTCCATGTGAATCGTGGAGGCAACAAGCCTCCAGACTTGTTACTTAGACTTTATCTTGACCTTTCAGGCCAATAGAGAATTTCTCTAAATAGGCGTTTGGCTGATGACCGTCATAGACGATGTTGTCGATAAAGTGTTTCTGCGGTTCGCGGAATCCATCCATCTGTTTAAAATCAGGGAAGTCCTTCGCGGTTAACGTACCATCTTCGATTAATGATTCTGCCGCTTGCTGATAGATGTCCGGGCGATATACTTCTTTCGCAATGTTCATGTACCAGTCATCAGGCTTTTGCTCTGAGATTTGCCCCCAGCGGCGCATTTGTGTGAGATACCAAATGGCATCGCTGTAATATGGATAAGTTGCGTTATGACGGAAAAATACGTTGAAGTCAGGCACATCACGCTTATCACCTTTCTCATATTCAAAAGTACCCGTCATAGAGTTAGCAATCACTTCAGCGTCGGCACCAACATACTCACTTCTGGCAAGTAACTTCACCGCTTCTTGTCGGTTAGCATTGTTGTTTTCATCTAACCAATAAGCTGCACGAATAAGCGCTCTTACGACACGTAAGTGAGTATTGGGGTATTTTTCAGCCCATTCTTTAGATACACCGAAGACTTTCTCTGGGTTGTTTTTCCAAATTTCATAATCTGTCACCACCGGAACACCGATGCCTTTAAATACCGCTTGCTGGTTCCAGGGTTCACCCACGCAATAGCCTTCAATCGTGCCGGCTTCCATTGTTGAGGGCATTTGCGGTGGTGGTGTTACACTAAGCAAGACATCGGCTTTGAGTTGACCGCTGTTATCACCTCTTGCCGGAGCATAGTATCCAGGGTTAATCCCCCCGGCAGCCAACCAGTAACGGAGCTCATAGTTATGAGTTGATACCGGGAAGACCATTCCCATATTGAAAGGTTTACCTTCATCACGAAACTTAGATACTACCGGTTTTAATGCATCCGCTTTGATAGGATGAGCTATTTTGCCATCACTCTGCTTTTCTAAATGCGGCTTCATCTGCTCCCAAGTGTTGTTGGATACCGTAATGGCGTTACCGTTCAAATCCATACTAAATGCCGTCACTACTTCGGCTTTGGTACCAATACCGATAGTTGCGCCTAAAGGCTGACCTGCCAGCATATGGGCGCCATCCAACTCACCATCAATCACGCGATCTAATAACACTTTCCAGTTCGCCTGAGCTTCCAGCGTGACGTATAAACCTTCATCTTCAAAAAAGTGTTGTTCATAGGCCACTGCCAGTGGCGCCATGTCCGTTAGCTTAATGAAGCCAAATTTTAGATCTTCAATTTCAGGCTCACCGATCTCTGCAAACACAGAAGTCGAAGCAAGTGATGCCCCAAGCACCAAAGTGCGTATCCATGGCTTGATATATTGCATAGCAATACTCCCTTTCCTTAATAACGAATCTTAAAAAAACAAAAAGGCGCTACTGCCTGTGAGAGCAGTAGCGCCTTTGCTATTTCTTCCATCACCGCCGTTGATGATGTCTGAAGGTTAACCAAATTTTATCTATAAATAACAATCCAATTTGTATGCCAGATTTTATAACTTATAAATTTCAATAGCTTATAGATATATTTTGCATTTTATGAAAGTTAAACTGTATTTCTTCGTGCAACCTGCACCAAACCTACAATTTCGACCTACCCCCAAAGTATTAATCTGCATATACCCCATTAAATGTATGAATAACATTCTTAGCCACTTGAGATAGCGACAAACTCGACTGCATAGCTGATTGCCTTAAAACACGATAAGCATTTTCTTCATCCAGTGAATGCATCTTCATCAGCAAACCTTTGGCTTTTTCAATCCACTTTCTTTCTTCCAGCTTCGATGTCAGTTGCTGAACTTCCTTTTGCATCGCAATACTTTTCTCACGGACCTGAATGGAGTAATCAATCCATGGCTTGAGATCAAAAGAAGAGTCAAAGGGTAAGATAACGAAATCATTAGTATCAGGTAGTCTATTGATATCATTAGAATTTAGTTGTTTAAGAATAACAAGAAGAGGAACTTGTTTATCCATGCAGAAGTCAACAATCAAACGCAATTCTGCGGTTGGTTGGCGCCAGCAGACCACAATGGTTGAGCATTGATCACGCCCTACCATTTTCTCTAGCTGTACAAGCTGACAAGCAACAATATGATCATAATGTATGGCCAACTTAGCGCTGATATCTGCTTGATCATTGACGCTATCACTACAAACAATAACGGGTTGAGATGCTGTTGAAAGAGACATAACCATTCCCTGTTTTAATTGAATCCTATGTTCAATTCAGCAAAGAATGTACCAATAAAAAACTATTCTTTAACAACAAAGACTTAGTACTGTTCTATCACAAAAACTACTACTATGGAGGTATTTCGAACTGAGCAAACCACCTATTGATGACTCGCTACATATCCTTTCCAGTATTCGTAAGCCGTTTCAAACGCTTTTTCTCTGTCATGAACTTGAGCAAAAAGCACAGCAGCCATCGTCGACACCACAGTATTTGCCATCACTGGTAACTCTTCTTGCGGTGTCTTCATCAGACAATGGTTAGGGGTTTCAATTTCTGAAACATACTGCTCTGGCCAATAAAACGACTCAACGCCTGTTGGCTGGCTTAGCCAAACCGTTTGGCTCACTTTCGGGTTGTATTCAGATTCACCAGAAACACCCTTAAACGAAATAACCGCATGTGAAGTTTTACCGATAACGTGTTCCACCTCCGCATGCAGTTGTTGGAATCCCGGATGAAAACTACCGCGAATTGCGATTTTTCCGCCACCTGGGTTGAGCGCCCGAACAACGGTATTTATAGGTGTTCTTAAACCATAACGGTTCTTCCAACTGATCATTAATTCTGCCTGAGGAGCAAACGCGTTCAGAGGCAAATAAGCGATACTACCCGTTTGAATTAATAGTTGAGCATGTTCGATACTCGAAGCCATCGGAACGCCTAACGCCGCCAGATAGTCTTCTGCGTGTTCGCGTGACGCGGGTTTATCGTTGTACCCATGAAGCAGTACCTTATAGCCATTATCCGCTAATATTTTTGCTGCCAGTAGATGCCAGGGCTTGCCAGCTGCTGGTCGCTTCCCAGCATAACAAGGCCAGTCGATGTCAGCACCGAGGTTGGGAACTCTTGATTGGAACGCTTTAACAAAACCGGCAATTTCATCATTGGTTTCATTCTGTACTCGAATAAGCATTAACAGCATTGCCATCTGATCATCATCGAATTCTCCGTTCAGGTATTCATCCATAACCTGAAAGGCTTGATCAAATGTGAGCGGTTTTCTTCCTCGCTCTCCCCGTCCTACTGTTCGAATACACTCTTTAATTATGCTCATTGATAGGCAGACTCCGCTTGCGCTTTTGTAACTTGTGCAGTTTTAAGTAACTGTTCTCTAAGCATGACCACATCGCCCATAATAATCAATGCCGGACTCAATCCTTTTAGATCTTCCGCTGTTTGCATTAGCTGATGAAGTTCAAAAGTCACCACAGTTTGATTCACCGAGCACCCCTGCCCAACAACAGCTACGGGTGTATCTTGTGCTAAACCGTGTTGAATTAGCCCTTCTTGTATCGATTTGGCGTTTTCAAGCCCCATATAGAAAACCAAAGTTTGCCCACTGGATACCAATCCTGCCCATGCAGGTAGAGCTCCCGTTACGACCTGACCGGTAATTAACGTTACGCTACGAGACACCTGTCGATGAGTCAAAGGAATCAAAGCACTGGATGAACAACCGATGGCTGCGGTAATACCCGGTATAACCTGATAGGCAATATTGTGTTTTACCAACTCAAGAGCCTCTTCACCGCCACGTCCGAAAATGAAAGGATCGCCACCTTTTAGGCGAACGACCTGCAGTCCTTGCTGAGCGTAATGAACTAGCAAGCGATTCGTTTCTTCTTGCTTCAAGCTTGGTAAACCACAACGTTTACCGACATACACCATTTCAGCGTCCGGATTGACCAGCTCAAGGATATCGCGTCCTACCAAACGATCGTAAACTACGACATCTACTGTTTGAATGACTTTCAGCGCTTTAACCGTTAATAAATCGGGATCATTTGGCCCTGCTCCAACGAGGTAAACAAATCCGTGTTTACCTCCATTAGCGCTGCGGTGTTTCATCTCTGGTGTTTCGGTATAATGACGCTCGTGAATGGTAAAGCTTTCGAGCATCGTTGTTGTATTTGATCTTGTTTTCATAGCAAAGTCCTTATGCCTTACTCACAGCTATCATCTTTTCAAGAATTTTGTTCACTTCCGGCACGCAAGAGCCGCAATTTGAACCGCACTTAAGCTTCGATTGAAGCTGATTCAGCGATACACATCCATCTTGCTCTATCGCTTTTTCTATCTGTTTGTCTGTCACTCTGAAGCAACTGCACACTAATTGGCTTTGTGCTTTGTCGCCT
Source organism: Vibrio sp. (assembly GCA_048259585.1). Lineage (GTDB taxonomy): Bacteria > Pseudomonadota > Gammaproteobacteria > Enterobacterales > Vibrionaceae > Vibrio. The sequence continues at coordinate 247,697 of JBLXHN010000001.1, read as the reverse complement.
GCGATAGCAATGATTGAGCCTACACTTAGGGGTTCACCAACAAGAGTAACGATTGCATTATAATCTTGTTCGAGAGGCTTAGTAGAAACAAGCAGTATACCTGTCACAGTCAACTGCGCTTGATTGCCTACCTGACGGCCAATCACCATCATCCAACCTTCAGGAAGATCCCAGCGTAAAACCTTTTCTCCCTGTTGGATGGCAAACATCGGCTTTTTTAAATCAGTTAAATTGGCAAAACGTATTACCGCTGCCTGATCGTCTACTTGATAACTACGGTAGTCACAACAAGGCAATTCTCTCTCCTGGCCCACGTACAACCCGTAACTTTGCATATCCACGGGAGCGATATGAACGTTTGAAGATTTAAACGCAGGCTGCCCTGATATTGGGTCAACCGTATTAGTAATCGCGCGATTTGCTTGAGACTGTCCGCTGTACCGGCCCGCCCAATGCATCGACATAAACAGTTGTTTTCCTGATAAACCGTTATCAAATTTTACTTTAGCGAATAGGCATGAATCCGTTTCATCCGTAACCCCACGAAGGGCTGCACAGTAACCTTCTTTCAACCCGATAGATTCTGCACTGAGCTTATTGACATAAATTGTTGGTTCAACTTCACCAGCCGCCAATTTTGAAATGAAGCCGGTGCGCGTCATCGTATGCCACTGATCACGCTGGCGCCCTGTATTAAGCCACCAGCCATTGGTTGAAACCGTTTGCGGTTTCACATCGATAAACTGAGCTTTTCCGTTTGGAGTAGAAAACACACCATCACGATAGGGCGCTTGAGTGTTTAGAGGCCACTGCGTTGGTATCCAATTGGCATACTCTTCATCGGTCATCGACGCAAATATTGAAATGTCGAAAAGATAATTGGAGTCAGTATTTATGCCACTCAAACCAGCAAACTCTCTAAACACATCCGCTTCGCTTTCAAATTTAAAACCTGAATCCCAGCCAAGTTTTGAGCAGAGCTTTTGTCCTACTTGAGCAATTGCCCACCAATCCGGTTTAGCTTCACCCGGAGCTGGTAGAAAAGCGCGCTGACGGGAAAGACGACGCTCTGAGTTTGTCACCATTCCTTGTTTTTCTCCCCACCCTGCCGCGGGAAGGACGAGATCGGCGTACAAAGCAACATCACTTTGCTCTGTGATATCCGATACCACCACAAATTCACAGCTTTGTAATGCACGGCGAACTTGATCGCTATTAGGCAATGACACTACAGGGTTGGTCGCGATGATCCAAAGCACTTTGATTTGACCTGCTTCAACCGCTTCAAAAAGCTCAACCGCCTTAAGACCTGGCTTTGAGGCAATAGCTGGTGACTGCCAATATTCTTGAACTAACCTGACTGATTGCGCATCAAATCCTCGGTGAACCGCAAGCTGGTTGGCTAAGCCGCCGACTTCCCGTCCTCCCATCGCATTTGGTTGCCCTGTAAGTGAAAATGGGCCACACCCTTCCTTGCCTATTTTCCCGCTTGCAAGGTGCGTATTTATAATCGCATTACCTTTATCGACTCCGGATTCCGACTGATTCACTCCCTGACAAAATAGAGTTAGCGCTCTCGGCTTGTTGGTAAACCAATCGCAAAAAGTCGATACTTCATTTAAAGGTAGATTTAACTCACGAGCCACATTATCAAGCTCGTAACGTGGCGACTTCAGTTCTTCAAACAACGCTGGAAAACCTTCTGTTGATCCATCAATAAAGTTTTCATCTAAAGCATCGTTGTCAATCAGAAAGCGTAATAAACCGTTATACAGCAGTACGTCACCATCATTTTCAATCGCCAGATGTAAATCGGCCTGCTCGGCCGTGATCGTTGCTCTGGGATCGATGACCACCATTTTGAGATTGGGATTGGCTTCTCGCGCTTGCTGAATGCGCCTAAACAATACCGGATGCGTCCATGCGGTATTGGCCCCTATGAGTACCAACAAATCGGTATCAGCAATATCGTCATAATTGACCGGCACGACATCTTCACCAAAAGCTCGAACATGAGCGGCAACCGCAGAAGACATACAAAGACGTGAGTTAGTATCTATATTGGCGCTACCGACATAGCCCTTCATTAATTTATTGGCAACGTAGTAATCTTCGGTAAGTATCTGCCCAGAGACATACATGGCGACAGAATCCGGGCCATATTTCGTTAATGACTGATGAATTCTTTGCGCGATTTCTTCACTAGCATCTTCCCAACTAATTTCATTTCCCAACATTTTGGGATATAGAAGGCGCGATGGCATTGCTAAGCTCTCTTTTAACGCCGAGCCTTTCACACATAGTGCACCCTGATTGGCCGGATGTTGTGTATCTCCAACGATAGCGTCTTTGTTCGCAACCACGCCACATCCGACGCCGCAATATGGGCACGTTGATTGAATTCTATTTACTGCCATCATCACTTCCCTGTTTTTATGCCCAAGTGACCTCAAGAAGCTTGGGTACATTACAAATAAAAAGGCGCCTCACTCCATCAAGAAGTAAGGCACCTTTGCCTATAACCATTAACTTGGGCAAGTTAACTATAATCAGATTTGGTTGTATTCCCTTAAGGCAATCAATGTGCCAAAGTTAAAATCAAACAATTTCAAATAGTTAAATATAAATACATTTTTCTCATCGCACTAATTGCGTGCAACATGCTCCAATACCCTCAACAACGCATACCTCTAAAGAAGTAGCTAAAGCATAGTAGTCAGTTTCTTAACAGAACTTGAGAGAACAACAAGTAAATACTAAACGCTAACCATAAAAAAGCACCGGACGCTTTCGAGCCCGGTGCTTTTCAATATCAGATGTTTGGCTACTCGGATTAACCGATATGAGTTAAACCACCCATGTATTTCTGCAGTACTGCAGGAACTTCGATGCGGCCATCTTCAAGCTGATTGTTCTCTAGGATTGCAACCATAGTACGACCAACCGCTAGACCAGAACCGTTTAACGTGTGCACGAGTTCAGGTTTCTTCTCGCCTTTGCGACGGAAACGCGCTTGCATACGACGCGCTTGGAAATCCCACATGTTTGAACATGACGAGATCTCACGGTAAGTCTGTTGCGCTGGAACCCATACTTCTAGATCATAAGTTTTACGAGCACCGAAGCCCATATCACCCGTACAAAGAATCACTTTACGGTATGGCAGCTCAAGAAGCTGAAGTACTTTCTCAGCGTGGCCTGTCAGCTCTTCCAGTGCAGCCATTGAATCTTCCGGCTTAGTGATTTGAACCAACTCAACTTTGTCGAACTGGTGCATACGAATCAAACCACGTGTATCACGACCGTATGAGCCCGCTTCTGAACGGAAACACGGCGTGTGAGCAGTCATCTTCAATGGAAGATCAGCTTCATCTGAAATAGTGTCACGAACTAAGTTCGTTACTGGCACTTCCGCTGTTGGGATGAGAGACAGTTTACGAGGCTCTTCATCATTTACTTTTTCAGTCAACGGCTCAGTGTGAAACAGATCTTCACCAAACTTAGGAAGCTGACCAGTACCAAATAAGCTGTCTGCATTCACTAGGTACGGCACGTACATTTCTGTATAACCGTGTTCACCCGAGTGTAGATCCAGCATAAACTGCGCAATAGCACGGTGTAGGCGTGCAAATTGGCCTTTCATCACGATAAAACGAGCACCAGTAATTTTCGTCGCGCTTGCAAAATCAAGCCCATCTGCCATTTCACCTAGGTCAACGTGATCTTTAAGTTCGAAGTCGTAAGTTTTAGGCTCACCCCAGCGAGAGATTTCAACGTTATCGTTTTCATCTTTACCATCTGGCACTTCATCATCTGGGATGTTTGGAACCGTCTGGGTAATCGCTTCTAATTGAGCTTGGATTTTGTCTAGCTCAACCTTTTTAGCATCCAGATCGTCACCCAAAGAGCCGATTTGCTTTTTAACCTCTTCCGCGCCCTCTTTGTCACCTTTAGACATAAGCTGACCGATTTGCTTGGAGATCGAGTTACGCGAGGATTGTAAATTTTCAACTTCTACTTGAATGGACTTGCGTTGTTCTTCAAGTGTACGAATAGTGTCGACGTCGAGTTTAAAACCGCGACGCGCTAGTTTTGCAGCTGTTTCATCCAGCTCTGTACGAAGTAATTTAGAATCCAGCATTGTTAACCCTATGCTTTTGAGTAACGAAAAGACGTACTTGCTCGCTTTTTAAGCAAACCGTACGTATTGAGTATTTAACTTGTCAAAGATAACGAAAAGCCACTATTTTTCATAGCGCTTTTGTGGGCTTTTTGTGTCTAAATCGGCCAGATAATCTAACTTTTCACCAATCTTGGTCTCTAAGCCCCGATTTGTTGGCTGATAATAGCGCGTTCCGACCATTTCAGGAGGCAGATACCGTTCACCAGCGGCATAAGCTCCAGGCTCATCGTGGGCATAACGATATTCAGCACCATAGCCCATATCTTTCATCAGAGTGGTCGGCGCATTACGTAAATGCAGTGGCACTTCGTATTCAGGTAAATTCTGAGCATCGGACAGAGCTTGCTTCCATGCTGTATAAACCGCATTGCTTTTAGGCGCACAAGCCAGATACACCACAGCTTGCGCTATCGCTCGAATCCCTTCAGCCGGTCCTACTCGTGTAAAACAGTCCCACGCGGACAAAGCGACTTGCATTGCTCTCGGATCAGCGTTGCCGACATCTTCAGACGCAATAGCAAGCAAACGTCGAGCAATATACAAAGGATCACAACCCGCTGAAATCATGCGTGCAGACCAATACAGTGCACCATCAGGATTAGAACCACGAATCGATTTATGAACCGCTGAAATTAAGTCGTACCAGATGTCGCCTTTGTTATCGAAACGCGAAACTTTCTCACCGGCTACTTCAGCAAGCAAGTTGAGGGTAATTTGCTTTTTGCCACTGTCGTCTTCCTCTGCCATATCATAAAGCAGCTCCAGATAGTTGAGTGACATTCGAGCATCACCATTAACCAGCTCAGAAAGCCGTTCTAACACGTTGTCATGGAAGATCGCTTCTGTTTTACCCAAACCGCGTTCTGAATCATTAATCGCTTGATCCAAAGCCTGTAGGATCTCTTCTTTATTCAGGGACGTCAGTTTATAAACACGTGCTCGAGATAATAATGCGTTATTAAGCTCGAATGATGGATTCTCAGTGGTCGCACCGATAAAGGTTACCGTGCCATCTTCAATATGCGGTAAGAAAGCATCCTGCTGGGATTTATTAAAACGATGGACTTCGTCTACAAATAGAATGGTTCGTCTGCCGCTTAACTTATTTTCACGGGCCTTTTCAATCGCCAGCCGAATCTCTTTTACACCCGATGTCACCGCAGAAACACGTTCAACTTCAGCGTTGGCATAATTTGCCGCCACTTCCGCCAAAGTCGTTTTACCTGTCCCTGGAGGCCCCCACAAAATCATAGAGTGAATTTGCCCCGCTTCTAATGCTCGGCGTAATGGCTTTCCTTCACCCAAAATGTGTTGTTGTCCGATATACTGTTCAACCGTTTGCGGACGCATGCGAGCAGCAAGGGGACGAAAGTCTTCGTCCCCTGAAAAATCTAAAGAGTAATTACTCACTGTACCCCTTTATTAATTGCGTTGGTCATCGACTTCTACCCCATCAGGGACGTTAAACTTAAAACGACTAGCATCAGGTTTGGTTTGTACTACATCACTGAAGCTAAACAAGCTTTTCTGGCCATCCTGCTCTAGAACATTGAAACCTTTAACCACACCTTTATTGTTAATGGTAATTTGGAACTGGCCTTGATTAGATTCGACAGAGGTCGGCGTCAAGGTAAATACGTCGTTTTCCTGTTCTACTCGATACGCATCCCAATCACTCGCTCGATTACGAGTCAACAGTACAAATGGCGTTTGCTCCATGGCCTGATCTTGATTGTAGATTGTCACCTGTTCGATAAAAGGACTGTAATACCAGAGCGATTTGCCATCAGAGACTAATAAATTCTCATCAGGGTCTAATGTTTCCCAGCGGAAAAGACTCGGACGCGCAATATCCACCAGCCCACTTCCTTCCATTACCACTTCATTATCAGGACTAATCACCTGTTGTTGGAACTTGGCACTAAAGCCTTCGGTTAAAGAAAGACGCTCATTCAAATTATCTTTTGGTGTAGCCAATACAGAGAAACTACACATTATTAGAGCTAACCATTTTTTCATTATTACCCGGCTCCCAGCCAAATTATGTAAAAATACCAAGTTAAGTTTATATCTTATTGATACCTTTATTTTGTCAGTCTTATGTTGGAAAAGTTCGACCTTCGTCTTCAAGCGCCACAACAACGCTTAAATTTTTTGCCGCTTCCACACGGGCAAATATCGTTACGCCCAGTATCTTTATATGGATTAACATTTTGTGCCTTGGCCCCAATCATAGCTTCATCGGCCGCCAACGCAACTTCATGAATCATAAGATCTAATTGCTTTACCATATTTTCAAGCTGTGGCAGCTCTTCGAACCCTGCAGCTTTCATCTGTTGATGAGTTTGCTCTTCATCAATCGCCAGCATCAATGTTGTCAATAATGCTTGGAGCATCCGAATGGAACCATCAGATACCGGCGCACTCTGCCATAAAGGTTCAATCTTAGGCCAAAGCGTCATAAAGCCTTCGGCAAATTCTGCCAACGCTTCTTCAAAATCACATTCTAACTGCTCAAGTTTTTGATGAATACCATACTCATTCATGATGAGTTCTTGATACTGAGAGTTAATTTGTCCGGTGATCAATGGCTTAAGTAATTCTGCCTCTCCGTCGAACACTTCCTTTAACCATGAATCAGGGTCGAGTGGCTTGGTTGCAAAGTTCGCTGCTAGCACAACGCCTTCGATAAATACTGGTGACTCACTGCACTCTACGGATTTCAAGTTCAAAAATTGATAAGTCATGGTTTCGTTTCTAATTTATTTTCAATTAGCGGTTATTATAACCCTATATGAAGCATAAGTTCTCGCTACAAATAACGCGATTTCGTGACTTTTCATCTTCATGCCTCTACAATCTCGCCTCCATTTTCTTCGGTAACAATAAGATCTTTATATGAGAGTCGTTTTAGGCCCTATGGAGGGCGTTTTAGATAGCCTGATGCGTGAAATGCTCACAGAGATTAATGACTATGATTTCTGTGTAACCGAGTTCGTGCGTGTGGTCAATCAAGCTCTCCCAGATCATATGTTTTACCGTCTTTGCCCAGAGTTAAAGCAAGGTTCTGCGACTAAATCCGGGATTCCGGTAAAAGTTCAGCTTTTAGGCCAAGATCCGGATTGGATGGCAGAAAACGCTGTGCGAGCAGCCAACCTTGGCGCTTATGGTGTGGACCTAAATTTTGGTTGCCCGGCAAAAACGGTTAACAAGAGTAAAGGCGGAGCGGCACTTCTACAGCAACCCGAGCTTATTTATCAGGTGGTAAAAGCGTGTCGTGAGGCGGTACCCGAACACATTCCTGTTTCTGCAAAAATTCGCTTGGGTTGGGAAAACCCTGATGACTGTTATGAAATTGTTGATGCTGTCGAACAAGCTAAAGCTGACGAGCTGACCGTACACGCTCGGACCAAAGCAGGTGGTTACAAAGCGAGTGAAATTAAGTGGGAATATATCGACCAAATTCGCCAGAAGACTTCTGTACCTCTCATCGCTAACGGCGAAGTTTGGAATTATCAGGATGGTCAAGATTGTATAAAAACAACTGGCGTTGAGTCTTTGATGGTTTGCCGCGGAGCGTTGAACATCCCTAACCTGGGTAATGTCGTGAAGCATAATCAACAACCGATGTCGTGGCACGAAGTCGTTGACCTGCTGATCAAATATTCTGAGTACGAAGTGAATGGCGATAAGGCTAAGTACTATCCAAATCGCGTAAAACAGTGGTTTGCTTATCTGCGCCAAGCATATCCTGACGCAGCGGATCTATTCAGAGAAATCCGTGTAAAAACCAAGGTCGATGAGATGGTTGAACACTTAAACCGCTATCGCGACTCACTTTACTCCTAATCCGTTAAAACACGAGCTTGTTTTTACCAGTTGTTTTCGCTTCGTATAGTTTCTCGTCTGCGATTTTGAACAACTTATCAAAATCGTAGCTCGTTGAGCTTTCACATATCACAACGCCGCCAGAAACGGTAAAACCGTTAGGTGTAATGGTTTTAGAATCAGCATTAATGGCCTGTGTCACTCGGTACATCACTTGCTCGATTTGCTCTCTTGCTGCTGCCGTTACGTAGACCACAAACTCTTCCCCACCAAAGCGAGCAACTGCATCAGACTCTCGAATACTTTTCTCTACCTGCTCACCAATATAACGAATCGCTTCATCCCCAACATCATGACCATAGGTATCATTAATCGACTTAAAGTTATCAATATCCAGTACAGAGATGGAATAAAACTGGTTATGTTGAGCACTTGCTAAAAAGGTTTCTAATCCTCTTCTATTTAACAATCCCGTCATAGGGTCTCGATTCGCTAACCGTTTAAAATAAGACCGTTCTTGACGCGTGTTGATATAAAAGAAGCCAACGACACCAGCAAAATAAATAATTAACACCATTCCTAAACTGCTAGTTTGATTGTGAAGAAAGAAATTAAATTCAACTGGCCAACTTAGATCGTAATAAAGCTCATGATTGAGTTTTAGGTCAGGTAGTGACAATGGACGAGCTCTGTATGCGCTTTGAGGCAATGAGTCTGTGCCCAGGTTAACTAACCTAATCTCCCCTGCTAGCAAACTGGTTTTACCAATTAACTTATTAATATCAATCTGTACAAGAGCAACGCCTTGAAAAACATCTTGGTAAACAATCGGAATAGATAAAGCCAACAGCTCTTTACCAAAAAACAGGCTATCTATCGTTGTTGGCCCTGACGCGGTGATGATGTCGTAATTGTTAATTGTCTCGGTCCAGAATGGCCGGGATTTGATGGTTTTAAGAATATCTATCGTTAACGTTTGAGCTAAGCTATCAGGCGAAGAGACAACATAGTCGTCTTTACTAACGAAATGCACCCCTAATATGTAATCATCCAATCCATGAAGGACCGAGATTAATGGAGCCAATGACATGCTTTTCATAACTTCTCGACTGATCAATCGATTTTCATCACACAGATCAAAGATCCCCACCATCATGTAGCTCATTTGTTGTGGCTTTATTGATCGTGTATCTTCGTCCTTAAACAACGAAACATGTTCTGTTGGCATGATTTTGCATAAGTCACCTTCAGTGAAACTTTTATGCTCGATAGGTAGTAAAGAATCTGAATTGACATAATGAGTTAAACTATATTCAAGAGCCCGAATAACTTTAGTTGTACGAACGAGGGTTGATTCTATCCGTGCATACTCATCGTCAATCAAGCTGTCGGTAAAGCGTACATAACTGTAAAGGATTGTCACAACTAATAATGACGAGAACAGTAAAGGCCCAAACAGAACCGCCTTTAAGCTAAAACGATTTTTTTTCATGAATTATGCGCTTCGTATAAGAGAGAATAACTTAGCCAAGTAAGTGTTTACACTAGTCTAGTACAAACAACCAACCTAATCCTTACTATAATGCAACTAAGCACACTATAATTACAATCCATTAGAGATTATTCATCCCGAAACAGTGATTCGCTACCATGAATATCTAACTCAATGATAATCTGGCCTTTTTGCATTTCATCCCAAATAGTGTTGATTCAGCACTCGACTAATAGCCATGCCAAATGTATTCGATACCTTGTGCTTGAACTACCAAACACAATATAAAGGGAATATGGCTTGATCTTATCTGCTTGTAGAAAAAAATCCTCCCTAAACAAGAGGCAACACGTACCCAGTGTAGGAAGGATTTTATGCGGTGCGTATATAGATTAATTGAGCAATAAACTATCGTCAGATAACTCTTCACCACGAACTTTAGAGAACATTTCTAATAAATCAGGAACTTGCATGTTTGCACGCTGTTCACCAGCAACATCCAAAACAATTTCTCCTTGGTGAAGCATGACTGTTCTATCACCACAAGCTAAAGCATCTTTCATCGAGTGGGTAACCATCATGACGGTTAAATTGAATTCTTTAACAATCTTTTTAGTTAAGTCGATAATAAACGCAGCCATACGTGGGTCCAACGCTGCGGTGTGCTCATCAAGCAAAAGAAGCTTACTGTCTGACAGTGTCGCCATGACTAGACTCACTGCCTGACGCTGACCACCGGATAGCAAACCAATGTTGTCACCTAAACGCTCTTCAAGGCCTAAACCCAAAATGCTAATTCGCTCTTGAAACAGTTTGCGACGATTGGAAGAGAGAGAGTGTTTCCAGCCACGACGTTTACCACGCATATAAGCCAACGCCATATTCTCTTCGATCGTTAACGCACCACAAGTGCCAGCAAGGGGGTCTTGAAACACTCGGGCACACAAGCTCGCACGTTGGTCAACACTTCGACGAGTCACATCTATCTCATCAATGTTAACTTGACCACCAACCATAGGTGTTTCGCCTGTCACCGCCCCAAGCAGAGTAGACTTACCCGCACCGTTGGAGCCGATAACGGTTAAAAATTGGTGTTCTGGTACCTGCAAACTCACACCTCTTAAAGCGCGATTCTCAAGGATAGTGCCAGGATTGAATGTAACTTGAATATCTTCTAAACGGATCATAATAATTCCCCTGACGTCTTACCCTGCTTAGATGCATCTGAACTCTTAGCAGGTGCTCTACCCTTTTTTAACTTTTTGTTCCTTTTCATTTTTGGCATGATCAGCGCAAGTGCTACCAGCACAGCCGTCACTAAGTTCAGATCGGATGCTTGCAAACCAAACATGCCAGAACTCAGTGCGAAAGCCACCGCTAAGCGGTATAAAACGGAGCCGACAATAACAGCAACAACCGCTACCCAAATCTTGCGTCCAGGAATCAATGTTTGGCCAAGAATTACCGCAGCTAAACCAACCACAATAGTACCAACACCGGAAGTGACATCAGCGAAACTGTTTGTTTGCGCGAACAAAGCCCCCGCAAAACCAACAAAACCATTCGATAAAGCCAGACAGAAATAAGTGTAAAACCCAGTGCTCGCACCTTGCGCTGCGACCATTCGAGCATTAACACCTGTTGCGCGAAGCCCTAAGCCAAAATCACTATTTAATAGACGAATCACAAACCAGCCGGAGATGAGCACCAATACCGCGACAACAAGCGGACGGATGAGCATAGGATCACCCATGGTTTCAAATGGAGTCAGAATCGTATCTTCACCAAGTAGAGCGAGGTTTGGACGCCCCATAATTCGAATATTAATGGAAAACGCTGCGATCATGGTTAAGATCGAAGCGAGTAAATGAAGAATTCCACAACGTACGGTCAAAAATGCAGTTACCCAGCCAGTCGCAGCGCCAGCAATTATTGCTAGTCCAGTGGCGACCCAAGGGTTTAAACCCGCGACAATAGCCGTTGCCGCAACCGCAGCACCCATAGGGAAGCTACCGTCTACACTCAAATCGGGGAAATCAAGAACTCGGAAAGTGAGGTATACACCAAGTGCAACCAGACCATAGATAAGGCCAACCTCTAGGGCGCCAAAAAACGCGAAAGCAGACATACAAACTCCCTTTTCTGCTTAAATTAAGTTGGCGTATAACTACGCCAACCTTTTTCCAATAGCTTTATTTTACGCTTGTCGCGCGTTCCATAACGGATTCTGGAATATTTAAGCCAAGTTTTGTTGCCGCAGTTTTGTTGATGACCAAATCAGAACCTTTCGCAACTTTAACATCAAGTGAACCCGGGTCTTGACCTTCTAGGATAGCTGCTACGTAATCTGCGGTTTGCACACCGATTTGGTAGTAATCAAAACCTAGACTGGCGATCGCGCCACGCTCAACATAAGAAGTAGCGGCACCGAATACCGGAGTTTTTGCTTGGTTAGCAGCCACAATCATTCCCTCGATTGCACTTGCCACTGTGTTGTCAATTAAAGCGTAAAGAATATCTGATTTAGCAGAGATGGCTTGAGTCGCAGACTGAACGTCTGCACTTTTCAGAGCAGTAGCTTCAACCAATTTAATCCCATGTTTCTCAGTAGAAGCTTTCAGTAGCTCCATCAAGCTTACAGCATTCGCTTCGCCTGGGTTGTAAACCACACCAATAGTCTTAACGCTAGGCATTAACTCTTTAATAAGTTCAACGTGCTGCTCAACAGGAGAAAGATCCGAAAGACCTGTTACGTTCTTTCCTGGCTGCTCCATAGTTTTTACAAGCTTAGCGCCTACAGGGTCAGTCACCGCCGTAAACACAACTGGAATTGACTTAGTTGCAGAAACTAACGCTTGAGCTGTTGGTGTTGCGATACCCACTAGAACATCTGGATTTTCACCAACAAATTGACGCGCAATTTGAACAGCAATCGCAGGATTACCCTGTGCAGTTTTAAAATCAAACTCTAGATTTTTGCCCTCTTCATAACCTTTAGATTTTAGGCCATCAAGTAAGCCTTGGCGTGTTGCATCCAGTGCTGGATGCTCAACAATTTGTGAAACCGCAACTTTTGCAGTTTTTGCCATGATACTGTGGGAAGAAAGTAATGCAGCCCCAGCTAGAACGGCTGTAGCAATGACTTTGCCTGCTTTCATCTTAACTCCTTGATTTAAAGCATGTTGTATTAGATTTTTGTATTAGAATGTTGTGTTATGTTTTTATTTATTGTGCATTTTGTACGTTTCTAATGCACTTATGGACATTATTACCAATAACTATGCTTAAAGGGAAGCAAGATTTAACAGGGAAATAACAAAATGAAGAGGACAATAGCGGCTTTTATTAAAAAATGAGAACAACGTACTAGTTTGCTAGTTCAGACTCGAAACAAAAAAGACCCTCTCAAATGAGTAGAGTCTTCCTGGTCGAAGAATTTTTATTTAACAGGAGTTACCTAAAACCAGCGGTCTAATGCTGTCTTATCTAACTGTCTAAACGCTCGGTTCAGAACTTGAGCCAGCTCTTTATAACGGGGCTTTGGTTTTATCGGTTCAAGAGCCGAACCCGTTTCCAATATTTTAGCGTGAATTTCCCGATACCAACCTGCAAGTGCGGGCGGTAACTGGGTATTCGCTCGGTTCCCCAACCACCACATGCCTTGTAAAGGAAGGCTAATGGCAAATAATGCTACAACAACAGATTGCGGCATAGCTTGAAGATTATTAAAGCTCATTTGAGTTAGCACACTGATTGCGGCAACCGCAGGCATGACTTTAATACCAAAGCGAGTTGCTTTAATAATGCGTGTCTCTGGAAACAGCAAATTTAACTCTTTCCTCATCGGCCAAGTTCGCATGTACTTCTGGCCATCTTTCAAGCTGTGGATGATTCCAACTTTATCGTTCATGCCACTACCTCACTCTTTACTTACCGCCCATTTTTGGCGAAACGCTAAAAAATAGTTGAATAGTTCAACAAATAACGCAAAAATTTGACAAAAGCTAATATTGTTTCAAATTTTTTTTGTTATATTACCCCATTATCGCTATCCTTTGCGGACTCTCAATCTCATTGTTGCCGTTATTTACAATTTAGGCAACTTTAAGACATATCTGCCAGGGAATGCAGCAGACGATTTCAATGAAGAAGTCTCGTCTCAAGATAAGGAAGTTTAAGCTTTATTGATTAAGATTAGTACTATTTGCCTTTGCATCTACTATTCTTTTCATTGATTTTGTCCCAACCGATTATTACAGGTAGTCACTCATGTCTAAGCTAGTTTTAGTTTTAAACTGCGGTAGTTCTTCACTTAAGTTCGCTATTGTTGATGCACAAAATGGCGACGAGCACCTAACAGGTCTTGCAGAATGCCTTCACCTTCCTGAAGCACGTATCAAATGGAAACTTGATGGTAAACACGAAGCACAACTTGGTGATGGTGCTGCTCACGATGAAGCTCTATCTTTCATCGTTGAAACTATTCTTGCTTCTAAGCCAGAACTTGCTGCGCAACTTAAAGCTGTCGGCCACCGTGTTGTACACGGCGGTGAGAAATTTACTAAATCTGTTCTTATCGACGATGCGGTTCTTCAAGGTATCGAAGATTGTGCAACACTAGCACCTCTTCACAACCCTGCCGCAATCATCGGTATTAAAGCTGCGCAAAAAGCATTCCCTGGTCTGCCAATGTCTGCTGTTTTCGATACAGCATTCCACCAAACAATGCCTGAAGAAGCTTACCTATACGCGCTTCCATACAACCTTTATAAAGAGCACGGTATCCGTCGCTACGGCATGCACGGTACTTCTCACCTATTTATCGCTCGTGAAGCTGCTGAGCGTTTAGGTAAGCCTGCAAATGAACTCAACATCATCAACTGTCACCTAGGTAACGGTGCTTCAGTTTGTGCTATCAAGAACGGTCAGTCTGTAGACACTTCTATGGGTCTTACTCCTCTTGAAGGTCTTGTAATGGGTACTCGTTGTGGTGACATCGACCCTGCAATCATCTTCCACCTGCACGATGCACTTGGTTACTCTGTTGAACAAATCAACACTATGCTAACTAAAGAGTCTGGTCTTCAAGGTCTGACTGAAGTGACTTCTGACTGTCGTTTCGTTGAAGACAACTACGGTGAGAAAGAAGAAGCAACTCGTGCAATGGACGTGTTCTGCCACCGTCTAGCTAAATACGTTGCTGGTTACACTGCAACTCTAGAAGGTCGTCTTGACGCTATCGTATTCACTGGTGGTATCGGTGAAAACTCTGCACCAATCCGTGAAATGGTTCTTAACCGTCTAGCAATCTTCGGTATCAACGTAGATAGCGAAGGTAACCTTAAAGCACGTTTCGGTGGCGAAGGTGTCATTACTACCGCAGAAAGCCGTATCCCAGCGATGGTTATCTCTACTAACGAAGAGCTTGTCATTGCAGAAGACACCGCAACTCTAGCGGGTCTTTAATAATCTCTTCTGGCTAACCTCTCGGTTAGCCAGATTTCTTTAGGGGCTTAACTTTTATTCATTTATCAATACTCAGTTAAGCTTTGTTTTCATCCAATCTATATTTAGATTGCATCCAATAGTTTGAGGTACCTTACAGATGTCCCGTACTATTATGCTTATCCCAATCAGTGCTGGTGTTGGTTTAACCAGTGTGAGCATGGGTATTTTGCGCGCTATGGAGCGTAAAGGCGTAAGCGTTTCTTTCTACAAACCTATCGCTCAACCTCGTTCAGGTGAAGATCAACCAGATCTAACGTCAACCATTATTGGTCGTAACAGCGACATTAAAATTGCCGAGCCTGTACCAATGTCGACTGCTGAGACGCTAATCGGCTCAGAAAAGACAGATGAATTACTAGAAACAATTGTTGAACGTTACAACCAAATCAATTCAGATTCTGAAGTGACTCTAATTGAAGGTTTAGTACCGACACGTAAACACCCATTCGCAAACCAAGTTAACGCAGAAATTGCTGCTACACTTGGCGCAGAGATTGTTTTCGTTGCGACGCCTGGTACTAACAACCCAACACAGTTGAAAGAGCGTATCGAGATCGCTTGTTCAAACTTCGGTGGTACTAAAAACAAGAACATCAAGGGTGTGATCATCAACAAGCTTAACGCGCCTGTTGATGAAGCTGGCCGTACTCGTCCAGATCTATCTGAAATGTTTGATGACGCAGACAGTGCAATTCAAACCAACCTAGAAGTGATGCAAATCTTCAACTCTAGCCCTATCCGTGTTCTTGGTTGCGTGCCTTGGAACATTGAACTGATTGCAACTCGTGCAATTGATATGGCGAAACACCTAAATGCAGAGATTATCAGCGCAGGTGAAATCAACACTCGTCGTGTTAAGAGCATTACTTTCTGTGCGCGTTCAATCCCACACATGATTGAACACTTCAAGCCTGGTTCACTACTAGTAACGTCAGCAGACCGTCCAGACGTAATCGTTGCAGCATCTCTAGCAGCAATGAACGGCGTGGAAATTGGCGCTGTACTTCTTACTGGTGGTTACGATATTCCTTCTGAAATCGTTGACCTATGTAAGCCTGCATTTGAATCTGGCCTGCCAATTTTCAAAGCACAAGGCAACACATGGCAAACTTCTCTGAATCTTCAAAGCTTCAGCCTAGAAGTTCCAGCTGACGATAAAGAGCGTATCGAATTCATCAGCGAACACGTGGCTAGCCACATCGACGGTCCTTGGATTGATTCTCTAACAGAGGGGACTCAAGGTATTCGTCGTCTAAGCCCACCAGCATTCCGTTACCAGTTAACTGAATTTGCTCGTCGCGCTGGCAAGCGTATCGTTCTTCCTGAAGGTGATGAGCCACGTACAGTTAAAGCTGCGGCTATCTGTGCTGAACGCGGTATCGCAACTTGTGTGCTACTAGGTAACCCTGACGAAATTCGTCGCGTAGCTGCACAACAAGGTGTTGAGCTAGGCGCTGGCGTTGAAATCATCGATGCTGATGCAGTTCGTAACAACTACGTAGATCGCTTAGTTGAACTACGTGGCGCCAAAGGCATGACTGAAGTTGTCGCTAAAGAGAAACTGGAAGATTCCGTATTCCTTGGCACAATGATGCTTGAAGCTAACGAAGTTGATGGTCTGGTATCTGGTGCTGTTCACACAACGGCGAACACTATCGTACCTCCATTCCAAATCATCAAAACTGCGCCAAACGCGTCTATCGTATCGTCAATCTTCTTCATGCTTCTGCCTGATCAAGTATTGGTATACGGTGACTGTGCGATCAACCCAGATCCAACCGCTGAACAGCTTGCTGAAATCGCGATTCAATCTGCTGATTCTGCTGCAGCATTCGGTATCGACCCTCGCGTTGCAATGATCTCTTACTCTACTGGTGAATCTGGTAAGGGTGCAGACGTTGATAAAGTGCGTGAAGCGACTCGCCTGGCTCAAGAGAAACGTCCTGACCTAGTCATCGATGGTCCTCTACAGTACGATGCAGCAATCATGGAAAACGTAGCCGCTTCTAAAGCGCCTAACTCACCAGTTGCTGGTAAAGCGACAGTATTCGTGTTCCCAGACCTAAATACAGGTAACACGACTTACAAAGCGGTACAGCGTTCAGCAGACCTAGTATCTATTGGTCCAATGCTGCAAGGTATGCGCAAGCCTGTTAACGACTTGTCACGTGGCGCACTGGTAGACGATATTGTTTATACCATCGCTCTGACTGCAATTCAGGCTAGTCAGGAAACGAAGTAATCGTTATACAATATGATCTGTTTAAAACCCGCACTTTGTTGCGGGTTTTCTTATAAGTGGAATATGCCGTGAGTTAAGCAAATGCAGAAAAGTCCTACATATTAAAATGGTTGCAGTATCTATAATGCAGGCCCCGACTGTTATTGCGATACTCTACACAATGAATTTACTAAAAAAATCTCTTATCGCCAGCGCTGTTCTAGCTAGCACTTCCGCTTATTCTTCCGGTGTCTTATTACACGAACTTGGCACAAACGACCTTGGTTTAGCTGCGGCCGGTAAAGCTGCACGCGCTCAAGATGCGTCAGTGATGGCAACTAACCCGGCAGGCTTATCCAATGTAGAAGGCCAATCTTTTACTGGTGGCCTGATGGCGCTTTATGGTGATGCAGAATACCAAATTGACGATAATACCAGTGCCGGCAATGTCATTGGTTTTGTTCCTCTAGGCTCAGCTTTTTACAGCCAACAAATGAACGACAAAGTGACACTGGGAATCGGTGTTTACGGCAACTATGGTATGGGCCTGCAGTATGAAAACTTCCCAGTCAAAACAGCCACCACTCAAGCATTGACGATTCAACCATCCGCGTCTTACCAAATCAATGACCAATGGTCTGTTGGCGCTGCTTTAGGCATTCAGTATGGTATGTTTGAAGTCGACGCTAACGCTCCTGCGCTGGGTGTAAGCAACGTCAAAACCGATGATACAGACATTGCTTATAATGCAAAGTTAGGCCTTCTGCTCTCGTTAAATGAGAATACACGCTTTGGTCTGGGTTATTCATCAGAAACGGAGCTTGAGTTTGATGTTCCCGGGGTCGAAATGGCACCGGCAACAATGCCTCAAACCCTAACTTTCAGTGCATTCCATCAGCTAAACGATAAACTAGCGATCATGGGTAACTTAGGTTGGGAAGACTGGAGTGAATACCAGACACTCCTGGAAACACCAACTGAAGACACTTATCACATTGCGATCGGCTCTCGTTATCAGGTAAACCAGAAGCTCACCTGGAATGCAGGTATCGCTTTCGACAGCAGCTTATACCAAAGCCAGTCTGCAGGTGATTTAACAATCCCATCGGGTGATGCATGGCGGATTGGCACTGGTGTTGAATATCAACTCAGTGAACAACGTTCAATGGGCGTTGCGTTTGAAGTATTATTCAACGAGTCTTCTGAGAATATTATCGGCGGTAGTTTTGACCAACCCACTCTTTATTTCTTAACCGCCACCTACAGCTGGGCGGAATAGAAAGTCAAAAAGCGCATCGTTTGATGCGCTTTTTTAATTACTACCCTCGCCCGTGAGGAGAATCTAAGTCAAGTTCGGGGCCAACTGGCACCACCTGAGTTGGATTAATACCCGTGTGGCTAAAGTAGTAATGACGCTTAATATGATAAAAGTCTGTCGTTTCTTTAACCCCAGGAGTCTGGTACAACTCTTTCATATAGCCGTGAATATTAGGGTAATCCGCAATGCGTTTTTTATTACATTTGAAATGACCAACGTAAACTGAATCAAAACGAATCAAGGTTGTAAATAGACGCCAATCCGCTTCAGTAAGCTGGCTACCAACCAGATAACGATTTACTGCCAGGTGAGACTCGACCTTATCCAAAGCGTCAAACAAGGATTCATACGCCTCTTCATAGGCTTCCTGAGTGGTGGCAAAGCCACATCGATAAACCCCGTTGTTTATATTCGGATAAACAAACTCGTTCCATTTATCAATCGCTGAACGTAACTCCTGTGGATAGTAATCATCGTTGTTTCCGGTCAGTTCGTTAAACGCACTGTTAAACATACGAATAATTTCTGAAGACTCATTACTAACGATGGTTTGAGTTTTCTTATCCCACAACACAGGCACGGTCACTCTACCGCTATAGTCGGGTTTTGCTTGAGTATAAATTTGATGAAGTTTGGTATGACCAAATAGAGGCTCTGGAATACCAAATTTCCATCCTTGTTCGAGCATATCGGGGCAGACAACTGTGACATCGATAATATCATTCAGCTTCTTCAACTGACGAAAAATAAGTGTTCGATGGGCCCAAGGACAAGCAAACGACACGTATAAATGATAACGGCCAGTTTCCGGCTTAAATTGGGCGTCAGCTCGATTTTCTATCCAGTCGCGAAATCCTGCGTCTTCACGAACGAATTTACCGCCCTGACTTTTTGTATCGTACCAAACGTCATGCCAAACCCCTTCAACTAACTTACCCATTGCTCACCTCATCACTATTTGTCTGTTTAGATCATTATAAGTGATAGAAAAAACAGACTCACTCAGTGTAATTTGGCTTAGTCATTCAAAATTTTTGAAGCTTTATAGATGACTGACAAGAAATCAGGCACAAAAAAAGCGCGACCCAAATGGGAGCCGCGCTTCTGCCCGTCACAGGCTGAATGTTATATCAATAACGTTGAAAAGGAATGCCATTCCTACCGTTATTGAGCTTGATCTGAACTCGTTGATGCAGCTATGAATCCTGCACCTTGAGATCACTTGAATGCTTTACAGTTCTACGTGTAGACAAGAAACTGCGTGAACATCACTACCTTTGATTTGTGGTTTCGTTTGTGCACAAGCTTCTGTTGCTTGAGGACAACGAGTGCGGAAAACACAACCAGAAGGTGGACTGATCGGAGAAGGCAAATCCCCTTCAAGCATTTGAATCGTCTTCGCACGCTCCAGCTTAGGATCCGGAATCGGAACTGCCGACATTAGAGCTTTGGTGTACGGATGCTTAGGATTAGCAAACAGTGCTTCTGCTTCGCCCAACTCCACAGCATTACCCAAATACATAACCAGTACGCGATCAGAGATATGTTTGACCACTGACAAATCGTGCGCGATGAACACTAAGCTTAAGCCCAACTCTTTTTGCAGCTCTTGTAATAGGTTCACCACCTGTGCCTGGATCGATACGTCTAATGCCGATACAGGTTCATCACAAATAATCATCTTCGGGTTAAGAATCAAAGCGCGTGCAATACCGATACGCTGACACTGACCACCAGAGAATTCGTGTGGGTAACGGTTAATCACATTAGGTAACAGACCCACTTTCGCCATCATCTCTTTAACGCGGTCTTTTACTTCCTGTTTAGAAAGCTCCGGATAGAACGTCTGAAGAGGCTCAGCGATAATGTCACCAACAGTCATACGTGGGTTAAGTGATGCTAAGGGGTCCTGGAAAATCATCTGAATCTCTTTACGAGTTTCACGACGTTTCACTTCCTGCATGCGCGTCAGATCTTGACCTAACCACACCACTTCACCTGCTGTCGCTTCAACTAAACCGATAATCGCGCGAGCGAATGTTGATTTACCACAGCCTGATTCACCAACAACGCCTAATGTTTCACCTTCATACAAACGAACGTTAACACCATCAACCGCTTTTAGTTTAGAAGGCTTGCTCCATGGCCATGCTGACTTAGATGCAATGTCAAAGTGTACTTTTAGCTCTTTAACATCTAACAATAGCTTCTTATCTACACTCATTTCTTCCAAGCCTCCCAATCAGAAAAACATGCACGTTGGCGATCATTACCAAATGGAGTAAGAATCGGTGCTTCACGCTTACAACGGTCCATTACGCGATGGCATCGCTCTTGATATGGACAACCTGGTGGCAGACGAAGTAAGTTAGGCGGATTGCCTGGAATTGTCGGCAACACTTCACCTTCAGTATCCAGACGAGGAATCGCTTTTAACAGACCTTCCGCATAGGGGTGGCTAGGGTTATAGAAGATTTCATCTACAGTGCCGTACTCCATTGTACGACCAGCGTACATAACCAGTACTTTGTCACATGAACCCGCAACGACACCAAGGTCGTGGGTAATCATGATGATTGCCGTATTGAACTCACTCTTCAGCTCGTTCAGTAGATCCATGATCTGTGCCTGAACCGTCACATCTAATGCAGTTGTTGGTTCGTCAGCAATCAAAAGCTTCGGACGACACAGCAATGCCATTGCGATCATGACACGCTGGCGCATACCACCGGAAAACTCATGCGGGTACATAGTAATACGTTTGCGAGCTTCCGGAATTTTAACCGCTTCAAGCATACGTACAGACTCTTCAAACGCATCCGCTTTACCCATGCCTTTGTGCAGCATTAGCACTTCCATTAACTGGTCGCTAACTTTCATATATGGGTTAAGCGACGTCATCGGGTCTTGGAAGATCATCGCAATCTGTTCAGCGCGAACTTTGTTCAGCTCTTTTTCTGGCAGGTTAAGGATCTCTTTACCTTCAAATTTTGCGCTACCTGAAATGATACCGTTTTTAGCCAACAGGCCCATAATAGAGAAAACCGTTTGAGATTTACCCGAACCTGATTCACCAACGATACCCAGAGTCTCACCTTGATTCAGTGAGAAGTTCAAATCGTTTACTGCGGTAACAATACCATCTTGGGTAGTGAACTCTACGCGCAGGTCTTTGACATCTAATAAAGCCATTACTACTTCCTCAATTCTTATCTGTCTTTTGGATCCAGCGCGTCACGGAGACCGTCACCCACATAGTTAAAGCAGAACAGTGTGACTACCATGAATGCCGCAGGGAAGCCAAGCTGCCAAATTGCGATTTCCATTGTGTTTGCACCTTCTTGCAATAGTGCTCCCCAGCTTGTCATAGGCTCTTGAACACCTAAGCCAAGGAAAGATAAGAACGATTCCGTCAGAATCATGCTTGGAATAAGCAGTGTTGAGTAAACCGCAACAATGCCTAATACGTTTGGAACGATGTGGCGAGTAATGATCTTCCAATTGCTCACACCACAAACATGCGCCGCTTCGATGAACTCTTTGCTACGTAGGCTTAATGTCTGGCCACGTACGATACGTGCCATATCCAGCCATGCAATTGCACCGATAGCAACGAAGATAAGTACGATATTACGTCCGAAAAAGGTCACTAATACGATAACTAGGAACATGAATGGTACAGCGTATAGAATTTCAAGAATACGCATCATGATACGGTCAACACGGCCACCAATGAAGCCAGATGCTGCACCGTAAAGCGTACCAATTAGCACAGCAACAAATGCGCCCATCACACCCACCATCAGTGAGATACGGCCACCGACCAGTGTACGAACATAGATATCACGACCTAGACTGTCGGTACCAAACCAATGCTCAGCATTTGGTGCAACGTGCATCGCATACCAGTCGGTATCGTCATAAGTAAATGGCGCAATCATCGGCAGGAAGATAACTGCCAGCGTCATTAAAGCTAAGATAACTAAACTTACCATAGCTGCTTTGTTGCGCATAAAGCGGATACGAGCGTCTTGCCACAGGCTGCGACCCTCGATTTCAAGATTTTCGGAAAACTTTTCGATCGCTTCCAGATTTTCTTTTTTCGTCAACATAGTAATACTTCCTTAGTAACGAATTTTCGGGTCAATCGCTGCCAACAAAATATCTACAATCGCGTTGAACAGGATGAATAGGAAACCAATCAAAATGGTCACACCCATTACCAATGAATAGTCACGGTTAAATGCCGCGTTTACGAACAGTTTACCAATGCCAGGTAGACCGAATATGGTTTCAATTACCACTGAACCAGTGATAATACCGACGAATGCTGGGCCCATGTACGATACAACAGGTAGCATTGCTGGCTTCAACGCGTGTTTGACGACAATGTATGGATAGCTCAAACCTTTCGCTCGAGCAGTACGGATAAAGTTACTGTTTAGCGTTTCAATCATTGAGCCGCGCGTGATACGGGCAAATGTTGCAACATAAAGTAATGACATACCCAATACAGGCAGAGCCATATACTTAAACGAACCATCTAGCCAGCCCCCAGCTGGGAACCAACCTAGGTTGATTGAAAATACATAGATTAATACCGGTGCCAACACGAATGAAGGCATTACAACCCCAATCATTGCGGTCGCCATAATGGAATAATCAAGCCAGGTATTCTGCCTCAATGCGGCGATCGTTCCGACGAAAACGCCCATAATGACAGTAAAGATGAACGCAGCAAAACCCACCTTCGCCGATACAGGTAGTGCGGCAAAAATCAGCTCGTTTACTGAGTAATCTAAGTACTTAAATGAAGGGCCAAAGTCGCCTTGCAAAACGTTGGTTAAATAAGTCGTGTATTGCTCGAATACGGGCTTATCTAAACCATATTTGGCTTCAATGTTCGCCATAACTTCTGGCGGTAATGCACGTTCGCTTGAAAACGGGTTACCCGGTGCGAAACGCATTAGAAAGAACGATACGGTAATCAACACCAACATAGTTGGGATTGCTTCCAATACGCGTCTGATAATGAATTTAAACATAAACTCACTCTTCCAGTCTGTGACAATTTAAAACAAAAAAAGACTGCATGCACCGTTGCAAACTTCAGGCACATGCAGTGTCTAGTTAATTATAGTTTTTTAACGCTTTGGATTATTCAGCTTTTATGTATAAGTCTTTTGAATAAATTTTCTCTTCTGGGTTGTTAGCAGGGAAGCCACCAACTTTTGGAGAAAGTAAACGCGTTTTAACGTACTGATAGATAGGAGCAATTGGCATTTCTTTTGCCATTAGAGCTTCAGCTTCTGCGTAAAGCTTGCTGCGCTCTTCTTCAGAAGTAGAGTGTAGAGCTTTCTCAATGATAGCGTCGTAATCTGTGTTACCCCAGTGCTGACCACCGGTAGTGTTGCTGCTCACCATTAGCGTTAAGAACGAAGATGCTTCGTTGTAGTCACCACACCAGCCGGCACGTGCAACTTCGAAATCACCTTGGTCTTTAGAAGATAGGTAAGTTTTCCACTCTTGGTTCTCTAGAGTTACGTCTAGGCCCAAAGTTTTCTTCCACATAGAACCAATCGCTACAGCAACCTTTTTGTGGTTTTCTGAAGTGTTGTATAGAAGAGTAAACTTAAGTGGGTTGTCTTTACCGTAGCCCGCTTCAGCAAGTAGACGAGCCGCTTCTTCGTTACGTTGTTTCTGAGTCAGTTTACCGTAAGCTGGCATCACTGGGTTAAAACCAGAAGTGATCTCAGGAGTTAGGAAGTAAGCCGGTTTTTGACCTTGGCCCATGATTGCATCACTGACGATGTTACGATCAATGGCGTAAGAAATTGCTTTACGTACACGCACGTCATCAAATGGCTTTTTCTTGGTGTTGAAAGAGTAGTAGTAAGAACATAGATTACCCACTACAGAAACAAACTCTGGGTGCTCTTTCTTAAGACGACGGAAGTGCTCTACTGGAACTTCGTAGCTGATATCGATCTCGCCTGCAAGGAAGCGGTTCATTTCAGCAACTTGGTTTTCAATTGGAAGGAAAGTTACTTTGTTCAGTACTGTGTGTTCGTTATCCCAGTACTTCTCGTTGCGTTTAAGGACTAAACGCTCGTTAACTACCCATTTGTCGACAACGTAAGCGCCGTTACCAACGAAATTCTCTGGTTTGGTCCATTGATCGCCAAACTTTTCAACCGTTGCTTGGTGAACTGGTTTCATCGTCGTGTGACCAGTCATCATAACAAAGTAAGGAACGGCTGTTTTTAATTCTACAACTAGTGTGTTTTCATCAAGAGCTTTAACACCTAACTCGCTCTTGTCTTTCTTGCCCGCAATGATCTCTTCTGCATTTTTCATCTTGGTGTATTCCATGTACCAAGAGTATGGAGAAGCTGTTGCTGGGTCTACCGCACGCTGCCAGCTGTATACGAAATCTTGTGCAGTTACAGGTTCGCCGTTAGACCAAGTTGCGTCTTTACGTAGGTGGAAAGTGAAAGTTTTGTTGTCTGTTGTTTCCCAGCTTTCTGCGACACCAGGGATAGTTTTACCATTTGCATCTTGGTTAACTAAGCCTTCAAGCAGATCACGGATTACATGTGACTCTGGAACACCTTGTGATTTGTGCGGGTCAATAGTCGCGACTTCTGTACCGTTACCACGAACAATCTCTTGTACAGGTGCTAGTTTTGTACCTGCAGGAACATCTGCTGCAATAGTTGCAAATGAAGCTGTTGCCGCTGCAAAGCTTGCACCTAATAGCACAGCTTGTGTAATTTTATTTTTATACATTTAAATAAACTCCAAGTTTTAATTATGCATCCATGACTTCTTCGATGCAGACTAGAACGGCTAGCCTAAAAGGGTCAGGAGATAAAAAACCACTGGTTACCCCTAACCCTCACAAAGAATGCGGCAAAACAGTAACAATCATTGAAGTAATTTGCCATAAAGACACAGCAAAAACAGATTATATTCTCGGTAACAGGATATTACTGAAATAAAAAACCAATAAAACCCCAATTACCTAGAACATCCGAGGAAAAGAAATCCTTTACATCAGCTTAATATATCAATTGTTCTATTCAACACTTCATTCTCAGCATCTTGCACTAGAAATTAACAATATTTTTAACATATTGTGCATAATATCGAACGACATATGTGATTATCCTCTCAAGACTCAATAATCAAGTGTGAACAAGATCACTGAGTTGCACCAAGTTAACTCGCCCTGCCCAATAATAGCTCAAGCTAATTATTGAACTGTAGGTTATGAACTCAATTTAGTAGTTATTATGTAATCCAGCGAAGCGTAATTTAAAATAAATAGTTACTGACTCGCTTTTATTAACTCAGCCAAGCTAGATAAACGTCGTTTGGAGTCTTTTACGTATGGATTACTCGTATCCCACGCATAGCCAGCTAAAATAGAACAAATCATTTGTTTAATTCGACTATTGGGTTTTTGATAGTAGATAACCTCTTGAAGTGAACCATCATACCAACCTTCGACATAAGTCCGAAATGTATTTACTCCAACCATTAACGGAGTTGCGTACTCAGTAAACCAATCTACATCCTCACCTTGCAGTTGCTTAACAACATTATTGACCGCTAGTTCAGCAGACTTCATTGCAATAGTCACGCCAGAGGAAAATACCGGGTCTAAAAACTCGCCAGCATTCCCAAGCAGCGCGTAATGCTCTGTGGCTAAGTGTTTGACATTGGACGAGTAGCCTTGTAGCTCGCCCGCGGAATTTGGATACTCGGCAAATTCTAACAAGCTCGAAAGATTCGGGTCATCGTTAACCAACGCTTTAATCGCTTCAATTTTATCTTGCGGATAGTCAGCAAAAATGTCTTAGCCGCCTTTCATGGCGGCTTTTTTGTATCCGTTTACTATAATTTTTGTTAACGGTGACAAATTTTTAAATTATTTTCGGGAACGTTACCGAAAATAATTTATACTTGGAAAAAATTGCATTTAATACTGAGTGGAGAAACATAATGGGTAAAGTTTGGGTGACTGGTGATGCTGTAGTTGACTTAATTCCCGATGGTGAAAATCACTACTTAAAGTGCCCGGGCGGCGCGCCAGCAAACGTTGCGGTTGCAGTATCACGCCTTGGTGGTAATGCCGCATTCTTCGGTCGAGTGGGTAACGACCCGTTTGGTAAATTTATGAACCAAACACTCAATAGTGAAGGGGTAAATTGCCAGTACCTGGTACTGGACGATCAACAACGCACTTCCACTGTTGTGGTCGATCTCGATGACGACGGTGAACGCAGTTTTACTTTTATGGTTAAACCGAGTGCTGACCAATTTCTTCAACCTCATGATATCCCCGATTTCTCAGCGGGTGATTGGCTGCATGTCTGCTCCATTGCATTGGCCAACGAACCAAGTCGCAGCAGCACTTTTGATTCTATTAAACGAATCAAAAAAGCCGGAGGGTTCTTTAGCTTCGACCCAAACCTAAGAGAAGAGGTATGGCA
Organism: Vibrio sp.; assembly: GCA_048259585.1. GTDB lineage: Bacteria > Pseudomonadota > Gammaproteobacteria > Enterobacterales > Vibrionaceae > Vibrio. The sequence goes on along the minus strand of JBLXHN010000001.1, from coordinate 220,649 downwards.
ACAACCTGAAGAACTGATTGAAACCGTGATGAAAGCGGCTGCTCAAGCAGATGTCGCTAAATTTTCAGAAGAAGAGTTAACTTATTTGACCAAAACTGACTCTATTGAGAATGGTATTGCAGCCCTTGCGAAACTGAACATCCCTCTTGTCATCATTACTCAAGGTGCCAAAGGTGCTCTTGTAATTACACCAGAATCTCAAGAGCTTATTGAGGGCAAAGTCGTTAAACCTATTGATACGACAGGCGCTGGTGATGCATTTGTTGGAGGTTTGCTTTACACCCTTTCAACATATGAAAACTGGAATACGGAAGACCAAGTTAAAACCGCTATTCAGTGTGCACATGGTTGTGGTGCACTGGCAACCACTCAAAAAGGTGCGATGACAGCGCTCCCCAATCAACAGGCTTTGTCTGACTTTTTAAACTAACACCAACAGAAAAGTAAAAAGGTGAGCATCTAGCTCACCTTTTTTAATACTCACAAAATACAAAAACTATCTCGGTGCGAATGACCATTGAGTCGCTTTAAGTGGGGTAAAGTCTGCGCTTACTTCCCTACCCTTCACTGATATTTTTGTCGCAGATTCTGGGGTAAATACACGCCCTGTCATGACAAATTCACCGTGGTTGATGAAGATTTCGAGTGACGAGTTATCTGCCAATATCTGCAGTTCAACGGTTTCAGAAGTTAACGGAAGTTCCCTGATAGTGTCTCCCTGACGAATCAGAGTGTCAGAACGATCAAAACGTAACACGCCCGCCTGAGAATCCAACTCGAGCTTAACGCTATACTGCTCGTCTGCTAGCAAATGAAGCTCAGTATCCCAAGGAAGTGTTAGCTGCAATTCAAAGCTTTTAGTGCCAATATCCACACTCTGCTCATTTAACTTCAGCTGTTTAGTTTCTTCGCGTAATTGCTCAATTTCTTCAATCGGCGTTTGTAGAATTCTGCCGTCTACCCACTTTAGCTCTCTTGGCACCGTCAACTGATGGATCCAACCGTTATCACAGCTCGGCTGATCTACTTCATCAGGTAAGCCCATCCAGCCACACATCACTCTTCGATCATCTGGCGTTTGCACTGACTGCGGAGCATAAAAATCAAAACCAGCATCAAGCTGCCAACCTTCAATTAAATGGAACTGACCTTCATCATCAATATGCGACTTAAAGATGCGATTTTGGTGCTCAATTGTATGGTTCGGATTATCAGATTTGATTCCCTGAGGACCAAATACAAAAAACTCAACACCACCAAGTTCAAACCAATCCGGGCACTCCCACATGTAACCAAACGGTGCCAACTCGTCACCATAGAGTGAATCAAACTGCCAGTTCATCAAATCTTTTGAATGATATACCGCAAGCCTGCCTTGTAAATCTTTCGTCTGAGCGCCAAGTAACATGTGCCACTTATCGTTATGCTTAATAATTTTAGGGTCGCGGAAATGCTCGGTAACCCCCTCTGGAAGCGTGCGGATAACTGGACCCAGTTTTTCAAAACTGTTGTCATCCTTCAAACGAGCAACGCATTGCATCGTCTGACGATAGCGGTCATGCCCTAAACGAGTATTACCTGTATAGTACAGAAGTAAATCGCCATCGTGACTGACAGCATGACCAGAGAATACACCGTGACTGTCAAACCAGTCTGATGGCGTTAAAGCAATAGACTGCCAGTCCCAATTCAGTAAATCGCTGCTTTTTAAATGAACCCAGTACTTATCTTTGTGCTCGCATCCGTACGGATACCATTGATAAAACAGATGGTATGCACCATCGTGGTATACAAAACCGTTAGGGTCATTCAACAAGCCTTGCGGTGGTGAAATATGCCATTGTGGGCGGTACGGACATTCAGTCGGTTGGAGAAAATCAGTGGCGCGCTTACGTTGCATTTGAGCAATATTCTCGCCTAAGTCGGCTAAATCCTGATCCGAAATACTTTCATCACGAAGCATAGATAATTGCCACTCACCTAATACCGATTCCGTTTCAATCCCGTCAGGGCATGGCGCAACTTCCGTTGCATCTTTAACCGCGACAACAACTCGCCCCTCAGGAGCTAAAATTCGAACAATATTTTTCACGCCACCAGCGACATCGATAAGGGTTTGTAGAGACATGGTCTTACCTAATATAAAAAGATTTCGGGAACGTTCTCAAAATATAAAACAACCACTCAATAAGCAAGTATTTAAGTAAATACAAACCTTATTGAGTCGGTTTAATGTGAAGTTCGGCACACAATGCCGGCAGCAAAAAAAAACAGAAGTATAAGAGAGATTAACAGGTCTCGCGGTCAATATTTTGGAACGTAAGCACGACTTTACTCATCTCTTGCCCCTTACCTGCGATACGTTCCAGCAACATTTTAGCTGCGTTTTCACCAGCTTTATCAAAAGCATAGTTGAAAGTGGATAAGCTAGGTGTCGAGACAGAGGCCAGCTCATCATTACCCACACCTAACACTTTTATTTGTTCACCCACCTGAATTCCCTTTTCCGTCAATGCTTTTACAGCACCTAAAGCTATACGGTCTGTTGCACAGAACAATCCATCCATATCAGGGTGTTTTTCTAGTTGTTTTTGTGCCAGCTTGTAGCCAGATTCTATAGAGAAATCACCGTGTACATGAAACAGAACCGATAACTGATGGAACGCTAAAGACTGCTCTAGCCCTTGTGAACGCTGAACATCAACAGCAATGTCATCGCTTTGAACACCGATAAAACCTATTTTGCTACAACCCGCGGCAACTAATCGATTACCCGCTTCAAAACCAACTCGAGTGTCATCATGTACTACGCTTGGGATATTGTGTAACGACCCATCTTGCCCTACAAGGACAACAGGCACAGGAGATTGCTGAATAGCTTTAACCAATGGGGCATCTAAATGTGTCGCATAAAAAACGATACCTTCAACGCGTTTTTGGTTAAATATTTGAATATATTCAAGTTCTTTTTCATGCACTTGATGTGTATTGGCCAACAACAGATGTTTTCCTGCCTGTTCAAATATTGCGGTCAAACCATCAACACCTTGTGCGGTCGCGTGTGAACTCACTCGCGGTACAATCACACCCACTAAGTTTGTTTTCTGAGACTTCAAATCTTTAGCAACTTGATTAACTACGTAGCCGCACTCTTTAACCGCTTTTAACACTTTGATTTTTGTGGATTCTTTTACGCCATACTCGTCATTAATCACACGAGATACCGTTGATTTAGAAACACCTGAAAGCCTTGCAACATCATGCAAACTTGCCATAAAGCACCTTTTTTTACGTCCGCGTTGGGATTGATTGCAAACAACAATTGTATTTTTACTTCATTAGCGTGATTTTAACCTTGTTTTCAATCATCCTGCTGCTAGTTTTGGCGATCACCTTCACATAATCAACCGTTAGGTTTTGACGATCAGGGAAAATTTAACAAGAATTAGTTTTGCAAACGTTCCCAAAAATACAATTTAGAACTGATTTTTAACTATACTAATTACGAACATGAACCGGGGTGAGTTATGAACTATCCAGTCATAGCAAAACAACTTCTCGACCACTTAGGCGGGCAATCCAATATTCAAGCACTAGCGCACTGTGCAACACGTCTGCGTTTAGCTGTGAAAGATGAAAGTCTTATCAATGAAGAAGCAATCAGCGATCTTGATGGGGTAAAAGGTCAATTTAAGGTCGCAGGCCAATACCAAATCATTTTTGGTTCAGGCATTGTGAACCAAGTTTATGCAGAGATGGCAAAACTTACAGGCATGGCAGAAATGTCTACCAACGACGTTGCTGCTGCGGGTGCAGAGAAACAAAACATTGTCCAACGTGCTGTAAAAGGACTATCAGACATTTTTGTTCCGATTATTCCTGCAATCGTCGCTGGTGGCCTCTTGATGGGTCTTTTCAACGTGTTAACCGCGAAAGGCCTATTCATTGACGGGCAATCGTTGATTGACGCAAATCCAGGACTGGCAGATCTCGCTAGCATGATTAACACTTTTGCTAACGCCCCTTTTGTATACCTTCCGGTATTACTAGCATTTTCTGCTTCTCGTAAGTTTGGTGGCAACCCGTTTCTTGGTGCCGCATTAGGTATGCTGATGGTTCACCCAGACCTACTAAATGGCTGGGGTTTTGGTAGCGCATCGGTATCCGGAACCATACCAACCTGGAACATTCTAGGGTTAGAAATCCAGAAAGTAGGTTATCAGGGCTCTGTTCTACCAGTACTGGTTTCAGCATTCATTTTGGCAAAAGTAGAGAATGGTTTACGTAAATTTATCCCTTCTGTACTGGATAACCTGTTAACTCCAATGCTGGCAATTTTCATTACTGGTTTCCTAACGTTTACGTTAGTAGGTCCTATCACTCGTGATGTCGGCTTTATGCTAGGTGATGGTCTGAACTGGCTATATGATTCAGCAGGTTTCATCGGTGGCGCTCTATTTGGCTTTATCTACGCACCGTTTGTTATTACTGGTATGCATCATAGCTTTATCGCTATCGAAACACAGCTATTGGCAGATATCGCTGTTACTGGTGGTACATTCATCTTCCCTATCGCAGCAATGTCTAACGTCGCTCAGGGTGCCGCTTCCCTAGCGGTTGGTTTTACTACTAAAGATATTAAGTTGAAAGGGATTGCCGTTCCATCTGGTATTACTGCTCTGCTAGGTATCACTGAACCAGCAATGTTTGGTGTAAACCTTAAGCTTCGCTACCCATTTATTGCGGCAATTACTGGCGCTGCGATATCAAGTGCTTTCATTACTCTGTTTAATGTAAAAGCTCAAGCGCTAGGCGCGGCAGGTCTTCCAGGCATCATCTCTATCAACCCTGAGAAAATCACTTATTACGTGATTGGTATGGCTATTTCATTCGCAGTTGCTTTCGGTATGACGTTGTTACTCGCGATGCGAGCTAAAGCAAAACAAGGTGCTCAGGCAGTAGCGTAGTTCCCCCAATTATTACGCTAGCTTCATTGCCCACTCTTAGTCATATGAGTGGGCAATTTTTTTGTTAACAAAAGTCAATTCGTACATCACGCCCCTGTTCATATTCTTCAGTATGAAAACTCCAGTTGTAATGACGTATTATTCGATGGGTCAACTCCAAGCCTAAACCAAACCCTAATTGCTCCTGAGTATCGCCAACACTCTGCTCACAATTAACAATAGAAATCTTACTGCCCGCTTGTTTGATGCTCACCGTGCCACTCATAGTGTGTTGATAAGCATTGCGAATAAGATTGCTCAACACGATTCTGCATAGTGTCACTGGCAAGGTAAACTTGTCCGATGTTACCTTAATCTCTACGGTGACCGACTTATTCTTAATTAGGTAATTTAACTCATGGCTAATTTGCTTCACCAGATCGCCAAGAACAACCTCTGATTCTGGTAATTGACTTTCCTGACCTCGGTTAAGCCACAATAGAGTTTCGCATAAATCCGTCATAGTGAAACCAGCTCGGAGAATTCGCTCTAAGACCTCTTTTTGCTTATCGATTGAGTTAGGCTTATCTAACAATTTCGCCATCAGTTCGGTATTGCTTCGAACAACGGCTATCGGTGTGCGCAGTTCATGGCTGGCATGTGCAAGAAACTGATGTTCTCTACACAGGCTAGCTTCTACCGATGAAAGACTGTTTTTAACGATACTGGCTAAGCGGTTGAGCTCATTGTAGTGAAAATCAGGCAAAGGATACTGCAACTGACAAGGTGTCAATGTTTTAGCCCAGTTAGCCAAACGTTCAATAGGCTTGGCGACCATTTGCATCACTAAATACATACAAACGGCAAACAATCCTAAGCCAATAGCCGCATACCCCAGAATTTGATATGCATGTGGTAGCTTGCCTTTATTGATTTGCCGACTAAGTTCAGCAACTTCGGATTCATTGATAACTCGAGAGATATAAACAACATCGTCAGGACTGTGATCGTATCGCAATAAAAAATACGCTCTTTTCGGTTCAGAGATCCAACCGTCTCGCTCAACTTTCTTGATAAATTCAAAGTGCTTTGTTGGGCGACTCAAGACTTTCCTAACTTCTGGCTGTACATCTTCCCATTGATGCGCAACCTGAAACCCCAATACGGTTTCAGGTCCTATTAGCCTTATATCGGTATACCGACCGATTTCATGCATTGTGATTCGAACACCACTATCGAGGCCTTTTTCAAAGTAGTTAGCCGTTAATGCAGAAAACCCCAACACCATCAGTGTCGCCATTCCCATGATGGCGCAAATGATAAATATTTTTAAACTACGGCGTATTCTCATGAATCATCCTGTACCGCAATTGCAAAACCGAAGCCAGCAATAGTATGAATCAAGGGGTTCATCCCCTTTTGATCAACCTGTTTACGCAGGTTAAAAATGTGAACTTTAAGGCTATTGCTATCAGGCTGCTCATCACCCCAAATTGCTTGTGTAATTTTTTCTCGTGAAACACCTGAAGGGTAATCTCTCATCAACACTTCTAGAATTTTTAAAGCGATGGGTGAAAGTTTTAATACAAGCCCGGCCCTAGATGCCTGACGTTGGCTCAAATCGAGCTCTAGGTCTGCAACAGACAACTTCGCAATCTGCCCACTACGACGTTTCGCTAGAACTTTAATTCTGGCAAGTAACTCTGCCATCGCGAATGGTTTGATCAAATAATCATCGGCACCTTTACTAAAACCCGCTAACTTATCATCCAACGTATCTCGGGCTGTAAGCATTAGTACGGGTGTTTCAATACCATCATTGCGAATTCGTTCGCAAACGGCCAAACCATCAATTTTAGGTAAGTTGAGATCAAGAATAATGACATCATAACGATTAGACATAATCAGGTTGTAACCAACCTGACCATCAGCAGCATAGTCACAATCGATATCTTCCAATGACATGTAGTCAATAAGTGCGGTAGCAAGATCCAAATCATCTTCTACCAATAGAGCTTTTAGCATTTATCAAACCTAACTGTTATAACTCTTAAAGCTGAATCGATACTCATGGATAGCTATTTTAGCCATTTATCTGACAAGAATATCACTTCTCTGCCACATTAATGGTTCCGTTAATCTATTCGCTCTAAATCGCTGAATTTCCGACCTTGGTCATAGCTTAAATTGAAGACAGTTAAGATTGGGTTAATCATAAAAATACCCCCAATAATTGGTGTCCAACTATTGGGGGTCACTTCACATTGCCGGGCATTTTGAATAGATGGATATACTCAGTAAGTGACTTTAAAATTCGTAGTTCACTTTAAGCTCGACAGTTCTTTCAGCACCATACCAACAGTTTGCACTGTCATAACAAGTATAGTATTCATCATCAAACAAGTTACTGACGATAAAATCAGCTTTGGCACCTTCTAGAGACTCACTTAAACTGCCAAGTTGATAGCCCAGAGAAAGATCGGTAACCGTGTAGTCAGAGACTTTGCCCTCAGTATTAGTTGCATCCATGTACATTTCTCCAACGTAACGTACACCACCAGCAATGCTCACCCCTTGTAAAGCACCCTGTTCTATATCGTAATTGGACCAGATTGTCGCCGCGTGCTTTGGTACGTATATTGGTGTCGTTCCTTGCAAGCCATTGATATTGTCTTCTGTCACTTCAACATCGGCGTAGGTGTAACTTGCCGATACATCCCAGTTTGGACTCAACCACCAGCGACCTTCGACTTCTATACCCTGAGACCGAACTTCCCCAACTTGTAGGTCGTCCTGATAGTTCGCAGAAGAAGGGTCCGTAATCACCACATTACTTTTCACTATTTGGTAAACAGATGTCGATAGCTGTTTACTCATATCCGCAGATAAGTATTTAACCCCGACCTCGACTTGTTCGCCCGTTTCGGGTTCAAACGGTTCACCAAAAGATGACATTCCAGCTATTGGCGAGAAGCTGGTTGCAAAATTAATAAACGGAGCAATGCCTGAATCAAACTGGTAAAGCGCTCCTATACGATAAGAAAATTCACTAACGTCTGCTTTGGAGTAACTGCCTGAAGCGCCACTGGAGCTTTTGTAATTATCCACTCGAGCACCGGCTATCAATACCCATTGATTCCAACGGACTTGATCTTGGAAATACCCCCCGAGCTGATCGACTTCAATCTCAGTGTTTCCAGCATAAGTTTCACTTACATTATTGAGGTTAAGTAAATGGTTGTTCGCACTATAAATATTGAACAAACCAAAGCCAGCATCACTTGTAGAATAGGTTTTATATAAAGAGTCACCACTTAACGTTTGGTAATCTAAACCGACCAACAAATTATGCTCAACCGCTCCCCAGTGAATGACACCTGATAACTGGTTATCAATCACCACGCCTTGATACTCTTCTTCTGTCGAATAGATGTTACGAGATAACTGGCCACTGGTTTGATCAAAACCGTCGGACGAATGATAGGTATTTTCCTGATACAAAGAAGCATCGGTATAGCGGAAGTTCTGTAAAAAACTCCAATCGCTGTTGAACTGATGTTGGATCTTGTAGCCCAGCATCATAATTTCTCGCTCAAAGTTACTCCAATTTACGTCTCCTGCGAATGTCGACGGATTAGTTGACCCGTTGGTAATGGCTGCAAGCGGTAATGATGAGTTCATTCCCATTGCTGGGTCGTTTTGATAATACATATTGAAGTTAATCAGCGTGCTATCTGTCACCTGCCAATCTAAAGAAGGGGCGATGAGGTAACGCTCTTCTTCCGTACCTTCAACCTGTCCATCCTGTTTTCTAGCCTTAGCGATAAGACGATAGGTAACAGCGCTGTTACCCAATTGCCCCGCCGTGTCTAAACTCACTTGCTGTAAATCTCGCGAACCCGTTGAAGCCGAAATGTCAGTGTGACCTTCTTGCTGTGGTGACTTTGCAATGCTGTTGATCATTCCACCCGGCGGCATTGAGCCATATAAAACCGACGAGGGACCTTTAAATACTTCGACTTGTTGAATGACAATAGGGTCGATCTGCGGCTGTAAATTCCAGCCTTTCAGATACTGAAGCACTACACCATCGTAATACGTTTGGTCGACACGAAACCCACGTACGTAAAAGTTATCGTACATGCTCACAGCACCACCTTTGGTTTCTGTCACGACTCCCGGGGCATACCGTAACGCTTGCCCCAGAGAAGTCACACCTCTTTGCTCAAGTTGTTCTCCTTCAATAACAGAAATACCTTGAGGTGTTTCATCTGGCTCTAACGCGGTTTTGGTTGCTGTATTGCGATACGTTTGTCCAAGTATGGTAACCGTCTCAACTTCTGTACTGTTCTGATCTTGAGCATACGCCGTCGGTGCACAAAGAGCGGCGGTTAAAGCCAAGGAGATCGGGGAAAATCGAATGTGTTGATGAATATCCATAATCTATCAAATACCCTGCAATTTCTTTATAAGAATAAATATCATTTGCATCTTAATAGGTGACTGCAGAAAAAAGTTAACAATTTGGAGCAAGTTCGTTATGCCGGAGAGATAGGTAACCAATATTCCATTTCTGAGTGTCGCTGATCACACAGGTAACCCATGGGGTAGCGTTCGAGTTCGTACCCATCCACTCCACGGTACTCTGAGTCTGGCAACCAGTGGAAAATGAACCATTCTAGGGTATTTGCTAAACCCGCTATAGGCCCTCTATGTTTGATAACCGCATAAGTTTGGGCCGGTACATTAACCGCTTCAGAACGGTTGAGACTTTCTGGCGTACCGGCTAAATATCGAAGATTACTCCCATCGGCAGCGGCATGAGTAACATCGATAACGCCAATTAAGGGATATTGTTTAACCTCTGGGTACTCAGTTTGAAGTTGTAACCAAAGCTTAGGGACTCGCACCGAAAAATCGGGGTTGTCAGACAATAACCCACAAAAAGTACCTGAGACGCCGTAACAATCAAAAGCCTTAATCGACTCGATTCTGACTTCAATCAGTTGTGGATGTGCTTGCAATGGCGATAAAACATGTGAAGGTTTAAGAGGCTTCCTTAAACCAAATCGCTTTCCTTGCTTGCGATACAGCCTTGGGCTGACACCAAAATGTTGTTTAAATGCACGAGAGAAACTGATTTCCGAACTAAACCCCAGACTTAACCCAATATCAATCACTCTGTCCGAGCCCTTTAATAGCAGTTCTGCAGCAGAACTTAGCCTAATTTCTCTTACGTAGTTCGCAACTGAAATACCCGTTTCATGTTGGAAAACTCGTTGTAATTGCCAGCGCGACCAACAACTCTGCTGAGACAAATCGTCAAGGGTTAACACTTGATCCATATTCGAGTGAATATAATCCAACAATTTGCACACACGGTGAAAGGAAGCAGCTGAACGAGACATGGGGATACTTGGTGGTTAATAGAGTGGTAATTATCACACAAAACCAAAGGTAATGAGAAGCGTTATCAAAACAGCCTTAAAAAAAGAGCTGAAGCAAATAAGAGTTCCATCTCTTTGCTTCAGCTCTGTGGATTAAACTTTAATGTGCCGCGGCTGGATCAACCGCATGCTTAGGTTTGGGAGCAAACCAAATAATGCACGCTGCAACGGCAAATATCACAGCGATAACCATAAACAATTGGTTAGTTGCAACCATGACACTTTGCTTTTGCAACAACCAATCCATAGAAGAGCGTATCTGCCCCATCGCCATGCCGGAATCTTGCATCATATGCGTTGCTACTCCGGCTTTATCCGTCAAGCCAGCAAGTTCAGCATGCACGTAACGTGTTTGATGTTCCCACGAAGTATTAATCATTGAAGTCGCAAACGCGCCCGATAATGTACGAATGAAGTTCATCAACCCAGCTGCGGATTCCATCTCACTTGGCCTCACACAACCTAAGGCAATGGCCGTTAACGGAACGAAGAACAGAGGCATACCAATACCCTGGAAGAACATTGGATAGCTGATTTGCGCAAACGTCATATCCAAGTTGCCAAAGCCACGAATAAAGGTCCATAACCCCAACCACATTACACCAACAAATACGAATGGCCGTGGATCAAACTTAGAGGATAGATTAGCAATCAGCGGTGCTAAAAATACTGCCAGTATCCCCATTGTCGCCGTCGAGTATCCGGAAATCGTTGCGGTATAGCCCATATAAATCTGCAACCACAATGGTGTAATTACCGAAATACTAAAGAACGCACCAAAAGCCAGTGAGAGCGTCAGCATACTCATCGAGTAACCTCGATGACGGAACACTTTCAAATCAACAACCGGATTTCGCTCTGTAAGCTCCCAGATCAGGAACGCAATAAACCCGATCACGGCCACTACAGCTAAAACACAAATTCGCGTTGACTCAAACCAATCATGGTCTTTACCTTCATCCAGCATAATCTGCAATGCTGCAACCCAAACGACAAGTAGTGCCAAACCCACTTTGTCGATTTTTGAGCGAACGGTTTTGGTTTCGTATTTCTGCAGTAGCTTCCAGCAAATCAATGCTGCGACAAGCGCAAATGGTGTTTTGACGAAGAAGATATATGGCCAGCTAAACTGATCACAAAGAATCCCCCCCAATATTGGCCCCATAATAGGAGCCACGAGGGTTGTCATACTCCAGATACCAATAGCAGCATGGCTTTTATCTTTCGGAAAAATCCGCATCATCAGAGTTTGCGACAGCGGCATTAACGGACCACCCGCCAAGCCTAAGAAAACACGGAATGTCACCAGCATCGTCATACTGGTCGCCAAGCCACAAAGTACCGAGAAAATACCAAACAATACGAAACAAGTTACAAATACGCGAATCGAACCGAAGCGGCGAGATAACCAGCCCGTCAAAGGAACAGAAATCGCTTCTGCAACCGCATAGGAGGTGATGACATATGTTCCTTGGCTGGTTGATGTGCCTAAACTGCCTGCAATGCTTGATACCGATACATTTGCGATAGTCGTATCCAAAATTGCCAGGAAGTTAGCCATCGCCAGACATAGAGCGCCAAGAAACAGCGCTCCACCAGTCAACGGTTTGATGTCATTATCAGAAGAATGACTCATAACTCACCTTAACCTTGCTCTGATAATTTCACCGCGCGATATTGAGCGATAGTCTGTTTATTCACATCAGATTGAGTATCAATGGTCACTTCCATAGAAAGACCGACTTGCAATGGATGCTCGCTTAAATCAGCAGGGTCAAGTTCAATACGAACAGGTAAACGTTGGACCACTTTAATCCAGTTACCCGTTGCATTTTGTGCAGGAATCATCGAAAAAGCAGAGCCTGTACCACCAGAAACACCAGCGACAACACCATGGTAGGTGACTTCATCACCGTATAGATCCGCGGTAATCGTTACCGGTAAACCAATTTTTACATCACTCAATTCAACTTCTTTGAAGTTTGCATCAACATAAATGTTTTGTACTGGCACCACCGTCATCAACGGTACCCCCATTTGAACCCTACGGCCAACTTGAACCTGACGCTTTGCAATTACGCCGCTTACCGGAGCGCGAATCACGGTGCGTTCTAGGTTAATTTCAGCTTGTTTCAAACGCGCTTTCGCTAACAATACTTCAGGGTTGTTTTCTACCGTTGTGTTGTCCGTCAATGCTGCATTTGCTTTTTGTGTACCGATTGTCGATAAGCGATTTGCTTGCGCTTGTGCCAGTGCAGCTTTTGCTGCATTTAAGTTCGCTTCCGCACGCTCGTAAGCGGTTTTCGCATTCGTCAATTCTTCACCGGATACAGAACCAGATCGAACCAAGTCTTCACGACGAGTTAAATCAATTTTCGCCCGTTCAAAGTCCGCTTTTGCCGCATTTAACTGCGCTTTGGCGCGAGTCTCACTGGATTTTTGCGCCTGAACCTGTGCGGTTAGACCTTCGTCATTCGCCAGATAACTACGAACACGACGCTGCGCAAGCGCTAGATCAGCTCTTGCCTGATCAACCGCGATTTGAGCATCCGTGTCTTCAATTTTAACCAGCACATCGCCTTTATTGACGAACTGCGTGTCCACTACATTAACGTTGGCCACGATACCGCCAACCGCTGGTGTCACTTCTGCAATTTCAGCCGCGGTATACGCGTTGTCTGTTGAGATGTAACGTGACGCCACAAAATACCAGTAAGACGCATAACCACCGCCAGCAAAAACAATTGCTGCAGCTAAAGCAATAAAGCCGAGTTTGCGTGATTTTTGCGCACGCGGAGCATCAAATTCCGCCGCTTCTGGTAAAGAAGTATTTGCACTCATGAATAGAAACCTTTTGTTAATTAAGACTCAGTGGTCTGGAAACCACCGCCTAGAGCGTGGATAAGAGCCAGATCTAAGCTGAACGCTCGTGACTGCAAGTTCACCAGCGCACGTTGATTGTTAAGTAATGATTCTTCGGCAACCAGAACGTCTAAGTACGTTGCTAAGCCACCTTTATAACGATTTGAAGCGATTTGAAGTGCTTTTTGCGCAGCATTGACCGCTTCTTGAGTTTTGCTGATTCGTGCATCCAATGCTTGGGTGCTGGTCACCACATCAGCCACTTCATGCAACGCCTGCGTTAGTGTCGCGTTGTAACCACTAACAGCCTCTTCATAGCGAGCTTCAGCAGAAGTCAATTGCCCGTCTAAACGTCCTCCAGTAAAAAGCGGCAAATACAGTGCAGGACCGATTGCGCCGGCATCATTACCACTTTCAAACAGGTCATTTAAGCCAAATGCCTGAAAGCCGATAAATGCCGAAATACTCAGATCTGGGTAATACATCGCTTCAGCAATACCTACTCTTTCAGCAGCAGCTTCAGCACGCCAACGAGCGGCGGTAATATCAGCTCGATGCCCAAGTAAACCAACGCCAGCATCTTGTGGTAAGCCATAACGAGCATCCAATTGAATCTGTGGTTCCAGAATCGTTAAAGCGCGATCAGGCCCATGGCCAATCAATGCAGCAAGCGCATTTTTCTGTAGTGAAATCGACTCTTCAATACCTAACAGCTCAGCTTCAACATTGGCAGCAATTGCAGTTGCCTGATTGACTGAACCTAATGTCTCTAAGCCGTTTTCGTAACGTTTTGTTAAAAGCTCGACGGTTTTACGACGAATATCCAATGCGCTTTCGACAGTGTGTTTATTAGCATATAGGCGTGACAGCTCTGCATACGCATTTGAGACAGCAGTCGCCAACATCAAACGAGCAGACACAGCTTCCGCTTCAGCAGCAGCAAGCTCAGAAGTTGCAGCCGCTACAGAAGCACGATTTTTACCCCAAAAATCAAAATCGTATTCAAAGTTAAGCGTTAGCGTCCCGTAATCATTCCAACCAGGTGGCGGCATATATGCCTGATAACGCTCACTGACTTTAGCTTCGCTCGCTGTTGCTGCAAGGCCGACATTCACAGAGCGACTTGCACCAGCCTGTTGCGCAATACCTTGTGCATTCTTCAATCTCGCTTGCGCCATTTTTAGATTTGGTGAATCAGAAAAAGCTTCATTAATCAGCTGATTCAACTGAGGGTCTTGATATCTAAACCACCAGTCCTGAGTCGGCCACGAAATATTCTCAGACACATTTAGGCTTTGCTGATAGCCATAGTCATTGACCTCTGAGACATCAGGTAAGTTCTCATCTTTTGATACCGAGCACCCCGCTAATAGCGAGGCACTAAGTAATGTAATTGATATGTAAGGAACATTTTTATTTCTGTGACTGTTCCTTTGAATAGAAGTTTTCACATTAGACAACCTTATAACTAAACCGTACGGTACAGTTATACTCTTGACAGAAAGACTTCGTCAAGAGAAACTTACCCACAATTTCCTCAAGGGCTACAAATTTCATGCGAGTTAAAAGCGACGAAAAACGTCAGGCGATCTTAGATATAGCGAAAGAAGCCTTCTCCCAGCAAGGAGTTAGCGCAACTTCCATGTCCCATATTGCAAAGCAATTGGGAGGGTCTAAGGCGACCCTGTATAATTACTTCAACTCTAAAGAAGAAATCTTCGCAGCAGTAATGGAGTCGTCCGCAACAGAGCAAATATCAAATTCTTTCTTGTCTTTAGACGTCAATCGATGTGTTAAAACATCTCTATTAGAATTTGGTTACAATTTCTTAGACTCGATTCTTACCCCTGATGCGATAGCGGTTTATCGTATGGCCGTAAGTGAAGCTGACCGTTCAGAAATTGGACGTCACTTCTACAATAATGGCCCTAAAAAGGGCTGGACACATTTAAGTGAATATATCGCTTTGCAGATAGAGAAAGGCCAGTTAAGAGAATGTGATTCATGGATTGCAGCGATGCAGTTTAAAGCATTGCTCTCTGCAGAGTATGTTGAGCAATACGCTTTTGCAGCAATCGATAAACCTAGCCAAGACCAGGTTAAAAGCACCGTAGAAGAGGCTGTAAATACCTTTATGACGCTTTATGGAAACGAGTAAAGCCTGATAGAATAGTTACCAGCGCTTACTCTCTGCGATAGCAAAAAGAGATTAAGCACACATATAGTCGGGGAGCCAAGAGGCTGAGATCGCAACCGCGAGACCCGTTGAACCTGATTCAGTTAACACTGACGTAGGGAACTATAGCCAAACCGAGTATCGATCAACTGATCTGTATCCTTAGTGCGCGCTTTCAGTTCCTATTTAATTTCATTTAGGAGCTAGCATGAAAGAATCTACTTCCCTTCCCATTGTATTAACTATCGCAGGATCCGACAGCGGCGGTGGCGCGGGTATTCAAGCCGACATTAAAACGATTTCGGCCACAGGTAGCTATGCATGCAGTGTTATCACTGCGATTACATCACAAAATACGCTTGGTGTTACTGCTATTCATAACGTACCTATCGAACATATTGAAAGTCAGCTAGATGCTGTGTTTAGTGACCTCAACATCGTTGCAGTCAAGGTTGGCATGCTGTCGAGTACTGAAATCATTGGTTGTGTCGCGAGAAAACTACGCCAATATCAGCCTCGCGACATTGTTCTCGATCCAGTGATGGTCGCGACCAGCGGAGATTTGTTACTTCAGCAAAACGCTATAGCGGATTTGAAATGCCAACTGTTCCCCTTAGCGACATTGATAACGCCGAACCTTCCTGAAGCTTGTGTCATTATTGGTAGCGAAAAAGTAAAAAATAGTAATGAAATTGAAGGTATTATCGAAAAAGCTCGCAGTTTAAACACACAAGCTTGCTTGATAAAAGGTGGCCATTTAGAAGATCAGAAAGTGAGTCGCGACTGGTTAGTAGAAAACGATACTGTGACGATTTTCAACGCTGAAAGAATCCCAACACAAAACACACACGGGACCGGATGCACGCTCTCTTCTGCTATTGCTTCCTATCTCGCTCAAGGTTTTCAACTAAGAGAAGCTATTACTAAAGCGAAAAGCTATCTTTCACAAGCGATTATTCATGCCGATGAACTCGATATTGGCCAGGGACATGGTCCTGTACACCATTTCTTCCGTGACGATAATTCGAAATCCGTTCAATAATTTTGAACAAGGACAACGAAAGTGTCTAGTGCAATCGCTGAGAGCAAGGCTCTAAAATTACATCATACCGTTCTATATTCGAAACGAAGTTGAAGATTCGGAGAGCAAAATGATTGAAGTAAGAAAAGCATCCCAGCGTGGCCGAGCTAACTTTGGCTGGTTAGACAGTAAACATACCTTTTCTTTTGGTAGCTATTTTGATCCAAAACACATGGGATTCTCTGAGCTACGAGTCATCAACGATGACACGGTAGCACCAGGCGCAGGTTTTGAGACTCACAGTCACCGCGACATGGAAATCATTAGCTATGTGCTTGAAGGGACGATTGCTCACAAGGACAGCGAAGGCAATATCGAACAGTTGCCTGCCGGCGAGTTTCAGCTTATGTCTGCGGGTAAAGGAATCGCACATAGTGAATTCAATGCTTCCAGCACAAAAACGTTAAAATTTTTGCAGATCTGGATCCAGCCAAATACCTATGGTGGCGCGCCCGATTATCAACAAAAAGACTTTGGCCGAGCCCCCGGACTAACAACGATTGCGACACCAACAGGCGAAAACGGTACTCTGAAAATTAAGCAAAATGCAGTATTACACCAGCTAAATCTTGAACCAAGTACTGAGCTTAGCTATCAGATAGAGCAAGGTCGTCGAGTGTACGTCCATCAGGTGAACAGTGAAATTTTTATTAATGACACTCTACTCACTCCTGGTGACGGAGCAAAAATAACAGCGCAAGAGCAGATTCGTTTTTTTAACAACGGTGACACTCAAGCCACTGCACTAGTTTTTGATCTACCGTAGAAAATTCAATTTATTCCTTTCAAGCCATGAGCACATCACTCATGGCTATTTTCACTTTCAACAAGCAAAACAACCTTACTAGATTATATATACAAAAATGTAACCGGTTCCATTTTTATTCAAACTGATTTAGAATGCAGTCATTCTATCCTTAATCAATATGGCTTTAACTGAGAAGGTATCAATATGTCACAACAAGGTTTCCCAAAAGACTTTTTATGGGGCGGCGCAGTCGCCGCTCATCAGGTAGAAGGTGGTTGGAACAAAGAAGGCAAGGGCCCTAGCGTCGTTGATGTATTAACCAAAGGCGCTCACGGCGTTCCCCGCGTGATTACCGATACGGTAGAAGCCGACAAATTCTACCCAAACCATGAAGCCGTTGATTTTTACGGTCACTATAAAGGTGACGTCGCATTATTTGCTGAAATGGGTTTTAAATGCTTCCGTACTTCTATTGCATGGACACGTATTTTCCCTAACGGTGATGAAGAATCACCCAATGAAGCTGGCCTTCAATACTATGATGACCTGTTCGATGAATTACTGAAATATGGTATCGAGCCAGTCATTACCCTATCTCACTTTGAAATGCCGAACCACTTAGTAAAAGAGTATGGCAGTTGGCAAAACCGTCAGGTTATGGACTTCTTCGTCAAGTTCAGCTTAACCGTGATGGAAAGATACAAGCACAAAGTGAAGTACTGGATCACCTTTAACGAAATCAACAACCAAAAGAACTGGAAAATGCCGATTTGGGGCTACTGTAACTCCGGCATGATCTACTCTGAACACGCAAATCCAGAGCAAGTACTATATCAAGTACTTCACCATCAATTTTTAGCCAGCGCTTTGGTGGTTAAACAAGGCCATGAAATCAATCCTGATTTTAAAATTGGTAGCATGATCCATATGATGCCGCTTTACCCGGCTTCGTGCCGCCCAGAAGATGTGTTACTCGCACAAGAAATGATGCGTGAAAAATACCAGTTTAGCGACGTTCAAGTTCGAGGCTACTACCCTAGTTACTTACTAAAAGAGTGGCAACGTAAAGGTATCGAAGTTGAAATGCAACCAGGTGATGACGAAATACTACGTCAAGGCTGTGCTGATTACTTAGCCATTAGCTATTACATGACCAACATTGTGTCCGTCAAAACCGATGAAGAAACTGATACCGCATCCTTGTTTGAAGGTAGCCGCTTAAACCCCTATCTTCCAGCATCTGACTGGGAATGGCAGATTGACCCTGATGGCTTACGATTTGCTTTATCAGAACTATATGAACGTTACCAAAAGCCTATCTTCATTGTTGAAAACGGCCTAGGTGCGATAGACCAGATCGAAGAAGACGGAACGGTTAATGATGACTACCGTATCGATTACCTCGGCTCACACATTAAAGCAGTAAAACAAGCCATTAGTTACGACGGTGTAGATGTGATGGGTTATACGCCATGGGGCTGTATTGACTGTGTGTCGTTTACAACCGGTGAATATCGTAAGCGCTATGGCTTTATCTATGTTGATAAACACGATGATGGTACTGGCAGTATGAAGCGCTCTAAGAAAAAGAGCTTCCACTGGTATAAAAAAGTTATCGAAACCAACGGTGAAGTCATCTAACACTCACAAGCTTTAAAATAAGCCTTTCATTTTTAAATTGAAATTATATAAACTTGTCTCGATCTCAACACCTTACATATTGCGAGGTGTTGAGATAAATTGATAAGGAATACTATGGCTACCATTAATGATGTGTGTAAGGCAGCAGGCGTTTCGAAAGCGACTGTATCTCGTGTATTAAACAACAGTGCTCAAGTCAGAGAAGTAACAAGAACAAAGGTTCTATCTGTCATGAAAGAGCTGGGTTATCAACCTAATACGCTGGCACAGGCATTAGCCACCAACACATCCAACTCTATTGGATTAGTTCTTCCAGAATTTCGCAGCAACTATTTTGGCAGCATTCTCCATCACGCAGGACAAGGTGCGTTACAAGCGGGCAAAAAACTGTTGGTTATCCGCAGCAAAGATAGCGCTGAAGGTGAGCGAGAAACCGTCGAAACCATTGCTAATCAACGCTGCGACGCGATATTACTCTACAGCCGTCACCTTTCACAACAAGAGCTTGTGGAGCTGCAAAACAAAATGTCATTACCTTTAATTATTCTTAACCGTCAGCTAGACGAAAAGTCTCTTGCAAGTTATGGCTTTAATCAAACACAGCTTGCTCGCTTAGCGGTTAGTCACCTAATCGATAAAGGTCATCAGAACATCAGCTGTATCACTTCACCTTTAGATAGCGAAACGGGGCAATTGCGTTATAAAGCCTATCAAGATCAACTAACCATTTCTGGTGTTGTTCCCAAATCCGATTGGGTTGTGGAAGGAAACAATACATTAGAAGGCGGCTATCAAGCCACTATCGAACTCTTAAAGTCCGGCCAGAAACTGACGGCCATTTTTGCCTGTAACGATGATATGGCGATCGGTTCGATTCGAGCACTGCATGATAATGGCATTCGTGTGCCAGAAGACATATCAGTGATTGGTATTGATAACGAGCCCGCAGCAGCATACGCGATACCAAGCCTTTCAACCGTATCCTTACCTGTCGTCCGCCTAACTCAGGAAGCGACCAAGCTAGCAATCGAGCTAAGTAATAAGAAGCCGTCAGAAATTACTCATCGATCTTATGATGGCGAACTGGTTATCAGAGAATCAACAAAAGATATTTAATAAACAACACTTAGTCTGAGAAGTAATCCTTTTGCTAGATTCCCCACCAAGGTCGGGAATCGCTTTGAATGTTATTCCAATCAGTCCACTAAAGCTTCGGCCAATAAACTCACCGGGTGGATACACTCTAACTGGGTGTTTTCTTCTATCTGCCATTTGCAGGTCTCACAGTCAGTGATGGCGTAATCAGCATTAGAACGACGAATTTTGCTAAACAGATCATCACCAATCTTCATTGAAACGTCGTAGTTTTCCTCTTTAAAACCGTATGTTCCCGCCAACCCGCAACATTCGCTGTCCAGAACAACCACTTCCAAACCGGGAATCATTCTTAACATTTCAATGGTAAATACCGTTCCACCGCTTCGCTCTAAATGACAAGGTGTGTGATACACGATTTTCTTATTGAGTGGTTTCATCACCGGTAAGTTACCACTCATAAATTCTTTGAGTAAAAAGCGGGTAACATATTTAATTTTATCTACCACCCTCTCGTTATCGACGCCTAACACGTGTGGATACTCTTCTTGCAAGGTAAACGAGCATGTAGAAGAAGTCGAAAGAAGCGCAATGCTATTTTGTTCAATCGCTTGTTTTAAATGAACAACATTGAACTCAGCATTCTTCTTGGCTTTGTCATGAAAACCATTGGCAATCATAGCCACACCACAACATTTTTCTTTCTCAAGCAAACGTACCCCTATGTTCATGGCGTTCATCACTCGAATGAAATCTTTACCTAGTTGAGGATGGTTATAATTGACATAGCAACCATGAAAATAGCTGACTGCTCTTGGATAAATAGATTGATCAGAAACATTGTTTTTAAACCAGTTTCTAAATGTGCCATGGGAATACTTAGGCAAAGATTTATGCTCATGTACTCCAATGGTTTTATGCATAATTTTCTTAACTAATGGTAGCTTAGTTGCCGCATTAACAATGGGCGCGAGCGGTGTGGCAAGTGAGCCAAATAAATCGGTATGACTTAACACGTAATCTCTGACCAGCTTAGGATTCATTGGTCGTTTACCAAATTTGCCCCGAGCGACCGCGATGATATCACCGATACGTACACCAGAAGGACATGCCGTTTCACACCGTTTGCAATTGGTACAGTGCTTTAACATGTCATCGTAAAACTCCGGACTTTTAATTCGTAAACGCTCACCGTCAGGACCACACTGCTTTGGCCCCGGAAAGTCCGGATTAGCTTTCGCTACTGGGCAATACACTGTACATACCGTGCACTTTATACATTGGTCAAAGGTCGTGTCTCTACTGGCGATAGTCATGCACTTAACTCCTCTACTAGTATTTCACGGCTTGAGTCCGCAACGATCTGCTCGACTACCGAATAAGCGGTACTGATTGCAACACCACCGCCACAACCATGAACGATCGGGTTATATCCATTTAAAATCGCACCAATACAATATAGGTTTGCTACCTTCTGCCCTTTAACTGACGGTCTAAAATTATTATCTGTAGTGACACCAAACGAAAGAAATGGATGAGGCTTATGAGTAAAGAAATCGTGCTGGTGCCACTCATTTCTATCACCCGTCACTTGGGTATCTAAACCAAACACGGGCTCTTCAATACCATATTGGTTGGCGACTAAACCTTTACTAAAAAAGCTTCCTGAAGCCAGAATGTAATGTTTGGCAACCAGATCCATATCCCCCATTTTTTTCGATTGAATAGAGTTGAGCACTAACTGGCCATTCATTTCAGAAAACTGTCCACCAAGTACCTCATCCCCTTTATGTAAAACGCCCCCCTGATTAATAAACGTTCGCATCATCGAATCTTCGATTCGAATGCCGAGCAACGAAGGCGGCATTGTCGGCACTTCATGCAAGTTTAGCCCTGTGTATTGACTCAATTTGTTCATCAGCTCTAAGCCGTCACCATTGCCCATAACCGCTGGCATCACCAATAAATCCTCTGGTGTTGCTATGTTAAGCAGTTGGTCGGCAAATTCCTGAAACTGGCTGTCGTCACGCAATAAACGGGAAATATCGATGGAACGTAAGTCGTAAGGGTTACGATTGATAGCGCCAAAAGCGGTTAAATTCACTTGGGCTGTTTTGATCGGAACATGTTTAAAAGCAGGATGCTGCAACAAATTGCTTTGAGCGATTTGGGGCTGAAAATCTCGAAAACCGTCAATAGAAATCATCACGATTCTTTTAAAATCACCAAGGTTAGAAAAGTCAGCTTCTATTTTTTGTACATAAGGCTGTGACAACCATGTCGATTTGAGTGTACCTAGCGTTGTAATTCGGAAATGGTTGTTTTGCGAAATTATTGGAGTTAACACCAAACCAGCTTTATTCATCATGACCTGATACCATTCCATCGCCACTTTGATTGTTTTGCTACCCAATTTCGAATAAGGGTGGTCGGGCAGTGCTTCCGCCAACAGATCGATTTCTTGCCATGGGTTATTAATCGCTTGATGAGTTCGAGGAGAGTGAGATAAAAGATCAATCGAACCTGAGGAAAAATGAAGCGCACTTTGGCCACTGCTTACTACAGCGGTTTTTAAGCCATGCTCTAAACACTTAATGGCTGCAGAATATCCGGCAACACCACTCCCAATCACAATCACATCATAATTCATCATTGTTCTTCTCGCTCCTTGTTAGATGGATGTTGCGATTGGGAATTAGGGATATCACCACAGCCAAACAACCCTTCATAGATCCAATAGCTAAACTCTGCTTCACGTAACGCATCGCCCCAGAAAATCGGCTTAATGCCCTTCCACCGCTCTTCAAGAAACTCATTGAGTAACAGTGCGGATTCATTACCCGTCATATCACCGTATTCTTGTAATAAACTGGCTGCCCTATAGGCACATAGCTCCCCCTGACATGGCCCCATCCCTAATCGAGTGCGTCGGCGCAAATCGACTAAATTTCTGACATCCAGTTTCTTAATCGCGTATTCGATTTCACCTGCAGTCACCATTTCACATTCACAAACAATAGCCTGACTTTTAGGTTGTTCAGATAAGAAAGCCTGTGCTCTTTCTCCATGGCGATATATCGCTGATTCGTAGACAGGTTTTGCAATACTGGCACTTTTCCTCAGTGCTTTAGGAGATTCAACCGAACCGGGAAGAGGTTTAGTATGAGTAGAACATGGCGTGGAATTACCCAATTTTTTTGCAACAATGTCCGTTGCCTGCTGTGCCATCAAACGATAAGTCATTAACTTACCACCTGTGATAGTAGTAAAGCCTTTTAGGCCATCGCGCTCTTGGTGGTCAAGTAATACAATCCCCCGGCTGATATCGCGCCCTGAACTGTCACCACTGAGAGATACTAATGGCCTAACGCCTGCGTAAGCTCTCAGTACTCGCGTGTTCTGCATAATAGGTGCAAGCTTAGTGCCCTCTTCAAGCAAAAGGTCGACTTCAGCCGCTGTCACGTGTAGATCGTCAATCCGGTCGTAATCAATATGCTCTGACGTTGTTCCTATTAACGAGATGGTGTCACCGGGAACTAGAATATCGGCGTCTGAAGGTTTACGGCAGCGGTTAATTACTAAATTATTGATGCGATAATCGAGAATCAGCAAAGAGCCTTTGGCTGGAAACATTTTGATATTGAGCTCAGCATACTCACAAATACCCTGCCCCCAAATACCAGCAGCATTGATAACCTCTTGCGCAAGAACCTGAAATTGTTGGTGGGTTTGAGTGTTGATGCAATTTACGCCAAGAACTCTATCAGCCTCTCTGATTAAGGACGTGACTTTAGAATGATTAAACAGCCTTGCGCCGTGCTCTTTCGCATCAAGCACATTCGAAGAACAGAGACGAAATGGGTCAAGGGTTCCATCAGGCACTTTCACAGCACCGATAAGTTCGGGGTTGGTATTCGGTTCTAATCGTAATGCATCTCTAGGGGATAAGGTTTCAACGTCAATATCGGCTAATTGACACTGCTCGATGAATGTCTTTTGAAAATCAAGGTCATCTTCAGGCAAAGTGATAAAAAGCCCACCCGTATCTTCAATACAGTGGCGAGCAATTTTTTTTAGTATGCGATTTTCTTGAATACACTCTTTTGCGGAATGCTGATCCGTGACGGCATAACGGGCACCAGAGTGAAGTAAGCCATGATTGCGCCCCGTGGTTCCAGATGCTAAATCATCTTTCTCTAACAAAATACACTTTATGCCACGCAAGGCACAATCTCGCATAATGCCAGTTCCTGTCGCCCCACCACCGATGATAACCACTTCAGTTTCAAATCTTGCTATTGAACTCATTTCAGCCCCACCCGTAAAATTGCGGTTTTCACCGACGCATGGTTAGTTTGGCATCAATTAATAAAAATGTGCGAGATCTCGATCAAAAATGTTCGTTCGAGCATGAATAGAGCAAAAATTTCACAATAACGAAAGAAAAGTGATAAAAAGAACAATTTATTACCATTGGTAGAAGAATTCGATAACCATCAGATGTAGAAAACCAGCCTTTAAGGTGGATTATCTAAAATGGGGACTTCTACACAATATCAAGTTGGATATCATGTTCTTTGATTAAAGTACAAATACTCTCCGGAGGTGTTTGATCGGTAATCACTAAATCAACTTCTTCAATCCCACCGAGTTTCACCATGGCATTGCGGCCAAACTTTGAATGGTCGACGCCTAAATAAACACTTCGGCTATTTTCAATAATCGCCTTTTTGACCCTAACTTCATGATAATCAAAGTCTAATAAAGAACCATCGAAATCAATTCCGCTGATCCCCAAAATCCCAAAATCTAGGCGGAACTGAGAAATAAAGTCCATTGTTGCTTCACCAGTGACTCCGCCATCGCGGTTACGCACTTCTCCACCAGCCAGAATGACTCTGAAATCGGGTTTTACCATCAACAACGATGCAACGTTTATATTGTTGGTCACCACTCTTAGGTTTTGGTGACTCTGAAGCAAGGCTCTCGCAACCGCTTCAGGCGTCGTTCCAATATCAATAAACAGTGTCGCACCGTCAGGAATGTGCTCAACCAATTTCTCCGCAATACGTTGCTTGGCTTCCTGATTCGATACTTTACGCATCTGATACGAAGAGTTCTCAGAACTGGTGACAATCGTAGCTCCACCGTGGTTACGCTTAATTTTGTCTAGTTCAGCCAACTCATTGAGATCCCGCCGAATGGTTTGTGGACTCACATTAAATTTTTCCACTAAATCTTCAGTACTGACATAGCCTTGAGTTTTGACTAACTCAATAATTTCTTGATGGCGTTGACTCGCT
Organism: Vibrio sp.; assembly: GCA_048259585.1. Taxonomy (GTDB): domain Bacteria; phylum Pseudomonadota; class Gammaproteobacteria; order Enterobacterales; family Vibrionaceae; genus Vibrio. The sequence goes on along the minus strand of JBLXHN010000001.1, from coordinate 195,350 downwards.
TTCAAAATTTGCCCCAATAGTATTTTTGTAAACGTCTAACAAAGAATAACCTTCATTCCTAACAGAATTAAGTATCTTTCTAGTAACTAGGAAAATATGTCATTTTCACTCTCGTTTTTATCATTGAGATGTCAAAAAATTCACATAAACAGCCGATATTCGACCATTTTTTGTAAAAAAACGTGCTTTGACTAACAAATTTAGATTGATGAAGAGCACTTTTTTGTTCGTTTGCTCATTTCGAGAGCAAATACCATGTTCATATTTTTCTCTTCATCTAACATTAATCCACATAACTAATATGGGTAACCTGTTAGAGAGCGCGTCTTGGAATTGTGACAAATGTGATGTCTTTGATAACACGAATACCCATAAAATAAATCCCATATCCAATGGTTTGAATTTTCAAAGCTATACCGTTGAAAGGTCAACCAAATCGGATACGTAACGTGAATAGGACCGCTACTTATGAATAACAAATATGTCGTCGCTCTCGATCAAGGGACAACGAGTTCCCGTGCCGTTGTGCTGGACCATGACGCTAACATTGTCAGTGTCGCTCAACGCGAATTTACCCAAATCTATCCTGAATCAGGATGGGTTGAACACGATCCACTAGAAATCTACGCAACTCAAAGTTCAACGCTGGTTGAAGCTCTGGGTCAAAAAGGGATTCGTTCTGATCAGATCGCCGCTATTGGTATTACTAACCAACGCGAAACCACGATTGTATGGAACAAAGAAACGGGCGAGCCTGTCTACAATGCGATTGTGTGGCAATGCCGCCGCACTGCTGATATCTGTGCAGAGCTGAAGAAAATTCACGGCTTTGAAGAGTATGTACGTGAGAATACTGGCTTATTGCTCGATCCATATTTCTCTGGAACAAAAGTAAAATGGATACTCGACAACGTCGATGGAGCAAGAGAGTTAGCTCAAGAAGGCAAGCTTCTATTTGGTACTGTTGATACTTGGTTAGTTTGGAAGATGACTCAAGGACGAGTGCACGTTACCGATTATACCAATGCTTCTCGTACCCTGCTTTTTAATATCAATACGCTTCAATGGGACGAACGCATTCTTAAAGAGTTGGATATTCCACTATCTATGATGCCAGAAGTTAAGCCATCTTCAGAAGTCTATGGTGAAACTAACATTGGTGGTAAAGGTGGCACCCGAATTCCAATCGCAGGTATTGCGGGAGACCAGCAAGCTGCACTGTTTGGTCAAATGTGTGTCGAGCCAGGACAAGCGAAAAATACCTACGGCACAGGCTGTTTCTTGTTAATGAATACAGGTAAAGAAAAAGTCACCTCGAAAAATGGCTTGTTAACCACACTAGCCTGTGGACCAAAAGGCGAAGTGTCCTATGCACTGGAAGGTTCAGTATTTATCGGCGGTGCCGCCATTCAATGGCTTCGCGATGAAATGAAGCTCATTACCGATGCTAAAGACTCTGAGTATTTTGCGACCAAAGTGGACTCTTCAAATGGCGTTTACGTGGTACCTGCATTTACTGGTTTAGGCGCGCCATATTGGGATGCCTATGCTCGCGGCTCTATTGTGGGTATGAGCCGCGGCACCGGAATCAACCACATTATTCGTGCAACGCTAGAAAGTATTGCCTATCAAAGCCGTGATGTGATTGACGCCATGCAAGCCGACTCTGATATTAAGCTCGCCACACTTCGAGTAGATGGCGGCGCAGTGGCCAATAACTTCTTAATGCAGTTCCAATCTGACATTCTCAATACTGATGTTCAGCGCCCTAAAGTAACGGAAGTGACTGCATTAGGTGCGGCGTATTTAGCGGGTCTAGCGGTTGGCTACTGGAGTTCTCTTGATGAAGTGGCCAATAAGGCCGAAATAGACCGAGTCTTTAATCCTGCTCAGGATGAAGAGAAACGCGCTCAACGTTATAACGGATGGAAAAGAGCGGTGAGAGGTGTATTGGCGGTCTCTCACTTTGAAGATGAATGATATCAATACTATTCATTGTTTAATTTAATTATGAAGGGAGCGTTTATACGCTCCCTTTTCTATTAGGCGACAGATCCCCTTCCAATAGGTTTTACCAATCAATTTAATAAGTACAAGCAATTTTTATTAATCATCTCGTCGTGTGAATATACATCTCGAAGGCAAGAAACAGAAATTGCCAAGCCAATAACCCTTAGGAAGGTAAATAAACATGATTAACACGACTATCAAACCATTTAACGCAACGGCATTCAAAAACGGCGAATTTGTAGAAATTTCTGAAAAAGACGTACTAGGCAAATGGGCTGTATTCTTCTTCTACCCAGCTGACTTCACATTCGTATGTCCAACAGAACTAGGCGACCTAGCTGACCATTATGAAGAGCTTCAATCTCGTGGCGTAGAAGTGTTCTCAGTGTCAACTGACACTCACTTTACTCACAAAGCATGGCACGATAGCTCAGACACAATCGGCAAAATCAACTACTACATGGTAGGCGACCAAACTGGCAACATCACGAACAACTTCGGTGTGATGCGTGAAGGCCAAGGTCTAGCAGACCGCGCTACTTTCGTAATCGACCCAGAAGGCGTTATCCAAGCAGTTGAAGTTACTGCTGAAGGTATCGGCCGTGACGCAGAAGACCTGCTACGCAAAATTAAAGCTGCACAATACGTTGCGTCTCACCCAGGTGAAGTATGTCCAGCTAAATGGAAAGAAGGTGAAGAAACGCTAGCTCCTTCTCTAGACCTAGTAGGCAAAATCTAAGCATAAACCTTAAAACCTAATCCATTGAAGCCGTTTGGCGGCTTCATATAGGAAGGTTGCTGAATTAGAGAGCTGGTTAGGCAATGTACCTAACGACCTACGAGCTTGACTGGCTCTCCCCCTCAGCCAAATAAAAGAATTGAATTTATCCAGAGTGACCGCTCTCTTTAATAGAATTACGAATAGGTATAACAAAAAATGTTAGATCAGGCGATTAAACAACAATTAAAACAATATCTTAGCAACCTTAAAGAAGAAGTTCAGTTAGTGGTCAGCCTAGATGAAAGCAAGGCTTCTCAAGACATTCAATCACTAGCGAACGAAATTGCTGAGTTAAGCGACTTAGTTTCTATTACCCGTGATGACGCAGCCAGCGATCGTCGCCCAGTGATGACAGTGACAAATCCAACTAAAGGCACACAGCTACGTTTTGCTGGGTTGCCAATGGGACACGAATTTACTTCTCTCGTTTTAGCACTACTGCATTCTGGTGGTCACCCAATCAAACTGGAACAAGACGTTATTAAGCAGATTGCTAATCTGAACAAAAAGCTGGATGTAGAGATTTTCATCTCTCTATCTTGCCAAAACTGTCCGGACGTAGTGCAAGCATTTAATATGATGTCTGCAATCAACCCGGACATTCGTACCACAATGATTGATGGTGCACTATTCCAGGATGAAGTGAAATCTCGCGACATCATGGCGGTACCAAGCGTATTCATCAATGGCGAACTGTTTGGTCAAGGCCGCATGTCTCTGACTGAAATCCTCAACAAAATTGATGACGGCGCAGCAGACAAAGCAGCAGCAAGCCTAAACGAAAAAGAACCGTACGATGTTCTTGTTATCGGTGGTGGCCCTGGTGGTAGTGCAGCAGCAGTTTATGCAGCACGTAAAGGCATCCGTACTGGTATTGTGGCTAAACGCCTTGGTGGTCAGGTAATGGATACGATGGCAATTGAGAACTTTATTTCGGTAAAACGCACTGAAGGTCCAAAACTTGCCGCTGACTTAGGTGAACACCTGAAAGAATACGGCGTTGATATCATTACCGAGCAACAAGCTGACAAAGTAATGGGTGCAGCACACACAGAAGATGGTTACATCCACATCAGTCTTGAAAGTGGCGCAACACTTAAGAGTAAGAGTATCATCTTAAGCCCTGGTGCACGTTGGAGAGAAATGAACGTACCGGGTGAACAAGAGTACCGCAACAAAGGTGTTGCTTACTGCCCACATTGTGATGGTCCATTGTTCAAAGGTAAGAAAACAGCGGTAATCGGTGGTGGTAACTCAGGTATCGAAGCGGCAATAGACCTAGCAGGTATCGTAGAACACGTCACTGTTCTTGAATTTGCTGACACGCTACGTGCTGATCAAGTATTGATTAACAAAGCGAACTCAATGCCAAACATCGATATCATCACAATGGCTCAAACAACGGAAGTCGTTGGTGATGGAAAACGTGTAACTGGCCTAAAGTACAAAGACCGTAACACAGACGAAATCAAACAGATTGAACTGTCTGGTATCTTTGTTCAAATCGGCTTAGTTCCAAATACTGAGTGGCTAAAAGATTCTGAAGTTGAGCTGTCTGCTCGCGGTGAAATCGAAGTAGGCAGCCACGGCGAAACCAGTCTAGAAGGCGTCTTCGCAGCTGGTGACGCAACTACCGTACCTTACAAGCAAATTATTATTGCTATGGGCGAAGGTGCAAAAGCGAGCTTAGGTGCCTTTGATTACCTAATTCGCAAACAAGCTTAATCATAATTTATCTCCTATTAACGATAAAGGGCCCTGCTAAAGTAGGGCCCTTTTTTATGTCAATATTTAAGCTCTAGTGTTAATTTACGGTAGCCATTGGAAACGCTTCACTACCCAGCACTTGACCACCTAGCGACTGACCGTAATAGCCTTGATGGTTGTGGTATTTCTTAGCATTCGCCTCAAGGTTGCCCTTAAATCTTGGGTCTTGTGGGCGTTCATGGCTGTTAACATAAGCCGCTACATCCCAAGCCTCTTGAACACTCAGCTGAACACTTTTACCTAGTGGCATATTTTCATAAATAAAATACGCGGCAGTATTAATACGATGCATACCCGCACCCCAGTTATAAGCGTTCGCTCCCCACAACGGTGGAATGTAGGAATGGCCGTCAGCATCTGAGATTCCTTGCCCATCTTGCATATGACAAGTTGCACAATTGATCGCGTAAACCTGCTGCCCGCGTTCTGATGACGGTTCCAATTCCGGGTTAGCAATTTTCGGATAACCACGTCCGGCTAAACTTCCACGTTTATCTACCGGCAGTGCCTGAGCAATCACTTCTGGCATTGGGAATGACTCCGCTTTACCGCCAATCTGAAGCTGCTTATCATCTAAGGCCGGAACTGGATCGCTTTCCATTCCATGCATATCCATTAGACCGCCCATTGCCAGCCAGTACGCATACGCACTAAGAGCAACTAACTCAGGAGAATCTTGGGTCGGCGGCTCACCATTCATAGAATAGGTAAAGCAGCCCTGAATACGATCAGCGTAACTGTTAACTCTATCATTCTTCTTGCGATAAGCAGGATACGCCATATATGCAGCCCAAAGTGGTGCTGAGTTCGCTTTTCTTCCCGCTTCCATATGGCAGTTAACACAGTTTTGATCGTTACCGACATATTTGCCACGCATTTGCTGAGAATTGACAAATAGTGAGTAACCCAGCTTAACTTTTTCACCAAATTCATCATTAGCAATGGTGCTCAAATCTCTTGGCACGAGATATTCAGCATCTTTCGATTTTTTCGCCGCAGGTAACTCAGCCTGACGATCCGGTAACTCAGTATTGGCGTTGACAGACATTGAGAGCATGCTGAGCGTCAACAGCGGATAAATGACTTTCATACAAGACTCCTAGTAACGAAACGATGCGAAATAATACGAGAGATTCTCTATCTCTTCGTCGGTGAGTTTCTTGGCAATCGTCGACATCATGTTGAGCGGATCACCACTATGGGAGCCATTTTTCCAATCGTTAAGCTGTTTTTTTAAATAATAAGCATGCTGACTGGCTAAGCGAGGGAAATGTCCAACCCCCATACCACTGGCGGCATGACAAGTTGAACAGGCTGGAATATTCCGATCCCAATCCCCTTGATACACAAGCTTGCGGTAAGGGTTACTGATATCGGCCTGAGAGCCGCGTTGCTCTAAATTGGTAAACTCATAACTTGGCAATGAGGCTTAGTATTCCGTGACTTCGCTGCGAATTTGAGGATCACTGAGTTCTTTGGCCATTGGGGTCATTAGAGGATCTTTACGCTCTCCGGATAAAAACAGTTGGATCTGGCTATCCAGATATTCTGCGCTTAAACCCGCAAGCATAGGGGCTATATTTGGCTGGCCCTTACCATCCTGTCCATGACAGCTGGCACAAACACCGGCTTGCGCAGGCATTTCCGTTGCCTGAACACCTGCCGAAGCTGCCAAAATGGGCAGAACAACCCATAGTTGTAAATTTGACATGCTGACTCACTATTACTGCTTCTATTATTTTCACTATTGTCAGTATTATTAGTAAGTCTACTATTGTGGATTTCCACATAACGACAAGAAATACCGCCTCTGTCACTAAGACTAAAGGCGGTACATAACTCGATTTTTAAGCTTTTCGAATTCGAGCAGGAAGAGACTGGCGAGCAGCAGCGCCAACAACCCAATCCAGAAGCACTCCCTTGCCTTCGCGAGTAGGGTCGATCAACCCAATATCGTTGATATTCACCCCATCACTCGATTTCATTTTTACAGGTTGTTGTTTATCTCCTATCCAGTGTGAACGTTCACCCAACTCGGTGTGACCAAAACCATGTTCAAAACCGAGTGTGCCCTCTCGAATCCCATCCAGTACCATAGCAATCGCCTCGGTTTGCGCTGTCGGCGTTTCAATCACAAAGTGGTCCCCAGTTTTGATACCCGCTTGCTGAGCATCAAGCGGATTGATATACACAGGGTTAACCCCTTTTATCGAATGTAAACGTGGTGACAAGTTAGAAACCGCACTGTGAATGTTCGATTTGAAATTGGTCAACATCATCGGCCACTCATGGCTTGGGTATTTCTCTGCGATAGGTGTGCCGTCACTAAGTTTTTGCGGATGCCAAGTTGGACAGCCTGTATAAAGTTCACCGGTCATCGTGTTTCTAGACGTGCCCACTTTTTCATTCCAAATAGCCAGCGGACGACTCCATTTGTGCTTCATCTCATCGCCTTTGTATGCCTCTGTAGCATTCTCGAACCGACCGCCACGGGCAAAAATGAAAGCGACTCGTTTCATTTCTTCTGCCGTTAAGCTTTTTTGCATTGCCGGTAATAAGCGTTCTAAGCCCGACCATGCAATATCTTCAGCCGAAACTTCAGGCACTCCACCTTTCACATAAGCCAAGTTAGCCGCTGAACGTAAATAGAAATCTTCAGCACTATGGATAGCATGCCACTGGCCTTGTGCATCTTTAATCGCTTTTTCGCCAAATCCACCCAACTCCATTTTTTTGGCAACATCGATTAAGAAGTTTTCCAAGCAAATAGGACGGCCATCCGCCGTTTTTTCGGTGCGAGGTTCAACAATCGGCCAGCGTGCCGTCACTGCTTTTACAGGTACGCCATGCCAAGGACCTGCCATTCCCCAGCTCTCATAAGTTACGGTGTCTGGCACCAGATAATCAGACAGTGAAGTGGTCTCGTTAATAAAGGCATCAACAGACACAATCAAACCGAGTTACTTGGGATCTTTGAGCTTATCTTCCAATAACGTTTTTAATCCCGGCACACCATAAAGCGGATTCGCGATATGGTTAATCCAGGCTTTAATTCTATATGGATAACCATCCACCGCTGCGGATAAATGTTCCGTCAATAAGGGGGCTGATATTGGATACCATGGTGCGCGGGTTGGGTATGGTGATTCGCCTGCGGCAACCCTGCGCTTATACTCACTGGTTTTCTGATATGGAAACTTACTACGCGAAAGGAAGATACCTTTCGGCCCAACTTTGCCCTCAAATTGAGTGAAGTCATAACGCGGGCCATTTGCCGAAGTGGGATAACCACCGGCTTTAGCCATGGCTCCACCTTTGAGATTAATATTTCCTACCAGCGCATTAAGCATCAAAATAGTAAACGAGTTGTAGAAACCATTACTGTGCATATTGCCGCCATGAGTATCTACAACGGCTTTTGTTCCATAACTGGTAAAGCGCTTAGCAAGTGCAATAATATCCTGTTTTGCGATCCCACACTGTTGGCTGTAAAAGTCTAAATCGTATTTAAACGCTTCTTCTTTGAGACGTTGCAGAGAAGACTTCACTGTGACTACAGTGCTGCCTAATGTGACCTGTTTTTCCACAAACAACGCCGCTTCTTCATCTTGGGTATGGACAACTAACTTGCCACTCACCGGATTAGCGACGACGTAAGGATCGGAGTCCGAACGAGGCTCTCCTGTAAAGGGTAAATCGACGTCTGAAGCACGAAGGAAACTGCCATTTCTTGGGTGTTTTTCATCACTGATGACCAAGTGGGTCGCGTTACACCAATGAGCATTACCCGCTTTTTTCATTGCCTCAACACCCGGCTGAGCAAGAAAGCGGTGGTTATAGCGTTCGTTATCGATAATCCATTGGATCATTCCTAGAACTAGCGCTGAATCCGTTCCCGGTTTAATTGCTATCCAGTTGTTTCGGTCTGATGCAGCGAGACTTGAAGAACCGGCTGGCAAGCTTGGTGTCACGATGGTGTACTGCAATTTTCCATTGGTACGAGCATCTGCTAGCTGACGTGCCTGACGCTTAAACGGATTACCCGCCTGAGCCGGAGACATGCCAATAAAAATCACAAATTCTGCATTGTCCAAATCCGGCTTTAAATGGGCGTATTTATCTAAATCGTTAAGCAGAGCGCCACTTCCTGCACGAAATGCGTAACCACAGTAAGAGCCATGATGACCAAAGTTTCGAGTACCAAAGCTATTAAAAGCAAAACGCTTAGTGATATCGTCTCGTCCTTCATTACCGGCGTTGGTGACCAATAATTGATTCGATTTAGGTCCATATTCTGGGTTCTCAGGATCGAGCGGCGTTTTCACATCGCGAATGGCACGCAAACCATCGACATGACCTTCACCGAACAGGTCCCCTCCTTCAACAACCTCTTGCAATAACTGCTCGTAACTGATCGGTTCCCAACGTCCTTCTCCACGTTTACCCACTCGTTTTAATGGCTGGGTAATTCGATATGGGCTATTACGAATTTCCAGCACGCCATTACCGCGCGCACAGGCTGTAGAGCGACCATCCAGTCCAGATTCACCCGTCAAATTCAAATAAGCCTCTTTGACCGGTGTCTCAAACGGAATCGTGTCTTGATGCGACAAAGGGTGATACGGGTTACCGCTGATCCGTAAAATATCATCGCTCGGATTATCGATTCGCACTCGTAATCCACACAGAGTCCAACATCCGAAACACATAGAAGGCGCCACACGCTGATTTGGATTCGGGATTAAGTTACCTTTCGCATTTACCGTATATTCGGGTTCTAAAGCGTTACCATGATGAATATCTTTAGTCGGTTTACCGGCTTTGCCTTCAACTAAACCTTCCACCATATGTTTTGTCGTTGTTGCATACCCTGCTGCAAAAGCACCTACACCACCAACGGCGAGGCCAGACTTTAAAAACTGACGACGTTTGTTGTCCATAATACTGTTCCTCTAATTAGTGATGAGTTGATGTGGTTCGCTTGTGCCCGGATGCAACCAGTTCGCTGGAACGCAAAGCCAAAGCGAGCCATAAACCAGACATTCCTACAATTCCCAGCAGACCATCTGCCCCCCATGAAAGTTGATAGGGATTCGGTCCGATATCGTATTTCGCAATCGTTTGAACCTGCATCATAGTCACCCATCGAGTTACCCAAGCAGCACCGAGTGCCAATATCGCCATCAGTATCAAACTGCTTTTTCGCGGGTATTGGTGTAGAGAAAACATTGCCCAGATGACATTAAGCAACATCACAACGGAAATCATCACCAGATGAGAAACCCACTCGCTACTCAGATATAGAGAGAATGTCTGGTTGTTCGATGCCCAAATGGGCACCAAAACCAAAGAAAGGATGCCACTCAAAGATACGGTTTTCTTAACTAAGCTAAGGTCGAAATGGGTCAGAGAATCCTGAGAAGTTTTGTTTGGAAACAGTAACCAAATAACAAGCGTAAAACCCACTGCCCCTAAAAAGGCAGTCACAAACCACAACAGAGGTGAAGCGGGTTGATTCCACAAAGGACGTGAATGAACCGCCATAATTTCAGCGCCGGTATAAACTGCGATGGTTAATCCTGAAACCGCGGTCACGATAGCGACAGCGAGCAGTTGCTTAGATGATACTCTCCACTGCCCCAGAGACAGTTTTGAAACCAATCGCAGCACTTTTGATTCATTGTTACTTAGCTTCATAAGATCAGTGCGCAAAAATAACCAAGCCGTCAATATTGCTAAACCAGAAAATACCGGTAACAACAAAGAACCTAATGACATCCAAGACCAAGGCGTCACATAAGCATAGAAGTGCCACGCCCTTCCTGGCTGATGCAAATCTCCTGTAAGAGCCAATGGACCAACTGCGGCTCCAATCGCCAAGGTAAGAACCAAAGCAGCTCTCAAACGATGACTGCTATGTTGCTCAAACAGTAAAGCGATAACGAACAGTATTGCGGCCGCATAGGAGGATCCGATATAGAAAAAATACTGCACTGCCCACGGTAACCATGCTACCTGCTGAGGTTGAACTAAAACTTCGGTAATATTCATGCTGGTTCTCCTTGTGGCTCAAAGATCGCTGCCTGGCCTTCAAGCGGCTGGGTAAACCGTTCATTCATACCGATATAGAACACATGTGGTTGAGTATTTTCGTTCGGTTTCAGCACATTAATGTTGTCGCCATGTGCAGCAATCAGCTGACTCACCTTGCTATTCGGGTCTTTAAGGTCGCCAATCACCCTAGCACCACCGACACAAGTCTCAACACAGGCAGGTAGCAACCCCTTTTCAAGCCGATGGGCACAAAAGGTACATTTATCAGCGGTGAGCGTATCGCGATTAATAACCCGAGCATCATATGGACAAGCCTGAACACAGTACGCGCAAGCGACACAGCGGCTGTTGTCTACCATCACAATCCCATCGTCACGTTGAAAGGTTGCCTGTACAGGGCATACCGCCACACAAGGCGGGTTCTCACAATGATTACAAAGGCGGGGCAAAGTAAAAGCCTTGACGGTTTGAGTCGCTGTTGAACCGTCATCCAACGTGACTTCGTACTGTTTTACTGTGGTTCTGAACTGGCCTATTGGCATCTGGTTTTCCACACTACAACCAACCGTGCACGCCTGACAGCCGACACATTTACGTAAATCGACAACCATGGCGTAGCGCTTACCGGTTTGTCCTTTTCTGTCTGGAGACTGATTATTTCGTATCACGGTACTTGCGGTTGCGGTTCCAATTCCGGTAACCGGAATCAGAGCTGCACCGGCAGTAATCGCACTGATGAAACGTCTTTTGGTGGTATCCATCACTCACCTACTAATTTAATTAAGGGCCTGAGTTCATTGTCAGAAATGCCTTCATTTCCCGATATAGTGGATTTCCACATACCCAGATCAAACTTGATCTAAAACAAATGCAGCAGGAAGTAAGATGCTGTTATCCTTAGTCATCTCAGGATACAAAACGGACACCGCAACCGATGACCACAACGAAGCGACAAAGCGTTATCACTCTGCTACTTGCAGGGGTGTGTTTGCTGTTTTCAGCACTCAGCTTCGGTCAGTCAACACAAAGAAATCAGATTGATATTGGCGTCTTAGCAATACGAGGTAACTTGTACGCTCTACAGCGTTGGCAACCCACAATGGATTGGCTGAATCAACAGATCCCCGGTACCGACTTTATTCTCCACCCGCTCGATTTAGAGAGTATGGCGACCGCAGTACAAAACCAGACAATGGATTTCATTCTGACCAATCCCGGTCAGGCGGTGCGCTTGGGAAGACAATTTGAGCTTTCTTGGCTAGCGACGCTGAATAGTCGCCTGCTCAGCAGCTCCAACTACACCATTGGCTCAGCGGTCGTGGTACACAAAGATTCACCCTTACAAAAAATTGAAGATCTCGCCGGAAGACCGATGGCTGCGGTTTCAGAGCGTGCTTTTGGTGGTTATCTGACACTGCGTTATCAGGTTTTAGAAATGGGAATTAATCCGAACGACTTCTTTGCTAATGTCAGTTTTCTTGGCTTCCCTATCGACGCAAACCTCTATCAACTGCGAGACAACATCGTCGAAGCGGCGGTCGTGCCTGTGTGTTTATTAGAAACTATGCAAAAAGAAGGACTGCTCGAGCCCAACGCTTATCGGATTATTAATGCTCAGACTCCGAATGATTTTCCCTGCCAGGTGTCAACTCGCCTTTATCCTAACTGGTCGTTTGCTAAAACCGAACGTGCTTCATCCCAGTTGGCTAAGCAGGTCACTCGTGCCTTATTTGCAATACCTGCAGACAGCGAGGCCGCCATTGCGGCCGGCGCTTCAGGCTGGACATCTCCGGCGAGTCTCTTATCTATTGATAAGCTTTATCAGGCACTTGACCTTCACCCTTTTCAGGAACCGTGGTGGAAAGAAGCGTTTCGTTGGCTGCGTTTTCATCAGGAATGGGCGTGGGCAGTGTTTATCTTCATCATTGTATTAAATGCTTACCACTTTTGGCTTGAATACCGTTTCAGCAAAAGTAAGCAGGCGTTAGAGCTCACTCAGTCCCGATTGAAAGAAAAAAGTGCTCAGCTCGAACATTCTCAACGTGTTGCTATCGTTGACGAGTTAGGAAGCAGTCTAGCCCACGAGATCAACCAACCTCTCGCGGCTATCCGCAATTACAGTGAAGGTGGATTGTTAAGGCTAAACAAAAATAAACCTGTTGAAGAGATCATCCCTGTCTTTCATAAAATACAAAAAGAAGTCGACAGAGCCGATTCCATTATTCATCGCCTGAGAAATTTGATTAAAAAACGCAGTATCGAGAAACTGCCGAATAATATAGAAGACCTGATCACTGACACTCTTGAGTTAATGCATTACCACTTACAGAAACACAATGTCGAAGTGGTTCGCCACTCCCAAGGCGACATTATCGCTGCTGAAATCGATGCTGTGGGCATACAACAAGTGCTGGTCAATATCATCAATAATGCCGTCGATGCCTGTATCAGTCATCACGAGGCACAAGCTTCCAACGCTTATCAGCCGCAGATCATCCTCAATACCGAATATCATCAACAAGAACTGTACATTCATGTCATAGACAACGGCACAGGTCTGAACACTGAAGATATCAGTAACACCTTTGTTACGACCAAAGAGCATGGGCTTGGGTTGGGGTTAGCCATTTGCCGCGATGTGATGGAAACGCATCATGGCCATATTACGCTAGAATCGACACAGCCTCATGGCTGTAAAGTGACGCTTTCTCTGCCCTATTTTTAGGAATATCACAATGAATGAAGCCAACAAACAACTTCCTGTTTATGTCGTCGATGATGATGAATCGGTACGTGACTCACTCGCTTTTATGCTCGAAGAACACGACTTTGATGTCTCCACATTCGAAGATGGACAACAGTTCCTTGATACTATCGATATATCCCTGCCCGGATGCGTAATACTAGACAGCAGAATGCCAAAACTTCGTGGTCAGCAGGTTCATCAGATTCTCAATGAGTCTAATAGCCCTTTGGCTATCATCTACCTCACCGGACACGGAGATATCCCGATGGCGGTTGACGCCCTTCAGGAAGGTGCTATCCATTTTTTCCAAAAACCGGTCAAAGGGGAAGAGTTGGTACAGGCGATTCTGGATGGACAAACGCAATCCTCAACAAAGCTCGATTTGGTTGACGCTAAATCTTGTTATAACTCACTGACCAAACGAGAGAAAGATATTCTGCGACTGATTATCTCAGGTAAACGGAATATTCGAATTGCCGATGAGCTGTGTATTGCCATGCGCACGGTGGAAGTACATCGTGCCAGTTTACTCAAAAAGTTTTCAGCACAGACAGTCGCTGAACTTGCTTATATCTACGGTAAGTTAGTGAAGAACATTGAATAATCAGACTGATGACAAACCCAATACTGACCTTTTACCCTGAAATCACTTACGTTCTATAGGATTGGTCAATATTTCCTATGTTAATGGATTGAAAACTGTTTACTCAACCGCAACATAAGAAATAACAGGCATAACGTTTATGCCCGCGTATTTAAGGAACGTACTTTGTCACACACGGATCTCACTCAACTTACATTTACCACCCAGCATTTTTCTGCTGGGGTACGTAAATTTATCCCCATATCACTTTTTGTCGCGATCTTTGGCGCAGCTTTTGGTTTGGCTGCGTCTCAAACAGGAATCGACAATTTCTCTGCCGTTTTAATGAGTGGTGCTGTTTTTGCCGGTGCTTCTCAGTTTGGTAGTTTGGACTTATGGGGGACAGAAGTCCCTCTACTCCCACTGATTGTTACTGTCTTTGCTATTAACGCTCGTCACCTGTTAATGGGGGCATCGCTGTACCCTTGGCTAAAACATCTTCCCGCAGTGAAACGTTACGCCGTGATGATGGTTGCCTCGGATGCTAACTGGGCAATGTCACTGCAAGCCTTCAACAAAAATGAATTGGGCAAAGCGCTGGGCATTCTGCTCGGGGGTGGTTTGACCATGTGGCTATTTTGGATTATCGGCACTTGGGCTGGACTCACCTTTGGCAGCACCATTAATGACCCCAAAGCGTTTGGTTTAGACATGGTGATGTCTTGTTTCCTTCTCACTATGGTTTTAGAAGGGAAAAAAGATAAGCGAACCGTAATGATTTGGGTTGGCGCAGCCGCTTCTTCCATCATTGCCTACCTTTACCTTCCAGAAAACAGTCATGTATTTGCGGGAGCAATTGTTGGTGGGCTATTAGGGATCACAATAAAGGAGAACAACAATGAGCATTGAGACTGCGGGAAATGGCACACTGTTAATCATTCTGATTATGGCTCTAGTCACGTTAGTAACTCGCTGGGGCGGCCTTTTTGTGATGAGTTTTGTTCCTATCAACCATAAAGTTCAACAATTTATTGCTGCAATGTCGGGGTCAGTTTTGGTCGCCATTATTGCCCCACTATTTATTGAAGGAGACTTAGGCGCTAAAGTAGCTCTTCTGGCAACAGCCCTGTTTGCAGTTACGACCAAAAAGCCCTTAACGGCGATTGCGTTAGGGATTGCTTTAGCGGCTTTAACCAGACAAATTTAAAACTCTTGTCGCTTTCAAGTTCCACTTTTTAGCATCAAGGCCCGATATTGAGCAATTTTGTTCAAGTTTTCTAGTAAGACTCTACCTATACTAAGGCACATAGAAAGGCAATTTTTAAGGGATTAAAAGTGGGTAGCAACAAAGAAAATCACTTCCAGTTTAGTAGTAGCCAGGAGCAGCACATCACTGCTTTGGATGCTACTATGAGTGATTTTTCTTACGCCAAGCATGCACATGAAGAATATTCTTTAGGTGTCACATTAAAAGGACGTCAGGATTTTTTCTGCCAAGGCGCTTTTCACAAAAGTCCGGCTGGCGGCGTACTACTGTTTAACCCTGAAGATGTACACGACGGCCATTCTGGAGTTGCTGAAACTCTCGAGTATGTGATGCTTTATATCCATCCAGATGAGTTTAAACCACTCTTCCAAGCTTTAGGCTACAACCAGAATACGACGTTAAGACTCAATGCGCCTTTGATGAATGACCCAATTTTACAACATCAAATATTGTCACTACGCTATCTAATAGATCAGCCCACTCGTTCAACCATAGAGTTTGAAAGTGGCTTGTTTAATATTGCGCAGTCTCTGGTAACAAAAGCGGGCAAACTCGATTCAATCTATCACTCGCCATTGACTCGAAAAGACCGTCTGTTATGTCAGGCCAAAGAGTACATTAACGACAATCTCGAACAGGATATTTCGATTGATGATATTGCTGAATCCGCAAGCATGTCGAAATATCACTTCATCCGTCTGTTTCATCGTCAATTTGGTATCACGCCACATCAATACGTGCTCAATAGCCGCATTAACAGCGCTCGTAAATGGCTCGAAAAAGGCTTGTCATCCAGTCAGGTCGCTCAGCAATCCGGTTTTGCCGACATTAGTCATCTTAATCGTCACTTCAAGCGCTCATTCGGCATGACGCCGAAGCAGTATCAGCGACAACTGCTCGCTTAAATCTGAATCCAAAATCCATTATCTGGAGCTTTCAATGTTAGAAATTCTCGCTTATGCCATTGGTGTAATGTACACCCCTGGACCTATCAATCTGCTTGGTCTGCATAGCGGACTTAACGGTAAGACTCGTGAACACATCGGCTTTTTCATTGGTGTCGGCTGCGCAATGTTCATTCTATTTATCTTATTGGGTTATCTCGGTTTAACCTTCATTAACCCCACATTACTGCCTTACGTGAGTCTAATTGGCTGTAGTTATATTTTATACATTGCTTGGAAAGTGGTGCGTTCTAACACCAACATCACCGAAAACACAGCGAAAGTATCCATTCTTAATTTTTCGAATGGATTGTTCATGCAGTTACTGAACCCTAAAGCGCTGGTTGCAACACTGCCTATTTCTACCATTCAATTTCCAGCCGCCGGAATAAGTGGCGGCGCAATCTTTGTGTGGTCATGTCTTTTAGCAGTACTGGCATTTGGTGCTCCGGGAAGCTATTCGCTAGTGGGAATGTTGATGGGCAAAAGAATAGAAAACCCAAGGTATTTTAAAGTGTTCAATTTGTTCATGGGGGGATTGTTAATCTTTGTTGCTTTTAGCATTGGCTATGAACATGTTTATCTCAAACTTGTGTAACTATTTGCCTTCAATGATTCATTTGAGAATCTTCTCACTAGATCGTTCAATTCAACTCCATTCAAAATGGTGAATGTTTGTCCTTGATTGACGCAAGTGCATTTGAAACGAATACCCGTACAAAACAATCGGTGAATAATCACAAAGATCGACATACATGAGACAAAATTATGTATCACAAACATTTACAAAGTTATCAATATAAAATGAGACACAAGTCACACAAAGGGTAACTTTATACATACAATTTAGTAACTTATCGTTTGCATCGCTGTCTCAATTATGGAAAACTCTGCACCCGCCTCATTCCAGGTGAGATTTTAATTCAGAAATCAACAGATTTAGTTATTATCATGTAGTACGGAGTTAGTAGTAAATTGAGACGGATTAACATTGGCAAACTGACTTTGCTATTCGCCCTTTTCTCCCCTTTTAGTCATGCAAAACCTAGCGAAACTTTAGAAACAACCGGTGATATCCTTCAATGGGCAATACCGGTCTCAGCCGCTTTTATTTCAGCAGGTAAGTTGGATGGCGAGGGATTGGGCCAACTGGTTGAAGGGGCAATCTTGACTTCAATGAGTACCCATATTTTAAAGGTGGCGATAAACGCAGAACGTCCTAACGGACGTGATTATAGTATGCCTTCAGGACATACCTCAGCAGCAGCACAAGGTGCTGCATACTTACAATTCCGTTACGGTTGGCAGTACGGCATTCCTGCTTACATGCTAACGGGTGTTGTGGGTTACTCACGGGTAGAAAACAACTTCCACTACTGGCGTGATGTGGCAGCAGGAGCCGCTTTGGCCACTGCTATTCAGTACAGCATTACTCGAGGTAGGTTTAGTGTGACTAACTTAGCTATCGTACCAGCCGTTAGTGAAGACAGTTTTGGACTGTACGCTTCAATGAATTTTTAAACGCATAGCGTTTAGACAAACACAGTTTATTTAAAATTAAGGGTAAAGATGAAAAAAATCTTGTTAGGCTTACTGTTTTTATTGCCTTCTCTAACAGCTTCAGCAGATTCATGGATTTACGGTGGCGCCTCTGTCGGTTCATCTACCATGGAAGAAGAAACCTCACTCGCACATAGCTTCTATATTGGTTCTGGCATTATGCCGTGGGTTGGCATTGAAGGAGGCTATACTGAACACGGTAAATTTAACCTATACGGTGGCGACATTACTGCAGATTCAATTTACGGCGCACTTAAGCCAAACTTAAACTTTGGCCCAATACAGTTGTACGCAAAAGTTGGTGCACACTCTTGGCTATACTCTGGTGAAACCGATGTAACTGTTAAAGATGATGATGGTTTAGATTTGATGTGGGCAGTTGGCGCTGACTTCTCATTAGCTTCACCAATTGCTATTGGTGTCGAATACGTGACTTACACCGTTGCTGACACAGAACTATCATCAGTAAATGCGACGGCAACACTCTACCTTTTTTAAACACCATTGTAGAAAAAATGCAGCATAGATTTTCAACTCAAAGCCCATGCTGTAATTAGGATGTAAAAGCCGCAGTCATTCATTATGCTGCGGCTTTGTTGATCTACTCTGCTTTATAGCTTGCTCTGAAGATCAACGCGTAAAATATCGGTAACACCACCATCGTTAATATTGTAGCGAATATCAGCCCACCAATGATGGTGATAGCCATTGATACAAAGAAAGCATCAAAAATCAGTGGGATCATACCCAACGCTGTGGTTAATGCTGCCATCGCAACTGGACGCAGACGACTCACTCCAGAGTCTACAATCGCTGGCATTAACTCTTGCTCTTCTCTCATCTGAATGTTGATCTCTTCAACCAATACAATCGCATTTTTTATCAGCATACCTATTAAGCTTAATAAACCCAGTAATGCCATGAAACCAAAAGGCTGGCCTGTTACAAGCAATCCAACGGTTACACCAATAACGGCGAGGGGCACACATAGCCATATCACCAGTGTTTGACGCAGTGAGTTAAACATTGTAACGGTGAGTAGAACCATCGCTAAGATATAGATAGGTATAGTAGTATTTAAACTCTCTTCCGCATTGGTTTGCTCTTCATACTCCCCACCCCAATCAAGTCTATAGCCTTGAGGAAGAGGAATCGCCTCTACTTGTGGCCGTAATCGTGAAAAAACTTCACTTGCATTACCTACCTTAGGATCAGCAAAGACGGTAATGGTTCTTTCTCTGTTACGACGGTAGATAAGGCCGTCTTCAAACACCGTTTCAAATGACTGAACAACTTGTCTGAGCGGAATAGTACGCTGGGCGATCGGGCTCCAGATTTGCACATTGTTCAAACTACCAATGTCGTATCTCACACTCTCATCGGCTCGCACAATAATCGGCAACAACAAGTTATTCTCTCGATAAATGCCAGTGGTGACCCCTTCAAAAGACTCGCGAATCGCTTGGGCAACCATTGCTCGTGAGATGCCATTACGATTTGCCTGCTCTTCTTCTAAGACCGCTTTAACCACTTTAACCTTCTGTCGCCAATCAGTTCTAATGGCCTTCGTATTAGAGTCCTCAGTAAATATTTGTTTGACCTCATTAGCGATGATTCGCAGTTGTTCGGTATCTGGTCCACTGATTTTCGCCTGAATTTTCCCCAGCGCAGCAGTACCAAGTGCAAACGGTGAGGCATAAATCAAAGCATCAGGATGATCAAGCGCTAACTGGCGCTCAATCTTAGGCATCAGTTCCTTTATCTTTGTGTAATCATCCACACTAACCAAAAACTGCGCATAGCTGCTGTTGGGGTGTTGTGGCTCGTAAGTTAATAAAAATCTTAACGAGCCTTCGCCAATGGTTGTCGCGACATGGGTAACGCTAGGTTGATTCAACAAATACTGTTCAACCGATTTGGCACTTCTGTGTGTGTCATCTAAGTAGTTTCCTTGCGGTAACCACATATCAACCATAAATTGAGCACGAGTAGAATCCGGGAAAAAGCTCTGACTAACAAAGGTAAATCCCCAAACAGATGCAGCAAATATTGTCACTATTGATGCAGCACTCAGATAGCGATGACGGATACAATGTCTCAGTACCCCTCTATATTTTGAATAAAATCGGCCAGCATAGGGATCCTTGCCAGCGTCACTTTGCTTGGGTGGTTTTAAAAACATGATGCAAAGTAACGGAGTAACGGTCACCGCTGTCACCCAACTTAATAGCAGCGAGACTAAAACGACCTGAAACAACGAGCGGCAGTATTCTCCAGTAGCGTCGTCAGAGGTACCAATCGCTGCGAATGCCAAAATGGCAATTAAGGTGGCGGCCAATAATGGCCAAGCAGATTGACTAACCACTTTTGGCGCGGCACTTCGTGCATCCTCTCCTTTCTGCATACGGATAAGTACACCATCAACAATGACAATGGCATTGTCGACCAACATACCTAACGCGATAATAAGCGCTCCGAGAGAAATTCGCTCCAATGCCACTCCCATTGGCTGAAGAAAAATAAACGACCCCGCGATAGTCAGCACTAAGACAAAACCAATGAGTAAGCCACTGCGTAATCCCATAAAAGTCAGCAAGACCGCTACCACGATGACCACGGCTTCCACCAGACTAATCACAAACCCATTAATAGCCTCTGTCACCGCCTCTGATTGCAAAGAAACATAACCAAACTCAATACCGGCAGGACGCTGACCTTCCAAAGCGCGCAACTGAGCCAATACCGCGTCACCCATGTCTACCACATTTCCGCCTGAAACGGTGGATATGCCCAGCCCGATACCAATCTGACCATCATATTGAATAATGGCGGATTGTGGCTCAATGTAGTCTCTCTTGATCTTTGCGATATCTCTCAAGTAAAACTGCTTACTGGAGCCGTCGGTAATTAGCATCGACTCGAAACTTGCGACGGAATCAAAGCTCCCTGTTAAAGACATAGAGACATATGAAGAACCGACGTTGACCCGGCCTGAGTCGACGACGACGCCTTTACTACTCAGTTGTTGAGTAATTAAGTCTGGAGATATTCCCAATTGGGAAAGCCTATCACGATTAAATTCAACAAAAATCGCTTCTGTCCGCTCACCGAACGTATTGACCTTACCAACACCGTCAACTAACAGAAGTTGCTGTTGAAGATCATCAACATATTCCTTTAGTTCACTGTAGGTATAACCATCACCCGTTACGACCATAAAGATGCTGTATACATCGCCATAGTCATCAATAACTAATGAAGGCCCAGATCCTGGTGGCAAATATCGCTGAACATCGCCAACTTTTTGCCTTAACTTGTTCCATACCTGTGGCAAGGTGTCTTTGTCATATTTATCTTGAATCGATACCGTGATAGTTGAAAGGCCACGTTCAGATTTAGATATGACCTTATCAAGCTCACCGAGCTGCTGAACCGATTTCTCCAATAGCTCCGTGACTTCTTGCTCAACTTCCAGTGCAGAAGCACCTTGATAAGGTGTCACGATCAGTGCTTCTTTTATCGTAAATTCAGGGTCTTCCAAACGGCTCATTTCGTTGAAAACCATTAGACCAGCAATCAACATGACAACCGTGAGAACCAATGTGACAACACGTTTTTCAATTGCAAAGGAAGCAATATTCATTGTTTAGTCCTCCAATGGGTAAACTGGATAACCATCAAAAAGACTGTGAACCCCAGAGACAGCAATGCGATCACCTTTCGACACCCCAGATTTAACCAACACTCGGTCAGAAGTAATAACCCCCAATTGGATGAACTTTTTTGAAACCACCCTATTTTGTTCATCATATAGCCATACAGACGCCTTGTTATCAGAACTGCCAACAACTGCATCAATGGGTACATAAATGTCAGAACTATTTTTAGGCTTAGGTTGGTATATAACGTGCCCCGTCATTCCCGAGCCTATTCCGATATGCTCAGGGACTGAGAATCCAACCGTGACTTTATAAGTGCGGGTAATGGGATCTGCTATCCCTGAAAACTCAGTAATAGCACCGGGAAAACGTTGATTTGGAAAGGCACTGACAGTGACAAATAACTGCTCTGAAAGGTTAATCTCTTCTGCGGAACTCACTTTTCCGCCTTGAGCCCAGTCAACCTCTGGCACATCAACCACCATTTCGACTTCCGAATCACTATGCAACTGAATAACAGGTTGTTTCGCATGAACCGTATCAAACGGTTCAACATCTTTAAATACAACTCGTCCAGAGAACGGTGCTCTTAGAGTGGTATCCTCCAATGCCTTTTTCGCTAGCTTGAAGGCAGATTGAGCTACTTCCATACTTCGCTCGGCTTGATCAAACGCTTGAGGAGTTACAGCGTTTGACTTTAAAGCCATTTTATAACGCTCATAGTCTTTCTTAGCGGCGTCTCTCTCGATTTTCGCTCTTTCAAACTGCACTTGATAATCCCGAGGGTCAAGTTGCGCTAAAACATCACCATTGTTGACCAAGTCCCCTTCCTTCACGCTAATATCTGTAACTTTTCCTGGCACTTCAAATGCCAGTGTCGCTTGATTCTCAGCTGTCACTCTTCCTGAGTACTTATAGATAACCTGAGGTGATTCATTCCCTAAGGTGTACAACTTAACAGGACGTGCAACCAATCGATTTTCTTGCTCTTGCTGCTGTTCACATCCCACCACCCACACTGCCGCAACTATAAAAAAAATACTTCTCCATAGCCGATTCTTTAAGTAATTCATGAACAACTCCCAATAAACAAACCCATATTTCATTCGGTTACCAATGGCGTGAACTGTATATAAATTAGACATCTCACCTTGTTGTAGGAATTCTATTACAAAACACACAATTAACACAACACCTGTTATGTTAATTAAATATGCAAATAAGTCATTAAGCGTGAAAATAAAAAGCACCTCTTTTAACACCCAACTCCATCACCAACAGCACGAGCCCGACTACCTTTTTATTACAACAACTGTTATTTTATTAACTGTTTGAAATCACCTTAATTTGGCAAAGTTTAGCGACCAAATGGAAATGATATGAATCCGAACAAACTCGAACCTGAAAGTCACAAGCAAAAGTCTAAAAGAGGTCGTCCAATCGGAGACCGAGAGTCAAAACGCACCGAGCTTCTAAAAGCAGTCGTTGAGCTGTTAACAGAAAATGGCAGTCACGGCATCTCCTTTCGTAAAGTCGCCGCCAAAGTTGGCTGTACAACCGGCACAATGACTTATTATTTCGAAAACAAAGAAGCGATGTTGGTTGCCGTAACTGATTATCTGTTTGATGAATTTGAAAAAATGCTGGCGGGAGAACAAGGCAATATCAAAGCCGTTTTAGACAACTGGCTAACATGGTCACACAGTGAAAGCCCGAATGTTGCTCCCATTGTGGCAGAGTTACTGGTGTACGCCAGACAAGAGCCCAACTACGCCAAACACCTACAACAGAGATATGTAAAACTAAGGAGCTTGTTAACCGAGACCTTGAAACAGGGACAACAACTTGGACTGATTCGAAATGATATTGATGCCGCACTTCTCGCAGATCAACTGAGCGCTTTGGTTGATGGATGGATGATCATTTCACCAATAGAGACAGAACGTTTTGAGCCCAAACAGACCAAAGCCTTTTTTGATGCAACCCTCCGGCTAATGGCGCCTTAGCAATAAATTATCCACCGCTCTACATGGGTGAGTCCTTCTTTGATAAAGAGTTATTCACCCACCTAGCTATTATTATTGACTTAATCGGGGCTACTCTCTAACCAACTCATATTTTCCTTAATCTGTTGTTTAGAAAAAATTATCAAGTGAGCAAAATTAAGAATAATTCAGTCCTAAAATCATAATGTTAATCACAAAAATCGACATATTTAGTGCTAAAGTAAATATTAATACTCATTCAATTCATTGATCACGCGTAAAACATCACTAAAACTTATGAATAATAATACGCCTTATAGTCAAAGAGCGATAAAGGCTCAAGCCATCTATGCTTAATCCTATGTATTGATAATTAATAGTACATAGATAAGACAACAAATATCAGAAAACTTATTAGCCTAAACTAATACTAAATTCTAAAACCTATTTATTCATTTCATAAGAGACTGTTATGAACAGATTTAAAATGCAAACGATTGGCACACTAAGCCTTCTCATCGCAGCAATTGTGATTCTAATTGCCGCCTTAGATTACCGAGCTTTTAGAAATGAGAGTATTCACCAAAATAAAGAGATGTTGAGAGAACAAAATGCCATCATGGAGGCAACTCTCAATGCTAAGTTTATAAGCTATCGAAGTGAACTGGCA
The DNA here is from genome assembly GCA_048259585.1 of Vibrio sp. GTDB lineage: Bacteria > Pseudomonadota > Gammaproteobacteria > Enterobacterales > Vibrionaceae > Vibrio. The sequence goes on along the minus strand of JBLXHN010000001.1, from coordinate 171,324 downwards.
GCCCTAAGCACGTTTGATGGTGACACAGAAGGTGGAAGTCTAGCGACCCATGTCATTCGTCAACTAAGAACACTAAAAAGAGTCCAGCATGAGGTCAGCGAAGATATCGCTATACTGACCAAAGAAGGTAGCTTGTATAATTCAGACGGTGAAAAGTTACCTTTTAATGCGAAACAAATGAACCGATCCTATTACAACGCCGTGTTTAATCAGGGCAAACAGTTCTACGTTTCAGAGCCGTTTAACTCGGCCAGCACAGGTAGCTTAGTATTTGCGATTGTTTATAAACTCAATGAAGAGACAGCAATTACTGCCAACATTAAAGCGAATGCGGTATTGGGTAGCTTCACTGACAAAAATAACATGTTCCTTTATGCTCACGACGGCACCATTTTACACTCACCTTATCCGGAGCTAATTGGGAAAAAAATCTTTGAACAACGTCCTCTTTACAAGCAATTCAGCGAGCAAACCCCTGAGTTGAGCTACAGTGCCGTTGTGCGTGGGAAAGACACTGACTTTACAGCGTTTTGGTCAAATTTGGAGATCAGTGGATGGAGCTTTGTCACTTTTGTTCCTGATAGTGATATAGAACAAGGTGCTAACAGCCAACTCGTCACTGCAGCGTTAACAGGTATAGCGTGTATTATTTTAGCCAGTTTAGTTCTAATGATAATCATCAATAAGTTAGTCCTCAAACCTGTTGGTGGTGCACCAGAAGAGATTGCCGCACTCATGGAAGATATGGCCGCAGGTAACCTCTCACATAACGTTAAGAAGACCGGAAAAGAAACAGGAATTTATCTTTCCCTCATTAATCTTTCAGACCAGTTGTCGACACTAATCAAAAACTCACTGAGCATTTCTGAAAATGTTTCTTCGGCAGCTCAAGAGCTCAATGCCGTTATGAATGAAACGCAAAATAACGCTCAAGATGAGTTGAAGCAAATGGAGCAAGTTTCTACCGCGATCAACGAACTTTCATCGACTTCCCAAGAAGTCAGCAACAAAGCAGTCATGGCTGAAGATGAAGCAAGAAAGACCCAAGATAGCGTAACGAGTGGTAAACAAACACTAGAGAAAAACATTAATCTCACCGATAAAATCAATCAATCAGTGACCAACACTGCGACTATCGTCAGCGAGCTTGGCCAACTAGTATTAGAAATTGGCAGTGTGACAGAAGTGATCAATAACATTTCAGAACAAACCAACCTACTTGCACTGAATGCTGCAATTGAAGCTGCGCGTGCTGGCGAACAAGGTAGAGGTTTTTCAGTTGTGGCTGATGAAGTCCGTGTTTTAGCCACTCGCACTCAAGAATCAACGGTTAGCATTCAGAAAATCATAGAAAGGTTGCGTGGCCAATCCGATAAGGCCAATAAAAATATGATGGAAAACGTTGATTTAATTGAAGAGTCCGTCACTTTGGCAGACCAAATTAAAGCGGCGTTTGAAGAAATTGCCGCAGCATCGCAATCGATATCTGATATCAACACACTTGTTGCCACCGCTTCCCAGCAACAATTCGCCGTAACGGAAGACATTTCTCAATCAATTACCAATACCTTTGATTTGGTCAACCGGAATGTTTCTGCAATCCACCAAACTCTGCAAGCTTCATCAGAACTAGCGCAACTTGCAGAAGCTCAGACCAACGAACTCGAGTTCTTTAAAGTCTAGATAACGTTATTTACACCGACGTCCGACAAATTAAGGGCGTTGGTGTAAACTACAGATGCCGCAGCATTATCCATGTCATTTATAAGCTAACCAAGGTATCTCATGTCTGTGTTTAACTGGTCGAAAAGTTCGATCAAAAACAAAATTGGCGGACTGTTCCTCGTCCTACTGACGTTTTTGTTTTTTGTCATTGTCTATTCCAGTTACAAAATCAAACTGATTGACACTGAGATGCGTGAGGTTGCATTTCTCGATATCCCACTGAGTAACATAATGACTCAAGTAGAATTTATCGAGCTTGAACAGCATCTGCTGTACGAACAATTCCGCCAAGATGGTCCCTACTCGTACTCCAGTCTAAAACTGCACCAACAGCTGGCTTTTCAAAAAAAGAACCTCAAAACGCTGCTCGATAAAGCAATCACAATGATTCAACAATACATCGAATCTAAACAACTGGTGTTAAACCAAGGTGACCATGAGCGTGTTCTGCTTGCGATAGAAAACTATCAACAAAAAAGCATTGAATTTGAGACCTTATTAGAAGAACTGCTTAATAGTGATTCCGTGACTCCGTTGCAGCAACAACATATGGAAACGCTAGCAACCCACTTGGAAGAATCGGGAAACGCGATTATCAAACAGTTAAGTGATATCACGACTCAAGATGCGTATTACACAGAAAGACACGAACAAGAGTTTCTGTTGATCAACTCATTACTCGGTGCCAGCGCACTTGTTCTTGGGCTTTTCCTTACGATAACCATTATCAGAATTATCCTGCAGCGCATCCGCCGTATTCAACAGGAAATCCAAACGCTCAACAATACACTTGATTCAAGTAACAGCTCAACATCAGAGTTTAAGCAACCTCTCGTCACAAAAGACGAATTAGCCGAACTGGAGCTCGAAGTCAAAAACCTCCTTTCGCGTCTAAACAAAGAAATGACCAGCAGAGATAAGATGGAACAACACTTACTCACACTGGCGACACAAGACAAACTGACTGGCGCCTTTAATCGTCATAAATGGAAAGAACAAATTGAAGTACATATTAATCTAGCCCAACGTGGTAACTACCAATTTGGCTTAATTTTATTAGATATAGACTTCTTTAAAACCGTCAATGACCGCTACGGGCACCTTGTGGGCGATTCATTATTACAGAGTCTTACCGCAACTATTCAGAAGCGGCTACGCTCAACAGATATGCTATTTCGCATAGGTGGCGAGGAATTTGCGATTCTGCTACCAATGCAACAACTCAACACCACTTATGCACTTGCCGAAGGACTAAGAGCACAGATAGCCAAACTGAAGTTTGAAGGCCTCCCGCAATGTACTATCAGTGCAGGAGTCACCAACTATCAATTTAATGACACAGAAAAATCCATTTTTGCACGGGTAGATAAGGCGCTATACCAAGCTAAAGCAGCAGGGAGAAATCGAGTGGTTGAGGCATCTGACAATGAATAGTTTTTTAACGCTCAACCATTGATTTACCCTGCACTTAACCAGCCGTAGCAATACTCTATTTGAACTACCAGAGCTAGACAGTTTTGGCGGGGAAAGAGCATTTCTAACTATTTACTCAACTTGTTGTAACCCAAGTAAAAATGAGGGATCCGGACAATTATTAAAAAACTCATCCTTATCCTCTTCAGACGTTGCGCCGAAGAAATCGCCCTTCAAACCATACATGTCAAACATAACTTGCAGATGTAGGTGTGGTGGCCAGCCTCCATTCACTGATCTGTCCCCCACATAGGCAAAAACATCACCGCGATGGATGTTCATTCCTTCGGACAATCCGTTTAGGGAATCCAACGAAAGATGACCGTATAAAGAGTAGAAAACCTTGTCTGCGTCTTGATGTTCCAAAATAATCGTAGGACCATAATCAAACGGGAGATCATTACGCTGAAAACTATGTACAACACCATCGAGCGGTGCATAGATTTTCGTTCCTGCGTCTACCCACAGGTCAATCCCCAGATGTAAATCTCTAGCTTTTTCCGCCGACTGATTAGAGAAATGAGGAGCCGCTCGATAAGTCGCTCTTTTCTCTCTATACCCTCCAATTGCCACTGTTTTGTTGGCAAACAGGTGAGATTGAACAAATTCATCAAGATAATCCATATCACTGGTTTTATGAAAGTCGATATTTTGATTATCTTGTGACAAATCAATCGGTGTCCAGTTTTCACGCGGATGTATATCGCCGAAGATCGGAAAAGAGTTCTCTAATGCCATGTTCATCCTTGAAAAGTATTACTTGATACCAACGCATTCCATGCGTACTAGTTTATAGTCAGAAGAATAAAACGATGCAATCTTTTATCTGCTTAGCCGAATCGTTGGTTTACGAATAACGATGGCCTTACAGAGTCTAAAATAGTTCGCGAGACAATAGCATTGTTGCTAATTCTTCTAATGATGATTAACCACCCTGTCGTTCAGATAGCACTTCTTTAAACACAAACATTCCATTTAATGCCGCTGGGAAACCTGCGTAGACTGACATTTGAATAATGACTTCTTTCAGCTCATCTTCCGTACAGCCAACGTTAAGGGCTGCATGCAGATGTACTTTTAGTTGCGGAGTGCAATGACCCAAAGCAGTTAATGCGGCAACGGTTGCGATTTCTCGTGATTTTAAGTCCAAGCCTTGGCGCGAATAGATATCACCAAATGGGAATTCAATGGTGAACCGAGCTAAATCAGGACAAATACTCTGAAGACTGTCGATAACTTTTTGCCCAGCTTCACCATCAATTTTCGATAGTTGTTCCAGACCTAAATTGAATCGTGTGCTTTCCATTTTGTGTGCTCCTATTGATGAATACCAGCACACCATACAAGTTAGAGTTAACTCTAAGTCAACTCACTTTACCACTTTCATATAAATTAATTTTTGTCTCTAGCGCATTTAGATGCTCAACCTGCTGTTGGATATGCTGTTTCAATTTTTCTCGATGTCGTTCTAACAACTCTTGGCGTGCATCTAGAGTCCGAACACCTAGCTCTCTTAACGACGCATATTGTTGAATCTCCTCCAACGGCATCCCTGTTTCTTTCAACCGTTTAATGAAATTAACCCAATCAATATCTCTATTTGAGTAAACACGATGTCCACTACTATTTCTTTGGACATGTTTGAGTAAACCAATTTTTTCGTAGTAGCGAAGTGTGTAAGATGATAACCCCACAAGGAGCGAGAATTCTTTCATATTCATTATTTTGACCTTCGGCTAGCTCTAAATTAGCGTTGTTAACATGTTGATTGGGCTTAAGCAAGTACTGACCGAATCCGTTTTCATCCACAGTTCCAGATAAGATTCAAAAGAAAATCACTAACACTATCGGGAGCTATTATAAATACTCCCCTGAACGTAGGTCACTACAGCTACACACGAATAGTCACAGCAATAGAAACTAGATTTTTGAATAAAGCAGCCAATGAAGTTAGCAATCAAAACACATATCTCTCTCCTGAGCTAATACAAAACTCCTGTGTAGTAATAAAATACTTGACTAATAAACGGTTCAAGTTGAGGGAATCAAAGTGTATACGTCTACTATCTTGATAAGAGCTATTTTACATAAAAAAGGCTTGAATGATGACATTGCAGATAGCTTCGTCAGAGCACGTTTATTCAATTTAACAAATGAAGACAAGCTAGATATTCAATGTTATGTGGCAAATGGTATGAATAAAAATGAAGCGATAAAACGACACATATCAGTAAAAAAACAGATTCTATTCAACAAATTAACTTCAGGCCATTATGATAATTTGCTCTCACATTATCGATAGTTTGATTAAACAACCATATTTAAGAAACTTAACCACAACTCATTAATTTTCTTAACATATATCAAGAAATAGTAAAAACCAATGTAATAAACACATGAGCACCCTATGCATCCAAATCATGAAAACATTACCCAGAGTAAATTAAGAAATATTGAAAGAAAACTATCTAAAACTCGTCCCACTGAGAAACAGCGTCAAGAGAAACGAGTGAGAGACCGAATAGAAGAGATTAAGCAAAATCAAGAGTTTGAAGCTCTTTGGGGTACTAACTAAGCACCTCGATGACAACTGAGTTTACATTTAATATAGGTACTGTGGATGAGTAAGATAAATTATTTTTTGTATGCACTGGAAGCTTGTGAAAAAGAAAGAATTCGCCAATGGACAGAAGCAGAAACATTGTGGTTAAAAGCTCATTCTTATACAGATATCGGCGAACCAAATCGGCATTGGTCTTGGGCTCGTCAGGTTTATTGTAGGGCTCGTAGATTTTCCGACCATGCAAATTAATAAGATGTTTCCCACTACTATTACTTGAAGTGTCCTAAGAGATAACAAACGGTAAATATTTTCTAGGTGCCCCATTCTTAATAGACGACCTAATTATTTTAATTATACGGGAGTAATTCCGTCACTTAACTTATTTTTTCATGGCTATTTAAGGATTTAAGATGAAATATAAACTTAACATAAACGATTGGGTTTGTATTGAAGATGGCGAAAGTGATTATGTCATCGAACGCTTTGAGGTTCGAACTAAGGGAAAGAAGCCATTGGTACTAAATAAGCCTTCCTTTTCTAAATTAGTTTTTGTTACACAGCAATACTTAAACCTATCATTGAGTAGTACAAAGAATTTGCTAAAAAAAACCGTATTGGACTCTCCCGAACCTATGATGTTAATCGAACATATTAAATTAATAGAATACTTAGAATCAAACTGTTCAAAAAACCATTTAACAAACTTTGAGTAAATAATTGTTCAACATTAAATAAAATGTATCCGTATAAAATATTATAGGCTAAATAGTATGAAAAAAAATTCTTTATATATAGAACTTGCGCAAGAAGCGTGCCAAAAAGAAAGACAGTATAAATGGGACGAGGCATACGCATTATGGAAGCTAGCATTAGAAGTCACAGATAGTGGTTCAGTTGATGAATATTGGGCAAATTGTCGAGCCGAGTTTTGCAATCGGTTTTACAAATATAACAAAAGAGTAAACCCTTATATCTAGCCTATAAAAATTAGCAGGAAAAATAATGAATTACTTAGCAAGCCCATTAGCTATCGATGAAATAAAAGCAATTTCTCAATTCAGTATTTCAGTATCCATTGGGGAATGGCTTAATAATAAAAATTTTTGTAGCAAACCAATTGAAACTCATCTTTTAAAAATAATGAAGATGAACGAAGAATCGGATCACCCATTAAATATTAGGTCTTTTGATGGTAAAAACATTAATTTTGAAAGTGCATTTTTAAAAGTAAAAATTCACATAAATAAAATTGAGGAAAGTAACGACTATCTATCTAAAATACCTTTGGAAACCCTATTCATAGAATTGTTCAATTTCCACTCAAACATACTATCGGAAATAGATACTAAATATTATGAAAATTGCAAATAAAACATTAACCTGTTTGCTAGTGGATAAGCCTTCTACATCAAATAATGAAATTGTACACACACTAAAGGAAGGAAAGTTTCGTAGAGTGTTTCTCGAAGAGAATATTTATCGTGCAAAATCGATCGTTAAATACCACGAAATTGACCTTATTATATTTAATATGGGGATAAAGAGAAATAGTGTTATTGATTTCCACCAAAAATTGAAGAATATGAAGTATAAAGGGAAAATATTGTACATGTCAGAGCATGAAAGTGAGTTGCATTTAGAGCTTGCTTACAAAAGCGGCGCTGATGGATACTTTTATAGACAGCAATACAGATTGATCTTAAATAAAATTGTAGATTCATTATTAAATGGATACAGTTATTTCAAAATTAGAAAAACAATTTCTCCTGACCAACCAAACAAAAAGTGTCCAACACTTTCCAGTCAAGAACTAAAGGTTTTAAGCTATCTACTAGATGGAATAAGTAACAATGAGATCGCTAACATAATGTCGATAAGCCCAAAAACCGTTAGTACTTATAAAACCAGGATATTAAATAAATACAATGTTAATACAATTCTTGATGTAATGAAGTTTCATAACAATTCATGATTTGTGCAATCTTACAATTGAAATAATAAAAATTGCTAACAATGAAAAATATCCGATGGTGCCACCATTATTGATATTTTTAGCTTTCGTATCTACTCTATTAAAATATTTTATCCTCTTTTCTTTACTAGAGATAAATTTTGGTTCTTCATTCCCATTGAGAACCCGTTCAATCCATTGACTATAGTGTATTATCTCAGTAAACACTGACGTAGCATTATAATTTGGATCACCACAGAAAGTCGCCGGCCCATAACTTGTAAGGCCTACCTGTATATAATTGCTTCCATTGTACCAATACAATGGACCACCGGAGTCTCCATGACATGTGCTTGCCTCAAGTCCATTTGAGGGATTAATTTTTCCTTCCATACATATTTTCGTTTCCGACATATTACTATAGTTACATTCGTCGTTGCTTACATAAATTAGCTCCGATTTCATTAGCGACTTATTATTGTCTACCCTATATGCAGTATTCCCATGCCCTACTGCATAAAAAATTATTTCAGTTGATCTATAACTGATTCCTTCAACAGGACGAATTAAATAATTACTTTCATTGATACTGACCAAAGGTTGCTCTAATTTCAGTATTGCTATGTCATTGTCTAATGTGTTTCTATCGAAATCACTGGGATAGTAAATTTCTGAAACTCTTGATTTTTCAATAATGTTAAACGGATAATCCGTCTCATACTGCAGTAGTGGTACAGCAGTTGTAAAGAGTGAATATATGCTGTTTTCTGGCTCTGCACTATAAACACAATGAGCAGCAGTAACTAAATGGTGCGCATCCAAAATTGAGGCTCCGCAATAACTAGTACTATAAAAATTGTCATATTCTATTGAGTCAACAAACAGCGCGACATAAGAAGAGAAAGTAGCTATATCAGCTTCGGTACCATTAACAATATAACCGTAGTTACCTTCACGTGCTAATGCACTGGTCCAACTAATGGCCATGGCTAACAAGAAGATTGTCAAAAGTTTCATCACTACACCTTGTTTACATTTGAATGTCATAAAGACGCATAATGTAACGACACAGCAACATATTAATCGAGCAGTAAAATACTCAGCCCACAAATTAGCAGATCAAACTAGAATTTTTACAAGGTATACAGTCAGTATTCAGAATATAACACCACATAAGGCACAGTTAATTTGTGGTTATATGGCAGTTAAGAGAGGGTTGTGCATAAACATGGGGTTGGTTGGCTGGTTGGCTGGTTGGCTGGTTGGCTGGTTGGCTGAGCAAGACAAAAACACGATGCAGCCTATAAGCTACTACTGTAAATATCCTTTTGCGCTTTCTAATCAAATAGCGATAGCTCCAAATGAAAACTATTGGCGAATAAAGAACGTGACGTTTATTACCTACAAAACACTTCCAGTTGATTTCCTTCGGGATCAAAAACAGAAGTTTTATAATGCCTGTCCTCTCCGATACCGGGATTGACACAAATATTGGCCTTCAAAGCTAATGCCTTTCTATAGAATAGGTTTACAAGTTCACTGTTTTCTACGCTAAAAGAAACCTTTTTGTTCTTAGCGAGACATTCAGAATGCGTTACCCAAAAACTTAATTCTGGCCCTTTACCAAAGCCCGCAGCATTCGGTTGACCAGTTAGATTGCTTGAAAGCTCAACGATAAACGAGTAACCAATAGTAGGCAGTAATTGCGTATAGAAGTGTTTACTTTCCTCAAAATGAACAACGAAAACACCAATTGAATCATTCATAAACTACCTACCAGCTTCAACAAAAAAAGCATAAGTTGACCAACGTCGAACCTATGCTTTTTGATTTATTCATACTTAAAATGACTTATTTTTTGTATTTAAAAGGTAGTAGATTTGCGTCTACACGACGATTCAACTCCCTGCCTTTTGGTGTATTGTTATCGGCGATAGGTTTACTTTCACCAAAACCAGCAAGTACCATCTGTTCAGCTGCAACACCATTACTATTTAGCCATTTTGCAACAGATAATACTCGTTGCTTCGATAGTTCCAAATTGTACTCTTCAGAACCTATTGAATCAGTGTGCCCAACAATTTCAACTTTCGCTTGTGGGTATGCGACTAGTTTTTTTGCAATATCAATAAATTCTTTAGATACTTTGTTAGAAGAAAACTCCGTACTATTAACATCGAAATAAATAACTGTGCTTTCTGCTGGCATTTCACTTAAAACAATCTCTACCACTGAATCTTTTACCGGTTCTACGGATTCTACATATGTCACTGGTTCAATATGAGATTCAGACTCAGTGACAGCAGTACTTGATGAATAATCACTGCCACCAAAAGTATAGGCTAGCCCCATAAAGATCGAATGACTGTTATATTCGTTATAACCAGGGTCAATTCCATCAACATATTGATAACTCACAGACATTTTCACATTTGGAATAAAGCTGTAACTTAAACCTACTTCACCTAAAGGAGAAAAACCATCATTGTCATAGCTACCAGAATCAACATTCCAGTATGCTACGCCTAAACGGCCAAATAGGCTCATTCGGTCACTAAAATACCAATCATACTTTAGCGCTGTTTCATATAGGTCTGTACTAACATTACTACCCGTGTAGTAATCTTCATAAGACTCAAATGATTGATAGCCTAAATCCCAACTCCATTGCTTATTGAACTGCAGACCACCATAAAAACCCAGTACATCTCCATCAGGGCGATCACCTTGATCATGCTCTTCATTAAAACCTAACTGGTGACCATATTTAAGACCTATAAATGGCGAAATATTTTCACTTTCACTTGCATTTACTAACAGCGAATTTCCTAGAAATAAAGCTGCTGCTACCAATAAGCCCTTATTTGAATAGCTCATGAAACCCTCATCGAAATCAAAAAAATCACAAGTAAAGATGTTAATTTATTTATTTCAAATATACGGAGCATTAGAAATAATAATAAAATCTTCGTGCTAAAAGCGTATCCATTAAAAAAGCCAACACAAATGTGTTGGCTTTTATCTCTATGTATTTACTTAGAATGAAGCTTGATAACCAATACCTACATTAAAGTTCTCATCGTAGGTTTCACCGACACCGCCACCTAACTCGGCGAATACTCTGTGTGTCTTGTTGACTTGCCAATTTACACCAGCTGTTGCGTTAAACTGATACCCTTCTAAGTTGCTCTTCATCTGAACACCACTAGAATCAATCTCACCACCGCTGATTATCTGGTCAACCAAAGAAACGTTTAAATATGGTTGTACATAAGAATCTTCACGGTCTAACACTAGTGTATTACCTACATTTAGTCCCAATCCATATTGGAAAGCATTAACAGAACCACGCTCAACATCGATTAGGCTTACGCTATTCGCTTCAGTAGAGAATCGATCTCCAGATTCATGTAAATGTGCGACTTTCAACATAGGTTCGATATAGGCGCCATTGTCCATTGTAAAACGCTTACCGACATCTAGCCCAACGCTCACTGCAGCACTACTCATTTTATAAGAAGTCAGCTCACCTTGCTCGTCATACGCTTTATCTTCCGTTGAAATATGGAAAGCTTGAGCACTTGAATTAGCAAACACGCCAGAGTCATGCAACCACATTCCATAAACACCAATAGTGTGGATATCGGAACTACCATTACTGTTATTCAATTTGTAATCAGTGCTTGCTTTACCGACACCACCAAACAAACCAACAGATAAATCCGCATTTTCACTTACAGCAAACGTTTTGTCTCCGCCTAAGTAAACCATGTCACTCTTAGTGCCAAACTCATTCCCCATAACATCTGCACCAACAGTTGCATCATTATGGTAGTAGTTCATCCATACATTTTCTTTTTGAATACCAGACAGACGTAAGTTATCCATACGTTTGTTAATATTGCGAGATTGGTCTAGTAAGTTAACGGTTTGTGCCGCTGAGGCACCTTGTAGTGTATGCGCTAAATCACTAGTTGCTTTTTGAGCAACGAACCCTTCGCCAGCGACAAATGCATCAAAGTCACCAAGTTCATCAAATGCCTGGCCACTCTTCGCTAAATCATCATCACCGCCACCGTAGCTAGCTTCGCTACCGTCACCGTTGACTAGCCAATAGCCCGTACCACTCGCATCTTTCACTAAATGATAGCGTAACATACCTGAATCACGATATTGATTGCCTGCTAGCGTCACCTCTGAACCAGATGTAATACTTTGAGCCGCCATTTCTGCACCAGTTCTAATAATGCGCAGTGCTCCGTTAGCTTTAGTCGCCGCTTTACCACGATTTCTAACATCTACCTGATACTTACCTGTCATTTGACCGTCAACAGACAATAAATCGCCTTTACCTAAACCTAGGTTCGTATTCATACGTACATTCGCAATACCACCGTCAGTCTGTTCCATGTTTCCTGAAGTATGGATAGTTTTAAATACCGTGTCTGAAGCGGACGTACCAAAGTCAAGCGTACTATTATTGTCCATTTTTATGGAAGTAAAGCTTGATGATTTATCACCAGCTGTGTAAGTCGAGTTTTGTTTGACCCAAAGACCGATATTTTCACCAGTACCAGCCCAGTTACCGCCTTCATTTACAACAATAGACAAATCCGCATCGCCATTTTTAATAGCATCACCAACCCAGCTACCGCCCTCATTGACTGTCATATCTACAGCACCGGTGTCGCTGTTGTTAATAACATTACCTACAACAGTACCTGAATCATTAACTGCAACTACAACATCACCGACACCGTTATTCACAACATCGCCGGTAACAAGGCTATTTTCTACGGTCAAATCAATACTACCGTTACTATCGTTTACCACACCACCTGAAACTTTAGTCCCGTTTAATAGTTCAATGGTTGTTAGACCAGCAACATCACTACTTTCTAAATATATCCCATCTGTTTGTGCACTACCATCAACATTGTCGAGTATTATCGTTGCTTTATTATTTGATGCTTGGTAATTATATTCACCAGAAGATTCAATATAGTCAAAATCATCATTTACAATATATACAAGATGCCCACCTGCACTTGAAATATTCACATCCTTTAAATATATGTAGCTATGCCCTGGCTCTGCATCGACAGAAGAACGGTGTGATGATTGAACAACCTGTAAAAAATCTGCTTTATTCAGCTGACTCTCTGTTCCAATTTGTGCGTTTACACCTTCTAAAACCATTATTTGGTCATATTCGCCTAAAGCTTCCGAATATACTCCTTCACCAGTACGCATATTATTATTAGATAAACGAATAACTGCACCATTCTCTCGCCATTGTAAATCGTTAGTATCTCCCACTTCACTCAATTTCAAACTAATGTCTGAAGCAACGAACCGGCTGCCGGCTCCATTTAAACCTAGCAACACTGGAGAATAAGTTCCCGTTTTAAATATCTCACCAGCAGTAACGCTATTATCCAAAATAATTGTAGCACCTGAAGCTAACTCTATATTGCTGTTGGCTTGCCCTAAAACCATACCAACAAATGTAGCGTTACTACCAATACTGAGATTAGCCATACCTTGAGTATTACCAGAAATCGTTAATGCATTCGCCAAACCTTCTAAATATGCGTCATTACCTATAATGGTATTAGTATTTGAACCAGCAATACGCATTGCAGCTATTCGACCACTCGCATCATCTCCCGTTTTTATTGATAGTCGGTCACCAAAAACAAAGTTTGATACAGCACCATCTTTCTGATTACCAACCAGATATGCTCCAAAGCTAGCACCGTCATTATTAATATTATTAATAATTGTAAAATCATCACCAACAGTTACTGACGAAGTTCCAGTGCTCACCGTATTATTAGCAGCATAAACACCTCTTAATACATCGTCACCGTCCATAGTTAGAGTGATATTATTACCACCTTCAATTGTTCCACCTAATGTGTACCAGACATTTCCATTGTTCTCAGAGCCTGAGGATGTCACATAGCTAGAGCCACTTTCCACTACAACTAACTCACCATCACCTACTGACAAAGAATCCGCTAATCCAGAAAAAGAGACTAAGCCACACGCTAGTGCTAGCGATATTTTTTTTGTTTTATTACTACCCGTTTTCCCTGCACCTTTAGCAAATTCGGAAACGGCTACAGATTGCCCAGTATCTTTGTTAAATACTATTTTATAAATATGATTCATAATTATTACCACCACTTTAGAAGACTTGTTTAGTGGTATATTGCATTAAGTGAAGCCACAAAAATTAGCTTTAAAAAAAATTCAATCGATCTAATGCTAATCAGTTATTAATCAATAATTTAAAAGTCAAAAAAAGAGAAATTTAGCACAAAGCCAAAAGCCCGCACCTTAATGCTAACGCAGAAGCTTTTCGTTCTGCACAGCCAAATTAAACTTCGGCTAAGTGCTGGTAATACTTCTTCAAATTACAACGATTACAATTGGAGTCGCAGCTCTTAAGACATTTAAGTTTTTCTTGAACCAACGGTAATAAAATGGGGTTAGCAATCGCTTTAATGATATCAACCTTAACCAAGTACACGCCTAAATTGGTAAATTTATTCGTTGGAGGATAGTACTTAACATCTTCACTACCAAATGCATGTTTTGTTATTTCATACGTGGAATAACCTGAAACGAAAAAGTACACAAAGCGCTTTTCGCTATACTTTGGCATTATTAAATAGTTGCATATTGCATTAACTATCAGTTCAAAATAATGCTTTGAACTGTTGAAAAAACACACATTGATCAAGCACGATTCTTTTAACTCTTTCTTGGTCAAAGATACGAATGAATACTTTCCGTTGAGGCTCTCTAATGATTCAACACTAACCCAGTGACCTACAACTTCGTCATTCTCATTTAACACCCGTATAGCAGGGTAAACAAGATCGCTTCCCAGCTCATATAAGCCAGAGATAAACTTGTTCAGGGGGTCAATGTTTCTATAAAAATCACCAAAGTACATATCGAATGTTTGGAAATCGAGCTCATCGTAATATACTTTCACTTGCTGTCTTGCTTTCTTATAGGAAAATATTGGCTGAACATAATCCAACACCTTAACAAAGTTTGAAACAACCTTAGATAATTTACTCGAACACCTTAACTGACTTCCATCGATGTTAATAATGAACTCTACTAGATCAATATTAAGACATTTACCAATCAATATTTGTTTATATATAGGAGGCGTGGTTTTTCCATTAATCCATCGACTAAGTGTAATAGCATCTAAACCACTAAAATTTTCATAGTCAAACATCTGTAACTTTGCGATAAAATCACTACGCGATAAACCACTGCTATTTATCCAGTCAAATAATACCTTGTCAAATAAACTCATATCAAACTACTGCATGCCTAAAAATTTTAAAATCCCCACCTACAATTTCTATAAATAGTAGGAACTAACTTACAACAAAGACGACGATACATATAACCAAAAAACAAGGGTAAGCAAGAGGATAAAATCGAAAGTCGAGATGCTAATAGCATGACAAAAGTACCATTATTCTTGAATAAAGATCACAAACTCTCCATGTAATCACTTTTCTAGCAAACAAAAAATAACCCTCTCACAGGAGGAGTTGTGAGAGGGTTAACTTGCCATATTATACGACTGACATCGTTATATTATTAAAGCAGCAACAAGCCTGGACGATTGCTGCCTAAGTTCTAATTCCTTTTAAAACTTATAAAAAGATTAACAAGTATGATCGACTTAAAGTTAGCAGTTCAGACATGTTTCAACCCGCCATGCTATGCCCCTTCCCTATCTTCCGTTAACCTCACAAGCAATCTTACTTAGTAAGTCCTGTTAGTTTAACTTCGGCGTGTGGAAATGGAATTTCTATACCATTTTCATTCAATGCTTTTTTTATATCGTACAACGATTCAAAATATACATCCCAATAATCTTCTGTTTTGCACCATGGACGTACGACAAAGTTAATACTTGATTCACCAAGCTCTGATACACCAATTGTAATCACCGGCTCTTTCAAAATTCGAAGATCTTTCGATAAAGCATCAAGTATTACTTGTTTCGTTTGCTGCAAATCGGAGCGATAAGATACCTCAATCAATAGATCTACTCTACGATATGCATACCGAGAAAAATTTGTGATTGCAGAAGAAGTAACCACACTATTAGGCAACATGACCATTTTATTGTCAGCGGTTTTTAGCAGAGTTTGGAAAACTTGAATTGCTTCAACTAAGCCTTCTACTCCCCCAAGTTCAACATAATCACCAACTTTAAAAGGGCGAAAAGTTATAATTAGTATCCCAGCAGCGAAATTGGAAAGGGAACTCCCCATTGCTAAGCCAACGGCCAAACCTACAGAACCGACAATGACAATACCTGCTGACGTTTCTACCCCCAATACCCCTAAACAAACAAATATGATTATCGCTAATAACACGTACCTTACCAGCCCCAAGACAAAAGCAATCACAACAGGACTATTCATTTCACACTTGTTTAGTAGCTCTCTAATAATTTTTAAGATTATTTTGATATTGAAATATCCAATAATCAAAATAAACAATGCTGAAATAATATTAATGCTGTATTGGAAAATTATCTCTTCATTGGAAAAGTACCAACTGCTAAAATCACTAACTTCATTAGGGAAAGCGAGCAATATTGCTTCCTCAGTCATAATCCATCGCCTTAAGTATATTTATCGTTAGGTAACACTTTGGTACTTTTATAGAGAAAACAGTGATGACAATTGAGACAACAACGCATTTGATGCACCTTGTGCATTGAAATACTGAAGTATAATCGGTGTAAGATTAGTCAATGATGTAGCATTCAACCCAATATCACTTAAAGTCTCTTGTACATCTACTATTGTCTTACAAGGTTCACTTAAACGAGTCTGAACCATTCCTCCAACAAGTGATGTGAACTCTAAACGATTTGATTGAGATAACCCATATTGAGCATATGACAAGACTGATGTTACCCCTTGATATGCCTGTAGATTACTAATATTAAGTGATGAACTGACTGACTCGACTAATGATAAAAGTTGTTCAGAGTTACTGACTACTGAGTTCGTTGAAAGTTTACTTTCATCACTGCTTAAACCACTAGATTTACAACCAACTGAAAAGATAGCCACAGCTAAAATTAATAGTGAAACGATTCTCATATAATCTTTGTTTTGATTTAAAAAACAAAACTATATTTTCTGATCAAACAAATAAATTAGCACCTACAAAAACAATCTACATCATTTGCTATCAACATTAGTCGATGGGTATACAATTTAGCATATTGACATAAAACATCTTATGTAAATATATATACCCCTAATAAATAAAGTAAAAAATCAACAATTTATTTCAGTTGTTCACTAACACTTGTACGGGTCAACACATCTAAATTGAATAATATTTCAAAGTGTCGAAAATAATTCATTGCATTTAATACTCTTACTTTATTGAAGATTAAGTATTCAACCAACCTAGTTAATTATTATATTTAAGATGAGGTGTAGCTTTTAAGATTGCATAAATTGCAATTTTCTTTACAGTCTTCCAGGCATCTCAATTTCTCTTGGACTAGTGGCAGTATTATTGGGTTAGCAATAATTTTAGCAATATCAATTTTAACCAAATAGATACCTAAGCGGGATTTTTTATCTACAGGTGGATAGTACTTTACATCCTCAGCATCGAAAGCCATCTTTGTAACCTCGTAAACAGAGTATCCTGAAAGTAGTAAATAGGCTGTCCGCTTCCCATTAAATCGTGGGGCAAGCAAATAAAAGCAAATTGCTATACTTATCAATTGAAAAAAATGCTGTGAGTTTTGGTAATAAGCAACATTAATCAAGTAACCTTCGCTAGCTTCTTCTTTTGATAATGAAATAAACGATGATAACGATGATATTTTTTCTAAAGGTTCAATGCCAACCCAGTGCCCGATCATCTCATCTTCATTGTTCTTAATACGAATACAAGGATACGTCACTTCATCACCAAGTGAGTACACTTCTTCAGTTAGTTTTTTAATCGAAGGAATATTACGATAGAAATCACCAAACATATCTAGATGTTGTTGATAGTCAAAAATATCAACGTGTGTTTTTGCCTCAGAGCAGACTTTTTTATATGAAAGAGTAGGGTTTATATAATCAAGCAACTTAATGAATTCCGAGACAATTTTAGACTTTGTACTTGAAGGTTTAATACGTCCCGTATCGATAGTTTTTATGAATTGAGTCAGATCTTCATTCAACCCTTTACATATAAGTAATTGCTTATATGTCTGTGGCGTAGTTTTACCATTCAACCAACGGCTTAACGTTATTGCATCTAAACCTTTAAAGCTCTCATAGTCGTAAAGTTGTAAGTGAGCAATTAAATCACTTCTCGTTAAACTATTTTTGTCTAACCATTCAGACAATACCATTCTAAACTCTTTAATCATCTTAGCTCTCTTATCTTTCCTCCTCTAGGTGCAAATCTTCCGTTGATGAGCATACTTTTGGGAAGATGTTTCAAAAATATACAATGTAATGAGAGTTATACCTTTTTGATTAAAAAACGCACTAATCCGATTCTTATGCGCACGTAGGAATCGGATTAAAATTTTTGTCTTTCGGATTATTACTTATTATAAATTCGAATAATTTTCTTTGTTTATATAATGCTCGGATAAGTCACACAAAGCCCAACTAATTGATTTAAAATTCTTTTTCAAATTTGACCAGACCACTATAAATTGAAGAATTAATCTTAGTTATGAACGTCATTTTCTGTTTAGCCGAATTCATCTTCAAGTGTCTCAACAGACATATTAAGCCACCGTAAGTGAAGAATTTTCAATACTACCGATCTGGCGATGTACGAATTTTAAATTGTTAAGACGCACATCGTTGCGAAAAAAACATGAGTTTCCAAGTTGCCTACTCGAACTCTATTACCAGCTCAGATTAGAAAAGGGTCTAGATACATCAAATTTTTGTAAGGGTAAATTTCAACTAGGCAGGTCAAAAAACACTGAATAAGCACTGGCTTAATTAAGAAATATTAAAGGTAGGTTGGTTCCAAGTTATAACCTGTAAAAACGGGCTACAAATTGGCTAAGTAGCTTGATTAATAATAGTAACTGTTGTCAGGAGACAGGTTCTAGCTGCCTCCCATTCTAAACGTTTAGCTAATTAAATTGTTGTTTAGCCAATTGAGCAGCCCCTCGGATACCACTGCTATCACCATGTTTAGCTCTTTTAATCATCGTTTTCAACTCATTACCAAATATGTACTGCTCTATCTGGTTTGGCAGATCTCTATAAATTTCTTCGACATTAGACAAACCACCACCAATAACGATCACATCCGGATCCATCATATTAATAAGAGCCGCAAAGCTTCTCGCCATTTGGTCTATAAGCATCTGATATACCGCTAATGCTGTTGTATCGTTGTTACGCATCGCTTCAATAATAGCGGGAGCGGGTAATGAAGACTGAGTTAAAGCGCTGTAGGTTTTTTCTAGACCTGTTCCAGATATAAATTGCTCTATGCAGTTTTCTTTCCCACAGTAACATGAACGAGTTTCACCATCTGTATTTGGAGAGAAGTTTGGAAGAGGGTTATGCCCCCATTCACCACCAAGCGCATTTGGCCCCTCCCATAGCGTTTTATTGAATACAATTCCGCCGCCACAACCTGTGCCGAGGATTGCGCCAAAGACTAATCGTCCCTTTTCCCCTGCACCATCAATGGCTTCTGATAAAGCAAAACAGTTTGCATCATTAGCGATATGAACTTGTTTATTAAGCTTAGCGATCAGATCCGACAATAAATCATGCCCGTTAATGAAGGTACAGTTAGCATTTTTCATTAGCCCTGTTGCTGGGCTAATGGTGCCGGGCAGTCCAATCCCTACATGAGTAAAGTTATAATTAACCGCAGCCTCTGCTTCTATCACTAACTCACTTATCGTATCCAAAAACAGTGAGTATGTATTAGGTGTCGCCGTTCTTTTTTTGAAACAGTCTGTGCCATGATCATCAAGTACACAAACCTCAATTTTTGTTCCACCGATGTCAAAACCAATTAGCATCTTAACCTTCTCTTATTTGGATAATAGATAATGTTTTTCTGTTGCCATCCAAGTGTCTATTGATGACCTAAATGTATTCACGTAGTGTCCATATAAAGAGTCTACAGCCATCAATAACGGAAACTGAGGGGATATCAAACCTGTCGATTCTTCTCCATTCAAAGATGGAGTGAATAACACATATTGAGAAAGACTGACCATTTTGGATTTTTTGTTGGCCGTCATACACGCAATCGTCACGCCCCGCTCTTTTAAATGACTTAAGTATTTGATCAAACGTTCATTACGCCCATTTAAAGAGATGATGAGTAACAAATCTTTGGCATTCATAGGCGGACCATACATATCCATTGAGTCCGTATCAGGGATAATGTCTACGAACTTACCCAGTCTTCTAAATCTTAACTTTAAGTCCTGCGCCACAAGTGTGCTAAAACCCTCACCATAGACATGGATACCTGGCCGGCTGTGGATTTCTCTAGCGAGAGATTGAGTGACCTTATCATCAAATATGTCGTATCTATTTTGTAATAAGTTTACATACTCATGATGCAGTGCACCTTGCTGATCTTCCTCTATATCCGGTGTTTTTTCCTCTAGGCGCCGTTGATAACGATAATAGAACTCTTTAAAGGATTGGCATCCGATTTTTTTTGTAAAACGAGTCAAAGATGAAGCTGATACATCAATAGCTTTTGCAAGCGTTTCAATTTTATCAGGCACTGGATTTGCTAATAAGTAGTCTGCAATTTGATTTTCTTTTCGAGTAAATTTCACTCGAGAATAGGCGATCACCATATCCAGATCGTTGTTCATAACAGTTGCTCGTCTTAATCATCGCATCAACTTAACTAGCCCCTTAGAGGACTAGTTAAGCTAAAGTTAGCTGGTCGTTTAAGCGCTATAGTTCACGCCCGCGTACCAAAAACGTTTTTATTTGCTTCGGTTTAAAGTTACCTAATTCTAACCTTCCGTTTTCTATTATTAGCTCTTCATTAATTTTTTCTGAGAGATCAACCAAGTATATTTGCTCAACGGGTATCGAAAACTCGATATGACCAGCAGTTTCGATTACCTCTGCTGAAGGATTGAAGATCCTGACAATCAAACCTTCACCTTGTTGAGCTTGTTTTAACGCGCTATAAATCAGATCAGGAGCATTTATTGTCAGTAAACTTGTCGTAGGATTGCTATCGCAAGAGACTGGGTTAATTCCAAAATACTTCATAGTATTGGTAAATCGATTAACGTCTTGCTGCTGATAACTATGAACCGGAACGGCTAATTGCTGCCATACCCTCATATTTCGGGCTGCGGAATACTGCTCATCAAGTGAAATAGCAATATCAAAGGTTAGCCTTTCAAGAAGCTGACTATCAGGCGTTGGGATATACTTAAATTGCTGACCAGAAGCGATGCCTGGGCGTCTTACTAGATCAGGCTTGCCTAGCCATCCAACAGAGCGGAATAACGTCAATGCAATTTTACCTGTCGTAGGGCAATTGCTTTCATTAATCACTTCATATTCTTTGATGCCATTGCTAAACAAAGTTAGAGAGTGATAGTCATCACAGATTGAAGCAGAATGGATCATCGGGTAAATGCTTGTTGGCTCTTCCTTCCATTTTTCGGATCGCCATGTTTGCCACTTAGGATGACGATTTGGGCGATGAACAGCGCCAAATGGCGTATCTGCAATCGATTCTGTTGAGCGTATATCGCTATCAACAACGACCTGCATTCTGTGGTCTTTCGCGGTATTGTTGACCGATAAGCTCATCTCTAATGGACCATTTCCGTCAGACAGCGTGATCTCAAGAGTAAAGTCTACTTGGGCTGATGTTTGACGCTTTTCTCGCTCTTCAAGATCTTTAGGTAGTAGCCATGTTCCCTGAATCTGCATGGACTGGCTTAATGATGTTTTAGTGGTAGTAATCACACTGTTTTGGAAGTTTAAATACAACTCCCAATCATGTAACGGTGGTGAGTAATCGTAATTATCACCATCATCACCCACGTCACGAATAAAAATTAGTTGTTTCGACTGCTCTTCACTAGCCGTGTCTTTAAGCACTAATTCGCCATTTTCTACTAATAATAAGTAACGTTCATTGTGGATGAAGTTATCTGCAGACTTAAAGTTTGTATCTGTTTCGCCTGTCGATTCGCTATGCTCTTGAATATTGAAACAACGATAGCCCAATGCAGGTAGCGAAGTCACTAATTCAACCTTATGGTGATAGTGATATAGCTCTTCAAGCTGTTCTTCTACTGTTCTCCTGATCGAACCATGATAAGTTTTTTCTGAGTTCAGTAAATTAAATGCCAAAGATACGCCAGCATCGTCAAAAATCGAAAATTCAGGAGTCAAAGTATCTACTTCAAGAACAACACGCTCATTTCTTATATACGGTAATGTATTGATAAGTAGTAGGTTATTTTCGATATCAGCTAAGACAGACTCCGAGAGTTTACGAACCAAATAATCACGGTTAGCTGCAGACATTTCATCCACAGTTATCAAACGCTGCTTAATGTGACGATTAGTTCGATCACTATTGCAACCACCAGCACTATCATGTGCATGACAACGTAATAGCGTCTTCCATATGTGATTAACAAGATCTGCCTTATATGGAATGTGTTGATAGTCAGCCATAATCATTAGTGGTTCAAGAACGTAGCTTAAACGTGTTTCTACTCGGTCATTCAGCTGTTTGTGATCATAACGGGTTGAGTAGATCGAACGGTGTATTTTTGAATACTGTGCTTCGATCATTTCCCCTTGATAGACGAACGCATCTTCATACGTGCTGGTCAAGCTTTCAAACAATGAATTGTAATTACTTTCGATAAATTCATGCCCTATAACAGAGCTTGAGTTATACCTGTCAATCTTACTTTTTACATCAAAGTCGACTTTAATTTGGTCAGCTCCGTACGGAAACGGAATCACATCGGCCGTTGTGCCTTCTGAAATCTGAGCAACAATCTCATCAGGCGCCATTCCGGATATTTGTGGTTCTGCCAGATAATATCCATTCCGGATTTGGTAACAATTTACTGTGCTTCCATCTTCACTCGTCCAGACAAACTCTCGCGATTCGCAAGTATCGCTGGATAAGCCTCGCCAAAACACGGAATGATTGATCCCAAATCCGTTATATATTTTGGGCATATCGATACTTTGACCAAAAGCATCCGGAACATAACCGATGTTCCAACTAGCACCTAATGAGTCAGCAATATGAGAACCGATGAGCAAATTTCGGACGATCGATTCACCGCTGATAATAAGCTGGTCTGTTTGCGTATACCAAGGGCCGATTTTAATTTGGCCGCTTGTCACAAGTTTTCGCAGTCTGCTTTCATTTTCAGGAGCAAGTTCAAGGTAGTCTTCGACGATACTGGTCTGCCCGTCTAACAAATATTGCTGTATTTGTTCTTGATCGAGAGCTTGGAACACATCGTCCATATGATAGGTAAGCTGAACCGAAGATTCAGGATGGGTAAAATACCATTCATAATCCCAATGAGTATGCGGAATAAGGTGAACGATCTTGGCTTTCATACAACGCCTCCAAGTACTCTATCAATTTCACCCGCAACAGTATCGCTTTCTGCATTCTTAACGATATCTCTAAATTCAGCTTTCATATTTGCTTTTGAAATCGCAATAAGCGATTTCATGACGTCTTCGCTCCCTTTATTCGGAATAGAAAGCGCAATAACGGCTTGAACATCAGAGTTATCCATGGTCTCCCACTGAATAGGATTTAAAAAGCGAACAACCCAAATGCCGGCACTTTTTACTTGCTTACTTTTTGCGTGAGGAGTAGCAATACCATCTTTAAAACCTGTTGAATCTGTGCTCTCTCGTGCGATTAAATCTGCAAAAAACTTCTCCTGATTGTTGACGTAATTACGGTTAAACAGTTCTTTTGCAATGAATTTTAAAGCTTCGTCACGAGTCTTTGAAGAATCATCAACAAGTACATGAGTCGAATTAAAGATAGGGAGCGATTCCCCACCTTTTAATCCTTTAAACAATTTGCTGAGCATACAACTTCTCCATATTCTTCTCAGATTTTGTGCGCCAAACACCAATGATTACAGCTGTAAGTAGAATTCCGGCACCAGTACAAAGCACCCAAGAAACAATAGGAATAGGTTGTTCAATGTAGCCAATAATCGTACCCAGAGGTGAACCAAGCCCACCAAAGTTACGAATTCCCCAAAGACCAACTAAACCACCAGCTAGAGCTGAACCACATACACTTGCAACGATAAGTTGAATTGGATTCGCGGCCGCAAATGGGATCGCACCTTCAGAAACACCTACCATGCCCATTGCACATGCTGCGTTTGCTGTATTTCTCTCCTCATTGGAGAATCGCTTTTTAAATAAACGTGAAGCGACAAATATTCCAAGAGGAGCAATTGAAATAGACGCTTGTACAGCGGTAAATGGAAGTAAATTCGCGCCATCAACCCCGTATTGACCCAATGTGTCGACAAATACAGCAGTACTGAAAACATAAGCCGTTTTATTTATTGGTCCTCCGAAGTCGAACCCAATCATTCCACCGATCACCGCACCGATTAAGAATGATGAACTTTGATGTTCGGTAATCAAGATATTTAGCCACTGATACATGGTGTCCATCGCCAATGAAATAGGCTTACCAATACCATAAAGAACAAATACAAAAATAAGGAACGTAGAAATAACAGGAATAATCATAATTGGCACTGCAGGTCGAAGAATCTTCGGCCAAGAAATGCGTTTTAGATAAAGAACCATATAGCCGACAATAAAGGCAATGAGTAACGCAGCTAAAAAGCTACCACCTGTTTTTGTTCCGAGGAAAGTCGGATCATTTGCAATATAAGCACCAATCATGGCTGGAGCGATAGCCGGTCGGTCTGCAATAGAGTTCGCCACGAAACCAGCAAACAAAGGAATCATCAAAGTAAAGCCAACTTTACCCACCATAAATAGATGCGACATGAAGTAGCCTAACGCGGTAGATTCATCAAAGCCCCAGTTAACTAAATGTCCCTGAGCATCGCTATTGAAAGCAAAAATATTGGCTAAAGCCAAGAGTAGACCACAAGTAGCCATTGGTATCATGTAGCCAACACCACTCATTGTGTGACGGAAGAATGCGTTGTGTTTTGAGGTGCCAATTGTCACCCCTGCCCCGACATTTTTTCCTTTAGATTCTTCAATTGAACCCATTGTAATTTCAGCTTTTTCTGATGCATCATTAATGACTTTCTTTGCATCAGCAATAGCGTCATTTGTTGATACTTGGTAAACCCTTTTACCGATAAAGCGAGCCAGCGACACTGTGACATCACTTGCAATAACAACAAGATCCGCTTCTTCAATCTCTTCATTAGTCAAAGGCGTTTGTGTCCCAATGTTACCTTGGGTTTCCACTCTGACGTAGTAATCAAGTTCTTTACCTGCCTCAATTAAAGCTTCTTCAGCCATGAAGGTATGAGAAATACCGGCAGCACAAGAAGTAACAGCAACTATTTTCATAATTATTTTCCGTTTTAGGTAGGGAGTAATGGGTAATTATTTTTTGTTTCTAATAATTACTTATTAAAATACCTAGGATTAATTAGCATGCAAAAAACATTCAAACAAAAGCAATACTTAGCTCACAAAATAACTTAATATTGAATTTTATTTTCAAATTAAGCTAAATTGTTTGGTTTTATTTTCAATAAAAATAAGAAAAAGGAATACTAATAAGAGAAATGTCAGTAATTATTTTCTGAATCGAACTAATGCTTATCAATCCGTTAAATAGCGACTGTTCGAATTTGAAAAATGCATGCGAAACTGATGAAGGAATCAATGAGGTCAAAGTTGCTCTGGCACACTTTAGGGCCGAAATGTTTCAGCCAGAACTGGCTGAAACGAAAATGGACAATAGCTTTCACTCAAGATTTGCGTTGCCAACATTACTTTATACAGAACATGTAAGAGAACATTTATGACATCACTCATCCCTGAAATATTTTTGCCATAAAACGTTTTAGATTTTCTTAAGACTCTTCATAATCATGGCCTCTTTCCGCCATAAATACTTCGGCATAATAATCTCTAATTTTATGTTCTCCATAGGTTGGAGCAATAAAGTCTTCTCCCATAACCGTTAAAAAAAACTCAGCAGCACCACCCCATTTCTCAGGTAGAAGTTTCATTAAACACAAAGTTAAACGCCTTAAACAGTCTGGTAACCGGACAATATTCACGTCTTTGTTCTGAGCTTCAAAAGCAAACTGTGCAATCTGAGTAGTTGTCAACACTTCAGGGCCACCTACGTCTAGTTCTTTCTCGTTAGAATGAAGAGCTTCAATACAAAATGCTGCAAGGTCTTTACCATGAATTGGGTTTAACTTTATCGATGAAGAGCCGAACAAGTAAACACTGCCTTTGGTTGCCATGTGATAGATGTCTTCCAAATCAGAGAAGAAGCCATTTGGTCTAATAACACATGGTTGTAACCTTTCTGAGCAGAGTAATCGGGTAGAAAACTTTTCCTTAGCTCTTAACATGCGAACATTGGGATATTTTGGCGCATTGAGCGCTGAAATATAGATAAATTTCTCAACTCCTGCTTTTTCAGCTTCCAGCAGAACGTTTAGATTGGCTTGGTAGTCAA
The DNA here is from genome assembly GCA_048259585.1 of Vibrio sp. Lineage (GTDB taxonomy): Bacteria > Pseudomonadota > Gammaproteobacteria > Enterobacterales > Vibrionaceae > Vibrio. The sequence goes on along the minus strand of JBLXHN010000001.1, from coordinate 144,844 downwards.
TATCCATATATTTAAAACCATCTTGTTGTCGAGTGATCCCTAAACAAGAGATAACGACATCGACATCTTTGCAAATTCCTTCAAGTTGTAACTGGTTAGTAACTTGTACCTCAATAATCTGTTCTTCATTGACCCCGTTAACTAGTAACTTTTGTTTGTTGCGAGCCAGCGCAACAAAGTCCCGTCCACGCTCTTGTAGTTGCTTAACGATATTCAGGCCTAAGTAACCAGTCGCCCCTACAACTAAAACCTTTTTCGATGTCTTCATCATACCTTCTATTACTCTTCTAATGCTCGGCGGTACGGATCTTCTTTTATCCCATGAGAAAGTAATAACTTAATCATGAAAATTGGAGCTATCCACTCAAGACCAACAGGGGAAGAGGTAAGCTGAGCAAGAATGATCGATAACATTACGCTCAACACCCCGACAGGGCGTTGTAGGTACAAAGATGTAAAATGAACAATTGCAATTGATACCATCATTAATCCGTACCAGCAATATCTCACTCTTATTTGGTCCGGTCGGTCTAAATAAGATTAGCCGATCAATTTTGACCTTGTCAAAGGTTTTTTAGTCCAATTGGTCTTTTAAATCATAGTTTTTATTGTCCAGTGGACTTTAAAAAAAAATAAGAATATAGTCCGTGTGGACTTTAAAAGGGGTAAGACCATGCCAAAAATCGTAGATCGAGAAGCTTACCGTAATGAACTAATCATCAAAGCCGTTGATATTTTTTCAGAGCACGGGCTGAACGGATTAGGAATGCGCGGTATAGCAGAAGCATTGGGGGTGTCCAAAAGCGCTATTTACCACTATTTTTCAAGTAAAGAAGAATTATTTACCGCATGTACAGAATTTGTGCTAGAACCACACTCACTATACGGTGTAGATAAAACTTCAGCTCTACCTGAAGACAAGAAGCAAGCTATAGTTCAGTTGATAAAGACCTTGGATAGCCGTTTTAAGGGCGAAATGACGGTGGTACTGGACTATGTCAAAAACAGAGACAGCCAAGATATAGCGAATGATAAACTTCTAAAAATGGCTGACAGCAAATTCCTCACAGAACTAAATAAAATCGTAGGCAAAAAGAATGCTAATCAGGCATATGCTTTGTTACTTGGCGGTTTAATGACACGACTTCTAAATGGCAACCAAACCAAAATTGAAGAGATCGCTTCTTGGATTCTCAAACTTTCAGAGGGGGATGCGAGTTAACAGATATTCTTTTTTGCTCCGGATCGGGAAAAGAAACAAATTAGAGCAAAGCTACTGAGACTTTCTACCTAGAACCCAGTGATGTCTTCCACCTAACTTGCATAATAATTCAGGCAAAATTGCAGGGTAAAGATTCCGTTCTTACGCGGAAACAACAAGCTGTTTACATAAGATGTTGTTAAGCATAGATATAACGACGTAACCAAATACCCGATCTCATATGCTGAAGCAAACGCTATGCGGTATCCCACATTACATCGCATTGCGCAGCTATCGCAGATTTTAATAGCTCTATTAATGGAACAGCACGGAGGTTCGGGCTTACTACCTGTTCCAATAGAGCTTCCTCTTCATCATCTTCAACATTTCCAGAAGCAGAAGTGTCTTTTTGGAGCGTTGCAGTTTCCGTAGCGAGTGACAACCTTAATTTAGAAAGTGCCTCCGGGAGATCTGGGGCAAGAATGGCACCGGGTACTGTGCCGCTATGTCCCATCATTTCTATCATTTGCAGTCCGATGTCACCAAACATTGTGACGTTAGCATAGCTTTTGCAGCGAAATGTAATAAGCATCTAGAGCTCCTGTTTTCACTTTATTCTTTTGTAAAGAATTACGCGCTTATCCTAAGTTAAGTCAACGGTGACTAATGAGCCGACTCTATCCAGAGCAGAGTCGCGAAGAAGTATCGAAGGCAAAACCTAAATCATCATCGGTTTATTCACTCTCCAGTATCGGCTTCCCATCCTAAATTGTCCAACACAGTGAGTACATAGAGCATCACGATAAGAAAACACAAGATACCTAAAATATCTTAGCGCAATTTCATTTTTCAGGTGACGGGGAAGCGAATTCTGAGGTAAACAGTGTCATAGTAAAACCGATCAGTCCTTAAAATCTTTCCTTCAATTATATCTCCGCTTCATTGTTTTATAGGAGAAAATGCCATAATCAAGTTCACAATAGTGGAGAGGTGTTGCTTACTCACACCCACTCTACAAGAGCGGCATTTAAATGACCAGTAACTATTTGTGTCTCTTGGCGACGCTCGTTCACCCTTGGGCTTTAATGAGAGTCACTAGCTCCCGGAGTTGTAAAATTAGTGGGACTTCCCCGCATACGATATACAAACTTGCCTATTTACAAGGCAGAGAGCCCCCCCGAAAGTTGATAAACCCAGTATCAATCATTTAACTATATCTAACACTTGACGTACTAGTCTCCCTATTTCTTCCCAGTTACCTGTATTAATCAATTTTTTATCAACCATCCAGCTGCCACCACAAGCAATTACTCGTGGAATCGAAAGGTAACTTTCAATATTTCCCGGAGTAATTCCTCCTGATGGCATCAAATGAATGTTTTGATAAGGAGAAAGTAGCGATTTTATCATAGCGATTCCGCCAGAAGCTTCTGCAGGAAAAAACTTTAATGTAGTTATTCCCATCTCTAATGCCGCTTCAACATCACTAGGGTTATTAACAGCTGGAACAATCTCGATACCTAACTTCTGACATGCTTTTACCGTCTTCGGATTAAAACCTGGCGAAACAACGAATGAAGCACCAGCATCTTTTGCTGCTAAAGCTTGCTCACGATTTAGTACTGTACCAGCACAAACTATCATTTCTGGCTGATGTTTTTTTAGTAAGCGAATGGCCTCTATTGCCGCATCAGTGCGAAGCATGACCTCAGCGACTGGAAGACCATTTTCACTCAATGCTTTTCCTATAGGAATGATATCCTCTGCCTTGTCTACTGAAATAACAGGAATAACTTTTAATGCAGATAGCATCTCTCTAACTGATAACATTTATAACCCTTAATACATAATCATTTAAAAAACTTAAATATATAGAAATTATGTCTACCATTGATAGTTGACACCATCTCAACAAAATAACAATAAAAATAATTATTTCACAGGTACAGAATAGAAGATTAAAGCCATAACAGAATAAAAATCCCCATTTTTGATTAAGAATATTATCTAAATACCCACCCAACACTTTAAATTACATAAAACATATTTCAACAAATAAAGTATAAGCCATCATTATTTAACAAATAACAATGGCTTTATTTGTAACATCTAACTAATTTAACACATTTTAAAAATCATCCTAGTTGTTTATAAATATGTGCATTTAATGACTAAGACCATAATTTATTGTAAATAGTGGGTTATTAGAATCATGAGGTTTAGCAGGGTCTTGTGATAAAACTGACTGCATAGTTCTCGGAAGCTCAAATGGAATCTTGGCAGTGTAATTTTCATCCGAAGTCAATCGTTCAAATAATACTTCGTCACTAACACCAAAGTTGGCAATTAACGCATCCGAATCTTCCAACATATTGGTCATGATTGCAGGACGATCAAGGTAAATAGTCACAATAGTCGGTACATGTTTCGTCGCTTCTTTAATCGCTAAGTAATCCTTGTTGTCAGGTTTGAAATCTAGTGCACCTTCATTATGTTTTTTACCAAAGTAATAGTTATTGTGAGGTCTTTCAAAAGGTGTCGTTGCTCTTATAAGAGCAATATCTGCTTCTGCTAATTGATCAACAACGTAAAAACCAGATTTCTCTGCAACTTCTTTGTTCACACCATGTAACCAAACCTTAAGGCCAGTTTTGATTGGTAGAATCTTGTCGTTTTTCAACAATACTAATGACTTAAATTGAGCAACATTGGCTAAAGCAGAAAACTCTTCGTTACCAACGATATCATCTGCTTTTTTCACATCGACGTAAGGGTTTTCGAACAAGCCAACTTTGAATTTTTGTTCCAACAAACGCTGCACGGAATCATCTAAGCGACTTTCTGTTATTTTTTTGTTGTTAAAAGCATTTACGATAATGTCTGAGTCAACAACACCGCCAAATTGGTCAACGCCGGCTTCTATTGCTTTAACAAAACGGTCTTCAACTGAGAGATCTTCAACACCCCAAGGCATACCCCTAGGCAGTACTTTCTCTCCTTCTTTGAAACCGTTGATACAGTCTTCTTCACAGTCTCTTGTGATTAACCAGTCGCTCAAGATAACACCTTTGAAACCATAGGTATCTCGTAATAGGTCTTGCAGTAGGTAGCGACTATAGCCTCCGCCAACTTGCGGGATTTCTTGGCCATTGTGTATGGCTCCCTGCAATATTGAATATGTTGGCATAATACCCGCCGGGTTAGCTTTAAATGCTTCTACAAATGGAGCGATATGGGTATCTAATGACGTTGAAGTAAAATCTGCAAATTTTCCGTATGAGTTGTGGCTATCCCATCCGTCTTTTGCCGCACCATATCCAACCCAATGCTTCAGTATCGTGATAACACTGTCTTTATTTATACCTTCAGAGCTAGACTGCATACCAGCGATATAGCTTCGCGTCATGTTGCCAACCACTTTAGGATCTTCGCCAAAAGTACCGCTAATACGAGGCCAGCGAGGTTCACTCGCGAGATCGGCCTGAGGAGATAAAGCTTCTGTTATACCTACCGCACGATATTCTTGACGTACTACATTTGCGTATTTTTCAGTTAGTGCTTCATCGTTAATCGCTGCGATACCAAGCGTTTCAGGCCACTTACTGGTTTTACCAGAAGCAATAGAGGCTCCCTCTAGATATTGGAATGAGTTTCGTGGGTCCGAACTAACAGTAATTGGAATTCCTAAACGAGTCGCTTCCGCGATCTTCTGTAATATATTGTTTTGCTCTGCCAAATGGCTAGGAACATCTCCTTTAAGCCGAGTGATGAAATAGGAAACATGATTGTTTTCAATTAGCGCCTTAGCCTTCTCTTGGTCGTAACTCGAACCACGCCCTAAGACTCCTGAACTTGGTGCAGAACCGTGCATCATCAGCCCAGACTTTTCCTCTATTGTCATTAAAGATACTAGATTTCTAGCTCGCTCTTCTGGAGTGAGACGCCAGTCTTCATATAAATCCAGTTTTCCATTTTTATTTAAATCTTTAAAAGACTTACCATCGACGTTTAGAATTTTTACAGTGTCACTTGCCAAATTTACATCCATATTAGCGAATGAAATCATTGGAAACATAGCCAACGCTATAGAAGTTCTAAGTAGAATCTTATGTTTAATAATATCCATAGTGTATATCTCGGGGTTATTAATTCATGGATAAATGTATATATTAAATTATTTAGAGAATAGAAATAATTAATTTTTACTATTAAAACTGTGAAGAGCGTTTAATTAATGTAGCTATATTAAAAGTCAATATACAGATTTTATTTTTTATATATAACAGTTTTATATATTATTTTAATGCGTATTTTTAGTTCTGAAAATAAAGGTTTTTTTAAATTTATTAATAACAAAAAAAATAAAATGCATATACACCAAGTGGAGTATATGCATACTTGAAAGTACTTTTCTTCTTTCGTTAAATTATTCGTTCATATGATGAACGATACTGTTAGATAACGTTGTCAATGCCTCCGTTCTTTGCTGGTCAAGCTCGAACGATGCATTTAGTCGAATGCAATGATTATACTGTTCTGTTAAATCAAACATTTTACCAGGAGCTATGCTTACATTGGCTTTTAACATGTCTTGGTATATCTGCATGGCATCAATATTTTTAGGCAGCTCTAACCAGAGAAAATATCCGCCTTTTTGGTTTACCACTTTCACACTGTTAGGTAGCAGTGTGCGCAGAAAATCCGCCATTTTACTCTTACGTTCATGGAGTTTTTTACGTAATTGCTTGAGATGTGATTCATAATTACGACTGATTAAATATTGAACCAGAGCCATTTGTATTGGGGCACTGGTTGCTAAGGTACTCATGAGTTGTAATTTCTGAATGTCGAAAGATCTTTTTCCTGCAACGACCCAGCCAATACGCAGACCGGCTACCAGAGATTTTGAGAACGAAGAACACAGCATAATGTTCCCTGATTGGTCATACATTTTCATTGAGCTAACAGGCTCATTTCCTTCATATAGTTCGCTATACACATCATCTTCAATTAACGCGACATTGTAGCGTTGCAACAGCTCTACAATTTGCTTTTTCTTGTCATCTGACAATGTAAAACCGAGTGGATTTTGATGATTGGACATCAGCCAGCACGCTTTAACATCATGAGTTTGTAAGGCTCGTTCCAACGAATCGATATCAATACCAGTTGTGGGGTCTGTGCGCACGGAAAGTGCTTTTAGGCCAAGACGTTGTAGTGATTGCAAGGCGCCATAAAATGTCGGCGACTCTACCACTACACAATCGCCCGGTTTGGTACAGGCCTGTAAACTCAAGTTTAAGGCTTCCAATGCACCAGCTGTAATGACGATTTCATCCGGTGATATTTCAATTCCCCTCGTGGTGTAACGCTTGGCGATGATTGAGCGCAATTGCTCATTACCGGGTGGTAGATTGTTAAATGCACTCGAAATAGGCATGTTGCGAGCCGCAGCAGCTAGCGCCCGATTGATGTGATAACGTGGATATAAATCTGGGCTGGGGTAAGCAAAACCGAAATTGACCATCAAAGGGTTTTTTCCGGCCTGAAGAATCTCGAATATAAACTCGTTCACATCGACATTCTCAGTTCTGGCTACTGCTACCTGAACCTGTTGTTGCTTTTTAAAACGAGGGGCGACTTTATAACCAGAGCGAGCTTGAGACGTAATCCAGCCTTGTGACTCCAAAAGTTGGTATGCGTGTAAAACGGTCATTAAACTCATTCCTGAGTGTTCAGACTGTTTTCTTAGTGAAGGCAGTTTATCGCCGGGGTTCCAGATCCCTGACTGAATCTGTCGTTTGAGTTGATCTACTAAATTCTGATACTTAGCCAAGTTAGCCCCCAATTGAACGATTAACAACGGCCAAATAATAACACTTATTAAATAAATCTGTTATACAATAGTCGTTCTTTTTTGTATCTACTGCCTCTTGGCTTGAGCCTTTATTATCACTTCCATAAATACTTATTAAGCTCAAAGGAAGTTTATGTTTGGTCTCGACGCCTTTATGCTGGCAAGGATACAGTTTGCCTTTACTGTATCCTTCCACATTATTTTCCCCGCTATCACTATAGGTTTAGCAACCTATCTGGCTGTGCTTGAAGGATTATGGCTCAAAACTCGCAATCCTGATTACAAAACGCTTTACCATTTTTGGTCCAAAATTTTTGCAGTCAACTTTGGTATGGGTGTTGTGTCAGGCTTGGTAATGGCATACCAGTTTGGGACTAACTGGAGTGGCTTCTCTGACTTCGCTGGAAGCATCACTGGGCCGTTGTTGACTTATGAAGTCTTAACCGCTTTCTTCCTTGAAGCGGGTTTTCTTGGCGTGATGCTTTTTGGTTGGAATCGTGTTGGAGAAAAACTGCACTTCTTTGCCACATCCATGGTGGCGTTAGGGACAATCATCTCTACGTTCTGGATCCTTGCTTCAAACAGTTGGATGCAAACACCTCAAGGTTATGAAATCGTGGACGGACGCATTGTTCCTGTCGATTGGTTTGCGGTCATATTCAACCCTTCATTCCCTTACCGACTTGTGCATATGGGAATCGCGGCATTTCTAAGCACGGCTTTGTTCGTTGGTTCATCAGCAGCTTGGCACTTACTGAAAGGTAATCGCAGTTCTGCAGTGAAAAAAATGTTCTCCATGGCTCTGTGGATGCTGTTGATTGTTGCGCCTATTCAAGCGGTTGTCGGTGATGCGCACGGTTTAAATACCTTAGAGTATCAACCCGCTAAAATCGCAGCGATTGAAGGGCATTGGTCAAACGAAGATGGTGAACCGACACCATTAATTCTGTTTGGCATGCCAAATATGGAAGAAGAGAGAACCGATTACGCGTTAGAAATCCCAGTATTGGGCAGCTTGATTCTCCGTCATAGTCTGACTGAGCCGATTCCTGCACTTAAAGATTTTCCCAAAGATGAACGTCCAAATTCTCTGGTGGTTTTCTGGTCGTTCAGAATTATGGTAGCCCTGGGCATGCTTATGATTCTTCAGGGTTTCTATGGGCTATGGCTACGTCGTAAAAATTCACTGTATACCCAAAGTTGGTACCTTAAATTTTCTATATTAATGGGACCTACCGGACTCATTGCCATTCTTGCTGGATGGTTCACCACAGAAGTGGGGCGTCAGCCTTGGGTGGTATACGGATTACAGCGAACTCGTGATGCCGTCTCTGCACATGGAGACCTACAAATGAGCATCAGCTTAATTTGCTTCTTTGTGGTTTACAGCTTGGTGTTTGGCTTCGGCTACTACTACATGATCAGACAAATCAAGCAAGGCCCTGATGCCGTCGATCATGAAGCGCACGAAATGAACACTATTTCTGGCCGTATTTAACGTCACAAGATTACAAAGAAGGTAATAGATATGTATTTTGACTTGTCCGTGATTTGGTTCGCGATCATCGTGTTTGCCACGCTGATGTACATTGTGATGGATGGATTTGATTTAGGCATTGGTATCCTGATGCCGTTCATCAAAAATGAAAAACATAAAGATGTGATGGTCAATACCGTTGCGCCTGTGTGGGATGGTAACGAAACGTGGATTGTACTTGGTGGCGCTGCACTTTTTGGCGCATTCCCATTGGCTTACTCGGTGATCATCGAAGCGTTAACCGTTCCACTGACACTCATGCTCGTTGCTTTGATCTTCCGTGGCGTTGCATTTGAGTTTCGTTTTAAAGCTTTGGAGAACCATCTTAAGTTTTGGGACCGTTCATTTATGCTCGGCTCTATCTTTACCACGTTTTTCCAAGGGATTGTTGTGGGTGCCGTCATTCAAGGTTTTAACGTTGAAAATCGAACGTTTGTTGGCGGACAATTAGACTGGGTCGCACCTTTCCCTATATTTTGCGGCTTCGCTCTTATCGCAACATACGCCTTGTTGGGTAGTACTTGGTTGATTATGAAAACCGAGGGTGAGCTGCAACAGAGCATGTTCCATTTTACCAGAAAAACCCTAGCAGCGATGATGGCTTCCCTGGTGATCGTGAGTGTATGGACACCACTTGCGTTTCCTACGATTGCTGAACGTTGGTTCTCTATTCCTAACCTATATTATCTGATGCCAATACCTATTATGACTGTGCTTGTCTGTCTGAAAATTGCCGATTCTATACGAAAACGGAAAGAACGTAGCCCGTTTATTATGGCGTTAATCATCGTGATTCTTGGGTTTGCAGGGCTTGGGATCAGTATCTGGCCAAATATTGTTCCTCCTAGCATTTCTATTTGGGATGCGGCAGCGCCAGAGATCAGCCAAAGCTTCATGTTGTACGGGGCAATCATTATTTTACCGATAATTCTCGCTTACACATTCTGGAGCTACTACGTATTTTCCGGAAAAGTAAAAGAAGGCGAAGCCTACCATTAAATTATTGAGGGCAAATTATGAATATTAAACTCGGCATTAAACAGTGGGCGTGGATGATCGGCATCTGGGCTGCAAGCGTTGTTGCACTTGGAATCGTATCTACGGCTTTTCGTTTATTAATGACCGCTGCTGGACTTAAATCTTAACAATTTGTGTTGAGTTAAGATGCCTTTATCTGACCCCGGTACTTGTTTGGTATCGGGGCTTTTTTCAATGGATTAATGAACGGCTTTACTTTGCTTTTTTTCATTCCATGTTTCAATAAAGTTTATAAGCCAATTTAGCCCTGAAATATCATTGTAACCTAGTTCTATAGCTGATTCGTTTCCCTTTAAGTAATATGGAAAGCAATGAAGCCAACAGGCCATATCAGCAGTAGTGAGCCCAAAGACAAAGGGGGACGAAAAAAGAAACTCACTATGTCGAATAAGTACCGGATCTCCATTACAAGTTTCGTTAAGGATCACAATGGGATCTCTTATATTATCAGCTTGTATATCTGACACCCTCCACCCCCAGCATTGAATCATTGGGAGCGCCATTATTTCCTGCTGGTTAACTCGTTGAATCTGAGCCAATCCTAAATTTCCCGAATAAAGCTTAGATTTACAACCGATAGCTTTTAGCAAAATAGGCTCTGCTGTACCCAAGACTAATAATGGAATACCTCGCTTTTCCAATTTACGCATAACAGAAGACAACCACTTTTTACGACGTTGATCTAACTCTAAAGGCCAAAGCGCCCCGATTACAACGCATGAAGCTGACTGAATTAAGCTCTCAGTGCAACATTGTTCATTTTCTATATCTATTGTCCAATATGCTGATTGATGGAGATTTAATCTCAAAATTAAATTGTTCGTATAGTTCTCAATATAGTCAGCCACCTTTTCTGGTGGCTTATCTATATTGATGAAGATAATACGTTTAGACGAAACATGTACCATCTTTTACGTACCTTTCTTTTATTCAACTATATGAAAATCAATCGTCGAATTTAGTACCGGTTTAACAATACCAACACGAATAGAAAAATCACCGAATGGCTCTGATAACTTACCTTCTTTTGCCCAGCGAGCTATATATTCATCTAATGTATTCAAAATATCGGTAGTCGGTACGTTGGTCAGATGTAATCTAGGAATTCGTGTTCCTTCAACATTGCCACCAATATAAAGATCGTATCGACCTACCGCTCTACCAACAAGACCAACTTCTGCCAACATTGCGCGTCCACAACCATTAGGACAGCCAGTAATTCTGAACACAAAAGATCGATCAGATAATCCGTGACTCTGCATGATTTGATCGATCCTGGCTGAAATATCTGGGAGTGCGCGTTCAGCTTCTGCCATTGCTAAAGGACAAGTAGGAAAAGAGACACAAGCCATCGAAGCCTTGCGCTGCTCAGTAACGGTTCGATCAATTAAGCCATGGCTTAATGCGATTTGTTCAATAACCTCAACCTGCTCTGGTACTACACCTGCAATAATAATGTTCTGGTTTGGAGACAGTCGAAAATCGCCCTGATGGATCTTAGCAATTTCAGCCATACCCGTTTTTAATGGCTTATCTTGACTATCGATAAGGCGACCACTTGGTACAAATAATGTTAAGTGTGACTTTCCATCCACACCTTCTACCCAGCCAATTCGGTCACCACGAGCAGTAAACTTATATGGACGAGTTTCAGAGAAAGTAACGTTTGCGCGCTTTTCTACTTCTTTCTTAAAACTATCGACACCAACTCTATCCAAAGTGTATTTCGTTTTAGCGTTTCTACGGTTTGAACGATTTCCCCAGTCACGCTGTGTGGACACTACCGCTTCAGCAACGACTAATGTGTTCTGCAATGAAATAAAACCAAAATCACTAGCTTTTCTTGGGTAAGTGGTTGTATCACCTTGGGTCATAGCAAGACCACCGCCAACAAGCACATTGAAACCAACTAGCTTACCGTTTTCTCCAATAGCAACAAAACTCAAGTCATTGGCATGTACATCCACATCATTTTGAGGAGGTATCACAACCGTTGTCTTGAATTTACGCGGTAGGTAACTTTCACCTAAAATGGTTTCCTGTTCATCTTTAACAGATACCTTTTCGCCATCCAGCCATACTTCTGCATAAGCATTGGTTTTTGGTAACAAGTGTTCAGATATCTTCTTCGCCCATTCGTATGCCTGCTGATGAAGCTCACTCTCGATAGGGTTAGAGGTACAAAGAACATTTCGGTTTACATCACCTGCCGTGGCTCTGGAATCTAACCCAAGACGGTTCAGCAATTTATGTACTGGCTTGATGTTATGTTTCAGTACGCCATGTAGCTGAACAGCTTGCCTGTTAGTTACGCGAATTGAACCGTATTCAGTGTGCTCACTTGCAAATTCATCAATACCCAACCACTGCTGAGGCGTGATAATACCGCCCGGTAGACGAACACGCAGCATCACCGTATGTAAAGGCTCAAGCTTCTGTTTTTGCCTCTCCGTCCGAATGTCTCGATCATCTTGCTGATACATGCCATGAAAACGAATTAACTGGAAGTTATCTCCCTCAAATCCTCCTGTTATTGGATTAGCAAGATCGTCAGTTAGTGTTCCTCGCAGATGCTCACTTTGACTTTTCAAGCGTTCATTGTCTGATAGTTTTTCTTTGCTCATATCGTATATCCATCACTTCGTTGTGAAATAAAACTTAGACTTTGTCCAATGCAGCAAAGAAATTATCAACAAAAAACTATAACAGGCATATACAGAAATACGATATTAAGGCATAACAGATATTGTTTTTATTCCATTTCAATATATGAAAAAATATACATTGTATCTGCTAAGAACAGATCTTCATTACATCCCCTTACTCTCAAAATGCAATCAATTCATAACAATTTAATATAAAATCTGTTATATGTTAAAAACTTATCTCTGTATCTAACTCAAATCAACACCCCCACTTAATATAGAGTTATTTTCATTCTCTAGCCTGTAGCGATTCATAACTAGCACTATCAAAAAGCAGGTTAAGTAGATTTAAATTAATATGTTATTTTGGTGACAGGTGTTTATTCATATAAATATTAAACAAGTAAAGGCTATATGAGTGAAGAATTCAGCAATATTAAATAAGTTCCCAGGCATGCCTGCAGGATGTTCATTAACTACAACGTCAAGAAATAAAAAATGAAAGAGAAATTTTGCAAAGAATGTGGCCAGCTATTATCTAAAAAAATGTGTACTAATGAAGGGATAGTACCTTTCTGTAATCACTGTAATCAATATCGTTTTCCTGCATTTAACATTGCTGTAAGCACTATTATATTAAACCCTCCACAAGATAAAATATTGCTTATACAGCAGTATGGCCGTAAAGATAATATTTTAGTTGCAGGGTATGTCACTAAAGGTGAAAATCTAGAAACAGCCTTAATCAGAGAAATACAAGAAGAAGTGAATTTACAGATTCAAAATTATCGATTTATGAGCAGTGAGTATCACCCAAAATCCAATACACTGATGTGTAACTATCTCTGTGTATCCAATTCTGAAGATTTATCCCGAACAAATCATGAAATTGATTATGCTGCATGGTTCTCTTTTAATGAAGCTCTATCTGAAATAAAAAAAGACAGCCTTGCAGAAATATTTCTGAAAAGAGCTATTCAATCACTCAAATAAGAATAATTTTACAAGTTCAACTTTCTTATTCAAATTCTAAGCCCATTTATTGATGAGACCATATCTGAAAAAAAATCCTGACATAAGTAGTCAGGCTAACCGCGAAGCTTGTTGGGCGATATTTCTAGCCCTGAGTTATTTTGCCTGGTGGTACTGTGGTGCCTATTTTTCTGGAACACAAGATGAGCAGCAACTACCGGAATTATACTGGGGTATGCCTCTGTAGTTTCTATTATCATGCGTATTGGGCCCGATACTTTTTACTTTATTATGCGCTCTAATGGTTAAATACCTTTACCATGATATTCCTCTCGATAAATATGACAATGAAAACGATGAATAGCCAGCTTATTATTCCTTTATGCATTTATCTTTTTGCGGTTTTTGCTTTATCATTTCTGACTCAGCGTTATCACAAACCAGGAAATTTTCTAACTGAATATTTCGTGGGAAGCCGCAGTATGGGTGGTTTTGTTCTCGCAATGACTCTTGCAGCAACCTATTCCAGTGCGAGCAGCTTTATCGGGGGCCCGGGAGCAGCTTATAAAATGGGGCTAGGCTGGGTGTTACTGGCAATGATCCAATTACCAGCGACCTGGCTGACTCTGGGTGTATTAGGAAAAAAGTTTGCGATAGAAGCAAGACGTCATAACGCTCTGACAATTAATGACATAATATATGCCCGTTTTAAGAGCCGGAAAATCGTAATTTTTTCTTCACTTGCTCTGCTTCTGGCCTTCTTCGGAACTATGGTTGTGCAGTTTGTCGGGGGAGCCCGCCTGTTACAAACCGTATTGGGTATTAGCTACCAGAATGGGTTATTGCTATTCGCCGGTACGGTCGGTATATACACCACTATCGGAGGTTTCCGTGCTGTCGTTCTGACCGATACCATCCAAGGGATTATGATGGTCATCGGTACCATAGTTTTACTGGTTGGTGTCATTCACGCCGGGGGAAGCTTAGAAAACCTTGTAACAAAACTTCACTCCATTGACCCAGCGCTGGTGACACCTTATGGTCCAAGCCATTTCCTGAACCAACCGTTTATTCTAAGCTTTTGGGTTCTAGTCTGTTTTGGCGTGATTGGATTACCACAGGCTGCAGTCCGGTGTATGTCATACAAAGATAGCGCTTCACTGCATAAAGGCATGGTAATAAGCACCATCATGATTGCATTATTGATGTTCGGAACTCACCTGACCGGAGCCTTAGGACGCGCAATCGTACCTGACGTCACCAGCCCGGATCAAATCATGCCAACTCTGATGCTGAAGGTTCTCCCACCTATGTTTGCCGGCATCTTCCTAGCAGGACCAATGGCCGCCATAATGTCGACTATCGATTCACAGCTAATTCAAGCGTCATCAACTCTGCTTAACGATCTCTATATTAATTATATCAACCCCAAAATAATCAAAGACCGAAATGCAGAGAGTAAGTTAAAACGAATGTCACTCTGCACTACAAGTATTTTCGCCAGCTTAGTCTTCGTCGCAGCAACGAATCCCCCAGACATGATTATCTGGCTGAACCTTGTGGCACTCGGAGGTTTGCAAGCTGTGTTCTTATGGCCTCTGGTATTTGGTTTATACTGGTCAAAAGCCTCAGCTACTGGCGCTTTAAGTTCTATGGTCATTGGGCTTAGTGTGTATATCAGCTTAGTTTGGACCAAGCCCGATATGGCCGGTATTCACCCTATCGTTCCAACAATGATGATGGGATTATTTGCTTTTGTTATTGGCAGCTTAGTTAACCCCCATACAATTAAGAATAAAAAGCGAGCATCTGTGCTCTGAGGGAACTAGACACAATTCAGAGGGAAAGAGCGATTTTGTCAGTGACAATTTCGTTTTCCAAATACAAGAAAACTAATTCCAAACTGAATTAATGATACAGCGAGCATTAGCCCCCAACTGTCTAACCTTAACTTTCAATACGTTCACGATCATTTCATCCAGTTGATCTTTAGGGGTAAAAACCAAATTAACTCCCTTCTCAATAAGAAATTCTCTATCTGATTCTGGAATAACACCACCGAGCAACCACAGTGTATTTTCAGGAATAAAACTCGCCAGTTCATCGACGAAGGTAAAGTGGGAGTTAGACAGTATAGATAAACCAAAAACATCGTATTGCCTCGTCATTAGCTTATCTTTTATATCCTCAGTTGTTGTGAATACAGGTAGGTAGTCCACATCAAACCCGATATCAATAAATAGTGAAGCAATCAGTTTAGCACCTCGGTCATGCCCATCCATACCCGCTTTACTTATCAAAATACGCGGCTGCCTTCCTAATCTATGAGTTAAGACAACGACTTGCTCACGAATTTGATCTGTTATGAAAGATGAAAGATATCCCGAACATATTTCATCCTCTTTTCGATATCGAGATTCACCATTCAGTATGGCATCAGTGCACTCCTGAATAGTGGCTCTTGCTCTTACCGCCTCAA
Organism: Vibrio sp.; assembly: GCA_048259585.1. Lineage (GTDB taxonomy): Bacteria > Pseudomonadota > Gammaproteobacteria > Enterobacterales > Vibrionaceae > Vibrio. The sequence goes on along the minus strand of JBLXHN010000001.1, from coordinate 129,115 downwards.
GTACTGGTTCCATCAAGTTTTGTTTATGTCGAACTGCAAATCTAAGATTCATTAATGCCTGTTCCACACGCACAGAATCTCTTTTTAATTTAATCACAGACAGATTACGTTGCTGGCTTCGCAACGATTCGTCGTCCATAGGTAAAGATTGAGCAAAAGCGGAAGTAGCGTTTTGCTGCTCACTTGATACAAGACTCTGACTGCGTCTGTTAATTTCACTTTGTAAAGCATGTTGATGAATCAAATGAGAAATTGTGCCGTTGGCACACAGTTCCGTCATCGTTCCTTGGATTGATAACTCACTCATTAAATTCTGAACATAAGTAATCATCTCTGTTGTCGCAGTCTCCATCATGTAAGATCCACCCCATGGGTCGACGACATCAGCGATTCCTGACTCTTGTTGGAGAATTATCTGTGTATTCAGTGCAACCTCTGCTGCGGATTGAGACGGCAGCGAAATCGCTTCATCAAAACTATTAGTATGTAGTGACTGTGTACCACCAAAGACACCAGCCATGGCTTCGATGGTTGTGCGGACGATATTGTTTAACGGAGATTCTTCTGTAAGAGAAACCCCTGATGTCTGGCAATGAATTTTCATTTTACGCTCGGTACTATCTTCTATACCATAAGACAGAAGCAGTTCATTCCATAAATATCTTGCCGCTCTTAACTTGGCGATTTCTTTGAAAAAATCCATTCCAAGACAAAAGAAAAAACTTAACCGTTTAGCCACCAGCTCAAGATTAATACCACGCTGACTAAATTCGTTCAGGTATTCTCTGGCGTTCAACAGAGTCAAAGCCAGCTCAAGTTCTGGTGATGCCCCGGCTTCCTGAAAATGGTAACCAGATATCGACATGCTGTTAAACTTCGGCATGTTTTGTTGGCAGTATTCAACAATATCCCCAACAGTCCGCATTGATTTTTCTGGTGATGCTATGTAAGTATTTCTTACCGCATATTCTTTAAGGATATCGTTTTGGATCGTGCCGCTTAACGCTTGTGGACTAATCCCCATTTCCTCAGCAGTCACAATATAGCAGCAGAGAATAGGCAAGACGGCGCCATTCATCGTCATAGAAACCGAGACTTCGGAAAGATCAATGTCACTAAACAGAGCTTTCATATCTTCCACCGTGTCTATCGCCACACCGGTTTTTCCGACCTCTCCTTTTGCAATTATTGATGATGAATCAACCCCCAAATGAGTCGGCAGGTCGAAGGCAACTGACAAACCTGTTTGGCCTTTCTGAAGCATAGCTTTGAAATGATGATTCGTTTCTTCCGCACTGTTAAAACCTGAATACTGGCGGATCGTCCACTTCTTTTTCTGATACATAGACTCATGAATCCCCCTGACAAATGGTGGCGTACCTGAATTATCCAGCCAGGAATACGATTCATCCGTGAGATCTTGATAAAGCCCTTTAAACTTTAGATTGCTATCATCCATGACATCTATCCTTAAAAGCGTACAAAGTTTCTTTCTGACGGGTGATTCACCCGCTGTTTTTCAACTTCAACAATCGCGATATTTTTCATATCTGACTGTCTTTGCATAACCAGTCGATATCGCGCAAACTTCTCGTCACGAACACCACTTTCAATACTCGATACAAGTATTCGGTCCCCCAGATTCACATTGCCAAAATAGGAAATTGTTCTATTGATGGTGCTCCACAGCCCGTGTTCAAGAACATCTTTTTCACTTCGATCTGCTATCGTCTGAAACGTTGCAAAGTACAAAAAATCAGCCCCGTTAAAATCTGTATACGGACAAGGCGTATACTCATAAAAACCAGCTTCAAATGAAGCCTGGTTGTAACTGCGTGACATATGAAAGGCACTGAGAATATGACCAGACTCATCCGTGGCAGATATGTTCAGATTTTTGGCTAAATTTGCTCTTGCTACACTTTGGTTGTTGCCCTCTTCCTGTCGACAAACAAACGACGAGAGCAGTGAAACTTCTCCCTTGACTGAACCAGATAATAATACTCTGGTTTTGGAGTGGGTTCGGGTTTTTGATATTACAAACAGCTCTGTTTCCAGAGTGATAACGTCATTCTCTTTGAGCTCATTCAAAGCAAGAGCTCTACATGAGACACAAAGAAATGCAGGGTAAATTTTTGTTTCCGATTTATCCTTAAATTCAGGGAAAGGCAACCCGATTGCCTCTGCTAATGCCATCCAATGATGATGACCACATTGTTTGAGCAACCAATGTTCACTCAGCCCGATAAGGGAGAGTTGAGGCATGCTTAATAGATAAGTTTGCTCATATGTTGCGACAGCTCTCCCTTGCTCCACAGTTAAGCGACCTCTTTTTGCTTTTTGACGTTCAGGGCTGAAGCTGTATATTCTGAGATTTTCTGACTCAAATATTTAGCGTCCTGGCTGATACCAGAGAATCGGCCAGAGCCCCATGTATAAAGCCAAGGCAAACCGACAAAATAAAGCCCATCGACAGCTGTAACACCACGAGTATGAATTGGGTTACCACGACCATTAAATACTGGCGCATCTAACCAGGCAAAATCAGGCGTAAAGCCAATACACCAAATCACGGAAGTGATACCAGAAGTTTCTAAGGAATAAGTTTCTCGTTCTTCTTCAGGCATCCATACCGGATGATAAGCACCACCATCTGGAGCCACTATGTTATTTTGCTTGATATAAGCATCAATTCTCTGGTTGATGTTGTTGTAGACATCGTCAGCATGTTGGAGGTTACGAGCCAGATTAGGAGCAAACTTAAGCTCACCTTTATCGTAATCGAGTAAATGTCCAAATAATTCCATTCCTTCAGTGGCAAATTTGCGCAGATCAATATCACGTCCACCTTCACGTCCAGTCACATAGTGGTTCGTGTTATCTCGTACGCCTTCACGCAATGGATGCTTATCAACGGACATCTTGTAGTAGTCCATCTCTTCTAGCCATTCCACAACATCTTTTCCACGATAAAAACGAGCACAACGAGGAGCATCACCTGTGGCAAGGAACACCTTCTTACCTTCAAGGTGTAAGTCTTCAGCGATTTGCGCTCCAGACTGACCACAGCCAACAACTAACACTGCACCTTCTGGCAGTTGTGCTGCGTTTTTATATTGTGCCGAATGTATTTGAATAATAGATTCCGGTAAACGTTCAGCCATACGAGGAATAATTGGTTTATGATAGCCACCTGAGGACACGACAACTTGATCACACGTAAACTCTTTTTCTGACGTCGATACACAATATCCTCCTTCTGGGCGGCGTGTAATACGCTGAACTTTAATCCCCTCAACCACAGGCGCATTCACTTTTTGAGCGAAGCGATCGAGATAATCAATAATTTCAGTGCGCTTCATAAAGCCTTTCGGATCATCACCATCATAAGGGTGATTAGGTAACAAACATTGCCAGTTTGGTGTCACTAAAGTAAAAGAATCCCAGCGTTCATTCTTCCAACTATGCATTACTGTTCTTTTTTCAAGTACCAGATGATCAACATTTTCCTGTTGCAAATAGTAGCTGGTTGATAATCCTGCCTGGCCACCACCAACAATAATTGTGTTGTAATGAGAGTTCGTCATTTCGATGTTCATATCTATTTTCCTCGTTATCCTTGAGAGTTTTTTATTCCTGTATAAAACGGGTAACTAGCACAGTACTGTTTACAGAATCAGCTTTTCCTAAGGTTTTGCATCGCTGTTGAATCTGACTCAATTGGTCCATAGCGCTGGAACAATAAAATCCGTACTTCTCTTTTACTCGTTCGCTGGCAAGGTTAAGTGCGGTTTCACACTGCACCTGAAATTGCTCTATCGTGTAGGGATGGTTTAATTCCAGATAATCATTTATGGACGACGAAGGTGAATAACAAAGTTCAATTTCACCATTGGGCCATACCACTTCAAATCGCATTGCTGGCATTGACTCACTCCTTGTGTACTAAATTCCAAAATGGTTCTTTAGCTAAATCCCAGTAACAGTCAGACTCTCCGTCTTTGGTTAAGGTGATTTTTGAAGAACTGTTTACTCGTCCAATCACATCCACGTTAATTTGACGAGCTTCAAATAATGCTCTGACTGACGGAATTGATGTTTCCTGGCAAGTGATCAGATAACCAAAACTTGGGAAACTCAGTACCCATTGCTCTATATCGACACCTTCAGGCAAGGTTATTGCGTTTAAATCAATTTCAGCACCTTTACCTGAGCAATCCATGAACATGGTTATGGTACCCAATAGTCCACCCTGGCTAATATCTTTACATCCCGTAACCAAAGGAATTTGGGCAACTTTGGGTAACAGAGCGATATCCTCTTTAAGTCGCCCTCCGCCAGCACTTGTCGCAGCATTCCAGTTTAAAAATGGCTTTCGATATTCCCCACGTTGATCGATAACACACAGAAGATAATCGCCATCCTGAGCATCAAAACTGGTCATCAGATTTGTGGCTTTACCCAACACAGCAACGGATAGCTGGTTGTAAGGTGAGTTGTGACATGTGTGACCACCAACTACATCGACATCGAAAGCTTTCGCAGCATCAATAATGCCTCGCTGAAGCTCTGCAAGTGAGTCATCATTAGTTGCCCATACTGCATTAGTCACGGCGGTAGGTACGCCTCCCATAGAGGCAATATCACTCAGATTTACCATCACGGAGCACCAGCCGGCAAACCATGGATCAAGTTCAACAAATTCAGGAATAAACCCTTCCATCGCAAACAAATCATAGCCATTTCCGTTAGGAATAACGGCAGTATCATCTCCGTTAGGGAAGCCCCATCGATTTTGTGGTTCAAAGCGATTAAGAACATCTCCAAGCTGTTTTTTTGCTTTAAGTCCTGAAGCGTTACGTACATGTTCAGTGAATGATTGAAGTGTTGAATCCATTTTCATCTCCAACCCAATAACGATTAAACTGTTCAAAAAGATGCGTATCTAAACGTAGCTGACGACCTTCAACCCAAAAGCCATTTTTTGCGTCAATCATTGCCGGGTAGTGACTTAAATCCGCCATCATAGAAACGTGAGGGATACCGTAAGCCACACAATCGTTGGTCTTATCCCAGTGCAATTTAGCAAAAAAGCGCTCATTTTTTTTCTGTACCGTGGCATGAAACTCATCGCAACCCAACGTCGATGCGCTGCGTACAGCTAATTCAATCAAGGCAGAACCCAAGACACCTTCACGTCTGAATTGCTTATCTACTGCTAACCGTGATCCATACCACTGCCTTGGTGATATCTCATGAATTCTGACGGTACCTGCAACCTTTTCAGGAACACCTACAATATGAGTAACAGCCACCAACGTTTTTGCTACACCGTCGATTTCATCAATATCATGACCATTAAAAATTTCCTGCTCTTCACAAAACACAGCATTTCGTATGCGCCGTGCCTGCTCTAACTCCCAATCCGTAGTTGCCCATTTAATATGGAAGTGATGGCTGCTCTTATTATTCATTAGCTGCTTTCTCCTCGTACTTGGATAAAGAGGTACAGGCACCGCATTTCACACAGCCTGCTTTGGTTTTATCCGACGTCATTTGTGCTGCAACCAACTTTCCTGCTAACGGTTTTAATAGGCTATCCATAAAATCAGATGAAGGGCTTGGGTGGTCTTCTAACGGTGTACCTCTGATAGGTACAAAAGGAACAACAAACGGATACACCCCAATCTCTATTAACTCATCACAGAAATCCAACAGTGCTTCTTTGGTGTCTCCCAAGCCAGCTAATAAATAGGTACTCACCTGACCTCGACCAAAAATAGCCACAGCAGATTTAAACGCAGATATATACTCTTCAAGGCTGATGTCTGATTTGCCCGGAGTAATTTTTTTCCTCACCTCTGGAGTAATGACTTCGAGGTGCATGCCAAGACTATCAATCCCACTATCTTTCATTTTCTGGAACCATGAATGATCTTGTGGAGGCTCACACTGCCCCTGAATAGGCACATCAACAACCTGCTTAATAGCCTCGGCACTCTCACACATCACTCGTGCACCGCGATCGCTATTATTTGGCGTTCCCGTTGTCATAACGATATGTTTAACGCCATCAAGCTCAACAGCTACTTTCGCGACTTCGGCTAGTTGCTTTGGGGTTTTACGATTGATCGTCCGGCCAGCATTCAGGGATTGACCAATCGAACAGAATTGGCACGCTTTGCGCTTATTTTCATACCGAATGCAGGTTTGGATAACCGTCGTCGCTAAAACGTCGTTACTGTGCAAAGTTGCTATATGGCTATATGGAACGCCATCACTTGTACTTCGGTCATAAAAATTAGGTTTGGGTGTGAACCCAACTTGCGTTATCGGAATTAACTCCCCTGTCTCAATATCATTCTTCAGCAAAGTATTGCCCTGAAGCGTGTACGGAGATTCCCATGCAGTTTGAGTATACGTTGGGATCATAATTGTTCGTCCGTCGAACTGCATAGCCTGATGATCAGAAGGTCCCGCGCCACCTTTTCGACTGACCACGTTACGGTCAGGATTCATAATTTTCACACCATGGGTCTGTATATCGGTGAGTATATCGGCACTTATATCGTTATGATTAATCATCATAGATATCCTCCGGTATGTAAGCTGAAGCTTCTTCGCTAACCGTGTTCGGCCCCATTTCTCTAGAGTAGCTAGCAGGGGCATTATTGATTGCCAGACTTAGTAGCTCAGGACGAGCATAGTGACCAACAGAGTCCATCATACGTTTGCGCTTATCGATTAAGTCGAAATCCATATCCGCAATTACAAGCCCTTCACCTTCGGTCAAAGGAGGCGCTAAATGTTTTCCTTCCGGAGAAATAATGGCAGTGTTACATCCGTCTCTCAGTGCTTTCTGCATCTGTTCATCGGCTGTAATAGATTGGATCTGCTCTTCGGTTAACCACCCCGTTGAATTCACGACGAAACAACCTGACTCTAAAGCATGATGCCGAATAGTGACATCCATCTGTTCCCTGAATATCGAGCCAACCAATGAACCGGGAAACTGCGCACAATGAATCTGCTCGTGCTGTGTCATCAAGCTATAGCGAGCAAGCGGGTTATAGTGTTCCCAACACGCTAAAGCGCCAATACGGCCTTTTCCAGTTTCCACCACTTTTAGCCCTGATGCATCTCCTTGGCCCCAGATCATACGTTCATGATAAGTTGGTGTGATTTTGCGTCGTTTAAGAACAAGTTCTCCCAATTCATTGAAAATAAGTTGAGTGTTATAAAGTGAGCCGTGATCACGTTCATTGATGCCAAGCACTACGACCATACCGTGCTCTTTGGCTTTGTTCCCAACGGCGACCGTGGTATCACTTGGTACTTCCACCGCATTTTTGTACAATTTTAAATGCGCTTTTCCCTGTTTTACCGGTGGCTCAATAAATGAGAAGTACGGGTAATAAGGCAAGAAGGTTTCCGGAAACACGATTAACTCCACGCCTTGTTCAGCCGCTTCATCAATGGTTTTCAGTACTTTTTTCAGCGTGCCGTTCAGACTCTCAAGATCAGGTGAAATCTGAACGGCAGCAGCTCGTACAATCCGTTTGCTCATAGCTGCTGCTCCCTGTTCTTACAAAGTCCAAGTATCAACGATGACTGCGTTGTCTCGCATATGCAGAAGTTTCAGGTCCATAACATCCAATGGGTTGATTGGACGAATACCTTCAATCAACGAAGGTTCACCGTGGCCATACAGTGCCTGTAGAGCAAATCGGCAAGCATACACTTTCCCACCTTCAGCCATGAACTTTTGTAACTGATTCGCATAATTCATATGACCAGGGAAAGCTTCATCACCAATCGTAGGGAAACCACGTTGTAGGCCAAGAGTAACGCCTGGACCATATAGAAGAATGGATGTTTCAAACCCTTTACGTTGAAGGCGTGTTGCCTGCAACATATTGACTAATCCAATAGAGCCTTCAAAGGCAACAGTATGAAATGTCACAAGCGCTTTCTGACCAGGTTCCGCTTTTACGTCTTCAAATACCTTTTCTTCGTAATCAACAAAGAAATCACCGGCTTTATGCATTGGGGTTTCTACTTTAGGCATGACTTAATCTCCATTATGTTTTTATTTAGTTAAGAAACTGATTCCATCAATTTCGAATTAACTATTGCAGAGGATATGCCAATGATTGCATGATAAAAAGCAATCAATTTGCGATAAAGTAACGATGCACTCTGTTTCGATTGCATAAAAAATTTTTTGAGCGCATTTTTGCTTTTTTAAAAATGGGAAATAAAACAGAGTGATTCCCGTTATCAGTGCAAAATTCACCAAAGTAGTTCACAAGGAATGTGCAATGTATAAAGATCGGATTGAATCGTGGAAGAAACAAGTTGACCAAAAAGGAAAATATCCAGTCTATAAATTGATCGCTGATTTGATCGCTCAAGACATTGAAACTGGCAACCTGCAGCCAAATGACAAAATCCCTCCTATGCGCGATATGGCAAGCCAGTTGGGCATCAACTACTCGACCGCCTCCCGAGCCTATACAGAAGCTAAAAAGCGAGGGCTAATAGAAACTATTACAGGTGCAGGAACTTTCATTCGCGGTAAAGTCCCGGCAATAAAGCAATCGATGGCTCCTTATGAATTGATGATGAACATGGTGATTGAACCAGCAATTCCTACATTAATAGATGAAATTAAAGATGTTGCCATATCCACTTTAGCGATGACAGATCTGTATTCAATCATGCGTTATCAATATTATGGAGGGTCAGACGAATCAAACCGGGCATTATTAACTTTAATTCATCGTCGGCTTCCTGAAGCCCAGTTAGAGCGGGTTATTACAACTCAAGGGGTACACTCAACAATCTCAGCATTGCTAACATTGCTGTGTGAAGATGGGCAGATCTTATGTGTGGATAGTATCACCTACCCTGGCATCAAACCTATCGCTGCTCAATTGGGGAAAATACTACACGCTCTAGAAAGGGATGATAATGGCCCAACCGCCACATCATTTGAAAACGCATGTAAAACTCATAATGTTGCAGCACTTTACTTAAACCCAACAATGCAAAACCCCACCTGTACAACGATCAATAAAAATCGTCGGGAAGCGTTATGCGATGTTGCCATGCGTTACAATGTCATCATTATAGAAGACGACAGTTACGGTTTACTCTCTAATACGGATGTCCCCCCACTCGCTCATTTCGCTCCTGAGTTGACTTTTTACCTAGGCGGATTTTCTAAGTGCCTCGGCCCAGGAATAAGGGCTGGTTTTATGTTGTGCCCCAGTAAGCGTAAAACAGAACAGGCGATCGGCGCTTTACGTTCGCTTAACGTTATGGGCGTTCCCCTCGTGAATAAAATTCTCTCAAACTGGATTAATCAGGGGACGCTCGACCATATGATCAACGCTGTTCGCCGTGAAGCAAACGCTCGACGTCAAATTGTTCTCAAAGTCCTTGAAAAATATCAGCTCAACATGGAGCTCAATGCATTTCATTTTTGGCTCACTCTGCCAAAAGCCTTTGTTAAGGAAAGTTTTGATTTTGCCGAAGAGTTACGACAAGAAGGAATCAGTGCTGTGGCAAGTACCGCTTTTTCTACTGATAATCACCCACCACAAGCAATACGTGTTTGTGTCGGTGGCCCAATTAGTAGAATTGATATAAAAGAAAACCTCCAACTGATTAGACACAAGCTGCTTCAATATGAAGACCAACAGAACGTTTTATCGCTATAAAAACAATGCACAGAAATAAACTGTAGACATTTACTCATAGATAATTTGTGCCGATATTGCTCTCAACCACAATAGTCATGGTCAACCAAATGAAAAGTAGATTTGCCTAAATCGTTTCCAATAACTTTGATTTCCGACATTGTAAACCTCGCCTAGTTAGTTGCACCCATAATTAGGGGAGGTTTACATACACTGAGACTTTTGTTAGGCAATGACTATTTCTAAATTTGGGATTAAGTCAGAAATAATAGTATGCTCGCTAGTTGTTGATTCAAATAGTATTTGGTTCTTATTGCCTACTTCTATACCAAACATGTCTTTCAAGTTAGCACCGATACTGTTGGCAATTGATATAGATTTGAACTTTCCTATATTGAACTTGCCTCCCAAGCACTTTGCAAACTCTGCGTTTAAACGCTGTTCCCAACCGCAGGTGTCAAAGTGATACTTGACTAGAAATACTGTGGGGAAAACCTGCTGTTCTTCAACAGTAATAGTTGTATGAGAATTGCATTGCTCCCCAATCCTGTAGCTGAGCTTTCCAGAAGTTAATATATCTATGGATTCATCTAAAGAGTTGGTCGCTTTATACGCGATACCGCTAAACCCTTTAAAGGTCGTATTATCAATACCAAATCTAATTCTAAAATTGATAAACTCAATATTTATGGAGCCAAAGTTTACGCCCACACTTGTGTACTCTTCTTTCTCAGTCAAAGGCCACGCAAATGGTAAGCCTAATTTCTCAGATACGTCATTTGCAACCTCAAACGGGTCATCCACTTCAACCATAAGATGATCTATTCTGAACATCATCTGTCCTGAATGAAATAAGTGTCGTTGCTCTCCGATTTTGCGATGTGTTTTCATATTTTACTCCAGTTTAGTCTGAGTGAAATACAAAGCCTCGATACAAAAAAACCTCTGGCGATGACTCACTCAGAGGTTTTTTATCGACGCAGAACACTACCCCCTGAGTAACCTCATGGTCGTAGTGGTGGTTTTTGCGTTTAGGTAAATTCTATTCATACCGACTATTACTAACATGTTATTTGAAGTATTGAAAGGTGTTTAATATCCCGTCAAACAGCACCTGTAAGTATATACATCTATTAGTCGAGAAATTTCCTAAGTTAATAGTTTTTAAGTCCTAATAGGGTAAACGGGCATCAACTGAATATTGATAAGTAAAGGCAGTAACAAGAAGAGACGCAGATTCGTGCCAGAACAGAAACGGGCACGAAAAATAGACTCAATCCAAAAGTCTTTATCAGCTAGTCTCCTCAAATTCAAGATATCCATCCTCTATAGCAAAATAATAATTTTGTGTACTTTTAGCTTTTAGTTTCGAACATCACCGTATCGCTACAGAATGCGGTGAATACCTTGTGATGTGTAACAACTCAACACCTTGTTGCAATGTCATTAAACTTGTAAAGATAATTAAATTGAAAATAAAGGTATCTTTAATTAAATAAGTCTGTATAGTGGCTCTTGCTCTGACAAAGAGTTGTTTCAAGATAAAATATAAAGAAAGTTTTCCAGCGTCATCCCTAGCAAGTTTCTCTCTGTAATCTACCTTAATTATCTATCCTAAAAATGATACCTATGTTCAGTGCACCTTAATTTTAATTTTTATAAGGGGCATAATATGTCTAATCAAGTAATTGGTACAGTAAAGTGGTTTAACGAAACTAAAGGTTTCGGTTTTATTTCTCAACAAAATGGCGATGATTTATTTGTTCATTTCCGAAGCATTTTAGGCGATGGTTTTAAGAAACTTGTTGAAGGCGATAAAGTTTCTTTTACTGTAGGCAAAGGGCCAAAAGGTCTTCAAGCTGAAAATGTAACGACAATTTAGTCTTACAGTTAAATTTTAACTACCTTGTCATATGTGTGGCAAGGTAGTTGCTCTGACAAAAGTTGTTTCAAGATAAAATATAAAGAAAGTTTTCCAGCGTCATCCCTAGCAAGTTTCTCTCTGTAACCTCACTTAATTATCTATCCTAAAAATAATACCTATGTTCAGTGCACCTTAATTTTAATTTTTATAAGGGGCATAATATGTCTAATCAAATCGTGAATAATGAAAATAGCATTAATAAAAATAAAACCATTCAAAACAAAGAAACGTCAATCCATAAAAAAATAAAAATGAATAGCCTTCTTCAAAGGATTGCCAATGGTGAAGCTGGTGTTGTTTTGGAGGAGCTACTTTGAGAAATAACGGTAGAAAGAAGATCTGGTTTAAACTGAAAAAATGCAAATCAAACACTAAAATAAACTTATCAACTTGAATATACAGTTTGTAAAGGGTTGCCAGATGGCGACCCTTTTGCGTTCTATGCTACAGCCAAAAATTTTGACTATATATTAACGTTATTGTCATCAGAAAGACGAGCGTAGAAGCCATACAACTCAACCTCCAGCAAACTTAATGAGATGGTGCGTCCCTCTTCACAGCTAAGCTTTGACGCGACTAGGCACTTGTCGAATACTCACACAATCGATATAGAAAGTGCCTCGGGGAGAGCTGGGGCAAGAATGGCACCGGGTACAGTACCGCTATGTGCCATCATTTCTATCATTTGAAGTCCGTTGTCACCGAACATTGTGACGTTAGCATAGCTTTTGCAACGAAATGTAATAAGCATCTACAGCTCCTGTTTTCACTTTATTTTTTTGAAAAGAATTACGTGCTTATCCTAAGTTAAGTCAACGGTGACTAATGAGCCGACTCTATCCAGAGCAGAATCGCGAAGAAGTATCGAAGGCAAAGCCAATTTGTACCGTAGTTAATCACCGCAAACTGATTTCTTAATCAGATGTTGCCCTGTTTTTCTCTCGCAGAGAAATACCGTAGAAAAGTAAGACCGAGTATAGCTGAACAGATGGATGCTAAGAAAATGCCAAGTTTTGCTGCATTAATTTGGTCAGGACTATAGGCCAATTCTGAGATAAACAATGCCATCGTAAAACCAATACCAGCCAACATCCCTCCTCCTAAAATCATCCCCCAATTCATATTTTCTGGAAGTATGGCTACCCCGAGCCTTACGGATATCCAACAGAACAGCACAATACCTATCGGCTTGCCAAAAACAAAACCCAAAAAAACAGCAAGAGTAATTGGAGAAAATGCGTTCGTACTAGTTAATGACACTCCAGCATTAGCAAAGGCGAATAGCGGTAAGATGATAAATCCGACCCAAGGATGCAGTAACATTTCTAAGCGCTCCACCGGTGAAAGCGTTTCACGAGCAGCTGCTGCTGCAGTCCTTAAAATCTCTCCTTCAATTTTATCTCCGCTCCACTGTTTCATAGGAGAAAATGCCACAATCGAGTTCAGAATAGTGGAGAGGTGTTGCTTGCTCACCCACTTCTTAGTGGGGGTTAATAAGCCTAAAATCACACCTGTAATTGTCGGATGTATACCAGACATGTCGACCGAAAACCATATTATTCCTCCAACAAGAGAGAAGAGTACAATACTGCGAACTCCCAAGAAGCTCATACCTCGAATAATAATAAAACCTATCAATGCATAAACTACGGGCCACCAGTCAATGTCATTACCATAACCAATAGCTACAACAAAGATTGCGCCAATATCATCGACTACGGCCATGGATAGCATGAATATTCGCAAGCTACTTGGAATACTTCGCCCTAAGAGCGCTAGACAACCGATCACAAATGCAGTATCCGTTGCCATCACAGTACCCCAACCATGATGCCCTGGCTCACCAAATTGGATAAATAAATAGAAAAGAGGAGGTAACAACATCCCGCCAAGAGCAGCAGCGATGGAAAGTACAGCTAATTTGGGATTACGAAGTTCACCAAGCACTAACTCACGCTTAAGTTCTAAGGCAATCAGAAAGAAAAACAAAGTCATTCCAGCATCATTTATCCATTTGTGTAAAGAACGCTCAAATACTAAATCACCGAAAGTAATCCCCACAGAAATTTGCCAAAAATGAGCAAATTCTTCACTTAAATCTGAATTGGCAAGTAAAACAGCGAGTACTGCTGAAACGAATAGTACAATGCCCGCTGCTGATTCAATATGTAGAAAACGGTTTATCGGTCTAGCAACCCAATCAATGTACTCTTTGGGTAGTCGAGTCGGATAAGTTGTTGCTATTTGGGGTTTTTTACTCATTTTTTTCAACAATAGGCATTAAGTTACCTTCAATGCTATTGAGAAACTTGAATAAATCACTGTCAGTCGACAAAACAAGCGTTGTATTTTCTGAAATGATAGTTGAATAAGCCTGCATCGTTCGCGTGAACTCATAAAGGTGCCTCGCTTGAGCGTTTTTATTGTAAGCTAACGAATAGATTTCCGCAGCTTTGGCATCGGCTTGCCCGCGAATCTCTTCGACTTCACGATAGGCTTCAGACTGGATTTTATTCAAATCTCTGATTCGGTCACCACGAATCCTCGCTGCTTCCCCATTTCCTTCTGATAAAAAACGTTCCGCAATTTGTCGACGTTCACTAATCATTCGCTCGTAAATTTTAGGGCGAACACTTTCATTATAATTAATACGTTTGAAGCGAATATCGAGTAATTCAATACCAAATATTTTTATTTTCTCTGAGGCTGCAGAGAATATTTCTTGTTCTACTAATTGACGACCTTTTTGGATGGGAACAAGAGTACCTATTTTCAGTTCTCCTTCAGTATCACTTAATAAGGAATCTCGTAACGGTTTTCGATTTTTATTTGTACGAATTATTTCGATTAATTCATGTTTTGCCACAGCATTTCGCGTCTCACTCCCCAAAATGTCATCAAGGCGAGATTGTGCACTGCGTTCATCTTTGATTCGTAAAAAGTATTGAAGTGGGTCAGTTATTCGCCACCGAGCGAATAAATCAACCGAAATATACAGCTTATCTTTCGTTGGCATATCGGAAGGGTTGCCATCCCACTCCAACACCCGTTTATCTATAAGGTTCATTTCTTGAATGAACGGCATTTTCATCTTCAATCCAGCATCAACAATAGGTTCTCCTATTGGTTTCCCAAACTGAGTAATAATGACCTGTTGCACTTCACTCACCGTGTATAGTGCGTTGTATATACTAAGAGAGACAACTAAAACTAATACAGCTATGAGCCCTATTTTATTCGGTTTCATTGTGCATCTCCCTGTGTCTTATTGATATTGAGCAAAGGTAAAATATTGCTTGCTCGCTCATCAATGATAATTTTGGCCCGAATATTAGGAAATACAGCTTGCATGGTTTCTAGATAAATTCTTCGTTTAGTTACTTCCGGCGCTTTAGCGTACTCGAACAATAGAGCATTAAAGCGAGCTGTATCTCCTTCAGCCTCGTTAACCCGCTTTAGACGATAACCATCAGCCTCTCTGATCCTTTGATCTTTTTCCCCTAAAGCTAAAGGGATCACTTTGTTGTAATCTCGACGGGCTTCATTAATAAGCTTTTCTTTTTCCTGTTGAGCTTGATTCACTTCGTTAAAGGATGCCTGAACAGGTTGGGGAGGGTTGATGTTTTTCAATTGCACTTGGTCAATACTTATCCCTAAGGCATATTTCGTCGAGAGCAGCTGCATTTTTGAAAGAGCTTCATACTCAATTTCTTGTCGACCTATCGTGATCACTTCATCTACAGTCCTATCCCCAACGACTTCACGCATTACAGATTCAGAAACATATCGAAGCGTTTCACTGGGTTCTCGGACTTCGAACAAAAACTTAATGGGTTCAGAAATTCGATATTGAACTACCCACTCCACAAGAGCGGCATTTAAATCACCAGTGACCATTTGTGTCTCCTGGCGACGATCGTTCACTCTTGGGCTTTGATGAGGATTACTAGCTCCTGGCGTCGTAAAACCAAACTCTTGTTTTAGCTGCCGTTTAACAGGCACTATTTTTACCGTATCAATACCAAGTGGTACCTTGAAGTGAAGTCCCGCAGAAACTTTATGCACATATTTACCAAAGCGTTGTATGACAGCAACAGAATCACTCGGAACGGTATAAAATGCTGACCATAAAATGAGGGCTAAAAATGAAATAATAAAGGGAGTAAAATAACTTGATGGACCGCCACCTATAATCATTTTCTTAAAGTGACGAAGAATAGTATGAAAAGTTTTATTTAAATGTGGAGGATCTTGTTTTCCTCCACCCCAGGGATTTTCTGAAGAATTATTACTTGGGAGCATGAGAATGCCCTCCAGCTATAGGCAAGAAATTTGACCTAAGCACAATTGCATGTTTTAGGAAGCGCTTAATCAACTAGAGTAAATTGTGCATATTTTATGCTTAGTTACTAAGTGTCGCCTTAGAATAAGGGAACCCTGTTTAAACTTTTAATACAGCCAGCAATTAAGAGCGAGTATGCTTCTTACTGTCATATCAAAAGTTTTACAGTACCCCATGACTTTTTATCGCAAGTACCGATCGGCATGGTTATGTGAAAGTACACCTATTCATTATAGGTGATATATTCACGTATAACGTCAATTATAGTAGAAAGTTGAAGCGATCCAATACGAACCCCGATCATAACCAGAGATGAGATGCGCCAAACGGTCTTCGAGTACATTGAAGTTGATTATAATCGGACGAGAAGGCACAGTGCTCTTAGGTATCTAAGCCCAGTTAACTTTAAACAGCAAAATGTCGCTTAATGAAGTCTCCAGTCCGAATGGATCAGATTATTTTTTTCGTTGTAAAAAAACAACCAAAATAAGTTTAGGACACTTTATGGGTTTTATTGGGACATTTTATGTTTTTTTTGGGACGCTTTATGGTTTCAGCGACAAGAATGGGTGGAAGCCCCAGCCACATCCCGGCACACACGTCATCCGCTGTGGCTGCTTCCTTCCGGACCTGACCAAGTTCACGAACTAGTGTTGCGGGAGGACCAGGGCCTCCATAGAGCATCTTTGGTTTGTGCCAAAGAGTGGGAAGGATTATCAAGCATCGACTGCTTCATTGCAAGCCTAATTCCCAGTTATGCCTCTGTTTACGAATCAATTGACTAGCAATTAGCCAATTCGATTAATTATATTGCGATCCTTGTTGTTTAGGACGAATGGGAGTAACAACGTTTTGCCGCTTGTGCTTTTCTTCATACATGGCTTGATCTGCCTGATGCATAACGTCTTGCAATGACATATATCTATCACGATTTACCGACATCCCAACCGCAGTGGTCACTTCAAAACTGACATCTCTTTCAACATCAACAAAGATAAAACGCTGAAGATAAGTACGGAGTTCTTCCAGTTTAGCGGCTTTGACGTTGCCCACTAATACAAACTCATCCCCCCCGATTCGGTATGCACGGCCTTTCCATACTTGTGCAATACGTTGAGAAAGCTGTTTTAGGACTTTATCGCCTATCTCATGCCCATAATTGTCGTTAATTTGTTTGAAATGGTTTAGGTCCAAGTAGACAAGTGCACACTTACCGGCAATTCCTCGCTTATATCGGCGATACAAAGCTCGACGATTACGAAGCTTGGTCAAATTATCAGTATTAGATTGCTGATGCAGATACAAAGCTACCGTTACAAGCAGGGCCATCGCGATAAGAAACAACCATTGACTGTGACGGGTAAAACGCTTTTGAACCACCAAAGTAGCCCGCCAATCCGGTCGATAGTCATAAGTTTTCACTATTTTCTGTATGTCCATCATTTTGATGGCTCTTGAAAACAAAGAGGATAACGTTTCACCAAACGGTGTTTTGGCAAAGCCGATTGCAGTATCAAAAGAATAGAAACTACCAATCATTGTGTCTTCAACAAATGGCACTAAATCATCCGACTCTCTTAAAAATTGATTAAAGTTGCCTCTACTCATGACAATATAATCCACTTTTTCCGAGTAAAGGGCCTCGATTAAGTCACTTTGAGCGGGTACTGTAATTAAAGTTTTTCTTGGTAACATCCGGCTTAAAAGCTCTTCAAAGAAATCATCTTTCACCACCCCGATTCGCTCGGCGACAAGCTCAGAAACGTTACTGTAGACAAAATCTTTATATCCTTCCCTTTTCACCAAAATGGCCTCGGGATGATAATAGCTGTCACTAAAATAGACTAACTTCTTACGTGGTTCTGTTATCGTTAACGGAGCAATAATATCGATTTTATTTTGGCGAATATCATTGTACATACTCTCCCAAGACTCGCTGGCGGTACTGGCCAACTCACATTTCAACAATAAAATGTCACAAGCTTTAAATACAATATCAGCACTAATACCGCTAACTTCACCATCTGGACTATAAATAGTATAAGGAGGAACGTTCTCAAGCTTTATTTTCAGCGGACGCTGCAAATTGATGCCACCATCAATGACTGCCTGCCGCAAAGCATGCTTTCGGAGATCAAACTGATATTTTTGAATAGACTCACGCAGCAGCTTTTGTACTTTCGCGGAATGAACATAGTGTTCTATCTGATTTAGCAGTTCCTGGTGCTTACCTAAAGGCGTAATAATAGAAACAGGTTGAATCGACAATTGATCATTGAGCAACTGGGCATTGAATCCTTTCAACAACATGGGCTTAAGTTGATTGATCGCATCAACAGTACCGTCAACGGTTGAAAACTCCAACAGACGTTGAGCATGGGCAGAGCCAAAATATTCCACTAGCTTTATTTTAGGGTAGTTCTCTTTAATTAAATCACCATAAATGGTGCCCGCAGGCACACCAACCACACTCATATCCTCCAGTCTATTTTGTTTTTTGCTGAATAAATAGGTGTACTCAATGTTAGTTGGACGCGAAAAAGAGAAACGCCCTTCCCGTTCGGGCGTGAAAGTAACATTCGCAGCAAAGTCACTTTTGCCCGTTTCCACAGACTTCAAAATGGAATCGAAACTGGGATAGTTTACGTATTCAATATCAATATTAAAGTGATAGGCAACATCATCAAAAATGACGCGCGTAACGACATCGTCAGCTTCAGTAGCGACGAGGTATGTTTTAGTTGGTTCATTCGTAGCATAGGCTGCCGATACTTGTGCAAGACACAACAGTACCAAAAGCCAACTACAAATAGATAGAGCCCTAGACATAGACGTTAATTATATATTTTTTTGATTTTTTAATAAGATTAAATAATATCCAAACTATTCTAGATTGCGCAAATTTTTCATTTAAAGCTCATCATAAGTTTGCACTAGATTTGATTTTCGTCTGCATGGCACACTACTCAGCGGATGCTAAACAACACAATAAGTATTACAAATAGCTAGAATATGACTTCTTCATTGTATACGCAGGATAGGAAAAACATGGACCAATTTTTAACTCAGATTTTTACCGTCATTTATCAGATCCCTGAAGGGAAGGTCTCAACTTACGGAGAAATCGCAAAAATGGCAGGCTACCCTGGTTATGCTCGCCATGTAGGTAAAGCATTAAGCAATTTGCCGAAAGGGAGTAAAATGCCATGGTTTAGAGTTATTAATAGCAAGGGAGAAATCTCTTTAACTGGACCTGATTGGGAACGTCAGCGAGAACGCTTGGTCGCAGAAGGTATTGCGGTTAGCAGTCACGGAAAAATCTCGCTCTCAAAATATAAGTGGCAGCCGTGATGGCTGCCATTATCCAACAGAGTGAATCGCTGAATTACTTTGAACCTACCCCAATCAAACGCATATCAACATATTTGGTGCTATCAGCATCTGTAATTACGCCATAGCTGGTGTCGGTGATAAAACGCAGTTTGCCATTGACCTCAATCCGCGCAGACACTGTATAGCGGTGCTTAGGCTGGATTTTCGAACTATCGTAAGATAGATCAAAAGTCAGAGGGACTTGATGACCATTGGTAATAAACTGCTGTTTAGAGATAACCTCAGATGGAGCATCCATTTTAGACACATCTTGCAGTGATACGGTGACTTTAGCGTCATCAGGTAACAAAATACGCTCGCGATATGCAATCGTTCCTGTTACTGACTGAATTTTTTGTTCTGCCATTTTCGTCCCCGAAGATTCACATCCAACAAGAAAAACGGATCCCATAACTAACGCTGCTATATATAAAACTGCTTTTTTCATAAAATTTTCTAGCCCTATTTAATTTATATTGAAAGGGAATGACCATTACTACTGCTATTAATCTTGCCTGAACTCGTTGATGAAACTCTGAATCCTGCATCTTGAGGTCACTTGGGTATATAAATCATTATAGATTCAACATCATACCCTGTCATTGTATGCTTTAGTTATTGACAAATAACTGACTCAATCAACAGACTGTACATTCAAGCTATTAAAAATGTCAGGATAGATATTCGTTTAACATGCAAAACGCGCATTTTGAAACGACTTGGGTACAATAATTAAGAGAATAAAATACAAAGGTGTGAGGTTATGAGTAAACCATTGCAAGAATTATTAAACTTGCTGCAATTAGAAAAATTGGAAGAAGGTTTATACCGCGGTGAAAGTGAGAACCTAGGCTTACCACAAGTTTATGGTGGTCAAGTGATTGGTCAAGCACTGTCTGCAGCTCATTACAGTGTAGATTCAACGCGTACCGTTCACTCTTTTCATAGCTACTTTTTATACCCAGGCGACCCTGAAAAACCGATTATTTATGACGTAGAAAACCTTCGCGATGGAAAAAGTTTTAGTACCCGCCGCGTAAAAGCCATTCAAAATGGTCGGCCAATTTTTTATCTTACGGCTTCTTACCATGGAGAAGCTGAAGGATTTGATCACCAAAACACCATGCCTGATATTCCAGGCCCGGAAAACTTTGCGTCGGAGTCAGAGCTGGTTGCCGACGTTGCGCATTTACTACCAGAAAAACTACAAAAGATGTTTTGTGGCGAAAAACCGATTGAAATGCGTCCGGTTACCGTTATCAATCCAATGAAACCGCAAAAAGCGGAGCCTAAGCAATACCTTTGGATGCGTGCCAACGGAACCATGCCAGACAATCAGCTTATCCACCAATATTTGCTCGGTTATGCGTCCGACTGGGGATTTCTTGTCACAGCTCTTCATCCACATGAAGTATCCTTGTTAACGCCGAAGTTTCAGGTTGCGACTATCGATCATTCTATTTGGTACCACCGCCCATTTAAAATGGACGACTGGTTGCTGTTCGCGATCGAAAGCCCGACCGCGAGTAACACCCGTGGATTGGTTCGCGGAGAAATCTATAACCGCCAAGGTGATTTAGTGGCAACCGCGGTTCAAGAAGGTGTGATGAGATTTAAGTCTTAAATAGACTCAAATGACCTCAAGATGAGTTCCCGAAAGGTGAATTTTATTCGCTGAACAAGTCTCTTGAGGTGACTTGAATACAGTTCTTTACCTTCCCCTTGGGTCAAGGCTTAAGCTAAAGATGAAACCAAAGGGAGGACATTATGGGATGTTGCAATCAACCACCGAAAGGTGGTTCAACCGAAATCAAACCATTACTCAAAGCTTTTGCTGGCTTACTTATCGCTATCTTACTGATAGCATTTGTATTTGGTTAATCATAAGCTCAAATTGCCAAAGGAAGCTCAGTCGTATATTTAAGAGATTCCATTGCGAATGTGGATGTGACGTTATTAAGTCCATCCACACTGTTAACCAATTTTTTATAAAACTGGTCAAAGTCATTCATGTCTTTGGCAAGCACCTTCATCATATAATCATACTCGCCCGCCATTCGATAGAACTCCATCACTTCCGGAAAATCTTCAACGGTCGCAACAAATTTTCTATACCACTCATGGGAATGGTCATTGGTTTGAACCATCACAAATACGGTCAAAGATAAACCAAGAGCTTCAGGCTCTAACAAAGCGACTCGCTTGTTAATCACCCCGAGCTCTTCAAGCTTTTTCAGTCGCTTCCAACAAGGTGTTGTAGTGAGATTCACCGCATCAGCGATATCATTAAGAGAAAGCGTACTGTCCTTTTGCAGCATTGCTAATATTTTTCTATCTACTCTATCTATAGACATACAAATCCTAATTAAAAGAGAAAGCTTTTCTATTAAATTAGCTAATGACAGAAAAATTAGCAAAAACTTTCTCCTCTAAAGACGCTAAATTATCAAACATAGAATGTCTAATCAGGGAACTATGTATGTGTACCGACCATCAATGGATTAACAGCGCCATTAGAAAAATTGAAGCCGACTATCAACGCTCAGCCGATACCCATCTCATTAAATTAGATCTACCTCAACTCAGTGGCGTCGATATTTATCTAAAAGATGAAAGTACTCATCCAACGGGATCGCTCAAACATCGTCTGGCACGCTCTCTTTTTCTCTATGCGATATGTAACGGATGGATTGGCCCAAACACACCAATTATTGAATCATCATCGGGAAGCACTGCGGTTTCTGAAGCCTATTTTGCTCGCCTGCTGGGGCTTCCCTTTATAGCGGTTATGCCCAAATGCACTGCACTTAAAAAAATAGAACAAATTGAGTTCTACGGTGGTCAAGCTCACTTAGTCGACAGAACTGACCAAATTTATGATGAATCTCGCCGCCTCGCACAAGAGCTAAATGGACATTACATGGATCAATTCACCTATGCCGAGAGAGCGACGGATTGGCGTGGGAACAGTAACATTGCCGACAGTATCTACTGCCAAATGAAGATGGAAGAGCATCCTATCCCCACGTGGATTGTAATGAGCCCGGGAACAGGAGGAACATCAGCAACGATTGGCCGTTTTATTCGCTACCAACAATACGATACCAAGCTATGTGTGGTTGACCCCGAAAACTCGGTTTTCTACGACTACTATCAGTCGCGTAATCTCAATATTACTAAAAACACTGGAAGCAAGATTGAGGGCATTGGCCGCCCTAGAGTCGAACCCAGCTTTATTCCAAATGTTATCGATGAGATGGTACAAATCCCCGATACGGCGAGCGTCGCAACCATCTATTGGTTAGAGAACATATTAGGGCGCAAAGCGGGTGCATCAACAGGAACTAACTTGTATGGGGCCTTACAGCTTGCCAGCGAAATGAAACGCCGGGGAGAAACGGGCTCAATCGTCACTTTATTATGTGATAGCGGTGAACGTTACTTGGATACTTACTACAACTCTGATTGGGTTAACGCTAATATAGGTGACCTATCGCATTATCAAGCTAAGCTAGAAGCGTTCTCGAAAACCGGAACGCTAGAATAGTGTCACTAAGCCTAACGGAGCTTTTTTGTGAACGTAAGAATTGTAGAGTTCGAACCAAGAAAAGTCGCTGTATATCAACACCGTGGAGCACCTGAAGAGCTGATGAACAGTGTTGCTAAATTTGTTGAATGGAGAAAACAAACTGGCTTGTCGCCTATCGCTTCCAGCGAGACATTTGGCATTCCATATAGTGACCCAGACAATACCGATAAAGCACATTTTCGTTTCGATATTGCCGGAACCGTTGAAGAAGATATACCTCATAACCGTTTTGGCGTTAAAAACGGTCAAATCCCCGCAGCGAGATGTGCAGTGATCAGACATTTTGGTAACTTAGACTTGATCAGTCAAACCGTGTATTCACTCTACCAAAATTGGTTACCTCAAAGCGGTGAACAAGCCAGTGGAACTCCCTGCTTCTTTCACTACTTAAATATCGGTCCAGAAACAGACAAAAACACGTTGCAGACTGACGTTTACTTACCGCTAAAGTAAAGGTGCCATTGGCACCTTTATTGTTTATTTCTGTTTGGCTTCAAAAGCGGCGAGCTGCTCAGGCGTTGCGGGCAGTTGATGATTTGCTTTCCACTCATCGTAAGTCATGCCGTAGATACGCTCACGAGCGTCATCGATTGAGATATCGGCTCCTGAGTTTTCCGCTTCTGCTTGATACCACTTACAAAAGCAGTTTCTGCAAAAGCCTGCTAGTATCATCAAATCAATATTTTGCACATCTTTATTGTCATCTAAATGCGCTAACAAACGGCGAAACACCGCTGCATCCAGCTTATCTTGTTCTTCTTGGCTTAGGTTTTTATATTTAAATTCTGCCACAATACTTTCCCTTCTCATTTTATACGTAAAGCCGTAATAACCGTTCCATAATGCCAATAACAAAACGCCCAAGGCAAGCTTGGGCGTTAAAAATCATTAAATTGTATCGGCTAGGAAAATTAAGCCTGAATTCCAACAATCAACCAAGGAGCATTAGGAACCGTTAAATCTCGTTCTAGGTGCCAGATATCGGTAATGTCTTCTTCGACATTTTCAACCGCATCACGGTAGCGACCGCTAAACTGCAAACTTAATTGAGCTTTGTTTGCATCGTAATCAGCACGAACAATTTCAGCATCAACATACATAACATCAGTGTGCTGCTCACCTTCTAGTTTGGCGCGCTCTTCTTGCAAATCAGCAAACAAGCTTGGAGAAACGTATTCTTCAATGGTCTCTAGTTGGTTATGGTTCCATGCACCTTGCAGAATGCGGTAGTGTTCACGAGAGCCATTAACAAACGATGATTGGTCAAAGCCAGGTGGGTAATTATGTGGAACGTCGCTGTGCGCGTTGCTGCCGAAACCGCCGCTAGCTTGTGGCTGTTCAAAGTTATGAACGTTCGGCTGCTCGTAAGCATTACGGTTCATACCACCAAAAGCAGGTTGGTTCTGTTGTCCATGATTAATACTTCCTTGCTTAGCACCCAACATGCCACGTAAGAATTTAAACGCAAAGAAAGCAATCAAGCCCATGATCAAGATATCAAGGAACTGAATACCTTCAAATGCTCCACCAAAGAATGCCGCCAATAAGCCACCAGCCAACAGACCACCTAACAAACCACCCATGAGCCCTTTACGGCCTGTGTTTTGTGCAGCTTTAGTGCTGTCTTTGCTGTTCAATGTGCTGGTATTTTGGTTTTGCTGCTTAGGCGCAGGAGCCGTTTTAAAGCTTTTGCCAAATGACTTACCGCCACCAAATTTCTTCGCTTCAGCTACAGGAGTAACTGCGACAGAAATCATCAGTAATGCGACAAGCGAAAACAGACGTTTCATACTTTTCCTTAACGTTAACTTTATTTAGAGTGCTAGGATGTTGTAACACATCATATCCACTTAATTGCAACAATGAAATGGCTTTACACAGGGTACTTGTATCAGAATATTGCAAAGCTTACATTGACGCTGATAGTTTGCATAATTAGAATATTGAACGTTGTTCATTATTTTATATATCCCATGGCGAGAAGAAACGATCACACCAGAGAAGAGCTTATTTCCTTAACCCTTGAGTCGGTGAAGGCATTTCTTAATGACCACTCATACCATGAGTTAAGTCTGCGTAAAGTAGCCAATATGATTGGTTATGTTCCTAGCACTTTAGTTAACGTGTTTGGTAACTACAATTTGTTACTTCTACACGTTGTTGCTCAAACACTGGATGAACTTGCTCTGGAAGCGAAGTCTGTCGTTAGTCAATGTGAAAATTCAGAACAAGCTTTATATGAGTTAGCCTATTGTTATCACGACTTTGCACAGAAAAACCCTCATCGCTGGCAACTCATTTTTGAACATAATATGAACGGTGAAGAGCTGCCTGAGTGGCAAAGTGAGCGAATTAATCATATGACCAGCATGCTTGAAGAGTTACTGACTTTAATTGCCCCACAACGCAATGCAAGTGAAGTATTACAAGCAAGCCGAGTGCTATGGTCTGGCGTTCATGGCATTACACTTTTAAGCGTGGATGACAAATTTTTTGCTGATGAGCCGATTGATGGTAAAAAGCTTATCGAGAACTTATTATCCAACTATCTCAGCAACTGGTCACGTTAAGGACATAGGATGTCGCAACAGCACCCTTCGCTTTTAAAACAGCGACGCTTTTTACCCTATTTTGTGACGCAGTTTTTCGGCGCTTTCAATGACAATATCTTTAAAAACGTGCTTTTGCTGTTTGTCGCTTTTTCTGGGAGTGGTGCCCTACCTATTTCTAGCCATTTGTTCATCAATTTAGCGGCTGGTCTATTTATTCTTCCTTTTTTCCTATTTTCAGCTTCAGCTGGTGTTCTCGCCGATAAATACGAAAAATCCTGGTTTATCCGTAAAGTTAAGCTGATCGAAATTGCCATTATGTGCTTAGGTGCTATCGGCTTTATTACTGAGAGCTATTTAGTTCTACTGTTAATGCTATTTTTGATGGGCACCCAATCCGCCTTTTTCGGACCGGTAAAATATGCCCTTTTACCGCAACAGCTTAAAGCAAACGAGCTAGTTAATGGTAACGCCTTAGTAGAGGCAGGAACTTTCGTCGCAATTCTGCTTGGTACCATTGGGGCTGGTTTTATTGCATCTGCTGACAACGCAAAATACATCGCAGCAGGTGCTGTAGTACTGTTTTCTGTCTGCGGATATGTCGCTAGCCGGAACATACCCAACGCACCTGCGGGTAACCCTAACATTCACTTCGCGTGGCGACCTATTCGACAAACCCGCAATACCTTATCAATCGGTCGAAGTGATCGGGTTATTTTCCTTTGTATTATGGCCATCAGCTGGTTTTGGTTTTTAGGCGCGACCTATCTCACTCAATTCCCTAACTTCACCAAACTGCATTTGAATGGTACAGAAAGCGCTGTGTCTTTCTTACTCGCATTATTTTCAGTTGGTATCGCAGTCGGCTCACTGAGTTGCGATAAACTGTCCCGCCACCGCATAGAGATCGGTATCGTCCCTATCGGCAGTCTTGGCATTACGGTATTTGGCTACTTAATGGCGACCAGTATTCCAGATTCCTTACCTATTTTTCATCAGTTTAGCGAGTTTGCGCTTTATCGCGAGTTATGGCCACTATTCTGCTATTTACTATTACTCGGAGCATCCGGAGGACTGTTTATTGTTCCTCTGTATGCGCTGATGCAACAACGAGCCAAAATTACCGAACGCTCACAGGTGATCGCGGCGTTAAATATTTATAACTCACTGTTTATGGTTGGAAGTGCAGTTTTAGGGATCCTCTGTCTGTCCGTCTTGGGACTGACCATTCCACAACTGTTTACAGTTGTCGCCATCGCTAACTTACTGATGGCAGCTTTTGTCTTCTTACAAGTCCCTATTTTCGCTGTCAGACTGCTCGTTTGGGCACTGACTCATACGATTTACCGAGTCAAACATACCAATCTAAACAACATTCCAGAGCATGGCGGGGCTTTGATTGTCTGTAACCATGTCAGTTATATGGATGCACTGCTGCTGAGTGCCGCCAGCCCGCGTTTAATTCGTTTTGTTATGGAAGAAGAGTACGCTTCGCTACCGATTTTGCGCGGCTTTCTAAAACGTGCCGGCGTTATTCCTATCTGTGCCAAAAACAAACGCTCTATCCTTCGCGCATTCAGCGAAGTTGAGCAAGCCCTTAATGAAGGACACTTAGTGTGTATTTTCCCTGAAGGTCGACTTACCAATGATGGGGAAATGAATGCTTTCATGCGCGGATTAGACATAATATTAAAGCGCAGCCCTGTGCCCGTTATTCCAATGGCCCTTAAAGGCTTATGGGGCAGTTACTTTAGCCGCATCAAAGGAAGAGCCTGTAAAGGGCTTCCATCCCGCTTTTGGTCACGAGTTGAGATTATTGCTGGCCCTGCCGTTTCGCCACAGAATGCAACGGCGGATGTTATGTTCCGACAAGTATCCAATTTACGGGGTGAAAGCCAATAGTAACCTCAACCAATACGTTCAGTTTTACTTAACAGATGTTCAATACATTAAGATTTTCTGACCATGTTATTTTCGCTACAATGCAACTCTTGTTTGAGAAGCGGTAACAACGATGAACTTTAAGATGACACATCTGCCTTTCTGGCTCGCGGGTGTTTTTTGTTTAACCCCTTGGATTACGTCACCGAGTGCATTGGTTATTGGCTTTTTAGCCGCTTCTCTTGGTTGGGTTCCTTCTCACGTACCTATCACTAAACTCACCAAAAAGTTACTGTCTTACTCCATCGTTGGTTTGGGTTTTGGCATTCCATTGCAGCAAGCATTAACCGTGACTGGTGATGGTATTGGTCTGATCTTGGCGACAATCAGTGGAACATTACTTATTGGTACCCTTGTCGCCAAGTCTATAGGTCTAGAGAGAAAAACTGGGCATTTAATCGCTTCAGGCACCGCTATTTGTGGTGGTAGTGCCATTGCCGCAGTCGCGCCCGCTATTAATGCTGATGACGATCAAACCGGTTTAGCATTAGGCACCGTATTCGTACTTAATTCGGTCGCTTTATTCATCTTCCCTATGATTGGCCACGCTTTCAACTTAGACCAACATACTTTTGGCACTTGGGCAGCTATCGCCATTCACGACACATCGTCAGTGGTCGGTGCCGCGTCGGCTTACGGCGAAGAAGCGCTAAAAACAGCCACCACGTTAAAATTGGCCCGTGCTTTATGGATTATTCCAGTCGCGCTGGTTAGTGCTTGGATGTTTAAGAGCAGTTCTAAGAAGCTGACAATTCCCTACTTCATACTCTTCTATTGCGTCGCAATTGGCTTTAGTGATTTGTTCCCTCAATGGGAAACTCTCTATCAGGGGGTGTTTTCTGTGGCCAAGCAAGCGCTGGTGGTTTGCTTATTTTTGATTGGATGCAGTATCTCACCTGAGAAACTCAAAGCCTCAGGCCCAAAACCGCTGCTGTTTGGCATTACTCTGTGGGTGGTGATATCTGTGACGTCGTTGAGCTGGCTTGTTTTGACTGCTTAATACCAACACTTAAAACGATCACTAGTAAGAATGCACACAGCTCGGCAATGGATTTCACCCACCCTGTTTGAGTCAGTGCAACCAAAAGTTGTAGTGCAATCGTAGCAATTAAAAGGCCTTTGAATATTGAAGCCATAGTCTGAAACCCTCACAAATCTCAGTCTATTATGCTTATGAGTTATAAGAAGCGAAATTCTGTTTTGGACTATCTCATAACTTGTTTTCAATATCGTTTACTATGCCAGTGGTTTGTATCGCGTTTGAACCGAAAAGAACCACTTTTTTAATTCGCTGCGAGAAACCTTAATGCCCGTTTCGCTCAGGACATTCGGCATTTCAAAACAGTCTATTGGCCATTTGAATTTTTCTAACTTGTCTTTACACCAGTGATCACATTGGTGTTGAGTAAAGAGATTATCGCTACGAATAACAGCTATCGGCCGGGCACCAAACTCTTCATCTTTAACGGGAATCACCATCGCTAGCTCAACATCTGCGTGCTGATTTAGCACCGCCTCTATCTCCTCACAATGGACATTTTCCCCACCCGAGATAAACAAGTTATCGGCACGCCCAGTGATCACCAGTTCATCCTTCTGCCATTGACCCAGATCTTTGCTATTAAACCAACCGTCCTCATCGGTTAAAGGATGCAATTGCCCCTGACAATAATAGCCCTGAGCCAGAGTATCGCCTGCGATAAACACGATATTATTTTCGATTTTTAGTGCTCTTCTGGGAAGTAAACATCCTGCCGTTGATGTTTGATCTACCTGCTTAGCTGTCACTGTCGAAGCCGCTTCTGTCATACCGTAACCGAGCCAGGTTTCAATCCCCAATTGAGCCGCTTGTTGAGCCAAACTATGGGGAATATGGCTCCCGCCAAGCAAGACGTGAGTCAAAGTAAGTGTTTGCTCACTATCAAGTAATCTTTTTAGTTGTGTAGGAACTAATGAAGCGTGTGACACTCCTTGAATGTCATTAGCCAGTTCACCAGTACCGACCTTCAGGCATGCCCCCGCCTGTAACCATCGATACACGATCGCTAACCCAGAAACATGATACAAAGGTAAACTCAGTAACCAGCAGTCTTGGCTATCAAAACGAAAGGCCTCAAGTAAACCTTGTGCTGATGCGAAGTGCTGAGAATGACCATGGGCAACCGCTTTGGGAACACCTGTTGAGCCCGAAGTGAAGATGATAGTCGCTAGATTACTTGCTTGATAAGCTTTGTTTGTTACTGGACGAGCATTGTGCTGATAAACAATCGGTTTAACGGGTCTATCAAAGGATTCAATATCTTTAAAATCGATATCGCTGTGAGGAGGAAACCAAATGTATGCCGTGTGTTCTGGCAGATACAGAGTTTCTAGTTTAGTCGCAAGTTGTGCCAAAGGTTGAGGCATAACAAACGCGCACATCACGCCGTGTTGAAATGCCGCAAGCAACCAAAAAATCATTTCGGGATGATTCTTACCTACCAGTGTGAGTACGTCACCCGCTTTCATTCCCTGCTGGGCTAGAGAGGCTTGATAATACGCCACTTTGTCGCACAGTTGCTGCCAAGTCAGATCTTCACGACTGTTTTTTGAGGTAGATAAACTCAGTGCCACCTGATTAGGGTGGCACTGTTTATGACATTCCCAAGGCGTTAAGCTTGTTGCGACGACCAAATCAGTTCCTGATCTTCAAGTTGTTGTAGTGGGATCTCACAGCCCGGCCACGGTGTCACTAACTGAGCTTTGAAAAGCCCAACGGTATCCAGACCCGGAATTTCATCAGGAAGCAGCCATTTAGACAGACGAGCAAGCTGAGTTAGCGCTAAGCTAGACTCAATACTTGAACTGACAACCGCCTGTATATTGAGCGCACGGGCTTTCTCAATCAGCGCTTTACAGCGTCCAATTGAACCCACTATCGTTGGTTTGATGATGATCGCTTTCGCTCCGACCATCTGCTCCAAACTAAAATCATCGTCACGAACAGAATGTTGCAAGGTTTCATCCCAAGCAATACCAATGCCCGTATCAATAGCAAACGCCAAACTGTCACTAGGAGACTCACAAGGCTCTTCAAGGTAAGCAATACGACCACGACGAGACGGTGCCACATACTGCGCAAACTTAGCGGCTTGCTCACGAGTCCATTTACGGTTGGCGTCTAAACGAAGCTGCAAGTCGGGCATGGACTCCAAGAACAAATTGACCAACATACCGTCGCGTACTGGCTCATACAAACCGACTTTGATCTTGGCGACTTTCTTACCCGGCATATTATTAAGTGCAGGAATCAAATCATCAGGGTCACCAGTGCAAAGCGGCGCAGCGTGGTACTCCCCTTCTTCAGGTAACCCACCCGCCAGTTCCAACTCAGCCATGGACAAGCCAAATGCCACCGATGGGAACATGTCCTGATAATTAAACTCATTACCCTGAACCCAAAGCTCTAAGTGTTCTTTTGCAAGAGCTCCAGCTTCATTCGGGCCTTCAAAACTAAACCCTTTTAAAGGTGCAATTTCACCCAAACCTGTTTTGCCATTTTCGCAAAGCTCAACAACAAAGCCTTCACGTACAGTTAATTTTTCATCACGAAGAATAACTCCGCTATCCATCGGCAATGAATAGCGATACAGTTTTGCACTGCGCATAGTAAACCTAATTCCATTTATTACTGGTAAGCACGCATCAGTACTCACCAGTAAGCTTAATACTTAAGGATTGCGAGGGAACTTGTTGAAGTCAGGACGGCGTTTTTCGTTGAACGCGTTACGTCCTTCTTGTCCCTCGTCTGTCATGTAAAACAGCATGGTTGCATTACCTGCTAGTTCTTGTAAGCCAGCTTGTCCGTCACAATCCGCGTTTAATGCCGCTTTCAAACAGCGAATCGCCATTGGGCTATGCTGTAGCACTTCGCGACACCAACGAACGGTCTCTTTTTCCAGCTCTTCGACTGGTACAACTGTGTTTACAAGTCCCATGTCTAATGCTTCTTGAGCATCGTAAAAACGACACAGGAACCAAATTTCACGTGCTTTCTTTTGGCCGACAATACGTGCCATGTATGAAGCACCCCAGCCACCATCAAACGAACCTACTTTTGGCCCTGTTTGACCAAATTGTGCATTTTCAGCAGCGATGGTTAAATCACACATCATATGCAGAACATGACCACCACCGACAGCCCAACCTGCAACAGCAGCAATCACTGGTTTTGGACAAGTGCGGATCTGACGTTGGAAGTCTAATACATTTAGGTGATGTGTGCCCGATTCGTCTTTGTAACCGCCGTAATCACCACGTATTTTTTGATCACCACCCGAACAGAAAGCATCTTCGCCCAAGCCGGTCAGGATAATAACGCCCACACCTTCGTCATAACGCGCATCGGCTAATGCGTTAATCATTTCTTTTACTGTTTGTGGACGAAAGGCGTTACGAACTTGTGGACGAGCGATGGTTATTTTCGCAATACCATCTTCTGATTTATGGTAATGAATATCTTCAAAGCTACCGCTGCAATCGTGCCATATTGCGGGTGCGTAAAGTTCTTCTTCTGAAATGCCTACTGTTTTAGCCATGGTTATTCCCAATATTGTTGTCTCTCACTTCTTGTGGGAGTGAGTCTATGAATATTTGAATAGTCTGAGCAAAAGCTTCAGGTTGTTCTTGATGAACATTGTGCCCTGCGCTACTGATTTGACTATATACCAGCCCACATTGTTCTGCGAGTTGGCAAAATTTTTTATCTTTGGCCCCACACACATATTGCATTGGCAATGATAAATCTTGCAATGAGGGTAGCAGATAAGGTTGGTGAGCCAAGGAGGTAGATAACAACATGTTTGCTACCTTTTCCCCAAGGTTAGCACTACGCTTTGTGATCAGAGTTTGTCTTTGCTCATCATTTAGTGAACTAAACACAGGTTGCCGATACCAATCGCTCAATACCTGTTCAATGGGTTCAATCCTAAACCGATTTGCCCATTGAGTATCATTACACCAACGCGCTTTACGCTCTTGCTCTGATTGCAAACCAACATTACCACCCTCAATCACAATGCCCTGCAAGTTGATACCATTAAATAATCTCAAGCAAGCCCCTAACATAGCGAGGCGACCGCCAAGAGAATATCCAACCCAAATGATAGGAACGCTCTGTCCAAGTTGAGCAAAGATTGTGTGAGTTATTTTTTTACAGCAGTCGAAGAAATCCGTGCAGTCAATATTTGAACTTTGACCGTGGCCGGGTAAATCAATGGCTAGCCATGATTGTTCCGGCATAAATCGCAGCATACCTTCCCAATCCTCACTGTTACCCAACAACCCATGCAACAATACCAACACAGGTTTATCTGGAGTGACAGGCGTTGAAGAAAAACGGCTATAAAGCATGGATTTGTTCGGTCAGTTGCTTGATGTGTTGTGAAGCTTGTTGCGGAGGTGTCACAACTTCCAATAAGAGTGTTCCACTACCTGATGATAAGTGCTCTTCTACTGCCATTTGATAAGCCGTTAACGTTTCTGGGCAGGCATAACTTAAACCAAACTGGTGCGCAGCATATTCGAAATTCATACCATGTGGCATCTGATACAAGGCCTCGCGTTTAGTCTGAGGAACAGGTAGCAGATCGAAGATTGCCCCACCATCATTGTTGCAAACCACAATCACCATCGGCTGCTGAGTGTCTTTGACTAACGCCAGCGAATTTAAATCGTATAACAGAGAGGTATCCCCCATCAGCATCAACATAGGTTTATTGGTTGCTCGTTGAACACCAGCTGCCGTTGCGATTAAACCGTCAATCCCTGAAGCGCCGCGATTGGAGTACACTTGCCGTTGTTCAAGCGAGCTAAACATATCCGCCAAACGGACAATTAAACTGTTACCTAAGAACAAAACACTGTGGGTGGCTCTTTCACTCATATCCAGTGCCACAGCAACTTCTGTTAATTTTTGCTGTGATAAGTGCAATTTAGCGAGTTGTGATACTGATTGGGAGTATGATTTAAGTTCATCCGCCCACCCAACAGAATGTTGAGCTAAAACGTCATGATGTTCGATACACGTAGACACCCATGTTGGAATATCCGCAACCCAATGCTGTTGTGGAAGATGTGCAGGGTTATTGCGATCAGTCATTAAACTGACATAGCGGTATTCGCACCCTCTTTGTGTAATCTGTCTAGAAAGCCATTGGTTAAAACGTTTAGAAACAATACGCGAGCCAAACTGAACCACATTTTCACATTGATTCAGTATTTGTTGCGCCGATTCATTTTGCATCCACAAATCAAAATGCGCCCACTCACTGCTCACTCCCGCTTGCGGATCACACAACAGTGGCCAGCCTAACTGCTCAGCAAACCGTTTTGCCGCCTCTGCCTCAGGTAAAGACACAGAACCAACAAACACCAATCCTTTCTTATTAGTAAAGTCATACGTTGTTGGTTTTGCGTTACATTCACCATAATGACGAGATGAGTAGACTTCACCTGACCGATACCAAGCGGAAATACCATTGAGGTAGTCCTGATAAATAGATTTATCGGTTTTAGAATACAAAGGTTCAGCAAATGGGCAATTAATATGAATCGAGCCGCCCTGCTGTGCTTGCTTATAACAAACATCATCAATCGTGGTTAGCAGCCAGTTCAAAGATAAGTGCTCTGCTGGACTAGGCAAGTTAACCGCTTCTGTCACATGAGACGAGAAGATACCGGGCTGATAGATAGCTTGGTTTGCACCACATCCAACAAGTTCAACCGGTCTATCTGCGGTGAGCACAATTAACTGCTCACCCGTCAGTCTTGATTCCGCAATCGCTGGTAATAAGTTAGCGACCGCGGTTCCCGATGTCACGATAACTGCCACGGGTCGTTGACTCGCCTTTGCTAAACCAAGAGCAAGAAAACCTAAACCCCGCTCATCATAATGGCAGTGCAAATTAAGCTTACTGTTTTCGTCAGCTTCTAAAGTCAACGGGGTAGAACGCGACCCAGGAGCAACACAAACCTCTGTCACACCAAAACGAGTCAGTTCTTCCAGTATAGTTTGACACCAAATCCGGTTTAATACCGCTTGGTCTTTGATCATGATGCAACTCCCAGTGGCAGTTGATCAGTGATCAAACCCAGCAACGTAGACATTTTTTTATCCAGCTCTTGCCATTCATGTTCTGCAATCGAGCCGGGTACGATCCCCGCTCCCGCAAACAACTGAACTTCTTTATCAAGGATTAACGCACTACGAATCGCTACACAAAACTCCGCTTTTTCATGGCTAAAGTATCCCATTGACCCGGCATACCACCCTCGGGCAAAAGGTTCGTTCTCAGTGATAAAATCAAACGCTTCTTTGCGAGGTAAACCCGCAACCGCTGCGGTTGGCTGTAAAGCTTCGAGTAACTGAATACCGTTAATACCAGGCTTTAATTCTGCTCGAATGGCGCGTTTTAAATGCTGTACTTTACGTAAACGTACCAAGCGTGCTTCTTGTTCAACAGAAACCTGTTCAGAGTGAGGAGACAAACGCTCAACGATATCATCCACCACATATTGGTTTTCGTTCAGATTCTTAATATCTTGCGAGAGCCAGTTCGCCAGTTCCAGATCCTGAGCGGCATTTTTTCCTCGCCCAATAGTGCCTGCCAAAGCTTCCGTTTGCAGTTCATTTTGTTGACGCAAATACAGCCTTTCAGGCGTTGAGCCCATAAAACTATGTTTACTATCTAGTGAAAGAAGAAAGTGAAAACTATGATGATTCTGGGCATAGCTGGCTTTTAGCAATTCGGCGGCACTGATGGAATGATCTAACTTGAGACTGGTTCTTCTCGCCAGCACCACTTTCTTGAAATCTTGCTGTTCGATACCATCAAGGACTTTATCGACTAAACGTTGCCAATGCTCTTCATTCGGAGTGTGGACAATCTTATCAATATTGTTTTGCAATGCTCGTACAACAGGCACCTCTTCAATCACTTGATTCAATGCTGAAATGGTACGGTGCTTTTCACTCACCACATTAGCCACCAGCGTCCAACGTTGATCAAAACGAACAAGCTCAATTTTAGGTAAGAAGAATAAAGACGCCATGCAATAGCGATTCTTCTCGGTTCGACCATCAAAAGAGCGGCCGCCCCATACTCGTTGTCCCGAGCCTAAAATCGCATACGCAGGTTCAGGGTCTGTAAACGTGTATAATTGACCTAACGCGACCACCTCTTCACGAGTATCACGCGACTGCCAATAAAATTTGGGGAAAATAGGTTGGGCTTCAAGCCAATCGATAAACGCGAATGGCGGCTTTTCTGCCAGCTCTTGAGTAAAACGAACCTCGTTTTCCTGCGCGTTATTTATGTGCTCAATTAACAGAGCTACGGCTTGATGGAAATTAGACAAAGCAACCTCGAAACTGTGTAACTTTGGCTACTGTATTGAGAGAAGTTATTTAAATCAAGGCTGTGCTGTATCTTTTACTATCCTCGATCAAATTCCTCATCAAAGTAACCATTATCAAACAGCATCTGTTAACCTATAGTTTCTTAGATTTTTATTCTAAAAATCTTCTATTTGAGTTACTTTAATAAAGAAATCCACCCATTCTCAGGAATAAAGAAATGCAAAATATCGGGATGTCGTCAAAACTCGATAATGTCTGCTACGACATTAGGGGGCCTGTACTCAAACATGCTAAGCGCATGGAGGAAGAGGGGCATAAAATACTGAAGCTAAATATCGGTAATCCCGCCCCATTTGGCTTCGACGCCCCAGACGAAATCCTAGTTGACGTCATTCGTAATATGCCAACATCGCAAGGTTACTGTGATTCGAAAGGTATTTATTCCGCGCGTAAAGCGGTTGTTCAACACTATCAGAAAAAAGGCATTCGTAGCCTAGACGTTGAAGACGTTTACCTAGGTAACGGCGTATCCGAACTGATCGTAATGGCGATGCAAGCTTTACTTAACAATGGCGACGAAATGCTGGTTCCTGCACCAGATTACCCTTTGTGGACAGCGGCAGTGTCACTTTCTGGCGGTAACGCCGTGCATTACTTGTGTGATGAACAATCAGACTGGTATCCAGATCTTGATGACATCAAAAAGAAAATCACCCCCAAAACTCGCGGTATTGTGCTAATTAACCCGAACAACCCGACTGGGGCTGTGTATAGCCGAGATTTCTTACTCGAAGTTATCGAAATTGCACGCCAGCACAAGTTGATTATCTTCGCAGATGAGATTTACGACAAAGTACTTTACGACGGCGCGACACATACTTCTATTGCCACTCTGACTGAAGATGTGCTTGTCGTAACGTTTAACGGCTTGTCCAAAGCTTACCGCGTCTGTGGTTTTCGCAGCGGTTGGATGTTCTTAACAGGTCCTAAACATCAAGCTCTCGGTTATATCTCTGGTTTAGAAATGCTGGCTTCAATGCGTTTGTGTGCCAACGTACCAATGCAACATGCGATACAAACAGCACTCGGTGGGTATCAAAGTATTAATGAGCTCATCCTTCCTGGGGGGCGCTTGTTAGAGCAACGCGATAAAGCATGGGAAATGATCAACCAGATCCCAGGCGTATCGTGCGTGAAACCTAAAGGTGCAATGTATTTGTTCCCGAAAATCGACACTAAGATGTACAACATTAAAGACGACCAAAAAATGGTGCTCGATTTCTTAAAACAAGAGAAAGTGCTGTTGGTTCAAGGGACAGGCTTTAACTGGCCAAAACCAGACCACTTCCGAATCGTGACCCTTCCTCACGTTGAGGATTTAGAACTGGCGATCAGTCGATTTGAACGTTTCTTAAGTACTTATAGCCAGTAATTTGGTTCTCGATGCTAAATACATGCGGGCTGTCTTTGTGTACACTAAAGACAGCCCGTTTTTTATGCTAAACAAGTTGGTAATACCAACCTGGATAAGTTAATGTTCAGATAATTGCGCAGAAAAAAAACGCTAAGAACAAGGCATAGATTGCAGCTAACTAGTTATTCTAATTACAAAATCTATAACACAGTTATTGGCGTTTTTAACAAGCAAGAATGAACAGAAACTTATGTAGGTTGGTATAATATGCAAGAAAGTCATTTTTTCGCTCACCTCGCCCGAATGAAGTTAATCCAGCGCTGGCCATTAATGCGCTCTATTTCCACAGAAAACATTTCAGAACACAGCCTTCAGGTGGCTTTTGTGGCACATGCTCTCGCTGTGATAAAAAACAAAAAATTTGGTGGCAAACTTAATCCAGAACGTATCGCTATTTTGGCAATGTATCACGATTCTAGTGAAGTCCTGACTGGTGACCTGCCAACCCCCATTAAGTACTACAACCCAGATATTGCGAAAGAGTATAAAAAGATCGAGTCTGCTGCGGAAAAACGTCTGCTCGAAATGCTACCCGAAGAATTCCATGAAGATTTTGCACCATTTTTGGTGTCAGAATCGGCCCATCCTGATGACGCTGCCATCGTTAAACAGGCAGACAGTCTTTGTGCTTATCTGAAATGTTTAGAAGAACTCAGTGCTGGCAACCACGAATACGCATTAGCGAAGAAACGTTTAGACGTGACCCTTAAAGAGCGCCATTCTGAAGAGATGGAATACTTTCTTCAGACCTTTGCACCAAGCTTTGAGTTAACTCTGGACGAAATCAGTTAATACAAAAAATAGGCATGCTATACAGCATGCCTATCAGAATTAACCATCTACAATTTAAATCGCCCAACAACCGAAATCAATCGGTTATTTACAGTCGCAATATCCTCAGCATTTTTAATCGCTTCTAACCCATTCTGGTCAAGGTTAGACACAATCTCGCTGATGGCATTCATATTCCGGCTAACCTCTTTCGTCACACTACTTTGCTCTTCCGCTGCCGTTGCTATCTGAGAGCTTAAGTCATTAATTTCATCCACGAATTGAGTTAAAGAGTGCAGACTGGTTTCAACTTCCACTGACCCAGATGCCGTTTCTTGACAGCGTTCTTTGGTATACCCCATCGATTCCACAACACGCTGACAACCGGACAACAATTCAGTGAGAGCACCTTCAATCTCAGCTGTGCTTTCTTTGGTTCGACTCGCCAACTTCCGTACTTCATCAGCCACCACAGCGAAACCCCGACCTTGTTCACCAGCCCGAGCCGCTTCAATAGCTGCATTAAGAGCAAGTAGATTGGTTTGTTCAGCGATATCACCAATTACGGTAAGAATACTGCTAATACTCTGAGTTTGATTGTTCATTTGCTGAACATCCAGAGATGCTTTCTCTACATCTGCTATTAAAGCAGATATCGTTTGTTTTGATTTTTCTAGGATTTGGCGAGAGTCATTACTGGTACTGTTTGCCTGTTCCGTGATGTTTGCTGTATTGGCAGCATCCGTTGCCATTGAGTTAGCCGTTGCATCCATCTCATCCACGGCAGTAACAATCTGTTCCGTTTCGGTAACATGACTTTGAAGTATTTCACCATTATGCCTGGACTGTTCCCGAAGCCGATTAACATTGTCATGTAACGTCTGACTCACATCCTGAACCTCTAGCATCATTTTTTGAAGATCTTCTATAAAACGATTCACTCCTGATGATATTTCACCAATATCATCCTTCGAACTCACAGCCAAACGTTGAGTTAAATCACCATCACCACTAGACAAATCAGTAATGGTTTTGCGCAAAGAAATGATTGGCCGATAAAGAGTATTGATCAGGGCAAAAGCCACAATAATACTTATAATGGTCGCAATCGCCGTGACCATGAAGGCAGAGAATTTGACACTTTCTAATTCAGCAAAGGCTACGGATTCATCAAGTCCCAATGCGTAATGCCATACTTTATCACCCACTTTAATTTCTTTTGAGAACAGCAACTTATCCTGTCCATTTAGTTGGTACTGCGAAACAGCTTCACGGTTGTTAATAGCATTTTCAACGGCAGCCTTAAACCAAGGATAATCCGTTGCTTTCGTGCCAGATTTTACAACTTCAGAGGAGGAAGCTAGTAACGTTGAGTTCTGGTTCATAATGACAGCAACCGCACCCGGTATCGATGTTTTGACCATATCATTCAAAAATGACAACGTCATATCCGCGGAAACCGTACCACCTTTCACTTTATCGATAATGGTGACCCAGTAAACACCGTCCGTTCCCATGTATGGTTCGGTAACCGTCACTTTGCTAGATTTCTGCGCTGCTTGATACCAAGGGCGTTGCGTTACATCACCGTCAAATTTATGGTTCGGCCATGTTTCACTGGCGATGCTCCAATAAGCGTCACCATTATTAAATGCAATCACAGCACTCTCTAAGTTCATCGCATTAGCCAGAAACTTCGTTTGCTCTATGAGCTCTTCTGGCGTTCCGGTAATTGACTTGGTTTTATGCTGTTGAGCAACTTTGCTAATACCACCAGCCTTCTCATTAATATATTCTTCAATAATCAAAGCTTGTTCAGCTACGTAAATTTTGCTCTGACTTAAGATACTATTCGTTAAAGATTTTTTTTGCTGATGATACGATGCCAGGTTTGCAAGAGATACCGATATCGCAACAAGTAAAATGACGGATATTAATAATGTTTTTTTCAATCCCAGTGTGCGCATTTCCCCACTCCTTAAGTATGCAAGCTCGCGCCTTGCTGATGACATTATAGAACACCTCATACTTGCGAGAGACTAAGTGTCAGTTTGCCTCCCAAAGGGGGCTTGCACTTGGTGCTAGCTCTTTCTTAATAGCTTGCCTGCGAGCTAAACGCTATATCGACTTAAACACTGATATCTTTAATATCAACTATAATCAAAAAAGGGCCAACATATTTACCCAGCCGTTCCCATTACTTTAAACCCATTGGCAAATGAAAGACTGGACTCGCTTTACTGGAACGTAGATATTTCGGTATACACTCCCTACCCAAAGACCCCAGATTTTACTGACAAAACTTTGGAAAGATTAATTCTCACTTTTTCGTCAGTGCCTTCAACACCGACAAAGCAATAAACTAAAGTGGTTTTCAACAGAAGTTTTGATTCAACGAAGCAAGAAAGAAACGATGAAACTATCCTTTTACGCTTCGGCTTTTCTCCCCTATCCCCAAAATGCAAAATAATTAAAAATTGGAAATTATCGATTAACTCTGGACGAATCCACCTAAGTAACTATAAGTTATATAAAAACCTGTGTAGGAGTTTGAAATGCAGTCATCTTCTGAGAAAACGGAAAATCAAAAAAACACGCTTGAGTGGCATGAGCGCAAAGACGATGAGCATAAGATACGTCGTAATGACCACCGCAGCCCTTTTCAAAGGGATAGAGCTCGTATTCTTCACTCCGCTGCATTTCGTCGTCTTCAGGCGAAAACTCAAGTTCATGGCACAAGCCTCAATGATTTTCACCGAACTCGCCTTACCCACTCACTGGAAGCAGCACAAATCGGTACAGGGATTGTTGCTCAATTGAAGCTCAAACAACCTGAATTTCGTCGACTATTAGCCTCAGATACACTGATAGACTCCCTCTGCCTTGCCCATGATATTGGTCATCCGCCATACGGGCATGGTGGTGAGGTCGCTCTAAACTATATGATGCGTGAACATGGCGGCTTTGAAGGCAATGCGCAAACCTTTCGGATTGTGACCAGTTTAGAGCCTTACACTGAGCACCATGGTATGAACCTTTCACGCAGAACCTTGCTCGGGTTACTCAAATACCCGGCTCTACTCAGTGAAACTCGTGCAGAAAAAATTCCAGAGTCGGTACCACACCAACGTCAATTAAAAGCCAAAGATTGGTCTCCAGCGAAGGGGGTATACAATTGTGATAACCCAGTATTTAACTGGGTTCTTGCACCTCTCACCGATAACGATCGTCGTTTGATCAGTCAAATGCGCGACGAAGAAAAGTTGCCCTACAAACACCAAAAAACACGTTTTAAATCATTGGATTGTTCGATCATGGAATTGGCTGATGACATTGCTTACGGTGTTCATGATTTAGAAGATGCGATTGTGCTTGGGATGGTGTCCCGCGAGCAGTGGCAAGAAGCGGCTATTCAGTTAGAACAGTGTGGAGACTCTTGGTTTGGCGGCCACACTACTCAGTTAAGTGACATGCTCTTTTCTGGTAAACACCACGTGCGTAAAGATGCCATTGGCGGTATTGTCAACGCGCTGCTAACCAGTATTAGTATCAGACCTGTCGATGCTCCTTTTAATAGCGAACTGCTTGCTTTCAATGCTTACTTAGAACCACATATGGCGAAAGCATTAGAAGTGCTCAAACACTTCGTCAGTCAATATGTTATTCAGATACCAGAAGTTCAGCGATTTGAGTACAAAGGGCAGCAAATCATTATGGATATGTTTGAAGCGTTAGCTGCTGACCCTGAGCGTTTATTACCCACCGCAACCAAAGAAAAATGGCAGTTAGCGGAACAAACTTCAGGCGATGGGTTACGTGTCATCTGTGACTATATTTCCGCCATGACCGATGCTTACGCCCAGCGACTCCACCAGCAACTATTTTCAGCTCATACGCATTTCTAAAGCCTGCAAATTGATCTAGTCAGAGCCGTAATTACGCTGAAATACGCCAGCAGGCATTTGTTTGATTTGATAATCAATCATAGCTTTAAATGTGCTTAAAAGTGGCGAAAAATCGCGATTAGGTTGAAGTATGTTCAACACATGATAACCCGCCTCCACCGTCGATAGTGAATTGTCGCTCGGCGCTTTACGAATGCGATAATTACCTTTCAGATTCTCCGGTAAATGTAGGCAGGGTAAATGGTGAAGCTGAGTATTCACTTGCCACATCTTAAATGCTTTCTTCCACGTACCATCCAGCAAAATCACGCGTATTTTTTGTGTGGCAGGAAAGCTCACGTTAGCTGCAGATTGTGAAACATCATTTGGGTATAGCACGAAATGAGCAACGTCAGGCTCAGCCAGTAACTCATTAAGCTCCGCATGATGACGAAAGTCTTCACCCACCAACAAACGGCTGTTGTTTAACGAGAGACTTAAAATACGAGCCGTCCCCATAGGTCGCTGTTCTTCTGTTGGATGT
This sequence comes from Vibrio sp., assembly GCA_048259585.1. GTDB lineage: Bacteria > Pseudomonadota > Gammaproteobacteria > Enterobacterales > Vibrionaceae > Vibrio. Next base: position 86,623 of record JBLXHN010000001.1, on the reverse strand, counting down.
TGAAGAATGATAAGCTCAACCTGCGATTCAAGCGCAACAATGCTTTCACAGATACACGCTTTACGTGCTTTTCCACACTGAGAACAATAACGAGACATATTGTGAATCTTTACCTGCTGTTATTTATAGTCACTATCGGTTGCTTTGGGCTTCAATTCGAGCCTTTAAACCAGCTTACTGCTTGGCAATTAACGAGTATCCAAGACGGGCAGTGGTGGCGAATCGTAACAGGAAACTTCACCCATACCAACTTTACGCATCTCGCAATGAACTTACTGGGGCTTTGGGTCATCAGCTACTTTTTTAAACCGACAGCTCGCAGTTTAAGCATACTACTCGTTAGTATAAGTACATTAGTTGGTATCAGCCTACTTGCAACAAGCCTGCACAGTTACGTGGGCTTGTCGGGAACACTACATGGAATATTCGCCTTTTATTCCTTGAATGAAGCATTAAACGGACGTAAAAGCAGTTGGCTACTCGTGATTGGTGTTATCGCCAAAGTGCTCAGTGAACAGTGGCTGGGGGCTTCAACGAGTACAGCAGAACTTATTCAAGCAAGAGTCGCTATTGAAGCGCACCTTAGCGGGTTAATTTTCGGACTTTTACTCTGTTTGGCTAATGCTGTAAAAACCTATGCTGGCAAACGCAGTACTGGTTAAGGGAATTGTATCAGGTCGAAACTGAAATTCGATATAGTTATATTTTTGTGACAGCAATCAATTTAGTCATAGTGTTTACACAAAAATACCTCACTCTAAAGTTTCCAAAGCAATCGTTTAGACAGAAACAAATACAAAAAAACCTGCCGAAGCAGGTTTATAGAAAAATATTCTGTTTTTCAGTCAGATAAAACATTAAACAATGGGACGTTGACCACGGTTAATCAGCTTCAAGAGAACACTATCAGCGGCTTCTCCAGCGACACCTGCCAATTTATCTGCCAGTTTTTTCTTCTGAACATAGCGTATCGATAGAACCGTTTTCTCTTTACACGCTTCAACGATTAAATCATCAGACGTTTTAATTTCGTCCACCAGCCCTAAATCTTTCGCTTGAGTACCGAACCAATGTTCACCCGTTGCCACTTTTTCTAAATCAAGCTCTGGTCGACGCACACGAATAAAGTCTTTAAACAAGCCATGAGTCTCTTCCAACTCTTGCTTAAACTTATCACGGGCTTTATCACTGTTTTCGCCAAACATCGTTAGTGTGCGTTTGTATTCACCCGCCGTCAGTTGTTCAAATTCAATGTCATGCTTTTTCAACAGTTTATTGAAGTTCGGTAACTGAGCAATCACACCAATTGATCCGACAATCGCAAACGGTGCGGATACAATTTTGTCTGCAATACAAGCCATCATATAACCGCCACTGGCTGCCACTTTATCCACTGCAATCGTCAGTGGTAAACCTGCCGCTTTAATGCGATCAAGCTGCGACGACGCCAAACCATAGCCGTGAACCATACCACCGCCGGTTTCAAGACGAAGCAACACTTCATCACCTTCCTGCGCAACAGCGAGAATCGCGGTCACTTCTTGACGCAGTGATGCTACTTCTTTCGCATCAATACTGCCGTAGAAATCGAGAACGAACAGATGTGGATCGCGTTCTTCTTTCAGATCGCCAGCTTTCGCTGCTTTTTTAACCGCCTTCTCACGCTCTTTATGTTTCTCTTTCTCGCTTTTTGCTTCTGCTTTATGACGAGCTTTCAAAAATGATTCATCGTGCAAGTGCGCTTCTAAATGCTCGGCATTCTCTTTGTTTTGCTTAGTTAGATCCGTGACTTCTAATTCACCTTTCGCAGCACCTTTTCCACCGACGGATTTAGCAATGACTAATAACACGATAATCGCCACAACTACGGTTGCGATTTTGGCTAAAAATAAGCCATAGTCCAACAAAAATTCCAATGTACTCATCCTCTTCAATGCGAATTGGTGTATTGTAACCACTTAATAAAGTAAATCATAACAATAAGGAAACGTAACGTGGATTATTCTGTGTCTGCAGACGCCCTAAAAGATAAAGTAATTTTAGTGACAGGTGCTGGTGATGGCATCGGTAAACAAGCAGCCCTAACCTACGCAGAACAAGGCGCGACTGTTATTCTACTCGGACGCACCGTGAAAAAGCTTGAGCAAACTTATGACGAAATCGAAGCGGCCGGCTACCCGCAACCAGCCATTATTCCGCTTGATATGAAAGGGGCGACCAAACAAAACTATTTGGATATGGTCGATACCATTGAAGGTCAGTTCGGGCGTCTTGATGGTGTTCTACATAACGCCAGCATTCTAGGTGTGTTAAGCCCCTTCGACCAAATCGGTGAAGATTCCTACGATGATGTGATGCAAGTGAATGTCAAAGCTCAGTTCCTGATGACCCAAGCTTTGCTACCTTTGCTGCATAAATCAGACGATGCTCGCATTATCTTTACTAGTTCAACCGTTGGCCACTCTGGTCGCGCATTCTGGGGTACTTATGCAATGTCAAAATTTGCGACCGAAGGCATGATGCAAGTACTGGCTGATGAGCTAAGCGACACCAATATCCGTGTTAATGCGATTAACCCGGGCGGCACTCGCACAGGTATGCGTGCGAAAGCTTTTCCTGCAGAAGATGCACAGCGACTAAAAACACCAAAAGACATTATGCCTTTGTATCTGTACTTGATGGCACCAGAAAGTAAAGCCGTTAACGGTCAATGCATTGATGCTCAACCGAAAAAATAAATAGTTAAAAGTCCTAGAGTCTGCTGACCCTAATTAAACTAGGAAAAAATCAAAGCCTTGCTCTCATAGCGAGGCTTTGTTGTTCTCCGCCCGCGACATTTTCCTTGAATGTTCAAACCAATAAAATATACTGTACATATATACAGGTAAATTGCAGTGTATGATTATGTATGAACTGATTGAACACTTAAAAAACAAACACTGGCTCTGGCAAGGATCCGAAACAAAAACAGAACTCAGTAGTGACTCGACTGGGGTAAAAGAGCTGGATGAAAAACTCTCTGGCGGTTTTCCGACCCATGGTATCGTTGAGATCCAGTCTTTGTCTGGTATTGGTGAACTGCGTCTGCTCTATCCCTATTTAAAACAGAATAATGAACGTCTAACGGTATTTGTGAATCCTCCCGGTATTGTCCATGCAGAAAGCTTAAAGCACATGGGCATTGATCTGGATAATGTACTGATCGTGATACCTAACAATCATAAAGAAGCACTTTGGGCGGCTGAGCAATGCCTAAAAAGTGGTGCTTGCGATCAGGTCTTATTATGGCAAGACAGTCTTGAAGTGCATCAGGTTCGTCGCTTAACCGTCGCTAGTGAAACAGGCAATTGCCTACAATTTCTCTTCCGTTCAATACAAGATAGCGTCTTTTCATTGCCTGTTTCACTCTGCCTATCTTTAAAACCTAGTCCTAGAGGTTTGAAAATCAGTGTACCTAAACGTAAAGGTGGTTGGCCATTGAGTACTTTTAATGTGTCAATGCATGAGCGTTGGGCAAACCTAGTTGTACCACTGGCTTCTCCAACCGTATTGCCTTTCCCGCAGCAGAAGCAGGGATAACGATGGCTCTGTGGATCTACCTTCACTTCCCTGCCCTACAACTGGATTCGCTCTATACCGAGCAATCTCAGCCTTTGGTGATTGTTGACGGGCGAGATAACCATATTGTGCAAGCCAATACCCAAGCTTTAGAGCAAGGTATAAAGTTAGGTATGGGCATAGGAAGTGCAGCCTCACTGTGTCGGGAGCTTCAGGTACAGCCCTACAACGAAGACGTTGAAGTAAAAGCCATCGAACAAATTGCTCAATGGCTATATCTAGTCACATCCGACATTGTACTGCGGCCACCGCAAGGTTTACTGCTCAAAATCACCAACATGCTATCGTTATACGATGGTTTGGATAACTACTGGCAGGCATTAACTCACCACCTGGCTCAGCGAAACATACGCTACCAGTATGCCACTGGCTTCTCACCACTTTGTGCCACTTTACTGGCGAAAAGCGGAACAAATTGTATTAGCGATAATAGAGAGCACTTACTGACTGAGATTCATCGCCATTCACTGGTATTAACAGAGTTAACAGACAATCAAGTTGAGAAACTCTCACGAGTCGGTATCAGAGATATTAAAGCTTTGCTCGAATTACCTATTCAAGAGTTGGCAAGGCGGTTTGATATTGACCTTGTTAACTATGTCGGCCGATTACTCGGACAATTTAAGCATCCGGTCACCTTCTATCATCCTCCTGAAGCATTTAACAGTCATCTAGAACTGTTATATGAGATCACCAATGTACAGTGGCTCGAAAAGCCGCTTTTTCGTCTGCTAAAACAGTTAGAACAATTTCTAAAGTTACGCAATCAGGTAGCCTTTGAGTTAGAAATGGGGTTAATACAACGCGATCTAACAAAAACTTGTGTCATATTCACCTCTGCTCAAGGTGAATATCGCGCGGCAGCCTGGAATAAACTCTGTCAGTTGACGATGGAATCTATACAGTTATCTCAGCCTGTGACAGAAATAACATTAAGAGTCATGCGTTCAGGAGAAACCAACCCGATGGCCGCTGATATTTTCTGTGGTATGAAAGGAAAACAAACGCCTCTGGAATTGGTCACACTATTACAAGCCAAACTAGGACAAGCTCAAGTATGTAAACCCAGCTTAAGTGATGATCCTAGACCGGAAAAACGCTGCCAATACATTCCACCTTCCGATAGTGCATCCTCTTCAACAAGAGCAACGGAGCTGCGTCCAAGCTTCCTTCTCCCCGAACCACAGCCATTGTGCGAAATCGTCTCTTTGGTTCATGGACCAGAACGCATTGTTACGGGGTGGTGGGATAACGAAATGATTACCCGAGATTATTTCATCGCACACAGCGAGCAAGGCCGTTGGTTATGGGTATTTCGCAACCAAGATAAGCAGTGGTTTCTCCACGGCCAGTTTAGTTGACACTCTCTTTTTCTACTGAGGAAACCTCATGTCTTACGCTGAACTCTTTTGCCAGAGTAACTTCTCTTTTCTTACCGGAGCTTCTCACGCGGAAGAGCTGATCATTCAGGCTGATTTTCTCCGTTATCAGGCTCTGGCGATCACGGATGAATGCTCGATTGCTGGTATTGTCAGAGTACATACCGCTATCAAAGAACATCAACTTGGAATCAAGCAAATCGTAGGCAGTATGTTTTGGCTTAACGATGAGTGTCAGGTCGTCTTGCTATGCCCTAACCGACAAGCCTATGCTGAACTGTGCCGAATCATTACCAATGCCCGCAGACGCAGTAAAAAAGGCAGCTATCAACTATCAGAGTGGGATTTAATGTCTGCTAAGCACTGCTTCATCTTATGGCTGCCAACGCATCAGGAAATAGACTCTGACTGGGGAAAGTGGTTAAAACAATACCACTTCGGAAGATTATGGATTGCTCTGCAAAGGCACTTAGGTGCTAACGACCATGCGTATGTTGAGCATTGTCAGCAGCTCGCATTGCAATTTGACCTTCCAATCACTGCGTGCGGAGGCGTGTTGATGCACAGTGCGACACGCTTACCACTGCAACATGTCTTAACGGCAATTAAGCATAACCAGCAAGTTGAGCATGTTCAGGCTCATTTAATGAGTAATACCGAGCGGGCGCTTCGTAGTCAGGCAAAGCTCGCCAGAATCTTCCAGCCACAGTGGTTAGAAGAAAGTGTTCGCATTGCACAACATTGCCACTTTCAACTTAGCGAGCTGCAATATGAGTACCCAAGCGAGCTGATTCCAAATGGAGCTACCCCTATGGGGCATTTAAGGAATCTGGTAGAAAACGGCAAACGTATCCGCTTTCCTGATGGAGTACCAAGCGACATTCAAATCACCATAGATAAAGAACTGGAACTGATTGAAGAGCTGAATTACCCGTTTTACTTTCTCACTATTCACGACATTGTGATGTTCGCGAAACAGCAAGGTATCCTCTATCAGGGACGCGGCTCAGCCGCCAACTCTGTGGTTTGTTACTGCTTGGAAATTACCGCTGTCGACCCTCGCCAAGTCGCCGTTTTATTTGAACGCTTCATTAGTAAAGAAAGACAAGAGCCGCCTGATATCGATGTTGATTTCGAGCATGAACGGCGTGAAGAAGTTATCCAATACCTTTATCAAAAATATGGCAGAAAAAGAGCTGGTCTCGCGGCAACAGTTATCTCTTACCGTTTTAAAAGTGCCGTTCGAGATGTCGGTAAAGCTTTGGGGATCAGTGAAACCCAGTTGGATTTTTTTATCAAAAATATCAACCGACGTGACCGAACGCTAGGCTGGCAAGCTCAGATCGTCGAACTCGGTCTAGAGCCTCAGTCACATAAAGGACAGCTGTTTATCGATCTAGTGAATGAGATCCTTACTTTCCCTCGCCACCTATCTCAGCATGTCGGTGGATTTGTGATTTCTTCAGGTCCGCTTTATGAGCTGGTTGCAGTTGAGAATGCAGCGATGCCTGAACGTACGATTATTCAATGGGATAAAGATGATCTTGAAAGCTTAGGGTTAATGAAAGTCGATGTTTTAGCACTCGGTATGCTCACAGCGATTCGTAAATGTTTTACCTTTATTGGAAAGCACCATCAACGTCACTTAAGCATTGCCGAAATTACCCGTTTAAAAGACGATGCCAATGTGTATGGCATGATCCAACGTGCAGATACCGTGGGCGTTTTCCAAATAGAATCTCGAGCTCAAATGAGCATGTTACCCAGACTTAAACCACGCACTTACTACGACTTAGTGATTCAAATTGCGATTGTTCGCCCTGGTCCAATTCAGGGTGACATGGTGCACCCGTTTCTTAAATACCGTAATGACCCGGCACTGATTACTTATCCGTCAAAAGAGGTGGAACAAGTATTATCTCGCACCATGGGGGTACCTATTTTTCAAGAGCAAGTGATTAAATTGGCAATGGTCGCTGCAGGATTTAGTGGTGGCGAAGCCGACCAGCTAAGGCGTGCAATGGCCTCTTGGAAGAAGAGTGGCCAGCTCAGTAAATTCAAACCTAAACTGATCAATGGCATGCTGGAAAGAGGCTATGAACGTGAGTTTGCCGAACGTATTTACGATCAAATTTGCGGCTTCGGCGAATATGGTTTCCCAGAAAGTCATTCCGCTTCATTCGCTGTTTTGGCTTATTGCTCTGCATGGCTCAAATACTATTACCCTGAAGCTTTCTACACATCGCTGCTCAATAGCCTACCTATGGGTTTTTATAGCCCTTCGCAACTGATTCAGGATGCACAACGTCACGGCATTACTGTTCTTCCCGTTTGTGTCAACCACTCAGAGTTTGACCATCAAGTCGTTACCCAGCAGCAAGGGTTTGCTATTCGCTTGGGTTTACGCTTAGTCAAAGGGCTAAGTATCTCGGGCGGACAGGCCTTAATCCGTCGTCGCCCTAAAGGTGGCTTTTTGCATGTAAATCAATTAAAAAACAGTGGGCTCAATCAGAAAGATCTGGAGTCGCTGGCTTCAGCAAATGCTTTACATTTAATTGCCGATAATCGCTACGCCACCCGCTGGGCAATGATGGATTCATTGTCTGATCTCCCCCTCTTTCAAAATGTCCTTGAGGAAGAAAAACCGTTATATAACGCTCCATCATCGTTTGAAAACTTACTGGAAGACTATGCCTCACTGGGTCTGTCGTTAGATCAACATCCAATAACCTTGCTCGATAAAGCAGGCAAACTAAGTAAATTTATCCGCCAAAATGAACTATCTCAAATCTCTCATAAATCTTTGGTCACCGTAGCTGGTGTCGTAACTGGAAGACAGTCTCCGGGAACGGCCGCTGGAGTGACATTTTTCACTTTAGAAGATGATACCGGAAACATAAATGTGGTGGTTTGGCAAGCGACTGCCCGAGCACAAAAAAGTGCGTATATCAGTTCTAAGCTATTAATGGTGAAAGGTATTTTAGAAAAGGAAGGGGATGTTATTCATATTATTGCTGGAAGACTGATTGATATCACGCCTTTACTTCAACAATTACAAACTCACTCAAGAGATTTTCATTAGCTCTACTGTGGACGAAACAGTGGGCAACAAAAAAACGCTGAGTATTCAGCGCTTTTATGATTGTTTCAAAATTTCGGTTATTCCAAAACTTCGCGAAGTCGCTCTTGTGCAACGCCAACCAGTAGGTCTGGCTGGAATTTCGATATGAATCGGTTACAACCTACTTTCTCAACCATCGCTTCATTGAAGCTACCACTGAGCGATGTATTCAAAGTAATGAACAGATCTTTCATACGCGGGTCATTACGGACTTCGTGAGTCAGTCGGTAGCCATCCATTTCAGGCATTTCAGCGTCGGTGATCATCATCAATAACTCGCTGGTCACATCTTTGCCAGCATCACACCATGACTTGAGTAAATTCAGAGCCTCAAGCCCATCGCGACACTCAATGATGTTCAAACCGAGTTGAGAGAGTGTATCTTTTATCTGATTTCTTGCTGTTGAAGAGTCATCAACAATCAGTACGTTACGCCCAGCCATCTCTCCTATGATTTCATGATCGAGCACTTCAGCAGAAATAGAAACATCATACTCAATGATCTCTGCTAGCACTTTTTCAACATCAATAATTTCAACGATTTTGGTTTGGTCTTGCTCTTTAATTTGAGTAATAGCGGTCAGATAATTAGCACGACCTGCCGATTTAGGTGGTGGCTCAATTTCTGTCCATGCAGTGTTAACGATATTACGAACCTGCCCCACCAAAAAACCTTGGGTTGTACGATTGTATTCGGTAATAATCAGGTTTTGCTCTGGTTTTTCCATACGAGATGGCGGAAAGCCGATCGCTTGTCGTAAATCGATAATAGGAACTGGAATGCCACGCAGTGTGGCTACACCCGTAACATTATGGTGGGAACCAGGCATTTTAGTAAGAGGCGGTACTTTAATCACTTCTCTAACTTTAAATACGTTAATAGCAAACAGTTGACGACTGTTTAAACTAAACAACAGTAGCTCTAGTCGGTTTTCACCCACTAAATTAGTACGCTGGTCGACCGAATTTAAAACACCTGACATACAAAATTCCGAAAACTAAAACTCAATAACAGTATAGCTACAAAGGATAAATGTAAATGAAACTAAAGCAACTAATTATAATGGACTAAGTCGATCGACCTAACACCAATTAGCCTTCAATCACTTTCATTAGCAACAAACCATCATAGAGAGCTTGCTTAACGAGAGCGGCACCTGGCATGGTGGCTTGTTTATAAAAGCGGGATTCCACCAGCTTCAGATCCTGATGGTATACAGGCAAACTCTGCTCTTCTATACAGTGTTGAATCGCTGGATATAGAATGTCTTTGGCTTGGTTGATAACGCCACCGATGAGGATCTTTTCTGGGTTGAAAAGGTTAATCACAATCGCGATCGCAGCACCTAAGTAACCCCCTAATTTTTCAATCACATCCACCGCGAGAAGATCACCTTCTGCAGCAGCAGAACAAATATCCTCGATAGTAATTTCCGCAATCTCACTCAAGCTCGAAGATTCACCATTAGCGATACGTTCAGCCACTTCTTCTCGAATTGCTTGCGAACTCGCCACTGTCTCTAAACACCCGATATTGCCACAGTGACAGCGTTTGCCATTACGATCTATTTGGATATGGCCTAGTTCACCAATATTACCATTTCGTCCTTGCAGTACTCGGCCATCTAAAATAATACCAGCGCCTAAACCGTGGTGAATAGAAATAAGAATTGAGTTATCAACATCTTGAGAATGACCAAACAGCTTTTCAGCTAATGCCCAAGCTCGAGTGTCATTAGCAACAAAAACAGGCAAACCTGTCGCTTTGTAGATCTCAGGACCAAGCGCCAAATTATTAACGTTGTAATGCGGCATTTGTAAAACAATGCCTTTGTCTGAATTCACTAAACCTGGGAGGGTGATAGCAATGCTGGTAACACGGCCAAGCTGATCAGAGTATGTTTGGAAAAATTCGTCGATTTCAAATAAAAGACGCTGCAGCACATCGTCCTGATCAATCTCGTGAATTTCAATTTTGGTGTCAATAAGGACATCTCCACCAAGCTCATGCAGAGCAAGGGTTAAGTAACCTCTTCCCAAACGCATGGCTAAAAACTGCCAACCTTCATTATTGGTTTGCAAGCCTACCGCCGGACGTCCTCGGCTGATAGCTTCTTGAACGGTTGTTTCATGGATTAAATGCGCATCTATAAGCTCTCGAGTGATTTTAGTAATACTTGCAGGTGCAAGTTCACTCTTCTTCGATAAATCAATACGAGATATCGGACCGTTTTGGTCTATAAGTTTATAAACACGGCCTGCATTGACCTGTTTGATATGATCAATATGGCCTGGTTGAGCCATGTACATGGGGCGAGCTCCAGAAATCAACAACCTGCTAATTTTTTTACTTTGCGAAGTAATTGTGAAGGGCTTTGACGAATAGCCGTGACCATTGTCACGTATATACTCATAACTTTGTGTATTCAGTCAAATTGTACGGGGTAAATTCGACATCAATTACGAAGCAATACAAAGATTTTCTAACTATTTTTCAGGCGCAGTTGAAATCATACAACACTTGATCGGTTAGTTATATTGTTTTATTTCTAAGACTATTCAAACCTGTTCGAATATCTTGCTTATACTTAACCCAAGTAATCTCGAAGTGCTTAGTTTGTACTCTATCCTGTCCAATCATCTCAGGAGAAAATCATGACATCCGCGCAAAGACGAACAAAAATTGTCACAACACTCGGTCCTTCAACAGATATCGGCGACAACCTTGAAGCGATTATAAAGTCAGGGGCTAATGTTGTCCGCATGAACTTCTCACATGGAACAGCTGAAGACCATAAGAACAGAGCTAAAAAAGTCCGAGAAATTGCAGCCAAATTAGGCAAAAACGTTGCCATCCTCGGTGATTTACAAGGTCCTAAAATAAGAGTGTCAACGTTCAAAGAAGGGAAAATAATGCTCTCAGAAGGTGAACGTTTTATTCTTGATGCAGAACTTGAACCAGGCATGGGAGATCAGGAGTCGGTGGGCATCGATTACAAAGCGCTCCCCGAGGATGTAAAACGTGATGATATTCTTCTGCTTGATGATGGAAGAGTTCAATTACAAGTGCTTGCGGTCGAAGGTAGCAAAGTCTTTACCATGGTGACCATAGGTGGTCCACTTTCAAACAACAAAGGAATCAATAAAAAAGGTGGAGGGTTATCAGCGGACGCTCTCACAGAGAAAGATAAACGGGACATTCTTCTGGCAGCAGAAATCAAAGTCGACTACCTTGCTGTCTCCTTCCCTCGCAATGGTGAGGACATGAATTATGCGAGAAGATTAGCGCGAGATGCCGGGTTGGAAACACGCTTAGTGGCCAAAGTAGAACGAGCAGAAACCGTTGCGTGTGATCAAAACATTGACGATATTATCATGGCCTCCGATGTCATTATGGTCGCCAGAGGCGACTTAGGCGTTGAAATTGGTGACCCAGAGTTAGTCGGTGTACAGAAAAAACTCATTCATCGTGCTAAGGCGCTCAATCGGGTTGTGATCACAGCAACACAGATGATGGAATCTATGATCACCAATCCAATGCCAACTCGGGCTGAAGTTATGGATGTAGCCAACGCCGTATTAGACGGTACCGATGCTGTTATGCTGTCTGGTGAAACCGCTGCTGGTAAATATCCGGTAGAAACAGTGAGGGCAATGGCAGAAGTTTGTATTGGTGCAGAAAAAACCATTGAGTCTAATCAACAAAACTATCGTATCGATCGCTCTTTTGTCACTGCGGAAGAAACCGTCGCTATGTCAACGATCTACGCAGCAAACCACCTCCAAGGCGTAAAAGCGATGGTGACACTGACTGAATCCGGCCGAACAGCCCTAATGACTTCTCGTCTTAACTCGGTATTTCCTATTTTTGCCATGTCTCGCAACGAGCAAGCTTTAAACCGTTGTGCCCTTTATCGAGGTGTAACACCGTATTATTTTGATAGTAAACAAGAGGAAGGGTTTACCGTTGCCCAAGCCGCACTTGAGTCTCTTAAAGAGAAAAAACTACTTGAATTTGGAGACCTTGTCATAATCACCCAAGGTGATGTTATGGAAGTCGAAGGTTCAACAAACTGTATGCGCATTCTTCCCGTCCTTTAATAAAAACAGGCTCCGATTTATCACCTCGGAGCCATATTTTCTTATTCCCCCAGACTTAGAGAACTAAAATCAGCTTTAACGGCTCGCTCTGCACGTATCGACTCCGCTTGCATAAACACATCGATGAAACGATTACCAGCTTGGACACCCAACTCATAATCGTGTAGCAAATCTTCTTTGCTGCTCATCAAGGAGCTGGACTTCAAAGGTTTTGCGGGAACAATCTGCACAATAAAAGCGTCATCGGGTGGTGAGTTTAAAAACTCTCGAGTCAATGAATAAGTTTGATAATGTACCATCAACATATCCGCTAGCCCTGAGTCAAACTTATCTCCGAGCAAATGGCTGAGTCGATAGATATCATCCGCTCCAAATAGCCAGCGTCCACCATTCAAAGTTTGTAAGTGCTTATGCTCACTCTTTAACATTTTAGAGCGCGAGACTTGTTGTTGGAAAAAGCGATTCCAATCCTGTTTCCATTGACCGAGACGATTCTGCCACTGAGTTTGAATGGAGTTGAATGAATCTCTAAACCACTTAACATCGTATTGTTTTTCCACAGGTGGCATTATCAGACCAGGCTCTGCATCAATTTCTTCAGTACGAATTACCGTAATAAAACGGGCAGCTCTACGCCAGGCTTCCTGCACGGGTATCGAAGCTGACACACCGCCATCAATATACATTTGACCACTAAGTTCAACTTGTTCTGGATATAAACGAGGAATCGCGCAGGTAGCTCGCATGATATCTCGCCAATTATTACCTAACATCGGAAAATATTCGTCGTTCAAACTTTGCGCAGAAGTGACTGCAGCAAGCGCTTTTCGGCTTCCTAACACTCTCCGCCCCATATCTATATCCATCTGATAGGGATAATCGCAAATTTTGTCTAATGCCCAATCCAAGTCCATATAGTTTTTTCTACGGATATAACTAAAAAGATGGAAAAATTTGGGATCTGTGGTGAGCTCGGTAATGAAAGCTTTCCCTAAACCATGCTGACGACACAAATAAGCATTGATGTTCAAAGCACCGGCAGAAGTACCGTAAAATTCATCGAAAGGGTCAAAGTTGGCAAGATTAAATGCATCTAAAACACCAGCAGTAAAAATCCCTCTCTGGCCCCCACCTTGAGCAACCAAAGCATTTTTACCGCTGATGAATTTAGACAAGCGAACGATATCGATCCGTTTATCAACATCAGAAACAGTTCCACTATTGTCCATCAGCAGAACCCTTATTAGTTAGTGAGTAATAGCGATTAACCCGAAACCAACAAGCACTGTGAAAATAATAGCGACAGAAATTACTGCAAATTTAAAATCACTTTCCATATACACCTCCATTTACTTAACAAAGTAATAACATTGACTTAGAAGTGCTTCAAGAATTGCTAGTTTCTCGAGATCAATTATGCAGTTGCCTTCACAATAACTCAATCATCAAAAACAGCGTTGACTCCTCGTCCACTGACTCATGAACTTGCAGTATTAAACCGCTATCCATGACTTTGTCCAACACTTCGCAACAAAACACCCACCGAACAATAAATTGTTAAAAGTGGAGTGATTCACTGACAATTGTACATTTATCAGTCATACACACTTATATTTTTAATAGTGATATCAATTACAAATAAGGATAATTAACGCACGATCACAGCATTAAACTCAAATCAAACAGAACTAATCACCAATCTAGCTTTAAACAATCGAGTTATTACACACAAAAGACACCAAAAAGTAACATTTACAATCTATTGCTATTAACAGTATTAGTCTGTAGTCTCAATGCCATGCGTAGCTGATTATTTCAGATTTCGCAAACACACATCAAACAATAAAGCATAAAACTCTGAGTTTTCTTTAGGCTAACAAAATTTAATACTAACTTTTAAAGAATTCATGGAAGATAGATAAAATATAAAGTCGTTCACCAGAACGCTAACAAATCTTCTCAAAACATGGTTCTCTAATAGCTATAAAGAAGCTTCATATCTCAGAGAGTTGTACAGGAGTTAAACATGAAGCGAGAACAGTGGGGATCCCGAGCAGGATTTATCCTTGCAGCTGTGGGATCTGCTATCGGTCTAGGAAACATTTGGCGTTTCCCGTATATGGCTTATGAAAATGGCGGCGGTGCATTTTTCATTCCTTATATCTTTGCTCTAATCACGGCGGGTATCCCGTTCATGATCCTTGAGTTCAGCATGGGTCAGAAAAACCGTGGTTCAGCACCTTCGACACTAGCAAAAATCAACTCTAAGTTTGAGTGGTTAGGTTGGTTTCAGGTTGGTATCGCTGCGGTAATCGCGATTTATTATGTAGCGGTCATTGGCTGGGCAATCTCTTACTTTGGTATGTCGTTTACACAAAGCTGGGGCACCGATACAAATGCATTCTTCTTTAGCGAGTATCTCGCACTGGGCGACAACTCACCAACCAATCTTGGTAGCATCCAATGGGGTATCGCTTTTGCGATGACAATCGCATGGGCAATTACCTACGCGGCGATTGTTGGTGGTGTAAAATCGGGTATTGAACGCGCTTCTAAAGTGATGATGCCTGTTCTTTTCATCATGGTACTTATCTTAATCGGCCGTATGATCGTTCTTCCTGGCGCGCTTGACGGTGTGAACTACATGTTCGAACCTGATTTCAGCAAAATTTGGGATGTGAAAGTATGGGCGGCTGCGTATGGTCAAATCTTCTTTACGCTAAGTATCGGTTTCGCCATCATGCTTGCATATTCAAGCTACCTTCCAGAAAAATCAGATATCACTAACAACGCCTTTATGACGGTATTGATTAACTGTGGTTTCTCAATTCTAGCGGGTATCATGATCTTCTCTGTTTTAGGTTACATGGCTCAAGAGCAAGGTAAACCTCTGACTGAAGTTGTATCTGCAGGTGTTGGTCTAGCATTTGTAACGCTACCGGCAGCCATTAACCTACTACCAGCGCCATACATCTTTGGCCCACTGCTATTCTTAGCTCTTGTTGTAGCAGGCCTAAGCTCGCACATCTCTATTATCGAAGCGGTGACTTCAGCGGTAATTGACAAGCTAAAATGGAGCCGTAAAAAGGCAGCAAACTGTGTTATCGGTGTTGGCTTTATCCTATCAATGGCATTTGCGACCAACGGTGGTCTACTACTGCTAGATCTTGTCGATCACTTCGCGAACAACGTAGGTATCATGGCAAGCTGTCTAGTTGAAATCGTACTAATGACTTGGCTACTTAAAATCTCTGATGTTCGTAAGTACGTAAACAGCATCTCTGATTTCAGCGTAGGTGTATGGTTTGATATCTGTCTACGATTCATCACACCAGTTATCTTAGCGATTATCGTAGCCACAAAATTTATCGCACTGTTTACAGAAGGCTACGGCGGTTACGACTTAACTCTAGGCTGGGCAGTCATTGGTGTACTGCTAGTGGTTGGTATCGTCATCAATGCAACAAGCCGTAAGGAGGCATAATAATGACAACAAGTGCAATCATCATGATGATTATTGGTCTTGGCATCACTTGGGGTGGCGCGGCTATCTGTATCAAGAAAGCAATGGACAAGTAACCTTTAAGTAAATAAGCAAAAAACCGGCTAACTGCCGGTTTTTTATTGTCTTTAGTCTTAGCGTCTATTAATCGCTCTTCACTGAACTTCAATACCTACCATTTTATAATGTCTACCATGTTATTTTTATTTATGATGAATACAAACATAAGCAGCAAGACTATAACCAGCAACACTCTTTATTTCTTACACGCCTTCAATGGTCCAAATCTTTTGTACCAGACTGTGAAGATTAATAATGGAGTCCCAGCAATTGCAAAACCAACAGCGACGCCAAACAATACATCTAACATCATCTCAATACACTCTACGTGAAATTACTGAATAATGCTGATAATTTAAACAACTAAAAATGTGAGTCAAGGCGAGCGATTTACAGCAACCACTTTTCAGAATTAACTGACAGCTCACTTCCTAAACTGCCAATAAATCCATGTAAGATTGATTCGTTTAGAAATGATACGTTAAACCAAGAGCAGCACCAACCTGAAGCTCGGGGCCTGTGTAAAAGTTCACTTCAGGATGAACCTGAGCGTATAAGTTAAAGCGGTTATTGATTTGCCAATCCAGCCCTATCGGTAAACGCGCACCAAAGTCATCTTCCCATTCTGCCCAAGCACCACCAGCTACATACCAATCAAAAGGAATATCTGGATTATTGAAACTTCCCTTAGCAAAAATATAGTCAAAAGCGGCACCATCATTACCTAAAATAAATCGATACTGCTGATCTATTTCAAAGACAACACTTAGCTGCTGGTCAAATGCCATACCAACTTCAAAACCCTTATTCTGCTGAGCATGAACGGCAAATGAAACGCCAAGTAGTAAGGTGACAATCCCAAAGTTCTTCATATATAAATCCAGATTCCATTGTTATACAAAAGTATAGACGTTACCCAAGTCGCCATTGAACTGTGTCATTACCAGGTAAGGTAACATCAGGAATTTGTAGGAATTTGCGCACAAAAAAAAGGAGACCGAAGTCTCCTTTTTCTATAGGGGAAGAAATGTTTGAGGATTAACCGTGGTTACGGATCCACTCATCCATATCTGTTTTTAGGTTGTCAGACTTAGTACCAAAGATAGCTTGAACGCCACCAGATACTACAACTACACCGGCTGCACCAAGTTTTTTCAGTTTGTCTTGGTCAACGACTTCAGTATCAGCTACTGATACGCGTAGACGAGTAATACATGCATCTAAGTTAGTGATGTTCTCTTTACCGCCGAATGCAGCAACAAGTTCACCAGCCATTTCAGTGCCAGTCGTCGCTGTTGTAGCTTCTGACTCATCTTCACGACCAGGAGTTTTGATGTCCATAGCGCGGATAACGAAAGTAAACACTACGTAGTAAAGTACTGCGTAAGCGATGCCTAGACCAACAAGCAATAACATGTTTTCAGCACGTGGTGATTGAACCACGAAGTCGATGAAACCGTTAGAGAATGTGTGACCGTGAACAACACCTAGTGAGTTGGTAAGCATGTATGCAACGCCAGCTAGTACCGCGTGAATTGCGTATAGTACAGGAGCGATGAATAGGAACGAGAACTCGATTGGTTCAGTAATACCAGTTAGGAATGAAGTCAAAGCAGCAGAAGCCATGATACCCATTACTTTTGCACGGTTTTCAGGTTTAGCACTGTGTGCAATTGCAATTGCAGCAGCTGGAAGACCGAACATCTTGAATAGGTAACCACCCGCTAGCTGACCGAAACCGTTACCCGCTGCGCGAGAAGCGTCATCAGCAGTTAGGAAACATGTCATGATACCGTGTGCGATTTCACCAGAACCATTTGTACAAGTACCAGCTTCGTAGAAGAAAGGTACGTTCCAGATGTGGTGTAGACCGAATGGAATTAGAGAACGTTCAACAATACCGTAGATACCGAATGCTGTAACAGGGTTTTGGTTCGCTGCCCAATCAGAGAAAGAAGCAATCAAACTACCAATTGGTGGCCAAATGATAGAAAGAATTGCACCAAGACCAATTGATAGGAAACCAGTGATGATTGGCACTGCGCGTTTACCTGCGAAGAAACCTAGATACTCTGGAAGTTGGATTTTATAGAAACGGTTGAATGCCCAAGCAGCCACACCACCCGCTAAGATACCACCTAAAACACCAGTTTCGATGTGGCCAACACCCATTGCTTCGCCCATAACGTCTAGCGTAGCAATCATGATGCCGTAACCAACGATAGCCGAAAGACCTGAAACACCATCGTTATTAGTGAAACCTAGAGATACACCGACAGCAAAAAGAAGTGCCATTTGGCCGAAAACAGAACCGCCAGCTTGTTCCATTAAGTGAGATATTACTTCTGGTATCCAGCTAAAGTTTGCCGCACCCACACCAAGCAAAATACCTGCAACTGGCAAAACTGATACTGGTAGCATCAGAGACTTACCAACTTTTTGCAGGTTAGCAAAAGCGTTTTTAAACATGTTTATGCTCCTGATTAAGTTATTAGAATTTTAGGGTTCTAACGGCACACCCCCGTAGCCTAAATGTTAGCACCCAATGAAAATGTAACCACAAAATGTATTATATTTTCCGCCTCTAAATATATATTGATGCTCCTCATGGATTCTACTTAGTTACGAAATTAAGTTTCAAAGTATTATATAGATCACAATCAAATCAGACCTCTGAAAAGCATTACACGACACGTATCTAATTGTTTTTAATGAATTTAAAAGTCAAAAACAATAATTTTACTGCGTAAATAAAATTAAGCACGATGTTATTTTATGTAACAAAATTACATTGATTTGTTTTACCCTCTCAAAATCAACACATTTGGTAAACAATAGAACTTAATTTACAATTATCTAGTTTTTCTAATAAAAAAAGGAGCAAATGCTCCTTTTTAGACCAAATGTTGATTTCTATCGCAAAAAAAGATTTCGGTAATTTTGGGTCGTTTTTTCCGCAATTTCGGAAAGTGAACACCCTTTTAACTGAGCAATGTAAGCAGCGACCTCAACAACATAGGCTGGTTGATTCTCTTTTCCACGATGTGGAACAGGCGCTAGGTATGGCGAGTCGGTTTCAATCAGCAAGCGTTCTATCGGCAATACTTTCACAACTTCCTTTAATTCTGTTGCCTGTCTGAACGTAACAATACCTGAAATAGAAATGTAAAAACCCAAATCCATAGCGGCTTCCGCAAAAGCCAAATCTTCAGTGAAGCAGTGGATCACACCACCACAGCGTTCAGCGCCACCACGCTTTAACATTGCAAGCGTATCTTCTCTCGCATTACGAGTATGAATAATAAGCGGTTTATCTAACGCCACAGCGGTTTCGATCTGTTGAGAAAATCGTAGCTTCTGTAACTCAGCGGTTTCAGGTTGATAGTGGTAATCCAGACCTGTTTCACCAATCGCAACCACTTTAGGATGTTTGGCGAACTCATGGAACCTATCTAACTCAAAATCACTTTCAACATCCAACGGATGTACGCCACAAGAAGCATGAACATGCTCATAAGGAGTAATCATCTCTATCATCTGTGGAAATGAATCCAGTGTTACACCAACCGATAAGAGTTGTTTAACATTTGCTTGGCTTGCTTTATCAATCACATCACCAATATCGTTATGCAATTCATCATAATCTAGCTTGTCCAGATGACAGTGGGAATCTACAAACATGTTTCCTCGTTAAATTTAAATATCCATTCGGTAATAAGCAGTTCTGTATTCAAACCAGGGAAATGGCGAATCTTCTCTATCAATTCCGTTAAAGACAAAGATTGCTGCTCTAAAACAACATAGCTCATTTGCGAAGATAGTGTATGGCAACCTGGAGTAAAACTTCGCGTTTCTACACCGAAGCAGACCTTTTGAGCATCGGTGAGTAAATACCAAAGCCAGGTTAAACGCTGAATAGGTTGCTCATTGAGTTTCTTAACACACTGTAATGTCGCGACGACATCCCCTTTCACAGCAGAAAGGAACGTGATCTCTATCTCCAAATACTGCTTCACTCCATCTTGCTCAATGAACTGTTTGGTTTTTACTGGTGCATTACCATTGATATGAGCGGCAAATTCCGGCACTTCTTTCGTCACCTCATTGGTTAACCAGGTAGCAACGACGTCAGGCTGTGGATCTGGAATGGCGATTTGCTGGCAGCGACTAACTATTGTTGGCAGTAGAGCATTCGCTTTTGAAGCGATGAGTATGAAAACACACTTCTCTGGAGGCTCTTCCAACGTCTTTAACAAAGCATTCGCCGCTGATTCGTTCATCGCTTCAGCCGGTTCGATAACAAACAGGCGATAACCTGAAAGTTGCGAGGATTCTTGAGCAATACGATTACACTGGCGAATTTGATCGACAGTGATAGCCTTACCTTCTTTTTCAGGTTTGATCACGTGGTAATCCGGATGGTTACCAGATTGCATCAAATCGCACCCATGACAAAAACCACAAGGCTCGCTAGACGCGGCGTTGCACATCAAAGAACGTCCAAATTGCTCTGCTAGGCTAAAAATACCTAACCCTTGTGAACCTGTAAGCAAGGTTGCCGAAGCGAAACCGTTGCTGTCTAGCTGCTGTTTCCAGCTATCCCATGGATTGAGTAACCAAGAATGGAGTTCTTTCATTTATTAAGCACTCTTTAACCATTGTTCCAGTGCATTTTTGATATCAGCTGCGACGCTATCAATGTCTTGCTGAGCATTGATCACGATAACAGAGTCATCTGAGTTAGCGATCTCTAAATACTTATCCCGGCTACGATCAAAAAAACTGATATCCATTTTTTCAATGCGATCCAGTTCACCACGGCCACGAGCACGCTCTAACCCCACTCTTGGGTCAATATCCAAGTAAAGCGTCAAGTCAGGCTTGAAGTCACCCAGCGTGGTCTGCTTCAAACTCTGCATAGTTTGTTGAGCAATCTGACGTCCACCACCTTGATACGCCTGAGAAGACATATCATGACGGTCACCCACCACCCAGTCACCTCGGTTTAAAGCCGGTTTAATGACGTTCTCAACCAACTGTACACGCGCGGCATACATCAGAAGAAGTTCCGTCATATCTTGAAGGTCTTCTCCTTCGTGCTCTTGTTTCACAAGCTCACGCATTTTCTCTGCTAACACAGTTCCACCAGGCTCTCTGGTACGCGTGATGTTATCAATACCATGTGCGTGCAAGGTTTCTACAATAGCTTGGATTGCGGTGCTTTTACCGGCCCCTTCGAGGCCCTCGACTACGATAAATTTAGAGTTCATTATTTGTTTCGAATTGTTTTTAAGTAAGCGCGAACTGCGCGGTTATGTTCAGTCAGTGTTTTTGAAAACACGTGCCCGCCTGTGCCACTAGCAACGAAATACAAGTATTTACTCGAGTCTGGATTCAGTGCCGCATGGATAGAAGCGGGGCCCGCCATTGCAATTGGCGTTGGCGGCAACCCAGGAATCACGTAAGTATTGTATGGTGTCGGGGTTCTTAAATCCTTTTTACGAATGTTACCGTCATAATCTTCGCCCATTCCGTAGATAACGGTCGGGTCAGTTTGTAGACGCATTTTTCTATTTAAGCGGTTGACGAATACAGAAGCAATTTGCGTTCTCTCATCTTCAACAGCCGTTTCTTTTTCAATGATTGACGCTAAGATCAGCGCCTCATAAGCAGACTTTAAAGGCAAACCGCTCTGCTTGTTCTCCCACTCTTCAGATAAAACCGCATCGAGTTTCTTATTTGCTCGTTTTAGAATATCTAAATCACTCGCACCATGGGTAAAATGATACGTTTCAGCCAAAAACAAACCTTCCAGTTTTTTCCGTTCAATACCAAGTTTGTCGGCAATATCTACTTCAGACAAACCCGTTAATGTCTGTTTTAAATTCGTGTTACTAGCAAGAATAGCGAGCCACTCACTAAAACGGCTTCCTTCGACGAAAGTTATCGCGAACTGATGCTCTTTTCCTTCAATAAACACATGAAGCGCTTGCTCCAAACTTATTTCAGGTTGAAGTTGGTATGTTCCCGCTTTTAAATTTGATAGTTCGGAGTGAAAACGATGAACCAAACCAGAATAAGACGAAGGGGTTATCCAATGTTTTTCGGCCAGTATAACCAAAGCGCGATTTAAACTCGTACCGTTAGGTATGGTGATGATTTCAGACTGTTCAATCTGCAATCTTTGGGATAAATAATCTTCTACTTGCGATTGAACATAGAAATAACCGCCTACTGCACAGAGTATGGCGATGGCAAGTAGCGAAAATAACTTCTTAATCACGAATTAAAACTCTCCTGAAAACGTCGTGTATGTTTACCGATAAGATACTGATTCTGGCCAATCTGAGTGATAGGTGCTATCTCGAGCAAAGCATTCGATATAAACACTTCTTCTGCATTATCTAAATGGTCTAGCTCAAAGTCACCCATAACCACTTTCATCCCAATCTCTACCGCAACATTAAGTATTGTTTTACGCGCAATACCCGCAACGCCGGCCTTGTCTAAAGATGGGGTATATAAGGTTTCACCTTTGACCCAAAAAATATTAGCGGATGTGGTTTCTACAATATGGCCATAGATATCTAAGCAAAGTCCATCGGCATACCCTGCTTTATCCATTTCATCCTTTAATAATACCTGTTCCAATCGATTATTATGCTTATGCCCAGCTAACATAGGATTTAACCCCATACGCTTAGAACACAAACCTAACGCTAAACCATCGGCTTGCCATTGTGCATAATGTGCGGGAAAAGCAAAGTGGCTAATAGTAACATTCGGTTTAGTCACTTGGGATGGGCTATAGCCGCGCCCACCGACACCTCGTGTAATGTGGATTTTTAAACCTGCTTTCGCATCACTAAGTAAAACAGGTTCAATCCACTCTTCTATCTGCCGCCAATCTGGCAAAGGAATACCTAAAACGTTTAAGCAAGCTTCTAGCCGCTCAACATGTAATTCCCAATGCTGAACCTTACCATTTTTGGTCAAAATTGTTGTAAAGCAACCGTCACCATATTGGAAAGATCGATCTCCAACAGAAATCGCTTCACTAACGACACCATTCACCCAAACCATATTTCCTTTCCCTGAAAATAAAGAAACGGCCTAATGCTAAGCATTAAGCCGTTTCAAAACAAGTACAGTTCGATGAACCTTATACGCGCTTAAAGATCAATGAGCCGTTTGTACCACCAAAACCAAACGAGTTACACATTGCGTATTCCATACCTTCTACTTTACGAGCGGTATTTGGAACAAGGTCAACATCTAGCCCTTCTTCTTGGTTTTCCAGGTTAATCGTTGGCGGAACGATTTGGTCAACCAATGACATAATGGTGATAATTGCTTCAACAGAACCTGCGGCACCGAGTAGGTGGCCCGTCATAGACTTAGTAGAAGAAATAAGAACTTGTTTAGAGCCCTCTTCACCTAGCGCACGTTTGATGCCTTTCACTTCAGCAACATCGCCTGCTGGCGTTGATGTACCGTGAGCGTTGACATAACCAACTTGAACGCCAGTTAAGCCTGCATCACGCATTGCTGCTTCCATCGCTAACGCGCCGCCAGAACCGTCTTCGCTTGGCGAAGTCATGTGATAAGCATCACCTGACATACCAAAGCCAACAACTTCTGCGTAAATTTTAGCACCACGCGCTTTCGCATGTTCGTACTCTTCAAGAACAATCACACCAGCACCATCACCCAGAACAAAACCATCACGGTCTTTATCCCAAGGGCGAGAAGCTTTTTGCGGGTCATCGTTACGAGTTGATAACGCTTTTGCAGCACCGAAGCCAGCCATACCTAGTGGTGTCGATGCTTTCTCAGCACCACCGGCTACCATAGCTTCAGCATCACCGTATGCAATCATACGCGCCGCATGGCCGATATTATGTAGACCAGTTGTACATGCTGTTGAAATAGCGATGTTTGGACCACGAAGACCACGCATGATAGATAAGTTGCCTGCAACCATGTTTACGATGGTTGATGGTACGAAAAATGGGCTAACTTTACGTGGACCTTTATCAAGTAGAGAACGGTGACCGCTTTCGATTAAATCTAAGCCACCAATACCTGAACCAATAGCTACACCAACACGTGGAGCATTTTCTTCAGTGATTTCTAAACCTGAGTCATCTAAAGCTTGAATACCCGCGGCAATACCGTATTGGATAAATAAATCCATTTTGCGGGCGTCTTTTTTAGACATGTAATCTTCGCAGTTAAAGTCTTTGACTAGACCCGCGAAACGAGTTGAATAATTGGTTGTATCAAAGTGATCGATATTAACAATACCACTTTGACCAGCTAGCAGGGCTTTCCAAGAAGATTCTACAGTGTTGCCTACCGGTGACAACATACCCATGCCAGTGACAACGACACGACGCTTGGACACGATCATATTCTCCGGGAATTGAAAAATTCAATGAGAGGTAAAGATGAGTGAGAAAAACTCAGGCGGCCAGAAGGCCGCCTGGGAGGATACATTACTGAGCGCTGTTTACGTAGTCGATCGCAGCTTGAACAGTAGTGATTTTCTCTGCTTCTTCGTCAGGAATCTCAGTGTCAAATTCTTCTTCTAGAGCCATAACTAGTTCTACAGTGTCTAGAGAATCCGCACCTAGATCTTCAACGAAAGAAGCTTCGTTTTTAACTTCTGCTTCGTCTACACCTAGCTGTTCAACAATGATTTTCTTTACGCGTTCTTCGATGTTGCTCATTTTTTCTTTTCCTTTACAGATTTCGCCTAATGCGATGATTCCGTAGTTTATTCTAACTAGGGAAAGTTGCAAGGGGGTCCTTGCTGGTCAAACCACAAAATTGGCGATTTTAACCGAAATTCACACCACTTTTGACATATATCACGTATAAATGTTACACACTTCTATGTCATTTTTTGTACAAGTCAGTCAAATTGTTAGACTCATTGCCCAACTTAGCACAAAAGTGGCATTAAACCATATACATGCCGCCATTTACGTGCAAAGTCTCGCCCGTAATATATGCACCTTCATTTGAAGCTAAAAATACCACAGCTGAAGCAATTTCACGTGGGTCACCTAAGCGACCAGCTGGTACTTGTGCAAGTGTAGCAGCACGTTGCTCATCATTCAGTGCTTTTGTCATATCAGTTTCAATAAAGCCTGGCGCCACTGTGTTTACAGTCACACCACGAGAAGCAACTTCGCGAGCCATTGATTTAGTAAAACCAATCACACCTGCTTTTGCCGCTGCATAGTTAGCTTGGCCTGCATTACCCATTGTACCGACAACAGAACCTACGTTGATGATACGGCCGTTACGCTTTTTCATCATGCCACGCAGTACCGCTTTAGACATACGGAAGATTGACGTTAAGTTTGTATCTAAAATATCAGACCACTCTTCGTCTTTCATACGCATCAGAAGGTTATCACGAGTAATACCTGCGTTATTCACTAGAATGTCAATTCCACCAAATTCAGTATTAATCGATTTTAATACCGCTTCAATTGAATCTACATCAGTAACGTTTAGCGCAAAACCCTTACCGTTATCACCAAGATAAGCACTGATCGCTTCCGCACCACTCTCACTTGTCGCTGTACCCACAACGGTAGCACCACGTTCTACTAATAACTCTGCAATGGCTTTACCGATACCACGGCTAGCACCAGTAACTAGAGCTACTTTGCCTTCTAGGCTCATGAATTGACTCATGTTTAATTCCTATAATTACTTAGCTGCTTCCAGTGAAGCAATATCGTTCACTGCGGCTGCGTCTAAGGTTTTAACAATACGTTTGGTTAGGCCAGTTAAAACTTTACCTGGTCCCATTTCCAATAGTTTTTCTACGCCAAGTTCGTTCATTTTTTCTACGCCTTCAGTCCAACGAACCGGGCTGTATAACTGACGAACTAATGCATCTTTAATTTTTGCTGGATCCGTTTCAGCAATCACATCAACGTTGTTGATGACAGGGACTAGAGGAGCGTTGAACTCAATTTCAGACAATGCTTCCGCTAAACGCTCTGCCGCTGGTTTCATCAATGCACAGTGTGATGGCACCGATACAGGCAATGGTAGTGCACGTTTAGCACCCGCTTCTTTACATAGAGCACCAGCGCGTTCTACCGCTTCTTTTTGGCCTGCGATAACCACTTGGCCCGGTGAGTTAAAGTTCACTGGCGAAACAACGTCACCTTGTGCTGCTTCTTCACACGCTTTAGCAATTGACGCATCGTCAAGACCAATAATTGCATACATAGCACCCGTTCCCGCAGGAACCGCTTCTTGCATCGCTTTACCACGTAGCTCAACTAAGCTGATCGCTTGTTTAAAGTCGATAACACCAGCACAAACCAATGCAGAATACTCACCCAAGCTGTGGCCCGCTAATACTTCAGGTTGCTCAAGACCAAGCTCTTGCCATACACGCCAAATCGCTACAGACGCTGCGAGTAGTGCTGGTTGCGTGCGAAAAGTTTGGTTTAGATCTTCAACAGGACCGTTTTGAACTAAAGACCACAAATCATAGCCCAATGCATCAGACGCTTCTGCAAAAGTTTGGTTAACTACGTCATACTGTTCAGCAAGCTCAGAAAGCATACCGATTGCTTGAGAACCTTGACCTGGAAATACAATAGCAAACTTGCTCATGGCTGTTTCCCTTTCAAAAATGATTAAGGCGTTATTTCAACGCCTTAAAGACAATAATAAATCGTGTTTGTTAAAATCTGATTTTGATACGTTATTAAAACTTAACTAACGCTGAGCCCCAGGTGAAACCGCCACCAAAAGCTTCTAGCAATAACGTCTGGCCGCGTTTAATACGTCCATCTCTAACCGCTTCATCTAAAGCCGTCGGGACTGTCGCTGCAGAAGTATTACCATGCCTATCTAAGGTCAATACCACTTGATCTAATGACATCGAAAGTTTTTTCGCTGTCGCAGAAATAATTCGGTAGTTGGCCTGATGTGGTACTAACCAATCTAATTCAGACTTGTGCATATTATTAGCCGCAAGCGTATCTTTGACTAACTTAGACAACTGAGTCACTGCAACTTTAAATACTTCATTGCCTGCCATATATAACCACTTATCAACATCACCACCGCGCTCTGGGACAGGCAAACTTAACAGTTCACCAAATTCACCATCCGAATAGATGTGAGTTGAAAGAATACCAGGCTCTTTACTTGCGCCAATGACAACAGCTCCCGCACCATCACCGAATAAAATGATAGTTGAGCGGTCTGTTGGATCACACGTTTTTGATAATGCGTCTGCACCAATCACAAGCACATTTTTACACATACCTGATTTGATATGTTGATCAGCGACAGATAAACCATAGACAAACCCAGAACATGCAGCGGCTAAATCAAAAGCCGGACAACCTTTGATACCTAACTTACCTTGCACCTGACAAGCAGAAGAAGGGAAAGTGTGACTGCTACTGGTTGTCGCAACAATGATCAGATCGATGTCGTTTTTATCAATGCCCGCCATTTCGATCGCGTTTTGTGCTGCATAAAACGCCATATCTGCAACTGTTTCATCTTCAGCAGCAATACGACGCTCGCGAATACCCGTACGAGTTACAATCCACTCATCACTAGTATCTACCATTTTCTCTAAATCTGCGTTGGTACGCACTTGAGATGGCAGGTAGCTGCCGGTACCTAAAATTTTGCTATACATGAAGACTAATAATGCCTCTCGAGTAAAACCGCTTCCAAACGATCGCTTATACGGCTGGGTACTTGTCGTTTAACTTCATGCACCGCTTCTGAAATCGCATTCACGACAGCGGATACATCAGCACTTCCATGACTTTTTATTACAATGCCGCGCAATCCTAGCAAACTTGCGCCGTTATACTGGTCGGGGTTCAGTGTTTTTAATTCGGTAAATAGTTCTGGGAACAGCTTTTTCGCAATCCAACCTTTTATGGATGAGCCTAAAAATTTACTTCTTAACCTATCAATGAAAAGTTGCGCAGTCCCTTCACAGGCTTTTAAACATACATTGCCAACAAATCCGTCACATACGACAACATCTGCTGCATCAATTAATAATTGGTTCCCTTCAATGTAGCCGATAAAATTCACTGCGTGTGTTTGAGTTAGCATTTCTGCGCAACGTTTGACTAAATCATTACCTTTAATCTCTTCCGCGCCAATATTTAAAATCGCAACTCTTGGGGCTCGGCCTAAATGCTGTTCTGCTAATGCGGCTCCCATCACTGCAAATTGAAACAAAGAATCGGCATCGCTCGATACATTCGCACCTAAGTCTAGCATCCAGGTTTTTCCACCTGAGGCTGTTGGCAGTGCCGAAACTAGGGCTGGTCTATCAATACCTGGCAACAATTTTAACCTGAATCGAGATAAAGCCATCAATGCGCCTGTGTTTCCGGCGCTGACACACGCATCGGCGGTCCCGTCAGAAACGGCGTCGATAGCCATACGCATAGAACTACCCGCGCTATTACGCAAAGCGAGTGAAGGTTTTTCTGAATTAGAGATGACTCGGTCACTGTGTACGACACTCAAACGAGCGTTCGGTTCGTAACCTAGGAGTGAAAGTTGCTGGGTGATCTTAGTTTGATCACCAATGAGGGTCACTTTTAGCTCTGGGAAATGCGACAGTGCCTGCACGGCGGCAGGCACTGTTACGCGAGGACCGAAATCCCCGCCCATTGCATCAAGTGCAACGGTTAAATTTTGCAAAGGTCAACCTTACTTGTTGATAACCTTTTTGCCACGGTAGTAACCTTCAGCAGTTACATTGTGACGTAGGTGTGTTTCACCTGAAGTCGCGTCTACAGATAGTGCAGCTGCAGAAAGCGCATCGTGTGAACGACGCATACCACGCTTAGAACGTGTTTTACGGTTTTTTTGTACGGCCATTGACCCTACTCCTAGGTTATGAGTTTGAAGCGTTACTTCTTCAAACTTCTTAATACATCGAATGGATTCGGTTTATCATCCAAAACTTCTTCTGGAATCTCACCAAACACCAAATTATCTGATTTAACGCTGCAATCCGCATCTTCATGCATTGCTACTTGAGGCAATCCTAAGATGAACTCGTCTTCAACTAACTGAATCAGGTCAATTTCTCCGAACTCATTAAGATCTACCAAATCATAATCTTCGGGAATTTCTTCATCACTCTTTCGCCCAGTAATAGGAGAATAAGTGAATTCGACTTCACACTGGTGTGTGAAAACCTCATTACAGCGCTGACACTCTAAATCAACTTCGATGTTAGCTTTACCAGAGATAACAACAAGTTGCTGTTCATCAAGCCCAAATGACAATGAGACTTGTGCGTCGCGTTTTACGCTAGTGACTGATTCCTCTAAGCGCTTCAAAAGACTCATTTGGATGATGCCATCGTAATCAAGTCGTTTTTGAGCCGCTTTACCCGGATCAACCGTTCGCGGTATCTTTACCTTTTGCATAGGGCGCGAATATTATCTTCCAAAACAGATTTAGTCAAAGAAAAAGGCAAAAAAGTCATCATTTTTTCCCTTTTTATAGCCACAGTTATTAACAACAGCACCTGTTCGTATATGCTGCTATCAAACTCCGTAAGATTCTAACTCAAAATGACAAATTACCAACTAGTTTTAGCCTCAACTTCTCCTTTTCGCCAACAATTGCTTAGCAAACTCGAAGTGCCCTTCATAACAGCTCAACCAGATTGTGATGAAACACCACTAAGTAATGAAACACCACAAGCTTTGGTTATGCGTTTAGCCGAACAAAAAGCACGCTCTTGTAAAGTAGATAAAGCAAGCTTGGTGATTGGTTCTGATCAGGTTTGCGTTATTGATGGAAACATTGTCGGTAAACCTCATACCGAACAAAAAGCGATAGAGCAGCTTTTAAGTCAAAGCGGCAAAGCGATTACCTTCTATACAGGCCTCGCCTTATTTAATAGCGAAACTCAAGAAGCTCAGGTGATTTGCGAACCCTTTGTTGTTCACTTCAGAAAACTCGATACAGATATGGTCAAAAACTACGTTAAAAAAGAGCAACCGCTAAATTGTGCAGGTAGCTTTAAAAGTGAAGGGTTAGGTATCAGCCTGTTTGAGCGTCTCGAAGGCGATGACCCTAATTCTTTGATTGGTTTGCCGCTCATCCGATTAATACAACTACTCGAGAACGAAAGTTTTAAGGTACTTTAGAAAGAAAGGGCTTGTTATAACAAGCCCTTAATCAGTTAAAACAACCGCTACCCGCTATTTCGCTTCTCTCATCTTAGCTAAAGCACTTTCCAATTTTGCTTCTAGCGGTGCGTTCACTTCCATTTTTTCTTCTGTTGCAGGGTGAACAAAACGAATGTTCGCTGCGTGTAGGAATAAACGGTCTATCCCAAACTGAGCGGTGTACGCATCAAATCTTCGATCACCGTATCTGTCGTCCCACGCTATTGGGTGTCCAGTATATTGGGTATGTACGCGAATTTGGTGGGTACGCCCAGTAATAGGACTTGCTTGAATCAATGTTGCCTGAGCAAATTTTTCCAAAATTTTAAAACGCGTTTCTGATGGCTTACCATTGGGGTTGACACGAACAATACTATTGACTTCATTCTTCAACAATGGAGCATTAACCACTTTACAGCTGTTTTTCCACTCCCCCATAACCAGTGCAAAATAGTACTTCTGAACGGTCTTCTCACGGAACTGAGCCTGAAGATGACGCAATGCCGAACGCTTTTTAGCCACCAATAAGATACCTGATGTGTCACGATCAATACGGTGCACTAGTTCGAGAAAACGCGCTTCAGGTCGCAGAGCTCGCAGAGCTTCAATAGCACCGAACTTCAAACCACTGCCACCATGCACTGCCGTCCCTGACGGCTTGTTAAGTATCAACACGTGCTCATCTTCATGTAAGATGCAATGTTCGAGTTCAGCAACTTTGTTTAGCTTCGTGCTCGGTGCTGTCGTTTCGTCTGCTTTTACTTCAATCGTCACAGGCGGTATTCGCACAACATCGCCTGAAGCCAGTTTATATTCTGCTTTTATACGTTTTTTATTTACACGCACTTCCCCCTTGCGCAAGATTCGATAAACCATGCTCTTAGGGATTGATTTTAATTGGTTACGCAAAAAATTATCGATGCGTTGACCAGCCATATCTTCATCAATTTCGATGAATTGGACTTGAGTTCTAATTTCGTTCATACGCGCTATTCTAACTGAATGTAGTATTGAAGTAACCTCAAGATGCTTGTTAACCCTCATTTATTGATTAATTAAAAATGGCATTTCAGAACCATTTTTTTGTTAAATCGATGAAATATACATCAGATCGTTTGCTTTTCCCGATAACAAGGCAAATCACTATTGACAAAATACCAACTTTAAACGTTTTTTCGATGAGAATTTCTGCTGTTTAGAAGTATGTTTTGGACGTAGATAGAAATTTTTAAGTGCTTTCTAATAAAGCACATTGCTGTAGCCAGCCGTCACTGCTATAGTTCACACCTGCGATAATTGAACTGGTAGTGTTTTTTGTTTTCTGCCGTTTGGTTAAAGCAAATACTTGAGTAGTAAGCCTAAAACTCTATGCTGCATATGGCGTAAGACATTTTGAGTCGAGGCTTCTTGTTGCTCTACTCTTCGGTATTTCATGTTGAGTACCTCCGCCTCAATGCGGATCACAAGCGTCATTGAGTTTGTGATAACTGACGTGTCCTCAGAGCATCCCTCTCCAGCCGGGAGGCTGTAACGAACAAGCCATGGGATCTGACACCGTGAATACGAAATACACGCAGCAAGAACAATAATCAAAACAAAGAAAAATTTACGAGATTTTTAAATGAAAAGAATGCTAATTAACGCAACTCAGAAAGAAGAGTTGCGTGTCGCTTTGGTTGATGGCCAGCGACTGTTCGATCTTGATATCGAAAGTCCAGGGCACGAATCCAAGAAAGCGAATATCTACAAAGGCCGTATTACCCGTATTGAACCAAGTCTAGAAGCTGCATTTGTTGACTACGGCGCAGAACGACATGGTTTCCTCCCTCTTAAAGAAATTGCCCGCGAATACTTCCCTGATGGTTACACATACCAAGGTCGTCCAAGCATTAAAGAAGTGCTTAAAGAAGGCCAAGAAGTTATCGTTCAAGTTGAAAAAGAGGAACGCGGTAGTAAAGGTGCAGCACTAACAACCTTTATCTCTCTAGCTGGTAGCTATTTAGTTCTGATGCCTAACAACCCTCGTGCCGGTGGTATTTCACGCCGTATTGAAGGTGAAGAGCGTACTGAACTTAAAGCAGCACTCAGCACTCTAGAACTTCCTCAAGGCATGGGCCTTATCGTCCGCACAGCGGGTGTAGGTAAAAATGCTGAAGAACTTGAGTGGGATTTAAACGTTCTACTTAACCATTGGGCAGCGATCAAACAAGCGTCAGATTCAAACCCTGCGCCATTCTTGATTCACCAAGAAAGTAACGTAATTGTCCGTGCAATCCGTGACTATTTGCGTCGTGATATCGGCGAAATTCTGATTGATAGCAACACTATCTACGAACGTGCGCTAGACCACATCAGTCTGGTTCGCCCTGATTTCGTTAATCGTGTTAAGAAATACGATGGCGAAGTGCCGCTATTCAGTCATTTCCAAATTGAAAGCCAAATTGAGTCCGCTTTCCAACGTGAAGTTCGCTTACCGTCTGGCGGTTCTATCGTCATCGACCCGACAGAAGCGCTAACGTCTATCGATATCAACTCAGCACGTGCAACTAAAGGCGGCGATATCGAAGAAACAGCACTGAATACCAACTTAGAAGCGGCTGATGAAATTGCTCGTCAATTGCGTCTGCGTGACCTAGGTGGCTTGGTTGTTATCGATTTTATCGATATGACTCCAGTACGCCACCAGCGTGAAGTTGAGAACCGATTGCGTGAAGCTGTACGTTTAGACCGAGCACGCGTTCAAATTGGCCGTATTTCTCGCTTTGGCTTGCTTGAAATGTCTCGTCAACGTTTGAGCCCTTCGCTAGCTGAAGCAAGTCACCATATCTGTCCACGCTGTACAGGTACTGGTGTCGTTCGTGATAACGAATCTCTAGCACTATCAGTTCTGCGTTTAATCGAAGAAGAAGCTTTAAAAGACAATACTTCACAAGTACTTGCTGTTGTACCAGTTTCTATTGCTTCTTACTTGTTGAACGAAAAACGTCGCTCAATCAATCACATTGAACGCATTCAAGAAGTGAAGATCACCATTGTTCCTAACTCAGATATGGAGACGCCTCACTTTGAAGTGATTCGTATCCGTGAGGGTGAAGAGCATGAAATTCTTTCTTACTTGATTCCGAAAAAGCTTGAAGCCCTAAAAGAAGCAGAAAGCAAAGAAGTTGGTATCGAGCAAGATCTACGTCCAAAACGCATTGAAGAGCCAGTGCTTAAAGGCTTTACTTCTCCTGCACAATCAGCGCCTGCACCAGCACCTGTCGCTAAACCAAAACCTGAAGTTAAGAAAGAAGCCGCTCCGGTTGCCGAATCTAAACCAGGCTTGATTAGCCGTTTGTTTAAAGCGCTTGCAGGTATTTTCTCTGGCGAAGAAGAGAAAAAAGAAGTTGAGGTTACTCAAGAAACTAACGACAACGAGAATGAGCGTAAGAAGCAACCTTCACAACGCCGTGACCGTAATGATCGCCGCCGCAACAACTCACGTGATAAGAATCGTCGCAAGCAGAATGATAAAGCGAGCGATAAGGTAGAAACTGAGCAACCAGCAGATTCTAAAGCACCGAAACAACAAGATCGCAAACCTAAGCAAGAGCGCCGCAATAAGCGTAACCGTAATGATGCTAAGTCGAATAAGTTGCAGGAAGAAGGTCGTCAATTAGCGGCTGATGCTCAACAAGACACGACTGAAACGCAACCGGCCAAGCCTAAGCAAGAAAAAGCTGCGATCGTTAAAGAGCGTCGTCAACGTCGTAAGCTGAACAAACCAGTTCGTGTTAACAAAGCAGAAGACGAAGTAGAAACTATCGACACTGCGCCAGTGGTTGAAACCGTCGCTCCTGCTAACAACGAGCCTAAAGTTGAAGTCGTTGAACAAGCAGACAAAGCTAACGCCGAGCAACCAGAAGAGCAGAAACAACGTCGTAATCGCCGTTCTCCACGTCACCTACGTGCAAGTGGCCAACGTCGTCGTCGCGGTCGTGACCGTCGCCCTAACCCATTCCGCCTACGTAAAGGTGGTGTAGCCTCTCCAGAGATGGCAATGGGTAAAGTGATGCCACGCTACGACTTAGCTAAACCGACAGCGAAACCTCAACCTAAAGTTGAAACCGTTGCTGCAGAACAAGTAGACGTCACAGCGCCTGTACTTGGCGGTTTTGCTTTCCCTGAAATGGCGATGGGTAAAGTCATTATTCGCCGTGAAGAGAGCGCTGTTGAAGTTCAAGCTGAACCGCAAACAGAGCAGCCAGTTGTAGAACCAACCACTGTAGCTTTCGAAATTACTGAGCAGCCTCAGGTAGACGTTGTGGCAGAAACCACTCCTGTCGTCGTACCCGTTGTTGAAGAACCTATTGTTGTAGCTGCACCTGTTGAAGTGAAAGAAACAGCAGTGGTTCCAGCAAAAGGTCATGCATCAGCACCTATGGCGAAAGCTTCTGGTCCTCAAGAAATCAAAGAAATTACAGTTAATGCAGCACCTTTGCGTAGTGAAAGATACACGCCAATTGGTGCCGGCAGCCAAGTTGCTCGCAGCCAAGCGGGTGCAGCTATGAGTAAACCTCAAGGTTATTAATTTCTTAGCTGTTGTAAAAAGCCACCAATAACTGGTGGCTTTTTATTGCTTCAACGAATGTAATTATGTGTAACGACTGGTTCAATATTGAACTTCATCACACATTTCTGTAGCATCCGCATTCATCTTTTACTTAGCGCTCTTACTACATTGAATACACTTTTTTGCCTAGGGTATTTCCTGGCAGATCCACTTTTGTTCAATGGGCACTAAAACATTCATTAACAATCAGGAAAAACACTCAAGCCATGTTTGAATTTCCCCAGTTTTCTAAGCATTCGGTAAAGAATGATGTGCTTTCAGGCCTTACCGTTGCCCTTGCTCTTGTACCAGAAGCCGTTGCATTTGCGTTTGTTGCCGGTGTAGACCCAATGGTTGGACTTTACGCTGCTTTCATCGTCGGTCTTGTGACCTCTATTTTTGGTGGTCGTCCAGGTATGATTTCTGGCGCAACAGGCGCGATGGCGGTTGTCATGGTAAGCTTGGTTGCAAGCCACGGAGTACAATACTTATTTGCCGCCATTCTGTTTGCAGGTATCTTACAAATCGCAGCAGGCCTGTTCAAATTGGGCAAGTTTATTCGCATGGTTCCACACCCTGTAATGATTGGCTTTGTTAACGGTTTAGCTATTGTTATCTTCTTAGCGCAATTAGGACAGTTTAAAGCCCCTGACATCAATGGCGTGCTTTCTTGGTTGCCAACCGACCAACTAGTATTAATGCTTGGTTTAGTTGCGCTTACCATGGCCATTATCCACTTTTTACCTAAAATCACGACCGCTGTGCCGTCTTCACTGGCAGCGATCGTCACTGTGACGCTTCTTGTTCAAGGTTTAGGTTTAGAAACTCGTACGGTTGTTGATTTCCTTCGTGCAATGTCTGGAGATGAAGCTGCAACGCTCGCGGGCAACTTACCTACATTTGCATTCCCTGTCGTACCTATGACATTGGAAACGCTTCAAATCATTCTGCCTTATTCAGTCATCTTAGCGGCTATCGGTCTGATCGAGTCATTACTGACCCTAACTGTGTTGGATGAAATGACAAATACCCGTGGTAAATCGAACCGTGAGTGTATGGGTCAAGGTCTAGCGAATATTACCTGTTCGGTATTCGGTGCTATGGGTGGTTGTGCGATGATCGGCCAATCGATGATCAATATCAACTCAGGCGGTCGTGGTCGCTTATCAGGTATTGTGGCCGCTATCATGCTTCTTTTCTTCATTCTGTTTGCTTCTTCACTGATTGAAATGATTCCGCTAGCAGCACTTGTCGGTGTAATGTTTATGGTAGTTATCGGTACTTTTGAGTGGGCAACATTCAAACTGGCTCGCCGAGTACCGAAGCAAGATTTCTTCGTTATCGTTCTGGTGACTGTCGTAACCGTCTTTACCGATTTAGCCATCGCAGTAGGCGTGGGTGTTGTTGTATCCGCGCTAATGTTTGCCTGGGAACACGCTAAGCACATCTATGCGAGTAGTTCACTTAATGAGGAAGGTTCTAAGGTCTACAAAATTAACGGTCCTATCTTCTTCGGTTCAGCTGCGAATTTCTTAGAGTTATTTGATGCGCAAAATGACCCACAAGATGTGATCGTCGACTTTGCTCAATCACGCGTAGCCGATCACTCGGCGATTGAAGCAATTGAAACCTTAGCAGAACGCTATACTGCTGTAGGTAAGACCTTACACCTTCGTCACTTGAGTCAAGACTGTAGAGCACTGCTGCATAAGGCTGGTAGCCTGGTTGAAATCAACGTCAAAGAAGATCCAAGCTACAAAGTCGCGACTGACGTACTTGCCGGCTAACTACCTTTCAGTTATCTAAGCCTCTCTTTAGAGAGGCTTTTTTATATCCGCAGTTTGATGTATCCGGTTATTCGTTGCATAGTAAACATTCCGCTCTTTTGGATTTAATACGATGACATGGATTCTGTTCACTTTTCTCGCTGCCTTCATGCAGTCTTGGCGTAATGCCTTTCAAAGCCACCTTTCAACCGATGTAACAACTGCTGGCGTAACGTTGGCTCGTTTTCTTTGGGCTAGCCCGATAGCGGCAGTTTACCTCGCGACCCTTTATTCAATTGAGCCTTCAGAAACACCCCAATTCGATATTTCCTTTTTAAAATTTATCATTGGTGCATCAATTATGCAGATCATAGCCACTGCGCTAATGGTAAAACTGTTCAAATTTAACAATTATGCTGTAGGGGCAGGATTAGCCAAAAGCGAAGCATTAGTGGCTGCATTTCTCGGCATGCTGCTCTTTGGAACTCACTTAACCTTTCTAGGCTGGATGGGTGTTCTGGTCGGTGGAATTGGCGTTTTTATGCTAAGTACTCAGGGCAATATTCGTCAAATATCCTTCCCCACCATTGTATTAGGCGTCAGTTGCGGAAGCGCTTTCGCGCTGACGTCGCTTTGGATACGTGAAGCCAGTTTAGCCTCTGGGCTGGCCTTCCCTCATAGTGCCGCTTGGGTGTTACTATTGGTCATTTCGTTACAAACCCTAATGATTGTTAGCTACCTGGTCGTGACAGATAAAAATACACTCAAAACTTTATGGTCCAAACCAAAGATCGTTTTTCTTACCAGTTTGACCAGTTGTTTAGGCTCTATTGGTTGGTTCAGTGCCATGTCTCTTGAAGCAGTCCCTTATGTAAAGACGCTTGGTCAAGTTGAAATATTTTTTACCATGCTCATTTCTATTTTTTGGCTAAAGCAAAAAGTACGGATTAAAGACGGGCTAGGTTTAGTGCTCGTTGCTGTCGCGGCTGTCATGGTAATGTGGACATAGCATACGCATCTCAACTTTTTGAACATAAAAAAAACCCCACCGAAGTGGGGTTTTCTGCTTTTTAGATATTGGTTTACGTGCTAGCGAAAACCACCTATCTCATATTAAGCGTTAGCTTTCGCTTTTTTAGCTGGAGCTTTTGGCGCTTCTTGATCTGCTTTCTTCTTGATAACAGTCGTACCTTCGAAAGTTTCACCTTCAACGAACGCCTGACCGTAGTAAGAAGCTTTAAGTACTTCTTTAAGCTCAGTGATTAGAGGGTAACGAGGGTTTGCACCAGTACATTGGTCATCAAACGCATCAACCGCTAGTTCATCAACTTTCGCTAGGAAGTCTGCTTCATTGACACCCGCTGCTTGGATAGACATTGGGATGTCTAGATCTTTCTTAAGTTCATCCAACCATGTTAGTAGACGTTCAATCTTCTGCGCAGTGCGGTCGCCAGGCTGAGCCAGACCTAAGTGCTCTGCTACTTCTGCATAACGACGACGTGCTTGTGGACGGTCGTATTGAGAGAACGCAGTTTGTTTAGTTGGGTTATCGTTCGCGTTGTAACGTACCACATTTGAAATCATCAATGCGTTAGCAAGACCGTGTGGTAAGTGGAACTCAGCACCGATTTTGTGAGCAATTGAGTGACAAACACCTAGGAATGCGTTGGCAAACGCAACACCAGCGATAGTTGCCGCATTGTGTACTTTCTCACGAGCGATTGGGTCATTTGCACCATTCTTGTAGCTTGATGGTAGGTACTCTTTTAGCATCTTAAGTGCTTGAAGCGCTTGGCCATCAGAGTATTCGTTCGCAAGAACAGATACATAAGCTTCTAGTGCGTGAGTTACTGCATCGTAACCACCAAACGCTGTTAGTGACTTAGGCATGTTCATAACAAGGTTCGCATCAACGATAGCCATGTTAGGAGTTAGCTCGTAATCCGCTAGTGGGTATTTAGCACCAGTCTTGTCGTCAGTAACAACCGCGAATGGTGTAACTTCTGAACCCGTACCTGAAGTTGTAGTGATACATACAAGCTCAGCTTTTTGACCCATTTTAGGGAACTTGTAGATACGTTTACGGATATCCATAAAGCGCATTGCTAGTTCTTCGAAGTGAGTTTCTGGGTGCTCGTACATTACCCACATGATCTTCGCAGCATCCATTGGTGAACCACCACCTAGAGCTAGAATCACGTCTGGTTGGTAGCTAGCCATTTGAGCAGCACCTTTCTCAACAACAGAAAGTGTTGGATCCGCTTCTACATCAAAGAATGTTTGAACTTCCATACCTTGAGCTTTAAGAAGTTGAACGATGTCATCAGCATAACCGTTGTTGAATAGGAAACGGTCAGTTACTAGGAATGCACGTTTCTTACCTTCTAGGTCGCCAAGAGCGATTGGAAGGCTACCACGGCGGAAGTAGATAGACTTAGGTAGTTTGTGCCACAACATGTTTTCAGCTCGCTTCGCTACAGTTTTCTTGTTGATTAGGTGCTTAGGACCTACGTTCTCAGAAATTGAGTTACCACCCCAAGAACCACAACCTAGTGTTAGAGACGGTGCAACGTTGAAGTTGTACAGGTCACCGATACCACCGTGAGTTGTTGGAATGTTTACAAGAATACGTGCAGTTTTTAGTTTGTCACCGAAGTAACGGATACGATCTGCGTTTACATCTTGGTTAGTGTACAGACCAGATGTGTGACCGATACCGCCGATTTCAACCATAGTTACCGCTTGAGCAACTGCGTCTTCGAAGTTGTCAGCACGGAATAGACCTAGAGTTGGAGATAGTTTCTCGTGAGCGAACTCGTCATCGTAAGATACTTTACCAATACCTTCACCAACTAGAACTTTAGTGTCAGCAGGAACTTTAACACCTGCCATTTCAGCGATTGCCGGAGCTGGTTGACCTACGATTTTCGCGTTTAGTGCGCCATCGATTAGCAGTACTTTACGTACTTTTTCTGCTTCAGCTTTGCTTAATACGTAAGCTTTGTGAGAAGCGAAACGCTCTTTAACTTCGTCGTATACTTCATCAACAACGATTGCAGCCTGCTCAGAAGCACACACAACACCGTTATCGAAAGTCTTCGACATAAGAATAGAAGCTACAGCACGTTTGATATCAGCCGTTTCGTCGATAACAACAGGAACGTTACCAGCACCAACACCGATAGCAGGTTTACCTGAAGAGTAAGCCGCTTTAACCATGCCTGGACCACCAGTTGCAAGGATAAGAGCGATACCGTCGTGCTTCATAAGTGCATTAGAAAGCTCAACGGATGGTTGATCGATCCAACCAATGATGTCTTTTGGAGCACCTGCTGCAACAGCAGCATCTAAAACTAGTTTCGCAGCATCGTTAGTAGAGTTCTTCGCACGTGGGTGTGGTGAGAAGATGATACCGTTACGAGTTTTAAGAGAGATTAGAGATTTGAAGATTGCAGTAGAAGTAGGGTTAGTTGTTGGTACGATACCACAGATGATACCTACAGGTTCTGCGATTGTCATAGTGCCTAGGTTGTCATCTTCTTCTAGAACACCACAAGTTTTCTCATCTTTGTATTTGTTGTAGATAAATTCAGATGCAAAGTGGTTTTTGATCACTTTATCTTCAACAATGCCCATGCCAGACTCTGCTACCGCTTGTTGCGCTAGTGGAATACGAGCTTGGTTAGCTGCAAGAGATGCTGCGCGGAAGATTTTGTCTACTTGCTCTTGAGAGTAAGTAGCAAACTCAGCTTGAGCCGCTTTAACGCGAGCTACTAGAGCATCAAGTTCAGCCAGATTAGTTACAGGCATAATGGATCTCCTAAAATATAAATATAAAAATAAAAAACTTTTTATTAAGCACGTTGTGTATGTGTTTTTACTACCGCAGTAAAAGGTTTAATAACTACAAGCTTAGTAAATTGCTTTCATGGCTTGAGTATAATATTTCAATGCGTGAAAAAAATTGACTCAGATCAGTTCTAAAAAACTAATTAACCCCTAATAGGTAAATACCACTTCAAACCAAACCTAACCAATTGATTCTTATACATAAAATACAAACCGACAAACTGATTAAATTTACCTCACTTAAACCAAAAATTTAAAAAACATACAACTACCTGTAAAAAAGTTTCATTTTTGTACAACAAAACTACATGTAGACAAGTTTTTATGTGCTACTCATGGTATATCCTCGCCCTTATAGCTCCCCAGTGCAAGTGACATTTTTTATAAAAAATATACAAATGTTAATACACTGTTCATTTTGAGCTTCTGCTAAACACAAAAATCAAACAATCAGTTTTCAATTATCGCCCATAATTAGTTTTTCTCACGTATAGGCGGCACAAAATTGCAAATTTTTTCATTCGTGCTTTGATTAACTTTGCCTTAGATTACGCGCTAAATATTTCATTCCTGACTTCAGCTAAGAGAACCCAACATGTCGTTTGAGATCGCAATATTCCTTCAGTTTTTTCTGGGGCTTGTCGCTGCTGTGAACCCAGTGGGTATCATGCCAGTTTTCGTGTCATTAACAGGGCACATGACACCAGAAGAAAAAAACAAAACAGCGGCTACCGCAAACCTTGCTGTTGCGGTTATTTTGACTGTCGCTCTGCTTGGCGGGCAGATGCTACTGGATATGTTCAGCATTTCATTAGATTCATTCCGTGTCGCCGGCGGATTACTATTAATGAGCATCGCTTTTTCAATGATGAGCGGTAAGTTGGGTGAAGATAAACAAAACAAACAAGAAAAATCCGAATACATCAGCCGCGAACAAATCGGTGTTGTGCCATTAGCAATGCCGCTTATGGCAGGCCCTGGTGCAATTAGCTCAACGATTGTTTATGGCTCGCGTTATCCAGGTTTAATGGATACCACTGGCATCGTACTGACGATTGCATTTTTCTGCTTTTGCTCATGGCTACTGTTCCGATCTGCTCCATATATTGTAAAACTCCTCGGTCAAACGGGTATCAACGTAATCACACGTATCATGGGTTTGATCTTGGGTGCTTTAGGTATTGAGTTCATTACCAATGGTTTAAGAAGCTTGTTCCCAGGATTAGCGTAAACAACCACATAAGGCTATGATAGAGCGATAAAAAGGTTAAGGTCGCGCTATACACATTGAAAGGGAATAAGCATTCCTACTGTTATTAATCTTGACCTGAACTCGTTGATGAAGCACTGAATCCTGCATCTAGAGGTCACTTAAATACATTATGTTTAAATCCAACGAAAGCCTAAGGCACCAACTCTACGTCATCATCTTTGGTACCCATACTAAAGCAGGCAAAACGTTTGACCTTTTCTTGATCGTTGCCATTATCGCTTCTCTGACAGTGTTGATACTGGAATCCATCCCTGAAATCCGGGCCGAATGGCGGAGCGAGTTGCGAATGATGGAATATGGCTTTACCGCCCTATTTACCATCGAGTACCTCGTAAGACTTTACTGCTCTCCTAAGCCACTTGCTTATATAAAGAGTTTTTATGGCATCATTGACTTATTAGCCATTCTTCCGACTTACCTTGTACTTTTGTTCCCATCTGCGACATTCATGGGAGTGGTTCGGGCGTTAAGAGTCATGCGCATTTTCCGTATTCTTAAACTGGTACGTTATTTACACGATTCCAACTTGCTGCTTCGCTCTCTTCTCGGTGCTCGCCGGAAAATCATCATTTTCTTTAGTACTGTCGCGATACTGGTGATGATATTAGGCTCACTCATCTATGTCATAGAGGGGCCGAAAAATGGCTTTACCAGCATTCCGCAGAGTATCTATTGGGCCATTGTGACCATTACCACCGTCGGTTATGGTGACATCACACCTCAAACAGGCTTAGGTAAAGGCATTGCCGCCTTAACCATGCTGCTGGGTTATTCGATACTCGCCGTTCCAACTGGCATTATTACTGCCGAGTTGCACCAAGAAATGAACGCGCACCGAGCTTTAGTCAAATGCCCAAACTGTTCACTCTCTGGTCATGAAGCTGACGCATTATTCTGCAAGCATTGTGGCAGTGAACTCGCCGATCCGGACAAGCGTGTCGTACCTGTAAACAAAGACGAGAGCTAACCGTTTGCAAATCCAAATTCACCATCAAAAACTTTCAACACCACTGGTGGAGAAGAGAACCTATACGAAATATCTAACACGCTAATTTCAGAACAGAGTCTAAGCACCTGAAAATGTCATTTGAAGCGTTGCGAAAGGTTCGACCACATATTGAAAACACACTGTCAAATAAATGAGAAAAAGTATTAATTTAGCTATAAATACCGTTATATCGGGGAATATTTATTGACATTGCAACGATCTAAATCAAAAGTTTTAAACTCGTTTTCATAACGGTAACCGTATAAGCTTAAAAATTGAATCCACATCAAAATTAATCATTTATGCAATGCATTGTTTAGTTTATGATTACCAACATAATCTAATAATAAAGGCTTAGTTGTGGACCACATTATCTCAGATGTAGGTTTGGTGTTCACTGTGTCGTTCTGTACCTTGTTTATTCTCCGCAGAGTGGCAAAAACCATAGGTTTAGTGGACAAACCTAATCATAGAAAAAAACACAGTGGATCTATCCCTCTTGTTGGCGGGATATCTATGTGTTTATCTATCCTGTTTTTCTTATTCCTCAATCCGGAATTGTTCCCAAATACGGGACTCTTTGCGCTGTGTATTGTTGTTTTAACCATCGTCGGGGCTTTGGACGATAAGTTTGATATCAGTTTTAAAATACGGCTAGCAATACAAGCCGCATTATCACTCGTAATGATGTTATTTGGGGGGCTTGAGCTCGTTAATTTAGGCAATATCTTCGGCGCGGGTGATATGGTGACCTTAGGCTGGTTTGGCTATATCGTCACAATATTTGCTGTTGTCGGAGCGATCAATGCCTTTAATATGGTTGACGGTATTGACGGGTTACTTGGGGGACTTTCTACAGTCACCTTCTTAGGTTTAGGTGTGTTACTTCACCATGACGGACAAAGCAATATCGCTTATTTCTGCTTCATGGTGATCGTGATTCTCATTCCATATATTTCACTGAATCTCGGTACATTGGGCAAAAAAAGAAAAGTGTTCATGGGTGATGCTGGCAGTATGGTGATTGGGTTTACCGTCGTATGGATGTTACTGCTCTCTAGTCAGAATGGTAAAAATCCTCCACTATCCCCTGTCACAGCACTTTGGCTGATCGCCGTTCCACTTATGGATATGACTTCAACCATGATGCGAAGAATTAAGAAAAAGCAGTCTCCGTTTAAACCCGACCGCGAACATCTTCATCATATATTCCAACGATTAGGCTTAACATCATCGCAGACTTTACTTGCTATTTGCTTTATCGCTGCCTGTTACTCAGGTATGGGCGTAACGTCTGAAATCATTGGTATCGCTGAACATGTGATGTTTTATGCTTTTATTACCTGCTTCTTAATTTATGTCACTATCATGAATAACATCTGGCGCATTACCGCTTGGCTGCGTGCTCAGAGAGTAGGACCTTATTCCCAAGAGCAAACATCTGAAGAGTCTTCATACTAGAAAAATAAGCCCCATTTTAGAATCTCGCTAAAATGGGGCTTATTTTTATGCTAATTAAAAGCAAACTTTTTAAAACGCATAATGAACAGCGACCATCATTCCATCTAAGTTTCGTTCTGGTATGAAAGCCATTTTAATGCCTAGAGATTGACTTACCCCTACACCGATTGCACAGCCAACCACATCATAGGCAATATCTTCTACAGAGCCACCACCATAATCACTTTCGTCATAAACTTCTTTGGCAACCCCTACTGCAGCGCAAGCTCCAAATGCTTTTCGCCAATCGCTGATCACATAATTGGCCCCAAACCCGACAACTGCACTCACACCTAGGTGTTTTAACTTATCCTCAGCGGGTGAAAAGTCGTAGACAGCATTCGCTGTATTGGAAAAGAGAGCCAACAGTATCGGCAACGTAAGTTTTTTCATTCGACCCTTCACTTTAAAATACCAAAAGTCATAAATCTTCATCAAACAAGCAATATAGTAATATTAGCGGCAACTCACTAAATTGCTTTACTTATTTTTTATAACACTTAGTACAACCAGGCTTTGCATCCCACC
The DNA here is from genome assembly GCA_048259585.1 of Vibrio sp. GTDB lineage: Bacteria > Pseudomonadota > Gammaproteobacteria > Enterobacterales > Vibrionaceae > Vibrio. The sequence continues at coordinate 42,134 of JBLXHN010000001.1, read as the reverse complement.
GAATCCGTCTGTGGAAAGAAGACTTCAGATCAATCATCAAGGGGCAATGATAATAACGTAAACCAAACTCATGTCAGGCGAATCATTTCTATTCAAGCTTAATACAGCCCCACTCCGGATAGTGTTTGCAAATGTAGGCATTGAGCTCTTTTTCAGCTTGTGAATAGTCTCGGGTACTTTCTGAGGGGTTATCTGAATTCACTTGCGAAACCATTCCAGCACCGACCGTCACATTGCTAATACGATCAATCACAATAAACGCTCCCGTTTGCGGAAGTAGACGATATTCATCTATCGCAACATTATCCGTTAGCTTAACTTCAACCAGTGCGATTTCATTAAGCTCTAAACTGGACGCCTTCTCCGCATGTTTCTTTATGGTATTAACATCAACTTTATAATTAATCTCTGACACACTGCCGCTACTCACTTTAGTGGCAAATTTAAACAGGTATTCTTTGTGGGTCAGTAATGGAGCTTCACCCATCCATACTAAATGTGCTTGAAACTGATTCGTCACTTTTGACTCATGCCCGTAATGAACAATCATATCTCCGCGCGAAATATCAATCTCATCTTCCAAAGTAAGCGTAATGGCTTGTCCTGGTTGAGCGGTTTGAAGTTCACCATCATAGGTATAAATCGATTTTATTCGAGAGTGTTTACCTGAAGGTAATACGGTTATTTCATCACCAACTTGCACAATACCTGACGCTAATGTTCCACCAAAGCCTCGGAAATTCAAATTAGGACGATTAACATATTGCACAGGGAAACGCATATGTTTTAGATCTTTATCTTTATCAACTTTTACCGTTTCAAGCAGCTTCATCAATGTCGCGCCAGGATACCAATCCATGTTTTCGCTAGACGTTACAACATTGTCTCCCTTAAGTGCTGAAATCGGTACGAAACGTATATCATCAATATTAAAACTGTTAGCCATTTGTCGATAATCGGCTTTGATTCGCTGATAGACTTCCTGACTGTATTCCATTAAATCCATTTTGTTGATAGCAACAATAACGTGTTTAATACCGAGTAAAGAACATATGTAACTGTGACGACGAGTTTGGGTTTGAATACCACGACGAGCATCGACCATAACTATGGCTAAGTCACAGGTAGACGCTCCCGTGACCATATTACGCGTATACTGTTCATGCCCGGGCGTGTCAGCAATGATAAATTTGCGTTTATCTGTTGAAAAATATCGATAAGCAACATCAATGGTAATACCCTGTTCTCTTTCAGACTGCAAACCATCAACCAGTAAAGCTAAATCGAAATCGTCATCTGTCGTATTGAACTTTTGTGAATCTTTTTCAATTGCTGCCATTTGATCTTCGTAAATTAACTTCGAATCATACAACAAGCGTCCAATCAAGGTTGATTTACCATCATCTACATTTCCACAAGTCAAAAAACGCAATAAATCTTTGTTTTCGTGGACTTTTAAATAAGCTTCAATATCTTGAGCGATCAATTCCGACGAATGAGACATGTGTTCTACCCTTTATTTATAAAATGATTGAAGTGCACTGATGAACTGATTCTTTTGATTGACTGGCAATTGATTTATTCCAGCCGCTGCTTTACGGCCGCCTCCAGTCGCGAATTGACAACACAACTCATCTGCACCAGTCCGGTTGATTAAAGGAGCACGAACACTCACGGTATAATCTTCACCGTTTGGATTAAGCGTTAATACTGCATGTGCTTTCTCAGGACTACGGTTAGCAAGCTCATTGCCATAAACGCCACTAATACGACGCGCCCAACTTTCGCAAGGCAACTCATAAACCTCACAGACGTTATCACTCAAACTCGGCCTTACTGCTTTAACCTTTTCATAATCAAGGTCATAACCTTGCTTTAGAGTGAAATACGGAGAATCAGGATGCTTTAATAATTCAAAAGGACATTGATACTCGCTCAACTGTCGATATAAGTGCTCAGGAGATATGTGCAAATCGTTGAGATCACTACCGTAGCCATTGTAGTTAATCAGAGTTCCTAACTCTTTTAGATAGGTCGTTGCTGGCTCTGATAATCCATTCTCGCGCGCGAGCTTTTCTGCTGGTTTATATAAATTATCACCAAAGGCGGCAGCAATGGCCCAATTAACGTACTGTCCATTAAGATATTGATTCACGAGTAAACTGGTACAAACCTCAGCATCCAAATCAATCAATGCCGTCAAATATTCCGATTGAGGAAAGTCACCAGCTCGGTGGTGATCACAGTAAAACACTGGGATCTTACGCTCTAATAGTCTTTTTAAGTCTTGATGATTCTTTTCCATCGAAATATCAAGAACCGATACAGAACTGACATCATCCACAAAGGCAATTTTACTCAGTAGCTTGATATCTCGCTTAACGCCAGTGATCAATTTACTCTTCTTTGGCTCGCTCCAACGCAGTTGCAAAAGTGCGATGATGCCATCTGCATCACCATTGAAAACGTCATAATGCATTTATATATACCCAAGCTCTTGTAGTTGATTAATGATGAAGTCAGCACATTCTTTGGCAGATTTGTTCTCGGTTCTTACATGAATGTCTGGACTCTCTGGAGCCTCATACTCTGAGTCGATTCCCGTGAAGTTTTTGATCTCGCCTTTTCTTGCTTTTTTATAGAGACCTTTGGGGTCTCGTTGTTCACATACATCAATGGGAGTATCAATAAACACTTCAAGAAATTGTTCTTTATCTAACAAGTCGCGAGCTTGCTTTCTGTCCGAAATAAAAGGAGAAATAAATGCCGTCAATACGATGGCACCTGAATCAACAAATAACTTAGCGACCTCGCCAATCCGACGAATGTTTTCCACCCGGTCTGCATCACTAAAACCGAGATCTTTATTAAGCCCATGACGAACATTGTCTCCATCTAGCAAGTAGCTATGTTTTCTTAGCTGCAGCAACTTGATTTCAACTTCATTCGCAATTGTCGACTTTCCTGAACCACTCAGACCGGTAAACCATAAAACCACAGGCTTTTGATTTTTGAGTTCAATACGATCTTCAAATGTTACGCTCGTACTGTGCCAAATAATATTTTCACTGGCAGAATCGTTCTCTTTCTTCACATAGTTCATTGATGGTTGATCTACTTAATTAAAACGGAAAAAATATTGGAATCGTAATCAGAGCTACGGCGATATAAGTCAGTGATACGGGCCAGCCTGTTTTTATAAAATCACTAAACTTATATCCACCAGCATTCATTACCATTAGATTAGTTTGGTAGCCATAAGGGCTTATAAAACAAGCACTCGCAGCATAAGCAACGCCCATAATAAAAGGCATAACGCTGACAGAATACGCTTGAGCTAATGTTATACCGATAGGAAGCATGATCGCCGTAGCCGCCGTGTTGGTAATGATTTCAGTAAGGATTACGGTAATCATAAATATAGCAGCTAGAGCGACATATGGAGGCACCGTGCTGCCAAGTGACTGATATAGATGGCTCGATATCCAGTTTGCAAGCCCTGTATCGGCAACAGCTTGAGCAATAGAGAGCGCACAAACCAATATCAACCACAAATCAAATGGGAAACGACGCCGAATAACCGTTCCGTCCAATATTTGGGTCAACACAAGAATACTAATATAAGCAACCAGACACTCTAATAATGAAAAAGAAGAGCAGACAGAAATGCCTATCGTCGCTAAAAACCCAACAATTACAATAACATTTTGTAAAACAGTATAAGGTTTATGGAGCTGTTTTCCTGATAAAAAAAAGAAATTACGGCTTAAGTTTTGCCTCTTATCGAAATCATTCCCCACCGCAAGTACCAGTTTATCTCCAGCTTGAATCCTTTGTTCTCCAAGCTTGCCCGAAAGCCTTTGCCCTTTTCGACTAATGGCTACAACAGCCGCATCAAAACGGGAACGAAAATTGGTACTTTTTAAGGTACGGTTAATCAAAATAGATTCAGGACTGACAATCACCTCAGTTAAGTTTGTTTCTAAAAGATGACTGGTACTAGCAAAAACATCGACCCCATCAAACCGCTGCAACTGCCCCACCTGTTTGACATCGCCCGTAAACACCAATTTATCTTTACTCATTATTATCGTTTCAGGTGTTACTGGAGAGATAAGCTGCTCATCACGAACTATCTCCGCCAAAAAAAGGCCTTGTAGCGCACGTAAACCATTTTGCCGAACTGTACGACCATGAAGTTTACTGCCTTCCTTTACTTCTGCATCTATAAAATATTCATCAAATTTAAGTTGGCTCTTAGAGGCACAATGCAGTTTCTTCGCAGCGAGTATCACTACGAAACCCACCACAATAAGCAAAGCAATTCCAACTGGGGCGAAAGCAAAAAAATCTAAACTAGGGAGATGATAATTGACTAATAGCGCGTTCACCACAAGGTTCGTCGAAGTACCGATTAAAGTTAACGTCCCTCCTAAAATAGCAAAATATGACAAAGGTAATAATAATCGAGACGCCGCGTGTTCCTGATTTCTTTCTACACCAGCCATCAAAGTTGCCACCACCGCAGTATTATTTAAAAAAGCGGAACTCAGAGCAGTACTCAGTCCCAATCGAAAAAGAGTGGTTGAATAGCTGGATAAGAAGACTTTACTCGATAACCAAGGAAGAAAAACCGAACGCTCTAATGCAAGAGAAGCAACCATCAACAAAATCAACGTTAGAACAGAGACATTAGTGACATTAAGTAATATATCCGACTGATTAACGTTACCTGTTAAATAAAGCCCACCAACAGAAGTTACAAATAGAACCGTAGCCTTAATATTAGAAAATATAAGTGCGGTCAGTAGGGCGATAATAATAAAAGCAGTGACGACCATGAAATACGGCAAGCTCCAAATTGCTTAAAAATAACCCTCTCGTTTTTTCTTCTCCATTGATCCCGATGAATCATGATCAATGGCTCTACCTTGACGCTCTGAAGTCGTGGTAAGCAGCATTTCTTGGATAATTTCAGGTAACGTTGTCGCTTCTGACTCTACGGCTCCAGTGAGTGGATAGCACCCTAATGTACGAAAACGCACTTTCTTCTGCTCTATGCTCTCTCCGTGTTTTAATTCCATACGATCATCGTCGACCATGATCAGCATACCATCTCGATTAACCACAGGTCGCAGTTTGGATAAATACAAAGATGGGATTTCTATATTTTCCAGATATATGTACTGCCAAATATCCAATTCTGTCCAATTTGAAAGAGGAAAAACACGAATGCTCTCGCCCTTATTCACTTTGCCGTTGTAAATGTTCCATAGTTCAGGCCTCTGGTTTTTAGGATCCCAACGATGGTGTTCATCTCGAAACGAATAAACACGCTCTTTGGCTCTTGATTTCTCTTCATCACGACGAGCACCACCAAACGCAGCATCGAAACCATACTTATCAAGAGCCTGTTTTAGGCCCTGAGTTTTCATGATATCTGTATGTTTCGAACTGCCATGAACAAACGGGTTAATATTCATCGCCAAACCATCAGGATTCTGATGAACAATTAACTTCATTCCCAATTTTTTGGCCATGTAATCACGAAACTGGATCATCTCTTTGAACTTCCATGTGGTATCCACATGCATCAAAGGAAACGGGGGAACTCCAGGAGCAAATGCTTTCTTAGCCAGGTGCAACATCACCGAAGAATCTTTACCAACGGAATAGAGCATTACTGGGTTATCAAATTCCGCAGCTACTTCACGCATAATATGTATCGACTCAGCTTCAAGCTGTTTTAAGTGCGTTATTTTATTAAGCGTGAAATCCATTCCAAACACCTACTCATTAAAATCTAAAGTTGTTCACTAAGCATACAAACAACTGAACCACATAACAAATTTCCATGGCTGTATTTATGTCCAATTATTAAGACTTATAGAAACCACGATTTAAAATGGACAACAGACTGAAATATAGATGTTTCTCTTAATGATACTTGAGCTATCAACTCAAACGACAGCCACAAACAAAACTGATGTTTAAATCAAGAAAGCCCCAACCATACTGTTATGATTGAGGCTTTCTCCTTTGCCATTCCCCCCAAAAAAGTAAAGGTGGGTTAAAAGCAAGTATTCAAGTTGTGATTTATCACTATATAAATTGCGTGCTCGTCCAATTAACTCGGATCTTTGTGTACTTTAATAGTGTTAAGAGACCGGTGTAAAAAAACTTGAGCCATGCAGTGCGAACACTCCAACTTATAATATTTTGATTTGGTAAGTTTCTCGATAAGTGAACGTTGAATTCGACTGAATAACACGTGCTGTCCGCAGCAAGGACAATCTTGATAAATTTGCATAATCTAAGCCTAAACTGAGTTATTAGTATCTCTGCTGGTAAATCATTGCCCTGTAAGTCTACGCCTACATTGTATTTCGCATTACACCAGCCATTCATGGCATCAATAAGTGACATGGCACGCAAAAATACTCAACAAAACAGGCAATTGCAACCAAAAAATTAGATCAATATCAGGATTACTTAGATTTAGTCAGTTTAGCTATAGACAATCATAAATAGATTAGTTTTCCCTAAAATACTGATTCAATGATTAACGCTATAGTAATGAGCTTTAAATTCACCAATAAATGATTGAGCCCTTTCTCAATCAGCGACTAATTGAGGTATCAACAGTAAATAATCATTGTTTAAATAATGGAGGAAATAGAACTCTGAGAAGTAAAGCTTGATTGAGAGAAGGATAGCGAGTTAACACATCATAGCGCAAACCACTCAGTAGGATGAATATACCGAATACCTTGCGCTAGCATTAAAATATGGATGCCCCACAGCTTTAGAATTAAGACGCGAATGGAACCTAATCGCCACCAAACAGATCACGCGTATAAACTTTATCGGCTACATCACCGAGTTCTTCCACCATACGGTTAGAGACAATCACATCACAGGCTGATTTAAATTGCTCGAGATCAGTCAACACCAGTGAATTGAAAAACGTTTTCTCTTTTAACACCGGTTCATAGACCACAACTTCAATACCTTTTGCTTTAAGTCGTTTCATCACCCCTTGAATAGAGGATGCTCGGTAATTATCTGATCCCGCCTTCATGACCAGTCGGTAAATACCAACGCGTGTTGGGTTTCGTTTTAAAATGGAGTCTGCGATGAAGTCTTTACGGGTAGCGTTGGCATCAACAATTGCACCAATGATATTGTTTGGCACTTGTGCATAGTTAGCTCGAAGCTGCTTAGTATCTTTCGGTAAACAGTAACCTCCATAACCAAAAGAAGGGTTGTTATAGTAGTTACCAATACGTGGGTCCAAACTGACCCCTTCAATAATTTGCCTAGTATTCAAACCTAGAGTTTCAGCATAGGTATCAAGCTCATTAAAATAGGCAACCCGCAGAGCTAAATAAGTGTTCGAAAACAACTTAACCGCTTCCGCTTCTGTTGAGTTAGTAAACAAAACATCAATGTTTTGTTTAATCGCCCCTTCTTGCAACAAATTGGCAAACACTCGTGCTCTTTCACTAATTTCACCGACAATAACCCGTGAAGGATGTAAATTATCGTATAAAGCACGCCCTTCTCTTAAAAACTCCGGTGAAAAGATAATATTTTCACAACCGAATTCCTTCTTAATCGACTCAGTATAACCAACGGGAACCGTGGATTTAATCACCATAACCGCATCGGGATTAATCGCCATTACGTCTTTAATGACCGACTCAACAGAAGAGGTATTAAAATAGTTGGTTTGTACGTCGTAATCGGTTGGAGTAGCAATAACGACAAAATCTGCGTTGCTGTACGCGAGTTCTTTATCGAGTGTCGCTACAAAGTTTAACGATTTGTGAGCAAGAAACTCTTCAATTTCGGCATCAACGATAGGTGAGATTTTATCATTCAGTAGCTGAACTTTTTCTTCAATGACATCCAATGCAACAACTTCATGATGCTGAGCCAACAACATCGCATTGGATAAGCCGACATAGCCAGTCCCTGCAATCGCTATCTTCATTTCTATCATCCATGTTTGTTTAATATTTCATCATCATAAGAGATGAATAACAGCTGTACAAACCATATGGAGTCTCAATAATGAGTATTGAAGATATTAATCATTGAAGAATTTTAAATAACGAAGACGTGCGTATTTAAATAAAGAATCGTTATCATTCATACATATAACATTGTGTTAGAGGTGTTTGTATTCAGATCAAAGTCATCTCACTATGGCTTAATCACGGCGTTACTGCTGGATGCATGAAAAATACCGCAAAACAAAACGAAGCTTTGCGGTATTTATTCGACTGCCACAGTTTTTATGGCATTGGAGTCACATTTACAAATTCAACATCTTTAGAATCCGTAATATTCCAAAGCGTACTAGCCGATCCCCAGTTTTCAATGCTGACATTAGTAAAACTTGAATCTCTAAGTTGACTAATTTTCGTCACTTTTACATTTCTTAATGCCACATTCTCAAATGCGACATCAGTGTGGAAAGTAGCGGGATAAACACTATTGTTATCACTACCATTATAACCTTCAATATTAATTACCTCCTTACCATTGGCGTCAGGATCAACGTTATCTAGTGTCACATTCTGTACTTTAATATTGTGAAAGTAAGCGGCCTTTTCTGCATCAGTAAAGACGTTATCTCCTGCTTTATATGACAAAGTAATAACAAATGGATTACCCTTTCCTCCTCGGTTATCAACCTTTTTTCCGTCGATGGTATCTGTCATGTTCATACCAATATTGCGCATTGCAGAATCACGGAATGTAATATCCCAACCGCCACCACCTGTTGCTGTCGTACTTTTCAAACGAAGGCCATTGTCTGTGAGGAACGCGACATTATCTTCCGCGAGAATATCTTTGATCCCAGCTCCGGTATGACTACCGGCCACCAACACACCATGCCCTTCACGGGTATAGTTGTTAAACACCCAGCCATCTTCTGTTGGATTACCATTTTCATATTCTGTGCCCTGACCCGCTGCAAAGTTAATGCAGTCGTCACCACTGTCGATAAAGTTCGCAAACACTTGGAACGTTTCACTGTTTCCAAACTCAACGCCATCACCATTATTGATATCGAACGTTTGCGTTGTCGTATAAGCAAATACTAAATTTTTGCCTTCTAAAAACATAACGCCATGATAAGCAGGATTGGTCAGAGTGAGTTCACCGAAATACATATTAGTGACACCACGAAATGTCGCCAGACTTGAACGTCGATCAGAGTACATATCTCTGTTCAATGTACTGTTAGGGTCGATGCTATCAACCGTCGCTGTAGGCTCATATTCCTTATAACCAGCCAACATTTGATTCTTTGCAAGAATACCGAGTGTATAAACTTTACTTCGGCTACCTGGTGTAAAGTAGGGTAATGCGTTACCCGCTTCATCAATTATGCTTGGTGAAGCCGTATCACGCTGCCAACCATTTCCGTCTAGCGTACCAGCACCGACGACTCGAATGTTTTCAAAAACATCTCGCTCACCGTTATAGCCATGTTTAGCACCATTCGCTGTGTTCATGTGTTCCTCATCAATCGCATTCAATAATGATGGAGGACGACGTGAATCGGTGGTGTGGGTTTCATAACTGTATAGCTGGTAACCTTTATTTAAAGGATACTGTTCGGGGTCATCTGAACCTTTCAAGGTCGCGCCAGCTTCTATCTCAAAAGTCATATTGCTTTTTAAGAATAACGCTCCGGTTAGATAAACAGCACCATCAGATGTAGCTGGTACCACTAAATGACAACCATACGCAGAAGTCGACTGTTGTGAACATTCATCAATAGCTTGTTGAATAGCGATGGTGTTGAGCGTAGTTCCATCACCTACAGCACCATATTCCGTGACATTCACGGTTTTCTTGTAAGTCGGCGTCACTATCTCCGTTACAGGACTAGGCATAGACTCACTACCGTCTGCATAAACGGCAGCCACTGAAAACTGATACTTAGTGGCAGGAGTTAATCCGGTGACTTTAAAATTCTGGAACGTAACCTTATGCTGAAAACTATCAGTATCTGCCGCATAAAACTTATCTATGTACGGTTTAGCGGGGTTATTAGCGGTATTATTCTCACTTGCAAGACCAATCGCGGTGCCATTGGCATAAACACGATAATCGGAAATATTTGTATAGTTATCCGGTTTGTGCCAGGTAAGAACGACGCTGGTATCATCATACGCAAGCGTCGGAATAATAACTTTTCGGATCGGAGCAAGCTTACCGCTTGTGTACATGTCAAGAACGGGTGTTTCTATACCACTCCCTGAATTCTCCTTACTGATAGTGTCTTCATTATTGGAATTACATCCCGAGATTGCGAGCGAAACTGCGAGACATAGGGTCAAATTAGAATAGTAGGGTTTCATAATTATCACTTATTGAAATAAAAGATCCTATTTATCAAACCACTGTTTTAATTTTAATAAACGATCATTCCTCACAAATTAAATCAAAAAACCCAATCTAAACCTCATATAAAAACAAAGTTATTAACACATTAATCAACAAAAGTCGTTGTACACACTTTGAAATAATTTAATGCAACATCTATCACATATTGAAATATTGATGTCAATATCAAACTAAAAATCAATGACAAAATAATCAAATGAAAACGGTAGAAATATGAAATATGAACACTGTTCATTTTTATTTAATCAATTTAAATTAATAATTAATAATTAATAATTAATAATACCATAATATTAATTATTAATTCCCCGCAACGAATGGCCAAATAAAAAACCAAGCCAATACACTCGCTAAAGCGTGCTAATGAATAATAACTATCTTACCACTAGCTTTAATTTGACTGTTATAAAATGGATAGTCGTTGGTCACCGCAAAAATTTGCTTCTCACGATCGTCTAAAATACCACTCATTCATCAGGAGTCTCTCTGGACAAAAAAACACACTAACGAAAGGACAAACTAAATAATTGACGCTGCTTCTTTTTTACAATGCTGCTCTTCAAGTATTTTCTTCAATTCGTTTAGTTTGAGTGATTTATAAAAATACCAGCCTTGAATGTATCCCGATTGGCAATTTTGTTTAATGATTTGGTACTCATGCTCATTCTCTACACCTTCAAAAACGACTTCTTTGTTTAAGCTTGTCAGTAATGACATGATTGGTGAGACCATCGTTTTCTTTATGTCATAATTCAGTGCATTGACAAAAACACGATCAACTTTCACAACGTCAAAATTCATCTCTGTCAGCCACACCAAATTGGACACCCCTGTCCCGAAGTCATCCAACACGACCATGAAACCATAGGCGCGTGCTCGCTTTGAAAAATCAGCCAAATCGTTTAAGTCTACGGCTATACGCTCTGTGATCTCTATTTTCACCTGGCTGGCGTCAATGCTCAGCTCAAAAACAAGACTTCGAAGAAAGTTCAGAAAATCCGCGTCTTGTACCTCAAATGTGCTGATATTAATACAAACAGAAAAGTCTTTTGACTGCTTCAGGATTGGTGCCATATCTCGAATCGCGGTTTCAGCAGTGAAGTAGGCCAACTGCGGATACAAGGACAGCTTTTCGGCGATACTGATAAAAAGCTCTGGAGAAACACGCCCATAGATAGAATCCTCCCAGCGGACCAAGCTCTCTACCGCGATAATTTGTTCATCACCGATAGAGACTATGGGTTGATATTCCATGAACAGCGACTTTTGCTTTAACGCTTGCTTAAAGCGCGTCTCAATAGACTTGTGCTTTTCGAGTAAAATCAGAATGAAATACGTCATAAACCAAGCGAGTGCAGCACAACTCACGACAATCATCAGACGAATGTCCGATTGAAAGTACATGATGCCAGCATTAGGTGTATAGGTTTCTAAACAATAACTGTATTGCTCGCTGCAGGTTGTTGTGCTCAGCTTTAATCCGAATACAGCATGTTCAGGGAGATTAGGTTTATAGCTTTCAAAAATGTGCTCGGTTCGGGTTGAGACCAAATCGAATTCGAAATCAGGAATGTAATTTATTTTCTTACTATAAATGGTGGCTAAATTGGCGGTAAAAAACTGTTTTTGAATCGTAATATTATAGGTCTGTTCAATTTGATAAAGATGCTGATCATCGGAATAAAAAGTATAGTCGTTATAACTGGTTACATCCGTTGAGAAAAGAGTCGTTGGTTCAATCAGTCCCCAATTGGCCGAACAGATCACTTTATTGTCCTGCATGAACCCCAAATCGTAAACTTCAGAGTTTAACTGCACCAATCGTCTTATCTTGTTGAGATGTTCGTGGTCACACTGAAAATCGACAATTTTATTGGCTTCAAACAGTACTGTTTTAATCTGCGAGGTCACCTCTTCCGCTTGTTTCAGTAAACTATGAGAAAACCTTAGTTGTTCCTGCTTTTGAAAGGAATATGAAACGCCAGTAACTAGTATCAAGGTTGCAATCCAAACAGCAGAAAACACCAAGACCGAAAACACATTCTTATTCAACGTTGCAATACCATAACAAAGTCTTTTCATGTTTTGTGTTTATAACATGAATTTATTACAGCGAACCACCAAAGATTTAACTTTTGAATGAATTGGCACTTTGCGATAAGTAAAAGGTAAATAACCATCACACTTGCACATTAGACTGCTCCCAGCCTTACCATCAATATAATTAAGCGACTACAGTCACAATGCACTATTCAGACTTTGAATTGTTATATCTGTTCTGCGACTATCTTGGTGCATTTTTGAGGATACCCAAATGATAACTATCGCATTAGTCGATGACCATATAATGGTCCGTTCTGGTTTTGCTCAGCTTTTATCATTAGAACCAGATATTCATGTTCATAGTGAGTTTAGTTCTGCAAAAGAAGCTTTTCGCGTTTTATCCGCTTCTCATATCGATGTTGCTGTGATTGATATTTCAATGCCGGATGAAAGTGGTCTAGTCTTGCTGGAAAAACTTCGAGCAAAGCACCCTAACTACAAAGCGATAATCCTCAGCATCTATGACTCAGCATCATTTGTGAGTAAAGCCATAGATGCAGGTGCTTATGGTTACCTTTCTAAGCGCTGTGGCCCAGAGGAACTGGTCACGGCGATTCGATCGGTCGCCAATGGAAACCGATATCTTTGTGCTGATGCGCTTGTTAACCTTAGTAACGCTTCAGTAAGCCCTAGTGTTCTGCATGAATTAACCAAACGAGAACGCGAAGTTTTTGACCATCTCATACTAGGTTGTGATGTAAAAGAAATAGGCTTGAAACTGAATATTAGTTACAAGACCATTCATGTACATCGTGCCAACATCCTAAGTAAGCTTGGACTATCTAATAACGTTGACTTGATTCGATTTGCTCTGCAACACAAGTTACTCAGTGATGAAACGGTATGAATAAAACTCCGTCAAGCCGGCATCTACCTCGCTGGATACTCACCTACAGTTTTACCTATCTTTTCACCCTATTTGTTTACAGCCTTAGTTGGTTTTGTTTATGGAACATCAGTCGTTACCTGGTTTCCGATATGCTTTTGGCCGGACTATTTTTACCAACAGGGCTCAAACTCGCGGTTTATGCGTTAAGTAACCGTAAGCTATGGCCGCTGTACACTATCAGTGAAATGGGGCTAATTGTTCTGCTTATTCCTCTCGTCACTGAAAATACTTTCTCTTATCTGTTACTGCTGTTCTCCCTATTCGGTCATGGGCTCGCAATAGTTTTTCAGCGAGGTTGGCATAAACTCGAAATCTATTGGCAACGCCTACTCGCACTTTGTCTTTTTGTATTTAGCTATGCTTTAACCTGTACTTTGGCTCTATTACTCGTTGCCAAACCAATAGGGTTTAGCTTTAACTACGCTCTAGAAGCTGGGGTAACCTGTTTAACGGGAGGTCTTCTTCTTGTACCTTTCTTCTATTTACTTTACGACTATCTGAAGCATCAGATATGGCAACCACTCAGTCCGACACTGGTGCATCAAGAGCTATCATTAAAAAGTTCCGCACTTATCTGGAGTCTGCTGTTTTTTAGTATCGGACTTTTCGCTGAACTCACGTTATTGGAAGAAATGAAGCCTTTAGCGCTACTACTCTTTTTGCTACCCAATATTTTCTTAGCCTATAAATACGGCTGGCAAGGAGGCGTACTCGCGAGCGTGATGAACAGTATTCTGTTAGCCACGGCTCGTCAGGTAACAGGCTCTTTTGATACCGAGCTTGAATTGCAAAGTTTTATCGCCACACAAGCCATCATCGGTTTGGGTTTGGGAATCGCGATAAGCCGTCAATACTATCTGGCACAACAATTACATCGCGTGAACCAAGATTTACAGCACGAACTAGATTCAAAAAAACGTTTAGCTCGACAGTTAGTTCATGTTGAAGAAGAGATAAGAAAGTCAGTGGCAAGAGAACTCCATGACGAAATTGGACAGAACATCACAGCCATCCAAATTCAGTCGATGCTCGCTAAACGAACAGCTTCAGACTCAAACGCCAAAAATATCGCAGAAACAACCAACAATCTGGCAATGCGTATCCACACTTCTACTCGTCAATTGTTAAAACAACTGCGCCCACAAGCTCTCGATGAAATGGGATTAGAAGCAGCGGTGCGTCAGTTAACTACAGAGATGCGCTTTGACGAACTCGGGATTGACTGCCACATCAACTTTGGGATTTCAGAGAAAAAGTTAGATGAAATCACCACCGTCACGCTGTATCGCATAGTCCAAGAACTACTAAACAATATCTGCAAGTATTCCAAAGCTACTCAAGTACACCTTACACTTCTGTCGGGAAGCCAGTTCTGTTTAGAACTGAGGGACAATGGTATTGGATTACCAGATGACTGGAAAAATAGAGGGCAAGGGTTGAAAGGGATTGAAGAGCGAGTACAGGCTCTTGGCGGAACATTGTTGATTAAAAGTAACCATCAAGGAAGTCGAATAAGTGTTAACTTACCCACAAAATCAAACACCCCATTAACAAACTAAGAATATTTCCTAGTCATTTATAAATTCTTCTCATTCATTTAACCAATTCCGACTCTAAGATTCATTCGACAGCTAAGGAGAAGTGATGACGAATACAGCGACACTCAGCTCTCGTGAGATAAACGATAGCTATCGCTATTGGCGCCTTCATCTTATGGCATCCATGTATATCGGCTATGGGGTCTTTTACTTCACCCGCAAGAGCCTGAGCTTTGCGATGCCAGCCATGCTATCCGACTTAGCGTTGTCAACGGCAGATTTTGGAATGCTTGGTACCTTGTTTTATATCACTTACGGCGCATCCAAATTTCTTTCCGGGGTGGTGAGCGATCAAGCTAAGCCGAGTTATTTCATGGGACTCGGTCTTATGGCGACAGGGCTAGTTAACATATTGTTTGGTTTGAGCTCTTCGTTATCAGCCTTCGCCGTACTGTGGACTTTAAACGCATTTTTTCAAGGTTGGGGATGGCCCCCTTGTGCAAAATTGCTGACCAGTTGGTACTCGAGATCAGAGCGCGGGTTTTGGTGGTCGATATGGAACACTTGCCACAATTTAAGCGGTGCACTGATTCCACTCTCAATAGGACTCGTTGCTATCAGCTGGGGATGGCGTTTCGGCTTTATTGTACCGGGCATTCTCGCCATTTTAGTCGGTATTGCTTTGTGTTTCCGACTACAAGATAAACCTCAAACTATTGGCCTACCTAGCGTTGGTCAGTGGAGAAACGATGCTTTGGAGCTGCAGCACGAAGCTGAGGGGAAAGGGCTGCCATTTCGGCAAATTTTAAAAACCTATGTGTTAGGTAATAAATACATATGGCTATTGGGTAGCTCGTATCTACTTGTTTATGTGGTTCGCATTGCAATTAACGATTGGGGAAATTTATACCTAACCGAGCGGCACGATTACCAATTAATTACTGCAAATACGGCAGTTTCTATGTTTGAAGTTGGTGGTTTCTTAGGTTCATTGTTTGGTGGATGGGGCTCAGACAAGTTCTTCCATGGTAATCGTGCGCCTATGAACCTTATTTTTTCACTCGGTATTTTTGTGTCAGTGGCAGCCTTATGGCTCACCCCCATCGACAACATCTTTATTCTCTCAGGATGTTTCTTTGCAATTGGCTTTTTTGTGTTTGGCCCGCAAATGATGATCGGAATGGCCGCTGCTGAATGTTCTCATAAAGATGCGGCAGGCACAGCAACAGGATTTGTCGGACTTTTTGCTTATCTAGGGGCAGCACTAGCAGGCTACCCACTAGCCGTACTTATTGAAAATTTTAATTGGGAAGGTTTTTTCAGTGTCATCACACTTTGTTCAGCGTCGATTGGCTTACTGATTTTACCTTTCGTTAAAGCGCAGCAACGAGCGGGGTTAGCCGTTACCTAACCGTATTTTGCCCTCTCGTTATGCAATAAATCCAACGCTCCTACACGTTGGCAATAACAAGAGGAAACAATAATGAAAGTTAGAACAAAACGCTCCTTACTTACCGCCTGTATATTAGGTTCTGCTTTAGCCGCACCACAAGTAATGGCAGAAGGTAGGCTAGTCGTTTACTGCAGTGCAACTAATGCAATGTGCGAAGCTGAAACCAAAGCTTTTTCTGACAAATACGATGTAAAAACATCTTTCGTTCGAAATGGTTCCGGCAGCACACTAGCCAAAATAGAGGCAGAAAAGAAAAATCCACGTGCTGACGTTTGGTATGGCGGCACGCTTGACCCGCAATCTCAAGCTGGTGAAATGGATTTACTCCACCCTTACGTTTCACCTCAATTAGATAACATCATGCCGCAGTTTAGAGATCCAGCTAAGCGCAAAGGCAATTACTCTTCTGCTGTCTATATCGGTATCTTAGGATTTGGCGTAAACAAAGAACGCTTAGCTGAAAAAGGCTTAGACATACCACGCTGTTGGAGTGACCTAACCAAGCCAGAATACGCTGGCGAGATTCAAATCGCTGATCCACAAAGCTCAGGCACTGCCTATACCGCACTGGCAACATTCATTCAGCTGTGGGACGAAGATAAAGCGTTCAACTATTTCAAATCCTTAGACAAAAACGTCTCTCAATACACGAAATCAGGCGTCACCCCTTCCCGCAACGCCGCTCGTGGAGAGATCGCTATCGGTATCGGATTCTTACATGATTACTCTCTTGAGCAATCTAAAGGTGCGCCACTTGAACTCATTTCTCCGTGTGAAGGTACTGGGTATGAGATCGGTGGTGTTAGCTTAATCAAAGGCGCGCGTAACCTCGACAACGCAGAGAAGTTTATTGACTTTGTGATGTCAAAAGAGGGTCAGGAAACAGCGTGGAAAAAAGGTCAATCTTTCCAAATTCTTACCAACACAACCGCAGAGCAATCACCCAACGCTCTTAAACTCGATGATCTAAACCTCATCGAGTACGACATGGACACTTACGGGTCATCTGAAGAACGTAAACGATTAATCAATAAATGGGTAAACGTGGTCAAAATGGGGCAATAAGCTTCTCACGAGGCCGCCGTCCGGTGGCCTCTCATCACCCGTTGGTCCGGCCAACATCGTCTTACACATTAGGTAATTATAATGAACGAATTTGCCGAACATATCACTTCAAGCTCAGCGAAACGCGATCCCATTTTCTATTGGATTCTGAGCTTACTTGTCTCTTTTGTGTTGCTGCCCGCTTTCGCCCTAGATTGGGGACTTTTTGAATCAACATCAGAAGAGTTTCGCCAAGCAATGGGATGGAGCAGCATTAACATTTCATGGCTATGGTTTGCCTTACCGCTTGCGTTGCTGATTCGCCCTTCTCAACCGCTCAATAAGTATGCTAAAAAGCGCCACTATTTCGACATTAGCTATTCCGCATTTTGTATGCTCGCGGTCGTGCTCTCTTCTTGGTATACAGGACAAGGCATGGGATATGCGACCATCGCTCTTTTTATGGCATTAAGCGCAATCATGACTCTGGCTTTCTCCAGGCTCGAATATCTTGGTGGTGACAGTTTTGTTATTGGTTCACTCATCGCGATTGTTCTTCTTATCACGACTTTCATTATTTACCCTAGCCTTGCCATCTTTGTACCTATGTTTAAAGACGAAATGGGTAACTTTGCAGCATGGCAATTCCTCGATATTTTAGGTCGAGCCCAAATCATTCGTATTATCTCGAATTCAATTCTATTAGGAACATCGGTTGGCGTTGGAGCGACATTCTTTGGCTTAGTGTTTGCTATCTACACGACCCGAATCGCTAAACGTAGTGCCTTTATCGCTCGAATCTTTTCGATACTGCCTATCGTAACGCCCCCATTTGTGGTTGGTTTAGGCGTAACTTTGATGCTTGGCCGCTCGGGGTATATTACTGAGCTAATGGTGGATTGGTTTGGTTTGACACAAACCAATTGGCTGTATGGGTTTACCGGGATCTGGATGGCGCAGGTACTTGCCTTTGCACCCATGTCTTTCATGATCCTAGACGGTGCGATGAAATCCTTGCACCCTTCTTTAGAAGAAGCGTCTTACACATTACGTGCGAACCGCTACCAAACCTTCTTTAAGATTGTTCTGCCTCTCCTCAAGCCCGCTTTGGCTAATAGCTTCTTAATTATTTTCGTGCAATCACTGGCAGACTTTAGTAACCCACTCGTGTTGGGTGGAAGCTTTGACGTATTGGCGACACAAATCTACTTCTACATTGCGGGAGCACAACTTGATTATGCGTCAGCAAGTACCTTAGGCGCTGTATTACTTATATTCTCGCTGGCGATTTTTGTCGTGCAATATCTATGGATAGGGAAACGTTCTTACGTAACTATCTCCGGTAAGTCTTATCGTGGTGATGTACAACCGTTACCAACAGCACTTAAACATAGTGTCACAGGCTTACTGTACTTTTGGATGGCGTTTAACATCCTGCTTTATGGCAGCATTTTCTATGGCAGCTTCACCGTAAACTGGGGGGTAGACTACAGCCTAACCTTCGCTAACTACACCAAACTGTTTGGTTTAGGCATGAGTGAAGGTGCGTGGCCGTCACTGATTACAACCATGACTTATGCTGGCATTGCGGCACCGCTTACCGCTTTGTTTGGCCTGCTGATTGCCTACATCGTAGTACGCCAACAGTTTTATGGTAAAAAAGTCATCGAATTTGCAACCATGCTATGTTTCGCCGTTCCAGGTACGGTAGCGGGTGTTTCATACATTCTTGCGTTTAACGATGCCCCAGTGTACTTAACCGGAACCGCTGCGATCGTGGTTATATCTATGGTCATGCGCAACGTGCCGGTTGGGATTCGTTCTGGCATCGCTGGACTTGGTCAGTTAGATAAATCTCTCGACGAAGCATCGCTCAGCCTAAGAGCAAACTCATTAAAAACCATCACACACATATTACTACCTTTATTGCGACCCGCGATTCTATCAACCCTGGTTTATAGTTTTGTGCGCGCTATGACAACCGTTAGTGCCATCATTTTCCTCGTCACTCCTGAGACCCGAGTAGCAACCTCTTACATTCTGAATCGAGTAGAGGACGGAGAATATGGTATCGCCATCGCTTATGGTTCAATCCTTATCGTTGTTATGCTCGCAATTATTCTTATCTTTGATTTCCTCGTCGGTGAAGCGCGAATCTCGCGTTCCAAAGCCAAAAATGAAGAGTCGTAACTGGAGAAATATTTATGGCAACTGAAAACTTTGTAGTACTCAAAAATATATGTAAGCGCTTTGGAGACAAAACCGTCATTGGTGACTTAGATTTAGAAATTAAAAAAGGCAGCCTTGTCACGCTGTTAGGGCCATCTGGCTGTGGGAAAACAACGGTGTTACGCCTTGTCGCCGGGCTCGAAAAACCAACCAGCGGCCAAATATTGATTGACGGTGAAGACGTCACTAATACGTCAATACAGCATCGTGACATTTGTATGGTGTTCCAGTCCTATGCCTTGTTCCCCCATATGTCTCTGCATGAAAACGTGGGTTATGGGCTAAAAATGCTTGGACTGAGTAAAGAAGAAGTGAATAAAAGAGTCGACGAGGCTTTAAGATTGGTGGATTTAGAAGGGTTTGGCGAACGCTTTGTTGACCAAATATCCGGGGGACAGCAACAACGTGTTGCCCTAGCTAGAGCGCTTGTATTAAAACCAAAGGTTTTGTTGTTCGATGAACCTTTGAGTAACTTAGACGCCAACCTACGTCGTAATATGCGAGAAACCATCCGAGACTTGCAGCAGAGGTTTAACATTACATCACTTTATGTGACTCACGACCAAGCCGAAGCGTTTGCCGTTTCCGATACGGTTATCGTAATGAAAGATGGTGACATCATGCAGCAAGGCACACCAACGGAGCTCTATAAACACCCAAGCTCAATGTTTATGGCGAACTTTATGGGTGAAGCCAATATGTTTGAAGGTCAGTTTGATGGTGAAAATATTGATATTCATGGCTATCAATTACCCACTATTAAAAATCAAGTCGCCGATATTAACGCGGGTAAGTATCAGGTTGGAGTACGCCCAGAGGCTATTTTGCTCGCAGAAGAAGGTGAACCCTGCCAACAGTGTCAAATCAAGAGCATTGCTTACATGGGTTCTATGTATGAAGTGCTTGTAGACTGGCAAGGCCACGAAATGTTGCTACAGCTCAACTCAGCTCAGTTTGATGCCAGCCACAGCGACCACGCATACTTAACCATCAATCCCAACGGGGTATTTGTTTTACCTTGAGCAAACGGTGATCCCTGAGTTTGAAACCTTATATTTAAAATTCAGGGAGTAAATAAATTTAGTTGTGGCCAAAGAAAAAGGCTATTGGGTATGAAGTAAATCCCAATAGCCTTTAATTCTGTAAAAATCTGACACGGCTAACAACACACTCGCGCTTCAGTATCAAGGAACTACAGTTGCTGCACCTTCTCAAGCACTAACTCAACAATCTGACGGGCATCTTCAAATCGACTTGCCTCGGCATAACAACGAAGTTCGGGAGCATTGCCTGAAGGACGAAGATGGAAAATCGTGTCGTTTGACAGTGTTAATCTCAAACCATCCGTGGTATCCAGCTTTTCAACCCGAACGTTTTCAAACCCAAGTTTTGTCACTAAGGCCTGTGTATCCGATATACCGAGTTCCAGAATTGATATACTTTTCTCTGTAGCAAAATTCTGAATTCTATCACTGTGAGTATAACGCTCTGGTAAAGCATCCACCAAAGCAGCAATACTGGAGTTCTTAGCCGCAGAAAGTAACATAATAAAAGGTAATACTGCGTCACGAGTTGGCAGAGCTTTGAGAATTTTGCCGTTAATTTCGACATCTGAGCCCAGCAAATATCCACCGTTGGCTTCAAAGCCTGAAATAGACTGATACTGTTTAGCCAGTTCCGCAAATTCTGCAATAACGTACGGTGAGCCAATTTTGGTACGGGAAACTTTCGTAAATTGAGGAATAGTTTCAATAACCGTATTACAGCTTACCGGTACAGCCAGTGCTTGCATTTGCATTGCCTGAGCACACAACACGCCAAGAATGTCACCTCGTAGCCACACGCCATTTTCATCCGCCACTAACGGGCGGTCACCATCACCGTCTGTAGAAAAAATCGCATCAAGTTGATACTGTTTCGACCATGCTTGGGCCTTTTCTTTGTCAACCTCAGCAACGGCTTCGGTGTCGATAGGGACAAATTCATCACTGCGTTCAAGCGAGATAACCTCTGCACCAAGAGCAGAAAAAAGCTGATCATAAATATCACGTCCGGCACTCGAATGTTCATAAATACCTATTCGCTTACCTTGTAATAAATCAACATCAAACAGACGGGTATAACGTTCAGCATAGTGTTTTGCTGCATCAGTATTGACAGATAGCGAAGGTAAGTCAGACAGAGGAGCAAACTCTACGCTAACATTCAAAATCGTTTGTTCATCTGCTTTGGTAATTTCACCATTTGGGGTATAGAACTTCAGGCCATTACGATCAAACGGAATATGGCTACCTGTCACCATGATGCAAGGGATACCGTCTTGCATAGCAGAGTAAGCTAAAGCCGGAGTTGGAATTACTCCATAATATATAGGTTCAATACCGCGTTGAACCAAAGCCGCAATACAGGCTTGAGCTATTACAGGGCTGCTCGGGCGATTATCAATCGCTATTGCCATTCGCTTAACGGAATAAGTCTTTTGTAGACTGGATATAAAAGCATGAGTGAATGCTGCGCATACATCTGGTGTAAATTGGGAAACCAAACCGCGCGCACCGCTTGTGCCAAATTGAATTCCAGAATCTTTTATAACCACTGCCGTGTTTAACATACAAATAACACCTTGAAATTATTAGGTTAGTAGCCTTCACCTTGTGCTTGAGTGCGCACAATATCATCTTCAGCCAAATAGCTGCCCGTTCTTACTTCAATGATTTCCAGCGGCAGTTTGCCTGGGTTTTCGAAACAATGTTCAATACCCACGGGAATATAAATAGATTCATTTTCAGTAACAATATGGATGTCTGTACCGCGATATACCTTCGCAGTACCAGATACGACGATCCAATGCTCAGATCGATGGTGGTGCAGTTGCATCGCGGTTTTTTGTCCCGGTTTAACAACTACCTTTTTTACATGATAACGTTCGCCTTCAGCAATGTGATCGTGCTTACCCCATGGGCGGTATACTTCACGATGATGTTGAAATTCACTTCGTTCATTTGCTTTGAGATCGGAAACAATATTTTTAACATCTTGCACTTTATCGCGGTGAGCAACTAACAACGCATCTTTGGTATCAACTATAACCAGATCTTCTACACCAACTGCGGACACGACACGTTCTGGAGCACTGATATAACAACGTTGGCTGTTTGCAATCAAAACGTCTCCTCGAATCACATTACCATTTTCGTCTTTATCACTCACTTCCCAAAGTGAAGACCAAGCACCAACATCACTCCAACCTGCATCCATGGGAACAACCACGGCATCTTTTGTTTGTTCCATAACAGCATAGTCAATCGATTCATCTGGACATGCTTCAAACTCATTTACATCTAACCGAATAAAATCTAAATCAGAATGAGCACCTGCATAAGCAGCTTTTACTGCAGTTAAAATATCCGGTCGGAACTTGTTCAACTCTTCTAAATAACGGGAAGCTTTAAACATAAACATCCCGCTGTTCCAATAATACTCTCCGGATTCTACATACCTTTCTGCGACATCTAGACTCGGTTTTTCAACAAAGGAATCGACCTTATAGCCACCACTTTGTTCTAATTGTTCACCACGACGAATGTAGCCGTAACCGGTCTCAGGTTTAGTTGGCACAATACCAAAAGTAACCAATTTCCCTTGATTAGCGAACGGTAGCGACTGCTGAATAGTCTGTATGAAAACATCATTTTGTTTAATCAAGTGATCGGCAGCCAACACAAGCAATATTGGGTCATCTCCATTTACTTGGCTATGAATCGCAGCTAAAGCAACGGCTGGAGCAGTGTTTCGACCGAAAGGCTCAAGCAAAATACCTGAATGACTCATTTGAGCACTTCGCAACTGTTCGGCGACAAGGAAACGATGTTCTTCGTTGCAAATCAGCGATACCGGTGAATGTTCTAATCCATCTAATCTCTTGATGGTTTCTTGTAGCATGGTTAGTTCACTTGTCAGTGACAAAAACTGCTTTGGATAGTGAGTGCGAGACATAGGCCAAAGGCGAGATCCAGAGCCTCCGGCCATTATTACGGGTAAAATTGTGTTCATATAATTTACTATGATAATAATTGATTAACTTTTGTCGTGAGTGGCTCTAGCTTACCACTCCATGAATGATGTCTTGTCACGTATTGTAGCGCTGACTCAGCCAATGACCTCGAGTAATGGATATCATCACTTATTTTAATAATGTGCTCTACGTATTCTTCAGGTGAGTTTGCAACCAATAAGTCTTTATCAGGAATGGCTTCTAAGCCTTCTAACCCTGTTGTTGAAGTAACTGTTGGAAGACCAAGTGCCATATATTCTAAAATCTTGTTTTGCACACCTGCTGCTAGTCGCACAGAACAAACCCCGGCTAAAGCGCCGCGAGAATGAGCAACGACATCGTCGACTGCTCCTGTTACAATAACGTTATCAAGTTTTAACAATTTATTTTTTGCGTCATCTTTGATTCTACCAATCACTTTAAATTTGTAATCGCCATATTTTTGAAGTAAAGGTATGACTTCAGAAGCAAACCAATAGGCCGCATCAAAATTTTGAGCTGAAAACATATTGCCGATAAAAACAAGCTCTTTACGTTCACAATTGAAATCAAAAGGTAACTTAGATAAATCAACGCCATTAGAGCAAACTAATGTATTGTTAAACTCTAACGAATTTTTAGAAAATAAAAATTCTTTATCAAAATTAGAAACAAGAACGTTGTAATCAAACACTTTTGCTACTTCTTTTTCGTAACGATTAAGTCTTTTATACTCTAGTTGATAAATAAGGCCTTTAAGGCCTGTACTATTTCGATTCTCAATAAAACGCAAATAATTCATTGAAATAGCATCAGTCATTTCAAGGATTTTTTTATTCGGAAGGTCTTTAGAATAATCAGCCATTCGAACCAAATGTGGTATTATCAAATCATGATTTGGAGCCAACTGATTAACGAGTTGAGCAAACTCTCCAGATTTATAATAGGCTACTTGAAATGGATTTTTTGTTGGTAATGATATTAGACAGTTTAAATAAGATTTCCACTTTGGTAAATAAACACGATGTACATCTGAAAAGACACAATCATCTGGGAGTTTATAGGACATCTCCTCATAAGTCTCACACAACGTAGCTAGTGTTAAAGAATAACTTTTGGATAGTTCACGGCAAAGTTCATAAATTCTTAGCCTATCTCCACCGATTACCGGGTAAGGAAATCTAGGAGTTAAAACCAAAAGACGTTTTTTATTATTCAATCCCACAATAATCTCTCCAAAACTCACGTACTTTTTTATCCATGTTTTGTTCACTAAATAGCTTCGCACGCTGAATTCCAGCATCAACTCGAATCGCTTTTTCATCGCTAGAACAATTTAAACAAGCAACAATTTGTTGTGCTATTTCATTTGAATTGCGAGGATTAAAGTAAAGTGCCGACTCTCCGGCAACCTCTGGCAAAGAAGTTGTATTGCTGCAACACACAGGCGTACCAGAGGCCATAGCTTCAAGCAAAGGAATACCGAACCCCTCAAAAAGAGACGCAAAAACAAACGCACTGGCTTCTCTATATCGTTGCTGCAATTCTTCGTCGCTTAAAAAACCTAAGAACTCAACTCGACTCTCTATTCCTAGATCTTTACAAAAGGAAAAAAACGGGACTTGCTGCGAAAGCTTTATACCAGCGATTACAAGATTAATATCTGGAGCAAGACTATTAATTGCTAAAGAAAAAGACTTTAGTAATGTCATAACATTTTTACTAGGTGATTCACCCGCAACCGTAAACAAATAAGGGCTTCTACTTTCAAGAGGTAATGGTTCACAAAACCATACATCCTTAATAGAGTTGGGAATTACTTTTATCTTATTAGCAGAAACGCCAAGCTGTTCTATTAACTCTAATTTTGTATACTCAGAAACAGTAATTATTATATCACTGCTTTTAGCAACACGTGGAACCACAAAACGACGATAGTAACGTCCTAGTGTTTGATACATTGATGTCGATATCGGTAATTCATCCTGATCTTTCATAAATATTAAATCATGAATGACGGATATACGCTTTGCATCAGTACTTAGTAGAATTGGTCCTGTATTATAGGGTAAAATCAAAAAATCTATGTTTTCAGAATTGGCAATATTCGGTAGTACAAATTGTTCCCACCAAGGAAAAAACGAGTTACCTTTCGAAATGGTACAATACTTCCCATCAACAACACCAACTGGAGCCAGTGCAAAAATATCAGTTGAAATTGGTTTAATTAGAAATTCAGCAAACTGCCCCATACCTCGATGATTATTCACCATCCATCTTATATCAATTCCAAATCTCATATTATTTACCTAACAAAAAACGGATTTTACTTGGCCACAAACTGGTAATAAAATATAAAGCCAGCAAAGTAGTAACTATATAAAAAGTAGACAATAGTAACCCTGAATGGTCTTTAGCACTAAAACCTATAGAAAACAACAAACCACCAGTAATCAATGAATAAATTAAAATATGCAAAGGAAATATAACTATAGAGTTAGAGGACAACCAAAAAAGCACCTTTTTAATATAAATATTTTGTAAATTTATAGATATATTGATGGTAATAAAAATACCCAAAATTGAGTTCAAGTAATATAAAATCAAACTAGAACCAAAATTAAGTTTATTCAGATCAACCTTACCATTCACTGTAGTTAAGAAAATAAAAATCAAGATTATAAGTAACAATGCACACTTATTATTAAATAGTTCTTGTAGATTCAAAAAAGAATTATTTCTAATAATTTTACCCAAACAGAAAAAAGGTAATGCTATTAATGCATTATCGATATTAAATATTAACCTATTTTCTATATTAAGTAATTTAAAATAAGATAAAATAAATATGGAAAAACACGACAAAGCTAGTATAAAAAAAGCACTTGATAAGTATCTCATAGCCACTAAAAACATAATAACGACATTATAAAAACATAAAAAATACCATAATGTTGAATTTACAATAGAAAAATGTGGATTACCTGTTACAAAATAATACAATGGCAATAACAACGAATCAGGTTGTTCTTCGCTTCCAATACCAAGTACTTCTCTTATAAGCCAAAGACAATATGAAAGAAAAAAATAAAAAACCAAAGGTAATAGCAATCTTTTGCTAACTTTTAGAAAGCTTTTAAAAAATAGTTCATTCATTCTATCTGACATTAAATAGCCAGAAATAAAAAAAAACAACGGCACGTGAAACGAAAAAATAACCTCGTATATTAATATGGGCAAACCTGATGTATGACCAAGCATTAAGAGTAATATACCAATACCTTTTGCATTATCTAAGTATTCAAACCTTTTCAAGCTTAACTCCCCTAGCTTCTGATTGAGACAACCTAATTGAAACATATAGTGACGCCATCACAAACCAAGAACTAAATGACATAGAAAACACAGGAAGTGCTAAGAAGGAAAAAAAAATCATTGAATAAAACAAACACTTCGAGGATTTTACATTTAACCTACGAATAGTTATATAGAAGAAACTAATAAGTAAACATATCGCAAACAATCCAAAATTTGACAATAAAATTAGAAGCAAGCTTTCATAAAAACGTGGTTTATATGCACCACCCAAAAACTCTAGCCATGTCGTATTAAATATATAATAATTAAACTGTACAATTCTATTTAATGGGCTAATGACTTCGTTACTAACATTTGGTATATAAAACGCCGAATCATAATATGATAAATATTTTAGGTCATCAAATGTTAAAGTTGAAAAATATTCATAAATAAATAATATTTTATCCAACATTTGATTGCTACCTTCAGTATATACGTAGAAAAAAGTAAATAAAGAAGAAGATATAGTCAATACTGATATAATAAACGTTTTTACATTAAAGTAGTATAAAAACACAAAACATAATAATATTAATATCGCTGATGATGATTTTGTAAAAAAGATCAAAAGTACACAAACTGAAATTAAAATAAGATTTTTATTTACAAAAAATACTAATAAGCATCCTAATAAGAACATTGCATATGAATTAGGCCCCTGGAATATCCCGTTAATCCTACCCTCATGAATTGAGTTACCTAATATAAGCTGATACACTGAGAATAGAATACAAATAAAAAATGTAAACATTATTATTTTGTATAAACTATCAGAGTAATCTTTTCTTTCAAAAATAAGACTAAAATAGAATAGAAAAGGACTTAAATTTATAAACACTCTCTTTACATGTGCAAAATCTTCTGTTCTTTCGAAAATAAACACAAGGAAAAAAAAGCTTATTACAAATAACATAAAACTAAAACTAATTTTTTGTTTTAAGTTTTTTAATATAAGTATTAGTAAAAAAATAAATATTGTAACAAAATAATATGGAAGTAATAGAACCTGCCTGTTATATTCATTTTTTAACATATCTATATTTAAAAATGAATGTGACAGATTAAAAACCACCCCACTAATTAACGCAATAAGCATCATGTTACTATAAATACTATTTTTTATAATCATTCGAAATTTTGCATCATTAAAAATATTACAGTTCAGTTAATAGTTGGTGTATGTATTTGCTTTTCAGTTTTTCCTAGAACGAACCAATCATTTTTTTTACATACGAAAACAACCCCAATTTTCTCAAAATTTTCCCAATTAAAACACGCAATGTAACTAATTTTCTTCTTAAATACCTTTTAAAAAGAAAGACTTTCATGCTGACTGCTGACTTTATCGTTTTTTCTGAGCTTAAAAATAATTTTATAGCTTTAACATCATCTAAATCTTTGGCTTCACGACGATTTTCTTTTAACTTTGAAACTACTAATAGGTTACAAAACTTAATTCCCATATAATAGAAATAATTATTTGGATTGTATATTACATCATCATAAGTAATATCAAGATCGTCAAACTCGTAATTTTTCAAATCAAAGCGTCCCGATAAATCTGATTTAGAATTTGACGTAATAAAATCTATATCATCAGTATCTCTTATACCGAAAACTGCCAATACAGAACCGCCAACAACACAAATATCTTCTTTCGAAATTTGTTTTTCATTTATTTCATTTAAAAATAAATAAAACTCTTTTTGGAATTTTTTTGATCGTGTTGGATAAGAATTCTTTAAATTTAACAAAGAATTATTATTAAGTGTTAACTCACAGATTTGCAAACATTCCTCTTTATTATCGGTTATATGTAAAAGATGCTTTCCAAATCCAAATTTTCTACGTAATTCGTTTTTAAAATTGGTTATATAATCCAACTCGTGATCTGATTCTACAAAGTACACAATCGTAGGGGATTTATTATTTCCAAAACATTCGCTTCTTTTTAAAGATACACCTTGAAAATCATTTTCATAACTACCAACCCATTCATCATGACTATAAATTTGACTTAAAAAATTGTGAGAACCATTAATGTCAAAATTAACTACTTTTTTGGTTAATACTCTAAACGTATTTTTAATCTCAACATCTATTTGATCGAAGAACTCTTCAGCTCTTGGCCAAACACATATAGCGTTGAAATTTTTATTTCTAGAATAATCTATGTACCGATGGCAGAGAAAATCCAGGTCAAAGTCTTTCATACCTTCCTTTTTAAAATAATCCAAATTAAATCCCTTAATTGACATATCAACTTCAATTATAGGTATCTCTTTACCTAAATATATAGCACAACTAACCCTATGAGCACCGTCAATCAAGTTAAGCGTATTTTTAGCGACAGGTATTAATGATTTATTACAATTAAAACTATCATTTTTAATTGACATAAATGTATCATTAAACGATAACTTGAATTTTTCGAAACTATTTTTTTCTTTATTACCCGGTTCGTAAAAGCAACCATGAGAAAAACATGCCAAGTGCTCTTTATACAGGTATTCAGAATATGCAACTCCACAGTTTGTATCTATGGATTTCAAATAGAGTAACTTTACGACTAAATCTATTCGGTCAACAGTAAATAAATCATCAGCAGAGACCCAACAAAAGTCTAGTTCCGTATTAAAATGCCCATCGGGAACCATTACACAATCTAATAACTTTCTATATTTTTTCATAATGAATTTTAAATGATATATAAATTCTATGACAGGCAATCATACTATAACAAAGAATAAAGCCAATAATAGAAACAAAAAGATTCAGCTCACCCATGTATACAGCGGCCAGCATAAAAATGACATATAGGACAGTACTATATATTATTGAATTATTAAATTCTCTTTTCCTACCCTTTATTACTAAGTATGTATTACCTAGAAAGTATATAAAAACTTGAGAAACTATAATTACTGATGAAATCTTTATTAAATAAGAATCTGCCAATAGCTCATCATTTTTTAAAATAAGAATAATAATTTCATCAGAAAACAAAAATAAAAATAAAATAGCAAAAAATGAATATATCAAACATATAATAATAGATATCTTGACAAGATTAAAATATTTCAACCTCGAAACTATTGGGAAAATAGCATTATTTAATATCCCAACAGGGGTAACTAGAAGATTTAATATTTTTTGGCACATATCATAAAATGCAAGTTCAGAAGGACCTAAATATAAGCCAATAAGAATACTAGAAAACCTTTCTCTAAAGACAACCATAAGCCGAGAAAAATAAAAGGCAAATGAATCTTTAATCAGAGCTGTTGTCACTTTAACATTAGAGGCCTTTAATTTTTTATCGTAAATATTACATGCAATATAAAGTAAAATAATCCCAATCATTATATTTCCAAAAGATAGAAATAGAGGGTAGAGCCACAAATCATCCGATTTGTTAATTGAAATATAAGTTAGAAATGTGAAAAACGTTTTTACAACAACATTAACAACCAAACTAATTTTAGCTTTTTCAATAGCCAAAAAAAACCAATTTAAATTTACAACTTCAGAAATTATAAGAAACAAAAACGAAATAAAAAACCTTAGTTCACCAACAATATTCAAAAAGAAAAGAAATATATATATTATTGACGATATAATTGCCAATATGAATTTTGCTTGAAGTATTGAGGATAATTTTTCAATTACACTGCTGCTAGTACTAGAAGCTATTAATTTTGTGCCCGCTATATCAAAGCCATAGCTAACAGTTATGATCAAGAACATGGTATAAGATTGATATAAAACTAATTCTCCGTATGCATTTACCCCGCTTACTCTAATTAAATATGGGTAGATGATAAAGGGTAGTAGCAAACCATATACTTGAATAAACGTTAAGCTAGAAAAATTTTCAAAAAACTTCTTGTAATCAATCATTTATATTACTATAAAACTGTCTAAACCCTATAACTCTATTTTTTAACATAGCTTTGTACCAAATTTTCTTTTTTTTATTATTTTTCAATTTAAAAAATGCAATAGCAAAAATAGGCCCTAAAAATGCTTTTAGCATCTGTAAATAAATACCAATAGATTTATTAAATAGATTTTTCCTAAAGAACGCACCAACGCCAAGACTATAATAACTCATCCTCTCTATATTATCATAGTTGGTTATTTTGTCTGGATGAAACACTGACAATGAATCAGTATAATAACATTTATTACCATTCGACATAACACTTAGAACAAAATCACTTTCTTCTGTTGAACCGAACTTAGCTCCTACACCTAAATTTTCATCAAATGAAATGCCATCTATCGCGCTCTTTCTAAAAAAAAGTGAGTAAGAAATAGCCTTTGAAAACAAGTTAAATGTGGTTAGCTTTTCCTTGATAATTACATCTTTATTTATAAGTAGACACCCCGAACCAACAGACTTTATAGATAACAATTGAATATCTTGAGAATTAAATATCTTATAAATTGAATCCAATAAGTCACTTGAATAGATACAATCGTCATCAGGGAAACAAACAAACTCACCCTTAACATGTTTTAATCCTAAATTCCTAGAACGTGATAGCCCTTTTTTATCTGTTTTAATATATTTTGTTTTTGGCACTAGATATTTATAATTATTATGAAAATATTCATAAAGGTCGTTTGTTTCATTTTGGTCAACTATAATTAACTCGTAATCGATATGTTGCTTAGCTAAAGAATCCAGAAATAAGCCAACTTCTTTAATTCTATCCAATGTACATAAAACTAATGAAAACTTCATTTTATCTCTCTATATTTTAAACTAGTTTTAACTTTGTGTAATTATATAAGTTAACAATATTAACTTCGACTGAAAATAAACAGAACTTTCTATTAGCAATGCTAACTTAAATTTAAAAGCACTTTGAACTCGTTATTTATTGTGTAAATCACAAGCTTTCAGATTCTTGTTGTTATTCTAAATACTCAACACATCAACCAACTAATAACCTACACTAAAACGACAATATTCTCTTTGATATCACCAAAATTCAATGTAATAAAAGACTCATGTTATTTTTTGATCACCAAATAGGTTTAATGAAGAGACACTTATCATTAATTTTTAGACAGCCAGATGTAATTACAGAGTTTATCCTATTGTAACTCCCTCTCAATAGGCCTATTCTTTAATAATTAACTATCACTCTTATATGAATAGTTGTAATAGCCGTAACCATACTGGCTTGACGCTTTCTTCTCTGTCGCATTAAGTATTACGCCTTTAACTTCAATCCCTGCTTGTTCAAAGCGACCACGAGCAACATCAATTTCTTTTACTGTGTTCATCCCAAAACGCGCAACCATCAGCGTAGTACCAGCCAGGGCACCAACAATGCTTGGGTCTGTTACCGCAAGGATTGGCGGTGTATCAATAATCACCAAGTCATATTCTTTATTGGCCCATTCAACTAACTCGTTGAATCGAGGGTGCATGAGTAGTTCTGAAGGGTTAGGCGGTACTTGCCCCCGGGTTATAATGTCTAGGTTCTCAATTTGGGTATTTTTGATGGATTGGTCTAAATCTATTTTTCCGCTTAAAAAATCGGATAAACCACTTTCCCAGCCTAAACCAAATGGTTGCTGTAGATAACCTTTGCGCATATCTGCATCAATCAGTAATATCTTTTGACCTGTTTTCGCAGCCACAGCTGAAAAGTTAGTAGAAACAAACGATTTACCAATGCTCGGAGCTGGGCCAGAGATCATCACTACGTTATTTTTTGCTTCCATCATTGCGAAATGCAAACTGGTTCTTAGTCCACGTAATGCTTCTATGGAAAGATCCGCTGGGTTAGATTCTGCAAGTAATTTAAGATCTTTGTTCTGCTTATGCTTACGCTTTAGTTGGCTAAACAACTCCACCTGTAAGCTAGATTTGGGTACACTGGCATAGACTGAGAGACCAATCTGTTCGATATCGTCCGGATTTTCTACGCCTTTATGCAGAGCGGCTTTAACCAAAACAAACGCCACACTTAGCATGCCACCCAATAATGTTGCTAACACGGCTATCAGTGGTTTTTTAGGTTTTACTGGTTGAGCAAAGGTCTCAGCAGTATCCAGAATGCGTACATTACCAACGGTACCCGCTTTTACGATTGCCAGTTCTTGAACTTTATTTAGAAGTTGTACGTATATTTGTTGGTTAACCTCAACATCACGTGTCATACGCAGTACTTCACGCTGAGTTTTTGGCATCTTTTGAATTTGTTTGTTTAAACGTTCTTTCTCTTTCAATAACGTTGCGCGTTTATCCAACAGAGAAATGTAAGAAGGATGATCTTTTGTGAATCGTTGGCTGATCTCGCTCTCTTTAAACGTTAACTCATTGAGCTGTGCCTCCAATTCCACCATCACTCTCAACGTTGATTGAGCTTCTAGTCCTAAGTCAATCGAATCGTTTTCCTGACGGAAACGATTTAACGTATCTTCAGATTCCGTCAGCTTAATTTTTACATCTGGTAAGTGACTTTTTAGGAACTCTAAACTTTTTTCTGCTTCAGCAGAATTACGTTCTACATTCTGTAGGAAATAACTTTGAGCAATGCTATTTAAAATATCGGCTATTAAAGTACGGTTTTCCCCAGTAAAGCTAAGCTCCAAAATTCCGGTTTGCTTACCTCTTTCACTCACCGAAAGATTCTCTTTTAACCATTCGATTGAATCTAATTTACTGCGTTTTGATACAGAAAATTCAAAATTGTTTTCAGAGTGAATATCGCTAACAAACAGCTCGTAACCGTCCTGCTTTACGGTTTCTCCCGCCATACCTTCCAGAACCACTTTATCTTCGCGTACTAGTTGATAAGTTTTTTGTTCAGCATTTAAAATAACAATGGAATGCTCAAGGTCGAATCCGTAGTCAGGAATCGTCAATCGGCTGATATTCAAAATATTAATATCGCCGTTCAAACGCGCGATTCCCTTACCAACAAATGGTAGGTAGTTTGGTTCAACCACTGTGGTTAAATTGAATTTATCAACCGTATCCCCCAAGATCATTCGAGACTTGATAATTTCGATTTCAGTGGTGGCGGAAGATTCTGAGGCAAACATCTCTCCCATGTCACCAACCAGTGAACTAATGCCACCAGAACTTTTTTGTTCTATTTGAATCAAAGCATTGGATTTATAAATCGGAGTCGATAGAACAGCAAATGCTACGCCGATAATGGCAAAGATAAGAGTCGTGGCAATAATTATCCACTTCGCATCCAGAATGATGCCAAATAACTTACCTAAATCAATTTCATCCGATTGATTATCAATAGAAGGTCGGGATTGTTGTACTGTCATTAATTTGTATATCCTGAAAGGCTAACTGGAAGAGGTTAGAACGACGAAAGAGAGTGATTTAGCATAGTTTACAACTTTGCTGCCCAGGCATCGGCAGCTTGTTCGATAAGTTGATACGCGAAATCAAAAGCTTCTCTGCTTTGACGATAAGGGTCAGGTATGTCTTTCTTACCTATCCATTCACCAAATAGCATTGTCTTACCCCGCGCTTCAGGGGCAATACTGGTTAACGCTTCGATATGGCCTTTTTCCATTACCAGAATAAGATCATATTGTGCACACAATGCTGAAGTTAACTGCTGAGCTTTGTGCTCATTGAGTTCTATCCCTAATTCTTTTGACACTTCTTGTGCCATTGAATCTGCGGGTTTACCGACTAATCCGCTTTTTTCGGCACCAATACCCGCTGAAGCGATTTTCTTATGTGGCAGTTTTTTTTGTAGCAAGTGCTCCCCGAATGGGGAGCGACAAATGTTTCCAACACAGACAACGAGAATTTTATCAAACATCAACAATTCCTTTTATGGCCAGTTGCGCACACGAAGCATGCCTTCCGTTAGCTCGTTAAACCCAGAAATTGTTGGTACTAATAAGTTGATAACACGGTTCCAACGAGTTAACGGCGCTGCGGTAACATAAACGATGTCATAAGGTTGTAAGTCAAACTCAGTACCAATAACTAACGCTGAAGCATCTTTAATGTTTAGCTGGAAGATATCTGCTAGGTTCTGAGATTTATCATCTGAAGTACGTATCACAAATACGCCAGTGGCATCCGCTGAAAGCTCATTAATGCCACCCACAGAACTTAACGCTTCAGTTAGGCTCATTCCCGAGCGGTCAATTTTAAGCATTTGAGGATCATTCACTTCACCCATAACAAACACTTTTTGGTTATCGTTACGTGGAACATGGATAATATCGCCAGATCTTAATAACCTGTTCTGGGTTAAATCGCCGCGCTGCATTAATGCATACAACGAAATATTCTGTTCTTCACCATTGCGAGTTAAGGTGACGTTACGCCAGTCTGCATCAGCGGCTAATCCACCCGCCGCGTTAATCGCATCTAATATCGTCAACGGAATATTCGTTATCGGTTGCTTACCAGGAGCTTGAACTTCACCAGTAACATAAGCTTTCTGAGATCGAAACGCCGCGACACTCACATCGACTTGAGGACTTTCAATGTATTTGGCTAAACGTTGTGATATTTCGTCACGAATTTCTCGCACAGTTTTGCCTGCAACAACAACGGTGCCGATATAGGGATAAAAAATAGTGCCATCCGCATGAACCCAGTTCCCCGCTTCTGAAGCACTACGGTATGAACCAGCAGGAATCGTCAGTTCAGGATGATCCCAAATAGTAACGTTTAGAATATCACCCGGGCCAACTTTGTATTCATAACTGGCTAATAGGTTATCTAAATCTATATTGGAACGAGCTGATACTGAATTTTTGTGGGAAGGTATATTGGATAAGGTCTGTGTGGTTAAAGGGATTAAGTTAACAACCTCAGAAACATTACTTTCTGATTGTTCTACTTGCTCTATACGTTGTTTACCATCTTCAGACAAATGAGAGCCAGGAATAGTACTGCACCCCACCAAGAATGTTGGTATCAGTGCAGTCATTATAAATTTTGTTTTAAAGTCCATGTAATTTTAGTTCTATTATTTTTTACTCAGCAAGATCACTGAGCGTAAATCAAATGAATAACAACATTAGCGACATTTTCAAACGCCCATCAATACGTTGCTTGTCTTTGGTTACGAACCTTGTCTACTGCAATAGGGTTCTACCTCAACCTGCAATGTCTTGACGAAAAAACAAACAGCATTTAAATACGCTACCGCCCTTCGATTTTGCGAATCAACCTCATACCGCATATATCCCTATTGAAGTCGGCTGGTTGATGAAAATTGAACGTAGCTGTAGGCAAGCACTAAACACGAGATGTCACATGTTTAGCTTAATTTAAATCGAAGGAATACAGCCCAGACTATTCTCGGACTTCTATTATTCCTCAATAACACCCAATTCATCGAAATGGCTACCGGATGTGAAGCAACCGATAAAATGAACAGACAGCCTACTAACTTCGTATATCAAAATATATGTCAGCTTACTTTATGTACACATTCATATTACAAAGTTATGAACATACATTTGGATTAGCAGTTACTTCCCAAGAAAGTTTAAAAAGCCACCAAATTTTCACAATCTTAAACCAATGAAGCATCCAGACAGTCGCCAAGCTAACGTATTGATTGAGAACACTATTTTATCATTATTTTTGTGTTTCAAGTCTCAAAAACCAGTCCTTTCCTACATCTGTAGGAAAAAAGCTTACGTAATTAACCACATTCACTATAGAATTGCAATCCTATGTCGTCCTTGTATGAGACTCTCTTAATACTTTCTCGATAATCTGAAAGTTTATGTGGCAAATAACTGTTTACTATTTAACCACTGAAGAATAATAAGTAGATAAATGTAAATTAGACGATAAATTTACGGCACTTATGGGTGATTAGTATTTACACAACTATAAACTATAGTTATGCTATTTCCAGAGGTTGGAACCTAATTAATATAATTGGAGCTTATATATAATGAAATATAAATTGTTGGCTACTTGTGTGGCAGCGGCAGTGTTAGTTGGTTGTGGTGACGATAGTAACGATTCATCAACTATTCAAGCGTATGATGGTGCAATTCAGGGTATTGCAGGTAGTTATTCATGTGTCGATGATTCTGGCGAAACAGTTTCTGGTCAAATTCCTAAGACTGACGCAACTGGTTATGCATCAATCAACAACAATATTGTACGTTTTTCACCTGAGAACTGTACATTTACATTCATAAAGACTGCAGGTGCTGTAGACGTATCTAACGGCAAAGATATGAGTGACCTCTCGCTTTCAATTCCTAAAGGTCTTGCGAAAGCAGGCTCTGCACCTAAAGCGACTCCATTCACCACTTTAGTTGCTAAAGCTTTAGATGGTGCTGAGTACACTGAGTCTGCAGCTACAACAGTATTAACAGATTTAGGTTTCGGTGATTTTCTTAACAAAGGTCTCGCAACACCTTCTGAGCTAATGACCGATCTTGAAAACGTTATTGATAAACTAAAAACAAGTAGCCCAGAGAACTACTCTAAACTTGTAGCGACTACTCACATCTTGAGTGACGTGCTAGTTAAGTCAGAAACGCTAACACTATCTGTTAAGCAAATCGCAACTGCGTCTCAAAACATTGTAACTAAAACAATTAAAAAGCATGCAAACTACCCAACAAGTAGTACTGGTGGCGTAATCGTTATTAATATTAAAGAAGATAGCAATTATGATGATTTATCGTCTGTTGCATCAAAAGTGTTAAACGATAGCGAAATTGCTAGTCTACCAGAGCCTAAAGAACAAGAGTCAAAACCAGTTACTGGTGGCGATAACACTAATACTGGCGGTGATGATACCAATACTGGCGGTACTGGTGGCACAGGCGGTACTGGTACAGGTTCTGACGGTAGCGGTACTGGCGAAGACTAATACTCATTTGCTTTTTTAAAGGCACTCTTATGAGTGCCTTTTTCCTATCTGATTGTTGGTGGCATGTATTTCGTTACATTCTCCACTATTGTTGTTAATGGATATCTAATGAAACGGATTACCCCTTTTTCATTCACTCTGCTCGGTTTAGCCGTCCCTTTCGCTTTAAATGCTCAGGAAGTACTGCAATCTAACCAGGCATTTTCCGGTTTAGTTTTTACTCCCAATGCTCAAGCCATCGAATCGGGTGAATTCTCATTCACTTACGGCCATGGCACTCCCCAGAGTTCTAATATTAACGACTTAGACTCGCTTAGTTTTTCAATGGGCTTATTTCAAGGGCTGGAAACTAATGGTCGTATCGTAACCAAAACATACAACACTAATTTATATACTGAGTCCGGTGGTGGCATCCGTGACCTTTCCGCATCTTTTAAATACCAGCTTCCAGCATTTTGGCGTAACTGGGGAGCTTTAGATGGCTTGAATTTAGCGGTTGGGATGCAAGATGTTGAAGGCGCCGCGAATAACTTTGATGCCAAATATGCCGTTGCTGACTATTCTTTTGATTTTCTGCCAATTCGAACTTCACTCGGTTACGGCACAACTTCAGCCGAAGGCAACATTTTAAATGGTCCGTTCGGCGGTATTGAAATAGAGCCATTGAGCTTTCTACAACTGGTTGCCGAATATGACAGCGTTGATTACAACGCCATGGCAAAAGTATTCACGCCTGAAGGTTTATTGCCATGGAACATGCAAGCTTCGCTTGGCTTTATGCTTTACAGTGGGCACGAAGTTCAAAATGATCAACAAGTGTGGCAAACCCAGTTTTCGATTCCTTTGGCCGGCGACTACGTAAAACGTGAGACAAAGTTAAACAATCAACTGAGTTTGCAAGATAAAGTGACGGTTGCGCAAGCTAACGCTGAAGTCGCTTCTTTAACCACTTTAAAACAAGCGTTGGTCGAGGAAGGCTTCCTCAACATCCGTTTGGGTACCAACAATAACCAACTTGTTGTCACCCTTGAAGATCGTCGCTACAACCACAACCAGGTTGATGGTATTGGTGTCGCACTGGGTATTGTCTCTAGTTTGTACAGTGAAACGAACGCTTCAGAACTTGGCCTGGATAACGACCAATTTACGGTTGTAACCATGCGCAACCAGGTTCCAGTGGTCAAAGTGAGCGCTTCGGCACAAACTTATCGCACCTTCATCCGTGACGGTGGCGAACCTCAAGGATTGGTCTTCAGCACCACAGATTTTTCCTCTGTGCTGGATAATACTGAATGGGCTGGCGATAAAATCCAATCTGGATTTGGTCGAACCCAACTTATAGTCTCACCAGGAGTGCGCTACGCTGTTGCCACCGAGTATGGCGTACTTGACTACTCTCTCGCTTTTGAAGCTAACAGTTATACGTCATTATGGTCTGGTGCAGCATTAGATATTCGTTATGTCACACCGGTTTCAAACAGTGATGACTATGAGGATGGTCGCTGGAAAGACAGTGCTTTTGAGAGCGAAATCAACCGTGCTCAGTTTCATCAATCCGTTAACTTACCTTTAGACTTGCGTTACCAGTTTTCTTACGGCTTAACCAAGACAAACTATATTGGATATAAAAACGATCTCTTATGGTACTCGCCACAAGGCAGGCATATGTTCCTTGGCGAATATGGACAATATTCCCATGAAGACAATGCGGATAAACACGGCAACGCTTATAAAGATCACAATATTCGTTTAGTGGGTTATACCTACTCTCATCCTGAATGGGACTGGCAACTCAACGTAAAAGGTGGTGAATTCTGGAAAGGCGACAAAGGCTATGAGGTGACAACCAATCACTGGTTTGGTGATGTTAACGTCTATGCGAGTTATCTAGAAACCAAATTTGAAACTGCCGCAGAAAGTGAAAAGTTCATGACCTTAGGTGTGGCATTCCCACTGACGTTCTGGCGTGATATGTCTCCGGGCTATGTTCAATTACGAGGTAGTGACCAGTTTAAATTCAGTGTTCAAACTCGAATCGATCAGTCGCACAACAATCTCAATAGTGGTAATGGCTTGTCAGTTGAGTTCCAACATCGATTAGAACGTGAATACTTCAACCGCGGTAGATACGGCAGTGCGTATTTTGAGAATCAAACGGTTCGATTACGTAATGCATACCTTCGCTGGTTAGACAGCCAAAACTAAACCTGCAAATGCCCTAGTCTTCTCTAGGGCATTTCTGACTAATGACAAGCTCAATATCTGGAATCTAGTCTCAACGGGCGCTGCGACTAGATTCCAGCCTTCGCAGGAATAACACGTATAAATCGAACACCGACTTTGTCATGGCTTTATACGTTAATCGGCACATTGCCTTTAGACCGACAACATTGAATCTGACTACGTTGAGATGAAACTGTGCATTTATCCGGTGTGTAAACTTCGTACCCTCCAAACGGATGACGATGTTTGGCTAAGTACATCATTTGGTCAGCATGAGAAATTAAACAGTCTGAGTTGCTACCATCTTTCGGATACACCGCCACGCCTATACTTGGTGGTGTAATGACCTGTTCCCCGTTAGATAGCCGATGAGGCTGACTCAGTCCCAGTTTTATTTTGTCTGCAATTGTGTCTACCACTGTTAACGATTCGATATTTTTTACTAGCACGGCAAACTCATCGCCTCCGATTCGAAATACATGGTCAGAAGAGCGCGTCAATTTTTTCAATCTCTTCCCCACATTTTTAATGACTTCATCACCAGCTTCATGCCCATAACAATCGTTAACGAACTTAAATTTATTCAGATCAATATAAAATAACGCGTGCTGAGAGCCGATATCACTGGGCAGGCGATAGATATCTTCTAAGCATTCGTTGAATGATCGCCTGTTAGGGACTTCGGCTAATAGATCAATATGGGCATATTGATAAAGCTGTTCATGCATGTTTTTCTGCATCGTGACTTCTTGGAAAGTTCCTGCAACAACTAAGGCTTCGTTTGTATCATTATCACGCTCAATAACACGCCCCCGAGTTAAAATCCAAACCCAGTGCCCTTTCTTATGCCGGACTCTCACTTCACTTTCATAGAGTGACGCCTCACCCTTTAAATTCGCGATTAAGTTAGGCGTAGCTTTAACCCAATCGCCCTCATGACATAAGCGTTTTACCCGAACTCTGGTCAAAGGCGAGAAAGGCCACTGCTCATATCCGATTAGAGATAACGCAAAATCACTCACATGCAGTTCATCACGCTTTACATCCCACTCCCAAGTACCGACATTTGCTCCCCAAATTACATCGGAAAGACGCTTCTTTTCTCGCTCTAACAGCGATTTGGTTCTGCGCTGCAAGCATACCTGTCTTAACAAAGCAGACAGCAACACAAGCAAGCTGATTGATATACCGAATAGAAGGAAAAATCGTGATCGGTGTTTAACGGTTAGTTGATGTGCTTGTTCAGCCACCATTTCCTCTAAGCGGTTCTGGTAATGCCATAGTCCATCTTGAGCTTCTCTGAACTCTGAAATATCTCTAATGATCGAGTAAAGTAGACGTTCACCGTTGTAAACAACGGGAATAGACGAGACTTCTACCGTTTTTACTGTTTGATCAGCTAAACGATGAGAAAAGATAAAATAGTTTCTTTGCTCTTTTTTCGCTAAAGCCATTTCTTCAACGACCGCCTTGGGACTCAGAACATTAATATGCTGAATCGACATAGACTCAAGCTCGGAGATGGAATACCCATAAAAATCGCTGGCTGCTGTATTGGCTTTAACTATCAGCCCACCTTTTGGTCTTACGAGTAGCATAATGACATGATGTTGTTCAAAAGCCTGCTCCCAACTCAGCGGTTGGCTAAAAACAGGGAAACTGAATATGAACAGTACAAGAGCAATATACGTTTTAAAACGGCTACTTAACGACATACAAAATGGCTTATGAGAGGTTTCGATTAAGTAGACAGAGAAACATCGAAGGTTTCACCAGTTTGATGCTGAACTGTCTCCTATAAATAACCTCACATGCTAACAGTGAACACTATGAAAGGAATCGGTAACACCTTGTAACACCGTAAGACAAATCTGACTTTGTATTAAGCCTTGCTCTGTGTCGTCCTGAAATAGGTTGACGTTTCTCAGAAGCCAGTGAGTGTTCACTGGCTTCTTTCGTAATGCACTTGGTT